>NZ_CM134197.1:672500-1380000 GCF_054111225.1 Wenyingzhuangia sp. IMCC45533 | reverse complement strand
AAACTTACCATTTACTGGGATAGTTCTTGTTAAGTCACTGGAATAATTGGCATATTCTGCAGCGCAATCCATGAGTAATAAATCTCCGTCTTTACATTGTTTGTTATTTTGGATGTAGTGTAAAATACATGCACTATGGCCAGAAGCTATTATAGGTGTATAGGCGAAGCCTTTGGATTTGTTTCGGATAAATTCATGAATCCATTCTGCCTCTATTTCATATTCCCATACGTTGGGTTTCACGTAGTTTAAAACACGTTTAAATCCTTTTTTAGTGATGTTGCAGGCTTGTTGTATTAAACTAATTTCTATTTGTGATTTGAGACCTCTTATCTCAAATAAAATAGGAAAGGATGGAGTGTAATTGTAATTAGGGAATTGATTTTTTATTTTTTTAACGAAACGGTCTTCGCGAGATTCCATTTGAGTGTCGGCTCTTTTATGACCGTTTTGATTGAAATAGATGTTTTTAGTTTCTTTGAGTAATTGAGTAATAACTGTGTCAAACTGATCTAACCAATATATAGTGTGGATTCCTGAAACTTGTGTGGCTTGTTTTTTGCTTAGTTTTTCTCCTTCCCAAATAGCGATTAAATCGTTAGTTTCTTTAACAAAAAGAATTTCTCGGTGATTGGGGTTGGATGCGTTAGGACATAAAACCAAAATAGATTCTTCTTGATCGATACCGCTCAAGTAAAATAAATCTCTTTGTTGCTCAAAAGGTAAAGTGCTATCTGCACCAGTTATAAATACGTCATTAGAATTAAAAAATGCGATGGAACTAGGTTCCATTTTTTGCACAAATTTTTTTCTGTTTTGTATAAATAATTGTGGATTGATGGCTTGGTATTTCATAGGAATAAAGGTAAAATAAAAAGCATAAAAAAACCTCTTCTGTTAAGAAGAGGTTTAAGATTTATAGGGATAAATTATTTTTGTACAGTTGTAGTACTTTGACCATAGATACCAAAAGTAAGAGTAGATAAAATTTGGTCAATAACAGTAAATTTTGTCGTTGCCTCAAAGTTATCTGAACCTCCTGCCATTTTTTGAGGTTGAGTAGTTTTTATTGGAGATAATCCCCAAAATAAGTATTGGTTTTTTCCTTTTACTTCTTTACCAGTTTGAGGTCCTTCTCCAAAAGTATGTACAGTCGAGTAACAAGATGTTAATAATAACGAAGACCCTAAAAGTATTGTATATAAAGCTTTTTTCATGATTTTTCCGTTTATTTTGTTACTGTTGTTGTAGTTGGTGAATATATTCCATATGTAATTGCGTTAAGCAATGTATCTATAAAAGAAAATCTTGTTTTAACAGTATAGTCTTTCGCTCCTTGTGCCATCGCTTCGGGTTGAGCCGTTTTTATTGGAGCTAATCCTCTAATTACAAAGTGATTTTTTTTAGTTTTCGAAATACTAGATTTAGCACCGTTTCCGATTGTGTATTCATGCACATAACACGATGTCAAAGACATGCATAATGCAGCTACCATAGCAATTTTTTTCATTGGTTTATTATTTAAATGTTTGAGCAATATTAACAATTTTTTTAACAATTGTTACGTTTTAATAAAACCTTTTCTCAATAATATTCAATGGTTTACTTTAAAATAGTAATCATCGACTCTTCATAAAGGCTCAAAGAAGTTAGTATCTCGTTGCTATTGTTTCCATCAATAAAATTTAAGGATGCTGTTGTTTGTGGAGTTTTTCCTTCGCTTTTAGAGACTACTTTAATCACCGTTCTTTTTTTATTGAGAGGAATGTTAATCGTTTTTACTTGAGATGATATTGTAAAACCCCTGAGGATTATTTTATCATCCACATACAAATCAATAACATCTCCATCAATTTGGCCGTTATCCCAAACTTCTAGTTTTAAGACTTCGTGACTCCAAAAAATTCCCGTGTTCTGGTTTTTCTTTATCACGTTGATATGGTTTGAGCTAACGATTTTATCGGGAACGTCAATCTTATTCTCCTTAAAAGCTTGCTGTATCTTTTTTGATTTTGTAATCTTCTTCAAGATTTTTTTCTGTGCTTTTAAAATACTACCTATTGAATTTAGTTGTAGGGATCCATTTAAACAGGCTGTTCCGTCTGGAAATTTACCTGTAAAATTTCCTTTGATATTTTTTTGATTTTTTGAAAGCTTCATTTTCTCTTTAAAATGAACATAGCAAAAATCTAAATCTTCAAAATCTGCTTTGGTATAAAGTATGGCAATTTCTTTAAAGTGTAAAGTATCATTCAAGTAACCCCCAGTAATAACAGACTTTGTTTCATACTTACCTTTTTCATCGGTAATAGAAGTACCATTAATTACATTGTTTTTTAAAACAAAATTTATTCTGTATTGAACAGGAATGGTGTCATTAACTTTAACGACTCCTAAAAACTCATACGTTTGACTCCATAGCGAATGAGAACATATAAAAATGAAAAGAGTTAAGAAGTGCTTCATATTACTGCGTAATTTGAGATTATAAAAACCATACTTATGAAAACAAATGTACTCTTATTTTTTATGTCGCTATTCATGTTTGCAAGTGTAAATTCTTTCGCGGCTTTTCCTGTAAAAAGGGTAGCTCAAACAGAAGCTACGAATACAACGACAACTACTATTTCTAGCGCGTCACCCTCTGCACCTGCCACACCCTCATCGGACTTACTGGTAGAATCACCACCTTACTATTCACCAGGAACCAATCAAATAGCTGCTTTATTGCTAAGTATCTTCTTGGGAGGAATTGGTATTGATCGTTTTTATTTAGGTTATACTTGGTTAGGAATACTAAAACTTTTAACTGGAGGATTATTTGGTATTTTATGGATTATAGATATTATAAGAATTGCTTTAGGAGATTTAGGTCCTAATGGGACTGGTTACAGTAAAAGACTATAAAACAACAATTTTAATAACAAACAATAAAGGGAGCATTTGCTCCCTTTATTGTTTTATATACTTTTTAAGACCTCCAATGCTTTGGTTACACTATCTATCCTAATAAAAGTAATTAACAAACGCAAACCTACTTTGGTTTCTTTCTCTTTCATGACACACATTTTAGAATTGCTTTGTACATATTTTAAAATTTTGCCAAAAGTTTCTGTACCATAGTATTCACTTTGCTGATCAGAAACAAAATAACAAATCATACGTTTTACAATAATTTGTAAATAAACCCTGATAGATAATAATTCAAGTCTTTATAACTATAATTGAATGTTGTAGTTTAAATTTCTAAGATGAAAAAACATTATTGATGTTCAATTTGGACTATCTGGTCATTTACATTAAGATAATTTGGAATTTGATCATATGGTGAAACATATTCTAGACATCTCTTTATAGATTTTTTTGGCTTTATTATTTTGGTAGTCGAATTGAATAAAGCTAATTCAGGTAAATAATCTATTTTAGTATTTTTGTTATTTACAATTTTTATTTTATCAAAGTCAATTAAAATATTTTCGTTCGATTTATTCGTAAAAGTGAAATATATCTCTGTAAAATATCCATGAACAGTACTTTTTATTTGGATTTTATTTATGGTATAGTCTACTTCTTTATTGAAATTATAAACCTTATTTTTTACATTGTATATTTTAGGATGAATAAGACTACACGACGACACGCTGAATAAAGTGAAGACGATATATACTTTTATCTTACTTGTAAGGGACTTTGATAATTTCATCTTGAATTTTTAAATATTTAGGGTTTTTATTTTCATCGTAGATGAAAAAAAGATTTACTCCTTTACTCCCACCTGCTTTTAATTTTGATTCCTTTAAAATTACGAACGAAAAAGTACCAGTTCTAGTAACATAGCTAGATTTAAATTGAGCCTCTTTTTCTTTATCGACTATTGTAATTTTATTAAAGTCTATTATAGTGGTTTTTTTAGATTTATTTTTGAACTCCATTTTAAGAATATAAAATTTATTCCCTCTAGATGCCTCCATAGTACTATATCTTCCTGTTGGAACTGATTGAAATCTTTGTATTTTTTTAAAAGATACTTCCAAACCACTTTTTAAACTAATGACGTCCTTTTTTAGTTTGATTTTTTTGTTGGTAAGGAATAGTGAGAAAATTGATAGGAAAATTAGATTTTTCATGTGTTAATTTTTAGGCAATTATAATAAATTTTATTTAAAAAAAACTGACCATGTTTTAATACGGTTTTGTTCATATACTTTCCAACACTCCTAATGCTTTGGTTACACTATCTATCCTAATAAAAGTAATTAATAAACGTAAACCTGCTTTGGTTTCTTTCTCTTTCATGACACACATTTTGGAATTGCTTTGTACGTATTTTAAAATTTTGCCAAAAGTTTCTGTACTATAGTATTCACTTTGCTGATCAGAAACAAAATAACCAATCATACGTTTTTGCTTCAATACTAGTTTTTCTAGCCCTAGCTTTTTGGCTAACCACTTAATTCTAACGGAGTCGAGCAAATCAACTACTTGTGTAGGAATTTCACCAAAACGATCTTTTAGATGTCTCTCAAATTCTTGTAATTGAAGTTCCTCTGTTAAAGAACCTAATTTATTATATAAATTGAGCCTTTCTGTGATCGAATTCACATAATCGTCTGGAAATAGAATTTCAAAATCTGTATCGATTTGAATATCGTTTACAAACTCTTTTTGCTCTGTGTCCTCATCATATAAATCTTTAAACTCGTTTTCTTTTAATTCTCTAACGGCTTCTTCTAAGATTTTTTGATAAGTGTCAAAACCAATATCAGTAATAAATCCACTTTGTTCACCACCCAACAAGTCTCCTGCTCCACGAATTTCTAAATCTTTCATGGCAATGTTAATTCCACTACCTAATTCGCTAAACATTTCTAAAGCTTGAATACGTTTGCGCGCATCTTCTGTTATCATGTGGTAAGGAGGACAAATAAAATAACAGAAAGCTTTTTTATTGGAACGACCTACACGACCTCGCATTTGGTGTAAGTCCGACAACCCAAAGTTATTCGCATGATTGATAAAAATGGTATTGGCATTAGGAACATCCAAACCAGATTCTATAATGGTGGTAGCCACTAAAATATCAAAAGAACCTTCCATAAAATTAACCATTACCTCCTCTAGTTTTCTACCTTCCATTTGCCCGTGTCCGATAGCAATTTTAGCATCTGGAATTAAACGTTGCAACATGCCAGCTACTTCCCTTATATTATCTACTCGGTTGTGAATAAAAAATACTTGTCCTCCCCTAGAAATTTCGTACATCACAGCATCTCTAATGGTTTCTTCGCTAAAGCCAACCACGTTAGTTTCTATAGGATGACGGTTTGGTGGCGGTGTTGCAATTACAGATAAATCTCTAGCTGCCATTAAACTAAACTGTAAAGTACGTGGTATGGGAGTGGCTGTGAGTGTTAAAGTATCTACGTTTTCTTTAATGGTTTTTAGTTTGTCTTTTGCGGCAACGCCAAACTTTTGTTCTTCATCAATAATTAATAAACCTAGGTCTTTGTACTTTATTTTGTCAGATACTAGTTGATGTGTTCCAATAATAATATCTAATTTTCCTTCGGCCAAATCTTCTACAATCATCTTCTTTTGCTTAGCCGTTTTAAAACGATTTAAATAGTTGATGTTTACAGGTAAATCTGCCAGCCTTTTTTTAAAAGATTTAAAGTGCTGAAATGCTAAGATAGTGGTGGGGACTAAAACAGCAACTTGCTTGCTGTTGTCTACAGATTTAAAGGCTGCACGTATAGCAACTTCTGTTTTTCCAAAACCCACATCACCACAAATTAACCTATCCATAGGTTTGTCGCTCTCCATATCTGCTTTTACGTCTTGTGTAGCTTTAAACTGATCTGGAGTATCTTCAAACATAAAACTAGCTTCTAGCTCATGTTGCAAATAACTGTCTGGATCAAAACTATATCCTTTTTGATTTTTACGTTTTGCGTATAACTGAATTAAATCGAAAGCAATCTGTTTGACCTTAGTTTTGGCTTTCTGTTTGGCTTTTTTCCAAGCTGGAGACCCTAATTTGTGTACTTTAGGTTCTTTTCCATCTTTTCCTGTAAACTTAGATATTTTGTGAAGAGAGTGAATGCTAATATAAAGTACATCTGCATCACCATAAATTAACTTAATGGCTTCTTGCTTTTTGCCACTCACATCTATTTTTTGTAGGCCTCCAAATTTTCCTATTCCGTGGTCTATATGGGTTACAAAATCGCCTATTTCTAAATTGTTTAGTTCTTGTAAAGTAACCGCTTGCTTTTTAGCAAATCCGTTTTTTAGTTGAAATTTATTATAACGTTCAAATATTTGGTGGTCGGTATAGCAAACTATTTTATGCTGATGATCTACAAATCCTTCGTGAATCTGAAAAACAATAGTTTGATAATCTACATTTTTTTCATTTTCATTAAAAATATCATAGAATCGTCGGGCTTGCTTTTCGTTGCTACAAAACAAGTAGTTTTGATATCCGTTTTCGGTATTCTTTTGCAAGTTTTCAATTAATAAATCAAACTGCTTATTAAAAGAAGGTTGGGGTTCCGTATTACCGTTAATGGTGGCGTTATTAGAACTGTTGTGAACGGAAACTCGACTGTAAGCGTTAAGTTGTTCTTTAACCTGAATACCGTCTAAAAATAGTTCGCTAGGTAAGGTGTGATTGATGTTTTCTGACAGCGTATCAAAACGACTGGTAGCTTTTTCAAACAATGTATTTAAATCATTTTGTAGAATATCCATGCTGTGCGTAAATACGACACTGTTATTAGGAATGAATTTTAAAAATGATTCTCTTTTTTCAGAAAACTGTTTATTTTCTACATTGGGTATGATGTTAACTTTATTGGGTTTTCCAGTAGAAAGTTGGGTTTCCACATCAAAAGTTCTAATACTGTCTACTTCATCACCAAAAAACTCCAAACGGTAGGGTTCGTCGTTGGCAAAGGAAAAGATGTCTATAATTCCGCCACGGACTGCAAAATCTCCTGGTTCTGTAACAAAATCTACGCGGTTAAATTTATACTCAAATAATACTTCGTTAATAAAATCAATACTAAATTCATCACCCGTGGTAATTTTAAAGGTGTTGCTATTCAAATCTTTTTTAGTTACTACTTTTTCAAAAATTGCATTGGGATAGGTAATAATAATCGCTGGTTTTTTTCTAGAATTTAATCTGTTTAAAACCTCTGCTCTCATCAATACGTTTGCATTGTCTATGTCTTCTATTTCGTAAGGTCTTCTGTAAGATCCTGGGTAAAATAGTACATCTTTTTCGTTGACCAGTTTTTCTAAATCGTTTAGGTAATAAGCTGCTTTTTCTTTGTCATCAAAAACAATTAAAAAAGTTTTCTCTGTTTGCTTAAAAGCTTCTGCCACCATAAAAGAAAATGCAGAACCGCTTAATTTACTAACGATACTGTGAAATTTTTCTTTGGATAATTGTTGAATAAATTCTTTAGTAATCTCAGAATTTTGATACGTTTCTAAAAAAGATTGAATTTTCAAAGTCTAAATGTATTTGCTAGCAAATGTAGGATTTATCTACTTTGTTAAAAAGCATTGTATTTAATATATGCTTAGTTAATAGCTTTTATATTTTTCGACAATAAAGTTTATTTAATTGTGTTGACTTTTAGTTATTGTAATATGTTTGCAGCATGGGTCTATACATCACATACAAAAACACAAAAATTCATTATACAGCATCAGGAAAAGGGACCACAGTAGTTTTATTACACGGTTTTTTAGAAAATGTTCATATGTGGAAAAATTTAGAACAGCTATTGGTCTCTAAATATCGTGTGGTTTGCATTGATTTGTTAGGACACGGAAAGTCTGACAACTTGGGCTACGTACACACCATGACTCAAATGGCAGAAGTAGTTAAAGCAGTTTTAGAAGAATTGAACGTTCGTCGTTCTTTTTTTATAGGTCATTCTATGGGTGGTTACGTTTCTCTAGCTTTTGCTGATTTATATCCCGATAACGTAAAAGGTTTGATCTTGTTAAATTCTACAGCTAGGACAGACACTAATGAAAAAAAAACAGGTAGAGATAGAGCCATTGCAGTGGTCAAAGAAAATCATAAATCTTTCATTAGAACTTCTATACCTATGTTGTTTAGGTCTAAGTGTAGAAAAATATATGCTAAAGAAATAGCAGAGGTTAAAAAACAGGCACTAACCACATCACGTCAAGGGATAATTGCAGCTTTAGAGGGTATGAAGATTAGGTTAGATAGGGAAGTACTGCTTCATTTCGGCCCCTACCCATCTTTAATGATTTTAGGTAAAAAAGATCCGGTTTTAAATTATGAGGATTTGATAGAGCAAACAAAGGATAGTAAAACTAGCGTAGTAGAGTTAGAAAATGGACACATGAGCTTGATTGAAGATAGATTAGATGCAGAGAGTGCTATTTTAAGTTTTATAAGAAAAAATTAAATTTTTCAATTAAACTTTTAAGTAAATTCTCTGTCAAAATAAAACAACGATAAAACTATAGTCAGATGACAAATTATAAATTACTACTTCAATTAGGTTTAGCTTTGGCTTTTGTGAGTTTGCAAGCTCAGAAAAAGCCCAACTTAATTATTGTCCATACAGATGAGCATAATTTTAGAACCTTGAGTTGCTATCAAAAATTATTGTCCGAAGAACAAGCTTTTGTTTGGGGAAAAGGTAACAACGTAGATACTCCTAATATTGATAGAATTGCAAATGAAGGAGCAATATGTACGAGTTATTATGCATCATCTCCAGTGTGTACACCCTCTAGATCCTCTGTAGTTACTGGTTTGTACCCTCAAGCAACAGGAGCTCCAAAAAACGGACTCCATATTAGAGAGGATATTCCAACCTTTGCGACTATCTTAAGAGATAATGGTTATGCTACTGCTTATGTGGGGAAATGGCACCTAGCGGGTCACGAAAAGTACACTTTCGGTATTAAATATAAAGCAGGTTTTGAAGACAATCGTTATATGATGCGTGGGGGACATGCTCCATATTTTCACATAAAAGGTGATAAAATAAGAGGAATTAATGAAAAGATAGCGGCAAACTTACCTAAAGAAGAGGTGGTACACTTGACAGATTTTTTTACAGATAAAACTTTAGAAATTTTAGAAAGAGATAAAAACAAACCATTTGCTTTAATGGTTTCTATCCCAGACCCTCACACACCAGATTATGCAAAACCACCTTATGATAAAATGTATAATCACATGGATATCCAAAGGCCTGCAACGATGGACCCCAAGTACACGGCCGTAAAACCATCTTGGGCAAAACCAAGCAAAAATAAAAAAGATAAGAACGAGGCCACTGGAAAGAATGGTTTTGATAAGCAAGCGCTACAGCAATATTTTGGAATGGTAAAGCATATTGATGATAGCGTGGGTAAAATCTTAAAATTTTTGGACGATAACAAATTATCAGACGACACAATCATTATTTTTACGTCAGACCACGGTGATATGTTTTTTGAACACAATAGGAGGAATAAAAATGTGCCCTACGAAGCATCGTCTAGAATTCCGTTTGTAATTCGTTACCCAAATAAAATTAATGCAGGAAAAGTAATTGAAACCGCTTATACCAATGTAGATTTTGCTCCTACCATTTTGAGCTTGATGGGGGTAGAAACCAAAGCAAAATTTCATGGGTCAGATACTTCTGAAGACTTTCTAAATTGCGAAAAGAAGGTTAAAGATGAGAATAGAATTACCTACTTTGCCAAGACTGGTGGTTGGTGGGTAGCTGCGGTTACAGATAGATACAAGTTAATTTTAGATAAAAGTGAAAAGCCATATCTATTTGATTTGGAAAAAGATCCTAATGAGCTCATCAATTTTTACGGAGATAAGGACTACAAGGAGATTGGCGAAAAATTACAGAAAGAACTTTTTGTGATGATGAACAAATATGAAGAACCAGGTTTGATAAAAATGAAAAACAGACCGTATGTAACAGAGTAATAAAAAGGCTATCTAATTCTAGATAGCCTTTTTATCTTAATAGTGTATTTATTTTTTATCTTTATCTAACAAAGCATTCCAACCTTGTGCTGTTAAAGGTACTGCCTGGCTAGCTCTTGTAATTAAGTTCATTCCGCTAGCTTTGTCTGTCATGTGACCAATAACGCTTAAATGAGGATTTCCTTTAATTTTATCAAAGTCACTTTGTGCCACAGTAAATAACAATTCGTAATCCTCGCCGCCACTTAGGGCAACGGTGGTGCTGTTCAATTCAAATTCTTCACAGGTGGAGATTACTTGTGGGTCTAAGGGAATTTTATCTTCATATAAGTTACACCCAACTTTAGACTGTTGGCATAGATGTATAATTTCAGAAGACAAACCATCAGAAATATCAATCATAGAAGTAGGTACAACTTCCAAATCATTTAAAATTCGTACGATGTCTTTTCTAGCTTCGGGTTTTAATTGTCTTTCTATTAGGTAAATATACTGATCCAAGTCAGGCTGATTATTAGGGTCCACTTCAAAAACTTGTTTTTCGCGTTCTAAAACCTGGAAACCTAAATAAGCAGCACCCAAATCACCAGAAACAATGAGTAAGTCATTTTCCTTAGCAGTGTTTCTATAAACAATTTTTTCTTCCTCAGCAGTTCCAATAGCTGTAACACTAATTAACAAACCTTTGGTAGATGAGGTTGTATCACCTCCAATTAAATCAATATTATACTTTTCACACGCGAGCAAAATACCACTGTATAACTCTTCCACAGCTTCTAATGGAAACCTATTGGAAATAGCAATAGATACCGTAATTTGCTTGGCATCGGCATTCATGGCATAAACATCCGATAAGTTGACCATTACGGCCTTATACCCCAAATGTTTTAAAGGCATATAAGACAAATTAAAATGCACACCTTCTACCAATAAATCAGTAGTTACTAAAGTTTTAAGACCTTCGGCATCAATTACGGCACAATCATCACCCACTCCTTTAATCGTGGAACTATGATTGATTTTGAAATGTTCTGTCAAGTGACTAATGAGTCCAAATTCACCCAAACTCGCAATGTCTGTTTTATGTGGAGTTTTATCTTCTAACATTTATTAATGGTATTATTGTTTAATATAAAGTGTCTATAAATAATTAAGTATTAAAATTTTCTAAAGATAAGAGGATATTAGGGGATGAAATTAATTAGATACATAAAATTTAAAGAAAGCATCAGGCTTGTTTTCAAATTTAGCTCTTATGAAATATAAACCTTCTTGTAAATTTTGATTATTAATTTTTCCCCCTAGTGTATTAAAAATTTCTAAATTAACATTCAATATATTAGTTACTAGTTTATAGTTATCTAGTCTGATTTTCAAATTTTCAATTTCTTCATTTTCAGAGACACTAAGTAGCATTTCCTCATTAATTGTAAATGTAGTTTTAGGTAAGGTCTTCCAGAAGCCTTTTTGACCTGAATAATTGGAGTTTAAATTGTCCTCTAAAGGATTAGGGTTATGAATATCACTATAGTAGGTAAGTGAAATATTTTGACTTGGGATACTTCCTAGAAAGGATATTCCGTCGGATGATTCATTGTTGGGTTTGTTTTCATGAACAGAAACGACTAAGTTGTCAATTCCGTTATATTTGAAAGGAGAATCAAAAGTTATCAATATCTCGCTATTATCAACAAATATTTTGCCAGAAAAAACTTCTGTTAGATTAGTAATATTATCATCTAAATCAGAAAATTGAACTTTACTTGTGTGCGCTAAGTAGATAGTCCATTCATCGGAATTTGTATATGCTTCGGGAGATCCAAATGTTGGATACAAATAGTATTTAATGTGGGTTATATCACCAGTCATATTAATATCTGATTGATTATAGATAATTTGTGAATAAGAATAATTATTTGAAGTTCTTATAGGTACAGCTAAAGATTCATCCTCTCCTCCGATAGTTATTTCATTAGGTGGCGTACCAAATGAAAAATTGAAAATAATGAATAATAATAAATGTGCTTTTTTCATTTTGAAAGGTTTATATATTTAATCTACTAATAAATTATAGGAATGTTAATAGAATTTGCAAAGATACATATTACATTGACGAAGTCTATGATGTAATAAATATTATTAATCTCGCTTATGACAAAAATCAGTTTTAAAGTAGTAAATTTGCAAAAAGTTTAGAGTTAATCCATTTAAGTTATGATAAAAGTATCAGATGTGGCTAAGAAAAAAGTAGTAGAACTCATGACCGATGATGGTTATGATGCTATTACTGATTTTGTTAGAGTTGGAGTAAAAAGTGGAGGTTGTTCTGGTTTGTCTTATGAGTTAAAGTTTGACAAAGAAGAGAAAGAGGGAGATAAGGTTTTTGAAGATAATGGTGTGAAAATCGTGGTCGACAAAAAAAGTTTTCTATACTTGGTAGGAACAACATTAGAATATTCGGGAGGTCTAAACGGAACAGGATTTGTTTTTAACAATCCAAATGCCAATAGGACTTGTGGATGTGGAGAGTCTTTTTCACTTTAATTCAAGAATTAAAAAATTCAATGATTGAATAATTTGAAATGAAAAAGTTTGAAGATTTAGAAGTTTACAAAAAATCATTCGACTTTGCGGTTAGAATATTTGAGACAACTAAAAATTTAAAAAATTAATTATAATATATCGAATCAATTAGAAAGGGCAGCATTATCAATACCTAATAATATAGCAGAGGGTTTTGAGTTGCAGTCAAAATAAACAGCTTATTAAGTTTTATACATAGCAAAAGGATCTTGTGGAGAGTGTAGAAATTTAGTTAATATTGCAATCCGTTTACAAGAAGTTTCGGAAGAAACAGGAGATGAATTAATAAAAGATGTGGTGGAGATATCAAAGCAATTGTCAAACTTCATCAAATATTTAAACAATAGTGAGATTAGATAATTCGAGTTTTTTGAATCGTTTAATTTTTTAATCTTTCAATTACTAAGTAATGAGTAAATATACAGAGGATCACTTAAGAGAAGAGTTAAAAACCAAAGAGTACGAATATGGATTCTATACTTATTTGGATGCAGAAACTTTTCCCAAAGGAATAAATGAAGATGTAATTAGGGCTATTTCTGCAAAAAAAGAAGAGCCAGAATGGATGACTGAGTGGCGATTGGATGCTTTTCGCAAATGGGAAGCTATGGAAGAGCCAGAGTGGGCAAATGTAAAATATCAGAAACCAAATTTTCAAGATATCAGTTACTACTCTGCTCCTAAACAAGCAGATCCAAACAAAAGCTTAGATGATGTAGATCCAGAATTACTGGAAATGTATAAAAAACTAGGAATTTCTGTAGATGAGCAAAAGCGTTTACAAAATGTAGCGGTTGATATTGTTGTAGACTCAGTTTCTGTAGCCACAACATTTAAAAAAACTTTAAATGAAAAAGGGATTATTTTTTGTCCTATTTCAGAAGCAATTAAAGAGCATCCGGAGTTGGTAAAAAAATATATGGGTTCTGTAGTTCCAAAAACAGATAACTTTTATGCTGCCTTAAATTCGGCCGTTTTTACGGATGGATCTTTTTGTTACATTCCTAAAGGAGTTACATGTCCAATGGAATTGTCTACTTACTTCCGTATCAACGAAGGGGGAACAGGACAATTTGAGCGTACGTTGGTAATTGCTGATGAAGGCTCTTTTGTGAGTTACTTAGAAGGTTGTACCGCACCAAGTAGAGATGAGAATCAATTACACGCTGCGGTAGTTGAGTTAGTAGCTATGGATGATGCAGAAATTAAATATTCTACAGTTCAAAACTGGTTTCCTGGTGATGCAGAAGGTAAAGGTGGAGTATTTAACTTTGTAACCAAAAGAGCGGTTTGCGAAACCAATGCAAAAGTATCTTGGACACAAGTAGAAACAGGTTCTGCTGTAACATGGAAATATCCTTCTTGTATTTTAAAGGGAGATAATTCAACAGGAGAATTTTATTCTATCGCAGTAACTAATAATTATCAGCAAGCAGATACAGGAACTAAAATGGTTCACTTAGGTAAAAACACTAAGAGTACTATTATTTCTAAAGGTATTTCTGCAGGTCATTCTCATAACAGTTACCGTGGGTTGGTAAGAGTAAATCCTAAAGCAGAAAATGCACGTAACTTTTCTCAGTGCGATTCGTTGTTAATGGGAGATTTGTGTGGAGCACATACATTTCCATACATAGAAGCTAAAAATAAATCAGCAAAAATAGAGCACGAAGCAACTACCAGTAAAATTGGAGAAGATCAGTTGTTTTATTGTAACCAAAGAGGGATTGATACAGAAAAAGCCATAGCCCTCATTGTAAACGGATTTAGTAAAGACGTGTTAAACAAGCTTCCTATGGAGTTTGCGGTAGAAGCACAAAAATTATTAGAAATTAGTTTAGAGGGATCCGTAGGATAAACAAAGAGTTTAAGTGTTGATTCGTTTAGTCGAACGAAGCAAAACAATTTAACAAATACACAAACAAACAGATCAACAATAAAGAGATGTTAAAAATTGAAAATTTACACGCAAAAGTAGAAGATAACGATATCTTAAAAGGATTGAATATAGAAGTAAAACCAGGGGAGGTTCACGCAATTATGGGACCAAACGGAGCTGGTAAAAGTACTTTTGCATCTGTAGTAGCAGGAAACGAAAACTACGAAGTTACAGAAGGTTCTATAAGTTTAGACGGAGAAGATTTACAAGAATTAGATCCAGATGAAAGAGCACACAAAGGAGTTTTCTTATCCTTTCAATATCCAGTAGAAATACCCGGAGTTACGGTAACAAACTTTATCAAAACAGCAATTAATGCTAAAAGAAAAGCACAAGGTTTAGAAGACATGCCTGCTGCTGAAATGCTAAAAAAGATAAAAGAGAAATCTGCTTTGTTAGAAATCAAAAAAGATTTCTTATCTCGTTCTTTAAATGAAGGTTTTTCTGGAGGAGAAAAAAAGCGTAACGAAATTTTTCAAATGGCTATGTTAGAACCAAAATTAGCCATTTTAGATGAAACGGATTCTGGTTTAGACATCGATGCTTTACGTATTGTAGCTAATGGAGTTAATAAATTAAAGTCTAAAGATAACGCTGTGGTAGTAATCACACACTATCAACGTCTATTAGATTACATTGTTCCTGATTTTGTTCACGTATTGGCAGACGGTAAAATAATCAAGTCTGGTGGTAAAGAATTGGCTTTGGAGTTAGAGGAAAAAGGATACGATTGGTTAGTTAAATAATTAGAAAATACTGTTTTCTAATTCATAATAACAAACCTAATAACTTATACATATGAGTTTACAAGATAAATTATCAGCTGCATTTAAAGGCAACTCTAAAAGTGCAACTGTTGAAAATTACAAGAAACAAGCTTTCGAAGCTTTTTCTCAAAAAGGATTTCCTACAACTAAAGATGAAGAGTGGAAATACACGAGTTTAAGAAGTGTATTAAAAAACGAGTACGGAATTGATGCTGCCCAAGCAACTAACGTAACAGCAGAAACCATTCAGCCTTTTTTAGTGGAAGGTTTAGATGCGTATAGGTTAATATTTATCGATGGTGTTTTTCAACCTTCGCTATCAGATACAATAGAAGAAGTTTCTGTCAAACTTTTGTCAGAAGCTATTGGAGATGATTCCTATGAAGACGTATTTAAAACAAAGTATAATACCCTAGCTAAAGGATTTACAAGTTTAACAGACTTAAACACAGCTTTTACCAACGAGGGAGTTGTGGTACAAGTTGCAAAAGGTAAAGTAGTATCTAAGCCTATTGAGTTAATTTATTTAGCTTCTGGAGAGACTTCTGCAATGCTATTGCAACCAAGAAATTTAATTACAATTGGAGAGAATGCCGAGGTTAAATTTATAGAACGTCATCAATCTATCGCTGACGTGGCTACCTTTAACAATGTAGTTACAGAGGTTTTTGTGGGTCAAAACGGAATTTTTGATCTGTACAAAATTCAAAATGATAAAAATGATGCTTCATTAATAGATGCAACCTTTGTAGCTCAAGAAAGAGATACCGTAGCTTCAGTGTATACTTTTTCATTCGGAGGGAACATTACAAGAAACAATTTGGCATTTTATCAGAACGGCCCCGGATGTGATTCTATCTTAAATGGAGTTACTATTTTAGAAGGAAATCAATTAGTTGATAATCATACGTTGGTAGCACACAAATCACCAGATTGTCAATCTAACGAAACCTACAAAGGAATTTATGGAGGTAAGTCCACAGGAGTTTTCAACGGAAAGGTCATTGTAGAGCAAGCAGCACAAAGAATTAACGCTTATCAGCAAAACGATTCTGTGCTGATTTCAGATGATGCAGTAATCAACTCCAAACCACAGTTAGAGATTTTTGCAGATGATGTAAAATGTTCTCACGGTTGTACTATCGGACAGTTAGACAAATCAGCTTTGTTCTACATGCAACAAAGAGGGATTCCTAAAAAAGAAGCAGAAGCATTGTTAATGTTTGCTTTCTGTTCCGATGCTATAAAGGAAGTTAAAATTCCAGCTTTAAAAAGAAAAATCAATCAGTTGATGGCTGATAAATTAGGAGTTAACATTCAGTTTGATGAAATAAGTTAATATCTCAAGACATATAACATAGCAGAGCCTTTCGATATAATCGAAAGGCTTTTTTGTGAATTCTATATTTTTCTGTAATTTAAAAACAAAAAAGCTATGAAAAGGAAAGTAATATTACTGATGATTTTCTATTGTCCTATTTTGTTCAGCCAAAACACCGGAGATATTTTGTTTACGGGTTTTAATGCAGACGGAGACAAAGATTTTTCTATTGTTGCAATGGTAACTCTAAATCCCAACACAACTATATATTTTACGGACAATGAGCCTAATGCAGCTGGTAATGGGAATATGGGCTCCGAAGGAGTTTTAAAGTGGGTTACGGGTTCAAACACTATCAATGCGGGAGATATAATTGTTTTTACAGATGTGGATAACGATTCAAATTCAAGTTTTGGAAGCTCAGTAGGCCTACTTACTACAGTAGATGCAGGTTTTAATATTTCTGCCAGTGGAGATGTTATTTACGCAACATATGGAGACCCAACCACTAATTCCGTTACCAAATGGATTTGTGGTTTACAAAATAGTAACACGAGCTTGGAGCCCAACTTTGGTCAAACAAGTCTTAGCTTGTCTGAAAATTATATCGTGATAGATGAGACCGCAAGTAAAGACGGTGGAACTTACAACGGAGTTAGAGAGAACAAAACAGGAGCAGAGTTTGTAGCTTTATTATTGGACGAAAATCAATGGTTCACCAGTACAACTGACGGAGAATCGTTGCTACCTTTAAGCCAAACTCCTTTTTCATTTTCAACGTTAAGCCAGTCAGTTGTACTTTCTAAAAGTAAAATACAATTCAAAATCATAAACGGTGAAATGGTTCCCGATGAGGGTAAAGTGATTTATGTTAGTGATATTTTAGGTAGAAAAAGAGAAAATAAGAATTTAGGAAGAGGGATTTACTTTTTTCAAGTTCTTCTAAACGATAAAATAAACGTCGTAAAAGTAAGTATATAACACACATGGTCTTAATCGTAATTACTTATCTAAAAGTGGCATTTAAACGTAATAAAATAGCCGAATACAATAATGTATTCGGCTATTTTATTACGTTTAAACTAATGATTGCTATTAAGCTTCAGCCTCTAATTGAACTGGAGTAATAGAAACATAAGATTTGTTGTTTCTTTTCTTTTGGAATTCTACAATTCCATCAACTTTTGCGTGTAAAGTATGATCTTTACCCATGTAAACGTTTTCACCTGGGTTGTGAGTAGTACCTCTTTGACGTACTATGATGTTACCAGCCAAAGCAGCTTGTCCACCAAAAATCTTTACACCTAATCGTTTCGATTCTGATTCTCTACCGTTCTTCGAACTTCCGACACCTTTCTTATGAGCCATAATATTGTGTTTTTAAGGTTATTTTTTTTAATAATTAAATTAGACAGTCAAATAATTAAGCGTTGATAGCTTCAATTTGAATTTCAGTTAAAAACTGACGGTGTCCGTTTTTCTTTTTGTAACCCTTTCTTCTTTTCTTCTTGAAAACGATTACTTTATCACCTTTTAGGTGACCTAAAACTTTAGCTTTCACTGAAGCTCCTTTTATAGCTGGGGCGCCAACTGTAACATCACCATCATTGTCTACTAATAAAACGTTGTCAAAAGAAACTGAATCTCCTTCTTCGCTTTGTAAACGGTGAACGTATACTTTTTGGTCTTGCGCTACTTTAAACTGCTGCCCTGCTATCTCTACAATTGCGTACATACTTAAATATTTAAAATGCTTGTTAATAAAATGGACGCAAATATAATTAATATTTCTTAACAACTAAATTTAAAAGTAAACTTTTTGAAATATTTATTTTTTTGATTTTAAAGTACTTATACGTTTTTAACGTTAAGTAGTCTGTTAATAACTTCCGAGCTCTAAAATTTATATAGTAGTGTAATATTATTCTGAAAAGTAGTTTAATAGTTATCTAAAATCTTTGCGTATTTTTGTCGTACATTATTTTAAAAAATTAAAAAATGAAGTTTATACAGTTTATATTGATTGCTTTTTTGTCAATTTCTTTTGTGGGATGTAAGCAGTCATCAGAAAAAAAAGAAACAGTTGAAGCGCTGCCAGCCAAACTATTAACCGCTAATATAAATATCGATGGAATGACCTGTGAGATTGGGTGTGCCAAAACGATAGAGTCAAAAATTTCTAAGATGGAGGGTGTTCAAGAGTCAAAAGTGAATTTTAAAGATAAAGAGGGTGTTTTTGTATATGATGCCAATAAAACTTCTGAAGAAAAATTGATGGCTACCATTAACAATTTATTAGACGGTAAAACTTATACGGCTACCAAATCAGCAAAACTATGCGAGCCAGATTGTAAGAAAGCTTGTTGTACTACAAAAACAAAAATTAAGGATTGCAAACCTGATTGTGAGAAACCTTGTTGTACTGCCAAAAAAGGGGATAGTTAAGAAAGTCACAATCATCAACATTAATCTTCTCTTACTAAGAAATATTTAAAATTAAGATATTAAAAAGCTACTCTGTACAGAGTAGCTTTTTAATATCTTAATTTTGTTCCAATTATTATTTGAATTAAGATGCAAAAATCACTTTTGAGGGCTATAAAATTAGCGACCATATCAGTTTACATCATTTTTATTGCAGGTTCAGTTGTGAGAATGACGGGGTCGGGGATGGGATGTCCTGATTGGCCTAAATGTTTTGGATACTATATTCCACCTACCTCTCAAGACCAGTTGGAGTGGAAAGAAAACACAACTTTTGAAAAAGGGGTGATTATTATTTACAACGAGGCTTTATTTGTTGCTAAAGATAATATTACTACCAATCAAGAATTTAATATTTTTCATTGGAAGCCTTATACTAAGCATGAGTATGCCGTTTTTAATGTCTATCATACTTGGACAGAATATATCAATAGGTTGAGTTCTGTACTAGCAGGATTTGTTTTTTTGTTTTTACTTTGGAAAGTAACTTTTAACAAAAATAAAATTAAGGGGGTAGCTCCTTTGGTTTATATCGCTTTTTTAGGAATGTTGTTTGAAGCTTGGCTGGGCAAAGTGGTAGTAGATAGTTTTTTAACACCTTACGTAATTACTTTCCATATGATTGGTGGTTTGGTCATTATAGGTTTGTTACTTAGAGCAAGATTTTTGGTGGAAAGTACAAATTTGTCCCTTGCTTATCAATCTAATAAACTGTTCCACAAACTTTTAGTAGTTTCTTTACTGATGATGATTGGGCAAATATTATTAGGAACCCAAGTAAGGCAATTTGTGGATGAACAAGTAAAACAATACGGATTTGAACACAAGGAGTTTAGATTATTGAATCCTAGTTTTAAATTCTATTTCCACAGGTCTTTTACTATAGCAGTAATAATGGTAAACGCTTTTATGTTTTGGTTAAACTATAAATACAATTTAGGTTTTAAACAGGTAAAGTACGTAATAGGTCTTTTGTTTTTTGAGGCTTTTACGGGTATTCTAATGTATTACGTAAACTTTCCGTTCGGAACGCAAGCAATACACCTGCTGTCTGGAGCTTTGTTATATGGAGTGTTAATTTATATGTACTTTATTTCTAGAAGAACGAATCAGTCAAGGATTGACTAATTTTTCCATTCTAAGGTTTCTATAAGATGTTTAATATCGTTGTTGATGTAATTAATGGCTGGTAGTATAGAATCGTAGTTAGGTCTTGTATTAAAATAAAGAGAACCGTAAATAAAGTTTTTTACAGAATCTGTAACCTGGAATTGAATAGGGGAGGCAACATCTCCGGTAAGCGTAAAAAGTCTAGCATATACTTTATTAGTGCTATTTTCAAACGGATAAACATCAATGTTGTCTGCCTTTAAAGTATGCTTGTAGGTTAGTTTTTCAGCATCCTTTATCAACTGAGTAAGGTTATTTGCAATAGGCTGGTAAGTGATGCTTATTTCAGCATTTAGACTAGGATAAAATAAATTACTCCACCCATTTTTTTTGTGTACAAACTCAGATAATTCAGACCGCTCAAAAGAGTACGGTATGTCATCCTTAATTGTAAAATAGGCTACTTTTGGATACTCCAATTTTAAAAAAGCATTGGGCTTAGGGGTTGTAGACTTTGTGCTACAGCTACTGACGATTAAAACAAGTAGTATGATGTGAATTGTTTTCATAGGTTAAGATAAAACAGCTACTTTTATTTGTTTGATTCTCTTTCGTTCTATAGCCTCTACGGTAAACGTTAAATTTTGATAATTTATTTTTTCGAATTTTCTTGGGAACTTTCCAGACAGTTCTAAAATTAATCCTGCAAGCGTTTCAGATTCTCCTTTTTCTTTTTCAAATAGGACTTCATCTAGTTCTAAAACTTTACAAAAATCTTTTAGATTAATTTTTCCATCAAAAACGTAATTGTTTTCGTCTATTCTGGAGTATGATAGGTCTTCGTCGTCAAATTCGTCACTAATGTCTCCAACAATTTCTTCTATCACGTCTTCTAGAGCGACTAAACCGCTAGTCCCTCCATATTCATCTACTACAATAGCTAAATGATTTTTCTTTTCTTGAAAGTCAATTAACAAATCGTCTAACTTCTTATTCTCAGGTACAAAAAAGGGTTCTCTTACTAGAGGAATCCAATCAAAGTTTTTTTTATGCAAATGAGGAAGTAAATCCTTAGAGTACAGCACTCCAGTGATTTCATCGATATTATCAGCATAAACAGGATTTCGAGAAAAACCTCTGGAAGATATAATTTCTAAAACCTCAGCAAACGAGGCTCTTTTGGAAATAGCGCAAATATCCATTCTCGGTTTCATAATTTGGATAGTTTCTGTATTTCCAAAATTTACAATTCCTTCTAAGATATTTTTTTGTTCTGCAGTGGTTTCGTTTTCTGATGTTAATTCTAGCGCTTGAGACAAATCTTCCAAAGAAAAATTACTTTTGTTGTTCCTTAAACGTTTTTCTATAAAGTTAGACAGCGCAATTAGCGGCGTTATAATAAAGATAAATAGCTTACTCAATAAAAGTAGTACAGGGCTCATATTTAAAGCAAATTTCTTTGCATTTCTGGTTGCATAAATTTTTGGCAATACTTCTCCAAAAATTAAAATGATGAAAGTGATGAGTACGACCTCTATAAAAAAACGCAGGTCAACTGTAAAAAAATAGAGATCTAATTTAAATGATATGTTGCCAAGAAACGTTTCTCCCAAATTGGAGAAAAGGAGTACAATTAAAATGTTAATTGCATTGTTGGCAACAAGAATATTGGCTAGTAATTTTTTGGGTTTTGCAATTAATCTTGAAGCTTTAAGGCTCTTGGCTTCTTGATTTGTTTTAATCTCGTCTAGCTCACTTTTGTTGAGAGAAAAAAAGGCAACCTCGGATCCTGAAATTAGGGCAGAACAGATTAGTAATACAAGTGTGACAACACAATTTATAAAGGTTTCTATTCCTATTTCGCTATGGAGTATGGGTTCAGGCAATGGTTTGTAGATTAAAATGGTAAATCATCAATAATTTCTCCCGGGTTAGAGGTTTCTTGATGAGAATTAGGTTTCTGGTTGTTAGGATTTTGCGATAAAAAATTCATCTCTTGTACGTGAATTTCAACGGTGTATTTCTTTACTCCCTCAAGTTCCCATTCTCGTGTTTTTATTTTTCCTTCACAGTATATTTTATCTCCTTTGGAGAGATACTTTTCACAAATTTCTGCCAATTTATTTTTGACAACAATATTGTGCCACTCGGTAGTGGTTATTTTTTCTCCAGAGGTTTTATTCGTGTAGGTTTCATTAGTAGCTAAAGGAAAACGAGCTATGCATCCACCTCCATCAAAATAATGGGTTTTTACATCATCTCCCAAATGGCCAATTAGCATTACTTTATTTAATGTACCTCCAGACATATTGAATCTTTAATATCAAAAATAACGAAAAATTATTTGCTTTTGTACTTCTTGAGAAAATTGTGAATGAGTTTGGGTACTGCAAACTTTTCAATGTCAGCCCATTTATGTTTGTCTGCATTTTTTAGGGGTGCGTTCACAATCCAAAACTGAGTATACAAATGCTGATGAGTTAATTTATGAACGATGGGTTCTGTGTTAAAAAGTGTAAGGCTTTGAACATCTACATGATTGAGTAATTCATTATCGAGAATTGTTTTGGTATCTACCAATTCAGACGATTCTATCAGTGGAAATTGATAAAGATTTTTCCAGATTCCGTTTTGGGTTCTTTTTTCAATTTGAGTATGTAAGCCATCATCAAAAACAATAAAGTTTAAATACCTATTCTTTATTTTTATTTTTTTCTCTTTAACAGGAAGAAGGGCAATTTTATTCTTAGCTTTAGCTAAGCATCCCTTACTCAAAGGACATTCATTACAAATAGGGTTTTGAGGTTTGCACACCATGGAGCCAAAATCCATAATAGCTTGGTTGTATTCTTTAGGATTTGCATTTTTAATTAATTCTTGTGCAAGTTCTTTAAAGTACTTAATTCCTTTGGAGCTATTTATAGCAATACCTATATCAAAATATCTAGCCAAAACTCTGTACACATTTCCATCTACAACAGCTGTTTTTTCATTAAAACAAATAGAGGCTATGGCAGAGGCTGTATAATCTCCTACTCCTTTTAGCTTTAAAATTTCTCGGTAGGTTTGCGGAAAAATTCCGTTTAACTCATCACAAATGTATTTTGCGGAAAAGTGTAAGTTTCTTGCTCTAGAATAGTACCCAAGTCCTTGCCAGTCTTTTAAAATTTCATCCTCAGAGGCATTTGCAAGGTGGTGCACGGTAGGATAATTTTGCGTAAATTTAAGGTAATAGTCCAAACCCTGTTGTATTCTAGTTTGTTGGAGTATAATTTCTGAAAGCCAAACAAAGTATGGATTTGAAGATTTACGCCAAGGTAAATCTCTTTTATTTTTTAAGTACCACGTTTCTAAGGTGTTATAAAATTCCATATATTTGCAGTTAAGAATGCAAACTTAACTA
The DNA here is from genome assembly GCF_054111225.1 of Wenyingzhuangia sp. IMCC45533. Classification (NCBI taxonomy): domain Bacteria; kingdom Pseudomonadati; phylum Bacteroidota; class Flavobacteriia; order Flavobacteriales; family Flavobacteriaceae; genus Wenyingzhuangia; species Wenyingzhuangia sp. IMCC45533. Next base: position 1,356,399 of record NZ_CM134197.1, on the reverse strand, counting down.
AAACTTCTCTTAAATTTTGGTGGTTAATGTTTTTAGAATTAATTAATTATCATATATTTGCGTCCTCAATTTTTTTCTAGAAATAATATTAAATTTAACAAGAAATGACGAAAGCAGATTTAGTGACAACAATTGCAGATAAATCAGGAATTGAAAAGGCTGATGTTTTAGCAACTGTTGAGGCATTTATGGATGAAGTAAAGAAAGCTTTAGAGAACGGAGATAACGTTTATTTAAGAGGGTTTGGTAGTTTTGTAATTAAAACTAGAGCTGAGAAAACAGGTAGAAATATTTCTAAGAATACAACTATTAAAATTCCTGCTCATAATATTCCAGCATTTAAGCCTGCTAAAACGTTTACAGAAGGAGTAAAAGCAAAAGTAGAAGTAAAATAAGATTACAAAAATAGATTATTAACTATCTCCGATAAAAGGAGACTTTAAAATTATACATTATGCCAAGCGGTAAAAAAAGAAAGAGAGCTAAGATCTCTACTCACAAACGTAAGAAAAGATCAAGAGCTAACAGACATAAGAAAAAGTAAGTTTTAAACTTACTTTTTCTTGTTTTTTATGGTTTTCTCAAAACCATTACACGTTCATTGACATTAAGACAATTGTCTTAATTATCAATACACTTATTTTTAATCGTGTTATGAAAATAACACTTAAAACAAAATCAGGATGAAATTAGAATTAATTATTCGTTCAAATTCTTCTGATATTGATTTTGCATTATTAAAAGACGGTAGGCTAACTGAGTTGAATAATGAATCTAATGATAATAAAATATCAGTAGGAGACATATTTTTGGCTAAAGCAGGTAAGGTATTAAAAGGATTAAACGCTTCTTTCGTAAACGTAGGTTACGAAAAAGATGGATTTTTACATTATCATGATTTAGGAGCTCAGGTTCAGTCTTTAAACAGTTTTTTGAAAAAAGTAAGTACAGGTAATTACAAAGATTTTACGTTAAACAAATTTCAATTTGAAAAAGATATTGACAAAGGAGGAAGTATTGACAAGGTTTTAAAGCCGAAGCAAAATATTCTTGTTCAAATTGTAAAAGAACCTATATCTACCAAAGGACCACGCATTAGTTCTGAGTTGTCCATTGCAGGTAGGTATTTAGTATTAGTGCCATTTTCTAATAGAGTATCCGTTTCTCAAAAGATTGAAGATCCTAAAGAAAAAGATAGACTTAAGAAGTTGGCTAAAAGTATCAAACCCAAAGGGTTTGGATTAATTCTGCGCACAGTAGCACAGGGAAAAAAAGTTGCAGAATTAGATAAAGATTTACAAAACTCACTACAAAGATGGGTGGATATGTGTGAACGTATTCCAAACACAAATACCCCCACTAAAGTTTTAAGTGAGTTAAACAGAGCATCCTCAATTTTGAGAGATGTTTTAAATGATTCTTTTACAAGTATTGTTGTCGATGATTCCGAATTGGCAACAGAAATAAGAGATTATATTCAAGAAATAGATCCTAAGAAAGTGAATATCGTAAACGATTACGATGGAAACGTTCCCATATTTGAAAAATACGGAATCGAAAGGCAAATTAAATCTGCCTTTGGAGAAACCGTATCTATGAGTAAAGGAGCTTATTTGGTGATAGAACATACCGAAGCGCTTCACGTTATTGACGTAAATAGCGGAAATAGATCTAACAAAGCCAGTTCTCAACAAGATACTGCCTTAGAAGTAAATTTAATTGCAGCAACAGAAATTGCTAGACAATTAAGATTGCGTGATATGGGAGGAATTATAGTGATAGATTTTATTGACATGAACACCAATGAAAACAGACAAAAACTATATGAACATCTTAAAAATGAAATGGCTACAGATAGAACCAAACACAAAATACTACCTCCTAGTAAGTTTGGTCTAGTTCAAATTACTCGTCAACGTGTTCGTCCGGAAACGAATATCAAAACACGAGAACCTAATCCGAATAAAAACGGAGAAGTAGAAGCACCTATAGTGCTTGTTAGTAAGATAGATTTTGAACTAAGAAAAATCTTATCAACAAAAAAACGTAACGAAAAAATCTTTTTACATGTACATCCTTTTGTGGCTGCGTATCTAAAACAAGGACTATTATCTCAGCAGAGAAAATGGTTTTCGGAGCATAAAAAATGGATAAAAATTGTACCAAGAGATGCTTATATGTATTTACAATATAAGTTTTCTTTTAAAATGTAGAATCGCATATCAGAGCCCTAATTAGTATACTAATTAGGGCTTTTTTTTGTTTAAGAAAGACTTATTCTTTTTCTAAAAGCCCTTCTTTGTCTTAGTAAAAGCCGCGTTACTTTATCTAAAACAATATCTCCCCCCACGTAAAAGAAAGCAACACCAATAGGTGGATTTATAGTAGTAAAAATTCCTTGCTGCTCATCCCATTTCCATACCCCCAAAGCAGTTCCTATAATTTCTAAATACAATACAATAAGTCCCATCATTAAGTAAAAAGGAGAGAATTTTCTCCTAATTAATATAACTAAATATAGAATCCCTAATAGCAGACTAAAGTTGTCTCCTAAAAAAAATATGGCATATGAAAAACTAATGATGAGAAAACTGATTAATATAACTTTAAACTTTTTAGGTTGTGTATAAGCAAAACTCCTTTGCGTAAGCAAACTTCCTACAACAAACACTCCTGCGTGTCCTACAGGAACATATAGTGGAATTACAGCCCCTCTATAGTCATACATATCTAAAAGTACAGAAAAAATATATTCTCCTAGCCAAGACAGCGGAATCATAATACACATTAAAACCTTAGACTTTAAAGGAAGTATATATAAAAGATAAAACGTAATGAAAATGACAAGTGTGGTGGTGATTATTTTTCCATCAAAAAAGTTCTCTGCAAAATAAAGAGAATCAAAAAATAAGATGGGTCCCCAAATAAGGATGATAAAAAGTGGAAAGAGCACACTTTTCTTATTTTGTCGAATATTCATATTACAATCATATTAAAACCAAAAACCTGCACTAAAGTAAACATTACTAAAGTCATTCTCATGAGACCAAGAATAGCGAATTTCAATTGGCCCTAAGAATGTATCTGAGCCAATTCCCACAGAGTATCCTCTGCTAGAATTACCAAAGAAAGATTCCGTTCTTAAAAAATTTAAAACATCATCCGTAACAACGGCATAATTGGCAATAAAGTCCGCATAGTTTTTTTTGTACACTCTGTACCTAAATGTAGCTGCTGTTTTTACAAATGAATTACCTTCTAGTTGCGAAAAACTGTAGCCATGTAGTGGTACAAAGTTATTGATAAAGTTCTTTCCGTAGCTTCCTAAGGAGTAGTTAAAATTATCGAGGGTTCTTCCTGTAAAACTCAAACCTCCATCACCTTGTCCCGTAAAAGTAAACCTATCGGAGAGGGTCCATGTTCCTTCTAATAGCAATCTCAACTGGGAGAAAGGAGAGAATTTTTCATTAAAATTACTAGATTGCAAAAAAGTCCTTAGCGTGGCCTCTAGTAAAATTCCTTTTTGGGGAAAGTTTTTATTATCATAAGTGTCTGCTTCAAGTTTGGCTAGTAGATTCAAATAATGACTGTTGTCAAAAAAAGTTCTGTCATCATCGTCTATAGACCCAAAATTATTCGTAAAAGATCGTATATGCTTATGTTCTATTCCAGCAGTTACAGAATATTTATTCTTTAAATTTCCTTGTAAATAGATAAAATTGGTAAAGTCCTCATATTCAAAATTAATTTTATTTACTCCGGTAAACGCTTTACTTTCTATAAAAGTGTCAAATTGGTTAAATCTACTCCTCAATCCATAACCCATAAAATAACCGTTGTCAATAAAATAGTTAATCTCATACCTTAGATTATCTCCAAAAGCAAGATCGGCAGACAACATATCATTTCTCATCAAGATATGTTTGTGAGTATAGTTAATTAATCCTGCAAGTTCATAAATTCTATCGTAATGAATTCCCAGTTTTAAAAACTTTGTATTTGTATTTTCTTTAATTTTTAAATCGATGTCTACAATAGAATCTTGATTATTAAAAGAATATAGTATGCTATTGAAGTTATTAGTAGTGGTTGCGTAATTAATATTATTATTGAATTGTTGGATAGATACTCTTTTCCCCTTTTTAAGATTTAACTTTCCACGAATATATCTTCTTGTATAATTTTTAGCCCCTTTGATGGAGTACGATTTAATGGTGTATTTTTTTGTGTCGACTTTTGCACTCCCAATTTTGGGAACTTTGGTGGAGGATTCTCCAATTAGATTAAGCTCCTTTAAATACTCTTTAGCTTTTGCATAACCTGCATCTATAATTTCTCTCTTTTCATCAAAATCCACCAAACTAAATTTCTTAACATCGGGATGAATGTGGAGATCCAGTCCTTTAAACTCTTGATTTTCGTCTCCGTATAATTGAAAGTTTACAATCTGATCAATCACCTCGATGGCGGAGTGAATTTTTTTCTGATTTTTTAGGGTACCTTGAACATCAACTCCAATGATAAAATCCATGCCCTTGGCTTTCATTTCTTCAATAGGAAAATTGTTGGAAACTCCTCCATCAATCAGCATTAAAGAATCTATTTGGCTTGGAGATAACAAAGTGGGCAGTGAAGCACTAGATCTGATAGCTAATGCCAATGAACCCGAATTAAGTTCTACCTGTTTCCCCGTTTCAATATTGGTTGCCATACAGAAAAACGGAATGGGCAGTTTTGAAAAATCTTGAATATGATCTACATGGTGATACAATTCACTTAACTTGTTATAGGTGTTTTGTCCTTTGGATAACGCAATGGGCAAACCAGGTTTAAATCCTTTGATAGGCAGTTGTAACAAATATTTTTCTCCGTGTTTTTTATGAAAAAACGAATAATACTTTCTGTCAATTTTATCGGTTAGCATTTTAGTAAAGTCGATAGACATGATGATAGAGTCTACTTGGTGGGCAGAATAACCAGAAGCATATAACGCTCCTACGGCAGCTCCCATACTGGTTCCCCCAATGTAATCTATTTCTACACCAGCCTCTTCAATAGCTTTTAAAACGCCAATATGAGCAAAACCCTTGGCACCACCACCGCTAAGTACAAGTCCTACTTTTTTTTTGTTGATGGCATTCACAATTGTTTTTTCCTGACCGAAAAAAAGACTGTTGTAAAGAATTAATATTATAAAAAAGTACCTTGCCATAACGGCAATAAAGTTAGGCCTTTTTATGATAGAAATTGTAAACTTTTTTAGCTCTAGATTCCCCAATTACACTGACGAGCTGAATTAAAGTAGCTTCTTTAATGCGTTTGACAGACTTAAAATATTGTAGCAAACTTTCTAGCGTTTGCTTTCCAATTCCAGGAATAAGCTCCAATTCCGAAACCAAAGAAGTTTTACTACGTCTATTTCTATGATGAGTAATTCCAAAGCGGTGAGCCTCATTACGCAACTGTTGCAAAATTTTAAGAGTTTCCGATTTTTTATCTAAGTACAAAGGAATAGGATCTTCTGGGAAAAACAGCTCTTCCAATCTTTTGGCAATACCAATAATAGCAATTTTGTTACGCAAGCCTAAAAGATCTAAGCTTTTTAGAGCCGAAGATAATTGTCCCTTCCCCCCATCAATCAATATAAGTTGAGGTAGAGGTTGATCCTCATCCAACAAGCGTTTGTACCGTCTGTGTACGGCCTCTTCCATCGAAGCAAAATCATCGGGTCCTTCCACAGTTTTGATATTAAAATGGCGATAGTCCTTTTTACTAGGTTTACCGTTTTTAAATACCACACAAGCCGCAACAGGATGGGTTCCTTGTATATTAGAGTTGTCAAAACATTCAATGTGTTTAGGTTCCGCACTCAAACGTAAATCCTTTTTCATTTGAGCCATAATACGTTTTGTATGTCGCTCAGGGTCTACAATTTGCACCTGTTTAAACTGCTCTTGTCTGTAATATTTAGCATTTCTTAAAGAAAGTTCTACTACTCTAAGTTTGTCTCCCTGTTTAGGTACAGTAACTTTAATTTTTTCTCCCACACTTACTTTAAAAGGAACAAATATTTCTGGAGCAATGGAGTTAAAACGTTCCCTAAATTCCACAATGGCCAGTTCTAGTAATTCTTTATCAGTTTCGTCTAATTTCTTTTTAATTTCTGAGGTGTGAGATTGGATAATAGATCCATTGGAAATCTTAAAAAAGTTTACATAAGCAGCAGATTCGTCCGAAACAATAGAAAACACATCTACATTGTTTATGCTCGGGTTTACGATGGTAGACTTTGCTTGGTAGTTAGAAAGCAACAGCATTTTCTCTTTAATTTTTTGTGCTTCTTCAAACTCCATTTTGGCGGCAAAATCAGACATCATATTTTCAAAGTACGATAAAGATTCTTTAAAATTTCCTTTGATGATGTTTCTGATGGAATTAATCTGATTAGTGTAAGCAGTTTCAGATTGTAAAGCTTCGCAGGGCCCCAAACATTTTTTAATGTGATAATCCAAACAAACCTTAAATTTTCCGGCATCGATATTTCTACTGCTTAAATCTAAAGCACAACTTCTTATTTGATATAGCTCCTTAATCAAATCAAGCAAGGCACGGGCAATTTTAACACTGGTATAGGGACCATAATATTCCGACCCATCACGAATAACTTTACGAGTCACAAAAATTCTTGGAAAACGTTCCTTTTTAATGCAAAACCATGGATAGCTTTTATCGTCTTTTAAAAGTACGTTGTACTTAGGTTTGTACTTTTTGATGAGGTTGTTTTCCAGCAAAAGCGCATCGGTTTCGGTAGCAACTACAATATGTTTGATATCACGAATTTTAGAAACTAAAATTCGGGTTTTGGCATCGTCGTGAGTTCTGTTAAAATAACTACTCACTCTCTTTTTAAGGTTAACGGCTTTCCCTACATAAATAATAGTTCCGTTTTTATCAAAATATTGATAAACTCCAGGAGTTGTTGGTAAAACGGTTACTTTTAATTTTAAATCTTTATCCACAATGTAAATTTAAGAATTAATGTTGATAGAATATCTCTCTTTTGTACTTAGCGAACTTGTTAAGAATTTTTATAAATGACTTGCTTCTCCGTACAAAAACAATCGCCATTTTATTTTGATTATCAATATCAGAAGTGATGTGTTGAAGATTATTTTTATAAATTATTGATATACGATTAACTATGAAATTAAATTTGTAGTCATCTTTATTATTACTACATTTGACAATTAACGTCAAGTCATAATATGGAAAATAATTTCGGGGAAACAATACGTAAATTACGAGGAGAGAATAATCTCCTTTTGAGAGAGGTTTCTGCAAAGTTGGAAATAGATGCTTCGATTTTGAGTAAAATCGAAAATAATTACAGAATTGCTAAAAAAGAGCTTGTAGAAAAGTTCTCTAAAATATTTAATGTAGATTGTAAAGAACTACTAATAATATGGCTTTCTGATAAAATAGTAAATGAGTTGAAGGGCGAAGACAATATTGACAAAATATTAAGATTAGCAGAACAAAAATTGAAGAATGAGAAAAAGTAAATTAATGGATTATCATCGTTTTTTGGATGAAGCAGGAGATACCACGTTTTACGGAAAGGGTAAAAAAAACATTATTGGAATGAATGGTGTTTCGAACGTTTTTATTCTTGGTATGGTAAAGATAAAAGATCCATTGGATGAGGTTCGGGAGAAAATTAACACACTTCAAGATAAGATTGCTAAAGACAATTTCTATCATGTGCCTAGTGTATTGAAAAAAATAGGCAAAAATGGTTACTACTTGCATGCAACTGACGATTTGCCTGAAGTTAGAAAAGAAATGTTTGATTTAATGAAAACTATAAACTGTAGCTTCGAAGCAGTTGTCGGAAGAAAAAGTATCGAACGTTACGAAACTAAGCATAAAGGAAAAGAAGAATATTTCTACGCTGATTTGCTATCCCATTTGCTAAAAAACAAACTTTCAAAACACGAAAAACTAGTAATGCATATTTCTGAAAGAGGTAAAAGTACCAAAAACCATAATTTAGAGTTAGCTTTTTTAAAAGCCAAACAAAGGTTTAGGAATATTAATGGGAATAAGGAGATGAAAACTAATATTGTCTTTAATATAAATTATCCAACTAAAGACCCTTTACTAAATTTGGCAGATTATTTCTGCTGGACAATACAAAGGGTGTTTGAAAGAGGCGAAGTAAGATATTATAACTTTATTAAAGAGCAAGTAAAAGTTGTAATTGACTTATACGATGCGAGCAATTATAGTAACTGGAAAAATTATTACGACAACAAAAAGAATCCACTAACGGCTAGAAATAAAATAAGCCCACTAAAACACTAATTTTAAATTGAATTTAAAATAACGACTTGGAGTCGACTTTCGTGTTTTGCAGACTTAGATTAATGCAAATATATAAAATATGTACGAGCTTATAAAATAAGTCTTAGAACAACGAGTAGGTACTATTTTAGGGCTAAGGCTGCTAACACTTGTTCATTTTACGAACGTCAATTTGGCTTCGTATATTCTTCTTTGCACTCACAAAACTGATGCTTTCGAAGTACTATAGTGGAGTCAAGAACTGTTCTCAGGATTCGGATTTAAGTGGTTGTGGTGGTAATATTAAAATCAGTTCGAATGTTTTTTGGAGTTGACTTAATAAAAGTGTAATAATAACCGTGTTGTTAATTTGCGTTAAGGATTGAACGGTTTGTATGAGCTCTTTTTTGGTGTTCTAAACTCCGTTTAAACAAAAAAAAAAGCGAGTAGTGAAAGCCTGACCCGTAGGGTAACGCCCAAAGCAAAAAACTAATAGCTAATTGCTAAAGGCTAAAAGCTAATTAATATCTTTGCTCAAAATTTTTTAAAAGATGGCTTACAACTTTGTTGAAGAACTAAAGTGGAGAGGAATGATGCACGACATCATGCCAGGAACAGAGGAACAATTATTAGAAGAAGTAACTGCGGGGTATATTGGATTTGATCCGACAGCAGATTCTTTACACATAGGGAGTTTAATTCCGATTATCGTATTAATGCACTTTCAAAAAGCGGGGCATAAACCTATTGCTTTAATTGGTGGGGCTACAGGAATGATTGGAGATCCTTCTGGAAAATCGGCAGAACGTAATTTGTTAGATGAGGAAACTTTGGCTAAAAATGTAGCAGGTGTAAAGAGTCAGTTAGAAAGATTTTTAGACTTTAATTCTGATGCTGCGAATGCTGCGGAGTTGGTAAACAACTACGATTGGATGAAGGAATTTTCTTTGATTGATTTTGTGCGTGATATTGGGAAACACCTAACGGTAAACTATATGATGGCAAAAGATTCTGTTAAAAAACGTATTTCTGGGGAAGGTGTAGAGGGAATGAGTTTTACAGAATTTACGTATCAGTTATTTCAGGGGTACGACTTTTTGCATTTGTACGAAAACAAAAATTGCAAGTTGCAAATGGGAGGTTCTGACCAATGGGGGAATATTACCACAGGTACAGAACTAGTAAGACGTAAGGCAAAAGGTAAGGCTTATGCAATGACTTGTCCTTTAATTACAAAAGCGGACGGAACTAAGTTTGGAAAATCCGAAGGGGGAAACATATGGCTAGATAAAGCGAGAACTTCTCCTTATAAATTCTATCAATATTGGTTAAATTCTTCTGACGAAGATTCTGAGAACTTTATTAAAAAGTTTACTTTTTTAAGTAAAGAAGAAATTGAAGCGTTGATTGCTGAGCACAAAGAAGCTCCGCATATGCGTTTGTTACAAAAGAAGTTAGCAGAGGAGGTTACCGTAATGGTGCATTCTCAAGAAGACTATGATAATGCTGTAAAGGCATCGTCTATATTATTTGGGAAATCTACGGCTGATGATTTAAAATCTTTAGACGAGCAAACGTTTTTAGATGTGTTTGAGGGAGTTCCTCAGGCAGAGTTAAGTAAAGAGGAATTAACTGAAGGTTTGGATATGATTGGTGCGTTGGCTGCAAAAACAAACTTTTTAAAAACCAATTCTGATGCGAGACGTGCGCTAAAGGAAAATGCAGTTTCTGTAAACAAAGCAAAAGTAAAAGAGGATTATAAAATTACGGAGGCTGACTTGATTGCAGAAAAGTACGTGTTATTACAAAGGGGTAAAAAGAGCTACTATTTGTTAAAGTTGGTTTAGTAGATAACTTTTTCTAGAAGATTATTCTAGGTGGTAGCGCATAAAAAAGCCATTAGCATTTTACTGCTAATGGCTTTTTACAAACTAAAACTATACTAAAACTACTTATATGATGACCAATTTTGGTCAGCTTTCTTTTTTAAATCCTCTGGATTCTCATCTGTCCATTTTTTTAAGGTGTTTACTCCCCACGAGTTATAGAACAAATACAATTTATCATCTCTAATTTCGTAAGTTTTAGGGTTGATATCGTATTTTGTATTATTGGCTCCTAACGCATATGCACACCAACCACCATATTGTGGAACGTATTGAGAAGGATTTGCTTTGAACTTTTTTAAGTTTTCTGCGTTGGCAAAACGGAACTTAACTCCATCGTGAGTTGCCGTAAACTCTTTTTTTCCTTCTATAGGATCGTTATCAAAATACGAGACTACATCGTAACCCTCTGCAACATATCCTTTCTTTAAGTTATAGTCTTTGTTTTGAGAGAAACTTACTAAGCTCACTAAAAAACTTAAAAATAAAATTACTTCTTTCATTGTATTGATACTTATATTTAAAACCTTTTTGAGAGGTTTGTGCTGTTTTAGACGTGTATTCTTAACGCAGTTTACAGCAAATTTGAATTAAGTTTTGTCACGCTATTATTTTGAGGATGTTTATTGGCTTGGCTGAGGCTAATTGAGTTGTAAATAGGTGTTATTGAATTAAAAGGTTGCAACCTCTAACATCAGAATTATCAAATCTACCTAAAACGTCAAAAGTACCGTTGTTGTACACTTTACCTAAATCTTGAGTAGCAATAAAAGAACAGGAATTTATGTTGGCCAAATCAATAACGTTAATTCCTCCGCTTTTGCCGTTAGGCAATAGCGAAAGAGCATCTTCTGTATCTCTAATTAAAATTTTCATCCATGGAGGACACTGAAATCTTTGAGTATCGGTAAAATAAGCTTGACTTAATAGTTCTGTCATCCCGTATTCGGAATGAATATTTGCTACTCCAAAACCTTGTTTTAGTTCTGTATGTAACTCTTCTCTAATCATTTCTTTTCGTTTGCCTTTCATACCACCAGTTTCCATAACAATGGTATGTTTTAAGTCAAGCTGATATTTTTCTATAAAATCTAACAGCGCAAAGGATACTCCTATTAGTAAAGTTTTCTGCTTTTTAGCTTCTTGTTTTTGGAGCTGCTCGTATAATTCTTGATAGCTATGAAGATAAAATCCGCTGTTTGGGTTTTCAGTTTTTTGAATTAAATCTTCTACCATATAAATTAATGAAGAGCCATTTCGTTCCAAATAAGAGGGTAGTAAAGCCAAAATTGTATAGTTCTTAATGTCTCCGTAAAAGTGTTTAAAAGCACCTAGGTAACTCTGTTCGTAGTAAGAGAGGTCCGTAACTAAGTGTTTGCTCTGTAAAGAACCTGTGGTACCACTACTTAAAAAGGTTTTTTCTACCTGCTTATTGTTGCTAATTATTTGATGACTTTTAAAAAACTGTATAGGTAAAAAAGGAATTTCTTCTAATTTGGTAATTGTTTTGGTCTGAATGTTCAAATGTTTAATAAACGTTTGGTAAACACTGCAATTTTGTGCCTGAAAATTAAAAACTTCTAAAGCTTTTTTTTCAAAACTATTTGGTTCCGTGGCATCAAAAGGAGTTAGGTTCATTTTATTAAGTTAAAAAAACTTTCTTCAAAATTATTCTTTATTTATGATTCGGAGCAATAAATTAATAAATATTCAAAAGGATGAATTGAAAGTTCACATATACCTATCTATCAGTAAAATACATTAACAAATGTCTGTTTTAAGAAAAATAGGTATATCGCTGGTTCTTATATATTTGTGTCAAACAAACTAAAATTTTTAACATGAGACATCTTAATTTACTGTTGGTAGCAGCGCTAATTGCACTACCATCTGTTGCCCAAAAGGAAGGCAAGACTAAAACGGGAGAAATTCCCGATACTGCTGTAAAAGCTAAAAAAGACTTAAAAACACCTGAGTTATCCTTTAATGATTATTGGTATGATGGAAAGGCGGAGATATCTAGTTACAAGCTAGAGCAGGCAAGGTATGGAGAAATGAGAAAAGGTACGTTAGTAAATGTATTTGTAACAGAAACCTTTTCTCCAAAAGCCAATGCTAAAACTGACACCTCGGATAAGGGAAATGTAAAAGTGTTAAAGCATATTACCGATAAAAATTTTAATACAGGAATTTATTCTTATTCAATATTAAATAGTTCTTTTTATCCAATCGATTCTAAAAAATATAAAAGTTCGTTAAAAGTATCTACGTCACTTCAGGAATGGTGTGGACATGATTATGCTGAACTAGTCAATGAAGGTGGTAAGTACAATGTTAGTTTACATTCGTATTACGAGGGAGAAGGATTTGAGGATAAAGAATTAGGCGAGGACGTGTTTTTAGAAGATGATATTTGGTCTATGATTAGAGTTGAGCCGAAGAAACTAATAACGGGCAAAAAAGTGAAAATGATGCCAAGTTTTTCTTATTTAAGATTTTTGCACAAAGAAATAAAAGGTTACGATGCGGTGCTTAGTTTAAATGAGAAGGATGGAAAAATAACTTACGAAATTGATTATCCAACTTTAAATAGAAACTTACGTATTACTTTTGAAGCTAAATTCCCTAATCGAATTTTAAGTTGGGAAGAAACTTGCTTAGAAGGAAGTGGTGCTATGAGAAAATTATTGACCTCCAAAGCAAAACTAATTAAAACAATAAAATTAGATTACTGGAGTAAAAACACTAATAAAGACCTTTATTTAAGAAAAGAATTGGGAATAGAATAATTTATTTTCTTCCAAAATCAGCAGGAATTTCACCCCATACTTTTGTTTCCCACTTAAGTATGGGGTTTTTGTATATGTTTTCTTGCAGCCATTTTTCTCCACGTTTAATCAAGTCAAACATTTTTTTGTTTTTTGATGTAGGCATTATCTTAGTTCTGCATTGTTTGGCACGTACCCAAGCAATGGCTGTTCTGGAGTCTGAATAAATCGACAAATTTTTCTGATTAATTTGCTGCAAGTAGGCCAAACCGTGAACTAAGGCCAGGAATTCTCCAATATTGTTAGTTCCTTCTTCAAAAGGGCCTTGAATAAAAAGTTGTTGCTTGGTTTGAGTATGAACTCCTCGGTACTCCATGAGTCCAGGATTTCCACTACAAGCAGCATCTACGCTTATAGAGTTTAAATTGGGTTGGCCTATTTCTTTTAACAACGCTTTATCAATAGCGGGTCTTTTGGTGTTCTTGCCTTTGTATTCATCATAAGTTTTGGTAAAAGCAACGTTTGCCTCTTCTTTAGAACTAAAAGATTTGTATTGTGCCCCTTGAAAGCCATCAATACTTTTTTTGCATGCATCCCAAGTCGTAAAAATCCCTGTGTTTTTACCACTCCACACCACATAATATTTTTTGCTTTTAGCCATTCAAAACTTACTTACAAATAGTTTCTTTAATCACTTTAGGGAAGTGTTCATATTCCAAAGCGTGCACTTTTTGCGCAATATCTTCGGGAGTATCGTTTTTGTTTATGGCCGTTTTAGCCTGAAAAATAATGGCTCCCTCATCATAGTTTTCATTCACAAAATGTATGGTAATTCCAGTTTCGGTTTCGTTATTGTTTTTTACTGCGCGGTGTACGTGCATTCCATACATCCCTTTACCGCCATAACTAGGTAATAAAGCAGGATGGATATTGATGATTTTGTTTGGAAAAGCCTCAATAATATTCTCGGGAACTTTAAGTAAAAACCCTGCTAAAACAATAAAATCAGCCTCTGCTTTTAGCAATTCGAGTAAATTAAGATCCTCTTTCATCTCCTTATTAGTGAAAACTCGACTTTTAATTCCCAACTTTTTAGCTCTTTGTAGTACAAAAGCATCCTTTTTGTTCGTTAAAATGTAGGTGATTTCAACATTTTTATCGTTCGAAAAATAATTGGCAATGTTCTCTGCATTGGAACCAGAACCAGAGGCCAAAATAGCTATTTTAATCATATTTAATGGGCTTTACAGCGGTTTTCAAGTTTCTTAACCTGTGTTAGTTGTAGAAAAACGAACTACAAAGATGTGATATTTTTTTTTATCTTAGTGAATATATTTATCAGAAAGATTGTTTGTGGAAACAAAAGTTTTTTATTTTTGTCCCCGGTTTTAAACTTATAAATTATATTATTATGTCAGACATTGCATCAAGAGTAAAAGCAATTATCGTTGATAAATTAGGAGTTGACGAAAATGAAGTAACTGCTGAGGCAAGCTTCACAAACGATTTAGGAGCAGACTCTTTAGATACTGTTGAATTAATTATGGAATTCGAAAAAGAATTTGATATTCAAATTCCAGATGATCAAGCTGAAAACATTGGAACAGTAGGTCAAGCAGTAAGCTTTATTGAGGCTGCTAAATAATTAGAAAATTCTCTATTTATGAAATTGAAACGAGTCGTAGTAACTGGACTTGGTGCATTAACACCAATTGGGAACAATATAGAAGAGTATTGGGATGGTTTAGTGAATGGGAAGAGCGGAGCTGCTCCTATAACACACTTTGATGCTGCCAAGTTCAAAACTCGTTTTGCATGCGAAGTAAAAAACTTTGACGTGAATGATTTTATTCACAGAAAAGAAGCTCGTAAAATGGACAAATTCACGCAATTTGCCATGGTAGTAGCCGATGAGGCTATTACAAATTCAAAATTAAATTTAGATACAGTAGATCCAGATAGAGTAGGTGTTATTTGGGGATGTGGTATTGGTGGTATAGATACTTTTGAGCAACAAGTAATAGACTTTGCTAATGGAGACGGTACCCCAAAATACAACCCATTCTTTATCCCAAAAATGATAGCAGATATAGCCCCAGGGCATATTTCTATTAAGTATGGGTTTAGGGGACCTAACTTTACAACGGTATCTGCTTGTGCATCTTCGGCGAATGCTATTATAGATGCTTTAAATTATATCCGACTAGGACATGCAGATGTTATTGTAACAGGAGGTTCAGAAGCTTCTGTAACTCCAGCTGCTATGGGAGGCTTTAATGCCTTAAAAGCGCTATCTGAAAGTAACGATCATCCAGAATCAGCCTCTAGACCTTTTGACAAAAATCGTAATGGTTTTGTAATGGGAGAAGGTGGTGGAGCCTTGATACTTGAAGAATATGAACATGCTGTAGCTAGAGGGGCTAAAATATACTGCGAAGTAGCAGGAGGTGGTCTATCTGCCGATGCATACCATTTAACCGCACCGCATCCAGAAGGATTGGGAGCAACTAAAGTAATGCAAAACTGTTTGCAAAATGCAGGATTAACTCCAGAAGATGTAGATGCAGTAAATATGCACGGAACATCAACTCCATTAGGAGATGTTGCGGAATTAAAAGCGGTTCAAAAAGTTTTTGGCGATCATGCTTATGATTTAAATATCAACTCTACCAAATCTATGACAGGTCACTTGTTGGGAGCGGCTGGAGCTATTGAGGCCATTGCTTCTGTATTGGCTATGGAAAATGGAATGGTACCGCCAACCATTAACCACGAAGAATTAGATGAACACATAGATCCTAAGTTAAACTTGACTATCAATAAAGCTCAAAAAAGAGACATTAAGGTAGCCATGAGTAACACTTTTGGATTTGGAGGACACAATGCTTGTGTGTTGTTTAAAAAATTAGAAGCTTAATACTTTTGAAATTTTTAAAAAATATAAAGAGATCTCGTTCGTCATCGGACGAGATTTTTTATGCACAAATAAAAAGGACCATAGGTTTTGTGCCTAAAAAACTTCAATTCTACAAAACAGCATTTACTCATACTTCTTTACAAATTAAAGACGAAAAAGGAAATCCTATCAATTTTGAGCGTTTAGAGTATTTGGGAGATTCTATGTTAGGTTCTATTATTGCGGCTTATCTTTTTGACGAAGTACCTGAAGCGAACGAAGGTTATCTCACGCAAATGAGATCTAAAATAGTAAGTAGAGATCACTTAAACGAATTAGGTAAAGATTTAGAATTGTTATCCTTCCTAGATACCAAAGTGTCTAAATCCAAAATGGGAAACAATATTCATGGAAATTTATTTGAAGCTTTAATAGGAGCTATATACCTAGACAGAGGTTACAACTACTGCGTAAAGTTTATCAATAAAAAAGTGATTATTCCCTACGTAGACATCCAAAAATTAGAAGGAAAGATAACCAGTTACAAAGGAGTTTTAATTGAGTGGTCTCAAAAAACAAAGAGGTCTTTAAAATTTCAAAATTACGAAGATTCTGGAAACCAATCGGCTAAGCATTTTAGTGTCAAACTTTTTGTAGATGGCAAAATAGTGTCAAAAGGAAGAGCTACTTCTAAAAAGAGAGCAGAAGAAATGGCTGCAAAAAGAGCCTACTATGCATTTCAGTCCGAAATGTAAATTTTACGATAACGTTTGCGATTTATTGTCCTAATATTTAGGTGAAATTCGATACTATTCGTTAACTTCGTGTTTAAATTTTTACGTATAAATACGTAGTTACATGGCGGCTAATTTTTTAACTCTTTGTGATTTTGATGAGCCCGATTATCGAATAGTTGGGGTACATACGGTTTTACAAGATTATAAATTAGCTTATTTGTTAAATAGTGAAATAAACTTTTGCTTCAAAAGAACAATGCCAGATTTAGATTATGTAATCGAAGGCAAAAAAGCTTTTTTTTCATCATTTGAATTTGAAGATTCTAAAAGGTTAATTAGTTGGTATTTAGCTAGTAACAAATGTAAAGTAGGGCCGTCGAAAGGAAATTCGTTAGGTTTGTTTCAAACGGAAGAGGCTTTTGCTAGTTCTTACGTATATTTGCAGCCAGAGATAAAGGAAGCAGATTTTATTCTAAAGATACAAGGAGATTTTTTAGAATCTAGTTTAAAGAATTTATTAAAGAAGATAAACAAAATAAAAGGTGTTGTTACTGCATATTCAGTAGACACTCATAAACTAAACCACAAAGAATATTTAATTTTTTAAAAATATGTCACAGACTAAAAAAACCAAAATTGTAGCTACGTTAGGTCCTGCTTTAACAGGAAGTAAAGATAAGCTAAGAGAGTTAATGATTTCTGGAGTAAACGTTTTCAGAATTAATTTCTCTCATGCTGATTACGAAGATGTAACTAACAATGTTAATATCATTAGAGAATTAAACGAAGAGTTAGATTTTAACGTTGCAATTTTAGCGGATTTACAAGGTCCTAAATTACGTGTAGGTGTAATGGCAGAAGGAGTTGAGTTAGCTCCTGGAGATGTTTTCAAATTTACTACTGACAAGTGTGAAGGAAACCAAGAAAAGGCTTTTATGACTTACCAACGTTTTCCTAAGGACGTAAAAGTAGGTGAAAAGATTTTAGTTGATGATGGAAAATTATTATTTGAAGTAACCGCTACTAACGGTGAAGATTTAGTAACTACCAAAGTGTTAAGAGGAGGACCTCTAAAGTCTAAAAAAGGAGTTAATTTACCAAATACGGATATTTCTTTACCTGCATTAACAGAGAAGGATATTGAAGATGCTAAGTTTGCTTTAGGATTAGAAGTAGATTGGATGGCATTATCTTTTGTACGTAATCCTGCGGATTTAGATGATATTCACAAATTAATTAAAGAAAACTCTGATATATCTGTTTACAGAACAAGAGTTATTTCTAAGATAGAAAAGCCAGAAGCTTTAGAAAATATAGATGCGATTATTGCTAACACAGATGCTATTATGGTTGCTCGTGGAGATTTAGGAGTTGAAATTCCTATGTCTGAAGTACCTTTAGCTCAAAAAATGTTGGTTAGAAAATGTAAAGAAGCTAAAATTCCTGTAGTAATTGCTACACAAATGATGGAGACAATGATTGAGAACTCTGTACCTACAAGAGCAGAGGTAAATGACGTTGCAAACTCTATTATGGATGGTGCAGATGCAGTCATGTTATCGGGAGAAACTTCTGTAGGAGCTTTTCCTAACGAGGTAATCAAAGTGATGAGACAAATCATTTTAGATGTTGAAAACTCTAGTTTGATTGAAGTGCCAAGAGAATCTCCTAAAGTAGATACTGATTCTGATAAAGCAATTACAAATGCAATTTGTCACCAAGCTGCTTTAGTAGCTGAGGACATTAATGCTAAAGTAATTTCTACAATTACCAATTCAGGTTACACTGCTCAACAAATTTCTGCATTAAGACCAAAATCTCAAATCTTAGCTTTTTCTTCGGACAAGAGAACTTTAGGGATGATGAATATTATGTGGGGAGTAAAAGGAAGATTTTATGAACCAAATACTCCGTATTCTACTGACATTATCAGAGAAGTTAATCAAATAGCTTTTGATACGGGTTATTTAACGGATGGAGATGTTGTGGTTAACTTAACATCTACACCTATCATGGAGCATGGAGATGCCAACACATTGCGCATTTCTAAAGTAGATTTAAGCAAATAAGGATATCATCCTAAAATATATAAAAAGCCCTATTTGACAACAAATAGGGCTTTTTCATTTATTCTACTAAAAACTTAACGGGTAGCGTATAAATAATATTTACAGGTTTTCCATTTTGCTGAGCAGGTTCCATTTTAGGTAGTTTCATCAATATTTTTTCCACTTGCTTACTTAGTTCGGGACGTGCACTTCTCGTTGTGATATCTTCGGTAATATAACCGTTACTACCAATGATAAATTGACTATAGATACTTTGAATTCCAGTTAAATTTAAATCACTGGCTATAGAAGCATCAAATTTTTTGGTAAAAAACTTGCTAATTTTACTGCTAAAACATTTCTTGGATTTAGTTTTGTCGTACTTGTATTTTTCACAACCAGGAAATACAGGAATGTTTTCTACAGAGATAAAAGGGATGTTTTCTTCGTTTTTGTCTTCAATGTCACTAGTGTGCTTAATACTTCCCTCATCTATAACTTCCAAAGGTTCATTATCAGTTGCCCCTAAAGGACTCTCTTTAATGATTAAGTCATTTTCTTCTTTTTTAACATTGTTAGGGTCTGTGATTTCGGTGGGTTTATCTTTAGGTTCTTCAACAGGTTGGTCTACAGTAATTGGAGCTTCTATTTTTTTTGGCTGCTCTTCTATAATGGTATAACGAACAGTCTCTATGTTTTCTTTTTCCGTTACTTTAAAAGATTCATTAAAAGTAGTTTTGGTTGATGCATACGATTTATGTTCAATAAACTGATAGGTGATGAATAAAGAGAGTACTAAGCCAAGCAGTGTAAAAACGCTACTATACTTTTCTAAGTTTGCATTGGGATTTTTTTTAAGCTTCATGATATAAAAAATTGATTAGTTATAATTTTTAGATATCAAGTTAAGTGCCAAAAAAAGCCTAACAATTGATTGTTAGGCTTTTATAAAATATTGAAAAACTTTTTATTTTAAAAGTTTTTTTGCCATTTCTTTTCCTAATTCTACCCCAAACTGGTCAAAACTAAAAATATTCCAAATAATTCCTTGTACAAATATTTTATGTTCGTACATGGCAATTATCTTCCCTAAGCTGTCTGGGCTCAATTTATCTGCAGTTATACAGTTACTAGGCCTGTTCCCAGTAAATACTTTAAAAGGCAATTCTATAGCATCTGCAGCTACTCCGCTTTCTAAAACTTGTTCTTTAGTTTTACCATAGCACAAAGCATCCTGTTGTCCGTAAAAATTGGCCATCAATTTTTTATGATGATCTTCTTTACCGTATAAAGATTTCTCAAAACCAATAAAGTCACAAGGAATTAGTTTAGTTCCTTGGTGTACTAGTTGCATGAAAGCATGTTGCATATTTGTACCTGCAGCACCCCAAATAATAGTTCCTGTTTGGTAGTTTACATCATTTCCATCTCTATCCACAGATTTACCATTACTTTCCATAAATGCTTGCTGTAAATAAGCTGGTAAAGTATTTAGGTATTGAGTATAAGGTAAAACTGCTTCACTTTCTGCTCCGTAGAAGTTATTATACCATATACTTAGTAAGGCTAGAATTACTGGAATATTCTGATCAAACTCGGCAGTTTTAAAATGCTTGTCCATTTCATGTGCACCGTTTAGTAGGGCAGCGTAGTTCTCGTATCCAACAGATAAAGCAATAGATAAACCTACAGCAGACCATAAAGAAAAACGACCTCCTACCCAATTCCACATTGGAAATACGTTTTCAGAATCAATTCCAAAATCAGCAACAGCTTCTAAATTGGTAGATACAGCAACAAAATGTTTAGCAACATCTGTCTCTTTAGCACTCTGTAAAAACCATTCTTTAATGGTTAATGCATTACCTATAGTTTCTTGAGTTGTAAACGTTTTAGAAACAATCACAAATAAAGTAGTTTCAGGATTCAATTTCTTAATCACTTCAGAAACATGGTCTCCATCAATATTAGAAACAAAATGTGTGTTTAAATGGTTTTTGTAGTATTGCAAACCATCCACAACCATATTGGGTCCTAAATCAGAACCTCCAATACCGATATTTACAATGTCGGTAATTTCTTTACCAGTGTACCCTTTCCAGTCTCCAGAAATTACTTTTTCTGTAAATATTTTAATATTTTCTTTAGCTTCATTAACCTCGGGCATTACATCTATTCCTTCAGAAATTACGGCATCTCCACTATTGTTTCTTAGCGCAGTGTGTAATACGGCTCTCCCTTCCGTAGCATTGATTATTTCTCCACCAAAATATTGCTCAATAGCATTGGGTAACTGAGTCTCTTTAGCTAGTTCTATCAAAAGATCCATAGTTTCCTTAGAAACTCGGTTTTTGGAATAGTCTAGTTTTAAGTTATCTAATTTAACACTGTAGTTGTCACTACGATTAGCATCCTCTGCAAATAAATCTTTGATTTCAATATTTTTTGCAGTTTCAAAATGAGCTGTTAATTTTTTCCACGCACTTGTTTGCGTAGGATTGATGTTCTGTAAAGACATGATAAGTAATTTATTAATAGGGTATAGCATCCAATTCTTGTTTAATAGGTGCTATGTGAGTTAAATATTTTTGTTGTATTTCTTTTTTCATAGGCTTGGCAGCCGGAAGCTTTTCTTTTAAAGGATCTACCTGTCTACCGTTCTTCCAAAAACGATAGCATACATGAGGTCCAGAGGTGTTTCCTGTCATTCCAACCCATCCAATTACATCTCCTTGCTTTACGTAATCTCCTTTCTTCACCTTTCTTTTTCTCATGTGCAGGTATTGCGTAGTGTAGGTAGCGTTGTGTTTAATTTTAACATAATTACCATTTCCTCCTCTGTACTTAGATTCTATCACCCTACCATTGGCAGTACTCATAATTGGACTTCCTATGGGAGCAGCAAAATCAGTACCTAAATGTGGTTTCACCCTTCCGTATAAAGCAATTCTCCTTCTCAAATTATATTTAGATGAGATTCTACTAAATTTCAGAGGAGCTTTTAAAAAAGCTCTTCTCAAATTTTTTGCACGATCATCAAAATACTCTTCTATTTTAGTAATGGAATCGGGTACGTAATTAAAAGCGTAAAAAGGTTTTCCTACATGCTCAAAATAGGCAGCAGTAATTCTTCCGATGCCAACAGGAACGGTATCATTAATGTATCGTTGCTCATAAATTACCTTAAATCTGTCGTTCTTTTGTAACCTAAAAAAGTCAATAGTCCAAGCGTAAATTTCGGATAAATCATTTGCTACTACAGGGCTTACATGTTTTTGATCTAGTGATTGAGATAGAGAACTAGTAATAATACCCGAAGCTTTTTTTAATCTGGTAGTTACATCCTTTTTAACTGTTTTAGCAAATATAGAATCTCTAAAATCTACAATAGAATAGTTTACCAAATCATGCTGATAAATAAATACTTGTGCTTTTTCTGTAGAATCTTTTTTTGCCAAAACGGTATAGTTCTTTCCAGCTCTAATCCTTCTAGCGTTAAATTTGGGCTTAATAGTGTTGGCAATTTTATAAATTTTGGGAGTCCAAACATGGTGCTTGTCAAGAATATTTCCAAAGGTTTCGCCTTTTTTTACTTTACTTTTTACAACCTTATAATCGTCTAATTGATAACCAAAGAATTTTTTGGAAACTTTCTCAACTTTTTCTTTTTGCTCCACGTCACTTTTTTTGTCTTCTTCCTTTGAATTACAAGAGGTGAACGCAAGTATCAAAAGGCAGATTAGGCTGATTTTTTTCAAGTCGCTGGAGATTTTAATTTTAACAAACAAAAATACAATTATTTTATGAATTATAGAGTTTTAAAAGGGTGTGCTAAGCCTTCATATTTATCAATATCAGCTTTTAAGGCACCCACAGCTAAATCGGCTTGAATTCTGATTGGAATTCTGTTTTTGTCAGCTGTTATCCATATACTTAAACTTTCTTTGGCTTTAAAAACTCTACCAGATTGTACCATAGGTTTAAATACAAAACACGCTACTTTTCCAAACTTTGTTTTTAGTGTTTCTTTCCCCGTTTTAACCAATTTAAAAGGAAATTTTTTGTGGTCAAAAAACATATCAATTTCTACGGATTGGTTCACGTCCAAGCTGTCTGGCACATTGTTGCGCAAGTAATAAAAAGCAGCAATCATATCATGAACATTTTTGGCAGCAACTCTTTTTTCCTTATTTCTTTTATGATCTACGGTTAACACACTGTCTTTTTCAAAAAATAATTCCACATTTTTTGTGTGTCCTCCCTCTTTTACTTTTCTGATTGCCCTAGTTGGATAACCTGTTTTTTTATGGATAAAAGACTCATATTGGTCATCAACATAAAATACCCATTTTAGCATACCAGAGGTCCATCCTTTGCCGACTACATGTTCGTAAGGCTCACTATCAATTATTTTGTCTTTAACTTCTATACTTGCATAACCAGCATTCACAATACCATAGTGAATTCTAAATTTTATTTTTTCTCCGCTTTTATAAGCTTGATGGTTTTGAGCATAGAGTCCAAATGAAATAAAACAAAGTAGAGATATAATGTATTTCATGTCCGTAATTGTTGGGTTTGTTGATAGGATTATCAAAACGTATTCCAAAATAAAAAATTAAACTCCAAGCTAGCTAAACCCAAGGCTATTTTTTTAGTTTTGTTGTTATGAGATTGTTATATAATATGCTAATTTATTTAGCAAGTTTATTGATTAAAGTGGTAGCTCTTTTTAATGACAAGATGAAATTGTTTGTAGCGGGTAGAAAGCAAACTTTTGAGATTTTAAAGAATAAGTTGAGCGACAAGGATGCTGTGGTGTGGATTCACGCATCTTCCTTGGGTGAGTTTGAGCAAGGAAGGCCTCTGATAGAAGCGATAAAGGCAAAATATCCTAGTTTTAAAATTGTACTCACCTTTTTTTCACCTTCAGGTTATGAGGTTAGAAAAGATTATGAATTGGCAGATGTGGTGTGTTATTTACCATTGGATAGTACCTCTAACGCAAAGCAATTTATCAATCATGTAAATCCAAAGCTAGCAGTATTCATCAAATACGAATTTTGGCCAAATTATTTGCGTGAATTGAGCAAAAATAAAATTCCAACGTTTTTAATTTCGGGTATCTTTAGAGAAGATCAACTATTTTTTAGAGCTCATGGTTTTTGGATGCGTAAACATTTAAAAACAATTCAACATTTCTTTGTACAAGACGTATTATCAGAAAAATTGCTAGAATCTATTGACATCGATACAGTAACTGTAGCAGGAGACACCCGTTTTGACAGGGTTCAAAAACTAGTAGATACTAATAAAAAATTACCGTTTGTAAACGACTTTAAAGATACTAAGCATTTGCTAGTAGCAGGTAGTACATGGCCAGAGGATGAGGAGCAATTAGTACATTATATAAATAATATTTCAGAGAATAATGAGCGATTTATCATAGCACCTCATAACATAACCAAAGAAGGAATTTTAAGACTAAACGAAAAGATAACAAAAAAAGTAATTCTCTTTTCGGAAATGCAAAATCAAGAGATGAAGAACTACGATGTTTTTATTGTAGATACTGTTGGGATTTTGTCAAAAATATACGCTTATGCAGATGTAGCCTATATAGGTGGTGGCTATACCAAAAGTGGAGTTCATAATACTTTGGAAGCAGCTACCTATGGTTTACCTATTGTAATTGGACCCAACTTCAAAAAATTTAAAGAAGTACAAGATTTGGTAGCTCAAAAAGGTTGCGTTAGCATAGATAATACTAATGATTTAATTCATATTCTAAAAGAATTACGTACCAACGATATATTAAGAAATGAAATGTGTAGTATTACCCAACAATATGTTGCTAGTAATTTAGGAGCTACTCAAAAAATTATGTCAACACTTTCAAAATATCTAGAAAATGAAAAATAGCCTTGTAGCTGCTGCGTTGGCTTTTGTAAGCTTATTAGCGTTATCAGATTTAGATTTTTTTAAAACAGTTTTATGGTTTCCAAACTTTTTATGGATTTTGCCTTTTTATCTGTTTTTCAGAATCTCAGTAAGCTATTTTGTTTTAGCTTTTCAGTACAAGGGATTAATAGTTAAAAAATTAGGACTAGTGGGCATCAATTCATTGTTGATTGCTGCGCTATTGTATTTGGGGTTTCAACTATGGAGGTCTAATCAGGGTAATATTCTAAGTACACAGGCTAACGAATTCCACATCACTCTTAAAAATATTTGGTTTTGGATAGTTTACCAGTCCCAGCTTTTACTGTTATTTTTTTCGGCATTTAAGTTATTAGTTACAATAGATCAGAAGTAAGCAAAGGAGCGACATTTATAAAAATAGGAGATCAAACAAATTAAGTTCTTTTGTTTTGCTAAGTTTGCGGCTAATTACAAGTGTTTTAACCTTGTAAAATCTATCCATCAAATAAGTGTTTTATAAAAGAGTATATGCACTTGTTTTATAGGCAAATGTTATATTTGCAGCTATACATTACAAAATATGAGTTATACAAAAAAAGAATTAGAGGCTTTAGACTATCACGAAAAACCACAACCAGGTAAAATAAAGGTAGTGCCAACAAAAAAATACGCAACGCAAAGAGACTTGGCTTTGGCTTATTCTCCGGGAGTTGCTACCCCTTGTTTAGCTATTGAGAAAAATATTGAGGATGCTTACAAATACACTTCAAAAGGTAACTTAGTAGCGGTAATATCTAACGGTACAGCTGTTCTAGGACTTGGAGATATTGGGCCTTTGGCAGGTAAGCCTGTAATGGAAGGTAAAGGACTCCTGTTCAAAATTTTTGCTGATATTGATGTTTTTGACATTGAAGTAGACACCAAGGATGTAGATAAATTTATAGAAACTGTAAAAATGATTGCTCCTACCTTTGGAGGAATCAATCTAGAAGATATCAAAGCTCCAGAGGCTTTTGAAATTGAAAGAAGATTAAAAGAGGAATTGGATATTCCCGTAATGCACGATGACCAACACGGAACTGCAATTATTTCTGCAGCTGCTTTAAAGAATGCCATTGAATTAACGGGGAAAGATATTTCCAAGGTAAGAGTAGTTGTAAATGGAGCAGGAGCGGCAGCTATTTCTTGTACCAAACTATACAAAGCATTGGGTGTTGCCTCGAACAACATTTTAATGTGCGATAGTAAAGGAGTGATTAGTACCAAACGTGAAGACCTCAATGCTCAGAAAAAAGAGTTTGCTGTAGATACTGAGTTTACCACTTTAGCAGAAGCCATTAATGGAGCCGATGTTTTTATCGGTTTGTCTGTAGCTGGGGCATTAACTCCAGAAATGTTAGCAACAATGGAAAGCGATCCTATCGTTTTTGCCATGGCAAATCCTGTTCCAGAGATTGATTACGATTTGGCAGTTGCTACTCGTAAGGACATTATTATGGCGACAGGGCGTTCAGATTATCCTAATCAAGTAAATAATGTTTTAGGGTTTCCTTTTATTTTTAGAGGAGCTTTGGATGTTAGAGCGACAGGAATTAACGAAGAAATGAAAATGGCAGCCGTAACAGCTTTGGCTGAAATGGCTAAAAAAAATGTTCCAGAACAAGTAAATATAGTTTACGGAGAAAAAAACTTACAATACGGAAGAGAATACATCATTCCTAAACCATTCGATCCAAGGTTGATTTATGAATTGCCACCTGCCATTGCTAAAGCAGCAATGGATAGTGGTATTGCTAAAAATCCTATCAAAGATTGGGATGCTTACGTGCACGAGTTAATGGAGCGTTCAGGAGCAGGAAGTAAATTTGAGCGTATGTTGGTTACTCGCTCTCAAAAAGATCCTAAAAGAGTGGTTTTTCCAGAAGCGGAGCACTTAAACGTTTTAAAGGCTGCACAAATTGTAAGTGATGATGGTATTGCCAAACCAATTCTTTTGGGAAATGTTGAGCTTATTAAAACATTAAAGAAAGATATTGGATTTGATACAGAAGTAGAGATTATTGATCCTAAGTCTGAAGAATACAAAGACAAAGTAGAAGAATACGCAGAAAAGTTTTGGATAAAACGTCAACGTAAAGGAATTCGATTATTAGATGCTCAAAAGCACATGATTACTCGTAATTATTTTGCAGCGATGATGGTAGACCAAGGAGATGCAGATGCAATGGTATCTGGATATTCTAGAAATTACCCCTCTACGGTAAAACCTATTTTTGAAACCATTGGAAAGCGATCAGAAGTTTCCAGAATTGCAGGAGCTAATATTATGCTAACGGCTAAAGGACCATTAATTTTTACAGATACTACAGTAAATATTGATCCTCAAGCAGAAACGTTAGCGAACATTGCGGAGCTAGCAAGTGATATGGCAAAAATATTTGCAATTGAGCCACATATTGCGATGTTATCTTATACCAACTTTGGGGGAGTGGCTTCTAAGGGAGTTTCAAATGTTAGCAAGGCAGTGGATATTTTAAAGCAGAGAAGACCTGATTTAAATGTAGATGGACCTATTCAGGCAGATTTTGCATTGAATAAAGATTTGTTAGAAAAACAATTCTCTTTTTCAGACTTAAGTGGAAAAGAAACAAATACCTTTGTTTTTCCTAGTTTAGATGCCGCTAACATATCTTATAAAATGATTAAGGAGTTGGCAGACACTACCTCTATTGGACCTGTGTTGATGGGATTAAATAAACCAGCACACGTTGTACAGTTAGGAGCTAGCGTAGAAGAAATAGTAAATATTACGGCAGTCGCAGTAATAGATGCTCAAAATCAATAAAATAAAATGATTACCCATTTAAAAGGTAAACTAGTAGAAAAAAATCCAACTTACGCCATTGTGGAATGCAATGGTGTAGGTTA
The DNA here is from genome assembly GCF_054111225.1 of Wenyingzhuangia sp. IMCC45533. Lineage (NCBI taxonomy): Bacteria > Pseudomonadati > Bacteroidota > Flavobacteriia > Flavobacteriales > Flavobacteriaceae > Wenyingzhuangia > Wenyingzhuangia sp. IMCC45533. The sequence continues at coordinate 1,328,871 of NZ_CM134197.1, read as the reverse complement.
TTTTTTACATATATCCTTAAACACTTATTCTCAAATTCCAGATGCTGAGTTGTTAACGCTATATACTCAGTTAATTGTTAAAGAAGATTCTCATACTTTATATGGTTTTTCAACTACGCTTGAAAGAGAAATTTTCAAATTATTAATCTCTGTATCCGGAATTGGACCTAGTATTGCTAGAACCATGTTATCATCATTAACTACCGAAGAAATACAACAGGCTTTAGCATCAGAAAATGTTGCGGTTATTCAATCCGTAAAAGGGATTGGTGCAAAAACAGCCCAAAAAGTAATCATCGAATTAAAAGATAAAATTGTAAAAACATATAATATCGAAGAAACTTCTTCTGTGTTAAACAATAGTGTGAAAGATGAAGCGTTATCTGCTCTAGAAGTTTTAGGTTTTGTAAAACGTCAGGCAGAAAAAGTAATTACCTCAATTTTAAAGGAAACCCCAGATGCCAGTGTTGAGAAACTAATTAAATTAGCGCTAAAAAAATTATAAGGAGTTTGAACAAGTGTTTTCAAATAATATTTTTATTCCTATTTGTTATAGCTAGTGGGGTAGGTCAGGAAAAAGAAAATCAAAATTCTGAACCTGAAAAAGAAGCCCACACCTATTCTTTTGATAACAAGAAAGATGGAACACTTTATTTAAAAAATCCCTCCGAAGAAAAAATAGAATATGACTACAAAATTGGAAGATATATCATTAGAGAACGTATCGGGAAATCTAGTTTTACAACTCCTAAATACCTAACGGAGGAAGAGTATAAAAAATACAGACTTAAAAAAGATATTCAAGAATACTTTGACTCGAAAACTGCTGCCATAGAAGGTAAAGAAGGTAGTGAAGAAGCTCAAAAAGATTTATTGCCATCACTCTACGTAAATAACAAGTTTTTTGAAACACTATTTGGAGGTACAGAAATAAAATTAGTGCCAAGAGGGTCTGTAACACTAAGACTAGGGTTGCTTTATCAAAATGTAGAAGACCCACTTTTATCCGAAGAAAACAGGAAAAGTATTACTCCTGAATTTGATCAGCAAATAAGAGCCAATTTAACGGCCAAGGTAGGAGAGCGTTTAACAGCAGATGTTAATTACGATACCCAATCTACTTTTTCTTTCCAGAATCAATTAAAATTAGAATACACTCCTGGCGAAGATGATATTTTAAGGAGTTTAGAGGTTGGTAATATCAATATGGATATTAAAAACAACCTAATTACAGGGTCGCAAAGTTTGTTTGGTGTTAAAGCAAAATTACAATTTGGGGCTACTACGGTAACAGGGGTGTTTTCTCAGCAGCAGTCTCAATCTAGAAATATTATTGCTGAGGGGGGTTCTGCTTTAACTGAATTTGAGCTAAGAACCACACAGTACGATAACAATAGACACTTTTTTTTAGGACAATATTTCAGAAATAATTATAACAGGGCTTTAGAAAGATTGCCTTTGATTAACTCTGCTATACAAATTACCAAAGTAGAAGTTTGGGTTACCAACAGAAATACAAACACACAAGACGTAAGAAATGTTGTTGCTTTGGTAGATGTTGGAGAGTCTGGAAGAGATGTTTACGACAACACTACTAGCAACATAACCAATCAGTCTGGTTTTGTGCAAGAAACCCCAATCAATCCAATTACTCAAATTCCAGGAAATAATGCCAACACCTTAAACAGGTTTATCGGAACTGATAAAACGGCTTTAAGAGAGATAGAAAATGTACCTACAGCACTGAGTGGATTAGAGCAAGGACGAGAATACGCTATTGTAGAAAATGCTAGAAAACTAGATAGCAACGAATTTACTTTTCACAGACAGCTAGGATACGTTTCTCTTAATTCCCGTTTAAACGATGGAGATGTTTTAGCCATTGCTTACGAATATACAACAGGAGGGGAAACTTATAGAGTTGGAGAATTGTCTACAGATGGTATAGAGAGCGGCCAGAATTTAGTGGTAAAGTTAATAAGACCTCAACTTATAGATACTACAGATATCGTGTGGAATTTATTAATGAAAAATATTTACAACATTGGAGCTTTTAACTTGCAAAGAGACGGATTTAGGTTTAATGTGTTGTATAGGGATGACCAAAGAGGACAGGCTACAAATAATCTGTTTAGTGCTACCGAACAAGGTATTAGGGAAAGAACTCTTTTAAACATATCTCGACTAGATAGATTAGATCCTAATAATAATTTGACCTCCAAGAAAGCAGGTACAAACTTTGAAAGAGGAGATGGTTTTTTTGATTTTATCGAAGGAATTACCGTGAAGTCCCAAAGTGGGTCTATTATATTTCCTGTAATAGAACCTTTTGGTAGAGATTTAGAAAATATTTTAAGTGAGCCATCAGATATTGATAAGTTTGTTTTTAACGAATTGTATACTACCACAGTTTCGGTAGCAGAAAACGATTTTCAGGACAAGGATAAATTTTTAATGAAAGGTTTGTACACCTCTAGTGCTGCCGATGGAATTCCTTTAGGAGCTTTTAATGTGCCAAGAGGTTCTGTAACAGTAACTGCGGGAGGGATTGCCTTAATTGAAGGAGTAGATTATACAGTAGATTACTTTGCAGGAAGGGTGAAAATTATCAATCCAGCCATAGAGTCTTCAGGGCAAGCCATTAATGTTTCCTTGGAAAATAATACGTTTTTTAATCAACAACAAAAAACATTTGTAGGGGTAGACGTAGAACACAAATTTAGTGACCAATTTGTTTTGGGAGCTACATTCTTAAATGTTAAAGAAAGACCTATCACCAATAAAGTTCAGTTTGGGCAAGATCCAATTAACAACTCTATGTTTGGGTTAAATGTTAATTACAGTGCAGAGGTTTCGCAACTAACAGATTTGGTAAATTATTTGCCCAATATAGATACGGATGCCAAATCTAATATTTCTGTAAGGGGTGATTTTGCGTACTTAAGACCTAGTACCCCTTCTAGTATCGATATAGGAGGTGAGGCAACTACTTATATTGATGATTTTGAAGGAGCTCAAATACCCATCAACATTGGTACGGCTCAAAATTGGTCTTTGTCAAGTGTGCCACTTGGATTTGATGGACAAGATTTTGGAGTGGGTGCAAACGGTTCAGACAACGTAAACGATATAGAATCCGGATTCAAAAGAGCAAAATTATCTTGGTACACAATCGATCAATTATTTTACAATTCTTCTTCTCTAAGACCTGGTAATATCGATCCAAATGAATTGTCTAGAGCCGAAGTAAGACCTGTGGAAAGTAGGGAGTTGTTTCCAGAGCGTAATTTAGATGTAACTCAAAGAAACAACCTTCGAACATTTGATTTAACGTACTATCCAACTGAAAGAGGACCCTACAATTATTCTTCAGACGATAGCGATGCCAATAGTAGAATATTAAATGAACCAGAAGAAAATTGGGCGGGAATTACAAGAGGATTGGTTACTACGGATTTTCAAAGATCTAACATTCAGTACATAGATTTTTGGCTTCAAGACCCGTATGATAATTATAGCATTAGAAATAACACCGAGGCAGAGGGAAATATTGACACAACGGAACTACTAAGTCAACAAGGAAAACTATACATCAATTTAGGAAGTATATCCGAAGATATTTTACGAGATAATCGAAAGATGTTTGAAAATGGTTTGCCAGACGATGGAGCCATTGATAGAGGTATTGATTCTACTGCAGTAGCGAATATCCCTACCGAAAAATCGCTGTTATATGCCTTTGAACAAAACGATAATGCTAGACGTAACCAAGATGTTGGATACGATGGGATGAATGATAGAAGGGAAAAAAATAGATTGGTTTCTGAAGGAGCTGATGCTAACGTAATTGCTCTTGACGATCCATCATCAGATAACTATCGCTTTTTTAGAAGTGGTTTCTATGATAGCCAAAACGCTTCTATTTTAAGAAGATATAAAGATTTTAATAATCCAGAAGGAAACTCGCCAACAGCAGCGTTAAATCCAGAATCTTTTCCAACGTCTGCCACAAACAATCCTGATGTGGAAGATGCCGACAGAGATCAGACAATGAATACGCTTGATTCTTATTGGCAGTACGAAATAGATTTATCTAAAAATAATTTGAATAAAGGTTCGAACGATTTTATTATTGACGAAAGAACCACCACAGTTACTTTAGAAAACGGAGCACAAAGAGATTTTAAATGGTATTTGTTTAGAGTGCCTATAAGTGTAGGGGAGTCTATTGGGAACATTAATAGTTTTCAGTCTATTAGATTTATGAGAATGTTTTTAACAGACTTTGAAACCCCTATCAATTTACGTTTTGCTGATTTTCAGTTGGTGCGTGGAGATTGGAGAATTTACGATGAGGTAATTCAAGAAGATGATACTGAAGTAGAGAGACAACCTAGCGATACCAATAACTTAATTGAATCTGGAGTGGTAAACATTGAGGAAAATGAAAGGAGAGTTCCTATCAATTATATTTTACCTCCAACAATTTCTAGGGAAAATTTACAAGGAACCTCAAATGTGTTACAACAAAATGAGCAGTCTTTAACAGTTACAGTAGATAATTTAGAACAAAATAAAACGGTAGGAGTTTTTAAAAATATTACTACTGATATGCGTATGTTTAAACGTTTAAAAATGTTTATCCATGCAGAAGAATTGTTATTAAACACTGTGAATGATGATGATTTGGTAGCCGTAATAAGGCTGGGTAGTGATACAAACGAAAACTATTACCAAATAGAAATTCCGTTGAAACCTACAAGAGTCTCAAATCTTTCTGCATCAAATGCTTTAAGTGCCTCCGCAGTTTGGCCCGAGGTAAATAGCTTAGATGTTTCTTTATTTGAGATGACTAAAGTTAAACTAGACAGGGATAAGGAGGGTGTCCTAAACGATCAGTTATTTCCAGCCACAGTAGACAACAGCAGAGTCGCTTTAAGGGTAAAGGGAAATCCTAATTTATCCAATATAAGAACTATGTTTTTGGGAATTAAAAATGTAGATGTTGTTCCTAAATCTGCCGAAATTTGGTTTAACGAGTTGCGATTGAGCGGTTTTGATAACCAAGGAGGTTGGGCAGCTCAGGTTTCTGCGGATGCAAACTTTGCAGATTTTGCTAAGGTAGCAGTGAACGGAGGATATCAATCCATAGGATTTGGAGGGATAGATCAAAGCGTGAACGAAAGAAGTCAAGAAGAAATTAAAAATTACAGCATTAACACAAGTGTAAATGCGGGTCAGCTTTTACCCAACGATTGGAACGTTAGAATTCCTTTTAACTACACAGTTTCCGAAGAAATTAGTACTCCAAAGTTTGATCCAAAATACGAAGATGTATTGTCAGAGGATGCAAAAGATATCAATCCAAACAGTAATTCAACAGACATCACAAGTAAACGTAGGAGCATTAGTTTAATCAACGTAAAAAAAGACAAATCAGACGGGAGTTTAAAAAAACCTAAGATTTACGATATAGAAAATTTTAGTGTGTCTTACAGCTATAGCGACATTTCTAACGAAAGTTATACTATAGAAAAAGATTTAAAGCAAACAGTAAATGCATCGGCTAACTATGCCTTTAAATTTAAGCAAATAGAAGTGGTTCCTTTTAAAAAGGTTGCTTTTCTAAAGAATGACAATTTAAGTTTGTTACGAGACTTTAACTTCAATTTGTTACCCTCCAATATTGCAGTAAACAGTTCTGTAAATAGAAATTTTAGCGAGTACAAAACAAGAGATTTACTAGAACCTGGAGAAGGAAGTGTTGAGATTCCTACCCTAAAGCAACGCAATTTTATGTTCGATTGGGATTATAGAATTGGTTACAAACTAACCAAAGCAATCAACTTAGATTTTAATGCTAGTAACAGTCATATTTTTGATTCTTTTGAGCGAGTAGAAACAGCAGCTGAAGAGCAAGAATTAGAATCTATTGGGTTGTATTCAGACTTTTTCAACGTAGGAAGACCCAATAACTACAATCAAACATTAGTAGCTAACTATAAAATACCTATTGACAAGTTACCTTTGATGAATTTTGTAAGCGCAGATTATTCTTACAATGCAAACTTTAGCTGGCAGGCAGCTTCACCATCATTTGAAGACGAAATAGGAAATACGATACAGAATGGAAACACTCACAACATTTCTGGAACTTTAAATTTTTCCAAATTTTACACAACCATAGGCCTTAAAAAATGGTTCAAAACAAATAAAAAGAGCACTAATAAACCTTCCATTGGTAGAAATAAAGCTAGCAGTAAAAACAAAACTTCTGCAGGTACTATTCTGTACAACTTTTTAAGCGCATTTAAAACTGCTAGAGTTAGTTATAACGAAAATAGGAGTAGCTCTTTAGATGGTTACGCTCCAAGTGTTGGGTTTTTGGGGAGAGATAGATTTAGAGGGGGTTATGCTCCAGGGTTGGGTTATGTTTTTGGAGAACAAACGGATATCGTGAACAGAGCTGTAGAAAATCAATGGCTATTAGGAAGACAGGATACTTTAGGAGCTCCTGTTTATAACAAAAATTTTAACAGAACTAAATTCACAACGCTTAATTACGATGTTACTGTTAAACCTATTAGGGATTTGAATATTCAATTTACTGGAGATAGAAGTTTTTCCGAAAGTACCCAGCAACAAATAGACTTTATTGCAGGAGAAGATTCGATAGAATCTACTCAAGAAACAAAGTCTGGTAGCTACAACATTTCTTATTCATTGATAAAAACGGCTATCAATAGCAATCCAGATGAGTTATTTAACACGTTTGTACAAAATAGATCTCAAATTGTTGATGAAATACATGGCGATTATAGAGCTCAATTAGCAGGTGCAGCTGATCAAATGGAAAGAGATAGGTTAGAAAGCCAAGGGTTAAATAGCCAAGAGGTATTAATACATTCCTTCTTAGCTGCTTATGGAGGGAATGATGCTAAAAGCTCTGATAAAACGATTTTCAAAAAAATTCCAATACCCAATTGGCAAATAACTTATAGAGGTTTAATGAAGTTAGGTTTCTTTAAAAAGAGGTTTAGCAATTTTACATTGAGCCATGGATATAATTCCTCCTATACCATCAATAATTTTTCTAATAATTTAAACCCAGATTTGTCAAATCCGTTTCAACCAAGAGATTTTGTCTATTCTGGAGTTACACTGGTAGATGCATTTTCTCCACTGATAAAACTTGATGTAAAATTAAAAAATTCGTTATCGTTTAGAGGAACTATAAACACCAACAGAACTTTATCACTAAATTTAAACAACGCAACATTATCAGAAATAAACGGAAAAGAATATGTGCTTGGGTTTGGTTACAGAATAAAAGACGTTAAAATTAAAACCAAGTTTTTACGAAAAAGGAGAACTCTAAAGGGAGATATTAATATTAAAGCAGATGTGTCTTATAAAACGGACGTTACCAATATAAGAAGTGTCGACTCAGAAGCCAACCAGCCGGTGGGAGGGCAAAACTTATTAGGAATTAAAGTTGCTGCAGATTATAATTTAAGTCGTAGTTTTACTGCGTCTTTATATTACGACCAAAATGTTGCGAGTTATGCAATATCAACCTTGTATCCAAGACAATCTATTAATGCAGGATTGAGTTTAGTATATAACCTAGGAAACTAAAAATAATATAGAATGAATTTTCCAGAAGAATTAAAGTACACAAAAGATCACGAATGGGTAAAAATTGAGGGAGACCTTGTTGTGATAGGGATTACAGATTTTGCTCAAAGTGAATTGGGAGATATCGTATATGTGGATGTAGATACATTAGATGAAACAGTAGAAGCAAACGAAGTATTTGGATCTGTAGAAGCTGTTAAAACGGTGTCAGATTTATTCATGCCTGTTACAGGAGAAGTAGTAGCCTTTAATGAAGAATTAGAAGATGAACCCGAATCAGTAAACGAAAACCCGTACGAAAAAGGGTGGATGATTAAAGTAAAACCTACTAATATTAGTGATGTAGATACCCTTTTAGATGCGGCAGCTTATAAAGAACTTATTGGAGCGTAACAGCTTGTTTTTTGCTATAGCTTTTAGTGTTCTAATACTGATTTTAAGTTTAATTAAAACAGATGGAATTCCAAAAATAAGTTATAGTCATATAGACAAGGTGGAGCACTCAATAGCTTATGCGGTCATGACATTTTTTTGGGTCTTATCTTATCAATTAGGTAAAATAAAAGTTCATTTGTTAATTTTAATGTCGTCAATCATTGTTTTTGGTGTTATTATTGAAATATTGCAAATGAAGTTAACAGCCCACAGAACAGGTGATATACTTGATGTATTGGCAAATTCATTTGGTGTTATTATAGGGTACTTTTTTTTCAAATTAGTTAACCGTATATATTTGCAAGTGTAATTCTAATTTCGTTATTTTAGCGAACTAAAATGCAATCGAACTGAATAAAATGGAAGTTAAAAAGAATCCAAAATCAAACCTTGAAAATTTTAGTAAGGTATTTACCTTATTAGGATTGGTTTTAGCTCTATATATAGTTTACATAGCTATTGAGCATAAAACCTACGACAGGGTAGTTGAAGAGTTACAATCTGTAACCTTAGAATCTGAGGAGGTTGAGGATATGGTCTTGACACAAATTAAGCCACCATCTGCTCCACCGCCACCACCGCCACCGCCACCACCGCCACCATCTCCAGAGAAATTTGAGAAAGTTGAAGATGATGTTGAAATTGAAGAAGTAGTTATTCAAACTACTGAGGCAGAAGTTGACGATGTTGTGGAAATAGAACAAATTGAATATTCAGATGAAGCAGAAGAGGTAGTTTACGAAGATGTTCCTTTTGCAGCGATTCAGAATACGGCAGTTTTTCCAGGGTGTGAAAAGGAAAAAGATAAAAAGGAATGTTTTTCAAAAGGAGTTAGCAAGCATATTAGTAGAAACTTCAATGGAACTGAATTAGCAGAAGAATTGGGTTTAAGTGGTGTTCAAAGAATGTATGCTTTGTTCAAAATAGACACTAGTGGTAAAGTAGCACAGATTCAGGTTAGAGCTAAAAACCCAGAGTTAGCTAAAGAGTTTGAAAAAACTTTAAAGTCTCTACCTCAAATGGTGCCAGCAAGTCAAAACGGTAGAAAGGTGAATTTAATTTTTTCATTACCTCTAGTTTTTAAAGTTGAGTAAATTATCAAATATATTTTATTTTAAAAAAGCAATAACTACAAAATTAGTTGTTGCTTTTTTTATGCAAAAAATGTTTTTGGCACAAGCTTTGCTATTTATTAATTAGAAGTTTAAAAATTTAGTTTTTAAAGTATAGTTTTTCATAGTTTTAGTTTAGTAAGAACTCCTTGTAGATAATGTATTTCTACAGGGAGTTTTTTTTTGCTTTTTGGTACAACGGCTACTGTGTTATCTTTTGTTATCTTTGCAGCATTATTTTGTTTAACTAAATTGATATAGCATGCAACTGTATAATAAGTTAAGCGCAGAAGAACGTGCGCAATTAATCGACGAAGCGGGACAAGACCGCTTAACTATTTCTTTTTACCAATACCACCAAATTGGCAATCCCCAAGTTTTTAGAGACCATTTGTTTATTGAATGGGATAAATTAGAGATTTTGGGTAGAACCTATGTAGCCAAAGAAGGTATCAATGCTCAAATATCTGTACCTGCAGAAAACTTTAATGAATTTAAAACTCATTTAGATCAAATATCATTCTTAAAAGACATACGACTGAATGTAGCCATAGAACAAGACAACAAGTCATTTTTAAAGCTAAAAGTAAAGGTTAGAGACAAAATTGTGGCAGACGGTTTAAAAGACGAATTATTTGATGTTACCAACAAAGGAGTACATCTAAATGCGAAAGATTTTAACAAGCTACTAGAAGACCCGAATACTATTTGCGTGGATATGCGTAATCATTATGAGAGTGAGATTGGCCACTTTGAGGGGGCTGTTACTCCAGATGTTGATACTTTTAGAGATTCATTAGATATTATAGAAGAAGATTTAAAAGACCATAAAGAAGATAAAAACCTTCTGATGTATTGTACAGGAGGAATTAGATGCGAAAAAGCAAGTGCTTACTACAAGTATAAAGGATTTAAAAACGTCTTTCAGTTAGAGGGGGGTATTATTGAGTACACCAGACAGGTAAAGGATGAGGGAATCGAAAACAAATTTAAAGGAAAAAATTTTGTTTTCGATCACAGAAAATCAGAGAGAATTTCTGAGGACGTAATTTCAAATTGTCATCAATGTGGGTCACCTTGCGATACACATGTTAATTGTGCCAACGAGGCATGTCATTTATTGTTTATTCAATGTGAATCTTGTAAATCAAAAATGGATGAGTGTTGCTCTAATGACTGTAAAGAAATCAATGCGATGCCATTTGAAGTACAAAAGGAACTTAGAAAAGGAAAATCCAACAGTAATAAAATCTTCAAAAAAGGCCGTTCAGAAGTTCTTAAATTTAAAAAATAGATTCGCTAAAAAATTGTATCGCAATCACTCCTGCAAGCAATCTTTAGGTCTTTTTTGGGAGTTTTTTATATGATGGTTATGTTCTTAAGTTAAGGTCTAATATTTATTTTTTTGGTCAAATTTTTTGATGCGAGGATTGAGATGGTCTAGGCTGAGTATTTAAAGATAAGTTTTACATTGTCTGAGAATAATTATATCTTTAAAAATTGTTAGAAAATAAGCGTTACTACGATGTTTTCTTAATTAATTACGAATCTTACACCTTGGTGTGAAATAATATATAAAATATGGGCTGTACTAGTTGCTCAACTAAAGAAGGAGGAGTACCCAACGGGTGTAAAAGCAATGGAAGTTGTGGTACTGGAAGTTGTGATAAATTAACTGTTTTTGATTGGCTATCCAATATGGAATTGCCGACAGGTCAAAAACCATTTGATATTGTAGAAGTACGTTTTAAAAACGGAAGAAAGCATTTTTATAAAAACGAAAAAAACTTTCAATTAACTATTGGTGAGGTAATCGCAGTAGAAGGAAATCCTGGTCACGATATAGGGACGGTTTCTTTAACAGGAGAATTGGTTAAAATTCAAATGAAAAAGAAAAAAGTAGCCCTTGATAGCGAGGAGGTCAAAAAAATCTACAGAAAAGCGACAGTAAAGGATATAGAAACTTGGGAGCACGCTAGAAGTAGAGAAACCGAAACTCAAAAAAGAGGTAGAGAAATCATCATAAAACTTGGGCTAAAAATGAAGCTCTCTGATGTTGAATATCAGGGAGATGGAAATAAGGCTGTTTTTTATTACACGGCTGATGAACGTGTAGATTTCCGCCAACTAATTAGAGATTTGGCCTCTGCGTTTTCCATTAGAGTAGAGATGAAACAAGTTGGCTTGCGTCAAGAAGCTGCTCGTTTAGGGGGTGTTGGTTCTTGTGGACGTGAATTATGCTGTTCTACGTGGCTAACAGATTTTAGGAAAGTGAATACAGCAGCAGCAAGGTATCAACAATTGTCTTTAAATCCTCAAAAATTGGCAGGACAGTGTGGTAAATTAAAGTGTTGTTTAAATTACGAACTGGATACTTATTTGGATGCTTTAAAGGGTTTTCCATCTCAGAGTGTTACTTTAAAAACGGAAAAGGGTCTTGCTATTTTTATCAAGATGGATATTTTTAAGGAGGTACTTTGGTACACTTACAAAGATGATAAGTCCAAATGGTTCAAGCTGACTTTAGATCAAGTAAATGAAATTCTTGAAGAAAACAAAAAAGGCAATAAGGTTGAAAGTTTAGAAGAATTTGATGCGGAAAATGCAGAAGATACTAAGATAGACTTTGAAAACGTTGTTGGTCAGGATAGCTTAACGCGTTTTGATGAGCCTAAGCGAAAAAACAAACGTAGAAAAAATAATAGAACTAAAAATAGTAGATCTAGGTCAGAAGGTAGTGCTCCAAGAAAAAACACACAGGCTACAAACACTAGTGATACAGTTACTAGAAAAGACGGAGAACAAGCAAGTAGAAGACCTAGACCACAAAGGAATAGACCTAATAATGGTGTTGATAAAAAGACCAATCCCAATGCTAAAAAGCAAGATCAGTCTGCTAAAGAACCTAGGGCTAATGCAAATAGAAAACCTAGACCTCAGAGAAAAAACACCAAGGGAAAACCTCAAAATAACGAAGGAGTAGAAAATAAGTCAACGCAGAATCAATCATCGTCGACAACATCCGAAAAAGGAGCGACTAGCAATAAGCCCAAGAGAAGAAATAACAATAGAAGAAGACCAAACAAACCCACTAATGGCCCTGCAAAATCTGAATAAGTATTTTTACATATTCATATGTGTAATATCTATTTCTTGTGATCGTTATAAAAAATACGATGAGTATAAAACATTAGAGAATGGTGTTTGGGATAAGGACAGTATTGTTTCTTTTGAAGTAGTTATTGAGGATGTTTCTAAACCTTACCACGTATTTCTAAATCTTAGAACAGATAATGACTTTCCGTACAGAAATATGTTTGTTATAAGTAAAGTAACGTTGCCATCTGGAGCGTATATTAAAGACACGCTTGAGTATGAAATGGCAGATGCTTTTGGAAATTGGTTGGGAGAAGGGTTGACTGACGTTAGAAATAACAAACTATTTTTACTAGAAAATCATCAATTTAAAACAAGAGGTAAATACGTTTTTGAGTTTGAGCAGTCTATGAGGAAACGTGGAAGTGTGATGGGCTTACAAGCACTTCGCGGCGTTATAGATGTTGGCTTAAGAATAGAAGAAATAAAAAAATAATTGTGTACCATGGAGCATCAGGAAAAAGAGGTGACAAAATTCAATTTCTCAATTTATTTAAAAATATTTTGGGGAATTTTTTTGCTATCGATTTTAAGTGTTTTTATTGTTTTTTTACTGGTAAGTAAAGGAGCGTTTGGAGAGTTACCAACTTTTGAAGAGTTAGAAAATCCAGAAAAAAACTTTGCTACAGAAATTATCTCTTCTGATGGAGTTACACTCGGTAAGTATTATAAAGAAAATAGGACTCCTGTAAAATTTGAAGACTTACCAGAAAATTTAATCAAAGCTTTGGTGGCTACCGAAGATGAAAGATTCTATGAACATTCTGGAATAGACTTTTATAGTTTAGCCAGAGCCATTGCCAAATTAGGGCAAGATGGTGGAGGAAGTACCATCACACAACAATTGGCAAAGCAGTTGTTTACAGAAAACTTTGGAACTAGGAATATTGTTAAACGTATAGGTCAAAAGTTAAAAGAGTGGGTCATTGCCATCAAATTGGAAAGGCAGTACACAAAAAACGAAATTATTACCATGTACTTAAACAAGTACGACTTTTTGTACAATGCTATTGGTATTCGTTCGGCTTCAAGAATTTATTTCAACAAAGAACCTAAGGAGTTAAGTATAGAAGAATCTGCTGTTTTAGTGGGAATGGCAAAAAATCCATCATTATATAATCCTAGAAGATTTCCAACAAACGCTAAGAATAGAAGAACTACGGTTTTTGGTCAAATGTATAGAAACAATTCAATTACTTTAAAGGAAAAAGATTCTTTAAACGAGTTGCCTATTGTTATCAAATATACTCCAGAAGGGCACAGTGACGGACATGCAACTTACTTTAGAGAATATTTGAGAGATTATTTAAAAACGTGGATTAAAAACAATCCCAAGCCAGATGGTACAAGATACAATATCTACAGAGATGGATTAAAAATTTACGTAACCTTAGATTCCAAAATGCAAGCTTACGCAGAAAATGCGGTTCAGCAACATATGTCCAACTTACAACGTATCTTTTTTAAAGAACAAAAGAAAAATCCAACAGCTCCCTTCTACGATATTGAAAAAGAGCAGATAGAATCCATTGTTTACAGATCTATTAGGCAAACAAGTAGATACAGAACCTTGAAAGAAAAAGGGCTAAAAAAAGAGGAAATTATAAAGGCTTTTAAGAAAAAGAGGAAAATGGAAGTTTTTGATTGGAAAAAAGGAAGTAAAGATACTTTACTATCTCCTTACGATTCCATTAAATACTACAAATCTTTCTTACGCTCAGGTTTATTAGCGGTAGAGCCACAAACGGGACATATCAAAGCTTGGGTGGGTGGTATTAATCACAAATATTTTAAGTACGATCACGTAAAGCAAGGGAAGAGACAGGTAGGATCTACCTTTAAACCTTTTGTATATGCTTCTGCCATTAATCAATTTAGAATATCTCCTTGCGAAAAATATCCTAATACTCCATACACTATCCCAAAAGGTAAGTATGACTTGCTAGAAGATTGGACTCCTAAAAATTCTGGAGATGAATATGGAGGTGAATTAACGTTGAAACAAGCATTGGCAAAATCAATCAACGTAATTACAGCAAGAATGATAGACAAAGTTGGACCGGAGACTGTGGTAAGGCTGGCCAAAAAATCTGGAATTACTTCTAACATTCCACCTTATCCTTCTATAGCTTTAGGAACCGTGGATGCAAGTTTATTTGACATGGTGGGTGCTTACGCGATGTTTGCCAACAAAGGATTTAGAGTAAACCAAACAATGGTAATGCGTATAGAAGATAAAAATGGAAGTATATTGCAACGTTTTGTGCCAGAGTCCGAAGAGGTAATGAGTGAGGAAGCAGCGTATGCCGTTTTAGATTTGTTGAAAGGTGTAACTACGGAAGGGTCTGGAGTTAGACTAAGAGGTAAATGGGGGAAATACCCAGAAAATGTAGCTACTGGTTACCCTTATGAATTTACCAACCCGATAGCAGGTAAAACAGGAACCACACAAAATCAATCCGATGGATGGTTTATGGGGGTTGTACCTAATTTAGCAGTAGGAGTTTGGACAGGTGGAGAAGAAAGGTCTACCCACTTTGCTGGAATTACCTATGGTCAAGGAGCAAGTATGTCTTTACCCACATGGGCGTTATTTATGAAACAATGTTATGCCGATGAAAGCTTAAACATTAGTCAAGAAGATTTTGAAATGCCTGAGAACTTTGGTATAGCAATTGATTGTAACTCGGAGAGTGAAGAGGGAATAAATTCTTTGATAGAAACCAATCCAGAATTTTAAAAAACGAATATGAAAATTATATCATACAACGTAAACGGAATTAGAGCTGCTTTGAAAAAAGGATTTTTAGATTGGTTAGAGGTTACCAATCCAGATATTTTGTGTTTGCAAGAAACCAAAGCACATAAAGAGCAATTAGATTTGTCTTTATTTGAAGCATTAGGCTACAAATATACTTATTGGTTTTCTGCGCAAAAAAAAGGATATAGTAGTGTAGCTATTTTATGTAAAGAAGAGCCTAACCACGTTGCTTATGGAACAGGTATAGAGTCTATGGATTTCGAGGGAAGAAATATTAGAGTAGATTACGATACTTTTTCTGTGATGAGTCTGTATTTGCCCTCAGGAACGAATAGTGCTCGTTTAGATTTTAAACTAAACTACATGGATGAGTTTCTGGATTATATTACTCAACTACGTAAAGAAATTCCGAATTTAATTGTTTGTGGTGATTACAACATTTGTCACACAGAAATAGACATTCACAACCCAAAACAAAATAAAAACACCTCAGGGTTTTTACCCGTAGAAAGAGATTGGTTATCCAAGTTTATCAACAGTGGTTTTGTAGATAGTTTTAGACATTTTAACAAAGAACCACATCATTATTCTTGGTGGAGTTACAGAGCCAATGCTAGAAATAACAATAAAGGTTGGAGGATAGATTATCATATGGTTACGGAACCTTTAAGAGATAGATTAGAGAGAGCTTATATTTTACCCGAAGCAAAACATTCGGATCACTGTCCAATTGTTGTAGAACTTACTTAAAAATATTCCTATGAAAAAATTCATTTTACCATTATTAACACTATTAGTATTGTCTAGTTGTGTGACCAAGAGGCAGTTTACAGAATTAGCTGATAAGTACGATAGATTATCTAGGACTAATAATGATTTGATTACCCAAAATGGTACTTTATCAAATGATAGAAACACGTTGTCTTCTAAGTTAGATAAGTTGGGAAATCAAAAGTTGGACTTGGATAAACAATTAGCACTTTTAAATAAAGAGATAGCTGCGGCTAAAAATAGAAACAACGCTTTACAAGGTTCATATGATGACCTGTCGTTAAATAGCTCATCGGCCATCAGTGCAAAAGTCAAAGAAAATCAAAAGCTACTAGCAGAGTTAGAAAACAAAGAAAATAAGCTTTTAGAAGAAGAGTCAAATCTTAGAAAATTAAAAGCAGCGTTGGAAGCGAGATCCAAAAGAATATCTGATTTAGAAGCTTTAATAGCAAGCAAGGAGGCAGCCATGCAAAAACTAAAAAATGCTATTAGCGATGCGTTGATTGGTTTTGAAGGTAAAGGTTTAACGGTTGAAAATAGAGATGGAAAAATTTACGTTTCTATGGAGAACAAATTATTATTCAAATCTGGCGAGTGGGCTGTTGGAGCCAACGGTAAAAATGCAGTGGTAAAATTAGCAGAAGTTTTGGTAAACAATCCAACTATCAATGTATTGATAGAAGGGCACACAGATAACGATCCTTACAATGGAGGAGTTATTCAAGATAACTGGGATTTATCAGTAAAAAGAGCTACCGCTATAGTTAGAATATTACAGAATTATAAAGTTTCTCCAAAGCAAATTACTGCGGCTGGTAGAAGCGAGTATATTCCTGTTTCAGACAACGCGACAAGTACAGGTAAAGCCAAAAATAGGAGAATAGAAATAGTTTTGTCACCTAACTTAGATGAGGTAACAAAACTGTTAAACGAATAATTGTTTGAAATTTAGGGAGATGAAGTTAGTGGGTGTACTGCTCTTGGCGAATAAATTGTTGTTTGCGCAAGAGGGAATTGATAGTTTAAAACAATCTGAAAAGGTAATAGATACCGTAAGTTATGCAGATAAAATTTCTAGTCAAAAATTAGAAAAAATAGATAGCTTATGGATTGAGAATTTATACAGAACCTCTCTTATAGATAGTGTTTTTACAAGCCTTAAACAACCTAGAGAAAATGATATTTTTGTGGCTGATAAAGGTGTATCTACAGATACTTTAAAAGCTAGATTGAAAGTTTTAAACGAAAAAACTCCATTCAACATTGAATACAATATTGAGATGGAGAGAATTATAAAGAGTTATTTAAAATACAGAAAAAAATACTATCCTAAAATGATGGCTAGAGCGGAATATTACTTTCCGTTTTTTGAAGAGCAACTAGCCAAATACGAAATTCCTTTAGAAATAAAATATTTAGCCATTGTAGAATCTGCATTAAAGCCCAGAGCCAAATCAAGAGTGGGAGCCACAGGTTTATGGCAGTTTATGTATCAAACGGGTAAATTATATAACCTAAAAGTAAGTTCTTATGTTGACGAAAGGCAAGACCCCGTAAAATCAACGCAAGCAGCCTGCCAATATTTGGAAAAACTATATCATAGTTTTAATGATTGGGACTTAGCTTTGGCGGCTTATAACTCTGGGCCAGGGAATGTATCAAAAGCTATCAGAAGATCGGGAAATCATACCAATTATTGGAATATTAGACCTTTCTTGCCAAAAGAGACTTCAGATTATCTCCCCGCGTTTTATGCAACTATGTATATTTTTGAATACGCAAAAGAACACGGTATAGAAAAAGAAGCTCCCCAAATTCATAGTTTTTTGACGGACAGTATTCAAGTAAAGCAACTATTAACATTCCAGCAAGTGAATGACATGGTAGGAACGGATATAGAAATGTTAGAGTTTTTAAATCCGTCTTACAAATTAAATATAGTGCCCTACGTAAAGGGAAGAGATTACAAATTAGTGTTGCCTTTACAGGATGCTTTAAAATTTGTAGATCACGAAGATCAGGTTTATGCTTATGCCACGGCACAGGCAAATGAAAGAGAAAAACCCTTGCCTAAGTACTTTGAAATGAGTCAACGTATTCGTTACAAGGTTAGATCTGGAGATTATTTAGGTCTGATTGCAGAAAAACACGGTGTTTACGTTAGAGATTTAAAAAAGTGGAATAAGTTAAGTAGTACAAATTTAAGAGTTGGGCAACGTTTAACCATTTATCCCAAACGTCTGAACTACACGGTAGCTAAACCTAAGCCCGTAAAAAAAATAACCAAAGTTGACGTACCCAAAAAGGGAGCTAAAAAAGTTCATACAATTGTAAGTGGAGATAATCTTTGGGAAATTGCTAAAAAGTATAAAGTAACGGTAACGGCAATTAGGTCTTGGAACAATCTTTGGAGTAGTAACAATTTAAAGTTAGGTAATAAATTGGTGATTTATAAAATGTAACTCTTATGAAAAAAATTATTACACTCTTAGTTTTTACTTTATTAATTGCTTGTGGCAAAACAAAAAGCGATAAAAAAGATAACAGTTATTTAAAGCCTACGTCTACGGGTAGAATTAATCACGTGATTGTCGTGGTGAGTCCAGAGCATTGGAAAGGTAAAATAGGAAAAGCTTTTAAAGAGCTGATTCAAGAACCTATACCAGGTTTGCCACAGCCAGAATACTTATTTAATGTCTCTACAATTCCGCCAAGTGCTTTTACTAAAATGTTTCAAAATAGTAGAAATTTGTTGGTGTTGCAACTGGCAGATCAGGAAGTTTTTAAAACTACAAAAAATAAATATGCAGTGCCTCAAACCATTGTTGAACTAAAGGCTAAAACGGAGGATGAACTAGTAACACTGATAAAAACCAAAGGTCCAGAAATGGTTAAAGTTTTTAAAAGTGAGGATATAAAATCTATTCAGAAAGAAAATCGAAAGAGCAACATAGCATCAAAAATTAATGCCTTGTCAAATTTAGGGGTTAAGATGGAAATACCTAGCAAGTATAGAGTTGTAATGGATACTCTAGGTTCTTTTACATGGCTGCGAAGCCATATTGCTGGAGGTATTGCAGCTGGAGATCAAACCAATAATGTGTTGGTTTATCAAACACCCATGTTTGACAATACTCAACCTATAATCAGTCAAATTATAAAAAATAGGGATAGTATTGGTAAAACATATATTAGGGGTAATAATGTAGACACCATGTATATGATAACTGAGGCTGCGAGAACACCTGTTTTAAAAGAGGTAGTAATCAACGGAAAAAAAGCTTACGAGACTAGAGGGACTTGGGAAGTTTTTGGAGCTTATAACGCGGGTCCCTTTTTAAATTATTCTATTATTGATGAAAAAAACAATAGGGTTCTGGTGGTAGAAGGTTTTAACTATGCTCCATCTGTAAACAAGCGAGATTTTGTTTTTGAACTTGAAGCAATTCTAAAGACCGCAAAAATAAAATAAAACTCATCAACGATAAAAATAAAAAATCTGTATTTCTGTCTACTTAAATAGAAATACAGATTTTTTCGTTGAGAAGTAAAGGTTCATGGTGGGTAACTAGTATCTCCATGCCATTAAACGAGGCTTCAATTAAATAATGGTGACCTTTAAAATAGGAATTGGTTACTGTAGCATTCAAACTAGAATTTTTTACAATTTTTATCTGTTCAGGATACAGCAAAGAAAATCCTTCTTTATCAACTTTTAAAAAATGATTAGGTATTTCATTTACCTCGTTAAAAAAAGAAGCTACGTATTTAGATTGAGGATTGTCATAAATTTTATCAGGAGCACCATTGGCTATAATTTTAGAATCTTTGATGATGTACACACAATCTGCAAAAGACAAGGCATCTGTGCTATCGTGTGTAGCTACAATGCAAGAAATATTCTGTTGTTTTAAGTAGTTGAACAGTTTACGTCTCAGGTTGTTTTTTCTAAAATTGTCAATATGACTAAAAGGCTCATCCAACAAAAGAATTTTAGGTTCTTTCGCTAAAACTCTAGCAATAGCCACTCTTTGCTTTTGACCTCCGCTCAAATTTTTGACCTTAATATCGGCAAACTCGCTCATATCTACAACCTCCAACAATTCCCTAATTCTTGCTCTTTTCTTGTCTTTGTATATGTTAGATAAAAATTCACCTACATTTTCTGCTGCCGTTGTGTAAGGCATTAAACTAAAATCTTGAGCTAAGTACTTCATAAATGAGTGCCCAGGAATCAAGTTAAATTTGGGTCCTAACAACTTAGTTTCTTCGTAGTATATTTCGCCGTGTTTAATATCCATCAAACCATAAATAAGTTCAAGCAAAGTACTTTTACCACAACCGCTTTCTCCCAAAAGAGCAACATATTCACCGTTACTCACTTTAAAATTAATGTCTTTTAAAACGGTTTTGTCCTTTTTGTAAGCAAACGAAACATGTTGAATAGATAGCATAAACAGATATTATAATTACAAATATAATTGATAGTTGAGTCACAAATATCACTCAAGTTATTTTTCCGTATTAAAACAGTTTGTGTATAAATAATGATTAATAAAACGTGTTTTACTCATCCTAAATTGAAACGAAAATCGGGGTTTTTAATTTTTTTTATGTTCCTAATCCCTTGTTTTTAAGCTGTTTTTAACATTTTAAATGTTCAAGAACAATAATTTTTTGTAAACAGTAGGTTATTCTTCGACTGAAATGTCATGATAACTAATCTTACAAATAAATTAAATATGAAAACAATTAAATTTTTAACAATCGCAAGTTTAGCACTATTGGGCTTTAATGCAAGTGTACAAGCTCAAGGATACATTGATGGATTTTTTTCAGAACAAGGGGCCTTGTCAGTAACAACTTCTTACACAAGAGGTAGTTTTGATGAATTTTACTTTGGAAAAGAGAAAAAGAATTTAGATGATGAAACTCCATTTGATGAAATAACTCAAGATATTTACGATGTATATGCTAAATACGAAGTTGCTGCGGATTTAGTAGCCTTTGTAAATATTCCTTTTATTGTTGCTGATGCAGGAGGAAAAGTAGATCCTATAAATGGTGAAACTAGCGTTTCTGGTATTCAGGATATTGCCTTAGGGTTAAAATATAGAATTCACGAGTTTGAATTTGAAACGTCTGATTTAAGTATTTTATCAGGTTTAACTTTTGGAATTCCAGGAGATTATGAACCAAATGGAATTTTATCGATTGGTTCAGGTTCTTTTAATACAGACTTTACTACAGGTTTGCATCTAAATACAGAAGTAGGATTCTTTTCTACAGTATTAGCTTCTTACAGCTATAGAGATGATGCGCAAGGGAACGGTGACTTTGATGTACCTAATGCTTTTTTAGCAACTGCAAAAATTGGGTATGCAAGTAGCTTGTTTTATGCAGATGCTTGGATAGATCATTCAAACTCTTTGTCTGGTATTGATATTAGTGATGCAGATTTTGGAGGTAGATTCCCAGCAACCGAGGTAGAGTATACAAGAGTTGGTGCTACTTTGTACAAAAAATTTGTAGAGAATTTTGGTGCTAGTGTAGGGTTTGGAACTGTGCTAGATGGACGAAATGTAGGGAAAGCAACTACTTTTTCAGCAGGTTTAACTTACGACATACAGTTATTATAGTTTTTTTCAGAGAGAGCTTGACAATTTTATTGTCAAGCTTTTTTTGTTTAAAAATTGTACTGTAGTTTGTGTTTATTATTCTTAAGAAAAAAAAACCAAAAAAAAATTGTAAAAACCAAACCGCTCCTATTTTTGTTTCGTAAGTGTTATAAATCTAAACAAAACAAAAATGAAAAAAATTACACAATTCGTTATGATGCTATCTGTTATGGTAGGTTTTAACACAAGTTCAAGAGCGCAAGGATTAATAGATGGATTTGTTGATGAAGAAGGAGCGTTATCTGTATCCCTAACCTATTCAAGAAGTACTTTTGACGAAGCCTATGTTGGAAAAAAATTGTTAAAGCTTGATGGGCCAGAATTGGCAGGGGTTACTCAAGATCAACTAAACCAAGATATATATAACTTATTTGCCAAGTATATGATCAACGCAAAGTTGTCTGCTTTAATTAGCATCCCCTATATAGTTGGTACTTCCGAAGGAATGAGAGATTTATTCAACGGTGAAAGAAGAGTTTCTGGTATTCAGGACATCACAGCTGGACTTAGGTATAATTTTCACACTTTTAAATTTGAGAACTCAGACTTGATTTTATTGTCAGGTTTCACGTTGTCTGTTCCTTTTGATTACGAATCTAACGGATTCTTATCTATTGGTACTGGAGCATTGGCTGCAGATTTTACTGGAGGTATACAGTATTTATCAGATGATGGTTTTTTTACCATATTAACCGCTGCCTATAGTTTTAAAGATGATGCAGATGCCAAAGGAGTGTTTACTGATATTCCCAATTCATTTTTGGCAGGAGCAAAAATAGGATATTCCACTCGTAGTATTTATGTATCTGGATGGGTAGATTATGCGAATGCAATCGGAGGTGCTGATGTAAATCTAACAAATGCAGATGGGTTTCAAACCGTTGACGAAAATATGAACCCAGTGGGTAATTTTCCAGAGACTGAGGTAGAATATTTAAGGGCAGGAGTTGTAATTCAAAAATCTTTATCAGATGATATTAACTTATCAGTAGGTTATGGTAAAGTTTTAAACGGTCGTAACGTAGGTAAATCAGATATTTATTCTGTAGGACTTACCTATAACGTACAATTGTTATAATAGATAAGTAGGTTAGTTTTTTAGTTAAATAGTTTTTTTTAAGTAGAAAGTCTCAGGTAATTCCTGAGACTTTTTTTTGTGGTATTTTTATTGATATGTTTAAACTGTAATTTAAGTACACACTAATTTTATCAGAATGTGTTTTTAGATGAGAGTACATAATTTAAAAAAAATAGGATGAAAAAAATATGCTTGTTGCTACTGTTATTTATCAATCTTTCGTTGGTTGCACAAACCTCAAAATATAAATCTCTGTGGACAAAAGTTCATCAATACGAGCTAGAGGGTTTGCCTAAAACTGCCGCTAAAGAAGTAGCTAAAATATATAAAATTGCAAAGAGAGATGGTCAACAGGCTCAAAAAATAAAATGTTTACTATATCAAAGTAAGTTCAGTATAACCTTAGAAGAGGAAGCCAAGTTAAAAGTAATTAACCATTTTAAAGAGGTAATTGAGCAGACCGATAACGTAGGTTCTAAAGCAGTTTTGCATAGTATGCTTGCTCATATTTACTGGGACTATTATCAAAGTAACCGATGGAAAATACACAACCGTACCCAAACTACCGCAAAAAACAATACAGATTTTAGAACATGGGATTTAGCAACATTATTGGCAGAAGTTCAAAAGCATTATCAGTTTTCTTTACAAAATGAAGAGGTATTACAAAACATTTCTAGAGAAGAGTTTTCAGAAATTTTAAAAGCACATGATGATGAAAAAGATTATAAAAGAACTCTGTATGATGTTTTAGTTCACAATGCAATTGAGTTTTATCAAAATAGTCAAAGTAACATCAATCAGGCCAAAGAGCCTTTTCATATTGATAAAAAAGAATATTTAGAAGAGATAGAAAAATTCAATATTACCACATCAGATACGTTATCCAATAAATACAAATCCTTACAACTTTACCAGCAACTAATTAAATATCACAAAGCCAAAAATAATGAGCTTGCCTATGTTCAATCTATATTACGTGCAGTTCATTTTATAGAAAAAAATCAACAAATAGCTAATTTTTTAACCGTAAAACTCAACTATTTAAAAGGTTTAAAATCCCAAATAAAAGTATCAGAAAATCGTGTTTATATAGATTTTGAAATCGCTAAAGCGCATTACTCTTTGGCAGAAACTTTTGAACCCAAAAAACAAACCCAATATCAGTTTGAATTTGTGAAAGCTTTGGAAATATGTGAAACTATTTTAAAAGAGCATCCAAAACATCAGCTGGCTAAAAGTTGCGAACAATTAGAAAAGGTAATTTTACACCAAAACGTTAATTGTCGTTTACTGCAATATACCCCTGTAGGTAGCCATGTAAAATCATTAGTTAGCTATAGAAACGTTACCAATTTCCAGGCTACTATTTATCAAATCAACCAAAAAACAAGTCTGTTATTACAAAACACCTATAACAGAGATAAAAAAGATTCTATCATAAAATTATTGCCTGTCTACAAATCTTGGCAGGTAACTTTGCCCAATCAAAAAGATCATCAGCAACACAGTACAGAAATTTTATTGCCCGATTTAGAACAAGGAAGCTACTTGTTTACGGGAATTGTTAATGGCGATAAAGTTGTTAACGATTATAAAGAGTTTAAAGTTACCGATCTTACCTTTTTAAAAATAGCAGAAAATAGATATCAAATACTAAATAGAGTAAATGGAAAGGTTGTTGAAGGAGCTAAAATACAGATAAGTAATAAACATATTAATCAAAGGGCAAGGTACAATATAGAGAAGAATTTTGTTACGGATAAAAACGGAGAATTTACTTTTAAAGCCAGTAGATACTACGCTAATTGTGTTGTGAGTGTAAGAACAAATACGGAAAACACCTATTTTGATCACATTTCTTTTTACAAAAAAAGGACATATCAATCTAAAAATAATACCACGCATTACAAGGCATTTATATTTACAGATAGAAGTATCTATAGACCCGGACAAAAGGTGTTTTTTAAAACTATTTTATTGAGTAAAAAAGGAGAAGAAACAGCATTACTAGCGAATAAAAGTGTCGAAGTAAAGTTGTATGATGTGAATCAACAAGAAGTAAAAAAAGAGATCTTAACCCTAAACGATTTTGCTTCTGCCAACACCACGTTTACTTTGCCCACCTCGGGCTTAAACGGAGTTTACAGCTTTAAGGTGTACTACAAAAACAAGTATATTTCTAGCCGAAACAGTACTGTTTCTGTTGAAGAATACAAACGACCTAAGTTTGAGACTAATTTTAACCCGGTAAAGGGAACTTACAAAGTAAACGATTCCATCAAAGTAGAGGGGGAAGCTTTGGCTCTGGCAGGGAGTAAAATTACAAATGCCAAAGTTCAGTACAGGGTAGTGCGCAAAGCACAATACCCAAGATGGTGTTGGTGGATGCCTGCCGTCAATAAGCAAACGGAAATTGCCAACGGAGAAACAACAACCAACCATGAGGGAATTTATACCATTCCATTCAAAGCACACCCAGATGTGACGGTTGCCAAAGAACATCAGCCCGTATTTTATTATACTGTTTATGCGGATGTAACAGATATTAATGGAGAAACTAGGAGTGCTGAAACAAGGGTAGCGGTGGGATATCACGCTCTAAACTTGAGCATCAATGTTGCCGATAAACTGAATGTATTAGAGAAGAATAACATAGAAGTTCATAGTGAAAACTTAAATGGTGTTTGGACAGATACGCAAGGAACGGTAAAGATTTACAAATTGTTAGCTCCTCAAACACCCAAAGTAGCTTCGCCTTGGGAACGTCCAGATATTGTAGGAATTACAGCAAAAGAGCATCAAAAATTATTTCCTAATATTTTTGAGGACAAACATTTTAAGGATTTTAAAAAATGGGAAAAAGGAACTTTGGTATACAGCAAAAAATTTGATACTAAAAAAAGCAAAACACTGGCTTTAGGAAAAATTAAAAAATGGGAATTAGGTAAATATATCATTGAGGCCACCTCAACTGACAAATGGGGACAAGAGGTAAAAGATAAAAAATGGGTGGAGGTATATGACCCAAAAGCTAAAAAAGTTGCCGACCAAAAAATGTTTACAATTTTTACAGACAAACGACAATATCAGCCTGGAGATAAAGTAGTATTGTCTTTAGGTTCGGCTTCAAAAAACATGAATATCATGGTGGAGGTAGAAAAAAATCATCAACTTTTTTCTCAACATCAAATATTTCTAAGTAATGATATAAAAACCTTAGAAATACCCGTTACGGAAAATGATAAAGGAGGTTTTGCAATCAAATGGCATTGGGTCAATAGCAATCATTTAGAGAGTGGAGCTGTTCACATTCCCGTTCCTTATCCGTCTAAAGAATTGTCCATTGAAACGTTAACTTTTAGAGATTTGTTAGAGCCAGGTGCCAAACAAAAGTGGCAGTTTAAAATAAAAGGACCTCAACAAGAAAAAGTATCTGCCGAGGTATTAGCATCGATGTACGATATTTCTCTAGATCAGTTTATGCCTCATGCTTTAAATTTTAATCCTGAACAATTACCAATTTACAGGGCTTATCACCAAGTAACAAGCTATGATAACTTTAAAACTTCAAATTTAAGTGTAACAAACGGATATAGAAGTTTCTATCATTATGTGGTTTTTGATAAAGATGATTTTAATTGGTTTGGATTTAGTATTGACAATAATAGGTGGGTGAATAAACGGTATTTACAGAGTATTAGCTATGCGAAGGCTTCAATAAGTAAATATAAGGACAAGTCTATCCCAAAAGGTAAAGTTAAAATTACAGTTTTGGACGCTTTCAAGAAAGAGCCTATACCAGGTGTAGCAATTAGTAGTGGAAAGAATCAATTTGTGTCAGATTTCGATGGTATAGCTATAGTTGATACCAAATACAAGACAAAATTAGAATTGACGTATTTAGGATATGAAACGTACACTTTTAAAGTAGATAAAAAATACAACAGTTACACTGTTAAACTGGCAGCATCTTCAGACGAGCTAGACGAAGTTGTTGTTGTTGGATATGGTAAACATAGAAAGTCATTGCTTTCAGAATCCACTACCAGTTTTGAAACAGTCTCAGAATCACTCGAAGAAACTTCGAATATTCGAATAAGAGGGGTTTCTTCTTTGTCAGGAACTACAAATCCTTTATTTGTAGTCGATGGCGTACCAGTAGAAGGAAACCCCAATTTTCCCCCGGAAGAAATAGCATCTATAGATGTCCTGAAAGATGCTGCTTCTAAATCTATTTACGGGTCAAGAGGAGCTAATGGCGTAATTGTAATTAACACTAAAGAAGCATTAAAATCAAAAGTATCTAGCCAAGCATTAAACAACGTAAAAGCGAGAACTAATTTTAACGAAACAGCTTTTTTCTTTCCGCAATTAAGAACCAATGAAAAAGGAGAGGTGTCTTTTGAGTTTACCATGCCAGAAGATTTAACTAGATGGAAGTTACAATTAATAGCGCACGATAAAGCCTTAAATACTGGAACCAAAACATTAACCGCGGTAACTCAAAAACAGTTAATGGTGGTTCCCAACCCGCCAAGGTTTTTAAGGGAGGGAGATGCCATAATGTTGACTACCAAAATAGCCAATCTAAGTAAAGATATGCAAGAAGGGAGCGTAAAGCTTGAGCTAACGAACCCAATGACAGGTAAAAAGGTAGATGCGCTGTTTCAAAATCATCAATCTGTTCAGAATTTTTCTATAACCAAGGAGGGGAATACTTCGGTTTCTTGGAAACTACAAATTCCAGAAAATATGGGAGCAGTGCAATACAAAATTGTAGCGGCAACCCAACGTTTTTCTGATGGAGAACAAAATATACTTCCTATTTTATCTAATAGAATGTTGGTTACAGAAACATTACCATTGTGGGCAAACGGAGGACAAAGCAAAACTTTTACGTTAGCGGGTTTAAAAAACAGCAGTTCGCAAAGCTTAAAACACCATCAACTAAGCTTAGAGATAACAAGCAACCCCGCTTGGTATGCAGTACAAGCGCTGCCGTATTTAATGGAATATCCTTATGAGTGTGCAGAGCAAACTTTTGCAAGATATTATGCGAATCAGTTGGCAAGTCATATTGTGAATAGCAGTCCTAAAATAAAAGAAGTATTTGAGCAGTGGGCAAATTCAGAAACATTGATGAGCAATTTGGAGAAAAACGCGGAATTAAAATCAATTATAATAGAAGAAACTCCGTGGTTAAGGGATGCGCAATCGGAAGCGGAACAAAAAAAGAGAATGGCCTTATTGTTTAATTTGTCTAAAATGGAAGCCAATCTAAAAAGTGCCATTAAAAAATTAGACCATATGCAAATGTCCAACGGAGGATTTCCTTGGTTTAAAGGATCGGATGATGCCAATAGATATATTACACAACATATCGTGCAGGGATACCATCATCTTAAGAAACTGGGTGTTAGCATTGACGACAAACGTCTTGAAAAAATGATAGATAAAGCTGAAAGTTATTTAGATGATGAATTGATTGAGAGTTACGATTTACTTTTAGAACAAGCAGATAGATTACAACAACTCGCAAAAACAAAAAAAGAAGGAGTAAAGGCAACTCAAAATTATTTGAGTAAAAAACACTTATACAGTTTTCAGTTGCAATATTTGTACGTGCTTAGTTTCGATCAAAATAGAAAATTAAAAGGCAGGCTTAAAGAAGCTGTGTCATATTATACGCAACAGGCAGAAGAATTTTGGAAAGAGGAGTCGTTATACAATAAAGGGATAATTGCTTTGGTTTTTCACAGAGAGAACAATACCTCAGTTGCCAAAAATATTTTAAACTCGTTGCAAGAAAATAGTGTGTTGAGTGAAGAAATGGGGAGGTATTGGAAAGAGAACAAAGCAAGTTGGTACTGGTATCAAGATCCTATTGTTACACAAAGTTTAATGATAGAAGTGTTTTCTGAAGTTGCGGCTAATACTTTATTAGTTGATGAACTAAAGCAGTGGTTGTTAAAGAATAAACAAGTACAGCAATGGAATACGACCAAAGCTACCTCCGAAGCGATTTATGCTTTACTGCTACAAGGTTCCGATTGGTTGTCTGTAACCGAAGCTGTGGAGGTAACCATAGGAGGACAACCCATTCCGAAAGTAAAAATGAAAGACGTAACTGTAGAAGCAAGTACAGGTTATTTTAAAACACATTGGAAAGCTGATGAAATTACCAAAGATTTAGCCACAGTAACCTTAACAAAAAAAGAAAAAGGAGTTGCTTGGGGTGGTTTGTACTGGCAGTATTTTGAGGATTTGGATAAGATAAAGCAAGCCGAAACTCCATTGAGCTTAAAGAAAGAAGCGTACATCAAAAAAAATACGGAGCAAGGGATAAAATTAATAGCAATTAAAGGTAGTATTGCTTTAAAAGTAGGAGATTTATTAACAGTAAGAATAGAATTAACTTCTGATAGGGACATGGAATTTATTCATATGAAGGATATGAGAGCTGCTGGATTGGAGCCAATAGATGTCATCTCTCAATATAAATGGCAAGATGGTTTAGGTTATTATCAAACGACAAAAGATACGGCTACACATTTCTTTTTTGATCGTATTAAAAAAGGAATTTATGTATTTGAGTATGATTTAAGAGTGAGTCATCAAGGAACTTTTAGCAACGGAATTACCAATATAGAGAGCATGTATGCACCAGAATTTAGTAGTCACAGCAAAGGAGTAAAAATAAGGGTGGAGTAGCAAATTCTCATTATTTCTTGTCTTACGCTAAATAGGATTTCAATTTATTAGAATGCGGTACTAAACAAGTTCAGCATTACGGAAAGAGTGCTATCAAAAGTTACATACACAATTCAAACGTCTGTTCGAGTGTTTTTGAAGCGCAACGTAAAAAACGTATCGAGAACAGCGGTCATATAAATAAATAACCAACTTAAAATGTATCTTTGCGGTACAGAAATAACAAAAGAAATGGACTTAAACGTAATCCCAAAAATCAAACACGCAGATAGCGACAACTTTTTTTTATTAGCAGGACCTTGTGCTATTGAGGGGGAAGAAATGGCATTAAGAATTGCAGAAAAAGTAGTGACTATTACTGACAAATTAAATATTCCCTACGTTTTTAAAGGCAGTTTTAAAAAAGCAAATCGCTCTCGTATCGATAGTTTTACAGGAATTGGTGATGAAAAAGCGTTAAAAATTTTACGTAAAGTTTCTGAAACGTTTGATGTACCTACGGTTACAGATATTCATGAAATTGCTGATGCCGAAAAAGCGGCTGAGTATGTAGATGTATTACAAATTCCAGCTTTCTTAGTTCGTCAAACTGATTTGGTAGTAGCTGCAGCCAAAACAGGTAAAGTTGTAAATTTAAAGAAGGGGCAGTTTATGAGTCCTGGAGCTATGCAACACGCGGTACAAAAAGTAAAAGATGCAGGTTTTGATAAAGCTTGGGTAACAGATAGAGGAACTATGTTTGGATACCAAGACATGATTGTAGATTTTAGAGGAATTCCAGAAATGAAGCAGTTTGCTCCCACAGTTTTAGATGTAACCCATTCGTTACAACAGCCAAACCAAACAAGTGGGGTTACGGGAGGAAGACCTGATATGATTGGGACTATTGCTAGGGCAGGAATTGCTGCTGGAGTGGATGGATTGTTTATAGAAACACACTTTGATCCAGCAAATGCAAAATCTGACGGGGCTAATATGCTAAACATAGATTATTTAGAAAAGCTATTAACGGACTTATCGGCAATTAAAAAAGTAATTAACACTTTGTAAAATAAGGAGTTGGCATGAATTTTAAAATTTTGATTTTAAGACTTATACCAACGCATAAAATCACACTTTATTTTTTAGCTTTCGGATTAAATCTTCTAGTCCATTTAGTTTTAGTTCGTACACCAATGCCATCATTTCTCCTAATGTACCTTTGGGGAAGCCTTTATTTTTGTACCAAACAATATAATGCTCAGGCAAATTTATCAAATCGTAATCCTTATACTTTCCAAAAGGCATTTTAGTATTGGCAAGTTTTATTAAATATTCTTGATTTGATAAATTAGTCATATTTTGTAATTGGTATGTGTTTTGAGCGGATAAATATATACATTTGCAATCTTCTTTGAAATTATGGGGACGACTGGTTTTGACAGCGAGGTCAATTAACTAGTAAGCATGTCGAGAGATGGAGCTCATTCTCGTAAATCGAGGTTCCAAAACAATAAACGGTGAAGAATCTTTCGCCATGGCTGCCTAATTATCTGAATTAATAGTAAGATAAGGCCTA
Source organism: Wenyingzhuangia sp. IMCC45533 (assembly GCF_054111225.1). Taxonomy (NCBI): domain Bacteria; kingdom Pseudomonadati; phylum Bacteroidota; class Flavobacteriia; order Flavobacteriales; family Flavobacteriaceae; genus Wenyingzhuangia; species Wenyingzhuangia sp. IMCC45533. The sequence continues at coordinate 1,297,970 of NZ_CM134197.1, read as the reverse complement.
GGCTCACAAGGTGAGCAAGCTATGCATCTCCTGTAAGCGCTGATAGACCGCGTGCAATTTAGAGATGTCGTAAAAGTCTAAATAGAAAACATATTACTTAGCTGTGTTTTCGAAACTCAATAAGTTAAGTTTAGTGTAGGTAGTTTTTAGCCAGTCCTAGAACGAAAATCTAAATAAAAACTAAGCATGTAGAAAGCTACGCGATTGCTCGTTTGGACCCGAGTTCGATTCTCGGCGTCTCCACAAAAACCCTTTATAAACCTAGTGTTTATAAAGGGTTTTGTTTTTAGCTGACCATTGGGTTAACAATTTTTGAGTTCGACCCAAAACCAGATTACTCACCTACAAATTTATTATTTAATTGATTTAGGTTTTTGTAAGCATCTATATGACTTACCTTTAAATTTGTTCCCATACATCAAGCTGTATTCTTTATTTATTAACCATTTAATGATTAAGAATAGTTAGCTTATTCTTTAAAGTTAAATAAACGTTGTTCTCTTAATTTATTGAATAAGATATTTGTGTTTAAAGTATAACTATTTGTAGTATAGTATTTTATGAGTCATTTAGAAAAATACTTTTTTTAGGATACATATTTGTTTTTTGTTTATGTTTGTCAATATAATGAGTCGTTAAAGTGACGCATTGCCATATATCAAATGAAATTTTTTTTCAGATTCGGGCTTAGGAGCATAAAGAAGTCTACTCCAAAAGCTGCCCAAGGGATTGGGAACCGAATTCTCAGGCTGACTTCTGAAATAAATACTACTTTTCGTATTTTGGAACGTTGCAGGTTTGTTCCATCCACTACATTAATTATCCGTATTTAAATAGTTAGAAATATTTCAATTAGGCATTGAATGCCGTTTTTACATTTTTTTAATTATTTTATTTACATGCATTATGAAAACAAAATACTTTGATCTCATTGATCAAACTTTTGATTTTCCACAGGAAGAATTTACTCTAAGTCAAAATAAATTAAATTTTCACGGAGTTGATTTAATGGAACTTATAGAAAAATATGGTACTCCTTTAAAGTTTACCTATTTGCCAAAAATATCCGAAAACATTACAAGGGCGAAGGGCTGGTTCAATACGGCCATGGAAAAAAACAATTACAAAGCAAGTTACAACTATTGTTATTGCACCAAGAGTTCACATTTTAGACATGTGCTAAATGAGGTGTTAAAAAATGATGTGCACATTGAAACATCTTCCGCTTTTGATATTAATATTGTAGAAAATTTAAAGGCTGAAGGTAAAATTACTAATGACACTTTTATCATTAGCAATGGCTTTAAACGTGCTCAATACATTACCAACATTGCAAGATTAATCAATGGAGGGCATAAAAAATGTATTCCAATTATTGACAACTATGCGGAAATAGATCTGTTAACAGAGGAGATTAACGAGCCATACGATATTGGAATTAGAATCGCATCAGAAGAGGAGCCTAAGTTTGAGTTTTACACCTCCAGATTGGGAATCGGATATAAAAATATAGTACCTTTTTATGAGAATCAAATCAAAGACAATCCAAATGTAACGCTTAAAATGTTGCATTTTTTCATCAATACAGGTATACGAGATACTGCTTATTATTGGAATGAACTTTTAAAGTGTATGAAAGTATACACGAGTTTGAAAAAAGTCTGTCCTAGCTTAGACAGTTTAAATATTGGAGGAGGTTTTCCTATAAAAAATTCATTGGCGTTTGATTATGACTACGCTTATATGGTTAATCAAATTATCAGTCAAATTCAACAAATATGTGATGAAGAAGGAGTTGAGGTTCCCCACATTTTTACAGAATTTGGAAGCTTTACCGTAGGAGAAAGTGGAGGTGCTATTTACGAGGTGTTATATCAAAAAAAGCAGAACGATAGAGAGAAATGGAATATGATTAACTCATCATTTATAACTACATTACCCGATACTTGGGCTATTAACAAACGTTTTATCATGTTACCCATTACAGGTTGGGATAAAGAATATGAACGTGTTTTACTAGGAGGATTAACTTGTGATAGTGATGATTATTATAATAGCGAGCAACATATGAATGCCATTTATTTGCCCAAATACAGTAAGGAGAAACCTTTATACATAGGCTTTTTTAATACAGGGGCTTACCAAGAAACGATTGGTGGATATGGAGGCTTGCAACATTGTTTGATCCCTACTCCTAAGCACATATTGATAGACAAAGACGAGAAAGACAATATAGTAACTTCCCTGTTTTCGGAGCAGCAAACTTCGGAGGAGTTACTGTCCATCTTAGGATACAATTATGATGTAAACTAGTAAAAATTAAAAAAATATTAGAATTGGTAGCTACAAACTAAAAAGGATGCCTTTAAAATACAAAACATAAAGATGAAAACTGAAAAAACATACGCTGGAATACCTGTAGAATATACGAATCCTAACAAAGCAAAAATAGTGTTAATTCTTGTTCCTTTTGATGGAACAAGTACTTGGGGAAAAGGAGCTGACAAGGGACCAGAAGCATTTCTAGATGCTTCTGAGAACATGGAGTTGTATGATATAGAAACAGATAGTGAAGTATATAAAAACGGAATTTATTTAACAGAACCATTAGCGTTACTGTCAACTCCAGAAGCAATGGTTAATGAAGTATACAAGTACACCAAATCACAAATTATAAGGAATAAATTTGTTACGCTTTTTGGAGGAGAACACTCAATATCCATAGGAGCTATAAGAGCTTTTGATGAGTGTTTTGATAATTTAACAGTTTTACAAATTGATGCTCATGCAGATTTACGCAAAACTTATGAAGGAACACCTTATAATCATGCTTGCGCTATGTACGAAGCAAGCCAAAATACAAATTTAGTTCAAGTTGGAATCCGCAGTATGGACGTTTCCGAAAAAACTGTAATGAACAAAGAGAATGTGTTTTTTGCAAAAGATATGGTAAGCGATGAATACTGGATGACTGACGCAATAGATGTTATGACAAATAATGTGTATATCACGTTTGACTTAGATGCTTTTGACCCTTCTATTCTAAGTGCTACAGGAACACCTGAGCCAGGTGGATTGCTATGGTACGAAACTCTAGAGTTTTTAAGAAAAGTTTTTAAGGAGAAAAATGTAGTAGGTTTTGATGTTGTTGAACTTTGTCCAAATCACTACAGTCAAGCATCAAACTTTACAGCGGCCAAGTTATATTACAAAATGCTATCCTATAAGTTTGAAAATGTAGATATAGAAGAGGAGGATAATTTTTATCAAAAAGAAGAAAAGAAAAAAACAGTAACAAAATTTAAAGATTTGATTAATGACTAACAAGGGAGCCGTTTCGCAATTTATAGAAAAATACTACTTACACTTTAACGCAGCTACTGTGGTAGACGCTGCTAAAGCTTATGAAGTACAATTAGAGAACAACGCTAAAATGTTGGTTTCATTAGCTGGAGCTATGAGTACGGCTGAGCTGGGAAAAATATTCTCGGAAATGATTCGCCAAGAAAAAGTTCATATTGTTTCCTGTACGGGAGCCAATCTAGAAGAAGATATTATGAATTTAGTGGCACACAGCCACTACAAACGCGTACTTAATTACCGTGATTTAACCCCTGAACAAGAGTTTGAACTATTAGAAAAGGGTTTAAACCGAGTAACAGACACTTGTATTCCAGAAGAAGAGGCTTTTAGAAGACTACAACAACATATTTTTAAAATATGGAAAGATGCAGATGAGGCTAGAGAGCGATATTTTCCGCATGAATTTATGTACAAAATGTTACTGTCTGGAGTTTTAGAAGAGTATTATGAAATTGATTTAAAAGACAGCTGGATGTATGCTGCTGCAAAAGCCAATTTACCAATGGTAGTTCCTGGTTGGGAAGATAGTACTATGGGAAATATTTTTGCGAGCTACGTAATGAAAGGGGAGTTAAAAGCAAGCACAGTAAAATCTGGAATAGAATATATGGCTATGTTGGCGGATTGGTACAGTAATCATTCTGAAAATGGAATTGGTTTTTTCCAAATAGGTGGAGGAATTGCCGGAGATTTTCCGATATGTGTAGTACCTATGTTATACCAAGACCTAGAAAAAACAGACACTCCTTTTTGGAGCTATTTCTGTCAGATAAGCGATTCTACTACTAGTTACGGTTCTTATTCTGGAGCAGTTCCTAACGAAAAAATCACTTGGGGTAAATTAGATATCGATACCCCTAAGTTTATCATAGAAAGTGATGCAACCATCGTGGCTCCTTTGATATTTGCTTATTTGTTAGATATGTAAAATTTGAGAGATGAAAAATATTATAGTCGATTTCAAGAAATTAACGCCAGAAATATTAGCTTTAGTAGTAAAAAAGTATCCTGATGGTTACGGAGAGGGTGATGTTATCAAGTTTAAAAACGCAAAAAATCAAACCGTAGAAGCTGTGGAGGTAATTACTCAGGACACTAAGTATTTAATAAAAATTAGTGATAAGCTAGAAGCAGTGATGGATTCCTACGAGGTGGGAGATTACGAAGATTTTGAAGCGGATGATGTAGAAGCAATAAAAGATTCTTTTGAGGAGTCAGATGAATAAAAAAATAGAATTAAAAAATATTAAATGATAAAGTAGTCATAAAAATTCACACGTAAATTATTTAGACAATAAAATACTAAAAGCACAGACTTGAAGTGATTAAAATCTGATTTCAAAGTAAAAAATTGTACAACAAGCTACTGAATCAGTAGTCGATAAAAATTAAATAAAATGAAAAAATTAAAATCGAGTGTGTTACTAGTATTGTTTGTGTTTACCAGCATAAACGGGTTTACCCAAGATAAACCCAAACCAAAGATAGAACAGGTTTTTAAAGGTCTAGATAAAAACAAAGATGGTTTTATAGTGTATCAAGAATTAGAAGGAAAACCAATGCAAAAAAACTTTACTAAAGTTGATGCCAATAAAGATCAGAAAATAACTTTAGAAGAACTGTCTCTTTTTAGAGCAAAACAAGGACAGTCCAAAGTATCTGTTAACAGCAACCAACAACAGTCCATTGCTAATGGCTTTAAAACTTTTGATAAAAACGGTGACGGGTTTATTACTCTAGAAGAGTTAGAGGATAAAAAAATGCAGAAGAGATTTAAAAAAATAGATAAAAATAAGGATAAAAAAGTAACAATTGACGAACTTATTGCGTATCGAAAAAAACAAGCAGAGCTCAAAGCCAAGCAACTAGAAAGGGAAAGAGAATTTGAAAAAGAAACGAACAAAAATAGTTTCCCCAAAGAAGTGCAGTATCCAATAGAAAACGAATCTAACTTTAATCAAGAATAACAAACATTCAAAAAAATGAAAAAGCACCATTTAATATTAGCAGGGTTTTTCGCCGTTATTTTCTCTTTTTCGACATTGGCACAAGAACAAAAATTGATAAAAGACTTGGAGAGTTTGTACAAAACGTTGGATAAAAATGCTGACGAAATGTTAACTTTTGAGGAGTTGGGGGAAGATGCAGAATTGTCTGAAGTATTTGAAGAGGCAGATGTTGACGAGGATGGGTCATTAAATTTTGAAGAATTCAAACTGTTTATGGAATCTGATTTGACTCAAAAAATATGGAACCATGCAAAAGAAACCAAAAAGCCTTCAAGCAAATTAGAAGCTGATAAAGGAGAATTCTAATCGGTAGAAATCCAACTGTTTCAACTAGTAAAAAAATTCACAAATCTAAACTTGTTTAAAATCACATAGGTTGTTAAAGATAAAAAATGGCAGCCTATGTTTTTTAAGTGGTTTTTACTTATACGCTATGAATTTAAATGAAATTGATAATATTGAACTTCAATATTTAAATATAAGAGATTATCAAGAGCTAAAAAGGGCAATGATAGATGTTTATGACCAAATGCCCAATAGCTATTGGAGTGAATCGCAAATAAAAAAGCTCATCAAAATTTTTCCAGAAGGACAAATTGTTATTAAAGTAAACGGTCAATTGGCTGGTTGTGCTTTGTCTATTGTTGTAGATAGTTCAGAGGTAGAGAATCAGCATACTTATAAACAAATTACTGCCAATTACACTTTTGACACGCACAGTGCTCTAGGAGATATATTGTACGGAATAGAGGTTTTTATTAAGCCTGAGTTTAGAGGTTTGCGTTTGGGGAGAAGATTGTACGATTATAGGAAAGAACACTGCGAAAAATTAAATTTAAAGGGAATTATATTTGGTGGTAGAATACCCAATTATTATCAGTACAGCGAAACTTTAAGTCCCAAAGAATATTTGCAGAAAGTAAAGAAAAAAGAAATTCAAGATCCAGTATTAAATTTTCAAATGTCTAACGATTTTCATCCTTCTAAAATCTTAAAAGGATATTTGGATGGAGATACTGCTTCGGGAGATTTTGCAGTTTTGTTAAAATGGGATAATATCTATTATCAAAAACCAACAAAAGAAGTATCTGTCACTAAAAAAGTGGTCCGTTTAGGCTTGATCCAATGGCAGATGAGAACTTATCAAAATTTAAAAGAGCTCTTAAATCAGGCAGAGTACTTCATAGATGCCGTAGCTGGATATCGATCGGATTTTGCTTTATTTCCAGAGTTTTTTAACGCTCCATTGATGGCAAAAGACAATCATCTGAGTACTTCTGAGGCTATTAGAAGATTGGCACAACATACAGAGGCTATTGTAAATAAATTCTCTGAGTTTTCTATTTCCTATAACATCAATATTATTTCTGGAAGTATGCCAGTGATTAAGGATGGTAATTTATATAATGTAGGTTATATATGTAAAAGAGATGGAACTATTGAGGAGTACGAAAAATTACATGTAACTCCAGATGAGGCAAAAGTTTGGGGAATGCAAGGAGGTAGCAAACTGCAAACTTTTGATACCGATTGTGGAAAGATTGGAGTGTTGATTTGCTATGATGTAGAATTCCCGGAACTTGGACGAGTGTTGGCAGACAAAGGAATGGATATTTTGTTTGTACCTTTTTTAACAGACACCCAAAATGGTTACTCTAGGGTAAGGCATTGTGCGCAAGCGAGAGCCATAGAAAACGAATGTTATGTGGCTATTGCAGGTAGTGTAGGGAATTTACCTAAAGTAGAGAATATGGATATTCAATTTGCTCAATCCATGGTATTTACTCCTTGTGATTTTTCTTTTCCTAGTAATGGTGTTAAAGCAGAGGCAACACCTAACACCGAGATGATTTTAATTGCCGATGTAGATTTAAACCTTCTTAAAGAACTGAATCAGTTCGGATCTGTAAAAAACTTAAAAGATAGACGTAAAGATTTGGTACAGGTAGTTTATAAATAAACATTGTTTAAATAGTATCTTAGATTATCATTCGTGTGGATAGGTTACATAGTTAGGCTTTATTTTTGTTGTACTCTTAAAAATGAAGCTTATGTCTTTTGATCGCATACAGGAAAAATTAAAAATTTTAGCGGATGCTGCCAAATACGATGTGTCTTGTTCTTCTAGTGGTAGCAATAGGAAGAATACCAACAAGGGTTTAGGAGATGCTTCTAAATCTGGAATTTGCCATACCTATACGCAAGACGGACGTTGTGTATCTCTTTTAAAAATTTTACTAACCAACCATTGTATTTTCGATTGTGCTTATTGTGTAACACGTAGCAGTAATGATATTAAAAGAGCTGCTTTCAAAGTACAGGAAGTAGTGGATTTAACGATAAATTTTTATAGAAGAAACTACATAGAAGGCTTATTTTTAAGTTCAGGTATTTTTAAAAGTCCGGACTACACTATGGAACGTTTAGTGGCGGTTGCCAAAAAACTAAGATTAGAAGAAAACTTCAACGGATATATTCATTTAAAATCAATTCCTGGAGCGAGTGATGAGTTGATGCGAGAAGCAGGTTTATATGCAGATAGATTAAGCGTAAATATTGAAATCCCTACCAAGCAAGGTTTAAAATTATTAGCTCCAGATAAAAACCAATCCGACTTTTTAAAACCGATGACCAAGGTTAAGAATGAGATTATTCAATACAAGTCTGAAAAGAAAATTATAAAAAGTACACCAAAATATGCACCCGCAGGTCAGAGTACGCAAATGATTGTTGGAGCTACTGGGGAGAACGATATGCAGATTATGAAAACCTCTAATTTTCTGTATAAAAAATTTGGAATGAAGCGCGTGTACTATTCGGGGTACATTCCTATTAGTTACGACAATAGGTTACCACAAATAGGAACCCCTGTGCCTATTATGAGGGAAAACAGGTTGTATCAAACTGATTGGTTATATCGTTTTTATGGCTTTGAGATTGACGAAATTGTAAACGATCATCACCAATTTTTAGATTTAGATATTGACCCTAAATTAAGTTGGGCACTTAGAAATCTTCATCATTTCCCTATTGATATTAATAAGGCAGATAAAAGAATGCTAGCTCGCATTCCGGGAGTGGGAATGAACTCCGTTTATAAAATATTGCAAGCTCGTAAGCATAGAAATCTTAGCTGGGATCACCTTAAAAAACTAGGTATTGCTTTAAATAGAGCTCAGTATTTTATGACCTGTGCTTCTAGTGAATTTGAAAGAAGAGACCTAACGGCAGATAAAATTAAAGGACTCATTATGCGTCAGTCTAAAAGTAAATATGCTGCGAACTTTAGCAATCAGCTATCATTATTCAATTAATTTATGGTAAACATTCTAACCTACGATGCTTCTTTTGAGGGGTTTTTAACCGCTGTTTTTACGGTTTATGAATTGAAGTTAAAAGGGTATACTGAAATTCACAAACAAGAACTTTATCAAGATAAATTGTTTAGTGAAAGTTTAGAGGTTGTATCTAATAAAGATAAAGCAGATAGAGTTTGGAAAAAACTTAAAGAAAAAATAACTTCTAAAGGAACTTACCAATTGTATATGGCTTTTTTAAGCGAAGACGTGGGGGTAGAGAATATTTTGTTGTATACGATTCAACACATCATCAAAAGCAATAAAAATGTGATGAAAGACTATGCCAATCCTTATGTGATGCAAATTAGCAAGTGGGTAAAAAGTGTAGGTAGAGAAAAACATAGGATGGAAGCCTTTGTACGATTTAAGTTGACCAAAGACCAAATTTACTTTGCCAACATAGCCCCAGATTTTAATGTACTGCCGTTAATTAAAAATCATTTTAAGAACAGATATGCAGATCAGCAATGGATGATTTACGATTTAAAACGCAATTATGGATTGTACTATAATTTAAGTAAAGTAGCTATTATTCACTTAGATTTTGACCAAAATTACGACCCAACAAAAACATCATCAGCAATTTTTGCTCCTATAGAATTGGAGTTTCAGCAATTGTGGAAAGACTATTTTAAAAGTACCAATATAGAGTCTAGAAAGAATCTAAAACTACACATTCAACACGTACCTAAACGTTATTGGAAGTATTTAAGCGAAAAACAATAAATATTTAATTGCTGGCAGGAGTTAGCAGGCTTTCGTAAACAAATCCTTGAGTTCCATCGCGCAATTGAACTCTAAACCATTTCTCACTTTTTCCTATTACCTTTAAATCATCGGTTTTATTTAAACTAAGTATTTTGGCGTAACGCTTGCTCGGGCCTTTGCGCAAATTAGCTATTCTTTTAATACGGTATTCCTTATAAGTGTGAGCGTTCTGTTGTGTATTTCTTGCCTTTGGATAAGTTTTAATAAATGGGAATGGATCTATAGCCCCTGTGCTTTTATAAATTCCAAAATGCAGATGTGGAGGAGTGGTTCTAGCATTTCCTGTATTTCCTACAAACCCTAGCGTATCACCTACTTTTACAACACTACCCGTACGAGCATCAATACTATCTAAGTGTGCGTAATATAAAGAATTTCCCAGTAGTCCATCTTTCAACCAAACTTGTTTACCACCCAAACCTCTATTTCCTGTGTTAGAAATGAAACCACCAGTAGCAGCTACTACGGGAGTCCCTCTTTTTGCAAAAATGTCTACTCCTTTATGCTTTCTTCTTCCTCCAGCTCTAGGAGCTCCCCAAAAACTTTGTACAGCCTTGGGTGTATAACCAGCAACGGGAAACTGATATTTGGGCATAGTTTCGCAAGTGAAGACAAAACTTAGTTCCTGATTTATTTTAGGTTGTAAAATAAGGTGATAGGTACCAGGTTTTTTTAACAAAAAACTACTGCTTTGGCTGTCAAACAAAAGTTCTTCTATTTGTTTATCGTTCTTATAAATATCTAAGAATACAGCTGTGTTTTTTATTGAATTTACAGCGATTTTACCCAAGCTACCTTCTTTAAACGTAAAAACAAAGCTTGTAGCAATGGTAGAGGAATCTTTAGTATATAAGTATTCAGTATAAGGTAGGTTGTAGGTAACGCTATCTTGTTTAGCTCGTTTATAACTTTCTTCCCATTTTTTTACGAGTATGGTGTCTTGCTTAAAAGATCTTACATACAGCTCTTTATCTGAAGGATTTGTAATAAAATCTTTAACAGTTTGGTAAGGTTCTTTACAAGAAACCTGTAGTATAACCATAAGTAAAATATAAACGTATTTTAGGTAAAATTTCATAAGTCAATTCATAAAAACAAGAGTTATAAAATTACCTAACAAGAGATTTCGGTATAATGATGAGAATCAATGTTTTTGGATGATTATAGACAATCCCTATAAGTCACAACATACTTATTTTTATTACTATGGATTTAAAAAAATATAGCGAACCTAGCTTTATCACCAAAATGATACAAGAGCCTAACGATGTGATTCATCATTTTGATTTGAAGTATACCACATCTAAAGATTTGAGTATAGAAAGAGTAAAAAAGGGAAAGGAGTTCGTATATAAATACAATCATCAAATTATCGATAATCAGAAATTAGTCGATAGAATTGACCAGCTGGTGATTCCACCTGCTTGGGAAAAAGTAAAAATAGCCTATCCCATCAATGGACATTTACAGGCAGTGGGTAGAGATATTAAGAACAGAAAGCAGTACAGGTATCACCCTTTGTGGAATAAAATTAGAAATCAAACCAAATTTTTTAAACTGTCTTCTTTCGGTAAAAAATTGCCAAAGATAAGAGCCAAAATCAGCAAAGATTTAGAAGATGCCACGTGGAGCAAATCCAAAGTTTTGGCATTGGTTGTAAAACTTATGGAGGAAACACATATTAGAATAGGAGGAGCGCAGTATGCTAAAAGAAATAGAACTTATGGCTTAACGACTTTGAGAAATAAGCACGTTTTTTTAAATGATAAAAAAATGAGATTTGAGTTTATAGGGAAAAAAGGCAAGCAACACCGTATTAGCGTTAAAAACAAAAAGTTAGTGAAGTTAGTAAGACAATGTGAAGAATTACCGGGCTGGGAACTTTTCCAGTATTTTGATGTTGATGGTAACAAGTGCAGTATAGATAGCACAATGGTAAATGATTACATTCAAACAATTAGTGGGGATTTGTATTCAGCAAAGGACTTTAGAACATGGGCTGGAAGTGTTTTATTTTTTGAAGCCCTGCACTCTATGGGAACTGAATTGGACAATGAAAAAAACCAAAAGAACATACTAGCAGCTTTTGATATTGTAGCTAGTGAGCTAGGAAACACTAGGAACGTTTGTAGGAAATATTATGTGCATCCTGTGCTGATTCATCAATATAAAAATCATGGTTTGGCTCCGTACTTCGCCAAAATAGACAAGTCAACATCAGCAAATGAAGGTTTGTACTTTTCTATTTATGAAAAAACAATGCTAGAAATTTTGGATAACTATATTCCAGAATTTCTAGCATTAGATGAGGGAAATAAGTAATATTTACTCTCTTAAAGTTTTAAGGGAAGCTTCTGCATTATCAATCTTTTCCTCTTGTTCCTTTTTAATGGTTTTGTAATTGTCTTTGGCAATACTCACTTTTTCTTTTACGGCCTTAAATTCCTCTTTCGCTCTATCGCATTCTAGCTTTGCCACCTCTAATTTATTTTTAGCCTCACTTATTCGAGATTCGTAAGAAATAATATCTTTTCTTAAGTCTGCAATTTTAGAAGCTTTTTCTGTCTTACTTAAAGTTACTGTTTCAGCTTTTTTTTCTTGAGCATTGATTGTTAAAACGCTTAAAAAAAGTACAGTAGTAATTATTTTTTTCATCTGATTTATATGTTTGTTTTAAACCCTAAAGTAGATGATTTTACAAGTAATCACAAATTGTTTCTTGTCAACGTAATTGTTGACAAAGCAGACTAAGCTTTAAGATTTTTTGGAATTTCGCACACGGGTATAGGTTGCATTTTGTGCTGATTAGCACTATTTAATTTGGTATAAATAGCAAAAACCTCTCTTTCTCTCCCAGAAAAGTCTTCTACTTTTTTCTTAAGATCTTGTTGCATCATTGCCCATTCCAATTCATCGTAACTAGCTCCAAGCTGATCTTCATCAGTTCTACTATCTCCAAACAATCCATCCGTAGGAGCTGCAGTTTGTATCGCTGTAGGAACTTTTAAATAAGTACCCAGTTCAAACACTTCGCTTTTGACCAAATCAGCAATAGGACTAACATCTACACCCCCATCACCGTACTTGGTATAAAATCCAACTCCAAAATCTTCTACTTTGTTACCAGTACCAGCTACCAAACTACTATGTAGTCCCGCAATGTAATATAAGGTCGTCATTCTCAGTCTAGCACGCGTATTGGCTAAGGTAAGATTTAAAGTAGCCTCATTTTCAGTCGTTGGAACGGATTTTTTAAATACTTCGAAACTATCCGTTAAATCGATTCTTTCGCTAGATACGTTCTCAAAACGTTTTTTTAGTTGGCTAATATGCTCTTCAGCCCTAGATACCTGATCTGGGTGCTGATGTATAGGCATTTCTACACAAACCGTAGGTAAACCAGTGCTTGCACAAAGCGTAGAGGTTACCGCAGAGTCTATTCCTCCAGACACTCCTACAACAAAACCTTTAACGCCAGCCTTATTTGCGTAGTTTTTTAACCAAGTGATGATATGTTCTGCAATCTTTTGAGTTTCCATGTTGCTTATTTGTTATTTTTGAGGTTACACAAATTTACTCAAAATATGCTCGATATGAAAAAGTGGATTGCTTTATATTCAGTCGTTAGTTTGCTAATGTATTGTACACCTGTTGATAAAAAAGAAGAACAGATTGCGCAGGTAAATGTAGATACACAATTTTCATTGTTTCACAAAGCGTTTTTTAATGCGAAGGCTCAAGATATCCCTGTGCTAAAGAAAGAGTATCCTTATATGTTTCCTGAAAGAATGACGGATAGTGTAGTGCTTAAAAGAATGAATGATACCATACAAAGAGATTTGTTTGCTGAAGTAAATCAAGTATATGGAGATTTTGAAGCTCAAGAGCAAGCACTGTTGGACTTATTTAAACATATAAAATATTACTTTGAGGAATTTAATTTGCCTATTGTAGTCACGGATATTTCAGGAATATCTTATCAAAATAGAATATTATATGGGAATGATATGCTATTAGTATCCTTAGATATGTATTTGGGTAAAAATCACGAATTTTATGCGAGTTTTCCTGCCTATTTAAAAGAAACTTTTACACCCAATCATTTACCAGTAGATGTTGCTAAAAAGATAATCGAAGCTAAATACAGAATTGAAAGAGACAGAACTTTTTTAGGACAGATGATTTTTGAAGGAAAAAAACTGTATTTACTGGATTTGTTTTTACCCAAGGTGTCAGATGAAATAAAACTAGGCTATGCTAGTGAAAAAATGGATTGGTCGCGTAAAAACGAAGCCGCTATTTGGGCTTATTTTATTAAAAACGAAATGCTGTACAGTAACAATCCTAAATTAAAACAAAGGTTTATCAATTTGGCTCCCTTTTCTAAGTTTTATAAATCTATAGATAAGGAATCTCCTGGAGGTATAGCAAAGTATATTGGTTTGCAGATTGTAAGATCCTACGCAAAATCCCATCCTGAGATTACTCCCGCAGCACTCATGCGCACGGATGCACAAACTTTAATGGATACCTCGGGCTTTAAACCTCAAAAGAAGTAATGAGTAACCATATCACTATATTCTTTATCTTCGTGCTTCAATAAAAAATATAGGCATGGCTGTAGCACATAAATCTAAAATTGAGTTTGAGATAGGACTTGATGAAAATAAAATACCAGAAACAATTCATTGGTCTGCAACTGATGGTGGGATTACTAAAGACGAGTCCAAAGCGACCTTATTATCGGTTTGGGACTCCAAAGAAAAAGAAACATTATACTTGCCTTTATGGACCAAGAAAATGCCTGTGGATGAAATGAAAGTGTTTTTTCATCAAACGTTAGTACAGATGGCAGATACTTTTGAGAGAGCGACAAATGATGAGAAAATGTCTGCCACTATGAGGGATTTTTGTGAATATTTTGCGGAAAAATTAGAGTTAGAAGATAAAACAAAAAAGAATTAAGCGTTTTTAAATCATCAAAATCAAAAGAGCCTCTACACATGTAGAGGCTCTTTTGATGAATTGAAATATGTTCTATTTTGCAACCGTGGTGTCTGTGGAAAATAGTTTTTTAAACTTGTCTAGATAATGAATATCTAGCTCATTGCCTTTAGTATTCAAATTTTCGAGAGATTTGTTACTGTCGATATTAAGTTTTGAAAGTAAATTGTTAGAAACATTTAATGTTGTTAAAGCTGGATTTTTAGAAATATCAATCTGTTGTAGTTTGTTTTTGGAAACATCTAAGTTAATCAAAGAAGTTTCTTTGGAAAGATCCAAACTAGTTAATGAGTTATTCTTTAGGTATAATTCTTCTAGAGACACACAATCTAGTTTAACGTCAGTTAGCTTATTGTTTTGTAAATACAGTTTACGAAGCGTATTACTGTCAATTCGTATTTTACTTAAGTCGTTGTTTCTAGCCTTCAAGTAAACCAAATGATTGTTTTCGGGTAGGCTGATGTTATTTATCTTGTTTTTTTCTATATGCACTTCTTCTAATAACAAGTTATTGAAGAAATCTACAGTAGTAAGTTGGTTTCCAGCTAAATCTATTTTTTTTAACAAAGTGTTTTTACTTACATCTATAGCATTTAACGCGTTGTTTTGTAAAAACAATAGGGTTAGTTTTTTGTTATTTACAAGGTTTATCGAAGTAAGTTTGTTTCCGTAAGCATGTAAACTCTTTAGAGCTGTGTTGTTAGAAACATTTATTTCAGTTAATAAATTATTTCCTGCCAAAAGAAATCTCAAATTTTTAAAAGCCTCAATTCCCTTTAAGTTTGCAATTTGCTTATTAGAAACATTTAAAGTGCCTTTAAAGTTTTCCGCCTCAGAAGTCTCAATTTCACTATTTCCATTGATATTAATTTTAGCATTGGCTAATAGTTGTGCTTTAAAATTAGCATCAGGAATATTAACTTTTTGTGCTTGAAGGGTATTAGCAGCAAACATGACTCCTAGAAATAATATGGATTTCATAAAATTAGTTTTAAATGTGAATTTAGTAATTCTTGATTCGTAAAAATATAAAAATCTCAACCATAGACACTAATAGTTGAGATTTTTGTAAAAATATTTTTAATGAATGAATGTTTACTCTTCTGCTTCAGGGTTTTTTATCGCATCAATAATTTTAGCTTCTAATTCTTCGGCCAATTCAGGATTGTCTTTAATTAAATTTTTAACAGCATCCCTACCTTGTCCTAACTTTGTTTCTCCATAGCTAAACCAAGAACCACTTTTTTTAATGATACCGTAATTAACCCCAATATCTAAAATTTCACCTACTTTGGAAATTCCCTCCCCGTACATAATATCAAATTCTGCTTGTTGGAATGGCGGAGCAACTTTGTTCTTTACAATTTTAACTTTTGTAGCGTTTCCAATTACTTGGTCCCCATCTTTTAATTGTGTTCTCCTTCTAATATCAATACGTACAGAAGCATAAAATTTTAAGGCATTACCCCCAGTAGTTGTTTCTGGGTTTCCGAACATCACTCCAATTTTTTCACGCAATTGGTTAATAAATATAACAGTACAGTTGGTTTTATTAATAGTACCCGTTAATTTACGTAATGCTTGAGACATCAAACGAGCGTGTAACCCCATTTTGGAGTCTCCCATTTCTCCTTCAATTTCACTTTTAGGAGTTAAGGCAGCAACAGAATCAATCACAACAATATCAATAGCACCAGATCTAATTAAGTTCTCCGCAATTTCTAGTGCTTGTTCTCCGTGGTCTGGTTGAGAGATAATTAAGTTGTCAACATCTACACCTAAACTTTCTGCATAAAAACGGTCAAAAGCATGTTCAGCATCAATAAAGGCAGCAATTCCACCAGCTTTTTGCGCTTCGGCAATAGCGTGGATGGTTAAGGTTGTTTTTCCTGAAGATTCAGGTCCGTAAATTTCAATAATACGACCTCTAGGATAACCACCAACTCCCAAGGCTAAATCTACCCCTAAAGACCCAGAAGGAATAACTTCTACGTCTTGTACAGCCATATCTCCCATTTTCATAACGGCACCTTTTCCGTAAGTTTTGTCTAGTTTATCTAAGGTAAGTTGAAGTGCTTTTAGTTTAGCATCTTTATCATTGGTCTCTTTTGCCATATTATTAGTAGGTTAAATTGTTATTTGGTTGTTAGCTAAAATACGAATTTATCGTTGTAAAACAGGGAATGAATTTATTTTTACATTTGGTGTTTTTATTCTAAATAAGGATTTTTTTCAGACGAGTAAATAGATGTTATCTATTGATAATTAAATGTTTAAGTATAATGTGTGTCTATAATTGCTTAGTGAATTTGAACAACCCAATTGTATCATAAAAAACTGTGCATGAAGAGAACACATAAAAGTGGGGATTTAATGAAAGTGGATGTCTTTTTTTGAGAAATGCGATATCATGAGATAAAATTGGGTCATTTTAGACACGACAAAAATAAAAATCAAGAGAGGTGTCTTTCTTGATTTTTAGAGGGTGTTATCTTTAGTCTTTGGTGCAAAAAAAAGCAGCTTATTTAGATAAGCTGCTTTTTTGTGTTTAAAAATCCAAATTAAAATCATCATAACGCTCTTCTTCTGGTAATTTAAGAGCCTTGTTATTATCAGACATAGAAAAATCGTTGGCCAATTTTGAAATTTCTCCCATTTTGTCGAATTTAATTAACAGGGGATTATTTTTTAATTCAACATTTCCTGAAACACTTTCTACTGTTTGGAAACCGGAAATAGAAGATAAAGCTTCGTTGTTGTTAATCGTAATATGACCATCTATGATATTAACTTTATTAAAAGTTTTAATCTCTTTTAGCGTTGGATTTTGAGCAATTTTTAAAGAACCAATCATACCCTCTAAGTTGTCAAAACAATCAACATTAGCCAAGCTTTTATTATTATTGATGTTAGCTTCTATTTTAATATTGTTAAGATTGGATAAACTAGTAATGTCTTTTAAAGCTGCATTCCCTGCAATTGTAATAGTCTCATTAACAGTTTTAAGATTGGCAAAAGCTCCCAACTCACTTAACGATTTATTTCTAGTGATGGTAATGTTATTGATCTCTCCACCAACATTTTTAAGTCCAGCTAAGGTAGTTAGCTTAGGGTTTTTATCCATAATAACATCACCTTTGATAGACTTTATAGCTTGTAAGCTATTGACGTTTTTTAAATTGACGTTGTTAGAAATCACCAATTTGTTTGTAACACTAGTTACTTTATCAAAAGAATTTAATTCTGTTAATAGGGGGTTAATGGTAATTTGAATTTTCCCAACAGTACCTCCTACGTTTTTTAAGCCTTGTAACGTGGTTAATTTTAAATTGTCACTCACTACCACTTCGCCTAGTACAGAAGTAATACTTTTTAAATTATCGATGTTTTGTAATTTGAGATTTCCCTGAACTACTAAACTTTGATTGATTTTCGTTATTTTATTCAATCCTATAGTTGTAATTAAAGGATTGGAAACCACAGTAAAATTCTCAAGAGGACCTGCGACATTTTGCAGCTTGTCTACTGATGTCAAAAAATCGTTAAATTCTATTCGTATATCTCCAGTAACTTTTTTTAGATTTTCTAGCCCTGTTAAATCTTTTACAGATGTTTCTAATATATCTAAGTTTTTTACTTGTTCAATTGATGAGAGTGGACTCAAATCATTGACCTCTAATCCGTCAATGTGAATATTATTGGTTAATTTTTTACAGTTCGCGTATTTGGTTTTGAAACCGTCTACTTCCTCTTGAGTAGAAAAATATAGCTCCTCTACAGGGCACTGTGCTTGCAAAAAATTACTAAATATTACAAAGAATGTAAATAATATTATGTTAATTCTTTTCATGATTTATTTTTACTATGGTTCAAATTTAGGTTAAAAAAGTTAAATTAAGTATGATTTAAGTTTCTTAATTCTCCTGTTTTCCTAAAAAAAGATGTTATTTAACAGGTTTTATTCAAATTTTATACCAATAAAAGACAATTTTATCCCCAAAAATAAAAAATAAATCGTAACGTGCTGCTGTCAAATAGATTGAGGCAATATTTTAAGCCTAAAATAAAATGTGAAAATTTTTATGGGTGTTAAATAAATTCGATTTTTCACAAAAATATTATTTGTAGACTTTCAAAAGTTGATATAAATCAAGCCCTAAATAAAATCGGACTATTTAACCCCCAAATTTTAGTCCTAAAAAGTAAGTTCTTGGTCTTTGCGGACCATAGTTATAGGTAACATCTCTATTTACTCCTTGGTCAAAATCATTTTGATAAGAATTAAAAATGTTCTGAACACCACCGTACACTTGTATATAGGTACTTTGTTTTTCTTTGCTCAGGTAGAACTTATACGAGGATTTCCAATTCAATTCAAAAAAACTGTTAGAAGTCTCTAGTCTGTCTTGGTCAATAAAACCTTCTAAATGCTGAACTTTCATAGGGCCTGTAAAAACACTAGATATATTGTTCTGGAAGTTTTTAGTTGGAGCATAGGTCACAATAAAATTAGCGTAAGCGTTAGGGGTTTCGTTGAAAGCCCTCGAAGGAGGCACATTCAAATCTTCAGACCATTGTATAGCACTGTCAAATTTGGACTCTTGCAGGGTGGCACCAGCCTGAATTAACCATTCCTGATTAGGAGCGTACTTTAGTTCTACATTTAAACCATAAACTTTAGCACCATCTGAATTTTGTCTTCTAAAGATGAAAACATCTTCAGAGGTTTCTTCTTCTTGTTCCAAAGCAAAAGCATCTTTAAGTCTCGTGTAAAATAATTCCGTGACTAAGGAAAAATCTCCATTTTCTAATTCCTTAGTCCAATCTAGCGAAGTTAAAAAACTATGAGATGTTTCTGATTTCAAATTTTCAGCATTTAAAATTTGACCAATTTCATTTCCTGCCAAACCAGAGTGTACATCCTCTCCATAAATTTGTGGGGCTCTAAATCCTCTAGCATAACTAGTTCTCCATCTCAAATTTTTATTGATACTATATAAAATATTGGCTCTAGGATTCAATATCACTTTTTCGTCTGCCAAATTATGAGCATCTGCTCTAAGTCCAGCGAGTAGTCTCAACTTATTATTTACGACCCATTCTTGCTGTGCATACACACCTAAAATTTTAGTGGTTTGTAAAATTGGCGTGAAATCTTCAATATTGTCTTTTCTGTCTTCAATATCATTGTACTGAAATTCAACCCCTCCAGTAAAAGTTCCGGTATTATTTAAAAAACGATCAAATTTATGAGCATACTGACCTCCTCCAACAATAGTTAAATCATTAGATTTACCAAACCCTCTAATACTTTGAATAATAGCTTCTGTACTTTCGGGCTCCCCACCTAAGCCTCCATAAAAGTTTTTATTTTTAGAGACAGCAGTAGATGCGTAAACAGAATAGTTATCTTTTTTGTTGGGTGTTAAATACTCATAAGTTAAGCCCCCCGTTACCGCAGTAGATTCTATCTGTTCAGTAATATCAGTTAAAAAAGGTTGTTTGTCTAGTTCGTTTCCACCCCTTCTAAACTCCGTATTCGCGTTAAATTCAATCGTTATTTTTTTTCTATCGTTAGGTCTGGTAAAAGCTTTTAAGCCAAAAGAAGTGTTTTCTATTTGGGTCAATTCTGTAAAAGAATCACCGTCAATATCTAGAGATTCTCGATCTCTTTTAATTCCGAATAAAGCAATACCCGTATCAAAGTCTTTGTTAATAATAGTACCGTTGTAAGATAAAATCCTGTCTTGGGCTCTACCATCTATTAATGCTAGGTTCCCTCCAACGCTAAAACTATTCTCAGTAGGATCTTTGGTAATAATATTGATAGTTCCTGCGATAGCGTTAGATCCGTAGAGCGCAGAACCTCCTCCTCTCACAACTTCTATTTGTTTAATAATATTAGCAGGAATTTGGTCTAGTCCATAAACGCTGTTTAATGCGCTAAATACGGGTCTACTATCAATTAAAATTTGAGAGTAAGCACCTCCTAAACCATTCATTTTAATTTCTGAAGTTCCACAATTTTGGCAATTGTTTTCTACCCTTAGTCCTGGCTGAAAATTTAACCCTTCCGATAAACTTACGGCTTGTGTAGCTTCTAAAACTTTAGCATCCGTAACAGTAACAATTACTGGAGCTTTTTTACGATTTAAATAACCTCTAGTAGCTGTGATGACCACTTTATCTAATCCTAAAACATCCTCTTTTAGAACAATATCCATTTTTTTAATTTCTCCAGAATTGACATCAATAACTATTTCTTTGTTTTTATATCCCGAGGAAGAAATTAATAATGTTTGTAGTCCAGAATTCGTTTCCAACTTGTAAAAACCATCAAAGTTTGATTGCGTGGCAGTATGAGTTTCTTTTATTTTAATTAAAGCCAACAAAGGTATCCCTTCCTTGGATTGCACATGTCCTTGAATATAACCCTTTTGTCCGCTAACGTTAAATGTTGTGATGATAAAGAGGGTGAATAATATATGTTTCATGATAAATTTGACTGAATGAAATAGGTGCAAGAATATGTCTTTGTTTATAGAGAACTAAAGTTTTTTGCAAATCTAAAATATTATTTTTAGATAAGTCTAAAAATAATATTTTATATATACTGTTGTTAAATTTATATATTTGTAATAATGGAATTTGACTTATCACAAACGGAAGAAAATTACTTGAAAGCTATTTATAGTTTGTATGTAATGGTAAACAAACCCGTAAGCACTAATAAAATTGCTTGTAAATTAGAAACCAAAGCATCATCTGTAACAGATATGATGAAAAAGTTGGCGGATAAGGGTTTAATTGATTATATAAAGTATCAAGGGGTTTCGTTATCGGAACAAGGAAAAAATGTAGCCGTTAAAATTATTAGAAAACATAGACTTTGGGAAGTGTTTCTAGTAAGACATTTAGGATTTAAATGGGATGAAGTTCACGATGTTGCTGAGCAACTAGAACATGTGAAATCTGTAAAATTAACAGATAGTTTAGATGCGTTTTTAGATTTTCCTAGATACGATCCGCATGGAGACCCCATACCCGACAGCGACGGGAATGTGGTTAAAAGAGAAGTAACACTGTTATCTTCGCTAAAAGAAAATGAACATAGTAAAATAGTAGGAGTAAAGGATAGTTCTAGCGCTTTTTTAAACTATTTAGACAATGCCAATATCAAACTAGGAGCGACTATTAAAGTGTTACACAAAGAAGCCTTTGATAACTCCATGCTATTGTTAATAGAGCATCAAAAAATTTCTATTTCCCAACAGATTTCCAGCAATTTATACGTAAAACAGCAATAACAATCACATGAAAAGAATAGCCATACTACTAATTGTACTTATTGTAACAGCTTGTAAGCCCTCAAAAAAAACTGAGAACACAAAGTTTACAGTAGTAACGACCACTACCATGATTACAGATTTGGTGAAAACGATAGGAGGAGATGTTATTGAGGTAAAAGGAATTATGGGAGCTGGTGTAGATCCTCATTTATACAAGGCTTCTGCGGGAGATTTGACCAAGTTATCCAATGCAGATTTAATTATTTACAATGGTTTGCACTTGGAAGGAAAATTAGTGGATGTTTTTGAGAAAATGAATCAGATAGGTAAGAAAACTTTGGCTTTAGGTACCTTTTTATCCGAAGCACAAGTCATCAATTCTGAAGCTTTTGCCAGTTCACACGATCCTCATATCTGGTTTTCTATTAAAAACTGGAAAACAATTGCCTTAAAATTGGTTGAGGAATTGAGTAAGATAGATGCTGAGAATGCAGCTATTTATCGTAAAAACGGAAATGCTTACTTGTCTAAACTAACAGATTTGGAAGTGGAGATGAGGTCTAAGATAGAAGAATTACCAATTGATAAAAGAATTTTGGTAACTGCGCACGATGCTTTCTCTTATTTTGGAAGAGAATTTAACTTTGCGGTTGTGGGTTTACAAGGTTTATCTACAGCTACAGAGGCTGGTGTAAAGGACGTTCAGCGTATTTCCAATTTCATAATAGAAAATAAAGTAAAAGCAATTTTTGTAGAAAGTTCTGTTCCTAAAAGAACGGTAGAAGCTTTGCAAGCATCTGTAAAATCTAAAGGAAGTGAAGTAAATATCGGTGGCGAATTATTTTCTGATGCATTAGGAAGTCCTACTGAAGAAGTTGGAACCTACACGGGAATGTTTCGCTATAATGTAAATACAATTGTAGATGCTTTAAAGTAAAATATCCAAGGGTAATCGAGCGGAGTCGACCTTTTTTTTACAGTAGAAACATTGGTTGTAATTGGAATGACCATGTGTTGATGATGAACGAATGTATTTTTTTGCAGGATAATTAATCAGCCAAATTTGAGTGAGAACTTTTAAAAATAGAAGAAACAGTTGTGTTAGTGATTGACTGGCTTGTTTGAACTCTTTTGTTGGGTGATGGAGCGGAGCGGAGATTAGCCAACAAAAAGTGAGTAAGGAAAGCACGACCCGATAGGGAAACACCCAAAAATAAAATTAAAAAAATGGAACCTAAAATTGCCATTGCGATTGATGATTTAACGGTAGCTTATAATTATAAGCCTGTGCTTTGGGATATAGATTTGCAAATTCCGGAAGGAGTTTTAATGGCTATTGTGGGTCCCAACGGAGCAGGGAAATCTACGTTGTTAAAATCTATTTTAGATATTATAAAACCGTTGGCTGGGAGTGTAACGGTGTACGGAAAGCCGTATAAAAAACAGAGAGATTTGGTGGCTTACGTACCACAGAAAGGGAGTGTAGATTGGGATTTTCCAACTACGGCTTTAGATG
This sequence comes from Wenyingzhuangia sp. IMCC45533, assembly GCF_054111225.1. Taxonomy (NCBI): domain Bacteria; kingdom Pseudomonadati; phylum Bacteroidota; class Flavobacteriia; order Flavobacteriales; family Flavobacteriaceae; genus Wenyingzhuangia; species Wenyingzhuangia sp. IMCC45533. The sequence continues at coordinate 1,274,662 of NZ_CM134197.1, read as the reverse complement.
TAGTAATGATGGGAACCTATGGTGCTTTGGGCTGGATAAAAAGACCTGGGCAAAAGCAAAAAAAAGAAGCTTTAGAGGCTTTGGAAAAAGTAGGCATGTTGGCTTTTCAAAACAGACAAATATCGCAATTGTCTGGAGGGCAACAACAACGAATTTTCCTAGCAAGAGCATTAGTACAAAACGCAGCTATTTATTTTATGGACGAGCCTTTTCAGGGGGTAGATGCAACCACAGAAAAAGCGATTATTCAAATACTAAAAGAATTGCGTAAGGCAGGGAAAACGGTGATTGTAGTGCATCATGATTTGCAAACTGTACCCGAGTATTTTGATTGGGTTACTTTTTTAAACGTTAAAAAAATTGCGACAGGACCTGTGGCGGATATTTTTAATGATGACAATTTAACCAAGACTTACGGTATTAATTACAAGGCAAGTATTACCGAAGGAAAGTTATGATAAAAGAATACATAGACTTATTGTTGGTAGATTATACCTTACAAATCATTACGCTTGGAACGGCCGTTCTAGGAGCGGTGTGTGGTATGCTAGGTAGTTTTGCGGTACTAAGAAAACAGAGCTTGTTGGGAGATGCAATTTCTCATGCATCGTTGCCAGGAATTGCCATTGTTTTTTTAGTCTTGGGAGTAAAAAACAACAATGGTCTGCTATTAGGGGCTTTGTTAAGTGGTTTGGTAAGTGCGGTTTTTATCAAAGGAATTATCTCTAAAACCCACTTAAAATCGGATACAGCTCTGGGAGTGGTATTGTCCACGTTCTTTGGTTTTGGAATGTTGCTATTAACCTATATTCAAAAACTACCTAATGCCAATCAGTCGGGTTTAGAAAAATATTTATTTGGGCAGGCAGCTACTTTATTAGCGAGTGACGTTTGGTTGATGTCTCTCATTGCTGGAATTTCTCTGTTTATAGTTTTACTGTTTTGGAAAGAATTTAAAATGGTGTTGTTCGATCCTGATTACACTAAAACTCTAGGTTTTAATGTAAAAATAGTAGATACATTAATTACCTCTTTTATTGTGATTGCTATTGTAATGGGGTTACAAACAGTTGGGGTAGTACTGATGAGTGCTATGCTATTAGCTCCTGCTGCTGCTGCCAGACAATGGACTAACAGTTTGGCGAAAATGGTTTTTTTGGCAGGATTGTTTGGAGCTGTTTCTGGGGTTTTGGGTACTGCCATAAGTGCTAGTGCTAACAACTTGTCTACAGGACCTGTTATTGTGTTAATTGCTACGTTATTTGTAGTGGTGTCTTTCGTGTTTTCACCTATGAGAGGTTTGTTGTTTAAGCAAATAAAACTCTGGCAAAACAGAAACGATTTAAAATTGATGAAAACATTGATGTTTATGTACAATTTGGTAAAAGATCACGAAAATGTATCGCATCCGCATAAAATACAATTGCTCAATAACTTTCAGGGATATACCAAAAAGAGTTTAAAAAGGTTGCAAGCAGAGGATTTGATCCTTTTAAACAAGAGCGATTGGTCTTTAACAGAAAAAGGATTTGATACGGCTAAAAATTTATACACCAACGAACGATGACCAGCGCGCAAATAGAAATACAGTTAATTTTAAGCTTGGTATCTATTGCTTGTGCTATACCAGGAGTGTTTTTGGTCTTGAGAAAAATGGCCTTGATTAGTGATGCGATTAGTCATTCCATTTTACCAGGAATTGTCATTGGTTTTTTTATTACGCAAGATTTAGCTTCACCATTGTTAATTGTCATGGCTACCCTAACGGGAGTATTAACGGTAGTGTTGGTAGAATACATTCAAAAAACAGGTTTGGTAAAAGAAGATACTGCCATTGGTTTGGTGTTTCCTTCGCTTTTTAGTTTGGGGGTAATTCTAATTGCTAGAAATGCGGGAGATGTTCATTTGGATGTGGATGCCGTTTTGCTAGGCGAAGTTGCTTTTGCTCCTTTTGATAGATGGATTTATGATGGAATTGATTTAGGTCCAAAATCTCTATGGATGATAGGAACTATTTTGATTATTTCTTTAAGCCTATTATTCTTATTTTTTAAAGAGTTAAAAGTGGCTACTTTTGATGCGGGTTTGGCAGCCTCTTTGGGGTTTACACCTATTGGGATTCACTACGGATTAATGACAGTTTCGTCGGTAACTACCGTTGGAGCTTTTGATGCCATTGGAGCTATATTGGTAGTGGCTTTTATGATTGTACCTGCTGCGAGTGTTTATTTGCTAACAAACAATCTAAAAAAAATGTTGGTATATGCGGCTCTGTTAAGTGTGGTAGCGTCTATTATAGGATATTGGGCAGCTCATTTAATGGACACGTCTATTGCAGGAACAATTGCCACTGTACTAGGGTTGATATTTTTTACGGTATACCTATTTGCTCCCAATAAAGGATATATTTCTCAATGGTATAAAACCAAACAGCAAAAAACGGAAGTTGCCATGCTGGTTTTTATGCTGCATTTGGCCAACCACGAAGAAGAAAAAGAGCGCAATATAAATCACCTACAAGAGCACATTAATTGGAACTCACAACTTGCCAAAAAAGTACTCAAATTGGCCTTTCAAAATAATATGATCGTTCAACAAAGTGAGATACTGAGCTTAACAACCAAAGGGGCAGATTTCACCAATAAAGCACTGTCTTATATCTCCGATAACAAAAATTCTGAGCTAGAAGGAATCAAGCAAAACTTCTTTTTATTTAGGGGTTAATATATTTTTAAGTTGATTATTAGACTTGTATAGTTTGCGGTAAAATACTAACTTTAGTAGACAACCTTTAAAACCAATAGCCCATGTCAATATTAAATATTTTTTTAAGCGGAACCCAAAAAAAGAATAGAGGGCATTTAGCAAACATTGTTAAAATAGCAAGGTCTAACGGTAAGTTAAATAGAGATGAAATTAAACTGCTAAAGAAAATAAAAAAGGATTTGAATATTAGCGATTTGGCTTTTAGAACCATCATTAGAAAACCCGAATTATACCCTATGAATCCTCCCTCTAATTACGATGAAAGAATAGAGAGATTGTACGCTTTAGCCAATATGATTTTAGTAGACAAAGAATCTTTTGACTTGTCCGTTAAATTATTAGAAAAGTTAGCCGTAGGTATTGGATTTCCACTACAAACACATGAACAAGTAGTAAAAATAGCCGTAGAGTTGGCTCAAAAAAATGCTGATTTGGAAATGTTTTCGCAAGAAATTAAAAGAGCTAATAGTAATGCCAAAGTGTAGCTTTTATTTAGTTCTTTATTAAAGGAAATTGTTTATTTTTAGACAATCTCTTTTTTTATAGCATGGAATCAACAAGTTTTTTCAAAGTTTACAATGCTTCTGCAGGTAGTGGTAAAACTTTTACCCTAGTGAAGGAATATTTAAAAATAGTGCTTACCTCGGGAGATTTTGAATTTCAAAAAATACTCGCAATTACTTTTACCAACAAAGCAGCTTCGGAAATGAAGCAGCGAGTATTAAACACCTTAAAAGATGCCTCTAAAAATACATCTAATCCAATTGTTGATGATGTTATTAAAGAAACAGCGTTAAAGCCAAAAGAAATTCAGGAAAAGGCAACTTTGGTGTTGTCCAACATTTTACATAATTACGCGAGCTTTAACATCATTACTATTGATAGTTTTACGCATAAATTGATTCGAACTTTTTCTTTGGATTTGGGATTGCCTTTAGACTTTGAAGTTGAGATGGATGCTTACCCTTTGCTACAAGAAACCATAGATTTATTGGTAGCAAAAATAGGAGAAGATAAGGATTTAACTAAGGTATTAGTGAGTTATGCCCTGCATCAGGTCAACGAAGACAAATCTTGGAATATAAACGATTCGTTGTTTGATGTTTCTAAGCTTCTGTTAAATGAAGAAAATGAGATAGAGATATCAAAATTAATTAATACGAGTCTCGCAGATTTTCAAGCCTTAGAAAAGAGGCTGAAAAAGTATTTAGAAGATACGGAAAATGCTTTTAAAGAGGTAGGTACACAAGCACTTTCATTAATTGATGAGCATGGTATTACGCACAATACTTTCACTTATTCCGATTTGCCTAAGTACTTTAACAAATTGATTGATAGTTGGAAGTTTAATGAGGCTAGTCCTTTGAGTGATAGACTTTCGAAAAACATGAACAATGGGATTTTGTATGCGAATACAAAACCAAAAGACTCAAAAAAACTTGCGGATAGGGATAAAATCGACCAAATAGAAAGTGACTTATTTCGTCTATTTGAAATTTCTCAGCAACTGTGCGAAGCTCATTTAGGGCAATATTTTCTGGTAAAAAAAATATTAAAATCATTGGTGCCTTTGGCAGTGCTTAGCTACATTAATAAAGAATTCACTTTTTTAAAAGAAGAAAATAACTTTAGACTGAATGCAGAGTTTAATAGGTTTATTAGTAATCAAATAAAAGATCAACCCGTTCCTTTTATATACGAGCGTTTAGGAGAAAAATATCAATATTTTTTTATTGATGAAATGCAAGACACCTCGGAACTACAATGGCAAAACCTAATCCCTTTAATTGATAATTCTCTATCTCAAGGAAAAGGGGGATTAATGTTGGTGGGCGATGCCAAACAATCTATTTATAGGTGGAGAGGAGGAAAAGCTTCTCAGTTCGTGGCTTTGTCTGATTCAGATAGCGAACAACAATTTTTCGTAGAAAAAGAGGTCATAACCTTGGGGACGAACTACAGAAGTTACAGTAATATCATTAATTTTAACAACGAATTTTTTCACTACCTATCGTCGTTTCTACAAGATCCTTCTTATCAAGAAATTTATGCGAAAGAAAAATTACAACAAACAAATAGTAAAGAGGGAGGCTACGTACACTTAGAAGTACATGAAAGAGAAGAGGATTTTGATGTGTACAGTCACTATTCCCAAAAAATACATCAACTGATAACTGATGTACAGAGTCGCGGTTTTAATAAAGGAGATATTTGCATTTTAACAAGAAAAACCAAAGACGGAATTGCTCTTGCAGATTATTTGGTGTCACAAGGAATTGAGGTTATATCTCCGGATAGCTTACTTTTAAAAAATAACAATCACGTTAAGTTTTATATATTTCTTTTGAGATGGATAGAGAACCCGTTGGACAAAGAAGTGTTGCTAGAGGTTTTGTATTTTTTATATGAACATTTAAATATTGGCATAGAAGAAAGCGATTTTTACGTGACGTGTTTGGCTTACCAAACGGTAGATGAATTATTGGCTTATTTAAAAATAGACTTCTCAGTTTCAAATTTTTTCTCACAGTCCTTATATGATGGAGTAGAGCTTGTCATCAGAAGTTTTGGATTGCAAGATAGCGTAGATGTATTTGTACAAGCGTTTTTAGATTTGGTTTTACAGTTTCAATTAAAAGAATCGGGAGGGTTGCAAGCATTCATAGCCTATTGGGACAGAAAAAAAGAGGGTTTAAAGGTTGAGGTAGCTGCCAATAAAAATGCAGTTCAGATTATGACTATTCACAAGTCCAAAGGTTTGGAATTTCCTGTGGTTATCTTTCCTTTCGATTTAAACACTGAGGATATCAATAGAGAAACTATTTGGTTGAATACCCAAAACAGCGAGTTATATGGAAAATTTGATAGTTTTAGAATCAACGCTTCTAACAAATTGTCGATGTATGGAGACGAGGGGGAGTACAAATTACAAGAGGTGAGTAAAGAAACGCAACTAGATAATTTTAATCTTCTATACGTTGCTTTAACTAGAGCCGAAGAACAACTATACATCTTGAGTGATACTAAAGAATCTAAACAGGAAACCACTAAAAATTATTCTGATTACTTTAAAAATTACATAATTGGCAAAGGGGTAGAGGGGGTGTACCAATTGGGAGATCCAAATAGACAGTCCGAAGCTTTGGTGGAAAAGACAATTTTTTCTCTTGACAAATTTTCTAGTATCGATAAAAAAGAAAACCAGATATATATTGTCCAAGGAGACCAATCGTTTGATGACTCCAGACATTTGGGAAATATCATACATCAAGCTTTTGAAAAAATAATTTCTGTAAACGATATAGACAAGGCATGTAATTTTATTGACCAACAAGGTTTAGATGATAACAATACCAAATTTTGTAAGTATTGTATTGATAACGTTGTCAATCATCCGCAATTAAAAGAGTATTATCAAGAAAGTTTGGAGACTTACAACGAACGAAGTTTTATAACTCAAAGTGGTGAAGTAAATATTATGGATAGATTGGTTTTTAAAGACAATAAAGTAATCATATTAGATTATAAAACTGGAAAACCTAGCCGCAGTCACCAGTTACAAATAGAGAATTATGCAAATATTCTAACCAACATGGGATATACGGTAGCCAGTAAAATTTTAATTTATTGTAATTCTCAGGTAGAAATTAATATTATATAATTTGTATAATCGTTATCTAAACCTGTTATTTTTTTTATATTTGTTAGCATTAAACACTATAATATATGAAAAATTTAAAAATAACATTGATAGCTCTATTTGCTGTTGCATTTTCATTCAACGCAAGTGCGCAAGATGAGGATAATAAATGGGTAATAGGTTTCGGTATCAATTCAGTAGATGTATCAAGTGCAGGATTGGGAGATATTGAAACTCAACTAAAAGATTACATAGGACTGAGTGACAACAATGTGTTGCCAGTGGCATCAAAAGTTTCCGTTGCAAGGTATTTAGGGAGTGGGTTTTCAGTGGACGCAGTAGGAACCCTTAATAATATTGATGAATCACCTACTGGAAATCCAGATGATAGCTCATATTTTGCAGTCGACTTCGGAGCGAGATATGATTTAAATTCTTTATTTGGAGAAACAGCTTGGTTCGATCCTTATGTGAAAATGAGTTTGGGTACCTCTTGGGCTGATGAAGAATCTACAGGTTTAAATATATCACCAGCTATAGGATTTAACACTTGGTTTAATGATGTAGTTGGTTTGAATTTTGAATCCATGTATAAAACAAGTACTTTAATTGGAAATAACAATTCTAGTATTATTGCTTCGGGATATCATTACCAGCATTCAATATCATTGGTAATACGATTCGACAATTAAATTAAGTTTACCTGATATGAAAAAAGCAGCTTGTTATTTTATAAGCTGCTTTTTTTGTTGATTTATAAGTGATGTCAACGACGATCTTTCCTGTAGAAGTGCTTGGTGAAAAGAATTTCATATCTATTTTGAGGTTTACAAACTCATTGATCTAGAGACTTCTTTACTGATAGGTAGAATAAGCAACTACAACTACCCACTAAATTGAGTAGCTAAAACTGATATCCGAATATTAGCGTTGCTTGTAAAAAGAGATACATGTCTATTATTCTTGATTTTTTTGTGCGTGTGAATCCTTGATCTCAATCAATCTTAAGGAAATCACAACAGTTACGTGAGAGATTAAAGAATATAAACTTTAGTTCAGTTAAGTGCGTTGACAAACAGTGTTTTGTGTTTGTTTTTCTTGTTTTTTAGAGCGAATTATTTTTAAAATTCTTGAGACCGAAACTCTCTCTTGATACTCATCAAGTTTGTTTTTTCAACATATCTTCTTTGTAGTTTTGGGGAAAATAAAATCACAAATAACATGAAGAAAATAACACTATTACTATTCGCTGGTTTAACCATGATTTTCAACACAAAATCAAACGGACAGGATAAAAATCACCCGTGGGCAATTGGTTTCGGTACCAATTTTATCGATATCTCCAATGCAGGAGTAAGTGAATTTGGTGCACAAACTAAAGACTATTTTAGAATTGATAAAGATTTAAACAATGTACCTTTTGTGACTAGGGTATATGTTGCTAAGTACTTAAAAAATGGGTTTACTGCCGACTTAACAGGTTCGTTCAACCAAATAGATGAAGGAGCAAATGGAGAAGTGCCAGAAGAGAACTACTACTCTGCAGATTTAGGTTTGAGATATGATATTAACAGATTGTGGGGTAAATCGGGATGGTTCGATCCTTATGCTAAATTTAGTATCGGAGCTATTTGGGTTGATAAAGATATGGGAGCTGTCCTTTCACCAGCTTTCGGATTTAACACGTGGTTCAATGATTCTGTGGGGTTAAACTTCGAAACAGCTTACAGATCTAACGCTGCATTTGGAAACGACACCCAATTGGGGAGTATCAAATACATTCCAGGATATCACTTTCAACACTCAGTTTCGGTAGTGTTTAGATTTGGAGACCCTATAGAGCAAGAACCTGAATTTATAGATTCTGATGGAGATAAAATTGCAGATATCAATGACAGATGTCCTAACGTAGCTGGAACTATAAGATTCCAAGGATGTCCTGATACCGATGGAGATTTGGTGCAAGACAGTAAAGATAAATGTCCAAACATAGCTGGGGCTGTAGAGGATGGAGGATGTCCAGATTCTGACCACGATGGATTGGCAGATCCTAACGATAAATGTCCAAATGAGTTTGGGCCAATTAAAAACAACGGATGTCCATGGCCTGATACAGATGGAGATGGAGTGACAGATAATATTGACAACTGTGTAAACGTAAAAGGACCGAAGTCAAACGTAGGGTGTCCAGTAAGATTAACAGAAGCAGCTAAAATAGAATTAGGAGAGTATGCAAAAATAATTCAGTTTAATGTAAACAGTGCAGAATTTAAACCTGGAGTAACCAAAATTTTGGATAAGGTAGCCAATGTAATGAATAAGTTTGAAGGTGTAAAGTTTGACATTGAAGGACATTGCGATAGCCAGGGGAATGATGCTTATAACTTAAAACTGTCTAGAGACAGAGCACAAGCTGTAGTAAATTACTTGTCAACTCACGGAATTGAGGAATGGAGATTAAAAGCTGTAGGTTACGGGGAAACTAAGCCCATTGCTTCTAACGCTACTGCCATTGGTAGATCGTTAAATAGAAGAGTAGTAATATCAGCTATTGAAGAGGATACCAATCAATAATAGATACTATTATAAAACCTGTTTTTTAACTAGCAGATAATAAAAATAGCCTTTGTAATTACAAAGGCTATTTTTATGCGTTCATTTTTATACTTCTTAAAAAAGCCGTTCCTTTAAGGAACAGCTTTTTAGGACTATTTTATGAAGACTTTTTTACAAGAAACAGCGAGTGCAATTATCAATGGTAAGACTAACTTAAAGAATACAATTTGCATTGTGCCTAGTGAAAGAGCTGGAATTTACTTAAAGCAGTCGTTTAAAGAAGTGTTGATAAACAAAGTTTCTTTCTTGCCAAAAATCATAAGTATTGAAAATTTTATCAAAGAAATTTCTGGTTTAGAAAGTATGGATCAGGTCTCTTTAATTTTTGAATTTTTCAAAATATACCAACAAGAATATAAGGGCGAAAATCCAGACACTTTTGAGAGATTTATAGGTTGGGCAACCATTGTGATACAAGATTTCAACGAAATTGATAGACATCTGGTGAATCCTAAGGAGATATTCAATTACCTCGCGGATATTCAAAATATAAAAGATTGGGATCCATCAAAAAATAAGGAAACCGATACCATGTCTAATTATATGAGTTTTGTAGAAGACTTGTATACGTATTACCAAAAACTAACCGCTACTTTATTGCATAAGAAATCCGCTTATCAAGGTTTGGTTTACAAAAAGGCTTTTGAAAATTGCGAAGAATATGTGGCTCAGTTTAAAGAGGAGACTTTTTGTTTTATAGGTTTTAACGCGCTAAACAAAGCCGAGGAACAAATATTTAAAACGTTTTTAGCATCAGAAAAAAATCAGATTTATTGGGACGTGGATGAGTATTACTTAGATAGCAAGCGCGAGGCTGGATCTTTTATAAGGGAATTTTTTACCCAATGGGAATGCTTGAATGTAGAGGGAAGAAAAAACTTTATAAACAATCATTTTCGTCAGAAAAAGAATATCCAAATATTGGGTTCGCCTTTAAATGTTACAGGTATTAAAGCTGCTACATCGTTTTTAAATGACGAAATAAATTCAAAAGAGACAGCTTTTGTTTTAGCAGAAGAATCCTTGTTACCAGTAGTTTTAAATTCCATCCCTTCCTCAGTTAACAAAGTAAATATTACGATGGGTTATGCTTTGAGCAATATTCCGTTATCGGGTTTGTTTCAGTCTTTGTTCGATTTACATTTGAACAAACAAAAATTAGCAAAGCAGGCATTTTATTATAAAGATATTATATCATTTTTAAGGCATCCTTATTTAACCAGAATTACAGATAGCAAAAATGATCTAATTATTGAGAGTATTACTAGACAGAACTTAGTGTTTGTATCTGAAAATGAAATAGACAATTTTTTCACGAAACACGAAATATTTCCATCTGTCGTAAACTTATTTAAGCCGTTTAAAAATGTTGCAGAGTTTCTTACGAAAACCATAGATTTTATAGGACTATTAAATCAAAAACTAGAGGGGGTAGATTTGTTGTATGTAGAAGGTTACAGAAAAGTTTTTCAAGAAATTATTAACCTAAACCAGCAGTATCAGTACATCAGCAACATCAAAGTTTTGTATAAAATCTTTAAAAAGTTGTTGCCTTTAGAGTCCGTAGATTTTAAAGGGGAAGCTTTGGAAGGAATGCAGCTAATGGGAGTTTTAGAAACTCGTTGTTTGGATTTTAAAAACGTAGTGCTAACTTCTGTAAACGAGGGGGTGCTCCCTTCTGGAACCACAGAAAGATCCTTTATTTCTTTTGAAGTAAAAAAACATTTTAAAATGCCGACTTACTTAGCTAAGGATGCTATTTTTTCGTATCACTTTTATAGATTGATTCAAAGAGCTGAGAATGTTTACCTTATCTACAATACCAAAACCAACGATTTTGGAGGGGGAGAAATGAGTAGATTCTTAACTCGATTAATGATTGACAAGGAAGCAGATATCACACATAAAAACGTAGTAGTTCCAGTGCAAAAGTCTGTTAAAGTAGCTAAAGAAATTATCAAAACAAACCAGGTGGTTGATGTTTTGATTAGCTATTTTAAAAAAGGAGTTTCTCCGAGTAGAATTACGGATTATATGAACGACCCTTTGGTTTTTTATAAAAAAATGGTGCTTAAAATAAGAGAAACGGATGCAGTAGAAGAAGAAGTTGCACACAATACTTTGGGAACCATTGTACACGACTCATTGGAGTTTTTATACAAACCTTACCTTAATAAAATCCTAGTAGCGAAAGATGTGGAGTTAATGAAAACTGAAGCTAAAAAAATGGTAGGCCTCAAGTTCAAAGAACACTTTAAAGAAGGTGATATTACCACAGGTAAAAATAGATTGATTAGCGAAGTTGCCAATCAGTTTGTCATTAATTTTTTAAACAAGGAATTAGACGAAATTAAAGTAGGTAAAGAGATTGTAGTTAAGGATTTGGAGATGGAATGTACACTATCAATGGTTACTCCTGCTGGACATCAAATAAAGTTAAGAGGTAAAATAGATAGAGTGGATGAGGTAGATGGCGTGAGAAGAATTGTAGACTATAAAACGGGGAAAGTAGAAGCCAAAGATTTGTGTTTGGAAGATTTGTCTATGGCTACCACAGATTACAAATATCACAAAATAGTACAGGTAATGACTTATGTGTTGTTGTACACCGAAACAGAGAAGTTTGATGTGGGTAGAAACGAACTCCAAACAGGAATTTATTCTTTCAAAAATTTCAAACCAGGGTTTTTAGCAATGAATCAATCTAAAAGTAGTCGTCAACAGAATTACAATATCACTGCAGATAATGTAGAAGCTTTTAAAAATAGTTTGTACGGATTGATAGACGAAATTTTAGACAACAACCGTACTTTTGTAGAAAACCTAGAGAATCCATATAAAATAGAGGCTTAATGATTTATAAAAATATTCAAGTAGAGGGAAAGCATAACAAACCTATTTTAACAGATATACACTATACCAAAGATGGTCGTAAAAAACCCTTGGTATTTTTTTGTCATGGATACAAAGGGTACAAAGATTGGGGAGCTTGGAATTTGATGGCGACAGAGTTTGCCAAGCAGGGTTTTTTGTTTGTTAAATTCAACTTTTCTCACAATGGAGGTACTGTAGAACAGCCTATCGATTTTCCAGACTTAAAAGCCTTTGGGAACAATACTTTTACCAAAGAAATAGACGACTTAGGATCTGTAATCGATTTTGTTTTACAGCACGATGTCTTGCTCTCCGATATGGACACTGAGAACATAACGTTGATTGGTCATTCTAGAGGTGGGGCCATTGCCAGCTTAAAAGCAGCTGAAGATAGTAGAGTTAAAAATCTAATTTCTTGGGCTGGAGTTTCCGATTTCGAATCCAGATTTCCAACTGGATTTAAACTGTTTTGGTGGAAATTAAGAGGAGTTGCTTATGTTCAGAACGCTAGAACAAAACAACAAATGCCACATTATATTTCTTTTTATAAAGATTTTATAGCTAACAAAGAAAGATTTGATATTCAAAGAGCGGTAAAAAAAATAAAAGCAAACCACTTATTAGTTCATGGAGATAACGATACGGTTGTAAAATTACAAGAGTCAAAAAACATTCAAAAATGGAATCCTAATAGCGAGTTATATGTAGTAAAGGATATGAATCACGCTTTAGGATGTTCGCAACCTTACACAAACAAAGAAATGCCATCAGACTTAAAAACTGTCGTTGCAAAGTCCGTTCAATTTATCAATGAGCAGCTCTAAATTTTCTTTTAAGTACATCAATAGTATTGCTGTTCCAGCAATTATTTCTGGAGTTATAGAACCTGTATTGTCGTTAACGGATACGGCTGTTGTGGGGAATGTGTCTATGAATGCAACAGAGGCATTGGCTGCTGTAGGAATCGCAGGTTCTTTTATAGCCACTTTAGGTTGGATTTTAACGCAAAGTAAAGTGGCTATTGCTGCTTTAGTGGCAGAGTTTTTAGGAAAAAAACAATTAGACAAAATAGCGGGTTTGCCTGCTCAAATGATAGGAATCAACGTTCTTTTAGGTTGTTTAATTTATGCGGTTACTTACTTTTTAACCATAGAGGTTTTTAAGTTGTACAATGCAGAAGGTTTGGTGTTAAGTTATACAACATCATATTATAAAATTAGAGCGTTAGGGTTTCCTTTTCTACTATTTACGGTTTCTGTATTTTCCGTTTTTAGAGGACTACAAAATACTTTTTGGCCTATGGTGATTAGTGCCATAGGGGCTTTGGTAAATATCGGATTAGACTTTGCGTTTGTGTATGGTGTAGAAGGTTGGATTCCTGCGATGCATATAGAAGGTGCTGCTTGGGCAAGTTTATGTGCGCAGTTTGTCATGTTTGCACTAGCTCTCATTTTATTGTTTGCAAAAACACCGTTTAGACTTAAAATTGTTTTTAAAGTTCACCCTGAACTAAAAAGAACAGTAACCATTAGTTTAAATATGCTAGTAAGAACCATTGCGCTAAATACCAGTTTGATATTGGCCAATGCTTATGCTACCAAATATGGAGCAAATTATATTGCTGCTTTTACCATTGCGTTTCAAATATGGTTGTTTTTTGCCTTTTTTATCGATGGATATGCAAGTGTATCGGCCATCATTGCAGGGAAATTAAAAGGAGAAAAAGATTACGGAGGTCTAAAAATATTAGTGACAACCATCACAAAATATGCTTTGTTCGTATCTGTGTCGTTGGCTGTTTTGTTTTTTGCTATATATCCCTATGTAGGATTAATTTTTACCAAAGATGTTAAAGTGTTGGAGACATTCAAATCTTTTTTTTGGATGGTGTTGGTGATGCAGCCTCTAAATGCAATAGCCTTTGTTTATGATGATGTTTACAAAGGAATGGCAGAAGCTGTTACCTTGAGAAATACGCAAGTGATTGCCACTTTTTTGGGTTTTGTGCCTACGCTGTTACTATTTGACTATTTAGATTTTAAAATTTATGCAATTTGGATCGCTTTTTTAACATGGATGTTGTTAAGAGCCTTACTTTTGCGTATTAAGTTTGTTAAACTTCTTAAATTTAGTGTTAAATATTAATTATGGAAGCATTTGTAAAAACAACCATTCAAAATCATATTGGGGAGATAGAGTTTTTTAACCCTGCTAGTAATTCTCTAAATAGTCTTCAGCTTAAAGAATTGTCCAAAGCGATACTCATTTGCGGAGAGCACCATGAGGTTCGTGTAATTCACTTAAAAAGTAGTGGAGCGCGTGCTTTTTGTGCAGGTGCTTCTTTTGATGAATTATTAGCGATAGATGATTTGGAGACTGGTACTAGTTTTTTTATGGGCTTTGCCAACGTAATTAACGCCATAAGAACCTGCGATAAAATAGTAGTAACTTCTGTCCAAGGAAAAACAGTAGGAGGAGGTGTTGGAATTGCGGCAGCTAGTGATTACGTATTTGCTACGGAAAGCGCGAGTATAAAATTATCAGAATTAAGTATTGGGATAGGGCCATTTGTTATTCAACCCGCAGTATCAAGAAAAGTAGGTTTGTCAAACTTTACAGCATTAACATTAAATCCTAAAGAATGGAAAACTGCTGTTTGGGCTAATAATAGCGGTTTGTTTCATAAAATCTATCCGTCTATTGACAATTTGACTCACGGAGTCAATCAATATTTGGAGGATCTAGTTAGTTATAATCTAGAGGCCTTAAATGAATTAAAAAAAGCACTTTGGGCTGATACAGAGCATTGGTCTGATTTGTTACAAGAAAAAGCGACAATTAGCGGAAAATTGGTGTTGTCTAAAGAAACAAAAAAAGCATTATCTCAGTTTAAAAATAAATAAGATGAACAAAATAAGAATTACAAAAAAGTTTGATTTTGAAACAGGTCATGCGTTACATGGGTACGATGGTAAATGTAGAAACGTACATGGGCACAGTTACAAGCTTTACGTAACCGTAATTGGTTCACCTATCAATGATGCTAATCATGTAAAAAACGGGATGGTGATTGATTTTACTGATTTGAAAAAAATTGTAAAATCGGAAATAGAAGATGTTTTTGATCATGCTACTGTATTTAACAAAAACACACCTCACGTAGAACTAGCGAAAGAATTACAGGACAGAGGGCACAATGTAATATTAGTAGATTATCAGCCTACAAGCGAAATGATGATTTTAGATTTTGCTGAAAAAATAAAAAATAGACTTCCAGAGCATATCACACTACATTCTTTAAAACTACAAGAAACAAGTAGTTCGTTTGCAGAGTGGTTTGCTAGTGATCAGTAAATAATTTACAGATTTCGGTTACCATTTATTCAATTAAGATTTTGTTAAATAAAAAAGGACTAGTCTCCGTAAAATTTACAAGCATTATCTGTTAGAAAAGAACCTCTTTGTTCTAAAATTGAAATCCTTGCTAGAGCTTAGTGTCGAAAATTATTCGATTCTAATCAATCATCAAGAAAAAGTCTGATTTTAGATAGAATCTGTTTTGTTTGTGGTTTTAGAGGATATTGAAATCCCCAATTTTGTTCCAAAAACGATAGTTAAAAATAGTAAACAGGCTAAAGAAGCAATGAGTAAATGGTGTTTGTTACTAGGGAATAGTAAAACAAAATCATAATCCTTTATGGTGGCCGAGTAGCTAGAGACACAGAAAGGAAATACAAAAAGTCTTACTTTGCTCCAAGTATCTTGTCTTTTACCTTGCTGATTCGTTGATAGCACGAGAGCAAACCCAATGATACAAGAAATACCCACAGCACTAGTCCAAAGTTTTAACGAGGGGGTAAAGTATATTGCCATAATAACTAAGTACCAGAGTAGGTAGCACCACAGAATAATTTTTGGAATTTTGATGTTTTTAAAATAGTTGAGAATTACCATATTACTTTATATCATCAACCTGTTTTCCGTTGTATTGGTTCATTGTGTTGGCAATACCAGCAGTACCAAAAGAAATAATAAGCTTAGAAGCCTTGTCTAGCAATTCAGGAAAGTAACGCTCTTCATCGCTGTTCCATTCTCCCAAAACGTAGTTTACTTGTTTTCCCTTACTAAATACAGCACCAATTCCAAATCTAAATCTAGCATAATTTTGGTTGCCTAACTTTTCGTTGATGTCTTTTAGTCCGTTATGCCCACCTGCACTTCCTTTAGCCTTGAGTCTAAAAGTTCCAAAGTCGATATTTAAATCATCTGAAATAACAAGTATGTTTTCTTGAGGGATTTTTTCTTTATCCATCCAGTACTTAACGGATTTACCGCTCAAGTTCATGTAAGTGGAGGGTTTTAGTAAAATAAAAGTTCTTCCTTTAAATTTAAAAACAGCAACATCACCTAGTTTTTCAGTAGAAAAAGAAGTGTCTTGCTGCTTTGCCAATTCATCTAAAACTTTAAAACCAATATTATGTCTTGTGTTTTCGTAATCTGCTCCAATATTACCGAGTCCAACAATTAAATATTTTTTCATTGAGTCTGTTTCGTTTGTGAGTTGTTTCGTTTGAAGCCATTTGGAAAAGAATGTCATCTTTTTTTAGCAAATATAACATTCTATGACATAAAAAAAGAGCGTTACTTAGTAACGCTCTTTTATGTTTATAAATAGTAAATACTATTCTTCAGTTTCTTCTGTAGTAGCTTTAGCAGCGTTACGAGACATTCTTACTTGAGAAACAACTGTGTTGTCGTTATGTAAGATTTGGTACTGATCGTTTCTTAAAGCAGAAACGTATAATTTGTTTCCAATTTGTAGTTCAGTAATATCAGCTTCTACTATATCTGGTAAATTAGCAGGAATTGCTTTTACTTTTAACTTACGTAAGTTTTGACGTAAAGCACCCCCAGCAATAACTCCTTTAGAGTTACCAACTAATTTTACTGGAATGTTCATGGAAATTTCTTTATCAGCTTGTAATTGATAAAAATCTACATGAGTAATAGCATCGTTGATTGGGTGAAATTGAATATCCTGTAAGATAGCTTCGTAAGTTTCACCGTCAACATCAATCTTAGCAGTATACACGTTTGGAGTATACACTAAGTTTTTAAACGCTTTTGCTTCTGCTGAAAAGTGTAAAACTTTGTCCCCTCCGTATATAACGCAAGGTACCTGTCCAGCATTACGTAAGGCTTTAGTCGCTGACTTACCTACGCTTTCTCTTTGAGATCCTTTGATTGTAATTGATTTCATAATATATATTAAATGATAAATTTATCCGTAATTGACTTAAAGTTTTGGACCTTTTCCATTACTTCTGCAAATAAGGGAGCGCAAGATAGTACTTTTATTTTAGAACTCTTCTTTTTTAACGGAATAGTATCTGAAGTAATTAATTCTGTTAAAGCAGATTTTTCGATTTTGTCGTAAGCATCACCAGATAAAATAGGGTGCGTTACAATAGCTCTTACACTCAAAGCTCCTCTTTCCATCATCAAATCCGCAGCTTTTGTTAATGTACCGGCAGTATCAGCCATATCATCAACCAATACAACGTGCTGTCCTTCAACATCTCCAATTAATTCCATATGAGAAACTTCGTTGGCTTTTGCTCTGTGCTTATAACAAATAACTACATGACTTTTTAAGTACTTAGCATATGCATAAGCTCTTTTAGAACCTCCCATATCTGGAGATGCAATAGTCAAATTCTCTAAACCTAAACTTTCTAAGTAAGGTAAAAACACGGTAGATCCGTATAGGTGGTCTACTGGTTTTTCAAAGAATCCCTGAATTTGTCCTGCGTGTAAATCCATGGTCATCACACGAGTTGCACCAGCAGCTGTTAATAAATTTGCAACCATTTTGGCACCAATAGCCACACGAGGTTGATCTTTTCTGTCTTGACGAGCCCATCCAAAATAAGGAATTACAGCCGTCACGTGCTTTGCCGAAGCTCTTTTACAAGCATCTAAGATAAGCAACAACTCCATTAAGTTGTCAGAGTTTGGGAAAGTAGAACCAATGATAAAGACTCTTCTTCCACGTACGGTTTCGTTAATTGTTGGTTGAAATTCACCATCGCTAAACCTAGCAACAGTTAAATCTCCTAATTCTGTTCCGTAGTGTTTAGCTATAGATGCAGCTAATTCAGTACTTTGGGAACAAGCAAAAACTTTTGGAGTTAATTGATTAACAGACATTTGAGTTTGTATTGTTAAGTGTGTTTTTATTTGTTTGCAAAAGTAGAAATATTTTTTTGTTTACCTAGTGTTAAAACATCGATATTTTTTTACATTTGCAAACCCAAGTCCATGCCTAGGTGGCGGAATTGGTAGACGCGCTGGATTCAAAATCCAGTTTCTTCGGAAGTGCGGGTTCGATTCCCGCCCTAGGTACAAGAAAAAACCCTTAACTATTTGATTTTAAATAGATTAAGGGTTTTTTGTTTTTATAAATCCCCATATATTCCCCATATTGTTGAAAGTGAAAGTGTTGTAAATAAAAGTTCTATTGTTGAGTTTGTTCTTGAAATAAGTTTGATTAATCGAAACAATACGCGCGCGAGTGACCTCTAAATACTATAAATGTGTTATAACTTCTGAGATTTTTAATCTCATAATGCGCGAACAGATACGAATGAAGTCTTGTTCTTTCAACTAAGTTCTAGGTATTGTTTGTATGTAATAGTTGGTGTAAAATCTTCATATATGTTTATGTATGACCTCTAATTACTCTTTAGTAAGTAATGCTATTGATTTGCTATAATGTTTTGAAAGATTGACATTTGTAAGCAATTTGTTTTTGTTACTCACGCGCTACGACGTCTAAAAAACCTTTAAAATTAAAACACGTTAGCAGATAGGGAAATATTACGTGCATATAAATAGAGATTTTTGCTTTTTGTTGCACTATTTAGATTAAATATAAGTTTGTAAATTTTTAGATACTTTTTGTCCTATAAAAAACCCAGTGTTTACAGGGGGTGTGAAGAGGGGTGTTTTTTAAGTAGTTGACTATCAGTTGTTTTTTGATGTTTTTGTGTCCTAACACAGATCATTATGTTGTTAGAGATTTGTCACATTAAATTCTTAATAGCAAAGCAATGGGCAAAAATAGAAAAGAAAAAGAGAAGACTAAAGAGTTGATTTTTTTATTGTTAAAATTGATTATTGAACTTTTTAGATTGACGAACTCAGTGTTATCGTTGATAAACATACTTTCGGTGGAATTCCGTTTTGATTAATATAACCTTAACTTTTATTAACAGGTTTATCTTGTTGGATGTTTATGTACACTCGTCAATAGATAAGCACGAACTATTGAATTTGTGAATAGCAAAAACAGACTAGCAGATAATGACGTTTTAATTATCGCGCGCGAGTACTGGTCACTTTTGAGATTTTAAATTTATACACACGAGAACAGATAGCAACGAACTATTAAAGGTAAGTCTAGAATAATGTAGGTTGATTGTTCGAGAACTGGTGTGTGCGCAAGTAGTTGCTTTTTTTGTTTCTTATGTTGTGTGCAATTTCTTTTATTTCAGTTTCTAAGTTAACACCAATCCATTTAACAGATAAATATTTGTTTTTAATGATTAAGTAATTTTGATAGTCTTCATTTAGAAGATATTTTAACCCAGTATGTGATAATAAAATACTATCTCTTTTTTGCATTGATATATCCATGCCAGTAATCAAACACTTTCTATTTTTTACAGATGTTCCAATCTCGTTTTTGATGTTGGGTTTTGTAAGGTTGTAAAGGGGTGTATTTTGAGTAGTGTTTTGGGTAATATTTACCCCTATATACAAGGTGTCTTTTATTACCCTACTTTGGTTTTCAGAAAGGCGGTCTTTTATTACCCCACTTTGTAGTAATTTTGACCTTATTTGGGCGTGTAAATTCTGTGAGTATTGATTGATGAATTCTTGCAACTTTTTTTTGGGTGAATCTCTTTTGTTTGGTTTTAAAGTATCAAACCAGTAATTAATATTTGAATAATTTAAAAGACTTGTTTTTTCTCTTTTAGTTAATGTTTTAGTGCATATAGTCTTGTCGTAATAAACAACCTCATCAAGCCGTTTTAAAATGAGTTTTAATCCTTTTTTTAGTGTTTCCGAATTCACATCTGCGAAAGTTTCAATTCCTGTGCTTTCGAACGCTTCGGACTTTTTACAAGCCACCTCAACACGTAAAACATTTTTATCCATTCCGCACTGCTTGCCTTTGTTGTAAATCTTAACCCTGTATATGCTGTGCCTTACTTCTCTGTATTTTCTATTGTGACCAGTTTCAAATACTTTACCATGATGATATAGTAAGCCTGTAATAAATAGTTGAGGATCAAAAAGAGTGTTTATATTTAATCCAAACTCAATATTTTGAAATACCATTTGTTGAGGTTCACAGCATAGCAATTCACATAGGTGTCTTCTAGTATTTAATAAATCTTGTAGCGTGTATTGATTGCCATTAAATCCTTTGTAGTTGGTAGGATTGTAGTTGGGTGCTAAAACATTATTTAGAGAGTTCCACATTTTATGTATGCTACCCTTAAAATAGACTAATCCGCTACTGTAAATAGTTATTTTACAATAATGATAATATGCTACTGTTTTGCCTGAGCAGTCTCCATTTTTTTCTGATACAAGTAATTTAAAATCCAAACTAGGTCTGTTTTTTATGTAACTGATATTAGGGTTTTTTAGTAATATTTTAACGTAATCAAACAATGATGTGTTTTGTTTTGATGTTGGTAAAAGAATATATTTGTAGTAGGTATGCGTTGCCACAATTACCTAACATTTGAACAGAATAAAGGAGGGAGTTGAATACCCTCCTTTTTTTATGGTTATTAGTCTGTTATAAAGTGCTTTACTGCGTTGAGGTCTTTTGTGTAGTAGTTCTTAAAGAAGTAAATTTTTAAACTACCTTGACTCTTGCAGTATTTAAATATTAAAAGGTTTTTACGTTTTTGAGTATCTCCGTAATACAAACAACTGGTTTCAGTCTTAAACATACCTGTAAGCCATTTTTTCGCCCATTTATTTACCTCTCGTTCTTTTATCCAGTAAATAGGCATAGATAACGCGCAATTGCGATTTGTAGATAGATTTAGTTTGTTTGATAGGGTAGGAGTTCCGTTTTTAACCTCAATGAGTTCAAAGTGTTTTGTGCTGGTGTACTTTCCTATGTTTATTTCTTTATAAACATGAATTATCGGAGTTGGTATGTGTGTTGCCATAATAGTACAATTATTTTTCCAGTTTAATAATTGCTTTCATTATATCCGAACGTTTGTAGTAAACGCGTCCTTGTAAAGAGTATGGAATAAGTTTGTTTTGTTGTTGCCAATTCCAAAGCGTGGATTTGTTTATTTTTAGGAGACTTGCAGTTTCTTCTCTTGTAAGAAGTTCTTCGGGTTTTTGTAGTTCTTTTTTAAACTCTGAAAGTTGACTTTTAACTCCTTCTAAAATTGCGCTTTGCAATTGTTCGGGTGTTATTTGGTAAAATTGTACTGTTTGCATAACTGTGTTTTTTAATGTTATGCAACAAAATTCAATCTATTTAATAAATTAGTTATCAATAAAAAATTATTCAATCTTAACAGGTACTAATCGAACTTGACCAATTAAATATTGATGTTAATGACAATTCTATCATATTATTAAAAGTCCTCCCCCCTCATAGTAGGGTATTTTATTTTTAAGAAATATAGAAATATTTTCTTAGGGTATCTCTTGAGTATGTGAAGTTGAAGTTATTTGTTATAAAATCTATAAACTCTTCGTTCGAGCCTTTTATATATTTTATTTTCAAATTCTTTAATTCGTGAAGTAAGTCTAAATCGTTTTTTTTTATCATTTCAAGTTTCCAGTCACTACCATATTTTTGTTCATCAATCTTTTTTATGTAGTTTTCAAGTGATTTTACTTTAATGAATGATTCATTACTGATTGCATCTAGTATGTAAACAAATGTGTGTTTATCAATTTTATTCATCTTTAGGGTTGTGATTGTTTTGAATATTTGCCACCTTCCTTTTTCAGAATTAAAGAAACTCAATTTAATAAAGTAATAGAAGTATTCTAATACCTCGTTGTTTTCGCAAAGCCGAATTATTTTCTCTTGTATATCCTCAATACTAAAATTTTTATTTTTTTTAATAAAAATTCTGTCATCACTTAGAATAATAAATAGTTTAGTTAGTTTTTCTTTATCTAAATGATTATTTGAAGGTATAGAATCGTATATTAATCCTTTTAATTTTTCGTTAAAAACATCATCTTTATTTAGCATGAAGCAATTTTTTTATGTGTTCATAGTATTTTAGATTAAATTATTTCAACCTTTACTCATACATATATTGTTAGAATGTAGTAGGTCTATTAATCCATGTTGTTTTCTTTTAAGGTCGTTTATTATTGATTTTTCAATAATTTTAATAAACATTCTTAATTCATCGTAGGAGTATTTTGTATTAAAAGAGAAGTCGTAATTTAATTCTTTGGCTAAAAGGTGGACTTTTAACGTGAGTAATTGTTTGTCTTCCAAATTCATTTTAATACAGAGATTAAATTAATTTGAACTTGGAGTGCATCAAGTTTATCCTTCTATCATTTTCTATTATCTGCAATCTCATTTGCTCTAATATTTCTTGTACTCGTGCATTTTTTGCAGCATACATTTGAATTACTTTGACTTCTTTTTTCATGTGTTTATTGATTAGAGACGTTTTTGATTACAGTCATTTTGTTGTCTATTGGGTTTTTTTGTTCTTCCTTAGATTTTTGTAACTTATTGTATTCGTTTCTCATTTTTTTAACCTGTGATAGTTTTCTGCTTCTATCTTGATTTACGTAAATATTTACGGTTTCTTCTTTGCTATGTCCTGTAATGTGCTTTACTTGAGAGCCAAACACTTGATAGTAGTGCGTTGTGGCTGTTTTTCGTAGTGTATGCGAGGTTATTAATTGCCATTTAGGGAATATCCCCTCTTTTTTACGTTTACACATCTTGCCGTCTATCTCTACGACTTGAGTAATTGCACCGTCCGTAGGTTTGTTTATTTCTGCTAGTTTGCAAATTTCTTTTAAGTATTCATTAAAACGTTGTTCAGATAATGGAGTAGGCAAACCGTCTTTTATAATTTCTTCAATGACCTCATCAATTGGTATTACTATTTCTTTCGTGTCCTGTGATTTTTTTTGAGTAAAAACAAAACATTTTGTCAGTTCTCCGTCTAAGTCGGGATGATGTTTTATGTTGTCTTCTGTAAGTGGTAGCAAATCACTTACCCTTTGTGCTATTTGTAAACCTAGTAAAAGCCATTTACGAGCGTTTATAAGACGTTCTTTTGTGATTGTTAGTTCTACAATGTTCTGTATTTCGTTATTCTCTAAAACAACAGGTTTGGGGTTTCTCCTTTTAATTCTTTTAATGTAGTCTAATTCTTGTGATGTGGGTATTTTATAACGTCTCGCGTGTCTACCAATTGCAATCAAATCATCTGAATATTTTTTTGCTGTATTGTGGCTGTAACCCTCTTTGCTTACTTGCCAATGTATAAAGTTGTCATAAAAGAACTGGTCTATCTCAATAATTTTATAAACGTGGTTTTTTTGATATTTCTTAAAAACATTTAAAAGGGTGTTTAATTGTTTAATTCTGTTTTTAGATAAACCTTTTTCGCCGATGCTGTTTTCAAACAAATGCGAGTTATCAATTACGAACTCAATCCAGTACTCAATGCTTGCGTTTTGTTCTTTTTCTTCTTTATTCGTGAATCTATTGTAATTGGTTTCTAGCCATTTCTTAGAGGGTTCTAGTCCTTGCGTTGTAATGTCATTTAAGTTTTCTTGAATATGACTGACAATTGTATCTAGTATATTTTTTAATTGTTTTAGTTCGGCGGTGGTTTCTTTAGGTCTTTTGGTTTTAGGATTCCATTTTTTACCGTCTATTGTTAAACCTGTGGAAATTGTGTAGTCATGTTTAACTCCACTTTTTAATCTAATATAAATCGTTGAGGTTGCTCCTTTGGTTTTAAGAATTGGGTTTATAGTTGCCATTGTCTAAATATTTGAACATTGTGAAAATACAACTTTCCCCATATTTTCCCCATATATTCCCCATAATTATACAATTAGATTAAATACTATTAAATTTATAACACTCTGTTTTTATTGTTTTTATTAGGTTTGTTGGTTGTTTTTGAATCTTTGAGATTGTTTGGAAATGCTGTTGGTGATTCCCGCCCTAGGTACATAGAAAAACCCTTAACTATTTGATTTTATAGATTAAGGGTTTTTTGTTTTTATAAATCCTCATATGTTCTCCACATTGTAGAAAGTAAATACCACGTTATTAGTGTCTTAGTTTTTTCTAAAACGTCTAATTTTTGAAATCGGTAAGAATAAGTAAGGTTTTTTGATGTTTCATTTGTACAGATTATGTATGGTAAAAACTATATCTAGTAGTTGTATTCGAAATATCCAAGAGACTTTAATCTTATGTCCATTGCTTGTTTACTTACATTAAATACCTTAGTTAAGCAGTTAACCTGTTCTACGTAGCTCAAATTATCAGGCAAATTATCTATTTGCTGAGATATCAAATGTTCAGGCATTAATAAATTTGCAGCAAATATATTAGCTTCTCTTTCTATTTCGTAGTCGTCATTAGTGTTTTTGTTTCTTCTGTAAATCTTTTCTTGATAATAATCAATAAATAAGGGTTGCTCAGAATGCAGGTTAAAATGACCAATTTCATGTGCTATAGTGAATCTTTTTCTTACTTCTGAATGATTTTCGTTTAATCCAATAACATTTCTCCCTTCTTTCCTTACAAAAAAACCTGATAGATTATCTTCCAAGTTCTGCTTATCAATCTTAATATCAAGTTTCTGTGCTAGTGCCTCTACATCAATAGGTAGACTATTAACATTGTTTTCTTTTAGAAGATTGTAGCTTTTTTTTACGATATTTCTGATTTTATCTTTCATAAATTATAGGTACCCTTTGATTATACTTAAATCTCTTTTAGATATATTTTTAGATGCTGATTTAATTATCTGATGATATTCCTCGCTAACCTCATTTGTAAGTGCGTAGTAGTCTTCTAAGGTCGGTATAATATCTTCTACTTTACATTCTAAAGCTATAGCGATATCAAACAATGTAGAAATAGTTAAATTAAATTTACCTGCTTCTATGTTAGATATAGTTGGTCGACTTACAGTGGTTAGAGAAGATAATTCACTTTGACCTAATTTTTTGGTTTTACGAATTCTTCTAATGTTTTGACCAACTAACTCGTTAATAGGGTTTGTTTTTTCAGTCATTTGTAATAGTTTCTAACGTATTTAGATGCAACTTAACTCAAATTTGAAAACTTTTAAATTTTCGAAAAATAAATTAAATGTGAGTTTTTTTGTTTAAAAGCTAATCCTAAATTAGTATTAGCGACCTTGGTAATAAGGCAATATTCCAGAGTTAAATCTCTTTTAATGTGTTGATTAACCTCTTTTTTATATTTATATAACACTTCATGAGTGTTGTACAAATATAATCAAATATATTAAAAAAATGTTAGCTGAGTTAACATTTTAGTATAATTTAAAAAAAGTCGCAATAGTTAACTATATTTGTTTATCTTTGTATGATAACTGACTGTTCGTTAAATTGTAAGAATGGGATGTAAATAAAAAAATCAGATAGAAAATCTACCTGATTTGTGATATGAGAATAACTAAGGGCTGGAAACCCAAAGCAAACTCTACTTTGTTTCTCGCAAAACAAATGTACGAAATATTCTTCATTTCAACAAATCTTAGGTTTTCTATTTGGTTTAATATTAATCACTTAAATAGAAAACATCTCCGTTTTAAACTCTTTTTTAACCCTAAAACTACTGCTATTCAGTATAGTACGTAATTAATTATTAATCTATATGTTTTGTTAGGGATAATGAAAACAAAGCAATTAGGTCGGTTGCTACCATGTCCGAAAGGTATTTAATTTAAAAACAGAGATTATGTCCTATAATAAATAAACAAAAAGGATGGAAGATTTAAAAGATAAACAAGATATTAATATGAAGAATAAAATAAATTTAAAAGAATGTTTCTGTAATGGAGTGAAGCCAGAAATAGCATACGAATATGTATTTCATATAAATGAGGGGGAGTTTGTTACCAAACAGCAATTAGTAACTGGTAACGAACTTCACGAATTATTAGGAACTAGTTCTGATACACATTTTATAAAAATGAAAACTAATAAAGGTAAAATTGATGTTGGTCCTTTAGTTAAAGTTGATTTAACAGAAAATGGAATTGAGAGGTTTATAATTAGACCTTATAAGCAAAGTGTACTTGATCTAGAGGATTACTTTAATAATGGGTCAATACCATATATAACTTATAAGTATTTATTAAAAATTAATCGAGCGAAGTTTGAGGTAGAAGATGATGTCTTATCAAGGGAGGAAATATTACAATTAGTAGGTAAAGATCCTAAGACGAATCGTTTAAGGATGTTCACTAAGAATGGGAAGCGTATTGTAAATGATGGAGAGGTTATTGATCTAACCGAATGCGGGGTTGAAAGATTTATTACAGAAGCATTAGATTGTAAAGAAGGATTCGTTAGTAATATAAAACAGTTAACGATTGAAGATAATGCTTTTTTGGAAAAGTTAAATGTCGTTGTAGTGAAGGAGGGTCGTGTTGATTGGTTAATTTTTAGAGGTTATGAAATCCCTGAGGGTTATAATGTAACAAAATCTGACGTGTCAATTATGATACCCCCACATTACCCAACATCTCAGTTAGATATGTTTTATTTTTATCCTCCATTAGTTAGAAAGGATGGTAAGTCGATAGGAGCTATAACAAATAAAACAATCGAAGGCAAAGTATATCAAAGATGGTCTAGGCATAGAACTTTAGAAAGCAAATGGGATTCTAATATTGATAATATAGAGACGCATTTAGATTTAATGAAGAGTTGTTTGAAATTAGAATTTTCTAAACGTTAAAAATAGTTTAGATTATGCATGTTAAAATAACTCAAGAAATGCATACGGAGTTAAAAAACCATCTTCATAATGGAGATGGTTTAGAAGCTCTTGCTTTTGCATTGTGCGGACGAATGTCAAATAATAAAGAAGATTATTTATTTGTACATGAAATTTATAATTTTCAATACGAAAAATGTGAAAGAGAGCTTGATTTGGTTGCTTGGAAAACAATTGATGTTGAACATATTTTAGAAAAAGCGTGCAGTACAGGCTTATCTATCATCAAAATACATTCACATTTTGAAGAGGACTCAGATTTTTCACATTATGATGATAAATCTGATAAAGATTTTTTTGAATCTGTTTATAGTTGGACTGACGATGATAGGCCTCATGCTAGTTTGATAATGTATCCAAGTGGTAAAATTAAAGGGCGAGTTATAGGGAATGATTTAAAGTTTAGTGATGTTGGAAAAATAACAGTTGTAGGTCATGATATTTTAAAATACCACTCAGTTAAACAGTTAAATTTTGTTCCAGAAGAGTTCAAGAGAAACTCTCAGGCATTTGGAAGTATGACAGTAAATCAATTGAAGTCAATGAAAATTGGTGTTGTTGGGTGTTCGGGGACAGGTAGCCCTCTTATAGAGCAATTAGTTCGTCTAGGAGTGGGAGAGTTAGTATTGGTGGATAATGATGTAGTAGAAGAGAAAAATATGAACAGAATCCTAGGTACTAAAATTTCAGATGCTAAAAACAACGTTTTAAAAGTTGATGTTTTAAGGAGGCATATTAACGAGATAGGTTTAGGTACTAGTGTTATATGTCATTCTAATCTGTTGGAAAATAGTCAAGAAACAATTGATGAACTTGCTAGTTGTGATTTTCTATTTGGTTGTATGGATTCTGTCGAGGGTAGGCATTATTTGAATTTAATTTCTACGTATTATTTAGTTCCACTAATTGATATGGGGGTTCAATTCTTGACTGATGAAAATGGAGGTATAGATAGTATTATTGCAAATATTCATTACCTGTATCCGGGTAGTAGTACTCTTCAAGAACGTAAAGTGTATAGTGAAGATGAGTTAAGTAGAGATAGTATTAAAAGGTTGTCTCCTGATGAATATGAAGAAAGAAAGAGTTATTTTGCTAATGAAGTTGTAGAAAGTCCTGCTGTGATTAGTGTTAACTCTACTTGTTCATCATATGCTGTCAATGAATTATTAGCGAGGATTCATCCCTTTCGTTATAAAGAAAACAAATTTTATTCTTCAACGGTAATTAATTTTTGTGATTGGGATGTTAACTATTCAGCATGTGAATTAACAACTCTTAATCTTCACAAAGATTATATAGGTGTTGGAGCTAAGCAGCCTAATATCAACATTTAGAATGCTTAGTAAATTATTAAAATGGTTTAAGATTCTTTTTGTTAAAAGAAGGACTTATAGGTTAGAATATGTAAAACAATCTCCTGAGTTTTTAAAAGATAATATTGTTTACGTAGAATGTAATATTGATAAATTTGAATATTGGTATGTTGTTTTTAAATGTCCATGTGGTTGCAAAGAGCAGATTGTGTTAAATTTGTTTAAGGACGTGAAGCCTAATTGGGATTTGAAAAAGGACAAAAAATATTTTTCAATTTATCCTTCAGTATTCAGAACTGTCAATTGTAAAAGTCATTTCTGGATGAAGAAAAATAAAATTGTTTGGTGCAAATAGTATTATGAAATATTAAGTAGAGTTGAGATGTAAATCTTGACTCTATTTTTTTTTAAAGATATCAAAAGACAATAATTCAGAAGTGCTTATATCAAATGCAGTAGCAACTCTTTTGAGCATTCGTATCCTCATCTCTTGTTTTCCTAATTCGTATTTTCTTAAGTTTTGAGTATTAACCTCTGCCTTAAAAGCGATTTCTTTAATGCTAATGCCGTTATTTTTTCGAAGTTTTCTAATGTGTTTTTCTAATTCAATGCAAAAGCTCGGAATTTACTTTTGAAAAGAAGGAAATTCGCCATAACTGTCTAGATGTTTCTTTGTACTACGATTACAAGTTCAGTAACAACTTAGCATAATATCCTCCAAATAGAAATACTAGATTTTTCTCAATTAGTCTGAAATACTGATCAATGATTAGTATTTGTTAAAAAAAATATCAAGTATTTATCTAAAAGTGTATAAACTCCAATTATGTGAAATATGTAAGGTATTCTGTTTTTAATTGACAAGTACATAGTGTTTACTGCTAAAAAATATTTTTAAAATAAAATCATACCAGTACATACTAGTTTGTGAAATTTAACTATATTTGCTGTATGACTCTTACCCCGATTGAAAGGAAATTAGGAATGCCTAAGTACAAGCAGATTATCAATTCTGTTGAACAGGCCATTGCAAACAAACAACTTGTTAAAGGAGACAAGTTGCCTTCTATCAGCAAAATACAGAAAGAAAATAAGGTTTCTAGAGATACAGTTTTAACTGCGCTAAATGAGTTAAAAACTCGCGGAATAGTTCAATCCGTAGCGGGAAAAGGGTATTATGTGTTGAGCGAAGACATAGGGGTCGGTAAAAAAGTATTTGTACTTTTTGATGAGTTAAATGCATTTAAAGAAGATTTGTATAACGCTCTACTAAAGTATTTAGAGGTAAATACTGAAGTAGATATTTATTTTCATCATTTTAATACAGAGGTTTTTAACAAACTTATTTTTGATAGCATCGGGAACTATACCGCGTATGTTATTATGCCTGCAAACTTAAAGGATACCAATAGCGTTATTGCTCAATTGCCCAAAGAAAAAGTCTATATTTTAGATCAAATGCACCCAGAGTTAAGAGCTTACGCAGGTATTTATCAAAATTTTGAAAAGGATATTTACGTTAATCTTTCCAAGGGATTGACGGCCATAAAAAAGTACTCAAAATTAATTCTCCTTTTTTCCAAGAAAAATCAACCTCTAGGAATGCTTAAAGGCTTTGAGATGTTTTGTGAAGAAAATCATTTAAACTACGAAGTGGTGAATAGTTTAGAAGATAGAGTTTTGCAAAAGGGGGAGGTTTACGTGATTCCAGATGATAGGAACTTGATAAGAGTCGTAAAAAAAATAAAAGAAAAAGGTTTAGTGTTGTCTAAGGATATTGGAATTATATCTTACAACGACACGTTGTTAAAAGAAGTTGTAGAAGGAGGGATTACAACCATTTCAACAGACTTTAACGAAATGGGTAAAAGCTTGGCGAGAATGTTGAATAACAAAGAGCAAGTTCAGATAGAGAACCCCAACCATTTGTTTTTAAGAGAATCATTATAAAAAAATAGATAAAAATTGTACACAGTAAAAAAAAGTCAGTCTAACGGATTAAGTTACTTAGAAGTAGCGAGTTCAAATGGTATTTCTGTAGCTAAAATTTGTTTAAACAGAGGAGCAGCTCTTGAAGCATTAAAATTAAAAGGAGAAACGTTAATAAAAGATTTGGCTCCTTTAACTTACGAAAACACGTACGCATCATCTATATTGTTTCCTTTTGCCAACAGGATTAAAGATGGTAAATACAATTATAAAGGTCAAGAGTTTCAGTTGGAGTGTAACGAGGGAAATTTAAACAATGCTCTACATGGTTTGTTACATCATAAAAACTTTGAATTAATTTCTGAGGAACTTACTGCAAATCAGGCTGAGGTTACTTTGAGTTATACGGAAACAGAATTGGCTCACGGATTTCCTTATTTGTATTCTGTGCAAGTGAAATACACATTAACCGCTAACTCTTTAGACTTAGAGTTTGGTGTAAAAAATGAAGACGATAAATCTTTTCCTTTTACTTTAGGTTGGCATCCTTACTTTTTAAGTGGAGATTTGTCTAAGAGCAGTTTGGAGTTTGAAAGCACTAAGACAGTCGCTTTTGATGAAAGAATGATTACCAAAAATGTAATTGAGGGAGAAGTAGCCATGCCATTTGAAATTAAAGACCAAGAGCTGGACAATTGCTATGCTTTACAAAGTGGAACTGTTATGTTTAATACTCCTAATTATAAGATGGAAATAAATTCTACAGCAAAAGAAAATTTCTTTCAAATGTACACCCCGCCTGTAGCCAACACAATTGCCTTGGAGCCTGTTACAGGAATTTCGGATAGTTTTAACAATCAAATGGGTTTGCAAGAATTAGAGCCTAATGCTACAGAAAAAATTGTGTGGACCGTTAAATTGTAATAAAAACAAAACCTAAAAATAACTTTTTCACTAAAAGTTATGAATCATAAAATATTTAATTTTTAGAATAACATGGATACTAAACTAGTTCAAAAAGTTTCGGAAAGTTTTGCTAAAAACTTTTCAACAGAGCCAGTATTAATTTACTCGCCAGGACGTATTAACATCATTGGAGAACACACAGATTACAATGCTGGATTTGTATTTCCTGCCGCTATTGATAAGGGAATTGTGGCAGCTATACAGAAAAGTGATAGCAATGAATCTACTGCAATTGCTATAGATATGAATGATACCTACAAATTTGATGTTCACAATTTAGATACCTCAAATTTATCTAGCTGGCATGCATACGTAGTAGGTGTAACTGCAGAGATTCAAAAGAAAGGTAAAACTTTCGGAAATTTTGATATTGTTTTTGGAGGAAACATTCCTGACGGAGCGGGAATGTCTTCATCTGCAGCATTAGAAAACAGTGTTGTTTACGGAATTAATGAGTTGTTTGATTTAGGATTAACTAAATACGAAATGGTTTTAATTTCTCAAGCTGCTGAACATAACTATGTAGGTGTTAAATGCGGAATCATGGATCAGTATGCATCTATGTTTGGTATAGAAAATAGTGCATTGTTACTAGATTGTAGAACAGCCAAAGCAGAGCCTTATAAAATAGATTTTAAAGATTATCAATTATTGTTGTTTAACACCAACGTAAAACATAAATTATCTGATAGTGCTTACAATGACAGACGTGCTGTTTGTGAGAAAACCGCAGAAATGTTAGGAATCGATGCTTTGAGAGATGCTACTGAAGCAGACTTAGAAAAAGTAAAAGATCAACTATCCGCAGAAGATTTTCAAAAAGTATTGTATGTAGTACAAGAGAATGAGAGAGCAGAAAAGGCTTCTGTAGCGATGAAAGAAGGAAAATTAGAAGAATTAGGTAAGTTGATTTACGGGTCTCATAACGGATTACAACATCAATACAAAGTGAGTTGTGATGAGTTAGACTTTTTAGTAGACTTAGCCAAAGAAAATTCAGACATTTTAGGAGCTAGAATGATGGGTGGTGGTTTTGGTGGTTGTACCATCAACTTAATTAAAAAAACAGCAGTAGCTGGTTTTAAAGAAAAGACAGTGGCAGCTTACACAGAAAAATTTGGACATGAATGTTCTCCTTACGAGGTAGCATTATCTGATGGAACAAACGTAATTAAATAAGAAATAAACTATATTAAAATGGATAAGAATTTAGAAGATTATTCACATAAGAGATTTAACATCTTAACTGGAGAATGGGTACTAGTATCACCTCATAGATCAAAACGTCCTTGGCAAGGTCAGAACGAGGCAGTAAATAACGAGAAGAGACCTGAGTATGATGAGTCTTGTTACTTGTGTGCTGGGAATACGAGAATTAGTGGAGATGTAAATCCAAAATATACCGGTACTTATGTTTTTACAAACGATTTTGCTGCTTTGCAAAGCGATTCTCCTGAGTTTGAAGTGAACGATGGTTTGTTACAAGCACAGAGCGAAAGAGGAATTTGTAAAGTAATTTGCTTTAGTCCAGATCACTCTAAGAGTTTAGCAGATATGGATGTTCCTGGAATTACAGAAGTGGTCAAAACTTGGCAGAGAGAATACAAAGAGTTGGGTAGTAATGATATGATTAACTACGTGCAAATCTTTGAAAACAAAGGAGCTGTTATGGGGTGTAGCAACCCTCACCCACACGGTCAAATCTGGTCTCAATCTACGTTACCTAACGAAGTTGATAAAAAAGACAAAACGCAAAGAATCTATTTTGAAGATAAAAAGTCTAGTTTATTAGGAGATTACCTAGCGCAGGAATTAAACGGAGATAGAGAGAGAATTATTTTTGAAAATGATGCTTTTGTGGTATTAATTCCATTTTGGGCAATTTGGCCTTTCGAAGCTATGATTGCTCCAAAAAAGCAATTGAATAGTATTTTAGATATGAATGAAAAAGAAGCTGCTTTGTATGCTGAAGCAATTTCTGTATTAACTAAAACTTATGACAAGTTATTTAATACTTCTTTTCCATATTCTAGTGGTATTCACCAAGCACCTACAGATGGTTTAGATAATTCTCACTGGCATTTCCACATGAGTTTTTACCCGCCATTATTAAGAAGTGCTACCGTTAAGAAATTCATGGTAGGATACGAAATGTTTGGAACTCCTCAACGTGATATTACTGCAGAAGGAGCTGCTCAAAGACTAAGAGATTTACTATAATCTTAAAGTTATATAGAATAAAAAAGGTTGCCATTTGGCAACCTTTTTTATTTTATAAATGCAACTATTTAGAAAGTAACAGCTGTTCCTCCAATAGCAGCTAAAGCTGATATTACCGAGGTTGCAACCAACCACCAAGAAGCAGAAGCAGCGGCCATTCTTGCATTCTCGGATTTGATAACGGCTTTTCTCTTCAGATTTTCGATCTTTCTGTTTGCTCGTTTTTCAATTTCCTTAATCTGGCTCAACGTATCAGTTTTAGCTTCTTCAATTTTGTCTACAACTTTATCAATATCTCCGTCAGAAATATTGGTACTACTCGTTAGTAAAGCACGTAGCGTCTGTTTATCCATCATTCCAATTCTGTTTTTAATGATAGATAAGCTTTCATTCGGATTATTTAAAGCCTTCATCAAGTCAGCTTTCAAACCATTATAATTTAATTCCTCTCTTCCTGTACTATCCAAATAAGCATGAATCTTGCTTTCTATACTTTGTTGTAAAGAGCTGTCATTGCTGTTATCACTCGTAAAGGTTGATCGCAAATTACCAATATTATCCTCAATCAGCGCAGCATATTTTTCAATTTTACTTTTCTCTATAGAAGTGTTTTTATCTAGTAAATCGATAATTGTTTTCTTATCAAATCTTTTTCTGATATCATTAAAAGATTTACTTGGGTTTGAGATGATAGCAGAAAGTTGTGTTTTGATATTATCTGCATCCAAACTTGATTCATCACCTGTTTGTAGGTAGCTTTCAATCTTTTGAACCTGATCGTCAATTTGTTTCTGGTCTATATCAGAAACCTCTGTAATCACATTAGTAATACTATCATAAGCATCGTCTCCTTCATTGTATCTTTCCTTAACAGTGGCCAACAAACTCTTTAGTTTTTCAACCTTACCTTTATTACTATCATCGTTATCAAATTTTTCAATCATTTTCTCGATAGCTCTAACGGTTCCTCCAGACGAAGCTTTTTGATTTACCTCTGTGGTAGATTTGCTAGCAATGGATTCTAAATCTTTTATCAATTGATCGTAGCTAGGAGTTTTCTTTTCAATTTTATTGAAGAATTTAGCAATTGTTTTTTCTATGTTAGAAGTATCAATTGATTTGTCAAATTCACTTCTTACTTTGGTGATGGTAGTATCAATTACTTTATCTATTTTATCTGCATCGCTTGTTTCAAAAGTTTGCTTAATTTTAGAAGAAACGGTTCTAAAGCTAGATAGTGCAGTGCTTGCCAAACCTCCTATAATGGTAGATCCAATTTTCATTTCCATATAGAATAATAAAATAAAGAACAGTGCCCAAATCACTAATCCTGCTGCAATATTAGCTGCGTTTAAACCAAATAAACTAAAGTTTAGTGCAATAGCTGTAGCAGCAAATAGAGAAATACTGGTAGTAATCAAACTCCAAATTCCAAATCCAGTAGTAATTTTAACTGCAGTCGGAGTTCCTGTATCAGTATCGTTACTATATTCATTTTCTTCTTTAACAGCATTTTTGTCTTCATCGAGATTCAACCTGTTTTTAACGTACTTCTTTTTTAAGTCACCAATAGCTGTAATTCCGCAAGCAACCGATAGTGCTGTTAAAATTAGTTGGAAAGCAATAGCCAATACGACTCCCGAAATAATAGCAACTATATAGTTGGGATTCCAACTTTCTGCATCAATAATATTGATTCGTTGCTGTAAACTTGTGATAAACATGCTAGTATTCATAATTTTTTGATTTTTGTTTGAAATCAAAATTAGTTGGACACTTAACTCGTTTTTAGCTCTAATGCAATAAAACGGTGCTGTATATCTTAAGTTTGATAGAGATCAATTTTACGTTTTAAAGACATAATTAGTTGACCTATAAAGGCTCAACGTATTTTGGTCAATTTTTTTGGAAATAAAACAATAGACACAAAAAAGAGAGGTAACCTTTTGATTACCTCTCTTTTTTAATGAGCATAACTAATTATACTAGCACATTATCCTTAATTTCCTGAACGACTTCAGGATTCAATAACGTTGAAATATCTCCTAAATTTTCAGCATCGTTGGAAGCAATCTTTCTTAAAATACGTCTCATGATTTTTCCTGAGCGCGTTTTAGGAAGTCCACTTACAAACTGAATTTTATCTAGCTTAGCAATAGCTCCAATGGTTTTGGTAATCACTTGGTTAATTTCTTTTCTTAACACGTCCTCATCAGTAGCCACTTCATTATACTTAGTTACATAGGCATATAAAGCATTCCCTTTAATATCATGAGGAAAGCCAACAATGGCACACTCTACAATATCTTCGTGCTCGTTGATAGCATTTTCTATAGGTGCCGTTCCTAAGTTATGACCAGAAACAATAATTACATCGTCCATTCTACCTGTAATTCTGTAATTACCCATAGCATCTCTATAAGCACCATCCCCTGTAAAATATTTACCTGGGAAAGCAGAGAAGTAAGTTTCCTTATAACGTTGATGATTTCCGTAAATTGTTCTAGCCATGCTTGGCCAAGCTCCTTTAATGGCTAAACTTCCCTCTGCTGGAGATTCCGTAATTTCTTTTCCATTCTCGTCTAACAACACGGGTTGTACTCCCGGTAAAGGTTGCGTTGCAAAGGTAGGTCTTAATGGAGTAATTCCAGCTAGGGCAGAAATCATAATTCCCCCTGTTTCCGTTTGCCACCAAGTATCCACAATAGGGCAAGTCCCTTTTCCAACATTATCATTATACCAATGCCATGCCTCTTCGTTAATGGGTTCTCCCACAGAACCTAGAACCTTTAAGCTGTCTAGTTTGTGTTTTTCTACCAAATGTAGTGGTTGTTTTGCCAAAGCTCTAATAGCAGTTGGAGCCGTGTAAAAATGAGTAACTTTAAGTTTGTCTACAATTTCCCAGAAACGGCCATAATCAGGATAAGAAGGAACTCCTTCAAACATTACGGTAGTAGCACCACTAGCTAAAGGACCGTAAATAATATATGAGTGACCTGTAATCCAACCAATATCGGCAGTACACCAGTAAATGTCATTCTTTTTAGCTTGAAATACATTTTGAAAAGTATATGTAGTTCCTACCATATATCCACCACAAGTGTGTACCATTCCTTTTGGAGTTCCCGTGGAACCAGAAGTATATAATATAAATAACATATCTTCTGCATCCATGTCTTCGGCAGGACAGTAATCGTCCTTTATCTTTTGTAATTCATCAAACCAAAAAGTGTCTCTACCAGCTTTCATTTGTGTAGGTTCCACAGTTCTTCTGTATACTATTACACTTTCAATACAAGGAGTATTTTCCAGGGCTTCATCGCAAACAGCTTTTAGGTTGATAGGTTTGGTTCCTCTATAAACCTCGTTGGCAGTAACCAATATTTTACATTCGGAATCGTTAATTCTGCTAGCTAGAGCCGATGCAGAAAAACCTGCAAATACAATAGAATGCACAGCACCAATCCTAGCACAGGCTAACATAGCAATAGCCAGTTCTGGAATCATGGGCATGTACAAACATACTCGGTCTCCTTTTTTTATTCCCTTATTTTTTAACACATTGGCAAAAGCAGAAACTTTGTGATACAACTGTCTGTAGGTTATATGTCTAGACTCTTCTACAGGATTATTAGGTTCCCAAATAATAGCGGTTTTGTTCCCTAATTTTTCTAAATGCCTGTCTAAACAATTTTCCGTAATGTTTAGTTTTGCACCTTTAAACCATGAAATTTCAGGTTTACTAAAGTCTGCTTCCAATACTTTGTTCCATTTCTTTCTCCAAACAAAGTTTTGCGCAATTTCTCCCCAAAAGACTTCTGGATTTTGAATACTTTGTTTGTAATCTTCTTTGTATTGACGATACGACTTTATTTTCATGGTTTTTGATGGATTTTTAGGGCAATGAATTTAAGGGATAAAAAATTAATATCAAAAACTATTTTTTATTGATAAATTAAAAGGTTTTTCCTTCTTTGATTGAGTTATTGTTAATTGTTTGTTCAGTAATTTGTTAATTATCCTCATTGATTCATATAATGTTTTCAGTTCATTCAAACAATGCTTACTGGTTTGATACTATTTTGCATCTCTAAATGTTAATGTTTGATGTAAATGACAACTTGTTTTTCTAAATTAAAAAATCGTCCATTCTAGCAGAAACTAGAAAAGACGATAGATGAATTTTTTGCAACTTATTTTATCTTTTAGTTATATGAGGGAGGTAAGTTGGATATAATGATATAGGCCTATTTAATTTTTTATAATTTTTTCACGGACAATCCCATTTTCAGTCTCTAGAACTAATAGGTAAATTCCTGTTGTTAAGTGGGCTATGTTTATACTGTTAGTATTTGCTTGCTCGCTTACAACTAGTTGTCCTGTAATATTAAATATAGCATATTGTTTCAACGGATTATTGATTGAGTTGATGGTTAGAAGATTACCATTATATGTAATAGATACGTCATTATTGTCTAGTATGTTCTTAGATGATAATGTTCCCACTTCTGTAACAGATTTGAATCCTTGCCATCTAGAGTCATTTTCATAATCGGTTAAAGCTCCTACAGGTACAATCAAATCAATAACATTTCTAGTTCCAAAAGTACCATTATTGGCACCTACAGGTGTTGGGTTTAACATAGTTAATTTGGTGAGTCCATTGTTAAAAAAAGATTCTGAACCAATACTGATTACGTTTTCGGGTATCGTTACTTGGGTTAAAGTTTCATTATCTCTAAAAGCTCTAAAATTAAGTGTTGTTAATGTATTGGGTAAATTTAAACCTGTTATTCCTCTGTTTCTAAATGCTTCTCTACCTATAGAAGTAACGGTAAAAGTGTTAGTGGTTCCCTCTTGTTGAACCGTTGCAGGAATGGTTAAATTTTTATTTTCATTTGCCGTACTGATGCTTCCACCTACTGCTTCTACCGTATTAGGCTCTAGGTTGGTAATAAGATAAAAAAGATTATTGTTATCAAAACGGTTACCTAAACCAACTTCTCCATTGGTGGTCTTATAGCCTATAAAACCAGCATCAACATAAGCTTGTAAGGTTCCATCAGGAATGGTTAAATCAATATTATGCTCTCCATCAAAACTATTAGCACTAACAGTAGGAGGTGTTGTTCCTAAAAGAATTAAGGTTGTAATCTTTGAACTTTGACTAAAAGCACTACTTTGAATTTCAGTAACACTTGCAGGTATTGTTACAGTTACAAGACCAGGATTTCTTCTAAAAGCAAAGGGTTGAATTATTTCTAGTGTGTTAGGCAACACAAGGCTTGTTAATTTTTTACTACCAAATGCGGTTCTCCCAATTTGAGTTACTGTAAAATCAGAAGTTCCATCGTTTACGGTGTTTGGAATTTCCAAATCTCCACTTACATCGCCACCAGTAGCTATGACGTTAGTGGTCCCCTCTATAATTTGATAATTAATATTGTCTACTGTAAAAGTAGTTTGAGCGAATGTAATTGAATAAAAAAGTAGATAAAATAATAAGGTAATTTTTTTCATGATAATTGAGTTTATAAATCGAATTGTTATTAACATAGTTTAATAGTAGGCTAAAGTAAAACAGCAAAAAAATTAATAAGTAGTCTAATAAGACAATTGAATAGGCTGTTAAGACTTTTAAAACAGATATTAATTGCTAAGTTTTAAGATTGCTGTTTTTTTGTAAAAATTATTTTTGAGGGTAACTCATTGTTAACCATTTTAAAGGCTTTAGAAAATTTGCCTACGTTTTCGTAGCCAAATAATTGGGCAACTTCTTTTACTCGGTATTCTCCGCTTTGTAAAAATTCTTTAGCCATAAACATTTGTTTTTGCCTGAAGTAATTAAAGATTCCCATTCCGTAAACGGCTTTAAAGTCTTTTTTTAGTTTGGTGTGTGAAATGTTAAACTGATGGCTTAATTCGTTAATCCCTACAAATTTATTTTTGAGATTGTCTAATAAGTAAACTTCTATTTTGGTTATTTTAACAATGTCTTTTTGTGGTAAGTCTATATACTTTTTTAAAGCGTTGTTAGGGTTGTATTGGCGAATAAAGGTAGCGACCAATTCATAGGTTTTGAATTTTAACAGTAGTGGATTGGTAGTGCCGTCTTTGGTTAAGCAGGTTTTTATGTCTTTTGCAATTTTGGAGAGTTCAAGAGCATTATCTGGCCAAACCATAATATCTTCTTCACCGTCAAAAAAAGATTTGACTTTTGAGTTTTTAAAAGCAGTGTCGCTTTTAATATAGTTGTTAAGCCATTTTTGGTCAAAATAAATTAGGATGCTTTCATTGTACGAATTTTTAAGGTAACTCACTTCGGATAAAAAGCTAGGTTTGGTTAATATCCACTTTTTATTAGAAAAACTTACTGAATTTATAGTAACACCTCCCGCGTTAGATAGGTTGTGAAAAACGTTAAAGCTTAAAGTATAATAATCATTTGCTGCCTCTGGACTAATAACTTGGTGGTAACATACGTTTTTCTTATAGGTGAGTTCTGTGTTTAGAATAGCCAAACCGTCTTCTAAAAAAGCATATTGCAAAAAACCTTTGTTAAAAGGACTATTGGTGTGTATGGTATTTGTGATTGCATTGTATTTACAAAACATCATTTTTTTAAAACTATTTAGCATGAGTAAAGGAGAGTTGGCTACGTAGTTTAAATGATAAAATCCGTTGTGGTATTTAAAAAAAAGATGTTGGTTTTTATGAAACCAAGTATTGATGATTTTAGTGAGTAGCATAGCTGTTGATAGTCGTTCTGTTTATTTGACTACAATAGTACTATCATGATATAAACTGTGCTATTAAGATTGATTGAAGCGGAAAATATAGGGGTAAAAAGGAAAATATGGAGGTGAAATTGTATTGAAATACCTGTTTGTGTGTGGATTGATATAAGAATGATTTGCAACAGTAGTTTGGGTTTAAAAATAATTATATGTTCAAGTTTTACGAACATGTTGTTTGGTTTAGAATAAGAAAATATATTACTTTCTAATTTGATGCTTAGGATATAGAACCGAGTTAAGTTTTATATAATATCAATAGTTTATAGAGAAGTGATGTTTTTAGTTTGATGAAAAACGAAATGAAAATTTTGATGCTGCGCTAGGGATTGAATGGTGTGTTTGAGCTCTTTTGTTTGGCGTTCGAGCGGAGTCGAGAATACCAAACAAAAAGCGAGTAATGAAAGCCCGACCTTTGGTAGCGCTCTAATAGCTATGCAAATTTATCTTTGGTGCAGCGTGTTTTTCAAATATTTTATGGTGGCAACCATGTTTAGTAATGAGTTTTTGCAACACGTAACTCGTAGTACTGATTTAAAGGGTGACAACTCCGAAAAGGTTTTCATTGTTTATATGAGTGGTTAAGGGTTTACACAGATGTATCTGTTATATTTGTGAGCAGAATTAAATTCCATATACAATGAACAAAAAAGTAATCTTAATGATTCTTGATGGGTGGGGAGTAACTCAAGACCCAAAAGTATCAGCAGTTTTTAATGCAAAAACGTCTTATATTGATTCTTTA
Organism: Wenyingzhuangia sp. IMCC45533; assembly: GCF_054111225.1. NCBI lineage: Bacteria > Pseudomonadati > Bacteroidota > Flavobacteriia > Flavobacteriales > Flavobacteriaceae > Wenyingzhuangia > Wenyingzhuangia sp. IMCC45533. The sequence continues at coordinate 1,233,705 of NZ_CM134197.1, read as the reverse complement.
TACGATAAATATCCTAACGCTACTTTAAGGACTGATGGTGAGCATGTTGGTTTGCCTGATGGACAAATGGGGAACTCTGAGGTAGGTCACATGAACTTAGGGGCAGGTAGAATTGTATATCAAAACCTAACTAAAATTAACATGGCGGTTAGAAATAACACTTTGAGCCAAGAGAAAGTTTTGGTGGATACTTACAAGTATGCTAAGGAAAACAATAAAAAAGTTCACTTGTTAGGATTGGTTTCTAATGGAGGAATTCATGCGCATATAGACCATTTAAAAGGTTTATTAACGGCAGCCAAAGAAAATGGGTTGGATGAAAACGTGTTTTTACACGCATTTACAGATGGACGTGATTGTGATCCTAAATCTGGAGCATACTTTATCAACGAAATTCAAGAGCATATGGCTCAGTCTACCGGTGAATTAGCAACGATGACAGGTCGTTATTATGCAATGGATAGAGATAATCGTTGGGAACGTGTTGCGCAGGCATATCATGCTATTGTAAATAGTACTGGAACTCCTTCTACAGATGCTGTAGCTTCTTTAAAAGCGAATTACGAGGCAGGTATTACAGATGAATTTATTGAACCTGTAATTATGACGGATGCTGACGGGAATCCTAAAGGTAAAATAGAGGAAGGTGATGCTGTTATTTTCTTTAACTACAGAACTGATAGAGGTAGAGAGTTGACGAATGCTTTGTCTCAAAATGATTTTCCGGAGCAAAACATGAAAAAGTTAGATTTATACTTTACAACCATTACTTTATACGACGAAACGTTTAAGGGAATTAATGTAATTTATAACAACGATAATATTAAAAATACATTGGGTGAAGTTTTATCTAAAGCGGGTAAAAAACAAATTCGTATTGCAGAAACGGAAAAGTATCCGCACGTAACTTTCTTTTTCTCTGGAGGACAAGAAGATCCGTTTGAAGGCGAGTCTCGTATTCTAAGAAATTCACCCAAAGTAGCTACGTACGATTTAAAGCCAGAAATGAGTGCTTTTGAATTGAAAGATGCTTTATGTGAAGACTTAAAGAAGGGGGAAGCTGACTTTGTATGTTTAAATTTTGCCAACGGAGATATGGTTGGGCATACTGGAATGATGGATGCTGCGATTAAGGCTTGTGAAGCTGTAGATGCTTGTGCTAAAGAAGTGATTGAAACTGGTTTAGAGAACGGATATTCTACGTTGTTAATTGCTGACCACGGTAACTGTGAAACAATGATGAATCCTGACGGTTCTCCTCATACTGCGCACACAACAAACCCTGTTCCTATGATTTTAATTGACAAGGAATTAAAAGAAATTAAAGAAGGTGTTTTAGGAGATGTTGCTCCAACCATTTTAAAATTGATTGGTGTAGAGCAGCCGAAAGACATGACAAGATTCCCACTTGTGTAATTATTGTCTTAACTGATATAACAAGCGCTCCATAATTTTTATGGAGCGTTTTTTTTATGGTCAAACTAATAACTTTTTAGAATCTAGTATTTTGAAAGTGATTTTGTGTAAAAATGACTTTCAAAAACTGTATTCAAATTTTTGGAAGCTTGAATTTTTAATCTTAATCAATTCTAAAATATGAGATAAAAACTACGATTGTACCAAGCAAGCAATGTTTTTTTATCTTATGATGTAAACAAATTCATTGAACAAGCAAGAAGTAAATATAGTGTGGATGAAACGTGATTTACGTTTACAAAACCATGTTCCACTGCATAAAGCGGAGCAAAGCAATTTGCCGTACATTATTATTTATTTGTTTGAACCCTCGTTAATCAGTTATCCTGATACGAGTATGAGGCATTTACAATTTATTTATCATTCCATTGAGTCTCTAAATTCTCGTTTAAGAGCGTTTAACAGGCAGATTGATGTTTTTTATGGAGAAGCCTTAGAAGTATTCTCTTTTTTAACTGAGAGCTATCAAATACGTAATCTGTATAGTTATCAGGAGAGTGGTACAAAAAAAACGTGGGATAGAGACAAATTAGTAGCAAAGTTTTGCAAGACTAAGGATGTCAACTGGCAGGAGTTTAAAAGAGATGGAATTATTAGAGGGATAAAAAATAGGGATAATTGGACGGCACTTTGGCACCAAGAAATGCATCGCCCTTTAATACAAAACAAATACTCCAAAGGACTAGTAAATATTTCCAAGCATTCGTTTGTCATACCTGAAAAATTATTGAACAAACTAAAAGAATATCCAAGTCAGTATCAGCCTGCCGGAGAGTCTAATGCCTGGAGGTATTTAGAGTCGTTTGTAAACAAGAGAGGGTTTAATTATCAAAAACACATATCCAAACCTGCAGAAAGCAGATTGTCTTGCAGTAGATTGTCTCCTTTTTTAGCGTGGGGAAATATAAGCATCAAGCAAGTCTTTCAGTATGTAGGTACTCATCCCAACGGTACGCAAAACAGCAGAGCTTTTTCTGCAATGTTAACTAGACTACATTGGCATTGCCATTTTATTCAAAAGTTTGAAGTTGATTGTAGCTATGAAACTCAATGTATTAACAAGGGTTACGAAATATTGCCTCATGATAAAAATACCGATTTTATAAGAGCGTGGGAGACAGGTACCACGGGCTATCCAATAATAGATGCTTGTATGAGAGCAGTAAAGCACACAGGTTGGATTAATTTTAGAATGAGGGCAATGGTTGTTTCTTTTTTGGTATTTAATTTAGACCAAGATTGGAGAGAGGGAGCTCACTTTTTGGCCAGACAATTTTTAGATTACGAACCAGGGATTCATTATCCACAATTTCAAATGCAAGCAGGTACCACGGGTATTAATACTGTTAGGTTGTACAATCCTGTAAAAAACTCTATAGATCATGATTCCAAAGGTGCCTTTATAAAAAAGTGGGTACCGGAACTTGCTAACGTACCTGAGAACTACATTCATGAACCGTGGAATATGACAGTGATGGAACAGACTTTTTGTGGAGTGGAAATAGGGAAAGATTACCCAATGCCCATTGTAGATTTGAAAGAGAGTGCTTCTAAGGCTAGAGATAAAATATGGAATCACAAAAAGCATCCTTTGGTTACTAAAGAAAAAGAAAGACTACTAAGAATACACGTGAACAGGAATTAAACTTAGTGATACTAAAACTAAAGTTATGGGGTGATTAATTGTTCTTTGGGATAAATTTCAACAAAACGGTCTACTATTTTACCTGAGTATACACACTTCAGCGAGAAGCTCAAACAAAAAAGCCGATGTAAAATTTTACATCGGCTTTTTGTGAATCTTCTATTTTTTAAAAAGTAACTTTAAATTCTACTCTTCTATTTTTTGCTCTACCTTCTTCTGTATCGTTTGTGGCTATAGGATTTTCTTCTCCGTATCCGTTTGTGGTAATTCTATCCGCACTAATACCATCTTCAATTAAACGCGCTTTGGCAGCATCTGCTCGTTTGTGGGAAAGTGTATGGTTGTATTCTGAGGTACCTGTATTGTCGGTATATCCATTAATAACCAATTTAAAGTCATCATGGCTTTTCATTAGTTCTGCAACGGCATCTAGTTTAGGATAAGATTTTTTTAATAACTCATCGCTATCAGTTTTAAATTTCACCCCTTCTAAGGCTTTAATCAAAACTATTTTTTCTTCTGGCTTTAGTTCAGGAGCTTTGGCTGTGGTTACTGGAGCGTTTTTATCACAATCGGCAGCAGCACCAGAGGTAGTTACATAGGCACCGTTAGACGAGATTACATTGATTCCGCTTGAATCTACAACGTCAGCACATTCTTGCGCAAAAGATAAGGTACTAGCGAATACGCTTAGTAGTAATATTGTTTTTTTCATGATTTAAAAGTTTTTAGTTTTCAGTAAGTAAATCTAACATAAATCAATAGAAAAAAAAATGCGATATCACAGAAAAAGCCGATGCAAACTGCATCGGCTTTTTCTTAATTATTTAGTGTGTTATGTTGTACTACTCTTTAGCAGTTAAAACTACACGTCTGTTTTGTGCTCTACCAGCACGAGTTTTGTTAGATGCAATTGGTTTGGTCTCTCCATATCCAACAGCATGTAATCTAGCTCCATCAATACCGTGAGTAGCTAAATAGTCTACAACAGCTTGCGCTCTTCTTTGAGATAATTTCAAGTTATTGTCATCGTTACCAGTGCTATCAGAGTGTCCTTCAACATCAAAAGTAACTTCTTTAAACTCGTTCATTACCTTAGCAACTTTATCTAAAGTTTTAGCAACTCCTGGCTTAAAAGTAGCTTTACCAGTGTTGAACTGGATAGTTTTAGCGTACTTTCCTAAAGTAGCCTTAGCTTCTACACTTAATTTAGCTGGACATCCGTTTTCTGAAGCAACACCTGCTTTGTTAGGGCATTTGTCATCTTTATCTAAAATTCCGTCACCGTCAGTATCTGGCCATGGGCATCCTTGGTTTGCAGCTGGTCCTGCTTGAGTAGGACATTTGTCGTCGCTACCATATACACCATCCTTATCAGCATCAGGACAACCTTGTTGAGAAGCAGGTCCTGCCTCGTTAGGACATTTATCGTCTTTATCAGCTATCCCATCTTTATCAGCATCAGGACATCCGTTTAAAGTTCCTGCTACGTTAGGACAGTTATCATCCTTATCAGCAACTCCATCTTTGTCAGCATCAGGACATCCATTTACTGTACCTGGTACAGTAGGACATTCGTCTACTTTGTCTAAAAATCCGTCCCCATCAGTGTCAGGACATTTAAGATTTGGAGCGCTCACGCAAACTCCGTTAGAAGAAACTACAGTTTCTCCAGAGCCATCAACCACATTGCAACAATCTTGAGCAAAAGTTAAAGAGTATGACAGCATCCCTAATAAGAATAATGTTTTTTTCATAATTAAAAATGTTTGTTAAACACACAAAGCTATAAATAATAAGGGAATGGGAAAATATTTTTGGAACAAACAAAGCTTATGATGTCGTTTTATTTGATAAACTTGTTTTACAAATGTAAGTTTTGCAATCCAAATCCGACCTTGTGCCTTTTGAAAACGTATTATATATTAGGTCGCTAGAGTGTTTTGAGCAGCCTTTCTGCCTATCAAAACAACAAATTCACCAAATCTTCAATTTTAGAAATTTTAATAATTTCTATGTCGTGACCTTCCTGAGATATTTTGCAAAATTTAGAAACAAATATTTTTTCAAAACCTAATTTTTGAGCTTCGCTAATTCGTTGTTCCACTCTATTGATAGGTCTTATTTCTCCTGCGAGTCCAACTTCGGCAGCAAACGTGTAGTTTTGTGGTATGGGTTCATCTTCATTACTGGAAAGGACTGCAACAACCACAGCCAAATCAATTGCTGGGTCATCTACTGAAATTCCTCCCGTAATGTTTAAAAATACATCTTTAGCTCCCAATCTAAATCCAGCTCTTTTTTCTAAGACAGCCAAAATCATGTTTAACCTCTTAAGGTGATAACCTGTAGAAGATCTTTGTGGGGTACCGTACACGGCTGTACTTACCAACGCTTGAACTTCTATCATTAAAGGTCTCATGCCTTCTAAAGTAGCGGCAATAGCTGTTCCGCTCAAATCTCCCTCTTTTTTAGAGATAAGAATTTCGGAGGGGTTTTTGACTTCTCTCAACCCACCGCTTCTCATTTCAAAAATCCCCAATTCCTGCGTAGATCCAAATCTGTTTTTTAAAGCTCTTAAAATTCTGTAAGTGTGATTTCTGTCTCCTTCAAATTGTAAAACCACATCAACCATATGCTCTAACATTTTGGGTCCAGCAATGCTACCTTCCTTATTAATATGTCCGATAACCAAAACGGGTGTACCTGTTTCTTTAGCAAATTTGATTAATTCTGTAGTGGTCTCCTTAATTTGCGATACCGAACCCGCAGAGCTTTCTACATAATCTGTGTGAAGGGTTTGAATAGAGTCTATAACCAATATTTCTGGCTGTTCTAATTGTATGGCTTTAAAAATTTTTTGAGTATTGGTTTCTGTTAAAATCAAACAGTTTTCGTTTAAATTCTGAACTCTTTCTGCTCTTAACTTTATTTGAGTTTGACTTTCTTCTCCAGAAACATAAAGTACTTTGTGTTTCATGCTCAAAGCAACTTGGAGGGTTAAGGTCGATTTCCCTATACCTGGTTCCCCTCCTAAAAGGATGATTGATCCAGGCACTATACCACCTCCCAGCACATTATTAAGTTCTGTACTAACAGCGTTATACCTTACTTCATTTTGAATTTCTATGTCCTTAACCTTGAGGGGAATATTTGCTTTTCTCGGAGATTTATCTATCTTCCAATCAGCTTTTTCTTCTTTGGAAACAACTTCTTCTACAATAGTGTTCCATTCTTTACAAGTCCCACATTGTCCCATCCATTTAGAATGTTGAGAACCACAGTTTTGACAGAAATAAGCTGTTTTTGTTTTGGCCATAATAAATACTTGTAAAAATAAAGTTAAAAGCTAATATGCAAATTAACAAGTGATAAGTGCAGCTTATCTGCTTTTTTTAAAAATAGGTAATAAAATAAAGGAAAGTACCCCTAATATCAATATAATAAAAATTTGGGCGGACCACATAATCCAACCAAAACTTGCACCGATGGTTTCTTGAATTCCGTAGATGAGTAAAGCTTTCTGTATAACCAATGGGTAAACACCAATACCACTATTGGTAGTGGCAAAAGCGAATGTACCTAGTATAAAACAAACCAATACAGCGTTCATACCAAGATGCGTAGTTTCAGGAAAAGCAAACGTAACTACGTATAGCATTAGAATATAACATAACCATATAAATACTGTGTGAGCGATGAATGCCCATTTGTTTTTCATAGTAAAGATGGTTTTGATTCCCTGCCATAAGCCCACTAAAAATTGCCTCACTTTAACAAAAGATGGAATATTGGATTTCTGAATAGCTTTTAACATTATGAAAACAATGATAGCTGTGATTGATAGTACACCTAGAACAATCCAAGGGTCGTTAGGAATTTTAGAAAAGACAACTTCACTAATCAAAGAATATTGCGCTATAAAACCAAGAGCTATAATGATGAGATACATAGCCATATCTGCCAACCTTTCGGCAACAATGGTTCCAAAAGCCTTGTCAATAGGAATACCTTCGTATTGATTAATAGTGGTAGCCCTTGCTACTTCTCCCGCTCTGGGAATTCCCATGTTTACAAAGTAAGAGATAAAAACAGCAAAAGCTTTGTTGTAAAAAGCAGGTTTATATCCTAAAGTGGCTAGCATATATTTCCATCTGTAAGCTCTGGATAAATGACTAGCAATAGCTATTAAAACTGATAAGGAGACCCACCAGTAATTAGCGTTTACAAACGAAGACCTCATCGTTTTAAAGTCTTCTGAAGTAAATTTAGAAAGCGACAACCATATCAAAAAGAAACCTATCCCTAAAGGGATAATAGTTTTTAGGATCTTTTTTGTGCTGGCTTTCAATATTAGGTAAGGGTGTTGGTTTCTTCGTTAGGAAAAACAATGGCAGGGCTAAAATTTTTAGCTTCCTCAAAGTCCATAATTCCATAGGAAATAATAATGATGATATCTCCTGGCGCTACTCTTCTTGCAGCGGGCCCATTTAAGGTAATTTCTCCACTATTTCTCTCTCCTGGAATGATGTAAGTGTCTAATCGCTCCCCATTGTTAACGTTAACGATAGAGACTTTTTCACCCTCAATCATGTTAGCAGCTTCCATTAGAGCTTTATCAATAGTAATGCTGCCAATATAATTTAATTCAGCCCCTGTAACTTTTACCCTATGTATTTTAGATTTTACTACTTCAATTTGCATGGTGCAAAATTAATTATTTATATCTGAATTTAAACTATAAGTCTTTAAGATAATTAGTATAACGCTATATTGTCTATCAATCTTATATCTCCTGCAAAAACAGCTATAAAACCTCTGCATTTATTAGTGTTTTCAAATGATGAGGTGTTTTTTAAATTATCTTCATTAGCAATGCAAAAATATTCTAACACTAAATTACGGTGATTGTTAAATTTTTTAATAACATAGTTTTCTACGGCCAATGGAGGATTTGTTTGGGCTAGTTCTTTTGCTTCTAATAGTGTTTGGTAGATGAACGGAGCACTTGCTCTATGTTCTGTGGTAAGTCTAACATTTCTGGAACTCATGGCCAAACCATCAGATTCCCTGTGTATGGCACAGCCCACAATATTAACGGGTTGTTTGGTAATGTGAATGAGTTTCTGAATAATACGTAGTTGCTGATAGTCTTTCTCTCCAAAGTACGCATTTGTAGGTATAAGTACTTGGAAAAGTTTTTTTACAATGGTTCCAACTCCGTTAAAATGATTGTCCCTAAACTTCCCTTCCATTTCTTTATCTAATCCCTTGAAGTCAAAAATTTCAGCGTTTTTATCTTCAGTATACATTTCATCAGGAGTGGGAGTAAATACTAAGTCGCAGTTTACGCTGGCTAATTTGGCAAGATCCTCTTCAAGAGTTCTAGGGTATTTTTCCAAATCATCGGGATTGTTGAACTGAGTTGGATTTACAAAAATACTAACAACAACATAATCGTTGTTGTTTTGTGCTTCTCTAATTAGCGATAAATGTCCTTCATGTAAAGCCCCCATTGTTGGGATGAGACCAATAGAGATCCCTTTATCTTTAAGGGTTTTGATGTGTGATTGAGCTAAATCTCTAGTACTGAATACTTTCATTTCTTGGATTTTCATTCAAATGGGTGCAAACTTAGTATAAATACTTATATATTGGGTATTTTTTCGTAATTTTGCAAAATTATATTCAATAATTGAAGGATTTATGAAGAATAAGAGAGTTTTATATGTTTCAAGCGAGGTAACCCCTTATACTCCCCCTACAGAAATGTCGGGTATGTCTTTTGAGGCAGCAAAAAAAGCACATCACAAAGGAGTACAAACAAGAATTTTTATGCCAAGGTTTGGTATTATTAATGAAAGGAGGCATCAGCTGCACGAAGTAATTAGACTTTCTGGGATGAACTTAATTATTGATGACATGGACATGCCTTTAATTATAAAAGTAGCATCTATACCTAAGGAAAGAATGCAAGTATACTTTATAGACAATGAAGAATACTTTAAAAGAAAGGCTACTTATACGGATGACAATGACGTAATGTTTGAAGATAATGATGAAAGAGCTATCTTCTTTGCCAAAGGTGTAGTAGAAACTGTTAAAAAATTAAATTGGGCTCCAGATGTAATTCACGTACACGGATGGATGGCATGTTTATTGCCATTGTACTTAAAAGAATTTTATAAGGATGATGCTTTGTTTGCAAATACAAAAATTGTAACCTCAGTATACGATAACGAGTTTGAAGGAGTTTTGTCAGAAAGTTTAGCGAAAAAAATCAGTTTTGATGAAATCCCTCAAGAAAAAATTAAAGGACTAGAAGAAGCTACGTTTGCAAATATTATAAAAAATGCAATAGATAATTCTGATGCAGTCATAAAAGCGAGCAGATTTGTAAACGACGACTTAGAGGATTATTTAGATGATTTGGAAAAGCCGTTTTTGGATTACCAAACAGAAGATACATTTGCAGAAGCTTACATAGAATTCTATTCAGAAAAAGTTTTTAATTAAAAAGATTATATGACACTTTTTAACATAAAGTATATAAAGACCATAGCAGCTGTTGGGGCTATGGTTTTTTTTGTGAGCTGTTCAAACGATATTGCTACTGAAACAGGTGGGGTTATTGATAATGAAAGTTTCAAGAGAGAGACCATATCTATCATACCTGAGCAGTTATCTACAGAATCAATAGATTTAGGTGAAGTAAGAACTAGTGGTTTGAGTAGATATATATTAGGAGAATATACAGATGCCAACTTTGGAAAATTGTCTTCAGATTTTGTTGGACAATTAACGGTAGATACTTACCCAAGTAGTATCGAAAGTGGAGCAACTATAAGTTCTGCAAAATTATTACTTCCCCTAGATTTGGTAGCCAAGTCAACTAACGTTTTCGAAATTTCAAACTTCGTAGGAGATTTTGATTCCAAACTATCTCTTGAGGTCAAATCGTTTGCTAACTATCTTGAATTATTTAATTTGGATGGAGGTTCAAGAGTTTATTTTGCTGACGGATCCAATGATGGTAATGATGTAAAGAATTTGGGTACAGAAACTGTGGTGGGAACTTTATCTGATATTGCAGTTGAGGAAGAGTATTTTACAGATGAAAGTACCATAAGTGTTCCTTTAGATACCAAATACTTTGAAGACAATCTTTTGTCTAAAATAGTAGGTAATACTGCTGTAGTAAGTGATCAATCCGCCGTAGAAAGATATTTTGTAGATGGTGAAATTTTAGAAGATTTAGACTTTATTGAAATATTCAAAGGTTTGAGAATTAATGCGAGCAACACAGGTGATGGGTTTGTAGCTCCCTTTAATATGTCTGAAGCTAAAGTGGAATTGATATTTAACAATAATGTAACAGTTGCAGGTGTACCTTCTGCGAATGACACTTTAAACTTAAGCTTTGATAGGGTTAATCACAACTTATATAAACACAACCATATCACCGCAAATGTTCCCAATGAATTGTATATTCAGGGAGCTGGAGGGCATGAAGTTACCGTAGACTTAGAAAATTTTATCAATACGCAAATGCCATTAGCAGAAGCGCAAGATTGGTTAATTAATCAAGCTACTTTAACAATTTTTACTAAAGAAGTCAATGAAAATACAGTTGAGCAATTGTATATTCACGGAGTTGATAGCGATGGAAAAGATGTAGTTATTAGCGATTATGGCTCTTTTTCTGTAGGCGGAGTAGTAAGGGATGCTAATGGAGAAAATACGCAAGGTTTTGTGCAGTTCACCATTACCAATTATTTACGTGATGCTATTTTAAGCAATTCGAATATTAAAAAATTGAGAATCAAAGTAAGAGAATTGGGTGAATCTACAACAATAAACAGAAGCTCTACAAATGCTAGAGGAGTTGTTTTGTTGAATGATGCAACATCAGATACTAAAGCACCTAGATTAGAGGTTATATACTCAGCCATTGTAACTGAATAATCTAAGACATTTGTTTTACTCAAATAAAACTTAAAGCCCAACTATAAATTTTATAGTTGGGCTTTTTTATTATGTTGTAATATTTATATTTTCAAGATTACATCATTCCTGGCATTCCACCACCCATTGGAGGCATCGCAGGAGCTTCATCCTCTTTAATTTCTGTAAGTGTACAAGCAGTTGTTAAAATCATCCCAGCTACAGAAGCAGCATTTTCTAGAGCTACACGAGTAACTTTTGTAGGATCAATAATACCCGCTTTAAACATCTCCACATACTCTTCAGTTTTGGCATTGTATCCAAAATCTCCTTTGCCTTCAATAACTTTAGCTACAACAACAGAACCTTCACCACCAGCATTGCTTACAATTTGTCTCAAAGGCTCCTCAATAGCTCTATTAACAATAGCAATTCCAGTTTTTTCGTCAGCGTTTTCAGTATCTACTTTAGCCAAAGCTTCTTTAGCTCTTACCAAAGCAACTCCACCACCAGCAACAATTCCTTCTTCTACAGCTGCTCTAGTTGCGTGTAAAGCATCATCAACTCTGTCTTTCTTTTCTTTCATTTCTACTTCAGAAGCAGCACCAACGTACAATACAGCAACACCACCAGCTAACTTAGCTAAGCGTTCTTGTAATTTTTCCTTGTCATATTCAGATGTAGTAGTTTCTATTTGAGTTTTAATTTGATTTACTCTAGCTTCAATAGCTTCAGAAGTTCCAGCACCGTTTACAACAGTAGTATTGTCTTTATCAATCGTTACTGTTTCAGCAGTACCTAAAGACTCTAAAGTAGTATTTTCTAACGTTAATCCCATTTCTTCTGAAATAACAACACCTCCTGTTAAGATAGCAATGTCCTCTAACATAGCTTTACGTCTATCTCCGAACCCAGGAGCTTTTACAGCTGCTATTTTTAGAGCTCCACGTAATTTATTCATCACTAAAGTAGCCAATGCTTCACCATCAACATCCTCAGCAATAATCAATAAAGGTTTTCCACTTTGAGAGATAGGTTCTAAAATAGGGAGTAACTCTTTTAAGTTAGAGATTTTTTTATCGTATAATAAAATGTATGGATTTTCTAATTCAGCCAACATCTTTTCCGAATTGGTCACAAAGTAAGGAGATAAGTAACCTCTGTCAAATTGCATACCTTCCACAATATCTACATAAGTTTCAGTTCCTTTGGCCTCTTCAACAGTAATTACTCCTTCTTTACCAACTTTACCAAAAGCTTCTGCAATCAAATCTCCAATAGAATTATCGTTGTTCGCAGAAATAGCTGCTACTTGTTGAATTTTATCAGAATCTGTTCCTACCGCTTCAGATTGTTCTGCTAATCCAGATACAATAGAAGTAACAGCTTTATCAATTCCTTTTTTAAGATCTAAAGGATTGGCTCCTGCTGCAACGTTTTTTAAACCTTCTTGAACAATAGCTTGTGCTAAAACAGTAGCTGTAGTTGTACCATCCCCTGCCAAGTCATTGGTTTTAGAAGCCACTTCTTTAACCATCTGAGCTCCCATGTTTTCTAAAGGATCAGACAATTCAATTTCTTTAGCTACAGAAACACCGTCTTTAGTGATGTGTGGTCCTCCAAAAGATTTTCCAATAACTACATTACGACCCTTAGGCCCTAAAGTAACTTTTACTGCGTTTGCTAATGCATCAACTCCACGTTTTAAACCGTCACGTGCCTGAATATCAAAAATAATTTCTTTTGCCATTTTAATTAATTTTTTGTTAGATAATTGCGAAAATATCGCTTTCTCTCATGATTAAATAATCGTTTCCTTCGTAAGCTAATTCTGTACCTGCGTACTTACCGTAAAGAACAGTGTCTCCTACTTTTACAGTGATAGGATTGTCTTTTGTTCCATTACCTACAGCAACTACAGTTCCTTGTAAAGGTTTTTCTTTTGCTGAGTCTGGAATTATTAATCCAGAAGCAGTTGTTGTTTCCGCTGGAGCTGGCTCTACCAAAACTCTATCAGCTAATGGTTTAATGTTTATGCTCATAATTATTTAATTAAATTGTTGTTTGTGATTATTGTTTTAACGAAAAGCATGCCATTTAAAATTTGACATTATCGTAAAATAAAAATGTCATCATGCAGTGACATGATGACATTTTGAGTTGTATTGTTAAACAAAGATTACTCTTCGTTTGGTGTAGCTTCTTCTGTTGAGTTATCGTTAATAATATCTTCGATATCTGCAGATTCATCTTCAATTGCTGGAGCTGCTTCCTCTCTTTGCTCAATAGTTTCTTGTAACTCAGACTTGCTTGACTCATCTCTAGGAATAGCCAAGCTAGATAATAAAATTAAGGCCAGTAAAGTAATAGCCAAAGTCCATGTAGCTTTGTCTAAAAAGTTATTTGTGCTCTGTACTCCCCCAATTGAACTTCCAGATCCTCCTGTTAAAGAAGAAGACAATCCTCCACCTTTAGGGTTTTGTACTAAAACTATTAATATTAGTAGCACTGCAACTACCATGATTAAGATTAATAACAAATTGTATGTCATGACTATTTATGTGTTTGTAAAATTTTGATTCTCTGTATTTGGTCTGCAAATAAACTACTTTTTTCTGGATATTTCAAACTTAAAATTTTGTAGGCTTGAATTGCGTTGTCATATTTTTTTTGAGCGAGATATACTTTGGCAAGTGTTTCTGTCATCAATTCGTTTGAGATATCAGTATTTGTATTTTTAAATGTTTGATTGCTCGACGAAATGTTTTTTTTGACAGGACTTATCTTAGGATTATTTTGTATAAACTTATTGATAATATTAAGTTTATGATTGACGACTCCTTCTTTTTTTTCCTCAACTTTTTCATCATCTCTTTCAATAGGACTGATTTCTTTTAAATGGAGCCATTGGTGAAAACTATGTTTCTCGTTGCTGTTAAATTTAAAAGGTTTTTCTGTAGTAGTTTCGTTTTGGTTAACGTGACCTTCGTCAATATCTTTAGGCCGTTCTAAAATTATAGAAACAGGTTTTTCAATAATCTCTTCCTCAACAACTTTTTGGTGTTCCTCCTCAATATTATTTAAATATTCAAATAACAACTCTCTGCTGTGAGTGTGAGCTGCCAAATTTTTTAAAGCATTGTTGTACTTAAAATGTTCTTGCTGATGATATTTTTTGAGCAATAGAGATTTTGCTAACTGAAAATAAGGATACTCATTAGCAATGCTTTCGAGCTGCTCGATACTCAAAAGATTGTTTTTAGATTTTATTGCCAATGTAAACGATTCCATAAATTACCAGTTTGCCACAGAGGCATTAAAAATATTTTGATTAATTCGCTCAAAAATTTCGTCGTAAGCGGCCTCTAAACTAGCACCTTCCAAAATGACGTTTGCATCGTAATCGTGAAAATGACTAAATCTTTTTTCAAAGTTTTTAGTTTCATCAGTTCTGTTATAAAAACGAACGTTAAATTCTATGGTCAATCTGTTTTGAGCTGCCGTTTGTTGTGCAGTAGCAGTAATAGGAGTAATGGTATATCGGGTTATTTCTCCCTCAAATTGCAAATCACCTCCAGATTTAACCAAATTTAAATTGGTTTGGGTGATAAAAAAGTCTTGTAGATTAATAGTAAACTCCTGACTCAGTGTAGGCTCAACCAATTGAGCATTGTTGTTAAAAAAGTCTACTTGTATGGTTTTAGCGTTACCAGTATCTCCACCCGTAAAACTATAAATACCACAACTAATCATCGTAGTTAATGTTAGTAGTGCCAATAATTTTAAAATCACAGACTTTATCATTCTAATATATGTGTTGTTATAAGTTGTATTGCTTAATTTTTCTATAAAGAGTTCTCTCAGAAATCCCTAGTTCTTTAGCCGCTAACTTTCTTTTATTATTGTTTTTTTCTAATGACCTTTTAATCATTTCTATTTCCTTGTCTTGTAAAGATAGGTTTTCATCCTCTTCAATATCTTCTATATAGGAGTATTCTTCGTTAGGAGTATGATGATCTATTTTCGCTTTCTCTTGATAAGCGACCAAGCTAGGAGTAGTATCAATGCTAGGAGATATTGCTTTAGGAATGTTACTGTTGATAAAGCTCTCGGTATCATTGTTTTTGTTCCCTTGCATGATGTTGAGTGTAACTTTCTTGAGTTCATTTAACTCAGATCGTAATTCATAAATCATTTTAAGTAGACTAGATTTTTCATCTTCATTAAAAGCTTTGCGCTCTTCCATTACCATTGGTAAAGAAGACTGACTCAAATTGGGTAAGTAATGTTTTAATGTGCTAATGTCGATGCTTCTGTTTTCTTCAATAATAGAAACTTGCTCGGCGATATTTCTCAACTGCCTAATATTACCAGGAAAATGATATCGGGTTAAAAGTTCCACAGCTTCTTGACTTAGCCTAACGGTTGGCATTTTGTATTTTTGTGCAAAGTCCGAAGCAAATTTTCTGAAAAGAAGGTGTATGTCTTCGTTTCTGTTTCTCAATGGAGGTAACGAAATTTCTATGGTGCTAAGTCTGTAATATAGGTCTTCTCTAAAAGTTCCCTTTTTAATGGCCTCAATCATTTTTACGTTAGTGGCAGCTACAATTCTAACATCGGTTTTTTGAACCTCCGAAGAACCCACTTTAATAAACTCACCATTTTCTAAAACACGCAATAAACGGACTTGAGTGGTTAGCGGGAGTTCACCTACTTCATCTAAAAAAATAGTTCCACCATCGGCAACCTCAAAGTAACCTTTACGAGTATTAGTAGCTCCTGTAAACGCACCTTTTTCGTGTCCAAATAATTCACTATCTATAGTCCCTTCCGGAATAGCACCACAGTTTACAGCAATGTAGTTATTGTGTTTCCTAAGAGATAAGGAGTGAATAATTTTAGGAATACTTTCTTTTCCTACACCACTTTCTCCAATCACCAATACAGAAATATCGGTAGGAGCTACACGGGTAGCTTTTTCAATAGATCTATTGAGCTGAGCATCGTTCCCAATAATTCCAAATCGTTGTTTGATAACTTGAACAGATTCCATACAGAACAGTGTGTATTTTTTGTTTTATGAATGACTAATGTACTCTCCTAATAAAGTAGCAGAGGTACAATCTGTAATTTTAACTTTTACAAAATCCCCAGGTTGTTGATTTTCTCCTTTAGGAAATACAATTGCATAGTTTTGAGAGTTCCTAGCCATCCAATGCTGGTCAGATTTTTTAGAATTAGCTTCAATTAATGCAACAACTGTTTTTCCCAAATAAGCTTGGGTATTATCTAAACTCATTTTTCTTTGTAAATCAATCACTTCTTGCAAACGTCTTTTTTTAACATCTGCGGGAACATCGTCTGGAAATCTTTTTTCTGCAAGCGTTCCAGGTCTTTCAGAATAAGCGAACATAAATCCATAATCGTAGTTCACGTATTCCATTAAAGAAAGTGTGTCTTTGTGTTCTTCTTCCGTTTCCCCACAAAAACCGATAATCATATCTTGAGAAATAGCACAATCAGGAAGTAAAGTCTTGATGTTGTCAATCAATTCCATGTATTCTTCTCTTGTGTGTTGACGATTCATTCTTTCTAATACTGTTGTGCTACCAGATTGTACGGGTAAGTGTAGATATCTACAAATATTCGTATGTTTCACCATGGCGTGTAGTACTTCAATATCCATATCTTGAGGATTGTTGGTAAAGAAACGTACCCACATATCAGGAAAAGTACTAGCCACCATCTTTAATAAATCGGCAAAACCAACCGCAGTTGCTTTGGCTATTTCGCTAGCTTTGTCAAAATCTTTTTTTAGTCCACCTCCATACCAAAGGTAGCTATCAACATTCTGACCCAATAAAGTTACCTCTTTATAACCTTTAGCTTGTAAGTCTTTAATTTCAGAAATAATACTTTGAGGATCTCTACTACGTTCTCTACCTCTTGTAAACGGTACTACACAAAAAGTACACATATTGTCGCAACCACGTGTAATGGTTACAAAGGCAGAAACTCCGTTTGAGTTTAGCCTTACAGGAGAAACATCAGCATAAGTTTCTTCTTTTGATAAAATTACATTTACTGCATTTCTACCTTCATTCACCTCTTCAAGCAAATTAGGTAAATCACGATAAGCATCTGGTCCTACAACCAAATCAACAATTTTTTCTTCTTCTAAGAATTTAGATTTCAAACGCTCTGCCATACAACCTAAAACCCCCACTTTCATGCTAGGGTTTATTTTTTTAATCGCATTGTATTTTTGCAAGCGTTTTCTTATAGTTTGTTCTGCCTTTTCCCTAATGGAGCATGTGTTTACCATTACCAAATCAGCTTCTTCTAAGTTTAGTGTGGTATTATAACCTGTCTCAGATAATATAGAAGCAACAATTTCACTATCGTTCATATTCATTTGACAACCGTAACTTTCTATATATAGTTTTTTGGTGTTGCCTTCCTTTTGTTCAGTAGAAAGAGGATGCCCCTGTTTGTTGGCATCTATAATTTTTTCTTCTGTGGTAACTCTGCTCATTTTTGTGTAAATTTCTAATGGGCAAATTTACAATAAAATTTATGATTTGTGACAAGATGTCATTATATAATACAGTTAAGAAAACCTTAAAAGGACAATTTAAATCTTAGGTTTTAATTTTTCTCCCTACTTTTGTGAGCAAATAGAGTACTAAAAAGGAAGAAAATAAAATATGGCAAGTAATCTTGTAATTGTAGAGTCCCCAGCAAAAGCTAAGACTATAGAGAAGTTTCTAGGTAAAGATTTTCAAGTTGAATCAAGTTTTGGTCACATTGCAGATTTGCCTTCAAACGGTTTGGGGATTGATGTTGATGGAGATTTTTCACCCACCTATATAGTCTCTGATGATAAAAAAGCCGTTGTTAGAAAATTAAAAAGTTTAGCAAAAAAAGCAGATACTGTTTGGCTAGCAAGTGATGAGGATCGAGAGGGAGAAGCTATTGCTTGGCATTTAAAAGAACAGCTAAAGTTAAAGGAAGAAAATACGAAGAGAATTGTATTCAATCAGATTACAAAATCAGCCATATTAAAGGCTGTAGAAAACCCTAGGAATATCAACTATAACTTGGTTGATGCTCAACAAGCACGTAGGGTTTTAGACAGAATTGTAGGATATGAATTATCTCCTGTTTTGTGGAGAAAAGTAAAGGCAGGTTTATCTGCGGGTAGAGTTCAATCCGTAGCTGTTAGGTTAATAGTAGAGAGAGAGAGAAGTATTTTAGATTTTAAATCTGAAGCTTCCTACAAAGTAGTAGCAGAATTTTTTAACGATGAAGGTAAAAAATTTAAAGCAACCATTCCTAAAGCATTTGGTGATAGGAAAGAAGCGGAGTTATTTCTAAATGACTGTGTAGATGCTGAGTTTAAAATTGCAGATTTAACAACAAAGCCTGCTAAAAAATCTCCAGCAGCTCCTTTTACCACTTCCACGTTGCAGCAAGAGGCATCAAGAAAACTAGGGTTTTCTGTGTCTAAAACCATGACAGTTGCCCAGCGTTTGTACGAATCAGGGATTATTACCTACATGAGAACAGATAGCGTGAATTTGTCTAAAGAGGCAAAAGATGCAGCTGCGGATGAAATTACAGCATCATACGGTAAGGAATATAGCAAGCCAAGAGATTTTAATACAAAGTCTAAAGGAGCGCAAGAGGCTCACGAAGCCATTAGACCTACCGATATGACTCGTCACGAAATCAATCAAGAGTACGATCAAAATAGATTGTACGATTTGATTTGGAAAAGAACGTTGGCTTCTCAGATGAGTGATGCCCAATTGGAACGTACCAATGTGAAAATTGAGAATAATAAAAACACAAAGTTGTTTACGGCCAACGGAGAAATGATCAAGTTTGAAGGTTTCCTGAAAGTCTATTTGGAAGGTAATGATAACGAAGATGATGAGCAGGAGCAAGAAGGAATGCTTCCGCGTTTAGCTGTTGGAGATGTGTTAAGACACGAATATATCACCGCTACTCAAAGATTCAGCAAAGCTCCTTACAGATTTACAGAAGCATCACTCGTAAAACAATTAGAAGAATTAGGAATTGGTAGACCTTCTACCTATGCACCTACAATATCTACAGTTTTAAGAAGAGGTTACGTAGAAAAAGGTACGATAGAAGGAGTAGAGAGAAAATACGAGCAGTTTGTTTTAGCAAATAATAAAGTAATCTCTAAAGAGTTAACAGAAAAGGTAGGATCAGATAAAGGAAAATTAGTTCCTACAGATATTGGGAATATTGTAAATGACTTTCTGGTAGCTCATTTCGCAAAAATTTTAGATTACGGTTTTACAGCGAAAGTTGAAGCCCATTTTGATGAAATAGCCCACGGTAATGAGGAGTGGATTGGAATGATAAAGGAATTTTACAACGGATTTCATACCAATGTAAAAGATGTTGCAGAAAATGCAGAAAGAGAAAGTGGGGAAAGAATTTTAGGAACACATCCAGAATCAGGAAGAACAGTTTTAGTGCGTTTAGGTAAATTTGGACCTTTGGCTCAAATTGGGGGACCTGACGATGAAGAAAAAGAATTCGCAAGTTTATTAAAAGAGCAAAATTTAGGGACTATTACTTTAGAAGAGGTTTTAGATTTGTTTTTGCTACCTAAAAATTTAGGAGAATATAAAGGAGAAGAGGCTATTGTCTCTAATGGTCGTTTTGGACCTTATATAAAGTATGGAACAATGTATGTTTCTTTAGATAGAGGAGAAGATCCAATGTCTGTGGATTTTGACAGAGCAGTTGAATTGATAGAAGCAAAAATTGAAGCAGATGCTCCCATTGCAGAGTATGAAAACCTACCAGTCCAAAAAGGAGTAGGTCGTTTTGGGCCATTCATCAAGTGGAATGGTATGTTTATCAATGTAAACAAAAAGTACGATTTTGATCATTTATCTAATGATGATATTATAGAACTCATTGAAGCGAAGAAGCAAAAAGAAATAGATAAAGTCGTTCATAACTGGGAAGAAGAAGGAATTAGAGTAGAAAAGGCTCGTTGGGGAAGACATAATATCTTAAAAGGGAAAACTAAGATTGAATTAGCCAAAACTATTGATGCGGCCGCTTTAACCTTAGAAGAGGTAAAGGATATTATAGAAAAGAATGCTCCTAAGAAAAAAACAAGAGCTAAAAAAACTCCAGCTAAAAAAGCGACAACCAAAAAAACGACAGCTAAGAAAACTGCAAAAAAGAAATAAATTCGATGATCCAAGATTTTTTTATTCCTGTATCTGATGAGTTTTTAACAGATGATTTTAAGCAGAAAGATAGTATTGGAAGTCGGTTAGAACAATATACAAAAGACTCTGGATTTCCAGATTTGAAAGATGTTAGGATAGCATTATTTGATGTAAGAGAAGGTAGGGGGAATGTATTAAATCTAGATACAGCTATTGGTGCTGATGAAGTCAGAAGAGATTTTTATAAGTTGTTTTATGGGAATTGGAGCGTATGTATTGCAGATTTAGGAAGCGTTTTAGCGGGTGAAATAATTAAGGACACTTACTACGCAGTAAAAAAAATTGTATCTTATCTGTGTAAAAAAAATATAATACCCGTAATCATTGGCGGTAGTATTGATTTGGTGTATGCAAATTACAGAGCATACGATGAACTAGATCAAACAGTAAACCTATCAGTTGCAAGTCCTAGATTTGGATTTGGAGAACTAGAAAATGAGCTGAGTGCACAATCTTACTTGAGTAAAATTATTTTAGAAGAACCCAATAACTTGTTTAATTATTCAAATATAGGTTATCAAACCTACTATAATTCGCAGGAAGAAATTTCTTTGATGGATTCCTTGAGCTTTGAAGCTTATAGATTAGGTTCATTAAAAGATGTATCTGTAGCAGAGCCAATGATGAGAGATGCTGATATAGTTGCTATTGATTTAGGAGTGGTAAAAGCACAAGATGCACCAGCGAATGGAAATGTCAATCCGAATGGATTAGAAGGTGATGTAGCGTGTGCCTTGGGTAGATATGCCGGAATAAGTGATAAAGTAACTTCTTTTGGCATCTATGAGTTTAACAAGTATTATGATATAAATAATAGAACGAGCAAGCTGGTATCACAACTAATTTGGTACTTTGTAGAGGGAGTTTCATTAAGAACGAACGATTATCCGTATGGTTCTAAGAAAAACTACTTAAAGTATATAGTTCCTTTTGAGGGAAAAAACATCATTTTTTACCAAAGCGATAAAAGTTCACGATGGTGGATGCAGGTAGAGTTTTTGGTTGAAGATAAGTACAATAGACATGTGTTAATTCCTTGTTCTTATGAGGATTACCTAAATGCGATTGCGCAAAAATTGCCTGAGAGATGGTACAATGTAAATAAGAAATTAACATAGAATTGTAAAAAAAGTAATTTAAGAAACATTGTAACGTTGCTTAATTAGAATTAATTTTCTAAGTTTACGAAATTCTATAAAAAGATATAATAACGATAATCTATGAAGAATATACTGTTAATGTCCATGCTGGCAATTACTCTAATAAGTTGTAGTGGAAGCTTTGGAGATGGTGGAGAACTTGTAGGGGCTAGAGCCGAGGAAGAATGGTTTACTGAAACACCATTTGGGATGGTTTTGATACCTGGAGGAACATTCACAATGGGTAAAACCGAAGAAAACCGATGGGGAGGATTTGAGGCTCCACCTAAAAGTGTATCTGTAAGAGAGTTCTTTATGGACGATACTGAAATTACCAATAGCGAATACAAGCAGTTTGTTTACTGGGTAAGAGATTCAATCGTAAGAACAGAATTAGCAAATTATGCAGAATCTGCTCCTCCTTCCGATGAAGACGAGGAATATCTATCGATAGCAGATTATAAATATCTTTCTACAGACGAAGATTTGGATGATGAAGAAGTGGAAGAATTTTCACCTTATCAAAAGTATATGATCAAAACTTACGGTTCCATCAATTGGAATCACAAAGGTACTTTGCCCTTAAATTGGGAAGTTCCTTTGCAGTGGGATGTCAACAACTATGTAGACGAATCTTACGCTGAAGTAATGGATCAAATGTACTTGCCAAGAGAAGATGTTGGAGGAAATAGAATATTTGATACTTCATTATTAAAGTATTCGTACTTAGAAAGTAACAAAGAAGTTTCTTCTAATGTTAACGAAAAAAATAATATGATTCCAGTAGACTTAAATGTTTATCCGGATACTACGGTTTGGGCAAGAGATTTTGCGTATTCTAATAATGATGTAATGGTAAAAAATTATTTTTGGCATGCGGCTTACGAAGAATATCCTGTAGTTGGTGTTACTTGGAATCAAGCTAAGGCTTTTTGTAATTGGAGAACAAAAAAGAAAAACGATTATTTATCAGCAATTGGTTCTGGAATTAAAAGTCCAGAATTTAGACTGCCGACAGAAGCAGAATGGGAATTTGCTGCTAGAGGTGGTATTGAAAACGGTAAATATCCATGGGGAGGTCCATACATGACAGACTCAGAAGGTTACTATTTAGCGAACTTTAGACCTAAAAGAAACAATCTGGCTGCTGACGGATTTACGTATACCGTAGAGGCTTTTTCTTATCAGGCAAACGATTACGGTTTGTACAACATGGCAGGGAACGTTTCGGAGTGGACATCTACTGCTTATAACATAACAGCATCATATATTACATCATCATTAAGTGCTGATGTTGATGATCCAAAAAATAAGAGAAAGATTATTAGAGGAGGATCTTGGAAAGATATTGCTTACTTTTTAGAAGTAAGTACTAAAGATTACGAATATGCAGATTCTGCAAAGAGTTATATTGGATTTAGAACAGTTCAAGATTACTTAGGAGAGGCAGACTGGGATAAACTAAACTATTAATAAAACACAAACTAAAAGAAGAAGATTATGTTACACTCGAAAGGATTTAAGAAATTTATGGCAATGGCTTACGGAATTGGTGGAGCGATTGTAATTGTAGGAGCTTTATTCAAATTAATGCACTGGCCTGGAGCAAGTGAAATGTTAATTGTTGGTTTAGGAACGGAAGCTCTTATATTCGTAATTTCTGCATTTGAACCATTACCAGCAGAAGAATTAGACTGGTCTCTAGTATACCCAGAATTGGCTGGTGGACAAGCTAGTAGTGGTAAGAAAAAAGAAATTAGTACACCAGAAGGAGTGTTAACAAAAAAGATAGATGAAATGTTAGCTGCTGCCAAATTAGATGCAGGTGTAATTAATAAGCTAACAACTAGTATGAATAACTTATCATCTGCTGCTAAGCAAATTGGTGAAGGTACTAGCGCAGCAACGGATACAGTTAAATACAACAAAGAAATCACTTCTGCGGCTAACCACTTAGAGAAAATTAACACAATGTATGCTGCGCAAGAAGAAAGCATGTCTAAAGTTCAATCTGCACAAGTAGAAGTATTAAACAATCAATCTAAATTGATAAGCTCTGTATCTCAAAAATCTGAAGAACTTACCAACCAAATGTCAGCGTTATCTAAAAACATATCTTCTTTAAACAATGTATACGGAGGAATGTTAAGCGCAATGGGAGCAAAAAATTAATCTACCATAGATAAATAGATATTAATTAATTTAAAAAACTAGAATTTATGGCAGGAGGTAAGTTGAGCCCAAGGCAGAAGATGATTAATCTTATGTACTTAGTATTGTTAGCCTTGTTAGCAATGCAGGTATCTGTTGAGGTGATGGAAGCATTCTCTAAAATCTACTATAGATCAGAGAGCGCAATTGATCAAAGTGTTGAGAAGAATCAGAAAGTATTATCTGATTTAGAAAGATTAGCTAAAGAAAATCCGGCACAATATAAAGATACTTATGAAGTTTCTAAAGAAGTTTATGAGGTGTCTAATGAGTTTGTATCTGAAGTACAGGTTCTAAAAGATAAAATTAAAGAATTATTCCCTGTAGATCCTGAAACAGGAAAGTTACCCGCTACTGAAATGGGTAAAGGAGATAAGTTTGACGAATTTTTATTTGCTGCTGATGGATACACACCAGAAGGAAAGAAATTTGTTCAGTCTGTAGATGTTTTTAGATCAAAGATGTTAAAACTAATCGGAGATCAAAATCCATCTGTTATAAAACAAATTGAAGATAATTTTGATACAAAACCAGTTCCTTCTGAAGAAGATCCAAGTGTTAAGAAAGATTGGTTAACTTACAACTTTAAAGGTTTACCAGCAATTGGATCTATTGCGATTTTGTCAAGTATGCAGAATACGGTATTAGGTTTAGGTAACGAATCTTTAACAGGGTTTTTAGCAGGAAGATTGAAGAAATCAACATCAGCTAGTAACTTACAAGCATTCGTGAAGTTAAACAAGAATACTTATAGTCCAGGAGATAAGGTAACTGCTGAAGTGTTTTTAGCGAGTAAGGACAATACCAAAGTACCTAACGAAGTTAAAATTAACGGTACCAATATTGACCTTAATAACAAGGCTAATTTCAAGGATGGTAAAGTAATTTATACTTTTAAAGCAGGAGGAATAGGAGATAGACCTATTTTAGGACAATTTACTTTTATTGAAAAAGGTCAACCTATTACTGTGGATATTGAAAGTAATTATTCCGTAGTTGCAGGTTCTAATCAAGCAATTATTTCTGCTGATAAAATGAATGTAGTTTATAGAGGTTTAGAAAACCCTATTACTATTTCCTTACCAGGGGTGAGCCCAACTAAAATTAAGGCAGTTGCTCCAGGATTGGTAAGAAAAAGTGGAACAGCTTATATCTTAAGACCAGGTAAAGGAAAAACGGTAAGCATCAATGTATCAGCTGTAACTGACAAAGGAGAAAAAATAAAATCTCCACCAGTAACGTTTAGAATTAAAGATATTCCTCAAGCTATGGCAAGTATTAGAGGAGAGTATGGTTCTATTAAAATGCCAAAAGGTAGTTTGGCTAAGTCATCTATCAATGCAGGATTACCAGATTTTGTATTTGATTTGAAATTAAGAGTAAAAAGTTTTAAAGTTAAAGTACCTGGTAAAACGACTGTAATTGTAAATGGAGGAAGAATGAGTACTCAAGCTCAAAAAGCTGTAGCAAGTGCTAAAAGAGGTGATATTGTTACTATCTTTGGTATTAGAGCGAGTATCGTTGGAAACTCTTCTTACAGATTAAAAGAAGTATTACCAATTAGTGTAGAAATTTCTAATTAACATATATAATGAAGAAATATAAAGTAGTTAATGCGTTTTTGTTTTTGTTCTTTGCAACAACAATAGTAGCTTTTTCACAGTCTAGTTTTGGCTTGTTAAATGCTAAAAAGGTATCTGATATTGGAAAGAAATCTGACGAACGTATTCGTTTAGATCAAGACAAGCCTTTGCCATATGAGTACGTGGATGAGCGTGACATATTATGGTCTAAAGTTGTTTGGGAAACAATTGATTTATATCAAAGACCAAATTTCAAATTATATTACCCAATTAATGAAGAGGACACTTCTCAGACAAGTAAATCTTTGTTCTCTAATTTGCTATCTAGCATAAGAAAAGGTGATATAACTGAAGTTTATGAAGATTCTCAGTTCATAAATAAACTACCTGTTTCTGAAATTGAAAAAAAATTAGTTAGAATTGATACTGCTAGTTATGGATACGATCTTTTAAATGAAGGTGAAACTAACATTGATGAGTATATTGATAAAAATTACATCAAACCTCAAGATATTCAAGGATATCAAATTAAGGGTATTTGGTACTTCAATAAGCTAACTGGTCAAATGAATTACAGGTTATTGGCGATAGCTCCAATGGCACCAGATGTTCAGACTATCGGGAGAGACGATATTGAAGACGATGCGATTTACCCATTATTTTGGGTATTTTATCCAGATGCTAGAAATGTACTACACAGAGCAAAACCTATCAAGACCGGATTTGTGTCTCATGTAGAGTCTTATGATTATATACTAAACACGAGAGACTTTTTATCAACCATAACCAAAGAAGAGAATATGTTTGGTAACAGAAGTATTAACGAATACATCAGAGGGAACTCCTTATTTCAGTTGAGAGAAGCTGAAAAAATTAAGGATGACATTAGAGATTTAGAATCTGATATGTGGACATACTAAACTATTTTTAATTGAATAGTTAAGTCCTATACAAACATATCACTTCTAGGATAAATTTTAAAAGTAGCTGAACAAATTACAATTTGTTCAGCTACTTTTTTTATGGTTGTACTACCAAATTTTTAAAGATATAGGAGGTGCCAGTTTGAATTAACCTCTGAGTTCAGTGAGTGAAATAGTTTACTTTACACACATTGGTTAGATGTCTGACTGTTCTTTAACGTTTCTAGTCAGTATTTTGGCTATATTTAAGAGTTGATTGTAAAAGTATGCTTTTGTACAGATTCACATCAACCGACAGGTGTTTTGTATGATTTGATTTCTTCTAGGTACTCTCTAGTGTTATATAATCTTGGAACTTTATGTTGTCCTCCTAGTTTGTTTTTACTTTTTAACCAATAATGGAATTGATGCTTATCAGCTACATGAACAATGGGTCTACCGAGAGTTATGTTCTTATACCTCTTGGCTTCGTAATCGGAATTGATGTCTTGTAACGATTGATCTAGTTGATCAGTAAAAAAAATCATATCGGCAGGAAGCTTTTCAAATTCAATTAACCATTCATGACTCCCCTTATTATTTAATTCCATAAAAATGGGAGCAACCGTATATTCTTTAATGCTCGAATCAGTTTGTTCGCAAGCTATTTTTAAAGCATCTTCAGCGTTTTCTATAATCAACTCCTCTCCAAAAACATTGATAAAGTGCTTGGTTCTTCCCGTAATCTTAATTCGGTGGGGTTGCAATGAGGTGAACTTTATCGTATCTCCAATAATATATCTCCACAATCCTGCATTGGTTGTGATGACAAGCGCATAATTTTTATGAAGTTCAACGTCAGCCAAAGAGATGGTTTTTGAATGAACGCTGTTGTAAGAGTCCATTGGAATAAACTCGTAAAATATTCCATAGTCTAGCATCAATAACAAGTCGTTACAATCATTTTGATCTTGAATGGCAAAAAAACCTTCGGAAGCATTGTAGGTTTCGTAATATTTAAAATTCGCTGAAGGGATTAGCTTTTTGTATTGCTCCTTGTATGGACTAAAATTTACTCCTCCATGAAAATATACCTCTAAGTTTGGCCAAACTTCTAAAATGTTTTGTTTACCTGTATGCTCTAAAACTTTCTCTAGCAATACCATCATCCAAGAAGGAACTCCTGCTAGGCTGGTTATATTCTGTTTAACAGTTTCTTTCACAATAGCATCCATCTTTGCTTCCCATTCAGACATCAAAGCCACTTCTTGTTTAGGAGCACTGCTCATATCTGCCCATATAGGCATATTTTCAATAATTATAGCAGAGAGATCACCGAAGTATGCATCATTGTCCTCGTATACGGCACTACTTCCTCCCAGCCTAAGATTTTTGCCTGTAAATAGTTTAGCTTCACTATTGTTGTTGTAAAAGAGTGTAAGCATATCTTTCCCTCCTTTAAAGTGACATTGCTTAATGGCATCTTCACTTACTGGAATAAATTTGCTCTTATCGTTGGTAGTACCGCTTGATTTTGCGTACCACTTAATTTTCTCATGCCAAATAATACTTTTTCCTGTAGTTCTCTGCTCTTCTATATAAGGACTCAAAGCTTCATAATTTACTAATGGAATTTTACTTTTAAAATCTTGGTAATTTTTTATCTTTTTAAAAGCATATTTCTTTCCATAAACAGTTTTAGAGGCTGCATCGATAAGTAGCAACATCTGATCGTTTTGAACCTCTACGGGGTATTTTAAAAACAATTCAATTTGATGCTTTCTCTTTTTTAAAAACCATGAAATAATTGAATTTACGAAGGGTAATGTCATTACTTTAGATGCTTAATGCGGGTTAAAATACATATATTTGACTTATCTAATTTAGTTTTTTTCTATGAAATACAGCGGAGTATTAGCAAAAATGGCTACGGAAAATGCAGAGCAAGTCCAGTATTATTTAAATACAGATACTCATGTATTAAACATGAATCAACTTTTAAATAAGACAATAACCCTTACTTTTGATGGTTATGAATGCTTGTGTTGCCGTAAAGAGAAAAAGATTTTTAGACAAGGTCATTGTTACGAGTGTTTTTACGAACAGCCCTCCGTTGCAGACTGGGTGATGAAGCCTGAATTGAGTAAAGCGCATTTAGGAATTGAAGATAGGGATTTGGCTTATGAGCAAGCAGCACAGTTGCAACCTCATATCGTATACTTAGCGTTGTCTAGTAACGTAAAAGTTGGAGTGACTAGAAAAACCCAAATACCAACTCGTTGGATAGATCAGGGAGCTACCAAAGCAGTACCTTTTGTAGAAGTTCCTAACAGATATTTAGCAGGAATTACAGAAGTTGCGATAAAAGAGCATGTGAGCGATAAAACTAGCTGGCAAAAAATGCTAAAAAATGATATTGCTGACGGGAATTTAACAACAGTTAAAGAGAAATTAAAGCAATATTTACCCGATGAGACTAAGGAATATTACGTAGAAGAACACAGCGTTTTAGAGCTGAATTTTCCTGTGGAAAGCTATCCTACTAAAGTAGCGAGTTTAAACTTAGTCAAAGAAAATTCATATCAAGGAAAATTGAAAGGAATTAAAGGACAATATTTAATTTTTGAAGATGGAAAAGTATTTAACGTTAGAGGGAACGAAGGATACAAGGTGTCTCTAGAGGTTATTTAGAGTAATCTCCATTTATTATCACAAAAAAAGAGCAGTCTTAAACTGCTCTTTTTTTGTGATAAAACCATTTATTCAAAAGATATTGTACTAGCTTGTAATAAAAAATGGCTTCCACAAATCCTAAAATGTATCCCGAAATAATATCTAAAGGATAATGTTTACCCATATAAATTCTACTGTAAGCAAAGATGGCAGGAAAAATAAAAAAGATCCAAAACCACTTATACTTATCTCTAAAAACAAAAAATATAAAAGCAGTAAGAGCCATTGATGTGGTAGCGTGACCAGACACAAAACTGTAGCTGTGCGTACATTTTAGGATTCTGATAGATTCCATAACCCCTTCTTGCCAACAAGGTCTTGGTCTCAAAGTAGTATGTTTTATAATGTTCACTAAAGTATCGGACAAACCTGCCATAACTACCATAAAGAAAAATATAAATAGTCCTACTCTTCGGTCGTATCTTTTAATCAAAAAATAAATCCACAGCAAGAAAAGAGGAGACCAGTATACAGGCTTGGTAAAGGTTAACCAAATAATATCAAAAGGCTCAGAACCAAAATTATTTAATAAAATTAAAAGCTCTCTATCAGCTTTAACAATAGTGTCTATAAAACTCATCTTCTTCTACTGATAGGGCCAGTCATGTCTTCAATGTCCTGTTTAACATCGTCCACAGCTTTTTTAACATCTTTGGTAACATCCAAGTCAACACCAGCGTTGTTGGCACTATTATTAATTTCTCTTTTAATGTCGTTAGTAGCGTTCTTTACTTGATTCATTCCTTTGGCCAAACCTCTAGCAATCTCAGGAATTTTATCAGCACCAAAAAACATTACGACAATCAGTAAAATAACAAATATTTCAGGACCTCCAATAAATAAAAACATAGTGTTCTGATTTTTAGCAAAGATAACAATTAATTAAAACGTGGAGTTTTATAAAAAATAAAAAGAGAATGCTCAAAATTTACAATCCACATACACTTTATAGGTGATTTAATTATGGAGAAGTTTTAAGCAGTCTCTTTAATAAAAAAGTTAAACAATGCTTAACTTAATTTGATGTTGTTTTGTTCCATGATAACATGGATATCATCATCTAATACTTCTTTTTTAGAATCCGCATAGTCCAAAAACTTAGGATATATAGAATCTAATTCTAGTTTGGTAAGTTCGTATCCAACGTTTTTTGCTCTGTAAGCTAAAGCAGCTCTACCACTACGTGCAGTTAACACAATAGCAGATTCTGTGACACCAACCTCCGCAGGATCCATAATTTCGTAAGTCTCTCTGTTTTTAATCACTCCATCTTGGTGAATTCCAGAAGAATGCGCAAAAGCATTAGAACCTACTACAGCTTTGTTGGCCTGTACAAACATTCCCATATGCTCTTGAACCATTTGAGAAGTGCTGTACAATAATTTAGTATTTACACCAGTATCTAGGTTAAGATCAGGGTGTTGTTTCATAATCATCACCACCTCTTCTAAAGAAGTGTTACCTGCTCTTTCTCCTATACCGTTGATGGTACATTCTATTTGACGAGCACCATTGATAGCACCAGCAATAGAGTTGGCCGTTGCCAAACCTAAATCGTTATGACAATGACAAGATAAAGTAGCTTTATCAATCCCCGCTACGTTTTCTTTTAAATATTTTATTTTTGCACCGTATTCATCTGGCAAGCAGTAACCTGTTGTGTCAGGAATATTTAAAACGGTGGCACCAGCTTTAATAACAGCCTCGCAAACTCTCGCTAAATATTCGTTATCCGTACGTCCAGCATCCTCTGCGTAAAATTCAACATCCTCCACAAATCCTTTGGCATATTTAACAGCAGCTACAGCTCTTTCTATAATAGCGTCTCTATTAGATTTAAATTTAAATTGAATATGCGAATCGGAAGTACCAATTCCTGTATGAATTCTTGGTCTTTTAGCGTATTTAAGAGCTTCAGCAGCCACTTTAATATCATTCTCAACCGATCTTGTCAATCCACAAACGGTTGCGTTTTTTACAATTTTAGCAATCGCTTCTACAGACTTAAAGTCACCTGGACTAGAAACTGGAAACCCTGCTTCAATAATGTCAACCCCTAACAAATCTAAACGCTCTGCAATAACTAATTTTTGCTCTGTGTTTAGTTTACATCCTGGAACTTGCTCTCCATCTCTAAGAGTAGTATCAAATATTTGTACGTGATCCTTAGCCATTATTGTGTTGTTTTTTTACTTTAAGCTAACAAAAATAAGATTCTACTAAAGCCATTAAAACTGTATATAATTTACCTTTCCTTTGGTCAAAGATTGTTTTTTGATACAAAGTATAGCAAATACAGGCTTCTGATGATTTTATTATTACGATACCCAAGTAAAAAAATCTGAATATTTTCGTACTTTTGATAAGAATTAGGACACCGATTTACATGAAAAAAGAAAAGAAAGACCCATTATTTTCACTTATCAAGTCACTTAGCAAATCCGAAAAGAGGCAATTCAAGCTATACGCAGGTAGATTAGAGGGAAATACGCAATCTAATTTTATGTCCTTATTTGTATTGATGGATAAAATTAAAGTCTACGACGAAAAACTAATTTTATCAAAAACAGGAATAAGAAAACAGCAAATATCTAATACCAAAGCACATTTGTATAGGCAAATCTTAATTAGCCTAAGGTTGAGTCCTATTCATCAAAATAGCATTACACAAATAAGAGAACAGATAGATTTTGCAACTATTTTATATACCAAAGGTTTATATAAGCAAAGTTTAAGGTTGTTAGATAAAACAAAATCTGTAGCAGTTTCTAAAGAACAGTATAATTTAGCTTATGAAATTATTGAGCTAGAAAAGGTAATTGAGTCTCAGTACATCACTAGAAGTATGAGTGATCGTGCAGATACTTTGGCCATCGAAGCCAAAAACATCAACCAAAAAAATGTTGTTACTAGTAAGTTGTCCAACCTGTCTTTACAACTGTATAGTTGGTTTTTAAAACACGGTTATGCCCGAAATGATCAGGACACTCAAATTGTTGAAAAATATTACGCAGATCGTATTCCAAAATATAAGTTTACAGATTTGGGATTTACAGGTAAAATGTATTTGTATCAAGCCAATTTATGGCAGGGGTTTATTACACAAGATTTTATAGCCTGTTACCGTAACTCGCAAAAATTGGTTCAGTTGTTTCATGATTTACCAGACATGAAAAAACTACATCCTGTATTCTACTTAAAGGCCGTAAACTACTTGCTAGAATCGTTGTTTTACCTTCAGAAAAACGATAAGTTTCAAGAAACGTTAAATAGCCTAACAAACGAAATTAACGAAGAAAAAATATTCTCGTCCGAAAACACCCAAAATCTTTGTTTTCTCTATTTATATCAGCATAAAATTAATTCCTTTTATCTAACAGGAGAGTTTAAAAAAGGGACAGATTTTGTTGAACGTGTTTTAATAGAATTAGACAAAACGGATAAAAAAATAGATGCGCATCACGTTATGCTATTTTATTACAAAATAGCTTGCATGTATTTTGGAGCAGGAGATTACGAAAAAT
Source organism: Wenyingzhuangia sp. IMCC45533 (assembly GCF_054111225.1). Taxonomy (NCBI): domain Bacteria; kingdom Pseudomonadati; phylum Bacteroidota; class Flavobacteriia; order Flavobacteriales; family Flavobacteriaceae; genus Wenyingzhuangia; species Wenyingzhuangia sp. IMCC45533. The sequence continues at coordinate 1,201,264 of NZ_CM134197.1, read as the reverse complement.
GTATTTATTACTTAAATAAAATTATTAAAAACAAAGACCTAAAAATGCGTGAAGATTTGCTTTGCTACACACGCGTTTTAAATTTGGTTGCTCATTACGAATCTGGAGACGACGAATACATAGAAGAGCTAATCAAATCTACCTATAAGTTTTTGTTAAAAATGAATAGCCTTTACGAGGTGCAAAGAAAAATGATTAAGTTTTTAAGAAACTTAAGTAATTTATATCCGCACGAACTAAGAAAATCATTCAAAGTACTGTACGAGGAGCTAAAAGTGTACGAAGACCATCCGTATGAAAAACGCTCTTTCCTGTATTTAGACATCTTATCTTGGTTAGAATCCAACATAAAAGGAGTACCTGTTGAAGAAATTGTAAAACAAAAAATAGAAAGGCAACAAAATTGAAATACAAAAACGATAGTTACTACTTAATAAAACTACAATACTTAGGATTTAGATTTCATGGTTGGCAAAAACAACCAGATGTAAAAACAGTACAAGGAACTTTAGAAAAAACGCTAAAATTCATCTTTGAGCACGACGTTTTTAAAACTTTAGCACAAGGAAGAACAGATGCCATGGTGTCTGCCCACGAAGCTTACTGCCATTTAATCACCAAAGAACCCTATGAATTAGAGTGGTTATTAACTTCGTTAAATAAAAACTTACCTCAAGACATCAAAGTGCTAGAGGTGCGAGAAACAGATGCCAAGTTCGACATTATACAAGCGGCCAAAATAAAGGAATATCATTACCTGTTTTCGCATGGAGAAAGAAATCACCCTTTTTGCGCTTCACTAATCACAGGTAAAAACAGTGAGTTAGATATTGAGCTGATGAAAAAAGGAGCCAAGCTATTCGAAGGGCAACATAATTTTAAAAAATACACCAAAAGAGCAAGTGAACATACGGTTTTTGAAAGAGAAGTTTATATTTCAGAAATCATAGAGAACACCTTGTATCAAGCCAATTTTTTTCCCAAAAAGAGCTTTATCTATAAAGTTACAGGGCCCGGATTTATGAGATATCAAATAAGAATTATGATGGGAACACTATTTCAACTAGGAATGGGAGAAATAACTTTTGAACAATTAGGCAAAACACTAAGCAATTGGAATGACGATGTAGTGCTAAACGAAATTGCCCCAGCCAGTGGATTAATTTTATATAAAAATAGTTTTACAGATGCGTAGGGCATTTCCCTAACGGGTCGGGCTATCCGCTATATCTTTTGGTTTAGGATACTTCGAGTACCTCAGCAACCAAAACCAAAAGGATGCCGCTGCTATCCCTAATGCTTTTTTATAGTTAAGATTTCGTATCCGTTACGTCATGCTTAACTTGTTTCAGTATCTCATACGCACTGTATACTACTTTGATTACAACCCTTAATCGAGTTTATGGTTACGTTAGTGTAGCTACAATAAAAAAATGGGATGACATATTTATTTCCGTTTTAAAACTTTTGACCGTCTAACCTTCTAACTTTAAAACTAAAGTATTATATTTGCCGTCCAATTATCAGAGAGGTAATTGCGCATAATAATCATTTACATAAATATTAGCATGTCATTAACAAAAGAAGCTAAAGCAGAAATTTTCGCAAAGCACGGAAAATCTGCAGCAGACACAGGATCAGCAGAAGCACAAATTGCATTATTCACAAAAAGAATTGCAGACTTAACTGAGCACTTAAAGCAAAACAGAAAAGATTACAACACTCAACGTTCTTTAGTAAAGTTAGTTGGTAAGCGTAGATCTTTATTAGATTACTTAACTAAGGTAGACGTTTTACGTTACCGTGCAATTGTTAAGGAATTAGGATTAAGAAAATAATTCAAGATATTAAAAGAGGCTTAATCGCCTCTTTTTTTTATTTTAGACACTTCGCTGAAATACCTATATAATTCAGCTGTAAAAATAAGAGGTCAGAGCTTTACTCTGAGTCCATTGTTAACAAAACCCTACAACAACACAACATTTTTGTTAAACAATAACCGTTGGTTTTTTCTTATTTAAATCAACAATTAAAACATTTTATTTATGATACCTAAGGTATTTAAAGAGGTTATCGAATTAGGAGACGGGAGAACCGTATCTATCGAAACTGGAAAATTAGCCAAACAAGCTCACGGTAGCGTTGTGGTGCAAATGGGTAAAGCTATGTTGCTTTGTACAGTAGTTTCTAACTACAAACAATCTGACGTAGACTTTTTACCTTTAACAGTAGATTACCGTGAAAAATTCGCGGCTGCTGGAAAATATCCTGGAGGTTTCTTTAAAAGAGAAGCTAGACCAAGTGATGACGAAGTATTAACCATGCGTTTAATAGACCGTGTTTTACGTCCGTTATTCCCTAAAGACTACCACGCGGAAACTCAGGTAATGATTCAGTTAATGTCTCACGATCCAGAAGTAATGCCAGATGCATTAGCAGGATTAGGAGCTTCTGCTGCTATTCAATTATCAGATATTCCTTTTGAAACGCCAATTTCTGAAGCTCGTGTAGCTAGAGTCAATGGAGAATTCGTAATCAACCCAACCAGAGCTCAGTTAGCGGAGTCTGACATCGATATGATGATTGGAGCTTCTGCAGATTCTGTAATGATGGTAGAAGGTGAGATGGACGAAATTTCTGAAGAAGAAATGGCAGATGCTATCAAATTTGCTCACGAAGCGATTAAATTACAATGTGCTGCTCAGGTTAAATTGGCAGAAGCATTCGGAAAAAAAGAAACTCGTGAGTACGCAGGTGCAGAAGAAAACGAAGAATTAGCTGCTAGAATTAACACTTTAACTTACGACAAGTGTTACGCTATTGCTGCTAAAGGAACTTCTAAAGTAGAAAGAACAGAGGCTTTTGCACAAGTAAAAGAAGAAGTAAAAGCTGCTTTTACAGAAGAAGAATTAGAAGAGTATGGAGATTTAATTGGAAAATATTTTAACAAATCTCAAAAAGAAGCTGTTCGCGAATTAACATTGGCAGAAGGTTTACGTTTAGATGGTCGTAAGACTACAGAAATTAGACCTATCTGGGGAGAGGTAGATTATTTACCATCTACTCACGGATCGTCTATCTTTACTCGTGGAGAAACACAAGCATTAGCAACAGTAACTTTAGGAACTTCTAGAGATGCTAATATTATTGATTCTCCTACGCATGAAGGTGAAGAACGTTTTTACTTACACTATAACTTTCCTCCATTCTGTACAGGAGAAGCAAGACCTTTAAGAGGTACTTCTCGTAGAGAAGTTGGGCACGGTAACTTAGCACAAAGAGCTTTAAAAGGAATGGTTCCTGCAGATTGTCCTTACACGGTACGTGTAGTTTCAGAAGTATTAGAATCTAATGGTTCTTCTTCTATGGCAACTGTGTGTGCTGGTACTATGGCTTTAATGGATGCTGGAGTTCAAGTTACAAAACCAGTTTCTGGGATTGCAATGGGATTAATTTCTGATGGAGATCGTTACGCTGTATTGTCTGATATTTTAGGAGATGAGGATCACTTAGGAGATATGGACTTTAAAGTAACAGGTACTGCTGATGGTATTACTGCTTGTCAGATGGATATTAAAGTAAAAGGATTGTCTTACGAAATTTTGGTGAGTGCTTTAAAGCAAGCACGTGAAGGACGTATGCACATTTTAGGAAAAATTACAGAAGTAATTGAAACTCCTAATGATGATGTAAAATCTTACGCTCCTAAAATGATTACAAGAGTAATTCCTAACGAATTTATCGGTGCTTTAATCGGACCTGGAGGTAAAAACATTCAAGAGTTACAAAAAACTACAGGATGTACTATTGTTATTAACGAAGACCCTGTTACAGAAGAAGGAATTGTTGAAATTTTGGGAACTGGACAAGAAGGAATCGATGCTGTATTAGCAAACATAGAGTCTATGTTGTTTAAGCCAACAGTAGGAGAAAGCTACGAGGTGAAAGTTATTAAAATGTTAGATTTTGGGGCAGTTGTAGAATATACAGAAGCACCAGGAAACGAAGTTTTATTACACGTAAGTGAATTGGCTTGGGAACGTACAGAAAATGTTACTGATGTGGTAAACATGGGAGATGTATTTGAAGTAAAATACTTTGGACGTGATCCTAAAACTCGTAAAGAGAAAGTTTCTAAAAAAGCATTACTACCAAAACCAGAAGGTTTTAAAGCAAGACCACCCAGAGAAAATAACGATCGTGGTGGACGAGATAACAGAGGTAGAGACAGTCGTAGAGACGATAGAAAACCAAGAGAAGAAAAGAAAGAAGAATAGTCTTTTAATTCTATAATAAGCTAAGAGCACCTCAATTTGAGGTGCTTTTTTATGTCCATTATTTGGCAATATCTATGCGAACTAATACATAATGTGGATAAATGACAAAAAATATATAAGGCTATTTTTGTGTTAGATTCGTTGATGTCAATAAATACTTTGTTGGGTCAAGGTTGTAGATTTGATATCTCATAATGATACGAAAGGGGTTTGTGGTTTATACAAAAGAAATCATTGTTATGCTAACTGCTGTTACAGGTACAGATAATTGTTTTATAAAGTCAATTATCTATAATTTAACGAATATGGGAGTAGATTAGTTGAGCGAAGATGCAGCTACCAATAAGTATCTAGTAGCTGTTAGATTAAGGACAATACGAATGTTGTTTAGTTGAAGTTATCCCTCGCTGCTTTACTATGTTAATCCCTCTAGTAACCAACGTCGATGTTACTGACATTTAAAACCTATGTTTTAATCTTTCAAGATTTTAGTACAGTATCTAGCAAGAAATTCGTGAAATAATAGATTTAAGTTCTCAAAGAAAAGAGACTGTTTAAAAAACATGTCTTGTTGTTCATTGCATGACAGAAAATCTTATGCTACAGTTAATCATAAGAAAGACTCTAAGTTGAATTTAGAAGGATAATGTTTTTTCAGATGACTTCATTTTTATTTGAAAACAGTAGGATTTAATAAATCCAAGATACCAGAACAGATGCATCTTAATTGAAAAGAAGCGACGTTAGAAGCTGTTAAAATTTGTTTTAGTTCATTATTGGTAATCCAATGCTGATTTTCTTTATGTTCAAAATTACCTGCTACTTTATATAGTTGATATTTTACATCATTTTTATAAAATCTACCACCTTCATCACATTGAATAAATTCTGAAATTAATTCACCATTAATAGAGGACTCTATATTTTTAGTTTCTTCAGCATACCAATAGTTTGTAGGATACACAGCAAAATCCGTACTAATACCAGCTTCATTACCTACTGTAATTAAATATTCGGTTGTAGAGTTTATGGTTCTAGTAATTAATTGAACCAACCCCATTCCTTCTACGCAAAATAAAGGTTGAGACCATTGCGAAACTTCTCTAGATTCTCCAATAAAATGAAACATACAAATGGTAGGCAGACCTTCTTTTTTAGAAGCTACTTTAGTGTTGGTAATTTCCCAGTTATTTAGAGCCGTTATTGTTGTTAATCTGTGTTTAGAACTTGGAATAATTATGTTTTTATCATTAAAAATAGCTGAAACTGTTTTGGTTTCTATGGATTTATCTTGGTAAAAGTCATCCCAATTAAATACAGCTAGCAAAGATCTTAAATCTACATTCAATAAATTATTTTCACTTAAAAGTCTAAAGATACTTTCTGTAGATGCCCATATCATATGATCATCACAAGGTACTAAGTCTTCGGTTTCTATGTAATGATGAGATTTACTTTTTTGATAGTATCTCTTTCCTAGATCGTGCTGAATACTATGTGTAATTAAATTAATACCTGGTTTAAAGTGAATAAATTCATCAATAAAGGGGGTAGATTTTCCTCCATGCATTTTTAAATAGTTAGCGGGTGTAGATTGCACAGTAGGACCGTACTGAATAATTCCTGTATTTCCAGGTTCTATACGGGCTTGTAACAAAACATAAACTCCTCCGTTTTTTTTACATAAAAGTAGACCCGTCAAAGCACTTTGTGGCTGATAAAGTATCAAATCTTGATCAGATACATTGTTTATATTTTCAACACCTGTAACGTTAAAAAAACCTTTACTACTATGTGATAAAATACCATCTTCAAAAGACCAATTACTCTGGTCTTCCATAGAAATAGCTGTAAGTCTATGCTTAAATTTACGACTTATATTTTGTATAAAATCTTTTAGTTCATTTGAAGAATTGGCAATGTTCATGATGTAGTTTAATTAAGTAATTTTGATAATACTTGAGAAGGAATTAATTCTTTTACAAAATAATTGCGAGCATTTTTTGCAAGCATACTGCATAAATTTTTATCAGATAGTATTAAGTCTATTTTAGTATTAAAATCTTCTTTAGATCCATTAGTTAAAATATAATGTTCGTTCTCAATAAATTTTCCAGGCATTACTCTAACAATAGGAGTAGTTAATACTACTTTGCCCATAGCTAAATACTCTACCAACCTCCATCCATTACAATTACCAACAGAAGGAGCGTTAAAGACAAATTTTGAATTCAATGTTTTTCTAAGAAAATCTTCTTTTTCTATTCGTGTTTTCATAGTTAAATTCTCATAGCCTTTAATATCATTTTTAGTTCTTGGAGCAAAACCGCCTTCAAAATTTATAAAAGAATGTTCTTTGCAAGTAGTAATAAAATTCGATCGAATATCATTTAACTCTTTTTCTTTTTTCCACAAGGAGGAAGCAAAAAAAAGATAGTTTTTAGTGACTTCTTTTTGAATATATTCGGATAAAGCAGGTCTGTTTAACTGCCCCTTATAATAAGAAAAAAATAACTTTTTATTTTTAATTCTTTTATAAGATTTAAGGTAGTTACTAAGTGAAAAATAGAAGGTTTGTAATTTGTTAAAAACGTTGATAGCAGTTAATGGTCCTATGGCTATCATTTTATCTAAGTGCAAATCATTGAAGTTTAAATTTACTTTTCCATAAACATCACACCATTTTAAAGCCTTTTGATCAATTTTATCAAAATTAGAAAAATCAACAATAATTTTTTTTGTAATTGTTTTTGTCTTAACAATAAGTGCTAAATATTGGTTATTGTGCTCTAGGTCAACAAAAGGTTTGCTTTTGAATTGAAATGTATATTTTTTATTAGTTATAAGTTCATCCAAATAATAGGAGGCATAAAGAATATTGCAAGAGGCATCTGCTATTACAATCATATTAGTTGATTTTGCATAAATTTTATAAAAAAGAAGTTTTAAAAATAGCTAAAAATAGAAAGAAGATGAAATAAATCTATTTTTTTGTAACAAAATAAATAATATCTGCGTATATGTAAGAACACAACAACGTTAACACAGCAAAATTACATGAGACAACTTAAAATTACCAAGCAAGTTACCAATCGTGAAACGGCTTCTTTAGATAAATATTTACAAGAAATTGGTAAGGTAGATTTGATTACTGCCGATATGGAGGTGGAATTAGCACAACGTATCAAAGCAGGAGATCAGGCAGCCCTAGAACGTTTGACAAAAGCAAACTTACGTTTCGTAGTATCTGTGGCAAAGCAGTATCAAAACCAAGGATTAACCCTACCAGATTTAATTAATGAAGGGAATTTAGGTTTGATTAAAGCTGCCAAACGTTTTGATGAAACTCGTGGTTTTAAGTTCATATCTTATGCAGTGTGGTGGATTCGTCAATCCATTTTACAAGCATTGGCAGAACAATCTCGTATTGTACGTTTACCATTAAACAAGATTGGATCAATCAACAAAATCAACAAAATGTATGCTTTCTTAGAACAAGAAAATGAACGTCCTCCTTCGGCAGAAGAGATAGCTAAGAAATTAGATATGACGGTAAACGATGTAAAGGAGTCTATGAAAAACTCTGGTCGTCACGTATCGATGGATGCTCCATTAATTGAAGGAGAAGATTCTAACTTGTACGATGTATTAAATTCAGGAGAGTCTCCAAACCCAGACAGAACTTTATTACATGAGTCTTTGAAGGTCGAGATAGAAAGAGCTTTAGAAACTTTAACGCCAAGAGAAGCAGACGTAGTTCGTTTGTACTTTGGTTTAGGAGAACACCAACCAATGACTTTAGAAGAAATTGGAGAAACTTTTGATTTAACACGTGAACGTGTACGTCAAATTAAAGAAAAAGCAATCCGTAGGTTAAAACACACCTCGAGAAGTAAAATTTTAATGACTTACTTAGGTTAGTCAAAACTCTCCATACAACAAACAAAGATGAGTAAATTAGTAGCTCCATCGGTTTTAGCAGCCGACTTTGCAAACATCCAACGCGATGTAGAAATGATTAATAATAGTGAAGCAGATTGGTTTCATATAGATATTATGGATGGAACTTTTGTTCCCAACATATCTTTTGGAATGCCAGTAATGCAAGCTATAAAAAAGCACGCAACCAAACCGTTAGACGTACATTTAATGATTGTGAATCCAGATCAATATATTAAAACGTTTAAAGAAATAGGAGCAGATATTTTAACTGTTCATTACGAGGCTTGTACGCATTTGCATAGAACCATTCAAGCCATTAAAGCTGAGGGGATGCAAGCTGGTGTGGCATTAAACCCACATACACCTATTTCTGTTTTAGAAGATATAATTCAAGACTTGGATTTGGTATGTATCATGAGTGTGAATCCTGGTTTTGGAGGACAGTCTTTTATTGAAAATACGTACTCTAAAGTTCAGCAATTAAAAAACTTAATCACGTTTAGAGGATGTGATACCAAAATTGAGATTGATGGAGGTGTTACAGACAAAAATGCAAACAACTTAATAGAAGTAGGAGCAGATGTTCTAGTAGCAGGTAGTTATGTTTTTGGTGCTGAAAATCCAATACAAACGGTAAAAGAATTAAAAGCGATGATTAATTAATCATTTGTTTTAGATAATTTAAAAAGCGACATTCTATTTTTAGGATGTCGCTTTTTTATTTCAATAATCAAAGAAATTCATTAGTGTTAAAAAGGTACAAATAGAGAATTTATCTCATTCAGAAATTGATATTGCTTTGCAATGAGAATTTCTGTTTTTAAACAGGTGTTTTTAGAGTTACTTAAACCTTTTAAGTCCGTCAAAACTTTTGTACTTTCGCACTCTTAAAGTCTGACTTAAAAACAAAAAGAATGAGTAAAATAATGCCTGTAGACATCTTGTCTAGCATCAAAGGAGCAAAGTCTTCTGAGGCGGTGGATAAGTTGTTTGAAGTAATCAAAAAAGCTGAAATCAATCAAAGTTCATCAAATCAAAATGCCAAGAATGCTGTGTCTATAGACGATTTACGCGAAGATGTTGTTGAAAATAGTTCAGAAATTACCAAGCAAATTATCAAAGAGAACTTTCCCAAAGAAAAGGACGGATATTTGGTGGTATCTAAAGTAATAGAAAGTTAATAAAGTTCTAAAGTTAAAGGTTGAAAAAAGTTAAGAGGTAAAAACTCTTCAACTCCTCAGCTTCTTAACTCCTTAACTCCTCAAGCAATGAGCGAAATAAAAAAAATACATAACGATTTAGTAACTAAGAAATATTCTTGTACAGCTTTGGTACAAGAAAAGTTGGCTTTACTAAAAGAGAACAAATACAACTCTGTTAACACTGTTTTAGAAGACATGGCTTTAGAAGCTGCTGCTAAAGTAGACGCAAAAATTGCGAATGGAGAAGAAATAGGTTTGCTAGAAGGTATTCCTTTTGGGATTAAAGATGTGTATATGGTTCAAGGAACTTATACCTCTGCTAGTTCAGACTTATTAAAGAATTACAAATCTGCATATACAGCAACTGCAATTCAAAAGTTATTAGATGCAGGTGCTATACCAATGGCAAAAGAAAACTGTGATAGTTTTGGTCACGGATCATCATCAGAAAATACAGTTTTTGGAAGTGTGAAAAATGCAGTAGATACCAGTTTAGTTGCAGGAGGTTCTTCAGGAGGATCGGCAGTAAACGTAGCTGCAGACTACACGGTGTTTTCTATAGGAGGAGATACAGGAGGTTCAATTCGTCAACCAGCAGGTTACAATAAAATATATGGTTTAAAGCCCACTTACGGGCGAGTTTCTCGTTACGGGCTGATGGCTTATGCATCGTCTACGGATACGGTTGGGCCTCTGGCAAAATCGATAGAAGATGTTGCTATTGTTATGAATGTGATTAGCGGAAAAGATGCTAAAGATCAGACTTCGGTAGTTTCAGAAGAAATAAAAGCTGAGGTTGTAACAAGGAAACCAGAAGGAATTAAAATAGGTTACTTTAAGAATTTTATTGAAAATGATGCCATTGATGCTAAGGTAAAAGAAGACTTCTTGGCAACGATTGAAAAGGTAAAATCAGCAGGTTGCGAAGTTCAAGAATTAGACTTTTTTAATGCAGATACTTTAGTTTCTACCTACTATACTTTGGCAATGGCAGAAACAGCATCAAACCTATCTAGATTAGATGGGACCAACTACGGAGAACGTATTGAAGGTAAAAACTTAAAAGACACCTACATGATTACACGTTCAGAAAAGTTCACGGAAGAAACTCAACGCAGAATCGTAGGAGGAAATCAAGTGTTATCTCAAGGATTCTCGGATGCTATTTATTTAAAAGGACAAGCATTAAGAAAGGAGATAGAGGCTGCGTTTGAAGCAGATTTTAATAAGGTAGATATTATACTATCGCCTGTAACTCCAGGTCCTGTTCCCAAAATAGGAGAGGTGTTGAGCAATCCTCACGCAATGTATTTATCGGATGCTTACACCGTTGGTTTTAGTTTAGGACAACTACCAACCTTAACTTGTCCGTTTGGTACAGAAACTGGAATTCAGGTAACTGGAGCAAAAAACAAAGAACAAACCATATTACAGTTTGCTAACTTCTTAAACCAAGTGCAATAATGGAATTAGAAAGATTAAATACTCTAATCGCAGAAAACAACATAGAGTTAGTTATTGGTATAGAAACACACGTACGTTTAAATACAAAATCTAAATTGTTTTGTGGGTGTGCTAACGAAGAAAGTGAGCAAGCAAACACAAACATTTGTCCTGTATGTACGGGTCAAATGGGAGTTTTACCAGCCATTAATAAAGAGGCGATTACCAAAGCTATTTATTTTGGAAAGGCCGTAAACTCTAGTTTTTCAAACGAAGTAATTTCTTGGGATCGTAAGCATTACGAATACCCAGATAACCCTAAAAATATTCAGATAACCCAGTTCCACAACCCTATCATTCCTGATGGGGAAGTAGCATGTTATCGTAATGATGGTTCTCAGTTTACTGTACAAATAGAGCAAGTGCATGTTGAAGAAGATGCCGCTAAGTTGGTACACGAGAAAACCATTTCTTTGGTAGATTTTAACAAAGGAGGAGTTCCTTTGATAGAAATTGTAACCAAACCTTGTATTCGCCATATAGAAGATGCTTCTACGTATGCGCAATACATTCAACGTATTGTACAGAACTTAGGAATTTCTGAAGCGAATTTAGAAAAAGGTCAATTTAAGTCAGATGTTTCCGTGTCATTACGTATCAAAGGAACAGAGGTGTTGAACCCTCGTACCGAAATTAAAAACTTGAACTCGTTTAAGTTTATGGTAGAGGCTTTAAAAGAAGAAATAGAAAAGCAGTTAAATTACTTTACAGAGCACAAAGAGTTTAGACCAGACCAAACGACGGTTTTATGGGATGAAGCTTTAAAGCAAACCAAAGTAATGCGTAAGAAAGAGTACGATGCTGATTATCGTTATATTTCTGAGCCAGATTTACCTTTTGTAGCCATCAAAAATGTAGTTGATGGAATTTCGGTAGATCCTAAAGTATTACCCTATTTTGTAGAATCTACATTAATAAAGGGTAAAGTAAAGCCTCAAGATGCTAAGTTCTTTACAGCAGATGCTTTGCGTTCTAAAACAGTAATGAGCTTGGTAGATGCTATCGGAGATGTTGCCTTTGTAGCCAAAACGTTAACCAATAATTTAAAAGCAGAGGACTACGATAAAATAGAAAATATAGATGATTTAATCTCTATTTTCAAATCCTTTAAGGAGGGAAAAGTTACCAATGTATTAGTCCAGAAAGCCCTTGAAGGATTGTTAGCGGATGCTAAATTTGATTATAAAAAATATTTTGCAGATAATACCATTTCTACAGAACAGATTCAAGCTGCCGTGGATGCTGCGATTACCGAAAACGAAGCCATTGCCAACGATATTAAAGGAGGCAATCAAGGAAAAGCAGGAGTTTTAGTAGGAAAAGTAATCGGTAAAATTGGTAAAGGAGCTCCAGGAAATGTGGTTCGTGAAATGATTTTGGGAACCCTATCGGGTAGTACAAAGTCTAAAGTACAAAGTACAAAGAACAACGAAGCACCAGAAGTACTTGATACTAAGGACTCGGTACTAAGTACTAGCGAAGCGTTACCAGAAATTCCTTTAATTGTTAAAGACCAATACAGAACACATATCATTTCAGAGATAACTGAAGATAATTTATCTCAAGACATCGTCTTGTCTGGTTGGGTGTCAAGTGTTCGTGATCACGGTGAATTGATGTTTATTGATTTACGTGATTCATCTTATGAAATTATTCAAGTTCGTTTAGAGCGCGAGACCTTTCCTAATTTAGATGAATTGGTGAAATTAAAACCAGAATCTGTTATTTCAGTTTCAGGAAAAATTGTACAACGTAGAGAAGATGATTACAATGCAGGTTTAAGAACGGGTAAATTAGAGTTAGAAGCGACTGAGTTAGAGATATTAAATTTATCTAGAACCTTACCTTTTGAAATTAAAAAGGCAATGCGTTCTAACGAAGCTGTTCGTTTTGAATACAAATTCTTAGATCATAGAAATCAAGAAGTTCGTAAGGCAGTAGTCAATCGTCATAAAGTAATTAAATTACTTCGTGATATGTTGGATGAACAATCTTTCTTAGAAATTGAAACTCCTATTTTAACTGCGGGTACAGACGAAGGGGCAAGAGAATTTATCGTTCCAGCTCGTAAGCAGCCAGGCTCTTTTTACACGTTACCACAAGCACCACAGCAGTTCAAGCAAATGTTGATGGTAGGTGGATTTGAAAAGTACTTCCAAATTGCACGTTGTTTCCGTGATGAAGATTCCAGAGGTGATCGTCAACCAGAGTTTACACAGTTGGATATCGAAATGGCTTATGCTTCTATGCAAGACATTATCGATTTAAATACCGATATGTTTAATACCATTGTGAAAAAGATTTATGGGAACAAATGGATTTTACGTCCGTTTGAAGTGATTACTTATAAAGATGCCATGGATAAATATGGCTGTGATAGACCAGATTTACGTTTTGGACTGCAAATGCAAGACATAACAGATATAGTAAAAGATACTACTTTTCAAGTATTTTCTAAACCTATTGAGGCTGGAGGTATTGTCAAATGTATCAAAGTTTCTGCCGAAGAACAAGGGGGTAAACGTATGTCTAAAGGACAAATAGAAAAATTAACGTCTATTGCTCAGCAAAACGGATTAGGAGGATTGGCTTATATTTTTGTTAATGAAAATGATTTACAATCTCCTATTATCAAGTTCTTAGGAGAAGAAATAGGAGCTAATATTATTAAAGCCGCTAATGCTAAAGTAGGAGATGTAGTATTTTTCTCCGCTGCAGATTATGCAACCGCTAATAAGGCTTTGGATGCTGTTCGTCAAGAATTGGGAGCTATGCTGAAATTAATCAATCCTAAAGAATTGAGACCTGCTTGGGTGGTGGACTTCCCAATGTTTGAAAAAACAGATGAAGGTAGATGGACTTTTACACATAATCCATTCTCTATGCCAGCAATCTATGATTTAGAAAAGCATATGAAGGGTGAAGAGGCTCAGATAGGAACGATCATTGCTCAACAGTACGATTTAATTCTGAATGGATATGAAATTGGAGGAGGATCTGTTCGTGCTCACAAACCTGAAATTTTAGAGGCAACCTATAAAAATATGGGTTATAATAAAGAAGAAATGTTAAAAAGTGTGGGAACGATGTATGAAGCTTTCCATTATGGAGCACCACCACATGGGGGTATTGCTTGGGGAGTTGACAGGTTGATGATGATTTTAGAGAAAAAAGCTTCTATTAGAGAAGTAATGGCATTCCCTAAAACAGGAAGTTCAGAAGATTTATTGTTTGGGTCTCCATCTCCATTATCGACAAAAAAAGTGGAAGAAATGAATGTTCGTGTAATTTCTAAGAAATAAACTGGGAATTTATACGTTAATTGTTAGTTTCTAAACATATATTAATTTGATATAGGTTAGTTTTGTGTTATGATTTGTATATTTGTGTGATGAAGAAGATACTTGCTAAATTTATGAGAAAGAGAACTTTATCATACAATGATGGAGGGATCACTGTGGACATATCTGGAGAAAACGTGTTTAAAATAAATTGGCAATCGATTCTCAAGCTTGTTTTTGTTGAATATTTTGAAGAGTATAGCGGTTATTTTTTAACGGAAGATTACAAATCAAAGTCATTATATCAAAATATATACGTGGACTGCAACAGAAATGTAGTCAAAATACGAACGGGAGGGACTCCTACTGTTAAAAATAATACTTCTAAGCCTTTTTCAAGAAAATTCGGAACTACCTCTATTGCTCATGTAGTATTTGTAGAATTTAAGGACGACAAAGGTCTCAAAAATCTTTATGCAGTCCATTATCAACCAGAAAAGTTAGGAGAAACAGTTTCAGAAATAAAGGCTTGTTTGGACGATGAAAAAATATATACCGAAGGAACTATAGAAGGATTCAGTTATATTGCTGACCTGTAGCAAAATAAATATAGTTTTGTTGCGAATAGAATTGGGCTAGAGGTTCTGTCTATTTAATGTTGTTTTGAACACCCTAAGGGTTACGGCTAAGCCACAGTATAAAAAAACTACGACTTGTTTTTTATTCCCCCTTTTAAAGATCTCACATTTAAGTTCAGCTCTTTGATTATTAGCTTGCTTCTATTTCCTGTATTGCAATAAAAAACGATGTTTTTGTAATCGTTTAGTAGGTTAGGTTTTTCTCTTATTTCACTTTCGGACAAGTGAATTCCTCCGATATGGGAAATACTTCTTTCCAGCTCAGTTCTAATATCAATCAATTGGTCAGTGGATTTGATTTGGGAGAATTCAATTTCATTGCTAAATTCTTCGTCAACTCCGCAAAATAAATTGTAGTCAATTAACTCAGTTACGTTAAGCGTTTCATTTTTATCAAAACTTAAAGTAAAGTTCTGATTTGTGAGCGTATCAATAGTAAGTAATTTACCACTTAGCACGTTTCCAATACCACAAACAATTTTTAGAACCTCGTTAGCCTGGTAACTTCCAATAATTCCAGGAAGTACTCCTAAGACACCAATTTCTGAACAAGAAGGAACTGAACCCTCTTTTGGAGGTGTAGGATATAGACAACGGTAAGTAGGTCCGTTGTTATAATTAAATACAGAAACTTGGCCTTCAAATTTAAAAATAGAACCAAAAACTAGTGGCTTATTCGTTAAAACAGCAGCATCGTTACATAAATATCTTGTTTGAAAATTATCAGAACCGTCTACAATAATGTCGTATTGCTTAAAAAGATTCAAAGCATTATCAGCGTTTAAAAAGAAGTGGTGGACGTTAAAAATAACGTAGGGATTCAATTTTTTTAGACTTGACGTAGCACTTCTAGCTTTTGATTTGCCAATATCATCAACAGTAAATAATATTTGACGTTGAAGATTAGTTACCTCTACCGTATCACCATCTACCACGCCAATCGTTCCTATACCTGCTGCGGTTAAGTACTGTAAAATGGGACAACCCAATCCTCCAGCTCCAATCACCAATATTCGTGCGGCTTTAATTTTTTCTTGCCCTTCTAACCCTACTTCATTTAATAGTAAATGACGGCTGTATAGTATTTTCTCGTTTTGATTTAATTTCATTAGTACATAGTGTTGAGTACGGAATACAAAGTATAGAGTACGAAGTGCATGATTTGTGATATAAAACTAAAGACTTAGTCCTAACTACTTTGTACTTAGGACTAATTGAATGTTTCCCAATCTTTCCACACAGGTTCTAAACCTTGCTTAGTTAACATATTGGCAATAGTTTCAGTGGGTCTTTCGTCAGAGATTTCAAATTGTTCTAAAGTTTGTGGGTCTACAGTATAACCTCCAGGGTTTGTTTTAGACTCAGCACTTATGGAAGTAATACCCAAATGAACTATATGATTTCTAAATTCTTCGCTCTCGCGGGTACTCATAGATAGTTCCACATCTTCGTCTAGTAATCTAAACGCACAAATGGTTTGTACTAAATGTTTGTCTGTCATTTCTACTTTTGGTTCTAAACCACCGCTGTGCGGACGCAACCTAGGAAAAGAGATGGAGTATTTGGTTTTCCAATAGGTTTTTTGCAAATATTTTAAATGTAGGGCTACAAAAAAACTATCTGCTCTCCAATCCTCCAAACCAAACAAGGCACCAATTCCAATTTTGTGAATACCAGCTTTTCCTAATCTATCTGGAGTATCTAATCGATAGTCAAAATTAGATTTCTTTCCTTTAGGATGGTGTTTTTTATACTCGTTTCTATGATAGGTTTCTTGATAAACCAATACTGAATATAAGTTCGCTTCTATCAACTCTTCGTACTCATCTTGATCCAAAGGTTGTACTTCAATAGTAATGTTAGAGAATTGATCTTTAATCAATTCCATAGCATGTTTTATATAGGGAACCCCAACTGTTTTATTAGCTTCACCTGTGACTAATAAAATATGATCGTATCCTTTCTCTTTTAAAAACGAGACTTCTTTTAAAATTTCCTCATCGGTTAATGTTCTACGAGGAATTTTATTAGTCATACTAAACCCACAGTAGGTACATATATTTTGACATTCGTTAGACAAATACATAGGCACATACATTTGTATTGTGTTCCCAAACCGTTTTCGGGTAGTTGCCATACTTGCCTGAGCCATTTGCTCTAAATAAGGAGCAGCCGCTGGAGAAATCAAGGCTTTAAAATCCTCTAAATCTCTTTTAGTTTTAGATAACGCGTATTCAACATCTTGTGCAGTTTTGTTATTGATACTTGCGAGGGTTTCGTCCCAATTGTAGGTGTCAAATATGTTTTGGAAAGTACTCATAATTTTAGTAGTTAAGAATTTAAGGAGTGAAGTAGTTAAGTATTGCTGTGCTACAGCTCCTTAACTACTACTCATTTAGGAGTTTTGACTCCTGAACTTCTAATTTAAAAATGATGTTAACGGACTGCTAGCTTCTGCATGTTTTTTAACACTTGCTAACTTAGCGTTATATGCCATTCGACCTGCTTCTACAGCCATTTTAAATGCTTTAGCCATTTCCACAGGATTTTGTGAAACTGCAATAGCAGTATTTACCAAAACAGCATCTGCTCCTAGTTCCATAGCATAAGCAGCATGTGACGGACTTCCAATTCCAGCATCAACAATTACAGGTACGTTGCTTTGTTCTATAATAATTTCCAAAAAATCTACGGTTTTGATTCCTTTGTTAGTTCCAATAGGAGCTCCCAAAGGCATTACGCATTGGGTTCCTACTTCCTCAAGTCTTTTACATAAAACGGGATCTGCATGGATGTAGGGCATCACTACAAATCCCTGCTTAACCAATTCCTCAGCAGCTTTTAACGTTTCTATAGGATCTGGTAATAAGTATTTTGGGTCTGGGTGAATTTCTAATTTTATCCAATTGGTTTCTAAAGCTTCTCTAGCTAATTGAGCAGCAAAAACAGCTTCTTTAGCATTTCTTACTCCAGAAGTATTAGGTAGTAAATTTATATGCGGTTGTTGAATACTTTGTAACATTTTGTCTTGTTCATTATCAACGTCTACACGCTTTAACGCTACGGTTACCAATTCACTTTCTGAAGCTAGAATAGCTTCTGCCATCAAATCGTTGGAGCTGAATTTTCCAGTTCCAGTAAATAATCTAGAGTCAAATGTTTTATCCCCTATTTTTAATATATCGTTCATTTTTTATTCAGTAGTTAAGAATTTGAGAAATGGGTAGCTGAAATTGATACCTTCTTTTTTATTTTAAATTCTTATAAGTTATTAAAATCGTATTTCTGCTCTTGACTATTTCCTGCTAATAGTATTTTGTTCAAAGTCTTTATCTTATTAAAGTCCTTTGTGATTTCTCCAGACATAGCAATTCCTGAAACTCCTGTGTTTAAAATATCAGGAATATCTTCTATTGCAATACCGCCAATAGCAATAATAGGAGTGTTTGTCCTTAATTCTTCAATAATCAATCGGTACCCATCCAAACCTAAAACAGGACTCAAGTTTTGTTTTGTATCCGTAAATCTAAATGGACCCAAACCAATATAGTCTACTTCTTCTTGCAACCGTTGTTTACAGTCTTGTAATGTATTTGCTGTACCTCCTATGATTTGCCAAGAGTATAATTCTTTTCGTGCAAGTGTAGGATTTGTATCTGTTAAACCTAAATGTACACCGTCTGCTTTTATTTGTTTAGCAATTTTATAATGATCGTTTACAATTAATCTTGTTTGAAAGTGGTTAGTGATTTCCCGTGCTTCTTCAACAGCTTTTAGAATCTTTTTATCAGATAGATTTTTCAAACGTAACTGAACCAATTCTGCACCAGATTGACAAGCTTGTTGTATGTTTTCTAGATGCTCTTTTGGAGAGTTTCCTTGTGATATATAGTGAAGTTTATTGATGGTCATTGTGTATAGGAATTCAGTAGTTATGAATTTAAGGAGTTAAGAATACTTTTACAGTATCCATTTAAAAGTTTACTTACTTCTTCTATTAATTGAACTTGCCTAGTATTTAAATTCATATAGTTTAGGTCGTTTGATAATATCAAAAAATATCGACATTCTTCCAGCGAAGCTTGAGCGATATTGTAAAAACGTAGTTTTTCTTTGGTGCTAGTTCTTTTGTATCCTTCGGCGATATTAGCAGTAACAGGAACGGATGCTCTTCTAAATTGTGATGATAGTCCATAAATCTCTTCTTTTGGAAAGGATTTTGTAATCTTGTAGACTTCAAGAATAAATTGATGCCCTTTCTGCCAGACCATTAAATCTTGAAATGTATTTGTCTTTTCCATTAACTACTGAAATTATTTTCTAAATTCTCAACTTCTTTATGCTGAATTCTAATATGAGTTCCCAACAAAGAATCATTCGAGTTTAAAAATGTTTCTACATACTGTTTAGTGGCTTTGCAAGCATCTTCGAGTTCTTGTTCCAAAGACAAATTACAAGCCAATGAGGAAGACAGTACACACCCGCTTCCATGCTTTTCTTTGATAATATCGATATTTGGAGGGATGTTAACCATAACTATTCCGCTATGATACAATTCGTCCCATCCTTTTTTGTCCTTTCGATGTCCTCCTTTTAGATAGATATTCGAGAGGCTACTAATATGTTCAATAGTTTCTTCTATGTTTTTTTCGGGATACAATAATTGAATTTCATCGTAATTTGGGGTGATGATATAGCATTGCTCCCAAATTTTATCTAGTAAATCTTGATTTTCAGTGCTATGAAAGTCAAAACCTGCTGTTGCTTTGATAATTGGATCTAAAACGATTTTAACATCACGGTTTAAAGCGTGTAATTTGCCTAATAAAAGAGACAATGTCTCCCAGGATTGGATGATTCCGACTTTAACAATTGGAATTTCAAAACGTTCGAACAAAGTTTCTATTTGAGAAATAATTGTAGCTTCTTCAATCCAAATACATTCTTTAAAATCCACATCGTTTTGAATGGTGATGGCTGTGCAAACAGAAAGTCCATAAAAACCGTGTGCTTCAAACGTTTTAATGTCCGAAGTGAGTCCTGCACCTCCCGAAGGATCGTGACCAGCAATGGTTAATATGTATTTGTGTTCTTTCATATTTTACTTGTCAGTTTGAGTGTTTTATGAAACGTAGAGGAATAAAATGTATCGAAAACTTCTCGATACAAATTTCTTTCATTCCATTACAGAAATTCACTCGAAGTGACTGTTCATCAATTTAAAATCTTCAATAGGCGATTTGCTATTCCAAATCCCTCCTAAAACTCCAACTCCTTTGAAACCTAGTTTGTCAAATTCACCTAAATTCTCGGTAGTAACACCACCCATACCTACAATGGTTTTGTTGATGTGATTTACATCAAAACCACGACCTTCATATCCTTGTTTGGAAATAGAAGAAAAAACAGGACTTAGTAAATGGTAGTCAAATTCAAAATTGCAATTTTCCAATTCTTCTGGTTCGTGAAAAGAACTACTGATGGTTTTACCATACATATTATTTAGTTTAACAAAATAATCACTTGGTGTGTCTAAGCAATCTCTTCGTTTTTGCTCCTGAAAATGAATTCCTTTCAAATTGTACTCATTTGTTAGCTCATGAAAATAATGAACTACGATTCTGTTGTGATATTTTACATCAATTTGATTTAAATAATCACAGTGTTCTTGGTAATTCTTATGCGGTTTTCTGAAATGATAATATTCTAATCCTTCTTGAAATAATTGATTTAGTATTTCAAGTTCGCTAGGAATATCCTTTTCTGGTGCAATTAGAATAATCATTTTTTATTTCTTTTTGGCTTGACCTTTCGATACAATTTTTCGTTCCTCAAAATCACTCGAAGTGACAATTCCTTATTGTTACTCTGAATCAATGTTTAAAATCATATTAC
The DNA here is from genome assembly GCF_054111225.1 of Wenyingzhuangia sp. IMCC45533. Taxonomy (NCBI): domain Bacteria; kingdom Pseudomonadati; phylum Bacteroidota; class Flavobacteriia; order Flavobacteriales; family Flavobacteriaceae; genus Wenyingzhuangia; species Wenyingzhuangia sp. IMCC45533. The sequence continues at coordinate 1,180,526 of NZ_CM134197.1, read as the reverse complement.
AGTTTTGATGTGATGCTGAAACGAGTTCAGCATGACGTTTTGTGTTTTGAAATTCCGATTTTATTCAAAGTTCTACTGGATATTGAGTCGTAGCGTAAAACTGAAACTGTTTCATCATTAGCGACTTTCATTGAGTTAGGGATTGCAGCGACATCCTTTTACTGTCAGTTCGAGTGAATTTATGTAGTGTAACACAATAAATTTGTATCGAGAACAGGTAAAAGATATAGCGGAAAGCCCGACCCAAAACGGTTATCTCGACTCCGCTCGATGACCGTTTTGGGGAACTCCCTAATTATTCTATAAATAAACCTCTGAACCTTTGTCTTTAAATTCTTGAGACTTTTCTTCCATTCCTTTTTGCAACACTTCGTTGTCATCAGAAATTTCGTTTTCGGCAGCGAAATCACGTACTTCTTGAGAAATTTTCATAGAACAGAATTTTGGTCCACACATAGAGCAAAAATGGGCAACTTTAGCACCATCTGCTGGTAGAGTCTCATCGTGATATTCTAAAGCACGCTCAGGGTCTAATCCTAAGTTGAATTGATCTTCCCAACGGAATTCAAAACGAGCCATACTCAATGCGTTATCTCTGTGTTGAGAACCCGGGTGTCCTTTAGCTAAATCGGCAGCATGGGCAGCTAATTTATAAGTAACAACTCCTACACGTACATCTTCTTTATTTGGCAACCCTAAGTGTTCTTTTGGAGTAACGTAACATAACATAGCACATCCGTACCAACCAATCATAGCAGCACCAATACCAGAAGTAATGTGGTCGTAACCTGGAGCAATATCTGTTGTTAAAGGTCCTAATGTATAGAATGGAGCTTCGTCACAAACTTCAATTTGCTTTTCCATGTTTTCTTTAATCATATGCATTGGCACGTGACCTGGCCCTTCTATAAAACACTGTACTTCGTGCTTACGAGCAATTTGAGTTAGTTCTCCTAAAGTTTCTAATTCAGCAAACTGAGCTTCATCATTCGCATCGGCAACAGAACCTGGACGTAAACCATCTCCTAAAGAAAAGGCAACATCGTAAGATTTTAAGATTTCACAAATTTCCTCAAAATGCGTGTATAAGAAACTTTCTTTGTGATGAGCTAAACACCATTTAGCCATAATAGAACCTCCACGAGACACAATACCTGTTACACGTTTAGCCGTCATGGGTACGTAACGTAACAATACACCGGCGTGAATAGTAAAGTAGTCTACTCCTTGTTCTGCTTGCTCAATTAAGGTATCACGGAAAATTTCCCATGTTAAGTCTTCGGCAACACCGTTTACTTTTTCTAATGCTTGGTAAATAGGTACAGTACCAATGGGCACTGGAGAGTTACGTACAATCCACTCACGAGTTTCGTGAATGTTTTGACCTGTTGACAAATCCATGATATTGTCTGCTCCCCAACGACAAGCCCATACTGCTTTTTCTACTTCTTCTTCTATAGATGATGTGGTGGCAGAATTCCCAATATTTGCGTTTATTTTTACTAAGAAGTTTCTACCTAAAATCATAGGTTCTGCTTCTGGGTGGTTGATGTTCGATGGGATGACTGCACGACCTCTTGCCACTTCTTCACGTACAAACTCAGGGGTGATTTTTGCAGGAATAGAAGCTCCAAAATGTTCTCCTGGGTGTTGCTTTCTAATTTCTGTCATTTCATCTATACGCTGATTTTCACGAATTGCAATATATTCCATTTCTGGAGTAATAATTCCTTTTTTAGCGTAGTGTAACTGTGTTACGTTTTGTCCTTTTTTAGCGCGTTTTGGTTTATGCTTTAAATTAAAACGCATGTGGTCCAAACTTTTATCGTTTAAACGCTCATTGCAGTATTCAGAAGAAAAAGAATCCAACTCTTCTACATCTCCACGGTCTAAAATCCACTGCTCTCTAATTCTTTCGATACCTTCGTGAACGTTAATTTCTTTGTTAGGGTCTGTATAAGGTCCAGAAGTATCATATACCGTAACAGGTTCGTTTGGTGTTAATTTGCCTGTCATGGAATCTTTCGTGTCGCTCAAGCTAATTTCACGCATCGCCACATTAATTTGTGGGTGAATTTTACCTTGTACGTAGATTTTTTTTGAGTTAGGAAAGGGTTTCCTAGTGATTTGTCCTTCCTTTGGTGCGGTGTCTTTATTTTTCATCTTTTTTAAAAGTGTTAAATACTGGTTACTTAGTACCCAATAAATTTGTGGTTGTGTTTAATTTTTGATCAAAGCTCAGTACTATGTACTAATCGTTTTGTACTGTTTATCCTCCTTGAGTTGCTTGAATGATTAAAATATCATCTCCATCAATCAATTCTTTTTGAGTCCAATCCGTTTTGGTGATGATTTGTTGATTTACAGCAACCGCTATTCCATGCTCTAGCTGATCTAATTGTTTTAACAATTGAGATACAGAGCTTTTGTCTGAAATTTCTTTGGGTTGGTTGTTCACTTTAATAGTCATCAGCATCACATTTAATTATTGAAATATTCAATAGGTTAAAATTTTTGTTGATAAACTTTGCAAAGATTTGCTTGAAGTGAAATTTAGGAACACGTTTGGCCAGCGTAGCTACAATCACAAAATATGAGGTCCATGACCCCGCTTTTTCCTCCGTAAGTGCTAACTTATTCAGGTTCAAAGGGTAATTCTCAGTTTTCGAATTGATTATTTATATTACTATTAGAGAGTACGATCTCAATAATAGGCAATGTTCAATTGAAAACACCCCTAAAGCTTATCGCTAGCTAATATAGTTAAAATATTATAAAATAGTAATTACTAGTTTTTTGCTTATTGATTATTGGGATTGATTACAAATAAAAAAGGCTACCCAAACTTGGGTAGCCTTTTTAAGCTTTTTATAAAAAAAAGTTGGGCAACTAGTCCAATACAATTTTTACAATTTCTGAAGCATTTCCTTTAGAAATTTTTACGATGTATATACCGCTAGCCAAGCCAGTAGCAGCTACTTGCTGACCTGTAATAGTATAAACAGCATCTAAATTTGCACCTTCTACAGAAATAGTCCCATTAGAAGCTGAGATATTAGCGTCTAGTTTTTTGATAAAGTTGTTAGATAACGTACCTGGAAGTACAACTGTAACGTTGTTTAATACGGCAGATCTAAAAGTAGATGGTCCGTTAGAAACTTTCATTCTAGATACAATTTGTAATCCAGTTTGTCCTACTGTAATTGCTGATGTGGCAGCATTATTTGGGAAGTTGGTTTTATCGATATCAAAACTAACTGTTCCTCCAGCATCTCCGTCAGATGCAAAAATAGTTCCAGGAGAATTAGTGTGTAATGTACCGTTTACTTCCCCACTTCCATCATTGTTGTCAGGTGGAGTGTATCCGCTTCTTACTCCTGTAAAAACTCTTTCATTTACTTTAGTTGCTAAATCAGCAGTACCTAATCCAATAAAAGTAACTTTTAAGGGGTTAGTAGTTAAATCAAATGGAGCTCCATCGACTTCAATAATTTTACCATCAGTATCAATAGTTACTGATGTAGAGTCAAAAGATCCTGATACTTGTGCTTGTGATGATACGGACAAAGCAATTGTAATTGCTGCAAAAAGTAATTTTTTAATCATAATAAATTATTTTTAGTTAATATGAAGTGTAAATCTAGGACATCAGAGTACACGAAAAGTACTCTTGGATAAATACGGTGTGTTTTTGTGTAAATAATTTGAGTCTATGAGTAAAATTTAGCTTGATTTTATTATCTAATTGATTGATTTGTATGTAGTTGTGTTTTAGGTATTAAAGTGTTCTAAATTAATCATACTAGACTTTTGTGTTTTATAAAATATTATGATGTGTAGTAATGTTCTTAAGAAATTCTTACTTGAATACGAAAAGCTCAAATTATAAGGAGATCGTATCCTATCTAATAATCATCAAGTTTTCATAATTGAAATTTCTAGTCTGCTAATTGATGAGCCTTAAAGTTCGGTTGTCAGCCTTTTGTACAGTTAGCTTAGTAGCGAAACAAAACCCTAAACAGAAAAATTTTGTTTGCTGATAACTGAAAAGTATGATAACCTTTATAAATTGAGTAGCTAGCTAACCCCGATTATGTGAATAACAAGTGGGGAATACATAATAGAAATATAGTGTTATGGACTCTATTCTGTTCTGTATGATTGAATAGGCAACGACGTAGATTTTAAAATTGAAAATAACAATTTAGTAGTAGTAAATTTAAGTTAACTCTTATTAGCCAACTGTCCGCAAGCGGCATCAATATCTTTACCTCTAGATCTACGCACATTTACTACAATTCCGTTTTTTTCTAAAGTATATACATAGTTGTCTATGGCTGCATTGCTAGCTTGCTGGTATTCTCCATCATCAATAGGATTATATTCAATTAAATTTACCTTGCAAGGGATGTACGAGCAGAATTGCACCAATGCATTAATATCAAGTTGTTTATCGTTAATATCTCTCCAGACCACGTATTCGTAGGTAACTCTACTTTGTGTTTTAGCATACCAATATTCTAATGATTCTTTTAAATCAGTTAAAGGAAAGTTTTTAGAAAATGGCATAATTTTATTTCGAGTTTCTTCCACCGCAGAGTGTAAGGAAACAGCTAAATTAAATTTTACCTCATCATCAGCTAATTTTTTGATCATTTTAGGTAATCCTGAGGTAGAAACAGTAATTCTTTTTGGAGACATTCCTAAACCTTCATCGCTTGTAATCATCTCAATAGATTTCATCACGTTGTTATAGTTCATTAAAGGTTCTCCCATCCCCATATACACAATATTAGAAAGTTTATGTTTATGGGTTTTTAGACTTTCTTGATTAATAGCCGCTACTTGATCAAAAATCTCATCAGCATTTAAATTACGCATACGCTTTAAACGAGAAGTAGCACAAAATTCACAGTCCAAGCTACAGCCTACTTGACTAGAAACGCAAGCAGTGGTTCTAGAACCTGTAGGAATCAATACAGATTCTACAATCATTCCATCGTGTAGCTTTACTGCGTTTTTAACCGTACCATCTTTACTACGTTGCATATTGTCTACTTCAATATGATTGATAGTAAAATGTTCATCTAGCATATCCCTCGTTTTTTTGGAGAGATTCGTCATGTCATCAAAAGTATAAGCAGACTTACTCCATAACCATTCGTATACTTGGTTACCTCTAAAAGATTTGTCTCCGTTTTCTACAAAAAAATCTCTTAATTGTTCTTTACTAAGTGCTCTGATATCTTTTTTAGACATGATGGGTGTTTATAAAATACTGTTTTGCAAAGGTACGTAAGTATTGTAAAAGAAAAATCCCGAAGCGACAAACTTCGGGATTCAAGTATAATTGTTTTATTGATTAGATAATCAACATCGCATCTCCATAAGTACTAAATTTATAACCTTCTTTAATAGCCTCTTCGTAAGCTTGCATTAAAAAGTCGTAACCTGCAAAAGCAGCTACCTGCATCATTAAGGTAGATTTAGAGGGATGAAAATTAGTAATCATTGCGTTGGCAATACTAAACTCATAAGGAGGGAAAATAAATTTATTAGTCCAGCCGTCAAATGGATTTAAAGTTCCGCTAGAAGATACTGTAGACTCTATAGATCTCATCACTGTAGTACCCACAGCACAAACTCTGCGTTTGTTTTTTAAAGCGCTATTTACGGTTTTACAGGTTTCTTCAGAAACTTTCATTTGTTCAGAATCCATCTTGTGCTTAGATAAATCTTCCACCTCAACAGGGTTAAAAGTACCTAAACCAATGTGTAAAGTAATGTCTGTAAAATCTATTCCTTTAATTTCCAAACGCTTCATTAAATGCTTAGAAAAATGTAGTCCAGCAGTAGGAGCTGCAACGGCACCTTCTTCTTTAGCATAAATGGTTTGAAAACGCTCAGCATCTTCAGGTTCAACGTCTCTATCGATATGTTTTGGAATTGGAGTTTCTCCTAGTTCTTCTAATTTTTGTCTGAATTCTTCGTAAGAACCGTCATACAAAAATCTCAAGGTACGTCCTCTAGAAGTTGTGTTGTCAATAACCTCAGCTACTAGAGAATCATCTTCTCCAAAGAACAACTTATTTCCAATACGAATTTTACGAGCAGGGTCAACTAAAACATCCCACAAACGATTTTCGGCATTCAATTCACGCAACAAAAAAACTTCGATTCTAGCACCTGTTTTTTCTTTATTTCCGTACATACGAGCAGGAAAAACTTTGGTATTATTTAAAACCATTAGGTCTCCGTCGTCAAAATAGTCAATTACATCTTTAAACTGTTTGTGTTCAATAGTTTGTTCTTTTCTATTCAATACCATTAAACGAGACTCATCCCTGTATTCAGCAGGGTGTTGAGCGATCAGTTCATCAGGTAAATCAAAGTGAAATGCAGATAACTTCATGTAAATGTTGTTTTTATATAAGGCAGCAAATATACAATCTGGAAATAGGGGTTGTCAAGTATATGAACAGTTTTTTTTAAAGTTGATGAAATTCAGATGATTGAGAGTTCTTAAAAGTCAGTGTTTGTAAGGTGTATATAAAACAAAAGGCTCAAAATTATTTTTGAGCCTTCTGTTTTACGCGAATTTGATTATTATTGAAATCTTTCAAAATTTTCCCAATAACTAGGGTAGGATTTAGAAACAACTCCCGCATCATCAATATTAATGTTTACTTTTAATAATAATGGTGCAAATGCCATGGCCATTCTGTGGTCATTATAAGTAGCAATATGAATGTCATTATTAATCTTCCCACAAAAAGCTTTTACAGTTAACGTTTCATCGGTATATTCTATGGTAGCACCCAATTTTGTTAGTTCGTTGTACAAAGCAATAATACGATCTGTTTCTTTAATTTTTAAGGTATGTAACCCTGTCATATGACATTCCACACCCAAACCAAAAGCAGTAACAGCGATGGTTTGCGCAATATCTGGAGCCTTTACTAAGTCGAATTCTACTCTTTTGGGTAATTCAAAATTCTGAATTTTTTCTAGCGTAATTGTATGTTTGTTAAAAGTGGTGTTTACACCAAATTCCATGTAAATATCCTGTAAAACAGAGTCTCCTTGTAAACTTGTTTGTTTGTAGGAAGAAATATCTAATTTTCCACGACTGGATAACGCGACAAAACTATAAGAGTAAGAAGCTGAACTCCAATCTGATTCTACTGTAAAGTCTGTGTTTTTAATATCTTTAGTGGCTTGTACTTTTATAAATTGACCCTCAAAATAGGTCTCAACACCCAAGTCATTCAACAAGCTCAAAGTCATTTGAATGTAAGGAATGGAAGTAATTTTACCTTCAAACTCAATCGTCAGTCCTTCGGGTAGCGTTGGAGCTATCAGTAACAAAGATGAAATGTATTGGCTACTCACACTTCCATCAATCTTTACCTTATTATCTTTTAAAGTTGTTCCTGTAATTTTTAATGGAGGAAACCCATCGTTTTTGACGTATTCTATATTTGCTCCTAAAGCACGTAAAGCATCAACCAAAATTTTAATAGGACGCTCTTGCATTCTTTGCGATCCTGTTAAAATAATTTCGGAGTTAGGTTTTACAGCAAAATAACTGGTTAAAAAGCGCATGGTAGTACCCGCGTGTCCAATATTAATTTCTTTTTCTGATGATTTTAACGCATTTAACATCAAGTTCGTGTCATCAGAATTGGAGAGGTTGCTAATTTTGATGCTTGGATAAAGTGCTTGTAAAATCAATAAGCGATTACTTTCGCTTTTAGAGCCTGTAATTTCGAAAGAATCATTAACAGGTCCGTTGTATTGTTTTAAAAATTTAGTTCCTATATCTGCGTGTGCCATATTTTATACTAGGTTTTTAGCTTTTCTTTTGGTTAAAAAAGCCATTACAAATCCATATCCCGTAATAACAACAAGTCTGATACCTACAAAAGTGATCCAAGTTCCGTTGCTAAAACTTTCTGGAATAGCATTTAAATTTCCGTTTCTGATGAGTTCTGCAGCTGTTAAAACCACTGCTAAAATAGCTCCGAAAGAAATCATAAACCTAATAGCTAGTCTCCAAATTGGAGTTTCCGCAACTTTTTGGACTTTTTGATTTGCCATTATTTTAATTTTTGATTGTTATGATGACGATCGTGATCGCGTTTGGTTTTTAAGTCTAATTTAGCGTCAAAAGCAGCTTGTAAATCTACCCCTGTTTGGTTGGCTAAACACAATAGGACAAACAAAACATCGGAGAGTTCTTCTCCTAAATCTTTGTTTTTGTCACTTTCCTTTTCTGATTGCTCTCCATATCTACGAGCAATAATTCGAGCAACTTCACCTACTTCTTCCGTAAGTTGAGCCATATTAGTTAATTCGTTAAAGTAACGAACACCGTGTTCCTTAATCCAATTGTCAACTTCTAGTTGAGCGTTTTTAATATTCATCTGTTGATTTTCTTAGGCGGGTTAAGCCTTTTTTATTAAAACGGCTCAAAGATAAGGGTTTGATTGGCAACAAAAAAAGCTATTCAGTATTTGCACGGTTTTTCTGTAAAATATCTAGAAAATCCTGCCTAGGAATTTCATAAGCTCCCAAACTTTCTAAATGATCGTTATGTACTTGGCAATCTAATAAATCGTAATTGTTCTGTGTTAAATAATTGTTTAACCAAGCAAAAGCAACTTTAGAAGCATTACTCACCTTGCTAAACATACTTTCTCCACAAAAAACGTGTCCTTGATCGATACCGTACAAACCACCAACCAACTCATTATTCAGCCAAACTTCTACAGATTTGGCAATACCCAATTGATTCAGTTCTATATAAGCATTTTCCATGTCGTTGGTAATCCAAGTTCCCAAACCATCGTGCCTGTCTATGGATTTACAATGATAAATTACTTCTCTAAAATTTTGATTAAAAGTAACTCTAAACACATTCTTTTTAATGGTTTGTTTCAAACTTTTAGAAGGTTTGTAATGTCTCGGGTCTATTACCATTCTCCACTCTGGGCTGTACCATAAAATAGGTTCTCCATCACAAAACCAAGGAAATATTCCCTGTTTATAGGCAGCTATCAATCTTTCAGTAGACAAATCTCCGCCTACAGCGAGTAAACCATCTTGATTGGCCAAGTTTGGGTTCGGAAATTCTAGAGAGTTCTGATCTAATAAGTACATATAGTAGAATTAAAAAACGCTTTCAAAAATATTGAAAGCGTTTATATGAAAGAACAATTTTCTTTTTTTAGAAAGGTAAATCGTCTGGTTCTTCGTTTTGTGCAATAGAGGTAGTTTCAAAAGAAGCTGGAGCTTCTCCACCCTGTGCAGCAGGTGCACTAGCTTCTATTCTCCATCCAGTAATAGAATTAAAATATTTTGCAACTCCTTCTGGATTGATCCATTCACGACCTCTTAAGTTGATAGAAATAGTTACATCTTGTCCTACCTTATAATTGTCTAAAATATCTACTTTATCTTGAACAAATTCGATCATTAACATTTGAGGATACTGCTCATCAGTAGTTAAAACTAATTCTCTTTTTCTAAATCCGCTAGCTCCAAATGTTTGCGTATCGTTTATCAATTTAATTTTTCCAGTTACTTGCATGGTCTTCATTTATTTGTTGAGATTCAAAATTAAAGAATTGTACTAAATGAACATAGATTAGACAAAAAACTTTATTAACAAAATATTATTTTAAAATATTTGAAACACTATTAATGATTGTTTGAGGTGTGATGGTTTCCATTACATTTTCATAGCCAGGTATAGTTTTGTTTCCGTAAATAGAGGTGGGGAGTAAAGGGTATTTTTCTCTATCTGCAACAATACAATTTTCTGATTGGTTAAAAGGTGCAAAACCAGCATACGGATGTGTAGCTCCCCAAATAGTAATGGTGGGTACACCAAACATAGCAGCAAAATGTCCATTACCACTATCCATACTAATCATGATAGAAAGATTGCTGATGATGCATAACTCTTCTTTTAGCTTTACTTTACCAGCAATACAGTAGGTGTTCTCAATTTTTTTACTTATTTGGGTAAGCAAATCAACCTCTTGTTGCCCACCGCCAAAAAGAAGAACTTTATAATCTTTACTTAATACATCAATTACTTGTTTCATCAATTCTAAAGGATATTTTTTTCCTTGATGAGCCGCAAAAGGAGCAATACCAATTAAAATTTCGTTTTCAGTATGATTGATCTGCGTTTTTATTTCTTGAGGAATGGCTTCTCTCGTTTTTAACTCTGGCTTACTTAAATCGATGGCTAAGCCTAGTTGATTAAACACATCTGCATAGCGTTGATGTGTTGTGGTAAGCTGTTTAAAAACTTTATTTTTAAAAGCGGTTAGCGCTTTTTTTTCTGCTCTTCCTTTATCAATACGATGAACTTTAATGTTGTTTAGTTTAAATAGGGTTCTTAAAAGTTTAGATCTAAGGACGTCGTGCAAATCTGCAACAGCATCAAAATTAAATAGTTTGAGCTCCGTATATAATCTATAAATACCGTTAAATCCTTTATGTTTTCCATGAAGATCTGCGGTGTAAAAAGTTACATTTTCAATTCCATCAAACAAAGGTTTTAAAAAATCTTTAGATACTACGGTAATTTTAACATCTGGATGTTGGGCAACGAGTGTTTTAATCACTGGAACAGTCATAGCAACATCTCCCATGGCAGACATTCGAATGACCAATATGTTTTTTGCTTTTTGCATAGGACGAATTTAGGTATTTTCTACTAGTTTTATAGATGAGTAAATGGATAAACTTTATCATCTTTGCTATATAATCTATCATGATAATGAATAGTAGAAACTTGGCATTATTAGCTGTTTTTAGTACGGCCGTTTTCTACGGAATTACCTATTCTGTAGCCAAAGATGTAATGCCACAATATTTAAGTCCGTATGCTTTTGTGTGGGTGCGGATTGCAGCAACCACTTTGCTTTTTTGGATAAGTTCTTTGTTTGTAAAAGCACCAGAGATGGAAAAGAAAGACTTTCCATATACAGCACTTTTGTCTTTAATTGCAATGGTTGTAAGTGTGTTGTCTTTTTATAAAGGGCTAAGTTTAACAACCCCGATTAACGGAGCCGTTATTATGGTAACCACTCCTATCATTGTTTTTGTTTTTTCTCTCTTTATCCTAAAAGAAAAATTACAGATAAAAAGAGTGTTGGGAATTGTGGTGGGCTTGTTAGGTGCTTATTTTTTAACCACTGCAGGAAAGCAAATAGCTGTAAATGCCAAAAATATTCCATTAGGAAACTTGTTAGTATTTGTAAATGCATCAGGTTATGCCTTGTATTTAATTTTAGTTAGGAAAATGATTGCAAAATATCATCCTATTACTTTTGTAAAATGGTTGTACACCTTTGGTCTCATCATTATGACTCCTTTTGTGTTTGATGAAGTTTTAGAAGTTGCTTGGCAGGAGATACCTATAAAAATTTATTTGATTATTGTCTACGTAATTGTGTTTGCTACCTATTGCAATTTTTTATTTAATCTTTATGGATTAAAGCATTTAAAACCTACCACTGTAAGTGCTTTTATCTACACGCAGCCTGTCATTGCATCAATAGTAGCATTGATTATGGGAACAGATGAATTAACGTTGGTAAAAGTTGTAGCGACCTTAGCTATATTTATAGGAGTATATTTAGTGAGTTTAAAACCCAAACAAGAGACTACCAAACTAACAGGGGAGAGATAAAGACTATCCGCGTTAAAATACCTATTTTTACTGCCAAATTTTTTAGGATACATGATACAGTCTATGACAGGGTATGGGAAAGCCATTGTGCAATTACCAACCAAAAAGGTTACAGTAGAAGTTAAATCTTTAAATAGTAAAAATTTAGATTTAAGCGTTCGTATGCCTCAGTATTACAAGGAGAAAGAAATTAGCGTGCGAAAAACTATTGCTAGCAAAGTTATCAGAGGAAAAGTAGAATTTTCCATTTATGTAGAAATGACGGCAGAAGTATCGCAAACCAAGGTCAACGTAAATGTGGTAGCTGATTACATGAATCAACTAAAACAAATTGCAACAGGTTCTGATGTTGAGTTGCTAGAAATGGCCATGAGGTTGCCAGATACGTTAAAAACAGAAAGAGAAGAGTTAGATCCTGATGAGTGGAAATCGATAGAGTCAGGTATTCAGGAAGCTTTAATAGCTTTGGTTCAGTTTAGAAAAGATGAAGCAGCATCTTTGGAGACAGATTTTAGAGAACGCATTCAAAATATTCAAAAATTGTCGTTAGAAGTAAATCAACACGATGAAGATAGGATGGCAGCGGTAAAAGCAAAATTGAGAAAGGCCATTGATGATTTAGAAGTAACAGTTGACGAAAATAGATTTGAGCAAGAGTTAATTTATTACTTAGAAAAGTTAGACATCAACGAAGAAAAAGTACGTTTGTCCAACCACTTAGAGTATTTTTTAAAGGAATTGAATAGCGAGGTTTCTGATGGTAAAAAATTAGGATTTATTGTTCAGGAAATAGGAAGAGAAATTAATACTACAGGTTCTAAATCCAATTACGCTCCTATGCAACAAGTAGTAGTGCAAATGAAAAATGAATTGGAGAAAATTAAAGAACAAATATTAAACGTACTATAATGGCATCTGGAAAGTTAATTGTGTTTTCGGCTCCATCAGGTTCAGGTAAAACAACTATTGTAAGACATTTATTATCTAAAACAGACTTGCCTTTAGATTTTTCTATTTCGGCAGCTTCTAGAAGTCCAAGAGAAGGAGAAGTTCATGGAAAGGATTATTATTTTTTATCTGCGGATGAGTTTAAAAGAAAGGTAGATGAAAATGCTTTTTTGGAGTGGGAAGAGGTTTACAAAGATAATTTTTATGGAACCTTAAAATCCGAAATTACAAGAATTTGGAAAGAAGGGAAACACGTTATTTTTGATATTGATGTGGTAGGTGGTTTAAACATCAAAAAGCAATTTCCACAAGAAACTCTAGCGGTGTTTGTACAACCTCCATCTATAGAAGAAATGGAAAGAAGGTTGAGAGGAAGAGCCACAGAAACGGAAGAGAAAATTAAAATGCGTGTAGCCAAAGCAGCACAAGAAATTGGTTATGCTGAAAAATTTGATACCATTTTAATTAATGACAATTTAGAAGAGGCTAAAGAGAACGCCTATCAATTAATTTCAAATTTCATCAAACAGTAAAAGAAGTTGGATTTGTAGGCTAGCATCACATTTTTATGAAAATAGGATTGTATTTTGGAACTTTTAACCCCGTACATATAGGTCATACTATTTTGGCCAATCATATGCTGCATTATACTGATATGGATGAGGTTTGGATGGTGGTAACTCCTCATAATCCTCATAAGAAAAAAAGCACGTTGTTAGAAAATCATCATCGATTAGAAATGGTTTTTAAAGCGACGGAATCTTTTGAGCATATCAATCCTACGGATATAGAATTTAAGTTAAGACAACCAAATTACACCATTGATACCTTGGTACACATTTCTGAAAAATACCCGAAACACGAGTTTGTGTTAATTATGGGAGAAGATAATTTAAGGTCGTTTCATAAATGGAAAAACTATGAGGTGATTTTGGAGGACTATGAGGTTTATGTTTATCCAAGAATTGGAGACAGAATATCAACAAGTGAATTGACAAATCATCCTAAGATACATATTGTTGATGCTCCAGTGGTACAAATATCTTCTACTTTTATTAGAAAAGCCATCAAAAACAATAAATCAGTTAAGCATTTGTTATTGCCTAACGTGTGGGAATATATAGATCAAATGAATTTTTATAAATAAAAAGTATAGTATTACATTTGTTAGCCAAAGCCTTTAGTTAGGAAGTATAAACACATGAAAAAAAAACGTAAACAAATAAAGAAAAAACTAGTTGAAAAATACCGTTTGGTAGTTTTAACAGAAGATTCTTTTGAAGAGAAATTCTCTTTTAAGTTAACGCGTTTAAATGTGTTTGTTTTTGGAGGCCTATTTAGTATTATGTTGATAGCTTTTACTTCCGTGTTTATTATTTATACACCGTTAAAGGAATATATTCCTGGTTTTGAGTCTCCGGAGCTTAAAAAAAATGCTCTGGCCTTAAACTTTAAATTAGATTCTATTGAGCAAAAGTTACATGCAATAGAATTGTATACAGAATCTACAAAACCAGTATTAATTGGAGATCATGCCATTGAAGTTACGGAGTTGCCTTACGTTACCAAAGAAGGAGAATCTGTATATCAGTCCGGAGTAAGGAACAACGATTCTGTTTACGTGAGATTAAACAAGTTGTATTCTTTGTTGGAGCAAAAAAACAAAACCATTGAAGATTTAACCAAGAGATATAAAAACTCAGACTTGAACAGTGATAATCAAAATTCTAGTTTAGTTACTGTTGATGATGGAGATGAACTATCTGACGAAGCGTTGGTTTCTTTGGAAAACTCTATACAAGATTCCGTCTTTAGAGCCAAAGTGGAGCAAGAAGAGCGATTTAGTATTTTTGGTCATGAGAATGAAAAAATAGATCAAGTTTTCGTAGTGCCTACGGTAGGTAATATTACGCAAGAATTTCATGCGGCTTCTAATCACTTTGCTATTGATATCGCTACAGCCAAAAATGAATTTGTAAAAGCCATAGCAGATGGTGTTGTTGTGTTTGCAGAGTGGTCCATAGAAACAGGTTATGTGATTATGTTGTTACACAGGGATAGTTTTGTTAGTGTTTACAAACACAATAGTAAAATAAACGTCTCGCAGGGAGATTTGGTAAAAGCTGGTCAAATTATTGCAAATGTAGGATCCACTGGTGAGTTGAGTACAGGTCCTCATTTGCATTTAGAAATGTGGAAAGATGGTTATCCAGTAGATCCTACAAATTTTATGAAGTTTTAAAAAATGAGTATAAAGTCAAAGTTAGCTTTACCCATAGCTAAGATAATTCGTATGCAAGTATATAAATGGGCTAAAAATCCTATCAAAACTCAAGAAAGAACATTCCAGTATTTAATTAAAAATGCAAAGAATACGGCTTTTGGAAAAGATCACGGTTTTAAAAACATCAAAAATTACGAAGATTTTAAAAAAAGCGTTCCTGTAAACGATTACGAAGGGATTAGAAGTTACGTGGATAGAATGGTAGACGGAGAATCAAATGTTCTTTGGAAAGGAAGACCTTTGTATTATGCAAAAACATCTGGAACTACATCTGGGGCCAAATACATTCCTATTACAAAAGAATCGATGCCTACTCATTTAACCGCTGCACGAAATGCGCTGTTGTTTTATATTGCAGAAACTGGGGATGCTTCTTTTGTAGACGGTAAGATGATTTTTTTACAAGGAAGTCCTGTTTTAAAAGATTTAAAAGGGGTAAAATTAGGGAGGTTGAGCGGAATTGTGGCTCACTATGTACCTAAGTACTTACAAAAAAACAGATTGCCAAGTTGGGAGACTAACTGTATAGAAGATTGGGAAACCAAAGTAAATGCTGTGGTAGAAGAAACGGTAAATCAGGATATGTCTGTAATTAGTGGTATTCCATCTTGGGTTCAAATGTATTTTGAGCGTTTGCAAGAAAAGACAGGAAAAACAATTTCCGAGCTTTTTCCTAAATTTAATTTCTTTATCTACGGTGGGGTTAATTTTGAACCTTACAAGAATAAGTTTGAGAGCTTAATTGGTAAAAAAGTAGATTACGTTGAGTTGTATCCTGCATCAGAAGGATTTATTGCTTATCAAGATTCTCAAACAGAACAAGGAATGCTACTGCAATTAAAGAGTGGTATTTTTTATGAATTTATACCAGCAGACAAGTTTTACGAAGAAAATCCGCCGAGATTATCTATTGGAGAGGTAAAGTTAGGAGTTAACTACGTTATTATTTTAAATACTTCCGCAGGATTATGGGGGTATAATATAGGGGATACGGTAGAATTTACATCTATATCTCCTTACAGAATTAGAGTGACAGGTAGGGTGAAACATTTTATATCCGCATTTGGGGAACACGTTATTGGGAAAGAAGTAGAAAAAGCTTTAAAAGATGCTGTTACAGATACCAACGTAATTGTTAGTGAATTTACGGTAGCTCCTCAAGTAACCCCCCAAGATGGTTTGCCATATCACGAATGGTTTATAGAATTTGAAAATGAACCTAAGGATTTGGATAGTTTTGCTGCCAAGATAGACCAATCTATGCAAGACCAGAATATATACTATTTTGATTTGATTAAAGGAAGCGTCCTGAAACCTTTAGTGATAACCAGCGTAAGAAAAGGAGGCTTTCACGAGTATATGAAGTCGATAGGTAAATTTGGAGGTCAGAATAAAATTCCACAACTATCTGACAATCGAAAGATTGCAGATGTGTTGAAAAACTTTGTTGTTTAATTGTACAGTTTATGAAGTATCAGATAAAAGATTCTTTTATTTGTTGCCTGTTACTCAGTACCCATCACGAATAAAATGAAATTATACCTAGTCCCTACACCTATTGGTAATTTAGAAGATATGACTTTTAGAGCCATTAAGGTTTTAAAAGAGGTTGATTTGGTTTTAGCGGAAGATACTCGTACCAGTGGTAAGTTAATGAAGCATTTTGAGATTTCTACTCAAATGCAAAGTCACCACATGCACAATGAGCACAAAACAGTAGCGCATTTGATTTCCAAATTAAAAGGAGGAATGACAATAGCATTGATATCGGATGCTGGTACCCCTGCCATTTCCGACCCAGGTTTTTTGTTGACTAGGGCTTGCGTACAGCACGATATTCCCGTTGAATGTTTACCAGGAGCTACGGCTTTTGTGCCTGCTTTGGTTAATTCTGGTTTGCCTAATGAAAAATTTGTATTTGAAGGCTTTTTGCCTGTGAAAAAAGGAAGACAAACTCGTTTGTTAAAATTAGCTGAAGAAGATAGAACAATTATTTTTTACGAATCTCCTCATAAACTAGTAAAAACATTAGGACACTTAGCAGAATATTTAGGGGTAGATAGACAAGCTTCAGTCTCCAGAGAGTTGACTAAAATGTTTGAAGAAACTAGAAGAGGTACTGTAACCGAATTAGCAGAATATTACACCAACAAACCACCAAAAGGCGAAATTGTATTGATTGTTGCAGGTAAATAAATACTACCTATAAGTTATCTTAAATTCCAAAATAATCCTCCAGTATAGGTGTTCCCTTTCAGTACTAGTTGTCCATCAAAAGTGTTTAAGTAGCTTAAAGATATTCCAAATTTAGGAGTTACGTAATAAGCCAATTCTAAATTAACGCTACGTGTTTCAAAACCGTTTCCAAATAGTTCATTGGCATTTACTCTAGAAGGATTTGGGTCTATATCAACGTTATCCATAGATTGTATATTATCTTGTTTGGCAAACAACCATAGTTTGTTGTTGTATCCAATACCAAACTCTAAACCGTACCTCCATTCGTCAGAAAAATCATCAGGTCTGTTGTTCGCTCCTCCATAAAAATTTGCATAAGTGGCAAATTTGCTAAATCCTATTAAAGGTAAACCAGCAGACATGGTTAAACCCTGATTAAATTCTCCGCCACCTAAAGGTAGTCTCAATTTTCCTGTGATGGCTGTGGCAATCCAATCTCTCTTAAACAACCTGTACTTGGCACCTAGCTCAATATCACCTAGTGGTAAACTATTAGAATTCTCAAAAACTTGATTACCTGGAGTGTCGTCAGATTGCTCTGGAGTATCAAAGTTGGTAAATATTGGCACAAATGCAGTAATGGTAAACTTATCAGATTTTCCATACTCACCATAAACACCCAAGGAGTTGATACCTGCATCATCATTTTTTGTTTCTACACCCTGTTGACTAAAATGTCTATCAGAATTGATACTTTGGAAAGCTGCTTTTACATAATATTTCCCTTTACCTTGGGTCCAACCACTTTGTGCGTTTGTCTTGGAAACAAAAAAAGCAAGTACGATAAAGGTTCCGAATATTTTTAGTTGACTCATAATTTTTTAATGTTAAATATTTTAATCTGAGTCGATAAATGAGACGAAAATTACACCAAAGAATTATTCAACCATTAAACTATTAATCATCCTATCTGTTAACAAGTCATAATCTTTATTCTGATTGATCCATATCGTGGCTAAATTTATAGTAGTTAAATCGTCCTTAAGACAAGTAACGTTTTTAAAATGATAGGTGTCCTTATCTTTTCTAAAAGTTCCTTTTCTTACAATGGTTGGGTGATGATGGATGCTTGTTTTTTCATCGTTGTAAAATACGTCAACTCCTTCAAGTTCGTCGACAACCCCTACCATAAACCCGTGAGAAGCTCCCTGTAAGTTGACTTTGACTACCTTTTGATTGTATTCTGTAATAACAACAGCTGCTGCGAATCCTCCAAAGGTTTCGTACTCATACATATAGATTGCATCTAACAAACCCTCTACCTCTTTTGCTCCCTCTTGCTCGTGATTTTTGTTTTGGGACAATTGATAAGGGCATTCTATAGAAACTTTATTTCCGAGAAAGAATTGTCTTTCCCAAGGTTTGTTCAATGCATCAGAAATTGGATATATAGTTTGATATACAAAGGAAAAAAATTGATTACTATATTGTTTTCCAAAGTAAGAACCGATCACAACAAATAGGGCAATTAAGACCAGTTGCACCATTTTTTGAATAGAAACTTTAGACTTTTTTTTGGATGTAGCTTTTTCAATCCCCACTTCTTGTCTAAAATCATTGACGTTTTTTGTAGGATGTTGCTTTTGCCAGTCCTTAAAATTATTATCTAGTTTCTTTCCACAAGCGTTACAAAAAATCTGATATTCCGAGTTGATTTCGTTAAAATTGGAGCAATGATGACACTTTAGATATCTCATAATTAAATTATAGGTAAATACTATGGAATAAAGATAAATCTAATTATTTTTAGTTGTCTCAATCTAATAAAAAACTATATGAAAATAATTACGTTAACACTCAACCCTGCATTAGACAAAAATGGACAGGTAGAAAAGCTAATACCTTACGAAAAACTAGAAACACACCATGTAACTTACCACCCAGGAGGAGGAGGTATTAATGTGTCGAGAGTTTTACAAAGATTAGGACTTAAAAATGCGTGCTTATTTCCTTATGGGGGTAAAACGGGGGAGCATCTTGTTTCTCTATTAGAACAAGAACAGGTCAATATCTTTAGCAGCGAAATATCAGCAGTGACTAGAGAAAATTTTGCAGTATTGGAAACAAATTCTGCAAAACAATATCGATTTGGAATGCCTACAACTCCCTACAATCAAAACGATTTAAAAATTATAGAAACGAGGCTCAACAGTCTGGTTAATGACGGAGATATATTGGTGATTAGTGGAAGCATGCCTCCAGGATTGCCAGTAGATTACTACAGCAAATTGATAGAAATTTTAGAATGTAGAGAGGTTAAAATTGTAGTAGATACTTCTGGAGAAGCTTTTTTAAATATTCTAAAAAATAAGCTATTTATGATAAAACCCAATCATCACGAACTAGCTACTTTGGCTGGTAAAAAGGAACTAAAATTACAAGAAAAGAAAGATTTTGCCATGGAGTTGGTAGAGAGTGGCAGGGTAAATTACGTTGTTGTTTCTTTGGGAGCTAAAGGGGCTTTTATGGCTCATAAAAATGGAATTGAGCATATAGAACCTCCAAAAATTACGGTAAAAAGTACAGTAGGAGCAGGAGACAGTATGTTGGCAGGTCTGTTATACGGAGTTTATCACAATTACGAGCCTAGCAAAATACTTAAAATGGGGGTTGCTTGTGGTACAGCAGCAACGCAGAGCGAAGGATCGGATTTGGCTCATAAGGACAACATTAATCGATTTTTTGACGAGTTGTAAAGTCTTTGGACGTCGTAATAATTTAGAGCCAGTTTAAGGAATAATGGAAGCTTTTTTTGTAAATTTGCCGTTCTGTAATTCAACGAATTGCAATCATAACAGAAAACAATAAATAAGTCGAAATCAATATGGCAACAACATTATTTGACAAAGTTTGGGATTCACACGTAGTACGTCACGTAGAAGACGGACCGGATGTATTCTTTATCGATCGTCATTTTATCCACGAAGTTACAAGTCCAGTAGCATTTTTAGGATTAGAAAGTAGAGGAAACAGTGTAGTGTATCCAGAGCGTACTTTCGCTACAGCAGATCACAACACCCCTACCATTAATCAACATTTACCTGTAGAAGATGCTTTATCTGCAAATCAGTTAGATGCTTTAGAAAGAAATGCAAAAAAACATGGAATTTCTCACTGGGGATTAGGAGATATTAACAATGGTATTGTACACGTAGTAGGTCCAGAAAATGGAATTACGTTACCTGGTGCAACTATTGTTTGTGGAGATTCACATACTTCTACTCATGGTGCTTTTGGAGCGATTGCTTTTGGTATTGGTACTTCTGAAGTAGAAATGGTTTTGTCTACACAGTGTATTATGCAACCAAAGCCTAAAAAAATGCGTATTAACGTAAATGGTAAATTAGGTGCGGGAGTTACTCCTAAAGATGTTGCTTTATATATTATAGCTAAACAAACAACTTCTGGAGCTACAGGTTATTTTGTAGAATATGCAGGAGATGTTTTTGAAGATATGACGATGGAAGGTCGTATGACTGTGTGTAACTTATCTATTGAGATGGGTGCTCGTGGTGGTATGATTGCTCCAGATCAAAAAACTTTCGACTACATTGCTGGTCGTGCTCAAACTCCTAAGGGAGCAGATTGGGACAGAGCAATGGAATATTGGAAGACTTTAAAAACGGATGAAGGTGCTGAATTTGATGTTGAGTTTAACTACGATGCAGCAGATATTGAACCGATGATTACTTATGGAACTAACCCAGGAATGGGAATGGGAGTTACCAAATCTATCCCTAATGCAGAGGCAGTAGAAGGTGGAGTTGAAACTTACAGAAAATCTTTAGGTTACATGGACTTCAACGAAGGAGATTCTATGATTGGTAAACCTATAGATTTTGTATTCTTAGGATCTTGTACTAACGGACGTATTGAAGATTTTAGAGCTTTTTGTTCTATAGTTGAAGGACGTAAAAAAGCAGATCATGTAACTGCATGGTTGGTGCCAGGATCTCACAAAGTTGTAGATCAAATTAAAGAAGAAGGATTAGATAAGATTATCTCAGAGGCTGGATTTGTATTAAGAGAGCCAGGGTGTTCTGCTTGTTTAGCAATGAACGATGATAAGATTCCAGCAGGAAAATTATCTGTATCTACCTCTAACCGTAACTTTGAAGGACGTCAAGGACCAGGGTCTAGAACTTTATTAGCCTCTCCATTAGTAGCAGCAGCATCTGCGGTAGAAGGAGTTGTAACGGATCCAAGAACATTATTAGTTTAATTAAAATTCAAGAATTGAAGCATTAAAAGATAGATACCACGAGATTGTAATTTTCAATCCTTGAATCTTTTAATTTTTAAATATAAAAAGTATGGCTTACGATAAATTTGAAGTATTAACAAGTACAGCTTATCCATTACCAACAGAAAATGTGGATACAGATCAAATCATTCCTGCTCGTTTCTTAAAAGCTACGGAACGTAAAGATTTTGATATTAACTTTTTCCGTGACTGGAGATTTAATGCAGATGGAACTCCAAAAGCAGATTTTCCATTAAACAAAGAAATTTACGCAGGATCTAAAATTTTAGTAGGAGGTAGAAACTTTGGTTCTGGTTCTTCTAGAGAGCATGCAGCTTGGTCTGTGTACGATTTTGGATTAAGATGTGTAATTTCTTCTGAATTTGCAGATATCTTTAAAAACAACTGTTTAAACGTGGGAGTGTTGCCTGTACAAGTTTCAGCAGCGTTTGCAGACAAATTATTTGCTGCAATCGAAGCAGATCCTAAAACAGAAATTAAAGTTGATTTACCAAACCAAACAGTTACTTTATTAGCTACAGGAGAATCTGAATCTTTTGTAATTAATGGTTACAAAAAAGGAAACATGTTAAATGGTTTTGATGATATTGATTACTTAAAAAACATTGAAAGTGAAATTTCTGCCTTTGCAGAAACTCGTCCTTTCTAGTTTTTTTTTTTGATATTGAATAAAAAAGCGTTTCACTTAGTTGTGAAACGCTTTTTTATTTCTTTTTTTTAGAATATAATAATATTAAAAACTTTTTTGTTTTTATAATCATCAATTTCATCAGAATATGCTGATAATAGAAAAATACTAAATGGAATAGAGTATAATAATGCCATAATTTTTAATGTACTCATAGCCTTTTTTTGTTTTTTATTAAAAATAATTGAGCAAATGAATATAAAATTTAAATGTGATCATAAAAATCATTTTTATATTCATAGATATCAATTTTAGCCTATACTTTTCAGATTTCAAATGCTCAAATCAATAGATAATTAAAACACTTTCTATATATTTGCTTTTCGTATTTTTTAGAGATGTTCTATGTTAAGATTACTGTTTATCAGTAGTTAAACTTAGATTTTTCTAAAAATTAGCTTACACATTATGAGCAAGAAGAAGATAGAAATAATGGATACTACACTCCGTGATGGTGAACAAACCTCAGGAGTGTCATTTGCTGCTAACGAAAAATTAACCATCGCTCAATTGTTGTTAGATGAGTTAAAGGTAGATCGTATAGAAATTGCATCGGCAAGAGTATCGCAAGGAGAGTTTAATGCGGTGAAAAATATCACCGATTGGGCTGTTAATCATAACCATATTGATAAAATAGAAGTTTTAACTTTTGTAGATAAAGGAACCTCTATTGCTTGGATGACAGAAGCAGGGGCAAAGGTTCAGAATTTGTTAACCAAAGGTTCTATGAATCACTTAGAGCATCAACTTAGAAAAACCCCTGAGCAACATTTTTCTGAAATAGCTGATTCTATTAAAGAGGCAGCAGATAAAGGAATAGAAACCAATGTTTATTTAGAAGATTGGTCTAACGGTATGCGTAATTCTAAAGATTATGTATATCAATATTTAGAGTTCATTTCTAAACAGTCTGTTAAAAGGGTAATGTTGCCAGATACTTTAGGAATTTTAACTCCAGAAGAATCGTACACATACATTAAAGAAATTAAAGCTAAATACCCAAATTTACATTTGGATTTCCATTGCCATAACGACTATGATTTAAGTGTAGCCAATGCCATGGAAGCCATTAAAGGTGGTGCTGATGGATTGCACTTAACGTTGAATGGAATGGGGGAGAGAGCTGGGAATGCACCCTTAGCTAGTGTGGTGGCTGTAGTTAACGATTTTTTACCGAGCTACTCGGTTGAGGTTAACGAAAAAGCACTTTATAAAGTAAGTAAAATGGTCGAAGCATTTTCAGGATTCAAAATTCCTGAGAGCAAGCCCATCGTAGGAGAAAACGTATTTACCCAAACAGCGGGTATCCATGCAGACGGAGATAATAAAAAGAATCTCTATTACAACGATTTGCTTCCAAAAAGATTCGGTCGTAAACGTAAGTATGCTTTAGGAAAAACATCAGGAAAAGCAAATATTCAAAAAAACTTGCAAGATTTGGGATTAAACCTAAATGACGAAGAACTAAAGTTGGTCACTCAAAGAGTGATTGAATTGGGGGACAAAAAAGAATTGGTTACTCAAAATGATTTGCCTTATATCATTTCTGATGTGTTAAATTCCAATGCAATTGACGAGAGTGTTAAAATAGAATCGTATGTTTTAACACATGCTAAAGGACTAAAACCATCTACAACTGTAGCGGTGTCTTTTGAAGGAGAAGTGATAGAAGAAAGTGCAAGTGGAGATGGGCAATATGATGCTTTTATGAAAGCACTTAGAAAAATATACGATAAAAAAGAATTGATTTTACCTAAACTGATAGATTATGCTGTTCGTATTCCTCCAGGATCTAATTCTGATGCGCTATGCGAGACCATCATTACTTGGAAGTTAAAAGGGAAAGAGTATAAAACCCGTGGTTTAGATTCAGATCAAACGGTATCTGCAATAATGGCTACGGAAAAAATGTTAAACATTATATAAACTAAGTATGCTGTTACTTAAAACTAACAAGTATTCTAAAATTCTTAAAATAACAAAAAATGAAATTAAACATTGCATTATTAGCTGGTGACGGAATTGGACCAGAAGTAATTGATCAGGCAGTAAAAGTTTCTGATGCAATTGCTGCAAAATTTGGACATGATTTAACTTGGAAACCAGCCTTAACAGGAGCAGCTGCCATTGATGCAGTTGGAGAGCCTTATCCAGATGAAACTCACGAGATTTGTAAATCTTCTGATGCTGTATTATTTGGAGCCATTGGACATCCACGTTTTGACAATGATCCTACGGCAAAGGTTCGTCCAGAGCAAGGTTTGTTAAAAATGCGTAAAGCATTAGGATTATTCGCTAATGTACGTCCTACATTTACTTTTCCATCTCTATTAGACAAATCTCCATTAAAGCAAGAACGTATAGAGGGAACTGACTTGGTTTTTTTACGTGAATTAACTGGAGGAATTTACTTTGGAGAAAAAGGTAGAAGAGACGGTGGAGATACTGCTTTTGATAACTGTGTTTATACAAAAGAAGAAGTGACTCGCTTGGCACGTAAAGGATTTGAGTTGGCAATGACCCGTTCTAAAAAACTTTGTTGTGTAGATAAAGCGAACGTTTTAGAGACATCTCGTTTGTGGAGAGAAACAGTACAAGGTTTGGAAGCTGAATATCCTGAGGTAGAAGTAGCTTACGAATTTGTTGATGCAGTAGCTATGCGTTTGGTACAGTGGCCTAACTCTTACGATGTATTGATTACAGAAAACTTATTTGGAGATATTTTAACAGATGAAGCTTCTGTAATTTCAGGGTCTATGGGGTTAATGCCATCTGCATCTATGGGGTCTGATATTGCTTTGTTTGAGCCGATTCACGGTTCATATCCTCAAGCAGCAGGAAAAAACATTGCAAACCCAATGGCAACAGTATTATCTGCGGCTATGATGTTTGAGAACTTTGGATTACAAGAAGAAGGAAAAGCAATTAGAGCTTCTGTAAACAAAGCTTTAGCAGAAGGTATGGTAACAGAAGATTTAGCTGATGGAGGTAAATCTTATGGAACTTCAGAAGTTGGAGACTGGTTGGCTGCTAATATTTAGTAACCAATTTATAAATACAAAATGGCTATTCACCTACGGTTGGTGGATAGCCATTTTTTTGTCTTTAAGAGCCAAATATTCTATAAGTAGACTTATAGTGTAAGCAGTACATTGGGTTCTTAGCCCAAACATGCGGTTTAATAAAGAATATTTTTGTAGGCTTCTCATCCATTGATTAGGGACCATTAAAGGAATAGAAGTGTAAAAAAAAGAAGTATTTTTTATAAACTCATCAAGTTCTATATCTAATGTTTTTTCAGGTTCAATATTAAGATTCAGTAAAGAAATATTTAATAGCAATTCGTCTACTTTGGTTGTATTCTCATGCTCTTTATATTTTAATATATCTTTAATCAGTATAGGTTTTAAATGAGTCAGCGTTGGATTTTTATTCATGTATTTACCAATCAGCCTACTAATGTGGTAACAAACTTGACTTGTGGTGGGATAGCACGGAGACACAAGATAAGGTTTGGTAATATAGTCTTTAGAACGAACGGCTTTTTCAATAAATAATAAAGAGTCTTTGTCCTGTCTTTTTAAAGGCAAATCGATAGCAAAATTCCATAATAGAATATTGGAAAGCACACAGACATCAATTTCAATGTGCATTTTTTTGCCAAAATACACGCTATAGGCTTTCAAGCTTTTGTATCCTTCAGGAAGAAAGGTGTTCCATGTAAGTGTTCCGTTAGCGTGTTTAATTAATTTTTTTTTAAGTGATTTTTGATTTTGCTGTTTATCTGTTAAATACACATAAGCAGTATCATCTGCATCATCTGCCAACTTAAATTGTTTGAAACGATGCATCACAAATCCGTTAGGAAAATAATCCATAGGATGGGTTTTAAAAAAATTATAAGTAATTCCTCCTTTAAAATTCTCAAAATGGGGATAACAACGTATTGTTTTGTCTATAATTTTTTTAGCAAGTATTTTTTCCTCTTTATTAAAATGTGATAAGTGTTCTTGCAGTGTGTAAGTAATTGCGCTTGAGAAAAATACATTTTCATCTTCTCTTTTATATCCCAAGAAGGGGTGATATCGTTGTGATGCAAAAATTCCATCAAGATAACCGTTGTTAGAGCTGTTAACTTGTAAATTATATAACTCTTGTAGTAATTGATGTTTTTTCAACGAATGATACTTTTTTTAAAAGTACGTTATTTTTTAAAGATACTAAAGATGGGAAAATGGTCGCTAAAACCACCTCTATAGAATTTACCGATGTAGGTTCTTAAAGGTTCCCCTTTATTTCTACCTGTCCAATCTGTTAAAAATTCTTGATTGAAAATCTCGGACTTCACGAATTGATTTCCAATATGACTTTGGTAAGCTTTGCTATGCAAAATTTGGTCGAATAAGTGCCAAGCCCCATTGTGATTTAGAGTTCCGTTTTTAGCAGTATGTAATTTTTCGGTCGGATTGGTAATAGTATTTGATACTAGATACTTAGCAATACTTTCAGAAGTGGGATCGTCATTAAAATCGCCCATGATGATAATTTTGGCATTTTCATCCTCCTTTAGAATCGCGTTTATTTTAACTGTTAGCAATCTTGCGAGTGATATTCTCTTGAGGTGCGTTTTGTCAATACCTTTTCTTCTTGAGGGCCAATGATTAACGAATACATGAGTCTCTTCACCATATAATTTACCTTTAACATATAAAATATCACGAGTATCATCTTTAACTCCGTTAGTTTCAAAGACATCTACGTGAATGGGCTCAGAGTGTTGGAGTTCAAAAAAATCTTTATGGTAAAGCAAAGCTACATCGATACCTCGTTCATCAGGAGATTCGTAGTGAACACAATCGTAGTTCAAATATCTCAAAGTTTCACTATGGATAATATCTAAGGCAACCTGTTTGGTTTCAACCTCGGCCAATCCCATTAAAACAGGAGGAAAAACACACTGTTCGGTTCCTATTTTAGATATAACCTTTGCTATTTTGTTTATTTTGTGTTGGTATCTATAGTGTCCCCACTTTTTTCTACCACCTGGAGTATAATCACTGTCTAAAGTGTGTTTATCGTCCTTATAATCAAATAAGTTTTCAGTATTATAAAAAGCAATTGAAAATAAGTTGTCTTCTGCCACTATCTTTTTTTTAAGAAGCGTAAAGATATCTTTATTCATGATACTTATCAAACAAAGAGGCACGAATGTATGGTAAAATTGAATATTATCAACCACAGCCCATAGCTAGCGAATTAAGTAATTGTTTACCTTTGTGATATGATAGACGAAAAAAAAGTAACTTCTGAAAAAACAGTCCTTGTAGGGGTAATCACACAACATCAAGACGAAGCTCAATCTACGGAGTATTTAGATGAGTTGGAGTTTTTGGTAAATACTGCCGGAGGAGTCGCTGTAAAAAGATTTGTTCAAAAACTAGACAAACCACATCCTAAAACCTTTATAGGTACTGGTAAATTAGAAGATGTGAGGGTGTATATAGAAACGCACGATATAGGAACCATTATTTTTGATGATGAACTATCTCCTGCTCAATTGCGAAATATAGAAAAGGTACTGGACACTAAAATTCTAGATAGAACAACGTTGATTCTTGATATTTTTGCGCAAAGAGCTCAAACAAGTTATGCAAGAACTCAAGTAGCATTAGCTCAGTGTCAATATTTATTGCCACGTTTAACCAAATTATGGACTCACTTGGATAAGCAAAAAGGGGGGATTGGTATGCGTGGACCAGGAGAAACAGAAATAGAAACAGATAGACGTATCGTAAGAGATCAAATATCGTTGTTAAAAAAGAAGTTAGCAACCATAGACAAACAAATGGCTGTGCAACGCAAAAATAGGGGTAAAATGGTTCGTGTGGCTTTGGTAGGTTATACCAATGTAGGAAAATCTACCTTAATGAATGTGATTAGTAAAAGTGAAGTGTTTGCGGAAAATAAACTTTTTGCTACTTTAGACACCACTGTTAGAAAAGTAGTGATTAAAAACGTTCCTTTTTTACTAACAGATACTGTTGGATTTATAAGAAAGTTACCCACTCAGTTAGTAGAATCTTTTAAATCTACTTTAGACGAGGTTAGAGAGGCAGATTTGTTATTGCATGTTGTTGATATCTCTCATCCAACGTTTGAAGATCATATCAATTCCGTAAACACGATTCTAAAGGAAATAGAAAGTGCGAATAAACCTACCTTGATGGTTTTTAATAAGATAGATAATTACACACATCAAGTAATTGATGAAGATGACTTGGTCACAGAGAAAACCGAAAAACACTATACTTTAGAAGAGCTTCAAAAATCTTGGATGTCTAGAATAGAAGAGGATTGTGTATTTATTTCTGCAATTAACAAGGAGAATTTAGAAGAATTTAAAGACAAAGCTTTTGACATGATTCGTGAAATTCATGCCAAAAGATTCCCATACAATAACTATTTGTATTCGGAATATGATGATAATGGAAACGTTCAAAACTAACACTAAAAAAGAGGCTTTAAAGCCTCTTTTTTAGTGTTAGAAATGGTCTAAACAAAGTAATATTAATATTCTCAGCTATTTAGAATTTGTAATTAAATCCTACTCCAAAAACTTCTCTAACCTGTATAGCGGCTACAGCATTTTTATCATAAATAGCTTGTGCAGTAATGTTGGTTGATAAGTATTCGTTAATTTTCATGGCAATATTAAGCGTGTAATCAAAATCGACAGCATCGTGCTTACCATCATCTGCAAGGTAATTTGCAAAAGCATTAAAAATGTTTTCGATGGATACATTTTTAACCACATTGGTTTTATAGTAAATAGCTAAACTCGTACCAACTTCAGTTTTAACAGTATCTCCTTGATCTACTCCAAATGAAGGACCATCTTCAGTAAATTTAGAATCCACAAAAACAAATCTTCCCGTTGCAGGAGCAATGTTAATTTTAAAATTGTCAGATTTTTTCCACAACATACCTGGACCTACCTGTACATATGCAGGAGAAAAGAAATCAGAAATAGCAATTCCATCTTTATTTAAACCCTCATCAAATTGAGTTCTAAGATTTGCAAAGGCTAAATAATACCATCTTTCGGTAGCTTGTTTACCCCATAAAGTGTTAATTTCTAAACGATCGTCCGTTTTTTGAAATCCGTCAGGAGCATCATTTTTTGTACTACCGTAGGCAAGTAAAAATTTAGTATCCCAAATAATATCTTCTTTCTTGTAGTTGATGTCGTAGTTAATGTTGGCGTTAACAGCAATATTGTTAATTCCACCACCTTGCCAGTCGTTATTAAAGGCAGATTGATTGAATAATAAGGTAAAGACTCCTGCTTTTTTCCAGTTGCTTTCCTTGTCTTGAGCAAACGATACAACAGAACAAAGTACCAATGCTAGTGTCGTAATTTTTTTCATTTATAATTTATTTAGTTTTTTTGAATAAAGGTACAGTAGAGCATGCTTCACCGTACATAATTGTTTTGGCAATCGGAATAAGTTTTTCTATCAAAAGTGTATATGCCGATTCTGGTATCGGTTTGTTCGCACATCCTTTTATAATCACAGGCTTATTTTCAAATTGACCAAGGTCAAATTTAGAAATAATTTCTACATATAAAATAGTTTCAAGCGTAGTTAAATCTCCAATAGCACATTTTTTTGCAAACTTAGCTGCTTTGGTTGCTAATAGTAGATATGCCCAAGAAGGAATAATAGCATTTGCGCTACAAGTAAATGCTACGTATTTGTCTTGCAATTGAGACCAATCATACTGGTCAGCTTTTTCTCTAAAGTCTTTTTCTTTTAAGATTAATTCTTGAAACAACCAATCTTTAATGTCAAACAAAACACGTTCGCCTTTTGGGTAAAAATCTTCAAGATCTATATTAATTAGATTGCTGCTGGCTACTCTGTTTACAATTTCGTCCATTTTTATCGTATAATAGTATTCGTTATAAAATAGGTAGTTGCCTGATTTTAAAAAAAACTACGAACTGCCTATTTTAGGTGATGCTGTTAAAGAAATCCTAACTCTAATTTAGCCTCTTCACTCATCATATCTTGAGTCCAAGTAGGATCAAAAGTTAGTTCTACTTCTGCGCTATCAATTTCTTCCAAAGCACAAACTTTATCTTCAACTTCCTTAGGCATGGTTTCCGCCACAGGACAGTTAGGAGAGGTCAAGGTCATTAGTATTTTAGCCTGCTTATTATCGTTTACTAAAACATCGTAAATTAAACCCAACTCGTATATATCTACGGGTATTTCTGGATCGTAAATTGTTTTTAAAACATTCACAATTTTATCTCCTATTTCTACAGTTTCTTGGTGTTCCATAATATGTTGGTTTGTTGTTTTATGAGGTTATGAGTTAAGTTTGCTTTGCATTCCTAAAGCATATAGTTTGATTTGTTTTATCATAGACACCAATCCGTTAGCTCTGGTAGCTGATAAATGTTCTTTAAGTCCTATCTCATCTATAAAACCCAAATCTGCATCTAAAATATCCTTGGGAGTTTGTTGATTAAAAACCCTCAATAGTACAGCTACAATTCCTTTGGTGATAATGGCATCGCTATCTGCATAAAAATTTAATTTGTTTCCATCTAATTCGGAATGTAGCCAAACTTTAGATTGGCAACCTTTAATTAAATTGTCGTCCGTTTTATATTGCTCTTGAATAATTGGAATAGATTTTCCTAGTTCTATCATGTAATCGTAACGCTCCATCCAGTCATCAAACATGGCAAACTCATCTACAATTTCCTCTTGTATTTCTTTGATAGTCATATTTTAAGCTTATTTTTGCAGCCACAAAGATACTGAGTAATAAGCAAGCGTACAATAATAAGTTAGCTAGCTTGTAACTTATAAAAAAACATAAATAACAATGAGTAAACTGTTGGTTGTAGGTACAGTAGCGTTTGATGCTATTGAAACCCCTTTTGGGAAAACAGATAAAATTTTAGGTGGAGCAGGGACCTATATCGGATTATCAGCAAGTAATTTTAACAATGTAAACACAGGTTTAGTGTCTGTTGTTGGAAACGATTTTCCTCAAGAGTATTTTGATCTTTTACACGGGAAGAATATCAATACCGAAGGAATCGAAATTGTTAAAGAAGGTAAAACTTTTTTCTGGAGTGGGAAATATCACACGAACATGAATAAGAGAGATACTTTGGTGACTGAACTAAATGTATTAGAACATTTTAGTCCCGTAGTACCAGATGCTTATAAAGATGCTGAAATTGTGATGCTAGGGAACTTACATCCGTTAGTACAAAATGCTGCTTTGGAGCAATTGACCTCTCAACCAAAAATGGTGGTGTTAGATACGATGGATTTTTGGATGAATATTGCTTTAGACGACTTAAAAATGGTTCTAAAAAAAGTAGACGTAATTACCATTAATGATGAAGAGGCTCAGCAGTTGAGTGGAGAATACTCTTTGGTAAAAGCAGCTAAAATTATCCATGGAATGGGACCAAAATATGTAGTAATTAAAAAAGGAGAGCACGGGGCATTGTTATTTCATGACGAGAAAATGTTCTTTGCACCTGCATTGCCTTTAGAAGATGTCTTTGATCCTACAGGAGCTGGAGATACTTTTGCAGGAGGTTTTACAGGATATTTAGCTCAGCAAGGAGAGTTAACTTTTGAAAATATTAAAAATGCTGTAATTTGGGGGTCAAACTTGGCTTCTTTTACGGTAGAAGAATTTGGTGTTAAGAGAATAGCAGAAGTTACGACCAAGGAGGTTGAAGACCGTTTAGAGAAATTTAAAGAGTTAACGAATTTTTCTTTGTAGTTTTGCAAAAAAATAAAGGCTTTGCTTATTGGTAAAGTTTAAATTCATAAAAGATACAATATGTGTGGTATTGCAATGGTGAGGTTGCTAAAACCTTTAGAGTATTATAAAGAAAAATATGGTACTGCTTTTTACGGAGTAAACAAAATGTATTTGTTAATGGAAAAACAGCACAACCGTGGACAAGACGGAGCTGGTTTTGCAAGTATCAAGTTTAACGTAAATCCTGGGAGTAGATATATTAGTAGAATACGTTCTAACAAACAACAACCTATTCAACATATATTTAAAAAAATTAATGGGAGAATTAGTGAAACCATTGATGCGAATCCAGATAAAAAAGACGACGTTGCTTGGTTAGAGGAAAATACTCCATTTATTGGAAATTTGTTTTTGGGGCATGCACGTTATGGAACTTCTGGAGGAAATTCTATGGAAAATGTACACCCGTTTTTACGTCAATCTAACTGGAGACATAAAAATTTAATTGTTGCCGGGAATTTCAATATGACTAATAACAAACAGTTATTAGATGAGTTGATAGAACTAGGGCAACATCCAAAGGAAAGCACAGATACGGTTACGGTAATGGAAAAAATTGGTCACTTTTTAGATGATCAGGTGGAAGCCATTTATCAAGATATTAAAGAAGATTACACAAAAAAAGAAGCTTCTCCCGTCATTGCAGAGAGAGTAGATCTTCCTAAGATATTAAAAAGAGCAACCAGAAGTTTTGACGGAGGTTATGCTATGGCTGGTTTATTAGGTCATGGAGATGCTTTTGTGATGAGAGATCCGGCAGGAATACGTCCAACGTTCTATTACAAAGATGATGAGGTATTGGTGGTAGCCTCTGAAAGACCTGTAATTCAAACTGCGTTTAATGTAGAAAAAGAAGATGTTAAAGAATTGGATCCTGGTCATGCTATCATTGCTAAGAAAAACGGAAAAGTTACCGTAGAGCAAATTTTGGAGCCAACGGTTAAAAAAGCTTGTTCTTTTGAACGTATTTATTTTTCTAGAGGTGGAGATGCTGATATTTACAACGAGAGAAAAGACCTAGGAGTGAGAGTTTTTCCTCAAATCATTAAAAGTATTGATGGTGATTTAGAGAATACAGTGTTTTCATATATTCCTAACACGGCAGAAACTTCTTATTACGGAATGTGTGAAGCTGCGGAAGACTACTTAAATCAGCAAAAAACACAAAAAATATTAAACGGAGGAAGAAATTTAAGTGCACAAGAAGTAAGCGATATTTTATCTCAAAGACCACGCTTTGAAAAATTGGCTATTAAAGATGCTAAATTAAGAACGTTTATTACTGCGGATGATAGCCGTGATGATTTGGTAGCTCACGTTTATGATGTTACTTATGGTGTGGTTAAAAAGGACGATAATATTGTAATTATTGATGACAGTATTGTAAGAGGTACCACCTTGAAAAAGAGTATTATCAAAATCTTAGATAGAACACAACCAAAAAAGATTGTTGTTGTTTCTTCTGCACCTCAAATTCGTTATCCAGACTGCTACGGTATTGATATGGCTAAGCTAGGTGATTTTATTGCTTTTAGAGCGGCGATTGAGTTATTAAAAGAATCTGGAAGATATCAGATTGTAACAGATGTGTATAATAAATGTATCAAACAGAGAAGTAATACTGATGCAGGGATAAAAAACTTTGTTAAAGAGATATACAAGCCCTTTACTGCGGATGAAATATCTAACAAAATATCGGAAATGCTCAAGACTTCAGAAATATCTGCTGATGTAGAAATTATATTTCAAACGATAGAAGGATTGCATCAAGCGTGTCCAAATCATGAAGGAGACTGGTATTTTACAGGTAATTACCCTACAGATGGCGGTAAAAGAGTTGTGAATGAGGCCTTTATTAATTTTTATGAAGGGAATAATAAAAGAGCTTATTAAGCAGTTCGATTTAAAAATTTTAAAAAATCCGATGTTTTATGCATCGGATTTTTTGTTTGTTAACATTAATTTAACATTAAAGTGTCCTTTTAGCAGTTACTGATTTTTAGCAGTTTGTTGAATTGATAAAATAGTAGCTATTTCTTTAATAAAAATTAAAAAGAGTTTGAGTTAGTTTTTTTTTTAAGTTTTTTTACTTCAATATTATTACCAACTTCATTAAAATGAGGTAAAATGTATTTGTTCACATTAACTTAAAATATACAGATATATGTTTGACTTAACTTTGTATTAAACAAAAATAATGTTATTATGAAAAATTTTATTTTAATCGCAATGATGTCTGTAGTAGGTTTATCTTATGGACAAAGTACTATTTCTTTGTATACTTACGAATCGCTTAATGGTATTAGCCAAAAAGAAGCTGATATAGACGAAGGATATTATAGTGCAGAACTTAACGAAGTAAAAACACCTGCAAGCGATAGTGAAAATCAAAGAGACTATAACTCACAAATTGGAACATATAGTTACGAATCCTTGGCAGGTTTAAATGCTGAGTTTATCAAAGCAAAAGCCAAATCTAAAGAGCAAATATATGCTGAAGCTTCTGCGGCGGATCGAAGTAAATCAAGAAAAAACATTGTAATAAGAAAGGCTAAAACTGAAGTTTTAGTTAGGTACAACGGTGATTATTCTAGTTTAAAACTAATAGATGCTAAAGGGAAAGAAGTTGATGCAAATTTTAGTGAAAAATACAGAGGACTGATAGTTCCAAGATCTAAAAAAGCTAAAAAGTATTTCTTAGAAGTAGAAAAGGAAGATAAATCTAAAGTGTTTTATCACCAAATTGTTTTGTAATATAAAAAGTATTTACAACAATACAATATAAGTTTATTTAAACAAGAGCAGTAATTCTAGAATTACTGCTCTTGTTTTTTGGGGTATATCGACATTCGCTGTGAAATGTTTCACGCGTTTTCTACCATGTGTAAGTGCTCTTTTGAAAGGTGAAAATCTTCCGTTTAAGATTGATTAATTCTTCTAAATTAGACACACAAAAAAAAGCCTCCTGATATTTTATTCAGAAGGCTTTGGTATTTTAAATTTAGCTTTTGATTAAGCAGAGTTTCTACTAGCATTGGTATTACCAAATAAAGAACGAGTTACAATCTTTTCAAAAGTTTCTAAACGTTTAGTATCTGGATTCGTTTGCTTGCTCAAGTTTTGAACTTCTCTTAATGCATACTGTTGTATGGTTAATAAAGGAAGAACAATAGAATCACGAACAGCTATAGAAGCTTTACCATCAGGGTAATTTTGCATTAATTCTGCATGTCCTGTTAGTTTCAATAGCAACCTTTTGGTCAGTTCAAATTCATCGTGAATGATATTCCAAAATTCACCAAATTCTTCGTCTTTAGCCATGTAGCTAGTAAGCTCAAAGAAAGATTTTTCCATAGACATTACACTGTTTTCTAGTAATGTTTTGAAAAAGTTAGAATTGTTATATAAGTCTTGGATTTTATCAAAGTCTCCAGCATCTTCATATTTTTTAAACGCCGTACCTACTCCAAAAAATCCTGGTACATTTTGCTTTAACTGGGACCAAGAACCTACAAAAGGAATTGCTCTTAAATCGCCAAAGTTCAACTGGTCGGATTTGGCACGTTTTGATGGACGAGATCCTATGTTTGCTTTACCGTAGAATTTTAAAGTACTCATGCGTTCTAAGTAAGGCACAAACATTTCATGATTTTTAAAATCTGAATAAGCTTTAAAACTAGATTCAGCTAAGTCTTCTAATAACTCTTTCTGATTATCAGTCAATGAAGCATTCATTGGATCGTTAAATATCTTGTTATTGATACCAGCTCCCAACAACTGCTCTATATTAAACTGAGAAGAATCTAAGTTACCAAAGTTAGAACTAATAGTTTGTCCTTGTATAGTCAACTGAATTTCTTTATTCTCAATATTTTCTCCTAACGAAGCGTAGAATTTAGAAGTTTTTCCTCCTCCACGAGCTGGTGGTCCACCACGTCCATCAAAGAATATTACTTTTATTCCAAATTCACGAGATACTTTGGTCAGTTCTTCTTTGGCTTTGTAAATACCCCAATTGGCCATTAAGTATCCACCATCTTTAGTACCGTCAGAGAAACCTAGCATGATGTTTTGCTTGTTGTCTCTTTTGGCAACGTGTTCTCTATATTCTGGAATAGAATACAATTGTCTCATTACTTGAGGAGCAATAGCTAAATCATCTACAGTTTCAAATAAAGGAGCAACATCAACATTTAATCCGTTGTCAAAACCAGAAAGGTTTAACATAGCAAACGTTTCCATTACGTTTAGTGCTGTTTGATTGTTACTAATGATGTAGCGATTAGCACCTTTTTCACCATTTTCTTGCTGAATAGTACCGATAGCTCTAATAGAACCTAAAGTTCTAACAACCATTTCTTCTGAGAATTGGTCTGGATTGATATCCCCCTTAATCTTAGCTAGAACGTCAATTTGTTCCTCTGGAGATAAATCCAAGTAGTTTGCTGGGAAGGGAGTGTCTCCTTTTTCTTGCAACTCCTTAACAATTCCAGTAAATACATCATGATGTACTCTACTGTCTTGTCTAATATCCATAGTAGCAAAATGGAATCCAAAAATTTTAACTTTATTGATAAAGCTGTCTACCTCATCAACAAATAAATCACTGTGTTCTTCCTTTAGCGTTTTTTTAATAGAAATCATTTTACTTAATAATGATTCTTTGGAAATTCTAATAGGAGAGTTTTCCGTAATACAACTATCGTATAATGCAGATTCTATTTCATTCATCATCTCAAAAATACCAGGGAAAGTAAGTCTTCTTTTTAACTTACGTACATCTCTATAGTAGTTTTTAAGGATAGTTTGTCTTAGTTTTCTAGCTACTTGTAAAGTGGTTTCTGTAGTTACAAATGGGTTTCCATCTCTATCTCCACAAGGCCAAAATCCTAAGTTTATAATTTCGTTATCAATATCATCACCGTTAAATAAATGAGATTGAATATAATCGTAAATTTTACTGATTGAATGATAAAAAACATTTTCTAAGTACCAAATTAAGCTAATAGCTTCATCATACGGAGTTGGTTTTTTATCTGCAAAAAACGTAGTTCTACCTAACTGTGCTAATAATTTTTTAATGAGACTTAGATCATCGTTTTTAATAGCTTCTTGTAAGTCAGTTAAAATAGTTAAAACTGTACCAGGGTAGAACTGAGTTGGGTGTGCTGTTAGTACTAATCGAGTTTTAAATTCTGTTAAATATTGTCTTAACTCTTTGCTTACGCGTTTGGAACTAGCCTCTTCTTTAATATTTCTAATAGTACCAACACCCGCCATATTGTTAATGATAGGAAATGCAGCATCTTCAATAGCGTCAAATAAAACTACTTGTCTTTCTATGTACTGAATAAATTTGAATAAGAAACTAATTTTGTCTTCTTCTGTAGAATCTGTTTTGTATTTGGCAAAAAATTCATCTACAATTTCTGTGGGAGTTTTACCACTTTTAAAGCCTTCAATACAAGTTTCGTTAAATAACGGTAAAAGAGTTCCTGTTTTACTTACATTGTCAAAAGGTAAGGTAGCAAAAACACTATTGTAAACCTGGTATTTAGCAAGAACGTTGTCGTTGAATCTTGTTAATTTGGTTTGTTTAGACATGCTTTATTAGATTAATTTGTCTAAAGATACAACAAGGCTATCTACTGTGAAAAAATATACCAAAAAATTACACTTAACTTTAAATAGTTACAGAGTTAACACAAATGTTATGAGGTGAGAAAAATCATTGTTTTGTTACATAAATAACATTTTCTTTCTCATCTTTTACGGTGGTGTTTTTGTCTGCCCTAAGTCCTACTATCCAAATAATTTTATTTTGATTGTTACATAAAATCCAAATCTGCTCTTTCTCTATTTTAGATAGTTTTAAGTCTTTCAGGTATTTGCTAATTTTTTTTGTACCCATCATTCCTAAAGGAGAAAAAGTATCACCTTCTTCGCGTTTTCTCAGTATAAACGGAAACGGGTTTTTGTCTAAATCAATACAAATGGTATTCGTATTAATTACTTGTTTTTCTGCGGTAATAATTAGATTCACAGGAAGATTACTGAAGTCAGAAATATTTTTTATGACGTACTTGTTACTAGTGTTCTGAGGTTTGTAAAGTATCAAGTATTTTCGATTATTTAACAGCCGAAAATGGTTGCTGATAAGTTCTTTACCTGTTTGAGCTTTCAATATTTTTCTTATTTCTACAACGGAGGTAAAACCATAATTTTTAAAGATTTCATAAATTTCAAAATCGCTTAGAGATTTCATTTCTTCTTTAGAAATATGAATTTCGTCAACAACAGGCTTCAAAAAATTACTTTTTATTTCGTTAATTTTTTTGGAGATAAAGGACTTGCTTTGATGTATGTTCTGAATAGTAGTTTTAAAATTACTTTCAAACTGAGGGTTTAGCTCGTAAAACTCTGGAATGATACGATGTCTAACCTTATTTCTAAGATATTTGGTTTCGGCATTGCTTTTATCTTCTCTCCAAGTGATGTTTTGCTGAATAACGTATTGCTCAATATCCTTTCTCGAAAAAATTAAAAGAGGTCTTATGATATTTTGATTGATAGGAGGAATACTGCACAAGCCTTCAATACCTGTACCTCTGGATAGATTGATGAAAAAAGTTTCCATCACATCGTTTAGATGGTGTGCTGTTAATATATATTTATACTGATGATTGTCTGCTAGCTTTTTGAACCATTGATACCTTAGTTTTCTTGCTCCAATTTGAGTAGAAACTTTATTTTGCTGACAGTATTTTTCAGTATCAAAATCAATAGTATGAAAAGGTACCTCAAATTGTTCGGCTAGCTCTCTTACAAAATTTTGATCTAGATTACTGTCTTGATCTCTCAATTTAAAATTACAATGAGCAATGGCAATATTGTAATTTAAAGTGTGTAACAAGTGGGCTAGTACTACACTATCCATGCCCCCAGAAACGGCTACGAGTAGTTGTTGGCCGCTCAAAAAAGGAAATTTATCGGATAAATGATTTTGTAGTTCTTTAAGCACAGTATTAAGCTTTGTTTATAAAAATAAAGAATTTTATTGGGTTAAAACTTTTCTCATGGCTTTTGCTTTTAACAAACATTCCTGATATTCTGCCCTGGCATCCGCTTTGGCGGTAATGGCACTTCCTACAGAAAACGAAACATACTTTTTTTGTCTGTTGTAAAGAATACTTCTAATCACCACATTAAAATCAAAATTCTTATCAGGAGTAAAGTATCCCACAGCTCCAGAATAGAGTCCTCTTTTAGAAATTTCTAATTCTTCAATAATACTCATGGCAGCAATTTTGGGAGCTCCAGTCATACTCCCCATAGGATAGCAAGCTTTAATAATATTTACTGGGTGAATATTTGGCTTAGCAAAACATGATATGCTAGAAATCATTTGATGCACTTGCTTAAAAGAGTAAATTTTACAAAGCTCATCTACTTTAACACTTCCTGGTTGGGCAATATGAGATAAATCATTTCTAACCAAATCAACAATCATAATGTTTTCGGCAATTTCCTTAGTGCTATTCTGTAAGTTATTTATCTGTGTTTGATCTTTAATAGCGTCTATTTCTCGTTTGGCAGTTCCCTTGATAGGTTCGGAGATAACTTTATCCCCTTGTTTTTTTAAAAACCTTTCAGGCGAGGCAGATAACAAAAAAAGATGTTCCTTTTTAATAAAAGTAGAAAAAGGAGCTTTGGATATTTCGTTTAGTCTTAAATAGGTTACAGCTGGATTTATTACTGCATTTTCTCCGTAAAATTCTTGACAAAAATTAATCTCATAAACTTCTCCTCTGTGAATCAAATCTAAAGCCTTATTTACTTGCTTTACGTAAGTAGACTCTGATATTCTGTTTTTTATACGAACATTGTTCTGACTGTTTTTTTCAAAGCGCATGTCGTTTATCTCTTGCCAATCTTTTTCAATATCTCCTTGCAAATGTTCTGGGTATCTAAAAATCACCTTGTTTTTAGAGATTTCGATAAGTTTTTTGGGTTGAAAAAAATACAACTCAGGAAAATCTAACTCTTCTGTATTTTGAGAGGATAAATTTTCAACTTCATTTTTTAAATCGTAAGATAAAAACCCGAAAGCATAATCATTAACCTCGTTAATGTATTGTTCTAGTTTTTTAAAAGCATCTTTAATGCTACTAGTTAGGTCACTTAGCGTATCAACAGCTAAAAAACCTTCTATACTAGAATTTACATTTTCATTGGAGTCCAACCAAGTTACTACGCTGTGTCTATTTCCCCAAAGTAAAACCTGTTGTTTAAATTGAGTAATATTATGAACAGAAAATGATTTATTTATGCGTTGCATACTTGTTAGTTGAGAGCGCAAATTTAAGAATCTTAGCAAACCTATGCCTTTATAATTTTAAAGAAGTGTAATTTTTAATAGATTTACAGACCAAACCACTGTTATAATTTTAATGTAGAAAGCTGATGTGCACCGTTACCTATATACCCACTCCATCTGGATTTATTTTTACCTCTAACAGAGATGAAAAATTTGATAGAGAAACCAAAAACCCAGACTATTATGTTGAGAGCAAAGTAAATTTATTTTATCCCAAAGATGAAGTGGCTGGCGGAACGTGGATAGGTGTTTC
The DNA here is from genome assembly GCF_054111225.1 of Wenyingzhuangia sp. IMCC45533. Classification (NCBI taxonomy): domain Bacteria; kingdom Pseudomonadati; phylum Bacteroidota; class Flavobacteriia; order Flavobacteriales; family Flavobacteriaceae; genus Wenyingzhuangia; species Wenyingzhuangia sp. IMCC45533. The sequence goes on along the minus strand of NZ_CM134197.1, from coordinate 1,139,900 downwards.
AGAAAATAAACGCTTGGTATGTTTGTTAAATGGAGGTTTTGTTTATCACAATCCGCAATTAAAGTTTCTTAAAAGTAGAGGTGTAGTGGTTAAAACACTTTTAACGTCTTTTGATGTTTTAAAAACAATGAAGGAGTTAGAGCTTGATGGAGTAGCTCCTTTTACGCTGATTGTTGTAGATTGGAATCAAAGCAATCAAATTTACGAGTTGGTTTGGTGTAAGGAGAAAAAACATATCAATAGATTAGATAGTAATAAGCCTAGTATTTGGTCATCATCAACCTTATATAACGATGAGATGAAGACACAAAGGGTGGAGTGGTTTGCCAAAAGTGGATTAAATCAATCAAAAATAAAGCCTATTGACGTGTTAAAGTTTCATCAAAATAAAGACTTTGGAAATGCTGAAACGACTATTAAAATGAAACGAGACCTAGTGGAAACAGTAAGTACAACAATGGTAATTAAGGAAGATAAAAGCTTACACATGAATTACTTTGATTATGTGAATGATAAAGAGCTTAATTACACCAATATTTTTTCACTAGTGAACGCATAATGAGGGTGGCAGACGGAGTAATTGTAGTCTTGTCCTATCCGGATACGGTAGTAAGACCAGCGTATACTGAATTTTCTAGTAAAATTTGGCCTTTTTTTGGAGTGGGTGGGAAAGATGCTGTACAAGCAGGACATGCAGCTTTGTTATTGATAAACAAGCAATCAAGGAGTGTAGATTATTACGATTTTGGAAGATATATTACTTCGTTTGGCTACGGTAGAGTGAGGTCTAAAGATACAGATGTAGAGTTGCAAATACCCTTAAAAGCAGTTTTTGAAGAAGGGAAACTGCAAAATATTGATGAACTGTTGCTATGGTTAGATGCGCATCCAGAGAAAACACATGGGGAGGGCAGATTAGTCGCAAGCGTTAACTATTCTATTAATTACCATAAGGCTCTTAAGTATATAGATTCACTTATTCAGCAGAAAGAAATTCCATACGGAGCCTTTGTAAAGAGAGGTAGTAATTGTGCTCGTTTTGTAACTGATACTGTGATTAATTCATGCCAAGAAAAAAGCGTGAGAACAAAGCTAAAGGCCTCTAATTTATTTACGCCAAGTCCGATAGGGAATGCTATTAAAGGAACAGATAAGGACGAGGTGTTCGTAATAGAGAATCAAATAATAACTCAATATCACAACCGATCAATCTTAAAGGAATACGCAGCATGCTTCTTTAAAAAAATTGACATTGAGGTAAATAAGGTGGGGACTGAATTACCTAACAAAGATCTATTCAATTTAAACAAGGGTACGTGGTTAGGAGGTATAGGAAGTGGAGCTTGGTTTAGGGTGGAGTCTTTTTTAGGAAACAATAACTATGAAATAGCGCGTTACACAGCACAAGGAAACAACGATTTTAAAGGTGTTTTTAAATTAGAAACACCAGGATTTTCACCAGATAGTCCTTACACTTTTTTGCATCCCTCTAATTGTCAAGAGGCATATATTGCCCAAGGTGATGAGTTTTATGAGTTCAAAAGAACTAGTTAAGTATAGATTCTGTTTGTAACTGAAATTTAGGGATTTTAACTTTAAAGTTAATGCTCTTATCTAAATCCAACATATTATAATGTCCTTTCATAGATCCGCAGTTCGATAATAAGATACAGTGAGATTTGTAGGAGTGTTTTTCTCCACTTTTTAAAATAGGTTGGATACCAATTACGCCTTCACCCTCTACAATTTCGGTATGATTCAAAGAATCGTATATTTCCCAATGTCTTGAATGGAGTTGAACAGTGCTTGCTGAAAGATTTTCAACACTTATATAATAATCAAACAAATAATGTTTTTGTTGACTTCTTTCTTGAACGCCGCAAAAAACAGAATTAACAGATACTTTTATACCATGTGTTGTAGCCTCGGTCATCTTATCAAAATAGTTTTTTAAATATAGACAAGTATTTAAAATAAAACAATTAATTCTCTAGTTGTTGTTTGCTGTTCCCAGCACCATACCCTACAACTTGATAATATATAGAGTTTATGGGCGTAAAATATACCAAGGCCTCGTATGTGTTCTCCGTTTCAAAAAAAGAACCGCTAACAGAGTTTCTTTTAGGAATATCATTAATTTTGGTAACAAAATCGAAATTGTAAAACCCCTGTTTTAAATAGATGCTAGTGGTCAAGTATTTTCCTGATGCGTCTTCTACGAGTTTATTTTCGTCGGTTAGTTGATAATTGTTAAAAGCTCCATAAATGTAAATGTCTTTGTCTTGTAAATGTTTTTCGTTTAATAACGAAAAATGAACAATACTATACTCTGCTTCTATATCAGAATCTGAAGCATTCAAGTTTCTGATGACAAAACTTCCATTAATATCTGGATTAAATTTATAGATATCTCGAATTCTACTCTTGGCTGGATAGAGAATAGAATGAAAAAAATCACCCTCTCTATAACTCCTTAAAATAAAACGGGAGTTTCTCAAAATATCATTATTATCAAAATAGTAAAATTCGTTGCCCGCAAAAAACTCAGTTTTTTTACTAGGTCTATAAGTGTAAACATTATTGTCTATAAAAGTAGGTTGTAAAAACTCAGATTTTAAATTTAGATCGCCGTTCTGGAAAATATAAGTTTTGATTTCGGTATTTGGATAATTGATATTTAGGTTCTTTGTATCTATAACCAATGATACAGCTTGTTTCTGATTGAATAGTTCCAAGTCTCTACTTTCTGAAATTTTAACCCCGATATTTACTAAATCTTCTGTGATAACAATTTTTCTTTCGCATACAACTTCATCGTTGTTGTTAACGATTTGGATTAGATAGTTTCCAGATCTAGTAATTCTCGTGTCATTATTAGGGATGGTAAAAGAATAATGTGTGTAATTAGCCAAAGTTCCATACGAATTTTCAAAATCGTTTATCTGAAAATTAGCGTAACCATCAATATAGTAGGAGTTAGATAAATTAGATGGGCTCCAATCTATTTGGCAATGTACAATGTTGTAGTAGTACTCTTCTTGAGTGCCGTTTATATCGTCAAAACTGAAATGGATACTACTACCCAGTTTGTGTACTGGGTGAGAAAATTCGTGTAAACTACTTTTAACGATAACTGTTTTAATCGCTTCGGCATCTTCACTTTGCGGAAAGCAATTAAAGGTTGTTAGAAATACAATCCATAAATAAAAGTAATTCATTCTATAAATATTGTTTGACTAATATACTATTTTGTGAGTAATTGTTTGTCTATATTGTTGTTCTTGTCAAAGACAAAGATCAATGTGTTGATGATTAATATAGAATGACTATAAATAAAATCTTATTAAAAATTAAGACGTTATTATTTACACAAGAATAGTCATTTTAGTTAAATTTGCTTCATATTTTATACGTAAAAAATAAATTAAATCTATAAATATGTCAAAAGACATTAGGGTAAAGAAAGGCTTAACTATCAAGCTAAAAGGACAAGCAGCTTTGACTACAGCTGTAACTTCTCGTTCTGCTTTCTACGCTATAAAACCTACGGATTTTCATGGTATTACACCTAAACTTGCTGTCAAAGCAGGGGAAGAGGTTTCGGTTGGTGATGTGGTTTTTTTCTCCAAAGAGAATGACAGGATTAAATTTACTTCTCCTGTAAGTGGAACTATTAAAGAAGTTAAAAGAGGGGCTAAGCGTAAAGTTTTGGCTATTGTTATCGAAGCAAAATCTGAAGATCAGTTTAAAGATTTTGGGGCAGCTAATCCATTAAATTTGGAGAAAGAAGCTGTTTTGGAAAAGATTTTGGAAAGTGGAAGTTTTGCCTATGTAAAGCAACGTCCTTACGATGTAATTGCTAGTCCTGAGGATGCTCCTAAAGCTATTTATGTTTCGTCCTTTGATACGGCTCCGTTAGCACCCAATTATGCTTATGTTCTAGCAGGTAGAGAGGAGGCTTTCCAAGCCGGAATAAACGCTTTAACGAAGTTAACTAGTGGTTCAGTAACGTTAGGAGTGAATGCTAACGAAACTACGTTTTTCAACAAAATAGAGAATGCAACCATTGTAAATGTAGATGGTGAACATCCTGCTGGAAATGTTGGAACTCAAATTGCAGAAATATCACCCATTAATCAAGGGGAAAAAGTTTGGACAGTAAGCCCGCAAGGAGTTGCTATTATTGGAGAACTGTTCTTAACAGGGAAGTACAATCCAATTAAATTGGTTGCTTTAGCTGGTTCTGAGGTTAAAAACCCACAATACTTTACCGTTGCTGCGGGTCAAAATATCAAAGATATTGTGTCAGCAAATGCAAATGTGCAAGGAGTTCGTGTGATTTCTGGAAACGTTTTGACGGGAACTAAAATTGAAGTAGATGATTATTTAGGATTTTATGACAATGTTATATCCATCATCCCTGAAGCTTCAGAGGCAAGATTTTTTGGATGGCTACCTTTTGTAGGGAGCAAATCTATTCACAGTTTTGCTAAAACGTCTTTTGCTTGGTTAAATCCTGGTAAAGAGTATAGTTTGAATACTAGTTTAAATGGTGAGCAAAGAGCATTGGTAGTAACTGGAGAAATGGAAAAAGTAGTGCCGATTGATATATATCCTTTACAGTTGTTAAAGGCTTGTATCGCTAATGATATTGAGAAAATGGAAAATTTAGGGATTTACGAAGTAGCTCCAGAAGATTTTGCTTTGGTCGATTATATCAATAGTTCTAAGATAGAAGCTCAACATATCATCAGACAAGGATTAGATTTAATGATTAAAGAAGTAGGATAATGGATTTTTTAAGAAAGAAATTTGACGAAATAAGAAAGCCTTTCGACAAGGGAGGTAGATTCGAAAAATTTGCCCCAGCAATTAACTCAATAGATACTTTGTTGTTTGTGCCAAGACACAATACTAACAAAGGAGCACATATTAGAGATGGAGTAGATTTAAAAAGAGTAATGGTAACGGTAATATTTGCTCTGTTGCCTGCTATGTTTTTTGGAATGTATAATATAGGTTATCAACATTTTTCACAATTAGGAGAAAGTACAGCCTTTTTAGATTGTATGATTTTTGGAGCGTGGAAATTTTTACCGATGTTATTGGTTTCCTACGGAGTAGGTTTGGCTATAGAAATTGGGTTCGCTATTTACAACAAACACGAAGTAGCAGAAGGTTATCTGGTTTCAGGAATGTTAATTCCTTTAATTATGCCAATCGATTTTCCATTATGGATGTTGGCTGTTTCAGTTGTATTTGCCGTGTTCATTGGTAAAGAAGCATTTGGAGGAACAGGAATGAATATTTTTAATCCTGCATTGATTGCAAGAGCTTTTGCATTCTTCTCATATGCTCCGCAAATGTCTGGAGATAAAGTATGGGTGGCAGATGCAAGTACTTTAGATGCAGTATCTGGAGAAACTATTTTAGGAGTTTTGGCAGCAGACAATGAGCCAGCGCAACAACTAGTAAGCGGAGCGGCTAATTGGTCCGTAGCAGATATGATATTGGGTTACATACCAGGTTCCGTTGGAGAGACATCGGTAATAGCGATTGCTTTAGGAGCTATATTGTTAATAGCCACAGGGGTAGCTTCTTGGAAAATTATTGCAGGTACTTTTATTGGAGGTGCAGCTATGGGATTAATTTTTAACGCTATAGGATACAATTCTTTAATGAGCTTTCCGTGGTGGCAACACTTAATTGTAGGTAGTTTTGCTTTTGCAGCAGTATTTATGGCAACAGATCCAGTTTCTGGTGCTCAAACTGAGAAAGGAAAATGGATTTACGGATTGTTAATCGGTTTTTTTGGAATCATGATTCGTGTATTTAACGGAGCGTACCCAGAAGGAATGATGATGTCTATATTATTAATGAACGTTTTTGCTCCAACTATCGATCACTACGTGATTGCAGGGAATATTAAAAAGCGTAAGAACCGTTTAAAAGTTGCTTAATTATGAAAAAGAACAGTAACGCATACACGTTTATTTTTGCAATTGTTATCGTAACAGTTATTGCAGGATTGTTAGCATTTACTGCAACTAATTTAAAGCCTTTACAGGCTGCCAATGTAGAAGCAGAGAAAATGCAGAACATATTATCTACCATTGGTGTAGATGTTGAAAGTAGAGATGATGCTCAAGATAATTTTAATAAATATATCAAAGAGCAATTATCGTTAACCTCCGAAGGAGAAATAGATAAGGGTACAGATGCTTTTACAATCGGTTTAAAAAACGAAATTAAAAAGCCCGTAAAAGACCAAAGATTTCCTTTGTATATAGCAGAAAAAGAAGGTAAAAAATATTACATAGTACCTTTACATGGTGCTGGACTTTGGGATGCAATTTGGGGTTATATAGCGTTAGATGAAGATAAAAATACAATCATAGGAGCTAGCTACGATCATAAAGGTGAAACTCCAGGATTAGGTGCTGAAATTAATACCGAATGGTTTCAAGATCAGTACGAAGGAAAGAAAATCTTAGATAAGTCAAATGAGTTCGTATCTGTAGTAGCAATCAAAGGAGGTGCTAAAGAAGGAGATGAGCATGGAGTAGATGCTATTTCTGGAGGAACGATTACTTCCAATGGTGTAACAGCTATGATAGAAGAAAGATTGGAGCATTACTTACCTTATTTTAAAAATAATTAATCATGGCAGAAAAAGAAGCATTATTTTCAAAGCAAAATAAGGCATTGTTAACCGATCCGTTGGACGATAACAATCCAATTTCAGTTCAAGTATTAGGAATATGTTCAGCGTTGGCTATTACAGTTCAGTTAAAGCCAGCCGTTGTAATGTCATTAGCAGTTTTATTTGTTGTCATAGCCTCTAATGTAATCGTATCATTAATACGTAATTTAATACCAGGACGTATACGTATTATTGTTCAATTGCTAATTGTTGCCTCTTTGGTAATTTTAGTAGACCAAGTATTAAAAGCCTATGCATACGATGTAAGTAAAGAATTATCAGTATTCGTTGGACTAATTATAACCAACTGTATTGTAATGGGACGTTTAGAAGCTTTTGCTTTAGCAAACGGACCATGGAAATCTTTCTTAGATGGTGTAGGAAACGGTGCAGGTTACGCATTAATTTTAGTTTTGGTTGCCGTATTCAGAGAATTACTAGGTTCAGGTAAATTATTTGGTATAGAAATTTTAGGGCACAAGGCTAAAACAATTGCAGATTCTACAGGTTTATACGCACTAGGATATGAAAACAACGGGTTTATGTTGTTATCTCCAATGGCATTAATTACCGTAGGTATCATTATATGGGTACAACGTTCTAGAAATAGAAAATTAATTGAACAACACTAATCTATTGTTAATTCGTCTATGAGTTGAGTCGTTTGCTCGAATCAACCAATGCACAAATCAACATATCAACAAAAAGTAAAATGGATTATATCAACATTTTTGTAAAAAGTATATTTATTGATAATATGGTATTTGCATATTTCTTAGGAATGTGTTCTTACTTAGCAGTATCAAAAACAGTAAATACAGCTGTAGGTTTGGGAGCGGCAGTAGTATTTGTATTGTCAATTACCGTTCCAGTAAACTTCTTAATTGATAGCTATTTATTAAGACCAGGAGCCTTATCTTGGTTAGGAGAAGAGTATGCCAATATTGATTTATCGTTCTTAAGTTTTATCATGTTTATTGCAGTAATTGCATCCATGGTACAATTGGTAGAAATGATTGTAGAAAGATTTGCACCAGCATTGTACGGAGCTTTAGGGATTTTCTTACCATTAATTGCGGTAAACTGTGCCATCTTAGGAGGTTCATTATTTATGCAGCAAAAAGATTTTGCCAACGTTGGAGAATCAGCCGTGTATGGATTAGGATCAGGAATTGGGTGGTTGTTAGCTATCGTTGCCATTGCGGCCATTAGAGAAAAAATTGCTTATTCTCATATTCCAGGACCTTTAAAAGGATTAGGAATTACTTTCATCATTACAGGGCTAATGGCGATTGGTTTTATGAGCTTCTCAGGTATTAAATTATAAAAATAAAGAACAAATAATTATGAATGTAATTGCAATAAGCATTGTTGTTTTCTTGATTATTGTTTTAATCTTAGTAAGTATTTTACTAGGAGCTAAAGCAAAATTACTACCGTCAGGAAAAGTAAAAATTACCATCAACGGAGAAAAGACGATTGAGGTAGATACTGGTAGTTCTTTATTAGGAACATTAGGAAACGAAAAAATATTTTTACCATCAGCCTGTGGGGGTGGAGGTACCTGTTTACAGTGTGAGTGTCATGTTCACTCTGGAGGTGGAGAAGCGCTACCAACAGAAACACCTCACTTTACACGTAAAGAATTAGCTGCGGGTGCTCGTTTAGGGTGTCAGGTTAAGGTTAAGAATGACATGGATATTTCTATTCCAGAAGAAATTTTTGGAATCAAAAAATGGGAAGCTACCGTTGTTCGTAACTACAACGTAGCATCATTTATAAAAGAGTTTGTGGTAGAAATTCCAGAAGATATGGATTACAAAGCAGGAGGATATATTCAAATTGAAATTCCCCCTTGTGAAGTAAATTACAAAGACATGGACATCACTGCGCATCCAAAAGATCACCCAGGAGAACCCGATAAGTTTCACCAAGAATGGGAAAAATTTGGTCTATGGCCTCTAAAAATGAAGAACACGGAGACAGTCGAACGTGCTTATTCTATGGCTTCTTACCCAGCAGAAGGGAGAGAAATCATGCTAAATGTACGTGTTGCTTGCCCTCCTTTTGATAGAGTAAAAGGTGGATGGATGGATGTGAATCCAGGAATTGCTTCCTCTTACGTATTTAACCAAAAGCCAGGAGATAAAGTAACAATTTCAGGACCTTATGGAGAGTTTTTCATTAATAAAAACTCAGATGCTGAAATGATTTATATAGGAGGTGGAGCAGGTATGGCACCAATGAGATCTCACTTGTATGAATTATTCCATACTATGAAAACTGGACGTAAAGTAACCTACTGGTACGGAGGTCGTTCTAAGCGTGAATTATTCTACATACACTATTTTGAAGATTTGATGGAAAAATTCCCTAACTTCAAATTACAGTTAGTATTGTCAGAACCATTACCAGAAGATAACTGGAAAATCAAAAAAGATATTCATGATGATGAAGGAGATGGATTTGTAGGATTTGTGCACCAGTCACTAATTGATAATTATTTATCTACTCACGAAGCCCCAGAAGATATAGAATTTTACTTTTGTGGTCCACCAATGATGAACCAAGCAGTTGTAAAAATGTGTGATGATTTTGGAGTACCAAAAGAAAATGTACGTTTTGACGATTTTGGTGGATAAGCCAAGTCAGATACAAATAAAAAGAGAGTCTATTATATATAATAGACTCTCTTTTTATTTGTATCTGATCAAGACGAGTGTAATAGCCGCAATAGTGATTTAATTTACCTTGGTTACTAATACGATGCTACTTAATCGAATTCATGAACCAAGCCGTGTAAAAAACAGAGATAAATAAGCATCATGCTCAAAATCTACTAACCAACAAGTTCACATATATCGTCTAGGGCGTTCCCCTATGGGTCGGGCTGTCGCTACTCGCTTTTTTTTGGTGCTCGACTAGCGCTCGAACACCCAAAAAAGAGCTCAAACACGCGCTCCATCCCTAACGCAAAGAGTAAAGTTTACCAAAGATATAAGACAGAGAATATATAATCAAAACATAACACCATAAACACATCTCAATAATGTCAAAGTTCTTAAACTTATAGCCACCAACCACCAACCACCAACTATCCCCATTAACCCCCTGACTAGTAACACACTAAAAAAAGAGATAAAAACTTCACGAAAAAACTACGTAAAAACATTAAAATATGCGTATGTTTGCATCCCCTTAGTGGCGAGAACTATTCGAGTTATAAAGGAATAAGATCAGATACATGATATAACATTTAATAAAGGAGCATCTCCTTTACAAACGAGTAAAAAAAAGATTTAGAAATAAATCAACAATTATTTGTTTGGGATTAAATAAAGTTAGTATATTTGCATCCGCTTAGCGAAGCAGCTAAGTTATTAAGTCGCTATGTGACTAAGTTCATTGAGAAATTTGAAATTGACAGCGTAAATTAGAGCGTAAATTACATGACTAGATCATGAGATTTTTTTGAGCATCGTCTAAATAAGCAGTGAGAGCTGTAAAAAAATAACGATGAAGAGTTTGATCCTGGCTCAGGATGAACGCTAGCGGCAGGCTTAACACATGCAAGTCGAGGGGTAACAGGGATAGCTTGCTATTTGCTGACGACCGGCGCACGGGTGCGTAACGCGTATAGAACCTACCATAAACAGGAGGATACCCTTTGGAAACGAAGACTAATACTCCATGGCGATATGATTTGGCATCAGATTATATTTAAAGATTTATTGGTTTATGATGGCTATGCGTCTTATTAGCTAGATGGTAAGGTAACGGCTTACCATGGCAACGATAAGTAGGGGTCCTGAGAGGGAGATCCCCCACACTGGTACTGAGACACGGACCAGACTCCTACGGGAGGCAGCAGTGAGGAATATTGGTCAATGGAGGCAACTCTGAACCAGCCATGCCGCGTGAAGGATGACTGCCCTATGGGTTGTAAACTTCTTTTATAGAGGAAGAAACGTGGTTACGTGTAACCATTTGACGGTACTCTACGAATAAGGACCGGCTAACTCCGTGCCAGCAGCCGCGGTAATACGGAGGGTCCAAGCGTTATCCGGAATCATTGGGTTTAAAGGGTTCGTAGGCGGGCTAATCAGTCAGAGGTGAAATCCAGCAGCTTAACTGTTGAACTGCCTTTGATACTGTTAGTCTTGAGTTATATGGAAGTAGATAGAATATGTAGTGTAGCGGTGAAATGCATAGATATTACATAGAATACCGATTGCGAAGGCAGTCTACTACGTATATACTGACGCTGATGAACGAAAGCGTGGGGAGCGAACGGGATTAGATACCCCGGTAGTCCACGCCGTAAACGATGGACACTAGTTGTTGGGCACAAGTTCAGTGACTAAGCGAAAGTGATAAGTGTCCCACCTGGGGAGTACGGTCGCAAGATTGAAACTCAAAGGAATTGACGGGGGCCCGCACAAGCGGTGGAGCATGTGGTTTAATTCGATGATACGCGAGGAACCTTACCAGGGCTTAAATGTAGGATGCATTGTTTAGAGATAGACATTTCTTCGGACTTCTTACAAGGTGCTGCATGGTTGTCGTCAGCTCGTGCCGTGAGGTGTCAGGTTAAGTCCTATAACGAGCGCAACCCCTATTTTTAGTTGCTAACAGGTTAAGCTGAGGACTCTAGAGAGACTGCCGGTGCAAACCGCGAGGAAGGTGGGGATGACGTCAAATCATCACGGCCCTTACGTCCTGGGCTACACACGTGCTACAATGGTAATGACAGAGGGCAGCTACCTGGTGACAGGATGCGAATCTTCAAACATTATCACAGTTCGGATTGGAGTCTGCAACTCGACTCCATGAAGCTGGAATCGCTAGTAATCGCATATCAGCCATGATGCGGTGAATACGTTCCCGGGCCTTGTACACACCGCCCGTCAAGCCATGGAAGCTGGGAGTGCCTGAAGTCGGTCACCGTTAAGGAGCCGCCTAGGGTAAAACTGGTAACTAGGGCTAAGTCGTAACAAGGTAGCCGTACCGGAAGGTGCGGCTGGAACACCTCCTTTCTAGAGAAACGAGATGTATGTTACAAAGAGATTATTTACCTCTAAGCTGTTAATTTAAAAAGATATAGAATACAATCACATATTGAGTCTCGTAGCTCAGCTGGTTAGAGCGCTACACTGATAATGTAGAGGTCGGCAGTTCGAGTCTGCCCGAGACTACAAACAAAGTTTGTTTAGGCGGTTATTAATTGCTAAACAATTACTTTAAAGTAAAGAGTATTAGATTGTATTTTAAAAAGGAAATTCTAGAAGCAACGCAATTCAATTAGCAATTGACCATAAGCAATTAACAATTATTGAAAATTGTAGATTGAAGATTGTTCATTGCAAATAAGGGGGATTAGCTCAGCTGGCTAGAGCGCTTGCCTTGCACGCAAGAGGTCATCGGTTCGACTCCGATATTCTCCACAAGGCTATGCCTTGAGGTATTTATTTATCTTACAGGTATATAACAGTCACCCTGATTTAAATTCAGTGGCGACTCGCCACCGTTCATTGACATATTGATATTATAAATATGGGAAACCATATTTACTTGAGTAGACATTAATAGTTAATATTGAGTACGAAGTACAAAGTATTAACTAAAGATAAAAATAAAATATTACAGTCGATGACTGTAATTAAAGATTAAAGACGCAAAAGAGTACAATAAGCTAATTAAGGGTGTATGGCGGATGCCTAGGCTCTCAGAGGCGAAGAAGGACGTGATAAGCTGCGATAAGCTACGGGGATTTGCACATAAGAATTATATCCGTAGATTTCCGAATGGGGCAACCCACTATGTTGAAGGCATAGTACCGAGAGGAGCAAACCCGGTGAACTGAAACATCTAAGTAACCGGAGGAAGAGAAAATAATAATGATTTCGTTAGTAGTGGCGAGCGAACGCGAAAGAGCCCAAACCCATTCTGTTACGGCAGGCTGGGGGTTGTAGGACTGAGTTATTGAGAAGCAATCGAATTAGAATAACCTGGAAAGGTTAACCACAGAGGGTGATAGTCCCGTATAGGTAAGAGAAGCGATCATATCAGATTCCTGAGTAGGGCGGGGCACGAGGAACCCTGTCTGAATCTGCCGGGACCATCCGGTAAGGCTAAATACTCCTGAGAGACCGATAGTGAACTAGTACCGTGAGGGAAAGGTGAAAAGAACCCTAAGTAAGGGAGTGAAACAGATCCTGAAACCGTACACCTACAAGCGGTCGGAGCCATTTTACATGGTGACGGCGTGCCTTTTGCATAATGAGCCTACGAGTTACTTTATCTAGCAAGGTTAAATTCTTAAGGAATGGAGCCGTAGCGAAAGCGAGTCTTAATAGGGCGTTTTAGTTAGGTTGAGTAGACGCGAAACCTGGTGATCTACCCATGGGCAGGTTGAAGCTGTGGTAACACACAGTGGAGGACCGAACCCGTTGACGTTGAAAAGTCTTGGGATGACCTGTGGGTAGGGGTGAAAGGCCAATCAAACCAGGAAATAGCTCGTACTCCCCGAAATGCATTTAGGTGCAGCGTTGTATTATAGTTATATAGAGGTAGAGCTACTGATTGGATGCGGGGGCTTCATCGCCTACCAATTCCTGACAAACTCCGAATGCTATATAATGGTTTACAGCAGTGAGGGCATGGGTGCTAAGGTCCATGTCCGAGAGGGAAAGAACCCAGACCATCAGCTAAGGTCCCCAAATATATGTTAAGTTGAATAAACGAGGTTTGACTGCCTAGACAGCTAGGATGTTGGCTTGGAAGCAGCCATTCATTTAAAGAGTGCGTAACAGCTCACTAGTCGAGCGGTCGAGCATGGATAATAATCGGGCATAAACATATTACCGAAGCTATGGATTTGTAACGTAAGTTATAAGTGGTAGGGGAGCATTCTAGTTGTGCAGAAGGTGTTCCGTAAGGAATGCTGGAACGGCTAGAAAAGAAAATGTAGGCATAAGTAACGATAAGGCGGGTGAGAAACCCGCCCTCCGAAAGACTAAGGTTTCCTCAGCGATGCTAATCAGCTGAGGGTTAGTCAGGACCTAAGGCGTACCCGAATGGGGAAGTCGATGGACAACAGGTTAATATTCCTGTACACGCACCCGTTAAAAGTGACGGATTGCCCAGATCTTTACGTACTGACGGAATAGTACGTTGAGCCTAGCCTTCGGGCGAAGCGAAAAGAAGTAAGCGGTTCCAAGAAAAGCGAGGGCTGCGTCCTGTACCGTAAACCGACACAGGTAGTTGGGATGAGTATTCTAAGGAGCTCGAGTGATTCATGGCTAAGGAACTAGGCAAAATCGACCCGTAACTTCGGGAGAAGGGTCGCCCTTAATTAAATTTAAGGGCCGCAGTGAAAAGGTCCAGGCGACTGTTTATCAAAAACACAGGGCTCTGCTAAAACGAAAGTTGATGTATAGGGCCTGACACCTGCCCGGTGCTGGAAGGTTAAGTGGAGGGTTTAGATGCAAATCGAAGATCTGAAATGAAGCCCCAGTAAACGGCGGCCGTAACTATAACGGTCCTAAGGTAGCGAAATTCCTTGTCGGGTAAGTTCCGACCTGCACGAATGGTGCAACGATCTGGACACTGTCTCAGCCATGAGCTCGGTGAAATTGTAGTATCGGTGAAGATGCCGATTACCCGCTACGGGACGAAAAGACCCCGTGAACCTTTACTATAGCTTAGTATTGGCTTTGGATAAGTAATGTGTAGGATAGGTCGGAGACATTGATCATGCGTCGCTAGGCGTGTGTGAGTCGTTGTTGAAATACGACCCTTTGCTTATCTAGAGTCTAACCCAGTGATGGGGACAGTGCTTGGTGGGTAGTTTGACTGGGGTGGTCGCCTCCAAAAGAGTAACGGAGGCTTCTAAAGGTACCCTCAGTACGCTTGGTAACCGTACGTAGAGTGCAATGGCATAAGGGTGCTTGACTGGGAGACCTACAAGTCGATCAGGTTGGAAACAAGAGCATAGTGATCCGGTGGTTCCGCATGGAAGGGCCATCGCTCAAAGGATAAAAGGTACTCCGGGGATAACAGGCTGATCTCCCCCAAGAGCTCACATCGACGGGGGGGTTTGGCACCTCGATGTCGGCTCGTCACATCCTGGGGCTGGAGAAGGTCCCAAGGGTTGGGCTGTTCGCCCATTAAAGTGGCACGCGAGCTGGGTTCAGAACGTCGTGAGACAGTTCGGTCTCTATCTGTAGCGGGCGTTAGAAATTTGCGTGGATTTGACTCTAGTACGAGAGGACCGAGTTGAACTAACCTCTGGTGTATCAGTTGTTCCGCCAGGAGCATTGCTGAGTAGCTACGTTGGGAAGGGATAAGCGCTGAAAGCATATAAGCGCGAAACCCACCACAAGATGAGATTTCTTTAAAGGGTGGTTGTAGACTACGACCTTGATAGGATATAGGTGTAAAGGCAGTAATGTCATAGCCGAGTATTACTAATAACCCATAGGCTTATGTACTTGCGGACTTTAATGATTTTAGTTACTCAAAGAATTGGAAACATGATTTATAATATCAATATGTTAACACATAATTAGTTGTGGGTTTTTCGTTGTTAGTATGATACTACTAACAAACAACGAACAACCACCAACCAAGACCTTAAGGTGATTATTGCAATAGGGCTCACCTCTTCCCATTCCGAACAGAGAAGTTAAGCCTATTCGCGCAGATGGTACTAGCACTTGCTGGGAGAGTATGTCATCGCCTTTTTTTGATTCTAAAATCACATTAGAATTTACAAACCTCATTCAATTCAATTGAATGAGGTTTTTTTGTTTTTATGAGTGTATACTGTACCTAGTATCAACGCTGAAAACAGTGGTTAAGAACTAGAAGAGTCAAGTTGGTAATGGCTTCTCGACTCCGCTCAGAGACCGTTATAGGTGTTAGAGCTAAACCCGAGAGCTATTTGTGTTATAGTCTTTCTCCAATATTCTTTGTTATTTTGGCTTAGCTGAATCACCTAAATACTAGAATTTATAGACACCAAAGTTCGATTGAGTAATCTCTGTGATTTCCAATTTCGACCTCTCGGTAAGGTTGTTATAGGTGTTCGAGCGGAGTCGAGAACGATTCTAGAAAAGATTACACTTTTGAAAATTGGATTTTATTGTTTGCGTTAGGGATAGTAGCGGCATCCTTTTACTGTCAGTTTGAGTGAATTTACGGAGTGAAACGGAATAAATTTGTATCGAAAACTAGTAAAAGATATAGCGGATAGCCCGACCCATAGGGGAACGCCATTAGAATAATGTTTGTTGTGAACTTTGGATGTCTTCTAATGTTAAAGGTATTTTGATATTTAGTTTTAGCCTTTCATTTAATTTTTTTATAAAGTAGGAGGAGAGTTTTACAGATTCTATTTCTGTATTTTGATGAATGAAAAAAGAGATACTTTTGAGTCCTTGAGAATGCCAAATTGTTAAACGATCTATCCAAGAATCAAGTCTTAAATAATCGGTCGAATGATTGGCACCCACGAATCGGATAAATACGTTAGGAGACGTTAAACTCATATGAATCAAATCTCTTCTACCTGCTGTATCGGTAATAATGTTACTAATATTACTCTTGACATAGAACTGATACAATTCTGTAGAGATAGAGGTGTTGAACCAATCTGTATGTCTCAATTCTATAGCAAGTGGAATTTTGCCTGGCCACATGTTGATATAGTTTTTTAGTGTTTCAAATTCGTTTGGTGAGTAATTTTCATGCATTTGTAAAAATACGCAACCCAGCTTACTGCCAAAAGCTCTAACGTTGTTGGTATATATTTCCGTTATAGGATACGAAAGTTCGCTTAATTTATGAATATGAGAAATATCTTGAATAATTTTAGGATAGAACTTGAAGTTACTAGATGTTTTTTCTTTCCATTTTAGAATTTGTTCTTGACTGTAAATTTTATAAAATGTAGCGTTTAGCTCTATAGCGTTGAATTGCGAACTGTAATATTTAAGCTCGTCCTTGGTACCTCTCGGATAAAAATTCTTTAAATCTTGTTTATTCCATTTAGCACAGCCTATATAATAAGTAGTCCCGGTTTTGTGGATTGGATTGAATATAGTTCGTGTGTTTGGGTGATCTGGAGGTAATGTAAAATCTATATTTGCTGGATTTGCTACTTTTCCGAATTGCATTTTATGGGTTGATTTGTTTCGTTAAAAATACTTTGTAATTTAAATATAATGCATAATGATTACATACTTTGGTTTACTTTTGTACTCATGTATGGAATAGTTGATTGTAATAGTTTTTATGCATCGTGCGAACGAGCTTTTAGACCAGATTTAAAAGGAAAACCTATTGTGGTTTTGTCTAATAATGATGGTTGTGTGATTGCTCGCAGTAGTGAAGCGAAAGCTTATAAAGATATTCCTATGGGAGCTCCTGCCTTTAAATTCGAGCATAAGTTTAGAGCTTATGGCTTTCAGGTTTTCTCATCAAATTATGCGCTGTACGGAGATATGAGCAAAAGAGTGATGAAAATTATATCAGATTATGTTGACGAGATTGAAAACTACTCTATAGACGAAGCGTTTTTTAAAATAAACGTAAACACTGATGAAGAAGCTAAAGCGATTGGTGAGAAAATACAAAAAGAGATTTTGAAGCAGTTAGGATTGCCAGTAAGTGTGGGTATTGCTCAAAGTAAAGCACTGGCAAAAGTGGCAAATAATATTGTGAAAAAATATAATGCTACTATAGGGAATGTTTACGTGATTTCGACAGAGCAACAACGCATAAAAGCTCTAAAATGGACAAGAATAGGTGATGTTTGGGGGATTGGTAGGGGCTTGAAAGGACAATTATTGGGGATGGGAGTTAACAAAGCTTACGACTATACTCTACTATCTGATAACTTAGTTAGAAAGCGTTTTTCTGTTGTAGGATTGCGTTTAAAACATGATTTAGAAGGCAAAGCTGCACTAGGGCTAGATGATGGTTTTAAAAGAAATAAAAAAGTAATTGCGGTTACTCGTAGTTTTCCTGTTGAAATTAAAGATTTGTATGAATTAGAGGAGCGTGTTGCAACCTTTGCCAACAGATGTGCAGAAAAATTGAGACAGCAAAATAGTGAGTGTTCTAGTGCTTATATTTTTTTAAGGTCTAATCGGTTTGGTGATGAGTATATAAAATTGAGTGGCATGGTACATTTTAGTTTTGAAACTAGCTCTAGTATTACGATCACCAAGCAAGTGTTAAAAAAGCTTAGAGAAATTTTTAAAAAGGAATATCAATACAAAAAAGCTGGAGTTATACTTATGGGACTGAAACCTACTAATCTCCACCAGACCCGTATGTTTTCAGATGAAGATCCAAAACATAAGTTATTAATGAATACTTTGGATAGCTTAAATAAGAAACTAGGAAAAGGTAAGTTGAAGCTAGCGAATCAGGATATTAAAAAGACATGGAAAATGAGGCAAGAGCGTTTATCGCCAGAGTATACAACAAATTTTAGAGATATTATAAAAATAAACTGTAAGTGATGGGGATAAAGTTTTATAAATTTAGTTCCAATGGTTTTGTAAAGATTCCAATTGTAGAAAACGGTATAAAGGCCGGTTTTCCTTCTCCTGCAGAAGATTTTGAAAATAAAGAGATTTCCTTAGATAAGGAATTGATTAGAGATAAAACTGCTACTTTTTTTGCAAGGGTTGATGGTAATTCTATGCTAGATGCAGGGATAAGCGACGGAGATTTACTTGTAGTAGATAGAAGTTTAGAGCCTAAAAATGGAAAAATAGCGGTTTGCATGTTGGACGGCGATTTTACAGTTAAAAGATTAAGAGTTACGAGTGAAGGGGTGTATTTGGTTCCAGAGAATAAAGAGTTTGGAGATATAAGAGTAGAGGAGCACCAAGAATTAGTTATTTGGGGAATTGTTACTTATGTGGTGAAAAGTGTGTAGTATTCTGGAATTCTAAAAAAAGCTGTCTATATTATGGAGGAGGTAGGTTAGGATTGGCAACGATAAACAACTCTAGTATAATTGCAAGTGAAAAATAAATATAGATTATTTCCTTAATAAAAGGAAGCAGAAGAGTTTATGGAAATCAGCAATCACTTTCCAGAAATTCCTTTCGGTGACAATTTTAGAAAGAACGACAAGAAGACTTTTTAAATGACCAGTGAGTTGTTAAAAAAAAATAGAGCTATCGCTTTATACCGTTTAACAACCAAGATATATAAGTTATCAAAAAGAAGAGTCGAAAGAAAGAGTCGTCTTAAAATCAAATTATCTAAAACGGAAGCTTTACTTTTAAAGTGGTAGAAAATAATTTTTAGTAGAAAAAAATCTGACCCAAATTTGGTGGAGATTCCGTTGTTACATAATAATCAAAGAATATAGAATTTAGTTAATTAAATAGTATTTTTGATTAAAATTTAAGGAATGAAGATATCAATTTATTTTTTTCTAGGTCTATTTGTAGCTAGTTGTGCTGTGCATAAGTACGACAGAAGCTTGAATAAGGGCATGCTAGATATTGTCAACGAAAAAGGGGAGGTCATATCAGGATTACAAAATATTGATAATGTTGATTTGAGCTATAGTTATAAGAAAATTTCTTTAAAGGAGGTTTATTTGAAACAATTAAAGAAAGTAGTTGATAGCCAAGACGTAAAAATCATTAGAGAAAATTATGTTTTATTAGATATTGATATTAAGAATAAGATTAATTTGATTGCAAATTTGAATGATTCGAATTTAAAAAAATACTTAATTCAAAGCCCTAAGAATACATTAATAACAGGACTTAGTTTTCTGTATAAAAAAGATGAATTGGGTGTTTTTCGTAATGCTCAAAAAATTACTTTAACTATCAAGGGAGGAACTCCAAACCTCAACATTGTTGGAAACAACAGAAGTGTAAATAAAGGTATTTCAGATTTACTTATTTTAGATGTTAGAACTTCGGCTATTTGCTTTGGTGTAAAAGGGTTGACAAGTTATGATATTATTGATGTTATGAAAAATTTAAGCGATAAGTGTGTCGATTCGAGGAAAATTAAACTTAAAAAAGAAATTTATGAAGGTTTTTAAAGTTATTGTTCTTTTCAGTTTTTTAGGATTATTATCATGTGAAGGAGTTCTATTAGAAGAAGATATAAGTGATAAAAAGATAAAGTTAATTGCACCATCAAATAATTCCAAATTAGAAAATAGAGACTTACATAACTTTTCTTGGGAAGAAATTGATGTAGAAACAGATTATCAAATTCAATTGGCAAGGCCAAATTTCACGAATCCCGATGAAATAGTTTTGGATTCTATTGTGTCCAATCACAGGATTAGCTTATCGGTGCAACCGGGTAATTATGAATGGAGGGTAAGGGCAAAAAATAGTGCTTATACATCCGCTTATACAAGTCCATTTTTATTTGAGGTTGAATCATCTGCGGACAATAACAGTGACAATGAAACAGTTATCTTATTCTCACCGTCTGACAATTCTTCGTTAGAACGACAAGATACTTATAATTTTAGCTGGGAAGAATTGAATATTGCTACGAGTTACCAAATTCAGATTGTAACTCCAGACTTTAGTAATCCTATGCAAAAGGTTGTTGACTCTACGCTGTCGGCAACAGACATTGATGTTGAATTAAATCCTGGAACTTATCAATGGAGAGTAAGAGGAAGCAACAATAACAATAGTTTTGATTACGGAAATCCATTTAATTTTTCGATAATAGATGGTCAATAGAACTCCTGAGAATAAAAAGAGATTTACACAATTATTAGTGGTGTTGGTAATTGTAATTTGGGGAGTGTTCTTCATTAAAATTTTTAATTTTTATGGAGATGAACAAGTAATAAATTATGTTGCAACTCCTGTAGAAAAAATACTATTGAGAAAAAAAATACAGGTAGAAAAAATTCAACTTTCTTACGATGATCCTTTTGGAATGATCGTTAATAAAAAGATTGTTAAAAGGAAACCAGTAGCTGTTAAAAAAAAATCTAAACCTAAAAGGAAAATTATATTTCCTACAATAATTTATAATGGCTTTATTGGCAGTAATTCGGATATTAAGTTTTATGTGGTAACCATAAGAGGTAAGCAACATTATCTAAAATTAAATCAAGATATTTCTGAGGTAAAGTTAGTGGAAGGAAATGCGAAAAGTATTTCTTTTTTAAAGGATGGTGAGATTAAATCATTTTTGTTATCAAAATAAGATGAAAATTTTTATTAAGAAAATTGAATCAGGAGCATTACAATTGGTTGTTTTTGTTGCAATAATTCTGTTTTTATTAATGTCGTCTTTGATTTTGTTAGATTACTTTAATAAAAAAAATCAGCTAGTTTTTTTATTTGATAAAGAAGTACAAGTGAAAAATATTGAGTCCTTCAAAAATCTCAACCATTCAAAAACAAGTGAAGAACTTTATTTACTAGGAAAAAGGGGAAGCGTAGAAAAAGAGTATTTCAATTATGGAAGTTTTCGGATACTAAACACTAGTACGGTACTAGCAAATAGTAGGATCAGGAATTACGCTTTTATGGGAGGTAAACCAAGTGAAACCTCCATCACGTTAGAAAATCATCAATTTGGGCTTTCTATTTCGGGAACTACAAGAATTGAAGGTAATCTCAAATTGCCCAAAGAAGGAATAAAAGCTGGTTTTGTTAATGGAAGATACTATTATGGCAATCAGTTAAACTATTTTGGAGTTGTATCGCCGTCAAAAGAAAAAATAGCGCAGCCTAGAAATGTAACTTACTTAAATGATTTTATAACAAAAGATTTGCGAAGTTATATAAACGAACTAAAGCCCAATTTAATTTATCACAATTCATTTTCTTTACCAACTAAGGTCTATCGTAGCTCTAGGTCTATTCATTTAAAAAAATTGAAAATATCTGGTAACATAGTTATTAATTCTAGTGAGGAAATTCACGTATATGAAACTACTAATTTGGAGGACGTAATCTTAATGGCTCCAAAAATTGTAATTCATCAGAGAACAAAAGGTGTATTTCAGGCTATAGCCACAGAGAATATTTTAGTAGAGAGAAATGTAAAAATGTACTATCCATCTGCTCTAGTCTTAAAAGACATTAATAAAACTGCTAAACTTGAAATTTTAGAAAATGTCAATTTTATGGGGATTATTATGTATCTTAAAAATGAAAACAAAGACTTTAGAAGTATCAATATTAAAATAAGCAAAGGAACTACTATTTTAGGTGATATCTACTGTGAAGGAGGTTTATTTATTACCGGAGCCACAGTTGATGGGAGTCTTAAGTCAAAATACCTTATACATAAAACACTAGGGAGTACCTATATTAATATGTTGTCCGATGTTAGAGTTTCCAACAAAAAAGGGTATCAGCTGTTCTCGGGGCTTAGCTGGGAAGATAATTATAAGGTGATGAAATGGCTATATTGAAAAAATTGAAAGGAAGCACGTTAGTCGAAGTTTTAGTCTCATCAGTTATTATGAGCGTACTACTTACTATATCTACATATACTATTTTAAATTTAAGCAGAGATAACTATTTGTTTAGGTTAAGTATGGATATAAATATCTTAAATGAGACTTTTTATTTTGAACTGCATGGTAATAAAGAGATGCAAAGCAAATTACAAGAAAATATTTCTATGAAAAATTTTAAAGACTCTTTTCAATTGTCAATTGAAGATAAAAATGGGCAGCCAATCAAAAGGTATGGAGGTAAAAACTAGCATAAAAAGCTTTACAATTATCGAACTTTTGGTGGTATTGCTCATTACATCCATCATTATGGGAATTGTATTTTCTGTACATCAGTTTGTAAACAAACAGTTTCATGAAAAGTCTCTTTTAGAAAGGTCAAATAGTAACATCAATTTTTTGGAAAAAAAACTTTGGAGAGAATTTAATAATTCTATTTGTTATATAGGTGAATCAAAGTTTCAGTTAAATTTTAAAAAGGGAAACTTAATTTCGGAGTTTGTTATTGAAGAAGATTTTGTACTAATAAATAAAGATACATTTGATTTGTATGTTGAAAATTTTTTCTTTTATAATAAAGGAGAAAGTGTAATAAGAGGTAGAGTGGATGCTTTGAAGTTGATTATACCTATCAAAAATAATATTAAAAGGGAAATTTTTGTTTATAAACAAGAAGATGTAGAAAGCCTGTTAAACGATAATATAGACTATGGGAAGTAAATCTGTTTGGACCAAAGAAATCACTCTTTTTAATTCGTCACTAAATAGCAAATCTAAGGCAGCTTTCTATACAGAAGTTGCTATCATGTTGTCTTCAGGAATAAATTTATTGGAAGCTATTAAAATGGGGATCTTACAGTTAAAAAATAAAGACCAAACTTTGTTTAATTCTATAATAAAAAAACTAATTGGAGGTGATTCTTTGCATCAGGCTCTTTCAAAATATCCTGAAATATTCTCTGCATATGAGTTAACCTCAATTAAAATTGGAGAAGAAACAGGTAGTTTGATTGAAGTTTTTAGCAAAATGGGTGCTTTTTTTCAGAAAAAAATTATGCAGAAGCAAAACATTATGAACGCGATTACTTATCCTATCATTGTTTTAGTTACCGCGTTATTTTCTGTTGGCTTTATGCTGAAGTTTGTTGTACCCATGTTTGCGGACGTATTTAAACAAAACGGTGTTGAGTTGCCTGTGATAACCCAACAAGTGATAAAAGTATCAAACTTTTTTCAAAATAATTTCTTTCTTATTTTACTTGGATTACTAGCTGTTATTTTAGGATACATCTATTTGTTAAAAAATAAAAGGTTTAAAGAGGTAAATGATAATTTGGTTCTAAAAGTACCCATTTTAGGTAATTTAATATATAAGAATAATTTATTGACTTTAACAGAATCGTTAACTTTACTTTTAGCATCTAATGTGCCTTTGCTGTTTTCAATACAATTGTCAGAAGAGATGCTAACTTTTTTACCTTTAAAGAAAGCAATAAGTAAAATAGAAAAAGAGATGATTAAAGGTAAAGGTATTGCTGTTGTGGTGGAATCAGAAAAAATATTTGACCGAAAATTCAAATCTTTAATACAAGTAGCAGAAGAAACAAATAATATGCACTACGCTTTTAACACGCTTTCACAGTTCTACACTAAGGAGTTGGAGTCGATTTCTAAGCGGATGGCTACTATATTAGAACCTATAGTAATTATTGTTCTAGGTGGAATTGTGGGTTTGATTTTAGTAGCTATGTATCTACCAATGTTTAAACTAAGTACCGTGATTTCGTAAATAAATTACGCTATCATATCTGGTAAGTTTGTAACATGATATGCAACTTACACTCATTGCTTGCTAAGTTATAAATTACCTGATAACTCAAAGTACCCATAAAACGTAGAAATGAATACGTTGTTTTGCTCTATTAAAGTTGAACAAAAGTACAGATTATTTGATTGATGGTTTAAATATCTCTATTCAATTACCCGTAGAATAACATCGCAGTTTAGCTCATTTTTATCAGTTCGATAATTTTTTACTTTTTCAAAATTCAAGTGAACAATACTTCCTAATGACTGAATTTCAATTTCATTGATACTTTTTAAAGTATTTTTAAACTGCCCATTCAATTTGAAAATATAACTGGTTTGTAAATTCTTATCAGAAATTTGAAGTTTGTGTGGTTTTTGATAAGATGATATTTTTACCTTGTTTTCGTCACAAATCGTTTGA
Organism: Wenyingzhuangia sp. IMCC45533; assembly: GCF_054111225.1. Lineage (NCBI taxonomy): Bacteria > Pseudomonadati > Bacteroidota > Flavobacteriia > Flavobacteriales > Flavobacteriaceae > Wenyingzhuangia > Wenyingzhuangia sp. IMCC45533. The sequence continues at coordinate 1,115,477 of NZ_CM134197.1, read as the reverse complement.
ATTTTTTCAAAGATGTAATTGGATAAATTTAAATTGTTGTGAATTTCAAGTTCACTCAGAATACTATCATAAGCAATTTTTTTTTGTTGGATTAAACTTAGTTGAGCAATCGCTTTTTGATTAGCAAAGAGCTCTTCTTTTAATGTTTTTTTTTCGCAATACAAATTCCAACTTTTTACTAACGATAATTGATATACAATCATGATCATAACGAAAAACGTAAGTGCTAAAATTTTATTATTTTGTAGAAGTCTCTTTATTTTCATTTAAGTAAATAGCTAGTTTGAACTCAGAGGTTGTTTTTAAATCATTGAAAGTTAAAATTTCTACAGACTTTATCAAAGTTAATGCTTCTAATTCAAAAATCCATTTCTGAATATCATCGTGAACTTTACTGTATCCTCTGATAATTATTTGATTCTGATCGAATAAAATATCTTTATCTTTTTTGACCTTCTTTAAAATAGGCTGAAAATTAATTTGATTCAGTAGAATAGAACTTGGCTTAATCAATAATATTTGATCTATGTAGTTGCCTATGTTTGTGTTAGACAATTTGTTAATTTGATTTATCAATTTCTCTTGTTGCTCAATCGTAGTTTTCAAATTATTGAATATTAGTAGTCTCTCATTATTAAATGTCTTCTGTTCCTTCAACTTTAGGAGTTTGGGGTATTGAAAACCATAGTAGGTGGCACTAAATACTATGAGAGAACCTATTATACAAACAGCAGCTATTTGATAAAAATAATTTTTTTGAATTGAGTTACTCGCTTTTTCAAGCTTTTGCTGTAAAACTTTAAAATCGCCATAAAATGTTATTTCCTTAGAATTTTCAATAAAGCTAATTAGTGATGTTGATCCGAAATAGCATTTAGAAAACCTTATATCTTTATTGCTAGCAGTATTTAAAATATTTTCTAAGTAACTTTTTCTAATAATAGAAGCAGTGCTCATATGATCAATATGATAGAAAAAATCGTCTGTATTGATACTAAATATCTGCATTATAAAGTTAATGCTATTTTTTTCATCTAGCTTAATACTAGAGTCAATTTGCTGGGTAATAACTTGATTATTATTAATGTAGAGAAATAGAGGGGGCTTACTATTTTTAAGTTGATCCAAAGCTTGCTCAATAGTTTCAAACGTGTCATGTCCAATTTTTTTCACATCTTCTTTTGGTCCAGAAAATTGGTGTAGGTGTATCTGAGAAGATGAAATTTCTACAACGTTAATATTTTGATTTATCAGAATCACAGACTATTGAATAATGGTAGGTTTTATTAAAATGGATAATTTTCTAGTAACATCTTCTTTCCTTTTGGAGCTAAACAAGTATTTTAAGATGGGGATTCTAGATAATATAGGAACTCCTGTATTACTATCATTATCTCTTTTTTCTTCTAGTCCACCTAAAATAATCATATCATTGTTAAACACCCTAATAGCTGAACTAAATTCTCTAGAATTTATACCTGGTGGGGCTTCTTCGCTAATTCGTGTACCATTAAAATTAGATTGAATAACATTTATATTCAGTGTAATACTACCATCACCAGAAACTAGCGGAGTCAAATTTATACCTAATTGAGCATCAATCGGATAAAAATTGGTGATTTCTGAGGTTTGAGGATTTTGTGTCCCAATAATATTGGTCTGTGTTACTGCGTAATAAGTAGTTTCACCAATAGATAGTCTTGCACTATGGCTATTTAGCGTAGCTAATTTAGGAGTAGATTTTACTTTGATAACACCATTAGATTCCATAGCCCTTATACTTGCATAGAAATTGGGAACAACCCTACCGATATTTTTAATTCCAAACGCATCAAACCCCCCAATAATTCTATTGATTTCGTTTGCCCCTAAATTTAAGTTTGTATCTGGGAAAGCTTGACCATTCAGCTGAGTAGGAGTATCTCGAACACCAAAATCTATTCCTGTATCAATATTTAGAGATTTATTAGTTTCAATAATCATAACCTCAATTAAAACAATAGGTACAGGTTTATCAATATATTCAACAAATTTTTCAAACTTATTTACTTTAATAGCAGGTCCTTCTACAATAAAGCTGTTCAGCTCAGAGTCTACTTTAACTTCAAGACCATCGGTATACTGAGAAGGGATTAGGTCTTGGAAATTTTGCACGCTTGCAGAAGAACCAGAGCTCCTGGGAGTTTCAAAATTAGTACTTGTATTTCTGTTATTGCCGTTTGAATTAAAGTTATTATTGTTTATTCCATTGCTGTTAAAGTTATTGCTTCCATTATTAAAATCATTTAAATTATTGTTAAAACCACCATTATTGAAACTACTGCCATTGTTATTTAGCGAATTTCTGAAGGATGATTCGCCAGAATCACTAAAAACTTGTATGCTACGATGTCGTAATGGAATAGCTACTGACTTATGAATTTGCTTTTGTTTATTTTCACCAAAAAAATAAAAGTTATTTTCCTTTTTGTAGGAAAATTGTGAATCCTCCAAAATATATTTTAATAAATCATCAAAAAAGATGTTTTTAGCGTTTACTGTTGCTTTACCAGCACTTTCCAACGGAGCGGTTGTAAAACTATTGATTTGTAAGTCGTATCCAATAGTTTCTATAATTTCAGAGATATTGGTATTGGTAAATTCAACGTCCAAAAGTTGTTTCACTGTATCTTTGACCTTATAGTAGAACTGGTTATTCTGATATTTTTTTCTTGAAGGTCTCTTTCGGTTATTTCTGTTATTACGATTATCACTCGTATCTTCGTATTCAATATCATTTCTTTCAAAAATATAATGATTATTGGTGGTTTTTTTAAGTATTAGGTCGTTAGTAAAAGCTAATTTGTCTAGAGCATCGTCTACAGGCAATTTATTAATATAACCTGTTAATTTAATATTTTCCATGCCAGGTGCAAATACTAAATTTTTGCTGGTAAGCTGAGATATTTTCTTGAATACTTGAAACAGTGTATCTTTTTTTAGTTCAAAACTTAAAGCCCTATCGTTTTGTGAAAAATCTATTTTTAAATTTTTAGCGATATATTTTTTTCTAGGAGCAATATATTTTTTTAAAGCAATAATGTTTCCTGTAAAATTGAGTGTCAGGTTATACTCTTTACACAAGTACAACAGAATATCCTTTACCTTAGCATCGCTAAAATTGTTAGATAACGAAATAGAATTTAGAGAAGTATCAATACCAATGTCTACTTGATGTAAGTTGGCTACAGCATTTACAAAATCTGGTAACTTGGTGTTTTTTACGTTGAAATTTACCGTTTTCAGCAAGCCCTCTTTTTCAATAGCGAGTGTATTGAGTTTTTGTTCTAAGATATCTAAGCGGTTGTTGCTTCTATCGTTTTGAGCAAAGAGTGCAATTTTTATTAAAAAGATGCAAATAGTAATATAAATTCTCATTTTTAATCTTTATTAAGCTGTAGTGGATAACAATGCTTGAACTTCTTCAAAAGAGGTAATTCCTTTCTTTAACAAATCTAAGGCTTTGTCTGGAATAGTAGCATAGTTTTTTAAAAGATCACGGGGGTAATTTTGGTGCTGATTCTTTATGTGTTCCATCAGTACACTTTCGATAGGAATAATCTCGTAAATAGCTACTCTACCTGTATAACCTGTATGAAAACAATGCCTACACCCAACAGCTTTGTATAAAATTGATGTTTTTTTTATATAAGGTTGTAAGTTTTGTAGTTCATCATATGAAATTTCTTTTTTACAGTGTGGACAAAGTTTTCTCAGTAAGCGCTGAGCCACACTCATAATTAAAGTGTCAGCAATCAGATACTCTGGAATTCCCATGTCAATGAGCCTAGAAATAGTAGCCCATGCGGAGTTGGTGTGTATTGTCGATAGAACCAAATGTCCTGTTAAGGCTGCTCTTATGGCAATATCAGCAGTATCAGTATCTCTAATTTCTCCAACCATAATTATATCGGGGTCCTGTCTTAAAAAAGATTTTAATACTTTAGAAAAGTCTAAACCAATATTTTCTTTTAATTGTACTTGATTAATACCGGGAATGGTATACTCAATGGGGTCCTCAACCGTCAAAATATTATTTGTTTCTTTATTTAATTCTTTTAACGCACCATACAGAGTAGTTGTCTTTCCAGAACCAGTAGGCCCAGAAACTAAAATAATTCCATGTTTTTTTCTTATATACTGCATAAAAGTCTGCAACTCTTCGGTATCGAAACCTAGTGAATCTAGTTCTATTTTAATATTCTCTTTACTCAGTAAACGCATAACTATCTTTTCTCCGTGCAAAGTGGGAATAATAGAAATACGAATATCAAATTTGTAGCTGGGTTGCTCTACATGAATTCTTCCATCTTGAGGTAGTCTCTTTTCAGAAATATCTAACTGAGCTGCAATTTTAATTTGATTGACCAAAGTCGGATATTCTTCTTTAGGAATAATAAATTGTTCTACCAATAAACCATCAATTCTATAGCGTATGCGTCCTTGCCCTTCAAAGGCTTCAATGTGTATATCACTAGATTTTATTTTTGTAGCTTGATAAATAATTTTGTCTAAAAATTGATCATTAGCAAAAATGATATCATTTTCAACATTAGTTTTAGGATAGGTGCTAATCAGTAGCTCTTCAAAATCAGTATCCTTTACGAGCTCTACAGTAATTTGATAACCTGTGATGATATTTAAAGTTTCTACAGAAGTTTGACTTCGGTCCTTTTCAGGAGTGTACACCTTTAATTGGTTATCTGTCAAATCGAAAGGAATGATTTGGTAATGATGCGCAATTTCGGACGATATCAACTGTTTTAGATGCGTAGGTATTTTAGATAAAATCATAAGAGGTGAGAATAAATATAAAATAAAGAACAATATAATGCTTGAAAACCAGCCAATGGCACCATATCGCTATAGTTGCTTCTCAATATTTTTTTTAAGACTAAATGTAGTAACAAACTAAAAATCATACTGAATACTAAATTTTGAATAAAGTGTAAAGTTGTAAAACTCGTAGCGATTATCACTAAAAACAATACATCTCCTAGTCCCAAATTATTCTTCAAACTTATATTTCTAGCTTTGGTATAAAGGAATAATCCCAACATTAGCATGGTCACCAAAACAATATTTAAAAATAACTCTTCTATCAAAAAGTTGGTATTCAAGTAAAAAATAGCAAATCCATTTACAAAAGCACAGATAAATAAAATAGAATAAACTTTTCTCTCTTTTACATCTTGAAAAAAAATAGATAGAAAAATAAGAATCTGTAAAATAATACAATAAAAAAGCATTGTTTAATCTTTAGTTGTTTCTTTCAAAACCTCTTGATGATCAACTTGCCACTGATTAAAAACACCATCTCCGTCAAAATCTACAACCGCAGTTGCTTTGGCAACAAATCCGCTAGCCGTTTTCTGAACTGAATACTCATAATTGGCATTACCTCCTTTGGTTATGCTCTTTGGAGCTTCAAAACCTAATTGAGAAAAATCATCACTGTAGGTCGAGTGTAAGTAAAAATGTTGTTTTTCTAAGGTATATAAATGTTTTAGTTGTGTTTGCGCTTCCATACTTTTAGTTTTTGTAATTAAAGGCATTAAATTAGGAACGGCTAGTAATAGTAAAATTCCCATAATAACTAAAACCACTAACAATTCTTGTAAGTTAAAAGCATTTATTTTTTTCATAATATATTGTCATTCTTTTATTCAAAAATAGATTTTATTTTTTTATCGAGTGAAATTTATCATTCACCAATGTTAATTTAATGTTAAATTAATTTTGATATTGTAAGTTATTGATTATAAATGCTTTTTTTTGTTTTGCTAAACTAAAACTATATGAAAAAAGAATCTTTGAGCCTACTGATCTCAGTAGCAGCCATTTTATTTGCCTTATTTACTTTTGTATTTCAATCATCTTCAAAAAAACATCAGGTTTACGTAGATGTAAATCAAATGATTGAAGGTTACAAAAAAACAGAAAAAATTAGAGCAGATTTTAAATTGAAGGCAACTCAAATGCAATCTAATGTTGATAGTATTGTAAAAAACTGGCAGGTTGAATTACAAGACTACGAAAAGACTCGCTCTAAAATGACTAAAAAAGAGCTGGCTTTAAAGCAAGAACTATTGGCTAATAAACAACAACAAGTTAATAATTATCAAGAAGCAGTCAAAAGGCAACTAAGAGGCGAAGATCAAAAAAACACACAAACTATTTTAAATGATATCAACGACTACGTAAAGTCTTACGGAAAAGATCACGGGTATGCTATTATTTTTGGAGCAACGGGATCTGGGAATATTATGTATGCAGAAGAAGGGGCTGATTTAACAGAAGATGTGTTAGAATCTCTAAATAAAGATTATAATCCAAAGTAGTACTAGAATTATAAGAAAAACATCTCTTTTATCTTTAATAAAACTCAATTGCTATGAAGTTTTTAAAAGTCATACAGTCTATAACGATATTGATTGTGTTTTTAAGTTTGCAAGCTTGTGGGTCAAAAACATTTGATTCAGAAGACGACTTGTGGCAATATTTGCAGGACAAAAACAACGGCTATCTTCATAAAAAGCAGGTTAAAGGAATAGACTATTCTATACTCTATAAACCTACAGATATACTAGTGAATCAAACATTAAGCCAATATTCAAAAAAGGCGATTGATAGTTTGCGTAATCATTACAGCCAGTATCTCTACTTCAATCTATCATTTTCTAAAAACCAACAAGAATTGCAGAGTACTGTCCCTAGAAACAAGCAACACTTTGGATCGATGGTCAATCAATTGGTATTTGGGATGGGAGAATATGTATATGCCTACACTAACAAAAGAGACACTTTGAGTTTGGTAGATTATATTTATCCACGAATGTATGGCGTTAGTAGCGGAACAAAAATGATGTTTGTATATGAGGCTAATCAAGAAGAACTAAAAGCAGAACACTTGTTTTTAGAAATTAAAGATATGGGTTTGGGTACAGGAGATGTAAAGTTTAAAATCCCCACCAAGATTATAAAACAAGAGCCAAAATTAAATTTTGAGAAACTAAAAAACATCAATTCGAGTGATTCTGAAACTTCGAAATAACACCGAGAATCATTTTTTTAGATGTCGAACAATATAAAAATACAATTCCAAACACGTTTTGGAGTCCATTAATGCCTAGTAGAACAGCAACCTATGAAAAATTCATTTATTAAAAATCAAAAACAAAGAATCATCGCTTTGTTTTTCTTGTTTACTTTTTTAAATACGTTTGTGCCTTACGATTTATTGTATGCAAACAATAACGGTCCAAGTTCACCTGAATCTGCGGGTTTTGAGTCTGTAGAAGCTACCGATATGGTAAATTTAACCAACGGAGATTTGGCCTATGTCTTGCCATTAATGAGCGTTCCTAGTCCCGAAGGGAATTTTCCATTAAGTTTATCCTATCATGCAGGAGTGACAAGTGATATGGATGCGTCGTGGGTTGGATTAGGCTGGTATCTAAATCCAGGTGCTATTAATAGAACTTTAAACGGTTCTGCTGATGACTGGAATGGTGGTACAAACATCAATTTTATATCGATGAAGGAATCAGAAACTTATTACAGCGTGAGTGTAGATGTCGGTTTACCTTCTGGGGCATCAGTAGGAGTAGGTTTGAACTGGGGAGGAAATAGAGGAGTTTCTGGATCTGTGAGTGCAAGTATAGGAATGGCTTCGGCATCAATTTCATCCACAGGAGATATGTCTATAGGACTCAATGTGAAAGGAATTTCAGTATCGGTTTCTTCTGCAGAAGGTGGTTCCATTGGTGTTAGCGGGAAATATGGGAAAAAAGGGTCTAACACAAGTATAGGAGGGAGTCTATCTTATTCAACTAAGAATCAATGGAAAGGTTCTGGAATTAACATTCGTACAGTTACAGATAGGGATGATAAAGGTAATGCTACATCCTCCACAGGAGTGTCTCTAACCTCAAGTGGAATTTCGGTAAGCTCTTCACAGGTAGGATCTAAAGGTGCTACAACATCAGGAGGTGCAAGTCTTAGTCAGAGTAGTTTCTCATCAGGAGATTTTAGTGTTAATGTTCAGAGTCAAGGAATAACATTGCCGTTACAATTAATAGGAATTCCTGTATCTCTGGGTTTTAATAAGACAAAAGTTACTTACAGTCTAAGGAAAGGATATAAAAATAGAGAATGGGGAGCTTTATATTCATCAAACTATTATGACATTATTGACGACGATGATGATGGGGGTAATAACGTGATAGGGGAGTTAAAAAGGATGAATAACCAGTTTAACGATTACCAGAGCAGAAATAGGTCCATGGATACATATGAACAAACTTTACCTTTAGGAGAAAGAGAATTCGTTGCAGATACCAAATCTAAACATGAAAAAGCAAATTTTACGTTTGTTGCTTACGATGATTATATTGTAAATGCGGAAGGGTTGAGCGGAACTCTACACCCCAAAATATTTCAGAACATCAATATTTTTGGTAAAGGTGATAACTCTAAATCGGGTGGAACAAAAACGCATACTTTTTTTCATCACGGAAGTGAGAATGATGTTACAGCCATTGCTAAGAGGAGTATAGGTAGTAATGCAAGCTCTAGAGACAATTTATATTTTTACTTCGACGGACAATTTACCAGTAATGAGTTAGCAGCAAGGGACAATATTAATTTAGGTAATGGAGGCACATTGAATGCATTGGTATCATCATCAAACCAAGGTACTCACGCTAATAATCCTTATGGCAGAGCCCAGTCTCCTTCCTATATCGAAGTGTTTACCAACAAACAAATTAAAGATGGAGATGCTGATGGGTTGATTACCTCCACGAGTTTACCAGATAACCAGCGAGATGATAAAGGTAAATATTCGTTAGATGGTATCGGTGCTTACAAAATTACGTCGCCTGATGGAAAAGTTTATCATTTTTCGTTACCCGTCTACCATTATGAACAAGTATACAGGACGCTTTTAAATGAGGGTGAGGATGAAACCCAAAACGCCAGGCACGTTAGTGAGAAGAGACAATACACCAAATATGCTACACACTGGTTATTGACAGGAATCACGGGGCCAGATTATATTGATGTAAACAATAACAAAAAGTTAGATGAAGAAGATTATGGTTATTGGGTAGAGCTAGATTATGGAAAATGGACGGATGGTTTTGTTTGGAGGACTCCTTACACCCAAGGGGTACAAGATTATAATACTAATAAGTCTAACGAAATAGAAGACGACGATTACGGCTATTACTCTTTTGGTAGAAAACAATTGTATTATTTAGATAAGATAAAAACGAGAACGCATACCGCTTTATTTGTAAAGGATATTAGGTATGATGCCGTTGGTCAAGCTGTAAAATATCGTTTTAACAATATCAATAATGGATTTAATTCTGACGGATCGACACGAAAATATCTAACTCCAACAGGAGATAATAGAGGGTTAAATAAAACATTTTCCATAGATGTCAAAGAAAACAACGTTAACTATGCCAGAGAATATACGTTAAAGTTAGATAAAATAGTTTTGGTTAAAAACGATAAAGCTGCTTTAGTATCTAAAGAGAACGAAATCTATTCTTTAGGAAAGTACATGACAGGCTCTCCACTTTTTTATAGGCCTGATAGCGGACATTCTCCGCAATGGAGTTCTAAGGATTTTGAAAGCGAGTACGGTGAAAATCTACGATACCAAATTCATCAAGAGGACAATGTGTTGGATGTTAAAGATATCTCACAAGACTTTATAAGAGCTAATGCTTTGGAGGTTATAAATTTAGAGCATGACTATGCGCTGGCAAAAAACTCACCTTCTTCTCCAAGTATTTTTAGAAATAAGAATACCAACGGAGGAAAGTTGACTTTGAGAAAAGTTGATTTTCAAGGAAAAGGGGGAGCTTCTTATGCCCCCCCATACGAGTATCAATATTATTTTGAAAATGAACCTAATATTCCCGAAGGGCTAAATGGTGGAGACAGACAAGCATATCACGAATGGCGTAAAAGCCAGCTGGACCCTTGGGGATTTATCAAAGGTGATGATTTGGTTGATGAGGGTGGCGTAGCCCATCATCGTTCTATACTTTGGAGTTTAAAGCAGGTTAAAATGCCAACAGGAGCCAAAATAGATATAGATTACGAAAGAGATACTTATTGGACTGAGGCCTTTGCAAGGAGGTATTGGGAGGAAGATCTAAGATTTCAAGTAATGAGCGAAAATGATAAAATAGTACAATTGAAAATTTTCAATGAACCAGGTTCAAATATCAATTTTGAGGATTATTTTGGTAGAGGAGATAATTTGTATTTTGACTTATGGTATTACTACGCTAGAAAATCATGTAGCGGACCTTTTAACACATTTTGCAGTTGGGAAAGACCGATGATGTTAAATTCAGATGTTTCATCAGACAAGTATAATGTTGAACTAAAGCGAGTTGAATCAGATTATATCATAGTTGAGTTTAAAAATTTAATCATACCAGTAACAGAATACCCTTGGCATGTAAAAGATTATAAAATAGGTAAGATTTTTAGTTTGACCACTGGAGCCACTGGGGGAGGAGTTAAGACTAACGGTAGACCTGAACAGCATTATGTTAGTCAAGGAGGCCCATTATCTAGGCACGCCTTAAAATATAAGCTTTTAGCCACAAGAGTTCCAGAAAATGAAACAGGAGGAGGTTTGCGAGTAAAAAAACTGATAACGACAGCATCGGACAATGAAAGGTATATAACAACATACGATTATAATTATCCAGCACATATCAAAGAAAATACTTCTTCGGGAATTACCTCTTATGCACCTGTAGATGGATTAAAGTATGTGCCTTATCAATCAGAAGTACCGCCACCAGGTGTTATGTATGAGTACGTAACTGTTTCTAACGAAGATGTAGATGGTAACAAACTTTCTAGTACGAGATATAGACATAATGTACTAAAACCCGTAATAGATATCTTTAGGGAAAATATTTCAATGGAGGCTATGGAATCTAACACTGGTAGAGAAGATAAAATTTTTAAAGCCAACGTGATAACCGAAAGAGGAGCTAACAATGTAGAAGCAAAAAAGATAGACTTGCACTTGAACACAGGTATTATTGGTCAGCTAAAATCTATAGAAGAACTAAATAGTGAGCAGCAAGTAATTGCCATTACAGAAAATGAATATATCAATGGTGATTACTTAATGAATGAACATTCTAGTAAAAGTGCTACAAGCGAAAGTTTCAGGGCTATGAAATCAGTATTTAAAACCAATGAAAGTAGTACAAGCATAAATGATGTAGATAGATATTTGTCCATTTCTACAAAAACGGAGCATAACAATCTTTTGAGAAAAGTAACCAACCACGGTACTGGTTTAGTAAAGTCTGTAACTTATACAGATTTAGATCCCTATCTAGGATCTTTTACAGGAAGTGAGTCAGAAATGAGTGATGGTACGCGTTTTAAAACGGAAAAAATACCTGCCTATCGTTTTTACGAAGGTATGCAAGCAAAAACAGAAAATCCGTTAAATAAAAACATGTTAACGCAAAATGCAATGGATATTACTTCCATATACATAAAAGAAGGTAATGAAATTGTAGAGTCATGGAAAACAATAGATGCTAATGTGACTACGTGGAATGAAGATTGGGAATACGTATCTAAAGAAGGAACCATAGAAAACGGAACTCAAGAATCTGTGTGGAGAAAGCATAAGACTTTTGTATGGAATGGAGACTTAACTAACGAGGGTACTTACGGTTTAAGACTTACTTCTAACGATTTTAATTGGACAATTAACAGCAACCAAACAAAGCAAGAATGGGAGCAAACTTCTGAAATAACAAGATATACGCATTGGTCTACACCAGTGGAAACCCGAGATGTCAACGAAAATTATGTATCATCTAAGATGGCAGATAATTATAGCAAAACTATTGCTGCGAGTAATGCTAGAAGTTCCGAAGTATTTTATTCGGGAGCGGAATATACAGAATCAGTAGATGGTCAAGGAAATAGTTTTGTTTCAGGAGTTTCTGAGAAAACACAGAATCAAGTAACTAATATATTTCATACAGGTAAAAGAGCGCTTAAAATAAACAAAGGTGATAGTGATTTTAAAGTAGAGCTAAGAGCTCAGAACTCGGGATTCAATTCTCATCGAGCGGGAAAATACAAACTATCAGTTTGGATGTACGAAACAGAGTGTATGCGAAGAAAAGATGTTAAACTAAACCTAGATGGAAGTCTATTGCCGTTTGACGATGAAGTAGTCGAAGCCGGTAGCTGGGTACAGTTAGTTAAATATGTAGATATTACAGGAGCAGACCACAGCATTTCAGTTGCGGTGAGCAATAATGCCTCTAATAACTACATTTATTTTGACGATTTTAGGTTGTGTCCCATCAGCAGTAATATGACTAGTTATGTTTACGACAACGCTACGGACGAACTGACCGCTATTTTGGGAGCAAATAATTTGGCAACTAAGTTTAGATATGACAAAGCAGGACGTTTAAGTAAAACCTACTCAGAGGTAGTTAATCATGCTGCAGTTAAAGGAGGATTTAAACTAGTAAACGACTATAACTATAACTACCATAATAAAAGTAGAACAAATGAAAACGAAGTTGATGCTCAGAGTAGCGAACAGGTTGTAGAAGTGAGAACAACAGAAACTCCTGAGGCGTTAGATGATACGTATAAACTTGAACCTAATGAGACAAAGAGATTTGACGTATTAAGCAACGATAGTTTTGGAGCGAACGGTGCACAATGTCAGTCTGTACGAATAATAAATTCGCCTTCAAGCGGTGTTTTAAGTTTGGATGACGGAGGTACTCCATTTGATCCACTAGATGATGTATTAACGTACACAGCCTCAAGTATTGAAGAAACAACTGCCGCGACATACGAAATATGTGATAGACAAGGAAATTGCGATAGAGGAACGGTAGTTATTAAGGTAGAAGAATATAAACCTGTAGTAGAAGATTATACGGTTGAGTTGAGTGAAATGGATTCGATTAGAATATACCCGTTTCGCAATGTTAGTTTTGGAGGTGATGGTCCATCATCGACAAACCCAGTAGTTATTAATTCAGAGCCTAAAGGTAAAGTGTTGAATTATATAAGAAGACCAATTGAGTTTGCATTAATCGATAACGGAACTCCTAATAATAAGTTAGATGATTATTTTTCTTTTATCCCTGGTAGCGGATTCATAGGTAATGATACATTTGGGTATAGTGTATGCGATAATGATGGAGATTGTGAAAATGTAACTGTAAATTTGCAAGTGAAAAGAAAACTCAGCGTAGTTGATTTGAGTACGACATTTAATCAGTACGAAACAGAATATCATTCTGTGGTCAATGCAACTACTGAGTCAGATAGATTTCGTAACACATATATGGCAGTACAAGAGTTAAAAATTAATTCTCTAAGTAATTCTTACATAGAAAACGTGAATTTGCCCGTTAAAATAGAATTAAAAAACCTGCCAGTACTATATGATGCTGATTCACGAAGAATCATTCCCTACGATCAAGTTGAGTTTGATTTTGGATATTTGATTACAAATAATCGTTTGACTCGTAGCGAAATGTTCGATTTTTCTAATTACAATGTGGTTCGTCCTTCTTTAAGTCATAGAAACGCACCTTTTCCATACCACTTTTATGAGCATTTGCAAACAGTTTTGAATTTTGATGTTACGCTTAATAATGTTGGAGAAAATATATACATATATGTATTTGGTTTTCATAACAAATTTGGAGGCATTGCTCTTGAACCAGAAGATCCTCGATTTAATCACGGAAGTACAAGTAGAGGTAGAATAGAGATGAGAAATGGAATAAGTCTCCGTGCTGATATGAAAATGAAAGTAACATTAAATAAGGCACATAGTGATTTTAGATCAACTGATTACTTTAACTATATTCCTTTTAGTAATAGCAGTCGTTACCCTTTGACAGAGGAAGAAGGAAATGTTTCGAAAGAGTTTGGCTATTTCACAGATTAATATTTAGACTATGAAAAAATTAAATACATACGGTTTTTGGTTACTGATTTTGTCAAGTACGGTGCTCTTTTCTCAGCAAAGACGAGTAATTTTATCGGATCCAGAACCATCTTCAAAAGCAATTACGGCGGTAAATACAATTACCTTAAAACCTGGTTTTTCCTTCTCGGCAACAAGTGGAAAAGTTTTTACAGCAGTACTAGTTCCTTTATCCTCGGAGCCCATAGGTCAAAAATACGATGTTAATCAAAGCTTAGCTACAGATGATTTAAACTGGGTAAATACCAATTCTTACGATATTCTAGGCCGTTTGACAGCAAGTAGCATATCTTATTTTAACACCATAGGAAAAGGAACTCAAAGTCAAGTACTGAATATAAAGACAGGAAAAGTATGGGCAACAGAAACGAAATACGACCGTTTTGGTAGGGCCGTTTTTAATACGATGGCAGCACCTATTGGACAAAATTTTGGTTATAAATCAGATTTTGTAAAGAACGTTGATGGGAGTAATTACGATATAAACGATTATGACAATTTAAGTACAAATAGCGTAGGTTTTGGAGAAAATCCTAATACAGTGGGTAGTCAAATAAATACTTTAGGTTGGTATTATAGTGACAATAACACTGACGAACTGTATCAGGACAAGACTAACTACCCGTTCACAAGAACAGTTTACAGTAACTTAATGCCTACAGAAGTTAAAAAAACAGTTGGAGGAAACAAGGTAACAATCAATGGAAATCAGGATTGGATTCATGGGTATACATTTAATTTGCCTTTAGCTCAGGAAATGCATTATGTGTTTGGTTACGACTATTTTAGTTCTAAAAAAGTTAGTCGAATTAATGAGTCCACGCTCAGTACTAATTACTTAAACGGAACTAAAACGGTAGTAAGAGACGAAAAAGGTATAGAGACCGTTGTTTTTCAAGATAGCGAAGGTAATACTTTAGCTTCTGCAAAAAGTGGAAACGAAGATTTGGCTGGCAGATTAAAATATAAAGTACTTTCTCCTGTAGGGGAGCAGGGCTATGTAGATATACACATTCCTGTGGGATGTGGTGGAACCGTAAATTTGTTAGGAAATTATAATGAAATAGAAATTTACAACTTAATTACAGAAGACAAACATACAAGTACACCTATTTCAGGAGTTAACAATCTTAATTTACCTTCAGGACTGTACAGGGTAGCAGTAAAAGGAATTGATAAAGAAAATCCTTTTGCTAGAATTAATAGCAATAGGCAAATAGAAAAGGTAAATCCTAGTGGATTCGCTCTAGAATATTATGTAAACTACTACGATTACTCCTTAAACTATTACGATAGGTCTGGAAATTTAATCAAATCAGTTCAACCCATAGGCTTTGATGCAAACGCTCTAGAAAGCTTAAAAACAAAATTGGAACTAAACCATAGTTCTGCAAGTACCTATAAATACAATTCACTAGGACAATTATTAGAGTCAGAGAGTCCAGATGAAGGTAAGTCGTGGTTTAAGTACAGAAAGGATGGACAAATACGTTTTTCCCAAAACGAGAAACAACAATTACAAGGAACATTTTCTTACACACATTACGACAAACTAGCAAGACCTATAGAAAGCGGAGAATATAAAGGTAGTAGTTATGTTTTTGACGCAAATAATTCAAATAATTTGGATGCAATTATAAATAATGTTTACACTTACCAAGCTTGTTTTGATGATGTAGATGATTTTGCAGATGCAGATTGTAGCGAACAATTATTTACCAAATTCGATGAAAAGGATAATTTTATATTGGATGGAGAGTTGAGTAATATAGGATATCCTACAGCAGATTACCAACAACATTTTGTAGCAGGAAATGTAAGTAAAACCTTTACTAAAAATCCAGAGACTACAATTACGTGGTATAGCTACGATATTTACGGACGCGTAGAGTGGATGGTGCAATACATTGATGGCTTGGGATTGAAAACAATAGATTATGAATACGACCCTGTTACTAGCGAAGTCTTAAAAATAATTTATCAAAAGCACAGTACTACAGAATTATTCGTACATAAGTATACTTACGATATTGTAGGAGAATTAACACTAGTACAAACATCAACAGATAACGTTAACTTCACAGAACAAGCATGGTATGATTATTATGAAACAGGAGCACTAAAAAGAATAGAACTGGCAGAAAATTTGCAGGGAATAGATTACGTATACAATCTTTCTGGTCAATTAAAATCTATCAATCACCCTTCTTTAAATAAAAGTAAAGATCCTGGAGAAGATGGAGACAATGGTATAAAACAAGATGTTTTTGGAATGTCTATCAATTATTACAGTGGCGATTATCAGAGGAATAATAATCATTTAAGTAGTCTAAATTTGGGGACCGATCAATTTAATGGGAATATAAAATCTATCCGTTGGCAAACAGCTTCATTACACGGAGGAGAAAGAGGGCAATACTTTGAGTATGACAATAAAACCAATTGGTTACAAGAAGCCAACATGGTTAAAATAAATTCTAACGCTAGCTATAGCCATACGAATGATTACAAAGTGTCTGGGATTACTTATGACGTTAATGGAAATATAAAAAGTTTAAAGAGAAACGGATATACAGATGCAGGCAAAGGAATTACCAATAGTATGGATGATTTTAGATACGAGTACCATACAGATGCAGGCAAGCCCAACCAGTTAAAGCATGTAACAGACCACGTAAGTAATAATACAAACGCAGGAGCTTATAACGACTTAAAATCGCAAGACAGTAATAAACAGTACCGTTACAATGTTATTGGTCAGCTAGAAGAAAATGAACACGAAGGGATTAAGTATATCTACAATGTAAGTGGTTTGGTAACAGAGGTGTTAGAAAAAGAAGTTCTCCGAGTAAAATTTTATTATAACGACAAAGGTTTTAGAGTACGTAAAGAATCTTATGATTCGGAAGGAAATTTAACGTTTACAGAGCATTATATAAGAGATGCGTCGGGAAGTACCTTAGCTATTTATAAAGATGGAGTACAAAAGGAAATACCTATTTACGGAGCATCACGCTTGGGTGTGTACCAAAAAACGAACAGTGCAACCACTACACGTTACGAGTTAACAGACCATTTAGGAAATGTGAGGGTGGTACTTACTAAAAACAGTACACTACCTGCATTGTTTACTGATTACTATCCTTTTGGTATGCCCATGCCTAGTCGTAATACTATAAATAATGAGTACCGTTATGCCTACCAAGGACAAGAAAAAGACCCCGAAACAGGGAAAGAAGCTTTTGAACTCCGCTTGTGGGATAGCAGAATTGGTAGATGGTTGACGACGGATCCTAAAGGACAGTATGCAAGTCCGTATTTGGGAATGGGAAATAATCCTATGTTGTTAATTGATCCTGATGGTGGCATGACCTTTGGACCAGGTCCTTGGCCAATTAATGGAGAATCTTTAGCAAGAGGTTTTAGAAACTGGGTCGGTAGTATTAGTAGAACTTTAGGTATTGAACGAAGTAATAATATAAATCATAAGACAAGTAAGGTTGCTACAAAAGATGGTATTATTTTGGGAAGTGAAGGTGGATCTTCAAACCCTTTAAACGTAGAAGTACCAAAAGCAGGTCCATCTAGTATTTGGGGAAATATAGATGCTTTTCTGGCAATATTCGAAATAATTTCCAAAGATTTGAAATTTTCACCACCCAAAGTTCCTACATTTACTACTGACTTACATGATATTGATATTAAATCTACTGAAGTAAGTACATTTGAGTTTAAAAATAGAAGCTTATTTAAAAATATTTCGAGACTTAGAGTTTTTGAAAATGGACTAGAGTCTCAAATAATTGATGTCCAGGTAGATAGTTCTGAAAATAGTATTAGAGATCTTATAAATCGACAATATCCCCCTTTGAAACATTCTGATTCAATTATTATAGGACAATAAAATATCATGAAAAATTTATTATTATTATTATTATTAGTAGTAGGATGTAATCAAGTTGATGACAAAATTAGATCATACAAAGAATTTTATCCTAGCGGATTAATAAAAATTGAAGGTAGCTTATTGTATGATTCTATACAAATAGGTGAATGGAAAGTTTATGATAGTTTAGGTAACGTTAAAAGAATTTTAAATTATAAAAACGTTAATAATTCAACAAGATTGAATACTTATTGGGATTTGAATTCAAATAAGGATACTATTGGGGGAATTGGTTACACAATTATTGGATTTAAAAAGCAGATTAGATTAGATGAGGCCAACCCTATTTGGATAAATCTTACTTATCCTAAGTATTCATTTAATAGTAAAATATATTTTATGTACCCATCCAAAGGAGAAGAAAGATTAGATAGTATTTTTTCAAATATGAATGATATAAGATATGACACTATTTTGAATTTGAAAGACAAAGGGTATGATTACCAGTATGGTAATCTCAAGATTTTTGTAAAAGTTTATTCTGATAGTATTATGGATGGACATGTAAGAGGTATTTTAAAGGAGTCAGATACTATAGAAGGAAAACCTTATGAGAATCAATATTTTATTGATCTAGACTATGAAGTTCTTAATTAACGTGAGTTCGACTTAAGAAACAGTAAGAATTCAGACAAAAAAAGCAGAATGTTTAGTGAATTAAAGTACTGAATTCCCCCGCTAGTCCTAGTTTATAAAATGTTTGCTAGTCCTAGTTTTTAACTAGTACGGTTAGCTACTGAGATACCAATAATAAAAACTACTTTATTTCTTTAGAGTAGTTTTTGTATTTTGTGTTTGCTATGAGTAGGAAATACAAATTTCACAACAAAAACGGTTTATACTTTGTAAGTTTTGCTACTGTCCATTGGATAGATGTATTTACCAGACAAGTATATTTAGATGTTTTATCAGACAGCGTTGTTTATTGCCGAAAAGAAAAAGGGATGGAATTGTATTGCTATTGTTTTATGCCCAGTCACGTACATTTTATTTTTCGCTCTAGTCTAGGAGAACCCTCGGAATTGTTACGAGATTTCAAGAGGCATACTAGTAAAAAAGTATTAGAAGCCATAGCAAATAATCCACAGGAAAGTAGAAAAGAATGGTTGTTATGGATGTTTGAACGAGCAGGAAAAAAGAATGCAACAACAAGTAAATATCAATTTTGGCAACATCACAATCAGCCTATAGAATTATGGAGTGAAAAAGTAATCAAACAAAAAATAGATTACATACATAAGAATCCAATAGAAAGTGGATTTGTAACCAATACTTTAGATTGGAAGTACAGTAGTGCAAGAAATTTTCAAGGAGACCTTACTGTTTTAGAAATAGATGAAATAGGGCTCTTTTTTTAAGAATAAGCTTGTTTTGTTTTTACGTTTTGCAAAAGCCCATCTAATGTATAGAGAATACAATTTTTGTCGTGTTCGGGTAGGTTGTTAAGTTCTTCAAATCTTTTTAACATCTCAGGGTTTTTAAAAATAATGGTATTGTTGCTTTCTCCTAATAAATAACCAACAGTAGTATTTAAGGCTTTAGCCATGTTTAGAACTACATCAATGACCCGTCACTTCGGATTCATAATCCGAGCACACAACTACTTTAGGAGCACTAATATTAAGTTCACAAAACTAATTTGTTTAATAACAGATTGATTTTTGTTATTAGTTCGTTTCAAGATAACTTATTGACAGGTAATACAGCTTTTGAGAAGATAAGGATGAGATTCTGTGTCAGGCACAGAATGACGTTACGTTTTGAATTTTGATAGTTTCAAGAAAAAAATAGTTTAAACAGGAGACAAGGAGTACTAAAAACCTGTGAATTGGATAAAGAACTTTATTTTTGCCTATTCTTATAAAACAAAGAAAAAACAATGCTATTATTAGATTTTAGAAATTGGAAGATTCAAAATTTGGGGATAATTCCCAATACACAGACAGCCTTGTTAAAAAAGGATTTTGAAGTTTTAAAAAATATTTTAAAAACTAATGTGTTAAAAACGGTAACGGAAAAACCACTGAGTCTATCTAGTTTGTTTTTTGAGAATTCGCATACTGTTGCTGTTTCTGCGGTAAGAAATTTAAAATCTTACTACGGTTTAATTGATGAAGTTCTTGATGTAAAAAATAAGGAATTAATTGATTATACAGAAGCTATAAAAGAAGAAGTGTTTTTTTATGGAAGCGAAAGTTTGGTAGCTCACCCGTCATCAGAAATAGCTTTGGCAGGAATTAATCAAAAAACGGACGAATCTTTATTTGAGGAGTACTGCGAAGATTTTGAACTAACTCCTTTTAGCTTCGATTTACCGGATGGTTTATTTACCAGGGATATAGCTTGTTTTTTAGGTACTACACTACTCGTATGTTTAGATTATATAAGTGATAAAAAAACAAAAAAAAGTTTACTTGCAAATCTAAAAATCAATGGGATTGATATCATAACGGTTAGTAAGGAGCAAGTGAGTATGGGGATTTTGAATTTTACAGTTATAAACGATACTGTCTTGATGCCAAAATCTGTAATAGAGATTTTTACTACCGTACAGTTAAATAAATTATCTGAGATTGAAATTATAGAACTATCTCTCTCTTTTTTAGATCAAGCCAATATCAAGTTGAGAGACGTTATCATATAATCAATTTGCTGGTGTATTTCAGCTTGCGATTGGTAAAATCTTTTGAAGTAATGAGGTTTTAGTAATGATGAGATGCTGAAACGAGTTCAGTATGACTAAGCAAAACAAGTGAAAATAAAAAAGCGAGTGGAACATGTTCCACTCGCTTTTTTTAATAACATTCTAAAGTATAAAAGAATCTGCAAAAAAAAGTGCCTACACTTCGGTGTTTTTGGCTTGTTCTATAGAAATAGTTAATTCCTGTTTCTCCTTATCCAAGTTCATTTGAATTGTATCTCCCTCGTTTAAATTGGTATTTACAATTTCCTCTGCCAACGCATCTTCTATATACTTTTGGATAGCACGTTTTAAAGGTCTAGCTCCATATTTCTTATCAAAACCTTTGTCAGCAATATAATCTTTGGCATCATCGCTTAAAACTAAAGTATAACCCAATCCTTGAATTCTTTGAGTCAGTTTAGATAATTCAATGTCAATAATTTTGTGAATGTCTTCTCTTTCCAAAGCATTAAATAAAATAACATCGTCAATTCTATTTAAAAACTCAGGAGCGAACGATTTTTTAAGAGCGCTTTCTATGACACTTTTAATATGCTCATTAGCTTGTGCCTTTTTAGAAGAAGTTCCAAAACCAACACCAGCACCAAAGTCCTTTACTTGTCTTGCCCCAATATTAGAAGTCATAATAACGATAGTATTTCTAAAATCTATCTTACGACCCAAACTATCAGTCACAAAACCGTCGTCTAAAATCTGTAGCAACATATTAAAAACATCAGGGTGAGCCTTTTCAATTTCATCTAATAGAACAATAGAGTAAGGTTTTCTTCTCACTTTTTCTGTTAATTGTCCGCCCTCTTCGTAACCCACGTAACCTGGAGGAGCACCTACCAATCTAGAAATCGCAAACTTCTCCATGTACTCACTCATGTCGATACGAATAAGTGCATCATCAGAATCGAACATTTCATTCGCTAAAATTTTAGCCAATTGCGTTTTACCAACTCCTGTTTGTCCTAGAAAAATGAATGAACCAATAGGTTTGTTGGGATCTTTTAGTCCAACTCTGTTACGCTGAATAGCCTTAATAACTTTGGCAATAGCCTCATCTTGACCAATTACTTTCCCTTTAATAGTTGTTGGCAACTCTCGCAGTTTATTGCTTTCCGCTTCGGCAACTCTATTTACAGGAATTCCCGTCATCATAGAAACAACCTCAGCAACATTCTCTTCAGTTACAGTCTCTCTGTTCTTTTTAGCGGCTTCTTCCCACTGTTGTTGTGCAGAGGCTAGGGCAGCTTCCATATTTTTTTCATCATCTCTTAACTTGGCAGCTTCCTCATATTTTTGCCCATTAACCGCTTTGGTTTTTTTCTCTTTGATGTTTTCCAATTCAGTTTCTAACTGAATGATTTGTTGAGGCACCACAATATTTGTAATATGAATTCTAGATCCGGCCTCGTCCAAAGCATCAATAGCCTTGTCTGGTAAAAATCTATCCGTCATGTAGCGATTGGTTAACTTAACACATGCTTTTAAAGCATCCTCAGTAAAGGTTACATTATGATGATCTTCATATTTAGCCTTGATATTTTGCAATATTTGTAAAGTTTCTTCCTCAGAAGTAGGTTCCACAATCACCTTTTGAAAACGTCTTTCTAAAGCTCCATCTTTTTCAATATTCTGACGATATTCGTCTAAAGTAGTAGCACCAATACATTGTATTTCTCCTCTAGCTAGAGCAGGTTTTAACATATTTGAAGCATCTAAAGAACCTGTGGCACCACCCGCACCAACAATGGTATGAATTTCATCTATGAATAAAATGATATCATCATTCTTCTCCAATTCATTCATCAACGCTTTCATACGCTCTTCAAATTGCCCACGGTACTTAGTACCTGCAACCAAACTAGCCAAGTCTAAAGAAATAACTCTTTTGTTAAAAAGTATTCTAGAAACCTTACGCTGTACTATTCTCAATGCCAATCCTTCTGCAATAGCAGATTTACCTACTCCAGGTTCTCCAATAAGCATTGGATTGTTTTTTTTACGTCTACTTAAAATTTGAGAAACTCTTTCAATTTCCTCTTTACGACCTACAACAGGGTCAAGTTTATCCGTTTCTGCTAAAAAAGTTAGGTCACGCCCAAAATTATCTAAAACAGGTGTTTTAGATTTTTTACTTTGATTTCCGCTAGGGGAACTCTTTTCAAAAGAACCCGAGTTTCCAGAAGGAAAATCCTGTGAACTCTCATTGGTTGGGGATTCAAAAGTATTGTCTATTTCATCCATATTATCATCTCCTTGGCTTAATTGTTTGTAAAGCGATTTAACATCGTTGTAAGAAATATGTAACTTGTCTAAAATTTTAGTAACAGGGTCGTTATCATTTCTTAAAATACACAACAATAACAGTGCAGTATCTACAGTAGTGCTATTGTACAAACGAGCCTCTAAAAAAGTAGATTTAAGCGCTTTTTCAGCTTGTTTGGTTAAGTGTAAATTCTTTTTGTCGGATTGTATTGATGGCAAGCTTGATATTGGGTGTAAAGCCTCAACTTTATGTTTTAAATATTCTAAGTTTACATCCAAAGCAATCAACATATCGTTGGCTTTGCTAGTTTCGTTTCTAATGATTCCTAGAACCAAATGCTCGGTACCAATAAAGTCATGACCTAGTCTAATAGCTTCTTCTTTACTGAAACCAATGACATCCTTTACCTCTTGTGAAAAATTATCATCCATATGCTGTCTTTTTAAGATTAGGTTCTACGTAAATTTAGTAGATTTTTTTTAGATATTTTACAAATAACTTGCCATACTTCTGAAATGCCAAATTGGCTTGTTTTTAGTAGTCTGTTTTTCAGTATTTTAAAAATAAAATATGGATATAAAACATATTTTAACAAACTAAACTTTGAATTTCATTTGTTAATAACTTATCGCTAAATTACGAGCTTGTATCACTTGCAAAATCGCCTAAAAAATGTAAATTGCTATGTTGATAAATAAAATATAACTTAAGAATATTATACATGATTGAAGGAGAAAAGCTAATCCCGATTAATATAGAAGAGCAGATGAAATCTGCATATATTGATTATTCTATGTCTGTAATTGTGTCACGTGCGCTACCAGATGTTAGAGATGGATTAAAGCCTGTACATAGACGTGTGCTTTTTGGAATGCATGAGTTAGGAATTAGGTCTACTGGTGCGTATAAAAAATCTGCAAGAGTAGTAGGAGAGGTATTGGGTAAGTACCATCCGCATGGTGATACATCGGTGTATGACTCAATGGTGCGTATGGCTCAAGACTGGAGTGTGCGCTATATGATGGTAGATGGTCAAGGGAACTTTGGTTCTGTAGATGGAGATAGTCCAGCAGCGATGCGTTATACGGAGGTTCGTATGCAGAAAATTTCTGAAGAGATGTTGTCTGATATCGAGAAAGAAACGATTGATTATAAATTAAATTTTGATGATACTTTAAACGAACCTACAGTTTTACCAACACGTATACCTAACTTGTTAGTAAACGGAGCTTCTGGTATTGCGGTAGGAATGGCTACCAATATGGCCCCTCACAATTTAACTGAGGTGATTAACGGTATTGAAGCTTATATTGATAACAGAGATATTGATATAGATGGTTTGATGGAGTTTATAAAAGCTCCAGATTTTCCTACAGGGGGAATCATTTATGGTTACGACGGTGTAAAGGATGCTTTCCATACTGGTAGAGGTAAAATTGTAATGAGAGCAAAGGCTTCTTTTGAGGAAATTAAAGGAAGAGATTGTATTGTAGTTACGGAAATTCCTTACTTGGTTAACAAAGCAGAAATGATTAAAAAAACTGCGGAGTTAGTTAACGATAAAAAATTAGAAGGAATAGCAAATATACGTGACGAATCTGACCGTAAAGGGATGAGAGTTGTTTATGTTTTAAAGAAAGATGCAATTCCTAACATTGTATTAAACAAGCTTTACAAATATACTTTACTACAAACCTCTTTTAGCGTTAATAACATTGCTTTGGTTAATGGTAAACCAGAAATGTTAAATTTAAAAGATTTAATTTATCACTTTGTAGAGCATAGACACGAGGTAGTAACCCGTAGAACTCAATTCGACCTTAAAAAAGCAGAAGACAGAGCTCACATACTAGAAGGTTTAATTATTGCTTCTGATAACATTGATGAAGTGATTAAAATCATTAGAGCTTCTAAAAGTCAAGATGAGGCTCGTGAAAAATTAATGGCTCGTTTTGATTTAACCGAAGTTCAAGCAAAAGCAATTGTTGCAATGCGCTTGGGGCAGTTAACAGGACTAGAGCAAGATAAATTAAGAGCGGAGTACGATGATTTGATGGTTTTGATTGCAGATTTAAAAGATATTTTAGCGAACGAGCCAAGAAGAATGGAAATCATTAAGAACGAACTAATTGCTATTAGAGACAAGTATGGTGATGAAAGACGTTCTGTAATTGAATATGCAGGAGGTGATATGAGAATTGAGGATATCATTCCTAACTCAAAAGTAGTAGTTACTATATCTCATGCAGGTTATGTTAAACGTACTCCATTATCAGAATACAAAACGCAGAACAGAGGAGGAAAAGGACAGAAAGGAGTAGCCACAAGAAATGAAGATTTCTTAGAACACCTATTTGTAGCTACAAATCATCAGTACATGATGTTCTTTACTCAAAAAGGAAAAGTGTTTTGGATGAGGGTATACGAAATACCAGAAGGAACTAAAGTATCTAAAGGTAGAGCGTTACAAAACTTAATCAACATAGAAAGTGATGATAAAGTAAAAGCCTTTCTAGTTACTCAAGATTTAAAAGATCAAGATTATATCAATAGTCATTATGTTATTATGGCTACTAAAAAAGGTCAGGTTAAAAAGACTTCTTTAGAGCAATACTCAAGACCTAGAACTAATGGAGTTCAAGCCATCACTATTAAAGAAGAGGATGAGTTGCTCGAAGCTAAATTAACTAACGGAAGCAGCCAAGTAATGTTAGCTGTAAAATCTGGGAAGACGATTAGGTTTGAAGAAGAAAAAACAAGACCTATGGGAAGAACAGCATCTGGAGTTAGAGGTATTACCTTGGCTCATGAGCAAGATGAGGTAATTGGCATGATTGCTGTAGATGATATGGAAAGCGATATCCTAGTGGTTTCTGAAAAAGGATATGGAAAACGATCTAGTTTGGAAGATTATCGTATTACAAACAGAGGTGGAAAAGGAGTAAAGACTTTAAACATTTCTGAAAAAACAGGAGATTTGGTTGCTATTAAAAACGTAACTAACGAAGACGATTTGATGATTATTAACAAATCTGGGATTACCATCCGTATGGAGGTAGAACAGTTGAGAACAATGGGTAGAGCCACTCAGGGAGTAAAGTTAATCAACATAAAAAATTCTGATTCTATTGCTGCTGTTGCTAAAGTAATGAAAGACGATGAGGAAGTAGATGAATCATTAGAAACCTCTACTGAAGAAACAGGTAACGAAAACAACTCTTAAACGGAGTTTTAATTTATTTGAATTAATCAATTTTATATGAATAAAATATTATTAGTAGCCCTAAGCACTGTAATTTCCTTTTCTGGAATAGCCCAAAAAAAAGAATTAAAAAGTATTGAGAAAAAACTAATTAATTCCGGAAAAAAGCAAGAAGCAAATGCAGCTTTGAAAGAGATTGATGCTACTGCCAAAGGAACAGAATACGAATCATATTTGTTCTATTTATATGGTAGAAATGCCTTTGGAGACAAAAAAAATGCTGACTACATCACTGCAGCAGAATTTTTTAAAAAGGCAATAAAAAGTGAGCAGGAAAAGGGGCAAGATGACTACACAAAAAAGTCAATAGAGTATTTAAATAATATTCATAATTTTTACTTTGGTAGAATTAGTCAAGCCGTAAAGAAAAAAAACTACAACCAATCAGGAGGTTTTTATGATTTGTATAGTAAGGCTTTTCCTGAAAGAAGGGATTTATTGATACTTTCATTGTTCAATTATCAGCAAGCTAAAAGCGAAGATAAAATGATTGGAGTTTTAGAAAAATTGCTAAAACTAGATCGCAATAATATCTCCTATGCGGCTACAGATAAAAGAACTAAAAGAGTAGATGAATACTTTGATAAGGAAAGTAGAGATTTGATGGTTGAGATTAAAACTCATCACAAACCTGAGGAAATTAAAATTGATGCTAAAACTAGAGTAGAATATTATAATAACTTGGTTAGAATTTATAATAATAAAGGGTCGAATAAAAAGACTCTTAGTACGTTAGATAGAGCTAGAAAAGAGTTTCCTGAGAACGTAAAGTTTATGAACGACTATGCAACTGTAATTTACAAGACAGGAGATAAAAAGGGGTTTGTTAAAGCATTACAAGACGTTGCAAAGTTAGATCCTAATAACAAAAATACATGGCTTAATTTGGGTATAACACATCAGGAGTTAAATAATACTGAAGAGGCTATTTTAGCTTATGATAAAGTAATTGAACTAGATCCTAATTACAGAGGAGCTTATGTAAACAAAGGCTTAGCCATTATGTCTAAAGAAGCTTCTATTATCCAAGAACTAAATCAAAATTTGAACAACCGTAAAAATTATGATGCAATCAAGAAGAAGCTAGATGCGATGTATCAAAAAGCAATTCCTACTTTTGAAAAGGCTTATGAATTGGAAAAAACCGACGGTATTAAAGCAACTCTAATTAATCTTTACAACAGTTTAGGGCAGAAAGACAAAGCTAGTGCAATTCAGTAATAGCTTAGGGTTAAAATACAGTTAAACTCATTATAAAACAAAGGTTTCACTCCAAAGTGAAACCTTTGTTTTTGTTTACGATTGTGTTATCTTTCATAGAATTCAATTAAAAGGTATGATATCTAAAAAAGTAAATTCTGTACAAGAAGCATTAAAAGGTATTACCAACGGCAAGACTTTATTGCTAGGTGGTTTTGGTTTGTGTGGTATTCCAGAAAATGCTATCGCAGAATTAGTTCGTTTAAAAGTACAACAACTAACCTGTGTGTCTAACAATGCTGGGGTAGATAATTTTGGTTTGGGCTTGTTACTTCAAAATAAACAAATAAAAAAAATGGTTTCTTCTTATGTTGGAGAAAACAAAGAGTTCGAAAGACAAATGTTAAACGGAGAAATTGAAGTTGAGTTAATTCCTCAGGGAACATTGGCAGAGCGCTGTAGATCAGCCAAGATGGGAATTCCAGCTTTTTATACACCAGCAGGTGTGGGTACAGAAGTAGCAATAGGCAAAGAGGAAAGGGTTTTTGATAACAAAAGACATTTGCTTGAATATGCAGTACAAGCAGATTTTGCATTGATAAAAGCATGGAAGGGAGACGAGGCAGGAAATATAGTGTTTAAAGGGACTGCCAGAAATTTTAATCAAGTCATGTGTGGGGCTGCTAACATTAATGTGGTTGAGGTCGAAGAACTTTTGCCGGTAGGAGCTTTAGATCCTAACGATATTCATGTTCCAGGTATATTTGTACAGAGAATTTTTAAAGGAAATTTTTATGAAAAAAAAATAGAGAAACTAACGATAACTGAATAACGTTTATGTTAAACAAAGAGCAAATAGCCCATAGAATATCTAAAGAATTACAAGATGGTTTTTACGTAAACTTAGGAATTGGAATTCCTACTTTGGTAGCCAATTACGTTCCTAATGATATTGATGTAGAATTTCAAAGTGAAAATGGTGTGTTAGGTATGGGATCATTCCCAACCAAAAACCAGGTCGATGCCGATATAATTAATGCAGGAAAACAGACGATTACAACTTTGCCAGGAGCTTCTTTTTTTGATTCAGAATTAAGTTTTGGGATGATAAGGGGAAAACATATCGATTTAACGGTTCTTGGAGCGATGGAAGTTTCGCAGCATGGAGATATCGCCAATTGGAAAATTCCCGGAAAAATGGTTAAAGGTATGGGGGGAGCAATGGATTTGGTTGCTAGTGCAAATCAGATTATTGTAGCTATGATGCATACCAATAAAAATGGAGAATCAAAACTATTAAAAAAATGTAGTTTACCTTTAACAGGTGTTGCTTGTGTTAAAAAAATTGTTACTAATTTGGCAGTTTTCACCATAGAAAAAGGCTGCTTTGTTTTACAAGAAACGGCACCCAATGTAAGTGTAGATTATATAAAGAGTGTTACAGAAGGAGATATGATTGTATCGAAAAACTGTAAAGAGATGGTTATATAATTTTTTTAATAACTCTTAGTTTGTGGGTATGTCTTTTACTATCCACATTATAAATACCCAAATGGTCTAACCTGTCAATCCTTACTTTTCCGTGAGCATGTATAATGTAGTTGTCTGCCATCATGATTCCAACATGAATGATACTCCCCTCTTCATTATCAAAAAAAGCAAGATCCCCAGGTTCGCTTTCTTCTATAAAACTTAACACCTCACCCTGTTTGGCTTGGTCTTTAGCATCTCTTTGCAACGTGTATCCGTTAATTTTATATACCAACTGAGTAAGTCCAGAACAATCAATTCCAATAGGAGATTTACCACCCCACAAATAGGGAGAATTTAGAAACTGCAAGGCTGTAGTAATCAGCTTTTCTTTCCCTTGTTTTTCTGATAAAACTTCACCCTCTATGTAAAGTTTTTCTTCTCCTATAGTAAATTTTCCTTGGGTGTAAAAAGGCAAATGAGAACCTATTAAGACGTGCGATAACATATTATTTTGATTCTCCGAAAAATTAATAAGATCATTGGAAACAAACAGTTTCGACTGGTTTAGTGTATGATAATCTTTTTCAGGAATCAGTAAAAATTGCTTATTGTCCAGCCATCCCTCATAGTTATCAAAAGCAAGTCTTATCTTGCTCCATTTATTTCGTATTTCTAAAACTTTAAAATGCTCTCCTAACAACACCTGAGATACCATTTCAGAAGTATCCGATGGTTCTAATCTTAAAGGGATGATACTAAGGTTGCAAATACCGTAATCCATATAGATGTAAAGACTAGCTAACGTTTTTAATAATCAAGGCAGTAGCTCCACCACCACCAAAAAATTGTAGCAAGACCGTAGTTTGCTTGCTTTTGGTTTAAAATATTTATCAAAGAAACAACAATTCTGGCACCTGAGCAACCGAGAATATATTCAAGAGATGGTATTACTTTGTTAGACACTTGTTTTTAGGTGTAAATACAGAGTTAATTTACAAAAATTAATTGTTTATTTTTGAGAGATATCAAATTCAATGAATGAAAAACATTATTAATAGCATTTACCAAAATCAATCTATCATTTACAAGGTCTTTCTATTTGTTATGGTAGTTTTTTCCATTGTCTATTTTTTTCCGAATGGGGGGCAGTTTAAGTACGAGTTTCAGAAAGGAAAACCTTGGCAATACGAAAATTTGCTAGCCCCTTTTGATTTTGCGATTCAAAAAAGCAAGGAAGAAATAGAAGCAGAAAAAGCGAGTATTGCTAAAAAGGCTAATTTATACTTTGTAGTAGATGCGAAAGTTAAAACTGAAGTAATTAAAAAGTTTTCCAACGCTTTTGATGAAAAAATTGAGAAGAGTGATTTAGATTCCAATAACGAGGCTGCCATCTACAAAAAAACAGCTTTGGATTTGATTCGTTATATCTATAAAAAAGGATTTGTAGATGTATCTCAAAAAGAGATATCAGATGCAAATCAGCAGATTTTTATAAGAAAACAGCAAGAAGTCAGCAAGATAGTTTACGACAAATTAATTACCCCAGAAGAAATACTGCCTTTGATTAATAATGTTTTAAAAGATCAGGTAGATTATAACTACAAAAGCATCATTACAAATTTGCTAGCAGAGGTTTTAGAGCCTAACGTATTTTACGATCAAGAATATACTCAAAAAGATATAGATGAGGAGTTACAACTACTTACTTACACCAAAGGTAAAATATCAACAAGAGAGCTCATAATAGCTAGAGGAGATATTGTGGAAGGTAAAAAAATGGAAGTGTTAAATTCTTTAAAGCAAGAATATGAATCCCAGCTGTGGACTAAAAAGAACTACGTTTGGATACTTACGGGTTACATTATTTTGGTATCACTGGCCATGGGAATGCTGATGCTCTTTTTGTATTTGGATAGAAAAGAAATTTACGAGAATAATACACATGTAACATTCATTTTTTTAAATGTGCTACTGATGGTTTTTTTAGAAACCTTAATGATAAAGCAACAAGTAGACTATTTATATGTAGTGCCCATTTGTATACTACCCATCGTAATCAAAGCTTTTTTTGATGCTAGAGTAGCTATGTTTTCTTACTTATTAATGGTGCTAATGTTGGGATTTGTTGTTCCCAATAGTTTTGAATATATCTACTTGCAGACCATTGCAGGTTTTGTTACCATTTTAACTGTTTCAGACATTCATAAAAGAGGAAATCTATTTATATCTGTTATTAAAATAACGTTTGTGTATATGCTAACGTACTTAGCTTTTTACATTATTCACGAAGGAGGTATTAGCCAAATTAAGAGTAATTATTTTATTCTTTTTGCGTTAAATGGAGTGTTATCGTTCTTATCAGTTTTTCTGATTTGGTTGTACGAAAAGTTATTTGGTTTGGTGTCTGACATTACATTATTAGAGTTATCAAACACCAATAGCTTACTGCTAAGAGAATTGAATGAAAAAGCCCCAGGAACGTTTCAGCATTCTATGCAAGTGGCCAATTTGGCCGAGGCAGCAGCAAACGAAATCAATGCAAATGTAATGTTGGTAAGAACAGGAGCTTTGTATCATGATATTGGAAAAATATTAAATCCTTTTTACTTTACAGAAAATCAATCTACAGGAGTTAACCCGCATAACGAACTAACACCAAGAGATAGCGCAAGTATTATTATAGGTCATACTTTAGAAGGAATTGAGTTGGCAAAAAAGTATAGGCTTCCGGATAGAATTATTGATTTTATAAGAACACACCATGGAACTAGTCTGGTATATTATTTTTACAAGAAGGAATTAGATGAAAATTCAGATGAAGTTAACCAAGATGACTTTAGGTATCCAGGACCTATTCCTTTTTCCAAAGAAACATGTATATTAATGATGTGTGATGCTGCAGAGGCAGCTTCAAAGAGTTTACCTGAGCCAACCGCTAGTGCTATTGATGATTTAATAGAGCGCATTGTGGAGAAACAAAAATCCGAAGGACAGTTTTTAAATGCCAACATTACATTGAAAGAAATAGAGAGTGTAAAGAAGGTAATTAAGAAAAAACTTAAAAATATATACCACGTTAGAATCGAGTATCCAGAGTAAAAAAAATAAATAAAAATGTTGGTGTAATTAAAGGAATCTTCTATATTTGCAACCGCTAAACGAAATGGTAAAACATTTTGGGAGAGGTGCCAGAGTGGTAATGGAGCAGATTGCTAATCTGTCGACGGGTAACCGTCGCCAGGGTTCGAGTCCCTGTCTCTCCGCAGATTAAATTGATGACTTTTTCGGGGTGTAGCGTAGCCCGGTCATCGCGCCTCGTTTGGGACGAGGAGGTCGCAGGTTCGAATCCTGCCACCCCGACACAAAACGGTCGCGTAGCTCAGCTGGATAGAGCATCTGCCTTCTAAGCAGACGGTCACAGGTTCGAATCCTGTCGCGATCACATAAAGCCTTAACTCATTGTAGTTGAGGCTTTTTTGTTGCAAAAAACTTCACTTTTTTACTTTCTTTTTTCTTCTGTATTTTAGCTTGGGTACAACATAGGTACAGCCAAATTGCATCATAAAATAAAACACGAATGGTAGAAAAATTTGTAGAATATTAAATAAAAGAGTACAACTACATTGCTAATTATTAGATCTACATCAATGAATCTTTTGAGACTTTTCTGTCAAGGAAAAAATAGTTTGAAAGATATAGTAGTTTCTAATAAAAAGTCTTATTTTAAGGATGCTTTAGTTTAATTTATATTTATTCATTTTAGTTATTATTTTGATAAAGAGTAGCAAAATAGGAGCTATATTATGTGTGAGTTTTATACAGAAAAAATAAATTTGTAAACCCCTAAATAATTATACAATTTTAAAATTATGAAGTTAAAAAATACGTTCACATTTGTTCTCGTTTTTATTAGCTTATCCTCTTTTTCCCAAGTTATGTTGTACAAAAAAATACAACTAGAGGGAGAAACCAGAGTGACGGATTTGCTACATAGAATGACACTGGATGAAAAAATTGATTTTTTAAGTGGTGTTGGTAAAACCGGAGGTCAACTTGGTCAATACGATGGTACCAAAGGAACACCAAGCTTAGATATATCGCCTTTTAAAGTATTCCAAGGTCCCTACGGAGTAAATGCCACGGATTACTTGCGAAAAAATGGAACTTATTACCCAGTTTCGCTTAACATGGCGAGTACATGGAATCAGAATTTAATTGAGCGTTCTATGAATTCTTTAAGTAAAGAGTTGAATGCAGCGGGAGGACAATCCAACTTAGGACCTGCCATGAATATCATTAAAGATTTAAGAGGAGGTCGCAGTTTTGAATACTTTACAGAAGATCCTTTTTTAAATGGAGAAATAGCATCGGCATATGTTAGGGGGATACAATCGCAAAGAAACCTTGCGGTACTCAAACATTTTGTTTGTAACAATCAAGAAAGAGAAAGAGATTTTTTGAATGTTAAAATAAGCGAAAGAGCTCTGAGAGAGATTTATCTGCCAGGGTTTAAAGCAGCAGTACAAAAGGGTGGAGCTTTGGCATTAATGACATCGTACAATAAAATCAATGGAAAGCCAGTAACTGAAAATCAGCATTTGTTGAGTGAAATTTTAAAAGACGAATGGGGATTCCAAGGAATCGTAATGACCAATTGGAATGGATCAGGAGATTCAGCTTCAGAAATGATTCAAGCAGGTGTTGATTTGGAAATGCCATCAGCCAATCAATTCACCAAAGAAAAAATTTTAAAGGCTATTGAAGCGAATCAAATTACGGAATCCAATATAGATGAAATGGTGAGAAGGCTATTAGTAGTAACTTTTGTTTCGGGAGTTGTAGATAATTATCAGTTCGAAAATCCTAAGTTATTGGCGACTAAAGAAAATGCAACCATTGCCAGAAAGTTAGCCGAAGAATCTCTTATTCTGTTAAAAAACGAAGGCAAACTTTTGCCACTAGATAATAAAAAGATAAAGAATATTGCTGTTATAGGTCCCAACGGAAAATATGGACCTCATTTTAGAGAGGGTAAAAGAACTTATCAAATGTTACAAGGTGGTGGTATTTCAAGTGTAGCACCTCCTCTAAATAAAATGATTACTCCAGTAGCAGGATTGAAAGCTTTAAACAAAGGAGCAAAAATAGCTTTTGAACCTGGTTGTTACGGAGATCACGGCTGCACGGAAATTAGAAATCAGTTCTTAGTTTCTAAAAAAGGAAAAACAGGCTTAAATGCTGAGTATTACGATAATGACGATTTTGATGGAGAGCCCATTAAACAATTAGATAGCAATGTATCTTTTGACTGGGGAGAGGCTCCAGCCATTTTACAAAATAGAGATCAACCTTTTTCTGTGAGATGGACAGGAAAGATTAAAGCACCAAAATCTAGATTATACACTTTTGAAATTCAGGCTCAAGGAATAGCTAGAGTATACATCAATAAAAAATTGGTCATCAATAAAAGAAAAAGAGATTTAGGCTGGGACAAATTCGCCATAGGGACTACTTACCTAGAAGAAGGAGTTTATGATATAAGAGTTGAATTTAAAAAGACAACATCATTAAATCAATGTAAATTATTATGGGATTACGGAAATGACGAGTACTTAACAAGAGCAATTAATCTAGCGAAAAAATCTAGAGTCGTTATTATGCCTGTCGGAACTTCTGGTTTAATCGAATCAGAAAAAATAGACAGAGACGAAAAGCTAAATAGAACAGAAAGTTTAGCTTTGTCTTTAGCCCAAGAAAAATTGATAGATGAGGTTTCTAAGGTTAATAAGAACGTAATTGTAGTGGTCTATTCTTCTGGAGTAGTAAGTGAAAAGTGGAGAAGCAAAGTAAAAGCTATTATTCATGCAGGTTTTCCAGGTCAAGAGGGAGGTTATGCTTTGGCAAACGTAATTTACGGAAAAGTAAATCCATCAGGTAAATTAACAGTTACCATTCCCAAATCCGTGGATCAGTACCACAAAGCAACACACACCTCGGCTAAAGAAATAAATTACGATGATGGTGTTTTTGTAGGATATAGACACTTTGAAAAAAACAATTTAGAACCTGCTTACCCTTTTGGATATGGTTTGAGCTACACAACGTTTGATTACTCCAATCTTGTTTGTGTGAGACCTTCTCCCAAAAATAATAAAGTAACAGTTAGGGTTACGGTAAAAAACACAGGTAGTGTGGAAGGTAAAGAGGTTGTTCAATTATACGTGAGCGATGTTAAAAGTAGTGTTGAAAGACCTAAAAAGGAGCTAAAAGCATTCAAAAAAGTAAATTTAGCACCAGGAGAATTTGAAGAAGTTTCTTTCATACTAGATGACCAAGCTTTTGCTTATTTTGATGAAAAATCAAGAAAATGGGTGGTAGAACCTGGAACGTACAATATTATGGTAGGTGGAAATTCCAAAGACATAAAACAGACTTTCTCAATCGCTCTGTAAAAACTAAATTTATTATACAATACCATAGAGCCTAATAGTGTTAAATTACTATTGGGCTTTTTATTGATGGGTAAGTATTCGATATTAAAACACGGGCTATATAATCAATGAGATAGTGTTTAAACGAAGCTATTTTGTTAAATTTAAGTCTTATTTTAATAAACATTCCGTTAAATGATTTCTCTCAGCACTTTTGATTATGTATTAATCGCATTATTTTTTGTTATCACTTTGTTAATAGGTTTTTCGGTTTCAAAAAAATCAGGGAAGAACACGACTGAATTTTTTTTATCGGGAAAAAATATGCCTTGGTGGTTATTGGGTTTATCTATGGTTGCCACAACTTTTTCTACTGATACCCCAAATTTGGTAACAGATATTGTAAGAAATAACGGAGTAGCTGGTAACTGGGTTTGGTGGGCTTTTTTATTAACAGGTCTCCTTACTGTTTTTGTCTATGCAAAGTTATGGAGAAAGTCTGATGTAGATACAGATATAGAGTTTTATGAATTGAGATACGGAGGAAAACCAGCTAAATTCCTAAGAGGATTTAGATCTATCTACTTGGGAGTTGTTTTTAATATCATGGCCATGGCGGGAGTTACTTTAGCTGCAATTAAAATAGGTCAAGTTATGTTAGGATTAGATCCTTGGCAAACTGTTTTGAGTGCAGGTTTAATTACAGTTGTGTTCAGTGCTATTGGAGGATTCAGAGGAGTGGTTTACACTGATTTTTTATTGTTTTTTGTTGCCATGTCGGGTGCTGTTGGTGCTGCTTATTATTTAGTGAATTTGCCAGAGGTTGGAGGTTTGCAGAACTTACTGATACATAAAAATGTAGTTAATAAACTTTCTTTATTTCCAGATTTTTCAGATAAAGAATCATTAATTACTCTGTTAATTATTCCTTTAGCAGTACAATGGTGGAGTTCTTGGTATCCTGGAGCAGAACCTGGAGGAGGAGGTTACATTGCGCAAAGGATGCTAGCCGCAAAAAACGAAAATCATGCCATAGGAGCTACTTTCTTTTTTAATATTATGCACTATGCGTTAAGGCCTTGGCCGTGGATTATTGTTGCCTTAGCTTCTCTAGTTATCTATCCGGATTTAGTGAGTATCAAAGAGGCTTTCCCAAACGTATCAGCAGATAAGTTAGGTCACGATTTAGCATATTCTGCCATGTTAACTAGGTTACCGAGTGGTCTATTAGGTTTAGTATTGGCATCTTTAATAGCTGCTTATATGAGTACCATCTCTACCCATTTAAATTGGGGTGCCTCCTATGTTGTAAATGACTTGTATAAGCAACAAATAAACAGCAATGCTACGGAAAAAGAATTGGTAAGAGTAGGTAAAATTACAACAGTAGTCCTTATGGTTTTTAGTGCGTTATTAGCTCTTTTATTAACGAGTGCGTTACAACTTTTTGATATTATTTTAATGTTTGGAGCAGGTACAGGTCTATTATTTATTTTAAGATGGTTTTGGTGGCGAGTAAATGCTTGGAGTGAAATATCAGCCATGTTATCTTCGGGTATTATTTCAATTCTGTTAAACTTTACATCCTTAAATAATCTATTGTTTAACGATGCAAATGCTTTGCTACCTAGTTGGTCTAAATATCCAATTATTGTAGGGGTTACGACTATGGTCTGGTTATTGGTAACTTACCTTACGCAACCTGAATCTGATAAGGTGCTTTATCAATTTTATAAAAAAACGCAACCTGGAGGTCCTGGCTGGAAAAAAATTGTGGACAGTGCAATTGCAAAGGGCATTTCCATAGACGATTCAAAAGGAAGTTGGAATTTGCCTAGTGGAATTCTAGCTATGCTGTTAGGGTGTGTGGTAATTTATGGAGCGCTGTTTGCTACAGGATATTGGATTTATGGAGCAAGAACAAATGCAATTATATCGTCATTCGTAGTACTTATATCAAGTGTTTTATTGATGATTGTTTGGGAAAAAATAAAGAAGCAGGTTTTTTAATTGCAATTGAATTTTTAAAAATACTTTAAAGAAAAATAAGATTACTAAAATGAAAAATTTCTATTTGATATGTGTTTTGATATGCTTGGTCTTTAGCTCTGTTAAAGCTCAGGATGTCAATTTTAACAAATCGTGGAAGTTTTTGAATAAGAATGTTAAAGGAGCAGAACAGCCCCTATTTGATGATTCCGGATGGCGAACGCTGAACTTACCACATGATTGGGTGATAGAAAATTCTTTTGATGTTAAAAAAAATGGAGCCAATGGAAACTTTTCTTATAAAGGGATAGGTTGGTATCGAAAAAAAATTAAAGTAAAGCCAGAAAATCAAGGTAAAGTAGTAAGAATAGAATTTGAGGGTGCTATGTGCAATGCTCAGGTGTGGATTAATGGACAACTCGTGGGAAGTAGGCCTAATGGGTATATTGGTTTTGAGCTTGATATCTCACAATATTTAAAATATGATGATACAGAAAACATCATAGCCGTGAGATTAAATCCTGACGAATTATCTTTTCGTGGGTACTCGGGAGCAGGTTTGTACAGGTCTGTATGGTTAAGAGTAGATGAGCCTATTTACATTGATATTTGGGGAACCTATTTTAAGACTTCAACAATCAACCAAGATTTTGCTATTGTTCAGAACGAAACGACAATCATCAACAAAAAAGGCAGCAAAGTAAATATAGAAGTTAGGCACGAATACATTTCTCCAACAGGACAAAGCGTAGCGATAGAAAGAGAAATCGTAACCGTTCCAGCAAATTCAAGAGGAGTTTCTGCTACTTACACCAAAATTAACAAACCACAAAAGTGGGACATTGATACTCCTAATATATACAACGTAATTACAACGTTACACGAAGGTGGGGTGAAGATAGATACTTTTCTGACTAGAATCGGACTAAGAACTTTGACTTATACCAACGACGGTTTTTACATCAATAATCAAAATATTAGATTTAAAGGGGTTTGCTTACGTCACGATAACGGAAGTTTAGGGACTGCTGTATATCGAAAAGCAGATGAAAGAAAACTTAGATTGATGAAAGAGATGGGAGCAAATGCGGTTAAAGTAAGCCATAATCCACCTTCTAGAGAGTTTTTAGAGTTGTGCGATGAAATTGGGTTGATGGTAATAGACGAATTTTTTGATGTATGGCAGAAAAGCAATACTACCAATGGTTATGATAGATATTTTGAGGACTGGTCTGAGCGCGATTTAAAAGATATTATTACTAGAGATAGAAATCATCCATCTATAGTAATGTGGAGTTTGGGAGATGGAATACTAGAACAG
The DNA here is from genome assembly GCF_054111225.1 of Wenyingzhuangia sp. IMCC45533. Lineage (NCBI taxonomy): Bacteria > Pseudomonadati > Bacteroidota > Flavobacteriia > Flavobacteriales > Flavobacteriaceae > Wenyingzhuangia > Wenyingzhuangia sp. IMCC45533. The sequence continues at coordinate 1,076,817 of NZ_CM134197.1, read as the reverse complement.
AGTAGTAGAAAAAACGGATATAAAATAGCGAAAAGACTACACGATCTTTGTGTTGAGATGGACCCATCACGTCCAACGACTATGGGGCTAGACAATTACAAAAGCACTTATGCTTTTAACTTTGCACAGCAGGTACAAATTCCGGGAATAAATTACAAGCCATCAGAATATCAGGCTATTCGAAAGATGTTCTCACAATTGCCTTTATACGGTTCAAAAACTTCGGGATACGCAAGCAGTAGAGGAGTGTATCACTTACCCATAAAAAATTACAATACTCATAAATCCCAACACGTTACAAGTTATGATGTTGCAGGTCCTATAGGGACTTATCCACCAGATGTGGAATTCTATTTTCAAGAAAAAAACACAGACCTTCTAGGAGCGTTTGTTTATACAGGTTTTGATTATTTAAAACCACAAACTACAATCACAACTGAAGACAATGCTAACGATAACAATTGGAATAAAAATTGGCCTTCCCGTGCTTCTTACTTTGGAGCTGTAGATTTATGTGGATTTCCTAAAGATCGTTTTTACTTGTACCAAAGCCAATGGACTGAAGCTCCTATGATACACTTACTGCCTCATTGGAATTGGAAAGGTAACGAAGGAAAAAAGATACCTGTTTATTGTTACACCAACTGCGATGAAGCAGAATTGTTTGTGAATGGAGTTTCTATGGGTAGTAAGGTGAAGGGAAAGGATGTTACGGAAATTCCTGTTGATTTTTTAAATGATGAATCAAAAACTTTTAAATCTAAATATAGACTATCTTGGGAAGTTCCATACAGGGCTGGTAACATAAAAGTAGTTGGTTATAAGAATGGAGAAGTTGTTAAAGAGGAACAAATTTTTACAGCGGGAAAACCATCTAAAACGACGTTAACAGCAGATAACAAAATCCTAACGGCTGATGGTAATGATTTGGTATACATCGCTATCGAGATCAAAGATACTAAAGGAAACTTATGTCCTAACGCAGATAATTTGATAAAATTTTCAGTAAAAGGAGAAGGTGTTTTGGTTGCTGTTGACAACGGAAATCAAATAAGTAATGAGTCTTTTCAAAAACCGCAAATAAAAGCTTTTAACGGTAAATGTGTGTTGATCATAAAATCGACAGAAAAGAAAGGAAAGATAGAAGTCACTGCCAAATCCAAATCTTTAAAATCTTCTAAGATTGTGATTTATTCTAAATAGTTTGTTCAAAAATATAGAGGTTCGAATGATTTAAATCCCTAGCTAATATCGATTAATCATAGACTGCTGAAAGATTCGCCATTATAAAAAGATGTGAATTAAAGCACTTAATCTCTAAAACAAGTGCTTTCTCCTAAACATTAGGAGCAACACATAATGCAAGCTAAGCTAACTTGAGATAATAGGAGAAATGAAAAAACCGAAAGAAGTATGTGACTTCTTTCGGTTTTTTCAAATTTTGACTAGTCTCTTTTATAATAACTAACAATGCTAGCCTTGGCAATGGTGTTATTATTTAAATAATAGCCCACAACTGCGGCATTGACGTTTTTATCCAATCCTAACTTATCTGTTTTTAAGGCATACACGGTAATCATATATTGGTGTAATCCGTGTCCTTTAGGAGGGCAAGGTCCACCATAACCATTGGTACCATAATCCGTAACACTTTGAATAGCTTGTTTAGGAGCTAAGTTTAAGTTGATGTTTCCAGCATTGGCAACCAATTCATTCACATTGGCAGGAATATCAAAGACCAACCAATGCCACCACCCACTACCTGTAGGAGCATCCGGATCGTACATCGTAATAGCAAAGCTTTTTGTTCCATTAGGAGCATTTTTCCACGATAATTGGGGAGATTCGTTTTTACCAGTACATCCAAAACCATTAAATTCTTCAGATTTTGTAGTTTCTCCACCAATTGTTTTACTAGTTAGTGTAAAAGTACTTTGAGCAAATAGGCTATTACTAAAAGCAGCGATAAGCGTGATAATTAAGAGTTGTTTTTTCATTGTGTTTGATTTTGAAGATAATTACAAACATAAGTAAGTAACTCGAAGTATTATAAGATTGATGGTTCTAAAAAGAGCTTATACCATACTATTGTCACTTCTACTTAGTGAAATAAATAGCTAATAGTGTAATTAATAAGTACCACACATCTTTTCCAAGGATATTCGGTATTTCTAAACGCTGTTTAATATTTTACTCCCGCCAAAATTTTAGTAGCTATATGATTATTTTTTGGAGGAATTGGGCAGACAAAATTTTTGTTGTAAGCACAATAAGGATTGTAAGCTTTGTTAAAGTCTAAGGTGATATAACCTGTAGGGTTCTCAGGAATAGTAGTATCTATGTATCTACCTCCACTATAAGTGGTAGTTCCGTTGGTGATATCTGTAAATGGGATAAATAAATAGTTTTGATATCCTCTTTTGTTTTTTAACGCAATGTTTTGGTAAATACTGAGTGTGTACTCTTTACCATCAAGCATAAAGGTTGCTAAAGCGTATTGCTGGTATGGGTCTTTTTGTGTTCCCGTAGTTTCCATATAAAAAACAGGACTGTTAAAGGTATAGGTTAGTTTAGCTTTTACCTTGTATTTAGAGTTGATAGGAAAAAAAGGTAGCGAATTAAACTTTTTACGTTTGGTTTTGGGTAGAGGACTTTTTGTTTTGTCTTTAAAATGGTTGTTTAACTCGGTTCTATGTAGGGTAATTAGCTCTTTATAACTTTTTTGAGCATAGGTATTACTCAGCATAAAACAAAAGAATAAGAGGAATGTTATTGTCTTTTTCATAAGTTAAGCTTTGGTAATTTTGGCTAAATAATCATAATGTTCTCCTTCTTGAATGAGTTCACAGTTTAAACCATTGTAAACGGCACATCGTTGCAGAGTATTGTAATCTACATACAGCCAATCAAAAGTTTCCGATTGTTGCTCTTTATAGTTCATCCAAAACTGTACCTCTCCGTAATAATCTTGGGTACCATCTATCCAATGATCTCCGTTTTCATCTTCAAACATATAAATAATATCGGAAGAGTCTATTAAAATTTGACCTTTGGGGGTTAAAAAGCTAGATAGATGCTTTAAAAATTCTGCTAACCTGCTAAGTTTTCCACAAATTCCAGTACCGTTCATCAATACTAAAATAGTGTCGAACTTTTCGTCAGTTGCAAAGTTGTAAATATTTGCAACGTTTACTTTATGGAGCCCTCTATCTTTTGCAACTTCTACGGCCCCTCCAGAAATATCAATAGCGGTTACTTTTAAGTTTTTACTTTGTTGCAGGTACAAGGAGTGACTACCCGCTCCACAGCCCACATCTAACACCTTTCCCTTAGCGAGTTGTAAAGCCTTTTGTTCCAAAGGAGGCATTTGGTTAAAATTTCTTAGTAAATAATCTAAAGGCATTTCATCTTCTTCGCTAACGGAGGAGTTCGTGAGCAACTTGTCTTTGACGTTTTTATCAAAATAATATGCTTTTAAAGCATTTCCCAAAACATCTGTAGCCATTAAGTAAAAAGTTTTTTCAAAAATACTTAGTTGTGTTGAGGCTTACAAACTTTGCACTCATCAATGTCTTTGTGTTCACCTTTTAAATAACCATTGTCGTCAATACTATAGTTGCAACAATCAACAAAGCCTTGCTTTAGCAATTCTTTACCTCTTAATATTCTAGACTTGGTGGCAGCTAAGCTGATGTTAAGTTCTTCGGCTATTTTTTGATGCTTGTATTGCTTAATAGTACTTAAAAATAGTACATCCTTGTATTTTTTTGGAAGTCTTAGAATTAGGGGCAATATGCAGTCTACAGCATTGTGATTCTCTGTTTTTTCGGTTGCTGGTGTTATCAACGAATCAGAACGATTTAAATTTTTGTGCTTTTTAAAATAGTCTAATACGGTATTGTTGGCGATGGTAAAAATCCATGATTTTAATTTTGTACCATCCTTTAAATTTTTTTGATGTGTGTGGATTTTAATAAACACTTCTTGCAAAATATCATCAGTAATTACGGTATCCTTAGTTTTACTAAAGACGAAACGCTTTATATCTTCCGAAAATTGATTCCAAATATTTTCTGTATCCATAAATAAATGTTCAAAAAATGGCTACTCGTTTGTTATAAGTAGCCATTTATAAATTTAACAATTACAATGAGAACATGTACAGCTATCGCAGGTACAATTTGTACAGTTTCCGTTTGTGCATCCATTACACTTGCAAGTACAATTCGTGTCTTTCATGATTTTAAAATTTAAGGTTACTTTCTACTAATAAGACGATTGAAATTATAAAAAGATTCATTTTTTAATCAAATTTTACTGGAATAGATAAATAAGCTTAGTATTTTTGATGTCGATGAATAAATTAGATATCAAACCAGAAGAAGGGGATTATTATACCAATGAGCAAGGTTACAGAGTTTTTACGGAGCAGTATCACTTAAAAAGAGGATATTGCTGCAAAAGCGGATGCAAGCATTGCCCTTATGGCTATGATAAAAAAACGGACACTTTTAAAAAATAAATTAAATGAAGAAAATAGTAGTTTTGGCACTAGCGTTAGTCTTAACAAGTTGTGCAGAATTGAATAACATAGTTAAAAGTTTGCCAATAGACCAGATATCCAAAGGTGCTCCTTTGAGCAATTTAGATATTTCTAAGGGACTAAAAGCTGCCTTGAACAAAGGAATATCCGACCAAGTAAGTAAGTTGACCTCAGAAAAAGGTTTTTACAATAACGAATTGGTAAAAATAGCTTTACCAGAGGAGTTGCAAAAGGTTGATGAAACTTTACGAAAGTTTGGTTTGGGAGATTTGGCAGACAGAGGATTAATTGCTCTAAACGCTACCGCCTCTGATGCTGTTAAAACAGCTACTCCTATTTTTGTAAACGCAATTAAGAGCATGAGTTTTAACGATGCTCGTAATATTTTAATGGGAGACAATACAGCTGCTACAAATTATTTAACGAATACCACAAACGATAAGCTATATGCATCTTTTAATCCGGTGATTAAGAGATCTTTTGATAAGGTAGGAGCTGCTGATATTTGGTCTCGATTAATTACAAAGTACAATCAATTGCCATTTATCTCTAAAGTAAATCCTGATTTAACGGATTATGTTACCCAAAAAGCTTTGGCTGGAGTGTATACAATGATTGCGGTTGAGGAGCAAAAAATTAGAACAGATATTTCTGAACGATCTTCTACTTTGTTACAAAAGGTATTTGCTTTGCAGGATAAAAAGTAATTGATTACTGAAACATTTTATAATACTTAAACAACCCCAACAAAATTATTTTATTGGGGTTGTTTGCTTAATAGTATTTGTGAAAATTCAGTAGTTGTAGATAGTTCTAATGCTTACTTAAAAGAAGAACCCTCATTTAATCTAATTCTCAGAATCTTAAAATAATCAAAAGCTTTAAGAATTCTAGAACCAAACCAACTAAACATTTCTCCGTCTACAAAAACGGCACTAGATCTGTTGGTGTATTCACTTATTTCAAAAGCGTGCTGGTCCTTAAAAGGGAAAGGTTCTGATGAAAATAACAAAACTTCAGGATCTCCGTCGTGTCTTATTCTCTGTGGATTTATTTCTGGATATTGTTCTAGGTTTTGATAAATATTATCGAATTTACACAGAGACAACATTGAGTTGATGTAAGTGTTGTTAGCAGCTACCATCCACGGATTGTGCCAAATAAAATAAGCTACTTTTTTATTATCAAAATCTTTGACAAAAGAAGAAAAATCTTCCAATTTCAAATTGATTTTTCTGTTTAACAAATCTGCTTCAGTTCTTCTATTAAGCATCATCCCCATATTTTTGATCATACGTTGTGTATCTTCAATAGATGAAATTTCTGTAACATACACTTGAGTAAACTTTTGTAAAGCTGCAACAATTTCAGGAGTATTTTCTTCTTTATTGCAAAAGACCAAATCGGGTTTTAGTTCCTTTATCAGGTCTAATTTTACTTTTTTTGTGCCTCCAACAATAGCCTTTGTATGCTTAAAATGGGCTGGGTGTACACAAAATTTAGTAACTCCTATAATAAGTTCTTCTACGTTTAAATCATATAACGTTTCTGAAATAGAGGGAACTAAGGAGATTATTCTTTTAGGTTTTTTATCAAAATTTAATTCGTTACCTAAATCATCAATAAAAGTCATTATGCAATGTTGTTATTAGCCAAAATAGTTGCCATTTGTTGCTGTAGCTTCTCAGCTTCTAATTTTGCAGCCTCCGCAAAATTATTTTCATTGCTTGCATAAATAATACCTCTAGAGGAATTGATTAGTAGACCAATATTTTCCTTGTTGATACCGTGCTCACAAACTCCCTCTAAACTACCACCTTGTGCACCCACTCCAGGAACAAGCAAAAAGCTATTGGGAGCAATTTCCCTAATTCCTTTAAAATATTCTGCTTTGGTAGCTCCCACCACAAACATTAGGTTTTCTGAATTATTCCAAGTCAAAGATGTTCTTAAAACCTCTTTGTAAAGGGGTTCTTTGGAGTTTAGTTCTTTGCCTTGAAAATCTAGCCCACCTTTATTAGAGGTTAATGCTAGCATGATGGTGAATTTATCCTTAAAAGCTAAGAAAGGTTCTACAGAATCGCTTCCCATGTAAGGAGCTACGGTTACAGAATCAAAATCTAAATCTTCAAAAAATGCTTTGGCATACATGGTTGAGGTGTTTCCAATGTCTCCACGTTTGGCATCTGCAATGGTAAAAATTTCTGGGTACTTGTCGTTGATGTATTTGATGGTTTTATCTAAAGATTGCCATCCCTTAATACCATAGGCTTCGTAAAAAGCGGTGTTGGGTTTATAGGCTACAGCTGCATGATGTGTGGCCTCTATAATTTGTTTGTTAAATTCAAAAATGGGATCTTCGGTAGCTAATAAATGAGTAGGTATTTTGTTTAAATCAACATCTAAACCTACACATAAAAAAGATTTTTTTCTTTTGATTTCTGATACTAACTGATCTAAAGTCATCCTTGAATTATTTGAATTTAATGATGTGCCAAAAATACGGATATAGGATTTAGGAGACAAGGGGTATGGAATTTAGTTTTAGGTTGATGAGCACCAATTTGCAGAAGCAGGAGCATCTGGATTTCTCAATACAATTTTCTGTTGAAAATCACTTAAAATGATTATGCTAAAACTTCACGTTAATTGTACTGAACTGGCGTTAAATAGGTTTTGAAATCAAGATGATAGGGCTTAGCAGTAATTTTTTAGTTTATTGATCAACCACCAACCACGCAACTAAACGTGTTAGGGATAGTAGTGGCATCCTTTTACTGCCAGTTTGAGTGAATTTATGAAGTGTAACGGAATAAATTTGTATCGAAAACAAGTAAAAGATATAACGGATAGCCCGACCTGCAAGGGAACACCCAAATATGAATAACGTTACAGTTCGTATTTTTTAGAGGCATCTAGCTTGATGAAAATAAACAGCAACATGGTAAATCCCCATAAAGATGATCCTCCGTAACTAAAAAAGGGTAGGGGAATACCGATGGTGGGGAATAACCCAATGACCATGGCGATGTTGATGAGTACGTGAAAAAAGAATACACAAGCTACACCGTAACCATACACTCGACTGAATTTAGATTTTTGTTTTTCTGCTAAATAAACAATTCTCAAAATAAAGGTCATAAACAAAATAATGGTTAATGCAGAACCCCAAAAACCCCATTCTTCTCCAATGGTACTAAAAATATAATCGGTGTCTTGTTCGGGTACAAATTTTCCTTGCGTTCGATCTCCATCTAAATAACCTTTTCCAAAAAAACCTCCAGATGAAATGGTTTTGATGGACTGGTAAGTATTGTATCCAATGTTTTTGGTGTCGTTACTTAATCCCAGTAAAATATTAAATCGATCTCGGTGTCTTTGTTTAAATACATAGTTGAATACGTAATAAACGCTATACACGTAGCTTATAATAGTAATGAGGAGTCCTAAAATTTTAATCCACTCAAAACGGAGTGATTTTTTTTTGACTTTTACTAAATATAAAACGGTAAGCATTGTGAGGGTTAAAACAACGGCAATTACGTAAACATAACCAAAAACGAGTGTAGCCAAAAATAAGGCTATAGCGGCTGCACCAATAATCATAATACTTGGATGTAAGCCCTCTCGATAGAATAGCAAAATAAAAGAAATATACACCAATGCTGATCCAGGATCTGGTTGGAGGGTAATTAAAAATGCAGGAATAACGATGATAACAAAAGTCTTTAACTTGTTTACTAGAGGTCCAAAGCTAAATTTCCTTTCGTTTAAGAGTCTTGCTAGGGCAAGTACGGTTCCTGTTTTGGCAAATTCTGTAGGTTGTAAACTAAAGCTTCCAATGGCATACCACGAGGTGGCTCCATTGATGTTTTTACCAAAAACGAAAAGTCCAGCGAGGAGAAGCATGCAGAAAAGATATATATAGGCTGCAAACTTTTCGTAAAAAGAACTTTCTATAAACAAAAGAAATACACCTATAACAAGCCCTAGTACTATCCAAATAATTTGCTTACCGTAACGCGTAGCGAAATCAAATATTTCGTGGTGGTTTTCTGAACTGGCAGCCGAGTAAATATTCATCCACCCAAAGCAGACTAGGAGTAGATAAAGGAGTATTAACGTCCAATCAATTTGTAATAATATGTTATTTCTTTGCGACCTCAAGACTTTGTATAGATAGTTGTTTTTGATATTCTTTTTGCAAAGAAGTATTGATAATTCTTTTTTCCCACCAGGCTAGTGTTTGTGTGCCCAAAAGGTATTTCTCAATCATTAAACTGGCAATTGGAGCAGCAATGGTAGAGCCATACCCTCCATTTTCTACAAAAATAGCTAGGGCTATTTTAGGATTCTCTTTGGGAGCAAAAGCTACAAATATAGAATGATCTGCCAATATATATTTAATGCCATTTTTTCTGATGTAGTTTTGCACCGTACCTGTTTTTCCACAAATATCTACTCCTTTAACTTGTACGTGTTTAGCGGTTCCCTTTTTGTAGACATCGTGCATTCCCTCTATAACTGGGGAAAAATGTATAGGATTTACAGTGGTTTGTTGTTTGGTGGTAAATTTTTCAATATCAATACTTTTTCCATCAATTTTTTTAAGCACATGGGGTTTGTAGTAATAACCTCTGTTGGCAATGGCAGCTACCATGTTAGCCAGCTGAATAGGAGTAGTGACTACTTCCCCCTGCCCAATGGCATTAGAGATAATAGTTGGGAATTTCCAAGTTTTTCTGGGGTATACTCGGTCGTAATAATCTGCATTGGGAATGTATCCTTTTCGACCTGTGGGTAAATCGTAGCCTAAATAATTCCCTAAACCAAAACTGTTTAAATGTGTAGCCCAGGCATCTACTCCTTGTTGAGGTTTAGGGTATTTTTCTATCAACCGCTTGTAAACGTTGGCAAAGTAACTATTACAAGATTTGGCAATTCCAAGCCTTAAATCGATGGGTCTTCCCACAATATCACAATGGCATCCCATAAAGTTGTGTTTGGCATTCCCGTACCTATATCCATGGTGGCAATAAAAAGTAGAGGAAGGTGTGATGACCTCTTCTTGAAGTCCTATTAATCCTTGAATTAATTTAAAGGGGGATCCAGGTGCGTAAGCTGCCTGTAATCCTCTATCCAACATAGGTTTGTTAATACTGTCATTAAATAGAATTACCGAGTTTTTAGACTTTTTTCGACCTACCATTAAATTAGGATCATAGCTCGGTGCTGTAATCAAAGCCAGTATTTCTCCTGAGCTAGGTTCAATTGCCACAATCCCCCCTCTTTTGTTTGTCATTAGAAGTTCTCCGTATTTTTGGAGTTCTAAATCTATAGAAAGCGTTAAATCGTTACCAGGTTTGGCAATCGTATCGTAAATTCCATTTTTGTACGGACCAATAACCTTGTTTAGTCGGTCTCTTAATTTGTATTCTACCCCTTTGGTACCTCTAAGTAATGATTCGTACTCTTTTTCTATTCCTTGAGTTCCTACCAACTCTCCCTGCTCATAGTAAGGGTTTTTTCTAGCCAACTCTTCATTCACCTCATTTACGTAGCCCAAAATATTGGCGGAAGATTGATGAGGATAGTGTCTTAGTGCCTTTGATTGTATGCTGAACCCTTTGTACTTATGAATTTTTTCTTGTAGATAAGCGTAATCTTCTTTAGCGAGCTGACTTAAAAAAACGGAAGGTAACCATCTTGAATATTTTTTAGCTCTAGCCAATTTATAGAGCAAATATTTTTTATCAATCTTTAAAAGATTACAAAACTCAACAGTATCAAATGGCTTTACCTCGTTAGGAATTACTTTTACATCGTAGGTTTGCTCATTAGCCACCATTAATTTACCATTTCTATCAAAAACAAAACCTCTTTCAGGATAGGTGTAAATCCTTTTTATGGTAGAGCTTGTTAAAGATACTTCTTTGCTATCGTGTTTGATAACTTGTAGAAAAAAAAGTCTAGAAATAAAGATGATACCTGTAACCAAAATAAGGATAGGAAACAGCAGACTTCTTTTTTTCATTTTTTGTTGGTTGGCGTAAATATGGCTAAAAGGATAGTTACCACAAAGGTAGTAAATAAACTATTTGTAAAAGACTTATAGATGGCTTCTCCTAAAAAAGCAGTGTTAAAATACTCTAAAACGTATAGTATCACTTGATGAATAAACGCGAGAACAAATACAAAAATTATTTTAGCAGCGGTATTGTAGTTACTGTATTTAAAAGTTTTTAAATCAAGCTCCTTATCCTTAAAAATAAACTTTAATAAAGGTAATTTAAAGTAAGCAATAGCCAAACAAGCAGCAGTATTGATACCACCGGAGTTGCAGAAAATATCAATTAACAATCCAAAGAAAAAAGCATTCAAAATTAGACCAGTAATATCCTTCTTTAAGGGGTACCAGAGAATAAATAAGATAGCGATTTGAGGGTTGATGTATCCAAAAAATCTTAAGTGGTTTGCTATTAAAACTTGAAAAGGAATTAACAACAAAAAATGAAGTGCAATTTTGATGTTATCCTTAGTCATATGTTGATTTTTCTAGTTGTTCAATCTCGTTCTTGTGTAAGTTTTTAATGATGTATACATTGGATACATTTCGCACATCGTTAAATAGTTTAACGTTGATTTGCTGGTAGCGGTTGTGTTCAAAATTAATATTGACTACTTTTCCAATAAGTATACCCTCCGGGAAAATAGCAGATCTACCTCCTGTAATAATGGTGTCTCCTACGCTTAATTGAGCCTGCCTAGGAATGTCTTCCAGCTGTACGGTATTATGCGTTCTACCATCCCAAGTAATGGTTCCAAAGTATTCGTTGTTTTTTAAACGAGCGTTGGCTTTAAAATTAGTGTTAAGAACAGAAATAGCACTAGCGTAGTTGTTAGATGTGTTGGTTGTAATTCCTATAATTCCCAAACTATTTACAATAGCCATGTCTTGACGAATATTGTCCTTTTCACCAATATTTAATGTTAGGTAATTGTTCCTTTTATGAAAATCATTATTGATGATTTTGGCAGGAGCGTATTGGAACTTTTGATTAAATCCTAAATCAACACTATCCTTAAATTCGAGATGGGTAGGAGTGTTTTTTAGAATATAATTTTTGAGTTTGCCGTTTTCTTGAGCAAGTAAGGTGTTTTCTTCTTTGAGGTAAAGATAACTTCTGAAAGAAGTTACGCTGTTATACACTCCACCAGATAGGTTGTTGGCAGAATTGATAAATTTGCTTTTTCTGTATGAGTGATATTGTATGGTAAGAAACAAAGCAATCAATTCTAATACAAAAAACAAGAGAAAATTTCTGTGTTTTTGAATTAAATAAAAGATGAATTGCATGTGCCTAGCTTAATAGTACGGATTTGTATTTTTCTAACTCTTTTAAGGCAATTCCCGTACCTCTAACTACAGCTCTCAACGGATCTTCAGCAATATAAACAGGCAAATCTGTTTTTCTGGATAAACGTTTGTCTAAACCTCTTAACATAGACCCTCCACCTGCGAGGTAGATTCCCGTATTGTAAATATCAGCTGCTAGTTCTGGAGGAGTAGAAGATAAGGCTTCCATGACAGCATCCTCAATCCTTAAAATTGATTTATCTAAGGCTTTGGCAATCTCTCTGTAAGAAACTTGAACTTGTTTAGGTTTACCACTTAATAAATCTCGCCCTTGTACTAACATATCTTCAGGAGGAGTTTCTAAATCTTCTGTAGCAGCTCCTATTTGAATTTTAATTTTCTCGGCAGTGGTTTCCCCAACATGCAAGTTGTGTTGTGTTCTCATGTAGTACATGATGTCATTGGTAAATAAATCACCCGCAACTTTAACAGATTTGTCACATACAATACCAGCCAATGCAATTACAGCAATTTCTGTAGTACCACCCCCTATATCAATAATCATATTACCTCTTGGCTCCATAATATCAATACCTACACCAATGGCAGCTGCCATTGGTTCGTAGATAAGGTATATTTCTTTTGCATTCATGTGAATGGCGGAGTCTCTTACAGCTCTTTTTTCTACTTCTGTAATTCCAGAAGGAATACAAATGACCATTCTTAGTGAAGGAGCAAAAACTTTCTTTTTAATGGAAGGAATACTTTTAACAAACTCTTTGATCATTTCTTCAGAAGCTTGGAAATCTGCAATCACACCATCCTTCAACGGTCTAATCGTTTTGATGTTTTCATGCGTTTTTCCTTGCATCAAACTAGCATCTTTACCTGTAGCAATAATTTTTCCAGTTGTCCTATCTCTTGCCACAATGGAAGGAGAGTCAATCACCACTTTACCTTCGTGAATGATAAGTGTGTTGGCTGTACCTAAATCAATGGCAATATCTTCGGTCCAAAAGTCAAAAAATCCCATGTGCTAATGAATTGTTTTAGTGTCTGTATGTATTCTTTATAAATGTACTAAAATTAATGTTTAAAATGGCGAGTTCCTGTAAACACCATTCCAATTCCGTTTTCGTTACAATAATCAATAGATAACTGATCTTTAATAGATCCACCTGGTTGAATGACAGCTTCTATTCCAGCGTTGTGAGCAATTTCCACACAGTCTGGAAAAGGGAAAAAAGCATCACTAGCCATTACCGCACCTTTTAAATCAAATTTAAAATGATTTGCTTTTGCTATCGCTTGCTCTAAAGCATCTACTCTAGAAGTTTGACCCGTACCTCCCGCACATAATGTTTTGTCTTTTACCAAGATAATTGTGTTAGATTTCGTGTGCTTACAAATTTTAGAAGCAAACAATAAATCATCGATTTGAGCATCTGTTACTACTTTTTCTGTAACGTTTTTCAAATCTTCTTTTTTATCGGTAACTAAGTTCGCATCTTGGAACAATACTCCGTTTAATGCTGTACGATAGGATACTTTTGGCAATTCAATATCTTTTAAGATTAGAATTACTCTGTTTTTCTTTCCTTTTAATACTTCTAAAGCATCTGCATCATAAGCAGGAGCGATTACTACCTCACAGAATAATTTGTGAATTTCTTCAGCAGTAGCTATATCAATCGTTTTATTGGCGATTAAAACTCCTCCAAAAGCTGAAGTAGGGTCTCCTGCCAAAGCATCAACATAAGCATCTCTTAAATTGTCTCTTTGTGCAAAACCACAAGCATTGTTGTGTTTTAAGATAGCGAATGTAGGAGCTTCTCCTTTAAATTCGTTAATTAAGTTTACCGCAGCATCAACATCTAATAAGTTGTTGAAAGATAATTCTTTACCGTGTAATTTATCAAACATAGCCTCTAAATCTCCATAAAAAGCACCTTTCTGATGTGGATTTTCTCCGTAACGTAAAGGAGTTGCTTTGTCAAAAGATTGACGGAAGTTAGTTTCCTCTTCATTCATGTAGTTATAAATAGCAGCATCGTAGTGACTAGATACAGCAAATGCTTTTGCAGAAAAACGCTTTCTGTCTTGAATAGAAGTAGCACCGTTGTCAGTAGAAATGATATTTAAAAACTCATCATATTGTTCCATAGAAGAAACGCAGATAACGTCTTTAAAGTTTTTAGCGGCAGCTCTAATTAAAGAAATACCACCGATGTCAATTTTTTCAATAATATCTTGTTCAGGAGCTCCACTAGCCACCGTTTTTTCAAAAGGATATAAATCCACAATAACAATATCCATTTCAGGAATTTCAAACTCAGCTAATTGTGCTTTGTCACTTTCATTATCTCTACGGCTTAAAATACCTCCAAATACCTTTGGATGCAAGGTTTTAACACGTCCTCCCAAAATTGACGGGTAAGAGGTAATATCTTCAACAGCAACGCAGTTAATACCTAAGTCTCTAATAAACTTTTCAGTTCCCCCAGTTGTGTAAATAGTAATCCCTAACTCGTCAAATTTTCTAACAATTGGCTCTAAACCATCTTTGTGAAATACTGAAATTAAAGCTGATTTAGCTTGTTTCGTAGTGCTCATTTTTATGAATTTCGATTAAAAAAGCAAAATTACTAAAAGTACTCCAAAGCATAAACTATTGAGTGTGTTTATTGTTAAAGTTTTATAAATTGTATAGAACTTAATATTTTAAAACTATTTTTGAATTTAAGTTGTGTTGTAATTATAGTGAACGATAAACTTTCAACACCGTTGTTACAGTCATACTTCAAATAAAATTGACAGATGAAAAATAAAAAAATTTGGTGGTTCTTACTTCGGTTTTTTGGAACCTACTTTGTTCTTTTTGCCTTGTATTCTTTGTTTCTGTCTTTAACACAAGTAAAGGGGCAAACTTTTGTTTGTGACCCCTTAACAAGAAACGTAGCCAACCAATCTAGAAATTTGTTAAACGCTTTTAATCAAAATGCAGTAACCGAAAATGATTCTACGGAATTGTGCGTAAAAATGATTGTTGATGGTTATTACGTAGTGGGTGTTATTGAGGGGTGTAATTCTGTGAGTATCATTATTCTCTTTGTAGCTTTTGTTATGGCATTCAAAGGGACTTTAAAACGAACCGTGCTATTTTCACTTTTTGGAATCGCAACTATTTATTACGTAAATATTTTAAGAATATCCATCCTTACTTACGGAGTTTTTCATTTTGGGAGTTATACGGATGTATTACACAATATTGTTTTTCCTGCCATTATTTATGGATATGTATTTTTACTGTGGATTATTTGGGTGAACTATTTTTCTAATTTAAAAAAGAGAGATGCCTAAGGCTTTAAAAGTTATAATAATAATCGGTTTGCTATTGGGCTTAGTTCTGGTAAGAGCTTTTGAGTACGACCTATTTTACGATCCACTTTTAAAATATTTTAAAGGAAATCATCTAACAGAACCTTTACCCGAAATCAACATTTTCAAATTAGTTTTTTCATACACTCTTAGGTATGGAATAAATGCAATGATTTCATTATTAATTCTAAAAATTGTATTTCCTAAAAATTCCTTTCTTAATACAATAGTGCTGTTCTACACCTTGGCATTCGTGCTATTGATGTTGCTGTTTTTTAGTTTTATTGTTTTTGAAGTGAATGTAGGCAACCTAATTTTATTTTACATCCGAAGGTTTATTATTCAGCCTATATTTATTCTTCTTCTTTTTCCTTTACTATACTTGTTTAAAAAAGGTTACACATTGTAGCGTAGCGTAAGTTCTAATCTTGTTGTATTTTTGCGGCTTTAAGAAACTAAAATTATGTGGATTTATTTAGGGTTGCTGTCGGCTTTATTTTTAAGTTTTAATGCTTTGTGTAGAAAAAGAAGCGTAAAGAACAATGCTGTATTTCCTGTTTTACTGGCAACAAACGGAGTTAGTCTGTTATTGTTGCTTCCCGTTTTTTTAGGGTCTATTTTTTATATGAACAAGATGAAAACACTAGGACTATACATTCCTAATATTTCTCTGGAAGATCATTTTTTGATAGGAATTAAGTCAGTTCTGATGACATGTTCTTGGATTTTGGCTTTTTATGCACTCAAATATTTACCGATTACTATTGTGACTCCCATACGGGCTTCTGGGCCCTTCTTTACTTTTTTAGGGGCAGTATTTATTTATCATGAAAGTCCAGTTCTATTACAATGGATAGGTTTCTTTCTAATTATAATTTCTATGATATTTTATTCGCAAATAGGTAAAAAAGAAGGAATTGTTTTTAAAAACAATAAGTGGATATGGGCTATTGTAGGTGCTACGGTATTTGGATCGAGTAGTGGTTTGTATGATAAGTTTTTGTTACAGTACAAAAGTTATGAGGTTTTAACTGTACAGTGGTGGTTTTTCTTTTACGTTACCCTTTTTATGTTATTGTTGGTGGTATTTGTTTACAAACCCAACAAAGAAAAAATGGGTGTTTTTAAATTTCATTGGTCTATTCTAGCAATAGGTCTATTGATGTTGTTGGCTGATTATTTTTATTTCAAAGGATTACAAGATCCAGAAGCGTTAATTATGATTATGTCTGCTGTTAAACGAAGCCAAATATTATTTACTGTAGTGATTGGTGGTTTGGTTTTTAAAGAACAAAATAAACGGATGAAACTGATTCCCTTAATTGGGGTGTTGGCAGGGGTGTTTTGTATTTTATTTGGGAGTTGACAATAATATTCAAATTGTTGAATCTTACTGTGGAAGTGACTTTCTAACAAACAATTATTATTTTTGATTAAAAAAAAACATGAAGAACAAACTACGAAAAATAGCAATTTTTTTATGCTTAATGCCTTTAACAGTTTTTTCTCAAGAGGTTATCGATAGCGAGATAAATGGAAAAGGAGTTTTAGAACTATACCGCTTTGGTCATTCAGAGTTTATTATGAATAATCACAATCCTGTTATTTGGAGTACTAAAAATACCGCGACAGGTAATTATCCTTTTACTAACGGAGATTTGGGGCATTTGGTCTTACAACCAAGAACATCTGCTACTAGAGATATACTAATGATAACTGGTCAAGGAGACAAAGTTAGGTTGGCTGTTAAGGGTAGTGGTAATATAGGGATTGGGACTACTGAACCTTTTTCTAAGCTAGAAGTAGATGGGGATATATCACTAGAAAGAACAAATAAAATTCAGTTCTTATATGATGATGGAAGTCGAAAACACTTGAGGGCTTACATAAGATCTACTCAGGGTAGTAATACTGGAGATGCTGCGGATGATTATAATTCTTTAGTTTTTGGTGTTGGAAATAAAAACGAGGCTATGAAAATTGATGGTAATGGTAGAGTAGGAATAGGAACTAGTAATCCCAACTTTAAATTAGATGTTAAAGGTATAATTTCTAACGGAGCGTCAGATTTTATTTTGGGTAAACTTGACGGAAGAGATCAAGGCACTAAACTGTCGAACAGAGCGCTGGTACATTTTTCAGACGATAGATTGTTTATAAACTATGATGGAGATTTTGAAGGAGGAGTTAATATACCTTCTGGTGTGGTCCTTGGTAGCACAAGTAAACTGTCGGGTAATCTTTCTAACGGTCCAGCTTTGGCAATTGGAGATAGTGATACGGGTCTTAAACAAATGGGAGACGGAAAACTAGGTGTTTTTACAAATAACGTAGAGAGGTTACGTGTTGACGGGGCTGGTATTAAGGTTGACACAGGTACAGATTATAGTTTTGTAAGAATAGGGAGAGAGGCTCACGATGCTATTATTGCAGACAACAGAGATGATAAATTCTACGGAGGTGGATACTGGTTTAGAGTACATGACGAATCCTTAGGAAACAAATATAGAGATGTGATGATATTATCGAGTAGCGGTAACGTGGGAATTGGAGTTAGAAATCCACAAAACAAATTATCAGTAAACGGAACTATTTGGGCTAAAGAAGTAAAAGTAAGTTTGACAGATGCTGCTGATTGGGTTTTTGAAGAGGATTACGACTTAAAACCGCTTTCAGAAGTAAAAAAGTTTGTTCAAGAAAATAAGCACTTACCAGAAATTCCATCAGCAGAGGAGTTTAGAAAAGAAGATTTAAAAGTTTCTGAAATGACCAATAAATTGTTGCAAAAAATAGAGGAGTTAACTTTGTATACCATAGAACAGGAAGAAAAACTAGAGGCTCAAGAGTATAGAATTAAGAGATTAGAAAATCTTTTGATACATCATAATAACTAACTCGTCTGAATATAATGATAAAAGTAGTTTAAGTCGGTTAGCATAGTAATAGGTTATTAAGATTATAATCATATCCGTAGTTAAACAAAAAACAAATACTATTTGCAGTTGCTATTGATGGTTGCATAGCTAAAGAATAGAATAAACATATAAAATTAATTTCTTCGGAGGATTTTTCATTGATGCGCTCAGTATTTTGCGTGTGAGTTAATGTTAATAAAACGTTAAATTTTGTTTCTAAATCTAATGATACATTCCTCAACTTCATATGTTTGTAAACAAATTAAACTAAAATTAATATGAAAAACCTATTAACTCTTGCTTTGGTGCTTTTATCCATAATTAATTTGCAAGCACAATCTCCCAACTTAATATTTAATAACTCACCCGTAGATGGAGTTAATTCAATTGGTTCGGAGGGTCCGAACAATGAAGATTTAAAGATAAAAGGTGAAAGAAATGTACTCGTAACGGTTAACGAACAAAATAAACATGCTAGCGGAGCCTTTCAAGTTACTAGTGGAACTTCTGGAAATAATTTGTTTAAAGTTGATGAATATGAGTTTAGTCTACCTGGGCTTTTCATGTCAGAAAATGGTTCAACTTTGAGTACTCAGTTTATGGATATTGATATAGACTACTGTTTTTTTTATGGTTCTACTGAGTTTTATAGTAGTAGTTCATTCTACGGTTATACATTTTTCCATGATCAAATAGTACAATTTGATAAAGGATTATCGATTGGGTACACGAATAACAAGAAGTCCCAAATCTCTATGTTAGAAAAACAAATGGTGATAGAAAATCTTTCAGAAGATGGAGATATAATACTCCAGACCAAAAATAACGTAGGTAATGTGGGAATAGGAACTACAACCCCAGCTACCAAGCTTGAAGTTAATGGAAACATTAATGTGGGCGTAGACAATTCTGATATATCCACTGGAAATAATACGTATGGGAATAAAATATCTTTTCTTGGGGCCAATAGTAGTACAGACGCTATATGGATGTCTAGGTATAATGTAGCCTATAATGCATCAGAGTTAAGGATTAATATTGGAGATGATTTATCAGATGATGACAAATTTGTTATAGGTTCAACGTATTATGGTGATGGACTTTTTAAGCCCGTTATGACTGTTTTAACAAACGGTAATATAGGAATAGGGGTTAGTGACCCTAAAAATAAGCTATCTGTCAATGGCCCTATTTGGGCAACAGAAGTAAAAGTAAGTTTAACAGATGCTGCTGACTGGGTTTTTGAAGAGGATTATGACTTAAAACCGCTTTCAGAACTAAAAAAGTTTGTACTAAAAAACAAGCACTTACCAGAAATTCCATCAGCAGAGGAGTTTAGAAGAGAAGATCTAAAAGTTTCTGAAATGACCAACAAATTGTTGCAAAAAATAGAAGAGCTAACATTGTATACCATAAAACAGGAAGAAAAATTAGAGGCTCAGGGAAAAGAGTTAGAAAGGATGAATCAACTGGAAGAAAGATTGTTGCAACTCGAGAAAATATTAATAAAGATGTAAGATTGAGTATAGACTCACTATTATATTAAACGCTAAACCTATTTAATTACACGTAAAGCTAATGATGAAAAGAATAATATTATATGCACTATTGATTGTTACATTCAAATTGAGTTCTCAGAATAATGTCAATCGAAATGGTTTGCAGTCAACAGTTATAAATACTTTGTACGCTAGTGAAAAACAAGCTAAGCGTTACGAAATAGCTAGTGTTCTCTTTAATTCTCATCATTGGCAGAACGGAAGTATAATCATTGTAGAATTATTTAACGTAAGATATCAATCTGGTTACGAGAAGTATATTGTTGAATTGGGATATGGTCAAGGTACAGGTAGCTCGACTCCTAAGCTGACCTTGGTGGATGCACAGGGAAAGAGTCATAATGCTAAAGTTAGTCTGGGGTCACCTAAAAATCACACAACCAACTATGGGGGATACCCTAATAAAACTGTTTCAATATATGTGGATGTTAGATATTATAGCGAATACACAGCAAAAATTACTCACTTAAGAAACAAAGTAGCAACGTTTACTAGCCATCAACAAATAATTATCAATGAAAATCCTACATCTGTAAATATTTCTGATTTTACAGCCCCAGTTTTTTCAAAAGCTACGGATAGCTTGTGGACTCAAAACTCTAATGGTATAAACTATAGTCGAGGTAATGTAGGAATTGGAACCACAAATCCTGATGGTTGGAAATTAGCCGTTAATGGGCGTGTAAGAGCTAAAGAAATTAAAGTTGAAACTGATTGGTCGGATTTTGTTTTTCATGATGATTACCAACTACCAACAATTCAGGAAGTAGAGAATCATATAAAGCAAGAAGGTCATTTGAAAGATATTCCAAGTGCTAAAGAAGTTGAAGAAAATGGGGTTTTCCTTGGGGAAATGAATTCAAAATTATTACAAAAAATTGAAGAATTGACTCTTTATACAATTCAACAGCAAAAGGAGATTGAAAGTTTGAAAGAAGAAAAAAAGCAGATTAGGCTCTTACAAGAAAATCTAATTTTTATGAATAAAAGATTGAAAAAATTGGAACATTAATATTAATGTGAGTTCGACTTAAGAAACGGTAACATTTTAGGTAAAAAAAGCAGAATGTTTAGTTGATTAAAGTGCTTAATTACAATAAACTAAACTAAATTTATTCTGCTCATGACTTCTGACATTAAAATTATTGAAATTTTCTGTAACCTAGACGACTTTATGAAAGAATTCGAGACTATTTTAGCAAAAAATAGTATTCCTGATCTATCACAACCTAAAAAACGAAACAGAAAGTCTAAAATGACTAAATTTCTCCCGCTTTTAAGTTTTTGGTGTTTCCATGTTCATCATATACTACCAATTCTCCAGTAAGCAATACTCCTGCATTAATAACTAAATGCTTGTGCATATGCAATTGGGTTTTTGGAGGTATGGTAATTTTTAAAATGGTTACTTTTGGGGTACCATCCGCATACTTTAGCAACGTTTCTCCATTCCAACTCTTGGTAGTTTCAGCAAGCTTTTCAACTTTGATTTTGGTGC
Source organism: Wenyingzhuangia sp. IMCC45533 (assembly GCF_054111225.1). Lineage (NCBI taxonomy): Bacteria > Pseudomonadati > Bacteroidota > Flavobacteriia > Flavobacteriales > Flavobacteriaceae > Wenyingzhuangia > Wenyingzhuangia sp. IMCC45533. Next base: position 1,055,567 of record NZ_CM134197.1, on the reverse strand, counting down.
TATATTCTTTTTTACAAGCAGTTAGTAAGACGATAGAAATAATTAGGAATAGTTTTTTCATTACGAGCTTTATTGAGAAGGTAAAAATAGATTTTTAGAGTTATAATACTTGAAAAGGAGTAGACCTTTTTGTTTTAGGTAACTACTATCTAATTCCGTATTTTTGGTTTCCAATATATGTTAGAATCTACACTCAGATTCAAAAAAGAATCTAAAAGCCATATGAAACACTATTTATCTATTCACGATTTACCCTCCATCAAGGAAACTGCTCAAGAAGCCATTCAATTAAAGAAAAGCCCTTTAGAACTCAAAGCTTTAGGAAAAGACAAAACCATCGGGATGTTGTTTTTTAACAACAGTTTACGTACTCGTTTAAGTACGCAAAAAGCAGCTTTAAATTTAGGAATGAATCCCATTGTTATGAATTTTGGATCAGAAGGATGGCAATTAGAATTAGAGGATGGTGTTATTATGAACGAAGGAAAGTCTGAGCATATTAAAGAAGCTGCTCAGGTAATTTCACAATATTGCGATGTGATTGCTATTAGAGCTTTTGCAGGTTTAGAAGATAAAACTAAGGACGAGGCAGAAGAAATATTATCTGCTTTTACAAAGTATGCAAGTGTACCTATTGTAAACATGGAATCATCTGTAGGACATCCATTGCAAGCGCTGGCAGATGCCATTACTATAGAAGAGCATAAGCCTATCAAGCAAAAATTAAAAGTGGTGTTGTCATGGGCTCCACACCCAAGAGCATTGCCTCATGCTGTAGGAAATTCTTTTGCAGAAATGGCTTTGGCTCACGAAGACGATTTTGAGGTGGTCATTACGCATCCAAAGGGATACGAATTAAATCCAGAAAAAACAAAGGGAGCTATTATAGAATATGACCAAAAGAAAGCTTTTGAAGGAGCTGATTTTATTTATACTAAAAACTGGTCTTCTTATAACGATTATGGTAAAGTAGCAAATACAGATGCTTCTTGGCAAATTACTGCGGATAAAATGGCAGTTACAGATAACGCAAAATTTATGCACTGCTTACCTGTACGCAGAAATGTAGTGGTCGCAGATGAGGTGATAGATTCTGAGAACTCTATTGTAATTAAACAAGCCAATAACAGAACGTATGCTGCTCAAATTGTTTTAAAGAAAATTTTAGAAGGTTTAAATTAAGAAGTTGGTTGTTATCTCGACTAATGTCTAAAACATGTCAAACATCTAACATCAAAATTATGGCAGAGCAAAAATTACCCTTACCACCCTTTACAGAAGAAACAGCTAAGCGAAAAATCCAGATGGCAGAAGATGGTTGGAATTCCAAAGATCCTATCAAAGTATCTATGGCATATACCCTTGATACGGAATGGAGAAATAGAAATCAATTTGTAAACGGAAGAAAAGCCGTTCAAGATTTTTTAAAAGACAAGTGGAACAAAGAGTTGGATTATAAGTTAAAAAAGGAGCTGTGGGCTTATCAAGATAACAGGATTGCCGTTCGTTTTGAATATGAATACAGAAATGAAAGTGGACAATGGTTTAGGGCTTACGGAAATGAGAATTGGGAATTTGATGAAAATGGCTTAATGAAAAAAAGATACGCAAGCATCAACGATTTAGAAATTTCAGCATCAGATAGAAAATTCAAATAAAAGATAAATGAAAGTTAAAGGCTCAAAAATTAGTATTTTTGAGCCTTTAACTTTTTTGAATCAAACACAAAATGACAAAGCAAAAATTAACCATTGTAAAAGTAGGAGGTAACGTCATAAATAATCCAAAAGCGCTACAAAGTTTCTTAACAGATTTTGCAGCCTTAAAAGGGAACAAAATATTAGTTCACGGAGGAGGAAAACGTGCTACGCAATTGGCAGGTGATTTGGGAATAGAAGCTACAATGATTAATGGACGTAGAGTAACAGACACTGCTACCTTAGAAATTGTAACCATGGTATATGCGGGTTTGTTAAACAAAAATATTACAGCAATTTTGCAAAGTTTTAACTGCAACGCTTTAGGGCTTTCTGGAGCTGATGGAAATGCTATTCAAGCACATAAACGTATAGTAACCGATGTAGATTATGGTTTTGCAGGGGATGTAGATGGAATCAATGCTACTAACATTGCCACATTTATTAATGGAGGTATGACTCCCGTTTTTTGTGCCATTACACACGATGGAAAAGGGCAGTTGTTAAACACTAATGCAGACACGATTGCGAGTACGATAGCTGTTGGAATGTCAGAATTATTTGAGGTTTCTTTGGTGTACACTTTTGAGAAAAACGGAGTGTTAACTTCTGTAGATGATGATAATTCTGTAATTACGAATATCAATTCTAAAAAATATGCAGCGTTAAAAGCTGATGGAATTATTGCCGACGGAATGTTGCCTAAAATGGAAAACTGTTTTGATGCTTTGCAGCAGGGGGTTTCAGAGGTTGTTATTGGAAATCCAACAGTAATTAAAGATAAAGAACAGTTGTTTACAACGTTGACACTGTAAAGTTTATAGTCATTTTGTTTCTAAAAATATAATGAAGAAAAAAGTATCGAGAAATAGAATTCGTTCTCGATACAAATTTAAACCACTACGTTTTTTTAAATTCACTCGAACTGACAAAGAGTTTGATGTACTTCGTCAAATGATTTTCAAGAGTTAAAAGCTGTGTTGATAAATTTTACTATTGAATTTGTGAAGGTTATTAAATGTCATTTCGAGTGATTTTGAGGAACGAAAAAATTGTATCGAGAAATGGTGAAATAGAATTGTAATTGAATATGAACAAGACAAATTAGAATAAAGTTCTCAATACAAATTTAAACCACCACATTTTTTTAATTTACTCGAACAGACAAGAAGTGTAAGTGTCATTTCGAGTGATTTTGAGGAACGAAAAAATTTTATCGAGAAATGGTAGAATAGAGCTATAATTGAATATAAACAAGATAAATTAGAATAAAGTTCTCGATAAAAATTTAAACTACTACGTTTTTTAAATTTACTCGAACTGACAAGAAGTGTAAGTGTCATTTCGAGAGATTTTTGAGGAACGAAAAAATCGTATCGATAAACCAAATAGTATGATAGCACAATTACAAACTGAAGCTTTAGAATTATTACAAACCTTAATTCAAACCCAATCCTTTTCTAAGGAGGAAGAACCTACTGCAGAAATTTTATCAGAATGGTTAACAGATAGAGGAATTGAGGTTAAAAGAGACTTAAATAATGTTTGGGCAACTAATAAATATTTTGATGATAGTAAGCCCACAATTTTACTAAACTCTCATCACGACACGGTTAAACCTAATGCGGCTTATTCTAGAAATCCATTCGAAGCAAAAATAGAAGGAGATAAGTTGTACGGATTAGGATCCAACGATGCGGGAGGATGTTTAGTAGGTTTGTTGTCTGCTTTTGTTTATTTCTACGACAAGCAAGATTTGAAATATAATTTTGTAATGGCTGCTACGGCAGAAGAAGAAATATCAGGAGAAAACGGGATTGCCTATATGCAACCTATCATGCCAAAAATTGATGTGGCAATAGTAGGAGAACCTACTTTATTGGACTTGGCCATTGCAGAAAAAGGACTGGTTGTTTTTGATGGAAAAGTAACGGGAACGCCAGGTCACGCTGCTCATATTCCCAATCATCAGAATCCTATTTTTAAAGCTTTAAAAGATTTAGAGTGGTTTAATAATTATCAATTTCCAAAAATATCCAACGCTTTAGGAAAAGTGAAAATGACAGTATCTCAAATCAACGCGGGTAAACAACACAATGTAGTTCCATCAGAATTAAGTTTTGTGGTAGATTGTAGAGTTACAGATCAATATACCAATGCAGAGATTGCACAGATTATTGAAGAAAATACAGACTGTGAGATAAAGCCTAGATCGTTACGATTAAATTCATCTTCTATCAATCCCAATCACGATTTGGTAAAAGCAGGATTGGCCTTGGGAAAAAAAACGTACGGTTCTCCAACCTTGTCCGATCAATGTAGATTAACTTGCGAATCTGTAAAGGTTGGTCCGGGAGATTCTCTAAGATCTCATTCTGCCGACGAATTTATTTATGTGCAAGAAGTGTATGATGGTGTGACTTTTTACATCGATCTTTTAGGCAAAATTGTTTAATAAACTAACAATAAAGTAAGCATAGAAAAACAGGATACATATTTTTATATATGTATCCTGTTTTTAGTTGAAGTGAGCATCAAAATATACTCAATTTACTTAAGCAAATGTGTGCCATGAGTAACAGCCGCTCCAGCTCTTAGGGCTGCGGTTACAAAAGTTACTTCTGCCAACTCCTCCTCGGTGGCACCTGCTTCAATAGCTTTGTCTTTATGGATATCAATACAGTAATGACATTGCGTAGTAAGCGCAACACCCAAAGCAATTAATTCCTTATATTTTTTTGGAATTTTACCATCTTGCATAACTACTTGGTCAAATGCCATAAAAGTTTCCATGGCTTCGGGAGCTTTTTTACCTAGTTTCCCTAACTTGGAAAATAAATCTTTTAAATTGTAGTACATCTGTTTATGTTTTAGTTTCTACCAGCCATTACACCACCATCAACATCCCAAATAGCACCAGTTACCCAGCTAGCTTTATCGGATAATAAGAAAAGAATAGACTCAGACACATCAGCAGCTGTTCCGTTTCTTCCTATAGGTTGGAAACCGTTAAAGCCTTCCAATGCTTTAGCAGCTTCTTCTTCACCCCCAAAAACTCCATTGTAAACAGGTGTATGTACAACTGCTGGCGAAACTGCGTTTACTCTAATATTAGTATTGGCTAGTTCCATGGCTAAGTGCTGCGTAAGAGAATGTAATCCTGCTTTTTGCATGGAATAGGCAGAAGATGGAGTTGCTTTAACAGCTTGCTTGGCCCACATAGATCCAACATTTACAATAGCCCCACCATTGTTTGTTCCCATTTTTTTGGCAACTGCTTGGGTGATAAAAAAGAATCCTCTATTTAAATCTAGATAAGAATTGTAGTCCTCTAGTGTATGATCTAAGAAAGGCTTTGGAGCAAAAATACCCGAAGCATTTACCAAATAATCTACACGCTCCAATGCGTTGATGTTTTCTATAAAAGAGTTTACCTCTTGTTGGTCGCTGATATTTACTTTGTGCTTTGTGAAATTTCCCTCGGTAATCTTGTCAGTATTTCTACCTACAATATGAACGCTTGCTCCGTTTTCTGCTAAGAGTTGAGCTGTTTTGTAACCAATACCACTAGTACCTCCTATGATAATTGCCGTTTTGTTTTTAAATATTTCCATTGTTTATAAATTTTAATTAAATTAATTATACAGACAAGTCTGTCTTTAGGTGTTTAAATTTTTTTAGTTGATAAGTGATAAACTCATCTTTTTTGCAAAAGCAATAGGCCAATTTTCTTGATGCAAATGACTTTCTGCTACTGCAGTTTCGTATAATAAATAATACTGTTTTGCTAATTTTTCAACTTCTTCCTGAGTATAATCTTGTGTATTTTCAGAAACCAATTGTGCAATCAAGGCAATAAAATCAGTCTTTTGTTTTTGAATTTCAGCTTTTATTTTCTGATTGTCTTTAGGAATTTCAGATACAGTTCTAATACACCAACATCCATTAAAATCTTTATCTTCAAAAAAGAGATCTAAAAATTCAAATAGTGCAGTTAATCTATCTAAACCTTTGCTTTTGGTATTACAAAAAGAGTGAATATCTTTTAAAAAAGTATTGTTTTTGTGTTGTAAATAAGCAACGCAAATATCTTCTTTAGATTTAAAATGATTGTACAACGTAGCTTTGGCTATTCCAGCTTCAGCAATAATCTCATTAATACCTGTTAAATTATATCCGTTATTGTAAAATAAATTGGAGGCGGTAGTAATGATATGTTGTCTCATCTCATTTTTCATATAGCAAATATATAAAAATATTTTAAAAACAGACAAGTCGGTCTACTTTAATATTATGTACTTTACTTTTTACAATTCAAATTCAAAAAAAGTATCTTTGCAGCCATACAAAAAGAATCATTATGAAACTTTGGGACAAAGGATATGCTACAGATAAAAAAATAGACATTTTTACCGTAGGGAATGATAGAGAATTGGATTTGCAACTGGCTAAGTATGATGTGCTTGGGAACATTGCTCAATCTAGAATGTTAAATTCGATTGGTACCATTACAGACGATGAACTAACAGGTCTAGTTACCGAATTGAACAATATTTTAAAGACAGTTGAAGACGGTAGTTTTACCATTGAAGATAATTTTGAAGATGTACATTCCAAAGTAGAGTGGTTGTTAACAGAAAAGTTGGGAGATGCTGGGAAGAAAATTCACACAGCACGTTCTCGTAACGATCAGGTTTTATTAGATGTTCATTTGTATTCTAAAGATGCTATTTTAGAATTAAAAGACTGGGCTAAAAAACTTTTTGACTTACTGATTGAGCTAGCAGAAAAATATAAAAATCATTTATTACCAGGGTACACACATTTGCAAGTTGCCATGCCTTCTTCTTTCGGAATGTGGTTTTCTGCTTATGCAGAAAGTTTAATTGATGATGTCTACTTTTTAGATGCTGCTTACAAAGTTGCTGATCAAAACCCGTTAGGTTCTGCTGCAGGTTATGGATCTTCTTTTCCTATTGATAGAGAAATGACTACCCAAGAATTAGGTTTCAAAGCTTTAAAAGTAAACTCTGTAGCTGCCCAAATGGGACGTGGTAAATTGGAAAAATCTATCTCTTTTGCCATAGCGAGTTTGTCAGCAACCTTAGCAAAAATGAGTATGGATATCTGTTTGTATATGAGCCAGAATTTTGGTTTTGTAACCTTTCCTGATGAGTTAACAACGGGTTCTAGCATTATGCCACATAAGAAGAACCCTGATGTTTTTGAATTAATTAGAGGAAAGTGCAACAAATTGCAAGCTCTACCTTACGAGTTGACGTTGATAACCAATAACTTACCAAGCGGATATCATAGAGATTTACAGTTGGTAAAAGAGGGATTGATTCCTTCAGTATCTACTCTGAAATCTTGTTTGGATATGATGGTATTCTCCTTGGAAAACATCATTATTACAGAAAATATTGTAGAAGACGATAAGTACAAATACATTTTTAGTGTCGAAGAAGTGAATGCTCTGGTACAAGCTGGAACTCCGTTTAGAGATGCTTATAAAATAGTGGGAGCTAAAATTGCTAATGGAGAATTTAAACCTGACACCAACGTGAATCACACCCATATAGGTTCTGTAGGGAACTTGAGATTGGATTTAATTAAAGAAAAAATGGAGATTTGCTACTAAAAAAACATTATTTATCAAATAAAAAAAACACCCAAACTGGGTGTTTTTTTGTTTAGTAAAATAATAATACTTTAGTTTTAAAATAAAATCCTTTACATTCAAGTGTTTCCCGTTCAGTTCAAAATTGATAGTTCATCAAATTGCATAACTGATCTTAATTTAATAGCTCGATGTTTTTAAACGTGCAAAAATTGAAGAGTATATAACTCCTACACCAAACTACACCTGAATATGTGACGACTGTAAATAATAAGTGTATATGAATAATTCAGAAGAATTGAAATTATTAATGATGTTCTCTTTGTTGGCATCCATCAATTTAATGGTGCTTTTCTTGATTCTATTCTTCAAGAAAAATAACACCTTATGTACTAAAGTGCTTGGATTGTTGGTGTTTGTTCCTAGTGCTGTTTTAATTGTTAACCCTCTTTTATATTCTAAAGGTTTTTCAGACTATCTTCTGTTTATTTATTTGGCTTTTTCTATCCCTTTCTTATTCGGTCCGCTACTACTGCTCTATATTCATTTAGTTCAAGGGAATAGTTATCGGTTTAAAAGGAAGTATCTCCTTCACTTTCTACCAGTATTTGCTGTTACGCTGTATGGCTTTTACATCCATTTCCAACCCGATGAATTTATCAGAGAAAATTATTTACAAATAGTATCGGGAGAAAATTTGGTGACCAATCTTATTTACTTCGCTCAGTTTATACATTTTGCAGTGTACATTACTTGGAGTATCAGAAAGGTAAATTCTTTTAAAACAAAGACGTACATGTCGGTTACGGACAGAAACAACTACAATTGGTTAAAGTTTTTTGTCACTCGTTTGCTTTATCTTAATATTTTGTTGATGGTTGTATATGTTGTTCAGATGAGTTTTTTCCCAAATTATATGATGTACTCAGATCTTTTGGCAACTCCTTTAGCATCTACTTGTTTTTACCCAATTATGGTCTACAAAAGTTTTACAAGCGATGTGTTTAGTAAAGAAGTTTTAGAGAAACAAGCCTTGAAATCTAGGAGATCTCAAACGTTAGCATCTAATAACATTGCAAATAAAGAAATATCTCTAGGGAATAATGGAGATGCATCTAAAATCTCTAAATCAATATTAAAAGAGGTAAAGGATAACAAATCTTATTTAAGGCCAGATTATACTATTTTCGATTTGTCTAAACAACTTCAATTATCACAAAGAACTATTTCTGAAACCATCAATAGTGAAATGGGCAAAAACTTTTCTGACTTGATTAATGAACATAGAGTAGAAGAGTCTAAATTAATTTTAATTGATAAATCAAAAGACTTAACGATTGATGCTATTGCAGAACTCTCAGGTTTTAAAAGTAGAGCAACATTTTATAGAGTATTTAAGGATAAAACAAAAATGACTCCGTTGCAGTATATCAAAACACATAAAGTTGTCTCATAAACTGTTTTTGAGACATTTCTCCTATCCTCTTACTAGAAAATCATTTTTCGTTCAAATACTTTTAGGGTCAATTGTATTTTATGAATTTTGTAAATCTTCTCAGTCATCCTAACGAAAACGGTATTTTAGAGTTCGTATTAGGTGTTCTCTCTGTTTTGTCCATTTACCATTTGTTTATGTTTTTTCAAAACAAAGACAAAGCTTACTTATATTATTCTATCTATACATTTTTAACCATTTTTGGTTATATCTCTTTAGCAAAAAATAATATAATTGCTCAAGCGATTGCTCCAATACAAAGCAGTTTAGAAAAATTTGATGTGTATTCCAAGTTTCTATATAATGCGATGTACTTCGTGTTTGCTTTTGAATTTGTAGGTATCCGAAGTAAATCTAAGAAATGGACTCAATATATTTTTTATCCGCTTATTTTTATTGTCTTAGTAGGAACCATAGCTCAAATAATATCTCTAATCACGGGAAATAATCTATATATTTTTGACACATTCCATCTGTTCTTTGTTCCTACTATTTTTATTCCCACCATTATTGGGTACATCGCATTGTTTAAGTTCTCATTTATAGGTAAGAATTACATTATTTGGGGTTCTTTAATCTTATTTGTTAGTTCTATGCTGGGGGTAATATTACACCACATTTTAGGGGATAGTGAAGCTAGCGAAATTAGATTTACTGTTTTCTATATCGGTTTAATTGTAGAAAACATTTGTTTCTCATTAGCGATAGGCTACAAGCATAAATTGGTTTTAGAACAGAATCAAAAAAGAGAGCAATTGTACTTGCAGAAAATGCTAAATAGTCAGGAAGAAGAAAGAATACGTATAGCCAAAGAATTACACGATGGAATTGTACAACACATTGGAAGTATTATTTTAAAATTACGTCATCAAAACAAAAATAAAAACGAAAGTACTGAAGTGGCTTATGAGTTGGAAAATGTAAATCAAACTTTAAGAGATGTATCACATCAAATGATGCCAAAATCATTGATAGAATTTGGGTTGTTTTCTGCGGTGGACGATTTACTAGCTAAGGCATTGCCTTATAAAAATATTAAATACGACTACGATTATTTGGGGTTTGACTGTAGACTAAATCAACAATTGGAGCACCATTTATTTAGGATTGTTCAGGAAATTACTCAAAATATCATCAAGCATAGTCAAGCCACAGAAGTAGCCATTACTTTTATAAAAAATTCCAAAACAGTGATGTTAAGAGTAGAAGATGACGGAAAAGGATTTGATGTTGAAAAACTACAAAGAGGAATAGGTTTGAGTAATATTAAAGAGAGGGTTAGTATTTTGAACGGAGAATTAAAGATAGATAGTGAATCTAATAAGGGGACTACGATTATTATAAAAATTGAGCAATATGATTAAAGTTTTAATAGCGGACGACCACCCCTTAATGGCTAATGGTATCAAAGATTCTATTGCAGATCAATCTCACATCAGTGTTGTAGGTATTTGCTCTAATGGGCATGAAGTACTTAATTATATTAAAAATAACAAAGTTGATGTACTGCTTTTGGATATTGAAATGCCTGTTATGAATGGTATTGAATGTGCAGAAAAGCTTTTGGAAAAATACATACACTTAAAAATTCTGATTCTTTCTATGTATCAAGAACCTTCTGTGGTTAATATGGTAAAAAAAATAGGAGTACACGGTTACTTGCTTAAAACTACCCCTAAATGTGGTTTGATAAATACAATTAATAAAATTTTTAAAGGCGAAAAAAAATTTGATCAGCATCTAAATTTACCAAGTAGAGAAAATGTGCTAGACTATATAGATAGCGAAAAAGCAATTTTAGAGGAATTGTCAAAAAGAGAAACAGAAATACTTACGCACCTGTCTAAGGGTTTTACCAATAAAGAAATTGGGGATCATCTTTCTATTAGCGCTAGAACTGTAGATACTCACAGAACTAATTTAATGCGAAAATTAAACATTCATAACATAGCAGGATTAATTAGGTTTGCTTTTAAAGTAGGGCTTAATTAATGCAATGGCGGTTATATTTTTTATAACTAAACACCCATGCAACTAAGTTGTATTCAACGTGATCCCATATCGACTTCGATCATATTTTGCTGTTAAAGAATACAATAATTTCTCTAAGAAAATCTCTACAACCCATTGTATATGAGTCTCTCAAAAGCACAAAATACGGGATTTAACGTATTGGGGAAGTAATGGAACTCTAATAGTTTTGATGGTAATAAACACTAAAACTAAAAGAGATGAAATTATTTAAAAAATTACTACTCGTTGTGGTAGCTATCGTATCACTAAACTCCTGTGATGAGGATGATAAGAACGAAATTGATGTAAACACCTCGGTAAATGGATCTTTATCCGCTAAAATTGATGGAAAGGACTTTGTGTCTAACAGTCTAACCGCTTCTATCTCAGAAATTACTTTAGGACAAACCACCTCAACCACTATCCAAGGAACCGATAGCGATGGCAATGCTATATCTATTTTAATTCTAGGATACAAGAAGAGCGAGGATCTGGCTAGAAACAACATTGCCCCAAAAGCAACATTTACTTACACAAAAACAGATGTAGACCAAGCGATTAGCAACCCGGTACCCGGTAATGGAGCTGCACAAATATGGACAGAACTAGGATTGAGTACCAGTAAAACAGCAAAACTAAATATTACCGAGGATGATGGTACAACAATCAAAGGAACCTTCGCTTTTAAAGGAGTTAATAGCCAAGACGACTCCACAAGAAGCATAACAGAAGGGAAGTTTGAACTTAAACGAAAATAAATGGTGAAAACAATTAAAACAATTATTACGGTTTGTTGTTTCCTTACTGTTTTATTTAGCGGTAAAATTCACGCGCAACTAGGCAATTCTGTCTACAATGACGATACCAAATGGCAAATATCAGGGGTATTCGCCAGTGCAAAAAACGTTTGGGATCAAAAAGCATTTGACAAAGAAGTAGAACTTACTTCTGTAGATTTAAGTTTTTATAAATCTAACTTCTCCAAAGGAGCCAGGCAATACAGTTATAGAATTAAATACATAAGTGATTTTATTCCGCAACTAGCCTCACCATTATTCGAAGAATCTAGAGACCAACTTTTTGCTAAGTCAGGCTTACCCGTTTTAACGAGCCTTTTAGGTTGGTATAATACTGCTTGGTCGCTTACAAATTCAAATAAATTTCAAGTAGCAGTGGGTGTGCATTTGGGAGGTTACACTTACGGGATTGAGGTAGAAAGAGAAGACGAGGATAACGGAATAGGAGATACCTTTCCGTTTGTTGCTGGTGGTCCTGCATTGATTGTAGATGTTGCGCTGCCCTTTAACTTAGAGTTACACTACGAAGGTTCTTATGCCTATGCCTACCAGATAGATCCAGATAAAGAAATTCCTGATGATGAAACACTATACTTTTTAAACCAAAACCTACAACTCAGAAGAAAACGATGGTTTGCGAGTTACGAATTGGTAAGTGGAACTAACGATACGGGAAATAAAATAGTAAGGTCTCAGTTTGGATTGGGCTATGCATTCTTTTAAAATTTGATAAAAATGAAAAAATATATCACGATCATATTGCTGATTTTTTTATCGGCTTGTATCAAGGAGATAGACAACGACGGCCCTTGTAATGAGGATCAAAATGCCATGGTTAATGACAGGTGTGCAAGAGCATTTATAAGTGCAGGTAATTACAGTAAAACTGGAAGTACGAGTGAGAAAGTTACTATTACGTTTAATGTAAGTGGAACATCCAGTGTTAGCTTATTTTTTAATGATACTGATAGTTTGTTAGAAGAGGGATCTTTTACAAGCGGTCAAAATAATTTTACAGCTAGCTATGGTTTTTCTGGTAAGGAAAGTCAAAAACGTCTTTCCATAAAAATAACTTCAATAGATAGGACTAACAGGAAAATCTCTGGTAGTTTTTCGTTCGATGGAACTTTTGCGGAAAACTTTCAGTCCCTTCCAGTGTCCTATAATGGAACTTTTAATAATGTTCAATTTTAATACAATTATCAAATGAAAAAGCAATTATTACTTGTAGCGCTAACAATTTCTATATACAGCTACAGTCAAAGTATAAACTATAAAATAGTAGAAAACAATCCAGAAACGTTGTCTGAAAATTATATCACTGCAGAAATTTTTGGAGGTGACTTTAATGGGGAGTTTAATGAAGCAGCTCTATTTGTGGGAGCGAATGGTTTTTGGAAAATTACAGACAGAATTAAAGCCGAAGCGCTTTGGAGGGTGAATTTATTTAACATCGCAGGAAGTGGATTTGGAACTCAATTTGAAGCGGGTGTATTTACGCCCCTAAAAATTAAAAACAAAACGAAAGAAGTACCTGTCATTTTGGGCTCAAAATACGGGAGGATTACGAATAAAGATGGACAGTCAAGATCTGGTACTACGACAAAATTTATCAACGTAAACGGAACTTACAAAAATCAGTACGGAGCTAGGGGAGGTTTATATTACAGAAAATCTAGCTTTACGTTCGAACAAAGTTTCTCTACAGAATTAGATATCAGTTACTCTATGTTTGGGGTATATTTAGGATTGGAAAAAATAACGCAGGCATTTGTTAAAGCGCTTGTTGGGGAAAACAATGTTGCTAAGTACGGACAAGGTAGAACGAGAATCTATATAGATGCATTGTTGCTGCCTGTAAATTCTTTTAGTGGTAACGATAATTTTGATATTGATACTGAAGGTAGTATTGGGTTTAGAGCAGGTATGCATTGGCAAGTAAGACCTTATGTGGGTAGAACAAAGTCTTGGGCAAGACCCGTCTATTCCGCAGAAATAGGAGCCAGACCTTTTTCAGGTTTTTATGTAATGGTATCTATGGGGTTAACGGTGTTTAATCAATAAAACTACGGTAAATACCGTATTTACAAATGATAATAATTTCTCTTACTTTGATTATTGAGTAACTAAATCAATAATCATGATAAGAGAATTTTTACTTAAATTATTTGTACTACTTATTTCTTCTACATTTATGCTAACATCCTGTAGCTCTGATGCAGATGATTCGATGTCCTCGGAAGAAAAACAAGAAGAAAAGCAGGAAGACGGAGAAGGGGACTTAACACAAGCTCAAAAAGATTTTATAGAAGTTTTAAAATCTAAGTATCCAACCCAAGTGGTAAATTTTAATACCGAGACTGCTATTGGTAACGCTCCGTATGTAAAGAACCAAAAATTAACGTTTACTTTTTCTAGCTCGGGAATGTTGTTTATAGATACCAATCCTGAAAAAAACGATGGTTCTGAAATAGAATTGCCCGGATTTATTATCAGTGGTAAAGAGTACGTTTGGAAAGATGTTGATAAAGATTTGTCATATGCTTTATCATTAAAAGCAGACAATACCATCAACGAAGTAAACGTATCCAAATCATCAGACAATACTTTTTACAACTCTTTAAAAGTAAGTACAGACGAAATTGAAGTAGAAAAAACGTATTCGTTCTTGTTACTGCCTGGCGATATTGAATGCACTGCACAGACACGCAATAAAATAGAAACCGACCAAAGACTAATTACAATGAGAACCAAGTTTTGTGATGGTTCACAAAAATCTGTAAACTTTAATTTTAAGGCTGATACAGATATTAGCACAGGCACCTACCCAATACAAGCAACTACTTCTGAAGAGAGAAACCCTGATTCAGGTAAAGTTGCAGTTAGGCTATTTATTGATGGAGAAAACTATTACGGTACTACAGGTTCAGTGATTGTAAGAACCAATTCCAAAGGAAGCACTACAGTAGATTGCGTTTTTGAGAGTTTGGTGCTCAAGAACGCTAAGAACGAAGAAATAGTTATTTCTGGACAAATCTTAGGAGTTTAATTTCTTGAACAAATGCAATGACAAACCAAAAACTATACAATAATAACTAAAACTCAAACATGAAAAAACATTTACTTATTATCTTATTTTGTGGAGTCACGCTAACTGCGCAAAATATTTCAGAGGCTAAAGTTTCAGGTAAAACTTATGGAGCTTCTAAAATGAAAAAAGCAACAAAAAAACTATTCATCAATTCTTTTAATGTGAATTATGAAATTTACAAGGAAGCCATTGATGTTAAGACAGGTTCGTCTGGATTTAGAGGTAAAAGAACTGGAGATGCCACTGCAAGAGCTGCCATCGGTTTATCAGGAATTATCAAAGACGACATACAGGTTAAGACAGATCAATTATACACTGAATTTGTTGCAGATTACAAGGCAAAGGGATTCGAAATAGTGAATATCGAGCAGGCACAGAAAATTGAGATATTTGACGGTTGGGAAAAAGAAACAGGTCCTTACGTAAAAGAATCAGGATTTCCTGGTGTTTTAACAAGTATACCTACGGGCTATTCTTTTTTATACAAGAAAAGATCAAAATCAGGAAAAGTAAAAAAAGGATTATGGGGAGGTTATTTTAATGCTCCAATTATCTCTAAACAATTAGATAATGCTTTTGTAGTAGACATCGACTTATACGTGGTTTACTCTGAGGAATCTTCAAAAGGATTTAACTTAGGTAGCTTAAGTAAAGTGGCCAAAGTAAAAATAAATACCAATTTAAGATTGGCAGCAGATTATGCAATTGTTGCTCCAAAAGCTCCTACAAAATTAGGGGTGTTTGGAAGCATTGGGTTTAAGGGAGCAACCACAGTGGATTATATTAGATCTACATATAATGTGTCTTACAGCAAAGTAAAGGTAGGAGCAGGGGCTGAAGGACAGTACAACGGATTGTTAAAAAAGCCAATAGAAATAAGTGGAGTCATGAAAAAGGAAAAGGTAAGTGCTTACCAAAAACAATCTTCTTTTACACCTACTTCCTTTAGTTCTTATGGACCAACCTTTATGGAAGATAGATTTTCTAAAAATGCTACTTGGGTAAAGGTAGATAGTAAGAAATATGCAGAAGGTTTGTATAAGGCATGTGATGCTTTTTTAGAAGAGAACACAAAAATTTTATTCAAAAAAATAGGTCTCTAAAAGAGAAAATACAATTCATAAAAAAAGCAGCCAATCGGCTGCTTTTTTTATGAATTGTGACTTCCATCACAATAAGGCTTATTTTTACTTTTACCACATCCACAAATAGCGACTCCACCATCTTTTTCAGCAGTAAACAAAATAGGTTTTCCACCTCCTTTGGTTACGTGAGCACTATCACAAAATGGCATTTTTGCGGAATGACCACAAGTACAATATTTATAGGTTTTCCCTTTTTCTAATGTTATTACTGGCATATTTGTATAATTTTAAATAATCTTCTAAATCTATACAAAATTACACTTAGATAGATTTTAAATTAATGTGACCCGTCACAGTAAGGAGCGTTATTAGTAGCACCACACGTACATAAAAATGTTCTTTCGTTTTCTGTTACTTTAAATAACAAGGGTTTTTGTTGCGTTGTTTTATGGCTACCATCACAGTAAGGTTTGGTATCACTTAAATGACAAGTGCAGTAAGCGTAGATTTTGTCTTTTATTAAATAACAAGCTTTAGGTGTAGGAATTGGTTTTTTCATAGCTGTATTAAAAGTAAAAACCGTTCAAATTGAGTTGAACGGTTTAAATAAATCGTTAGAATTGTATTTGTTAAGCATGAATAGCTCTATCTGCTGTAGCAGCCAAACAAGCTTCTTTAATAGCTTCTGTGTAGGTAGGGTGTGCATGAGACATTCTAGAAACATCTTCTGCGGATGCTCTAAATTCCATAGCAACAACAGCTTCAGCAATCATATCGGCAGCACGAGCACCAATCATATGAACTCCTAAAATTTCATCCGTAGTAGCATCTGCCAATACTTTTACTTGTCCATCTATATCCATAGAAGCTCTGGCTCTACCTAAAGCTCTCATGTTAAAAGAACCAGATTTATAGACAACTCCAGCCTCTTTTAATTGCTCCTCAGTTTTACCAACTGCAGCAACTTCTGGCCAAGTATAAACAACTCCAGGAATCAAGTTATAATCTATATGTGGTTTTTCACCCGCAATAATCTCAGCAACCATGGTTCCTTCCTCTTCTGCTTTGTGAGCTAACATAGCACCTTTAACCACGTCACCAATCGCGTAAATATTTTCTATGTTGGTTTGTAAATGTTCGTTCGTTTCTATTTGTCCTCTGTCTGTAGTTTTGATACCAATATTGTTCAAACCTAATCCTTTGGTAAAAGGAACACGTCCTACAGAAATTAAAGTGTAATCTCCTTCAAAAATCACTTCCTCTCCTTTTTTATTATCAGCAGTAACCTTTACACCTCCGCCAGTATTGGTTACAGAAGTAACTTTGTGGCTAGTAAAGAATTTTAAACCTTGCTTTTTTAGAGACTTTTGTAATTCTTTAGATAGCATAGCATCCATTCCAGGTACAATCTTAGGCATATATTCTATCACAGAAACATCAGCCCCTAAACGTTTATACACTTGTCCTAGCTCCAATCCAATAACTCCACCACCAATAACAATTAGGTGTTTTGGCACCTCTTTTAGTTTTAAAGCTTCTGTAGAAGTTATGACTCTTTCTTTATCGATATTGATAAATGGTAGAGATCCCGGTTTAGATCCTGTTGCAATAATAGTTTTAGCTGATTCTATCTTTTCTACAGACCCATCATTTTTATGAATATTGATGTGAGTAGTGTCAAAAAACTCTCCACGTCCTTCATAAACATCAATTTTATTTTTGTCCATTAAATAATTAATTCCCGCAGAAGTTTGAGAAACAACCTCTCCTTTACGTTCAATCATTTTAGGAAAATCTAAAGTGATATTATCCACACCAATTCCATGCTTATCAAAGTGAGATACAGCATCGTGGTAGTGATGGGAAGAATCTAACAACGCTTTAGAAGGAATACATCCAACGTTTAAACAAGTACCACCCATAGTGCTGTACTTTTCAATAATAGCAGTTTTTAATCCTAATTGTGCGCATCGTATAGCTGCAACATATCCTCCAGGTCCAGAACCGATAACGGTTACGTCGTACTTGTTCATTTTTAATCGTTTTTTATGTTAACAAAAGTAAATAATATAGATGAAGAGGTTAAGTGAAAATGATTCAATTAACGCTTTTTTAGTTTTTGTTGATTTTTATTGATTTAAATGGGGAAGCCAAACATTTTTCCCATGCCAACAGTAAATAACCAGCTGCCATAAATAGCGTGTTCCACGCTTACCCACAAGATAGATTTGGTTTTTTTGTAAGTGTAGGCAAACAATAATCCTCCTACAAATGTAATTCCAAATATCAACCAACTTTTAAAAAGCACATGTGCTAAAGAAAATATAAGAGCATTAGAGAATAAAAAAATAGTCTGATTTTTAAACAACGAATGGTATCGATAAAAATAAAAAGTACGGTAAATAAATTCTTGAGGAATAACAGATAAAAAAGTATAGATAAAAACAAATTTTAACCATACCCATGGTTGAGTGGTTATGGGTTTAAGTAACAAATTAGGTTCTGTGTATCTGATAAAAAGAACACTACTAATGATAATTAAAATAAGCCAAATTAAAGTGTTTTTCCAAAATCCTTTAGGTTTTTGCTGTTTGGTGTTTTCAAATAAATCAGTTCGGTTTATATAACTAATGTAGGCTAGGTACAATAAAATTAAGGGAATAAAAACGAGTCTAATGCTTAAAGGAATGCTGTATAAACTCAAAAATACGGGGTAGATAACAAATAGTAGTAAAAACTCTACGATAAGTTGTTGTTTAGGTTTCATGCTATAGAATTAAAAATATGAATGAGGTTACAGTGTTTGGTGGTAGTTTTTCTGAAAATAGAGAAAATAATTATACAACAAATAATTTACCTCGTAGCCATAATCTATATTTTGGTCGTAATCAATAGTGATGTTGTATAAAGAATTGGGATATCTAGCAGGATTATTAACTCTAATATTCCAGCTAGTTACGTATCGGTAGTTTTGGATTTCTAAATAATTTTGAGAAAAATAACCTCTGGGTTGCGCTGTAGATTGTAGCCAAACGTTAAAACCAGCATCAATGATAATAATTTCATAGTCTACATCCTCGTTTACAATAGCAATGGTGTCACTTAGGTTAAATCGATCATCGTAAACGTTATGATCCTTTAAGCGCGAAGATTTGCAAGAGTAAGTCGCAATAGAAATAATACAAACACTAAGAAAAAGCCTTAAAAAAGTTTTCATGGTTTTTTGTTTAAAATTACAAAAAAAGAGCTGCTTATCATATTGATAAACAGCTCATAGTTTAGTTGTTATGTGTCAAATTATAAGTTAGTTGAATAAACTGGCCGTATAATTTAAGATAGCAAACCTGCTCTTTTTAACAAGGCATCGGGCTGAGGTTCATGACCTCTAAACTGCTTGTACAAGTCCATCGGGTTTTGGGTGCCTCCTTGACTTAGTACAAAGTCTTTGAATTTTGTAGCGGTTGTTTTGTTAAAAATTCCAGTTTCTAAAAAATATTCAAAAGCATCCGCATCTAAAACCTCTGCCCATTTATAAGAATAGTACCCCGCAGAATAGCCTCCTTGAAAAATGTGAGAGAACGAAGTACTCATACAGTTTTCTTCCACATCTGGGTATAATTGTGTACTTGCAAATGCTTCCTTTTCGAAGTCTTTTACATTTATACTTTTTGGGTTACCGTTTACATTGCTACTGCCATAGCTGGACGGCCTGCGGCCGTGCCAGGCCATATCTAGAATTCCGAAGCTTAACTGTCTTAAAGTTTGTAATCCTTCTAAGAAATTAGCGGCTTTTTTAATTTTTTCCACCAACTCCAAAGGAATCATTTCGCCTGTTTGATAATGTTTAGCAAACAGTTCCAGAGCTTCTTTTTCGAAACACCAATTTTCCATTACTTGGCTAGGCAATTCTACAAAATCCCAAGAAACAGAAGTACCAGACAAACTAGGATATGTAGTGTTGGCTAACATTCCGTGTAAAGCATGTCCAAATTCGTGAAATAAAGTAGTTACCTCGTTAAAAGTTAATAAACTAGGTTTGGTTTCAGTAGGTCTCGTAAAATTACAAACAATTGAGATGTGCGGTCTAGAGTTCTCACCATCTTTAATCCACTGACTTTTGTAGCCCGTTTTCCATGCCCCATTACGCTTCCCTGGTCTTGGATGGAAATCGGCATAGTAAATCGCTATAAAATCTCCTTGCTCATTGGTTACTTCGTAAGTTTTTACCTCCGCGTGATATTTTTCTATGGTATCTACTTCTTTAAAAGAAAGTCCGTATAAACGCTTGGCAATTTCAAAAGAACCATTAATCACGTTTTCTAACTGAAAGTAAGGTTTTAAAGCCTCTTCATCAAAAGAAAATAATTCTTGTTTTAGTTTTTCGCTATAATAAGAACTGTCCCATTTTTGAAAATCGTGAACTCCATCCTTTTTAGCAAAGTCTTTTAATTGGGTAAACTGCTCAGTAGCTTTGGGCTTTGCCTTATTTACAAAGTCTTCCAAAAATTCCGTTACTTTTTCAGGAGATTCTGCCATACGATCTTCTAAAACAAAATGAGCGTGAGATTGATAGCCGAGCAATTGAGCTCTCTGAGCTCTCAATGCTACGATGCGTAAAACTATTTTCTCATTATTGAATTGATTATCTTGAAATCCTTTTTTACCCGCAGCAATGGCTATTTCTTGGCGGAGCTTTCTATTGTCAGCATAAGTCATAAAAGGAATATAACTAGGGTAATCTAACGTAAACACCCATCCTTTTTTATCCTTGCTTTTGGCAGTTTGCTCAGCAGCTTCTATCACGCCTTCAGGCAGTCCTGCCAAATCTTTTTCATTGGTAATTAGAAGTTCATAATTCTGAGTTTCTGCCAATATGTTTTCACCAAAAGTTAATG
Source organism: Wenyingzhuangia sp. IMCC45533 (assembly GCF_054111225.1). Taxonomy (NCBI): domain Bacteria; kingdom Pseudomonadati; phylum Bacteroidota; class Flavobacteriia; order Flavobacteriales; family Flavobacteriaceae; genus Wenyingzhuangia; species Wenyingzhuangia sp. IMCC45533. Next base: position 1,034,874 of record NZ_CM134197.1, on the reverse strand, counting down.
ACAATTTAGAAAGCTCAGTATCAATTGCTCTTAACTTATCTTTGTCCTTGTCGTTAAGATTAGCACCGTTTCTAGAAAAACCTTTGTATTTTTTTTCTAACAACATCTCGGCCTCCGGCGTTAAATCTAAATGATCCTTTTGTTGGTAAACAGTTTTTACTCTCTCAAACAAAACTTCATTTAGGCTAACATCATTGGAAAATGCGGTTAATAGTGGAGAAACTTTTTGTGCAATTTTTTGCATTTCATCGTTGGTCTCTGCAGAGTTTAAGTTGAAAAAGATAGATGAAACATTACTTAAAGTATGTCCAGAAAATTCTAGAGCTTCAATCGTATTTTTGAACGTTGGAAGTTCGGAATTGTTGGTAATCTCGTCAATTTCTTGTTTAGCTTCTTTAATAGCCTGCTCAAATGCAGGTTGATAATGCTTACTTTCAATTTGCTGAAAAGGAGCAGTGCTATATGGGGTAGTGAATGGTTGTAATAATGGGTTATTCATGTTTGTTGCTATGATGAAATTAGTTATAACAAAATTAACAGAAAACTTAAGTGAATCTCTTTTTTAGTCTACAAAAGCAGAATATTTTTGATAAAATATGTTCCTTTGTATAAAAATCAGTTTTTTAGAATGAAAAAGATACTCAAATTACTACTACTTTTAGTAACAGGGCTTTTAACATCGTGTAGTCCAAAAGTAAAATCAGTTATAACATCAAAGCAAAAAGCACTTTCTTACGATGCAGAATTGTTTGTTTTTACAGAAAAAGAAATAATTCCAGATGGCTTAAAAGAGATAGGGAAAGTTTCGTTGGGGGACTCCGGATTTACAACAAAATGTAATTACGAGACAATGCTAGAAATAGCAAAGTTACAAGCTAGAAAAATCGGAGCAAACGTGGTAAAAATAACGGAACATAAATTTCCTTCAGTTCTAGGAAGTACATGTCATAGATTAAAAGCAACCTTATACTACATGGATGCTGACAAAGAACTTGCTAAACAGGTAAATGAAGAGCCCATAATTGAAGGTGCTGATTATGCATTGTTGCATGTGTACAGATATAAAGGAATTGGTCCCTTAGTATCTTACAATTTAAAACTTGGAGACACTACTCTTTGTAGAGTAAAGAATAATTTTAAAGAGACTATCAAGATAAGGAAAGAAGGTTTAAATACAATTTGGGCTAAAACAGAATCTAAGACAGAGTTGCCAATAGACGTAGAGTTTGGTAAGCACTATTATTTAAGATGTTCCGTAGATATTGGTTTTTTTGTAGGAAAACCAAGCATGGAATTTGTGGACTTTAAAACTGGTAAAGACGAGTTTGAGTCGTTCGAGGCTAAATATGATCAAACAAAAGAAATAAAATAATGAAAAAATATACAATAATAACTGCTCTTTTTCTATTGACAATGTTTAGTTCATCATTTGCGCAAGATTTAATAGTAACTAAAAAGGGGGATTCTATAAATGCACAAATAACTAAAATAAATAAAGTATATTACTATTTTAGGTTTGTAAAGGATGGAGAGGTTAGAAATACTCTATTGCCCAAAGAAGAAATAAAAGAGCTAAAAAAAGAATATTATAAAGTTTCTGAGATACCAAATAATTATAAACGTAAAGTAGATAAAGATTTTTCTAGGTTCAGGTTTGCTTTGCAGGGAGGATTAGGATATCGTACAGCGAAAACATTTAGTGGCTTTGGTCCATCATTAAAAAAACACATAGATGAATTAAAATCTGGGGTTAATTTTGGAGGTGATTTTTATTACTTTTTTGGAGAATCAATTGGTGTAGGGCTTAAATACAGTAGATTTTATAGCAGCCATGTTACACAAGATATACTTATTGTTTATGATGATAATCCAGGTGTAACTGAATTTGGCATAAAAAACACGATTCAAACTAACTTTATTGGATTTTCGCTAGCAAGTAGATATAATTTTGGAAGTACAGAGAAACACCAACTATTTTTAACTTTCGCACCGGGGTATTTGTCTTATAGCGACGATGAACAATCTGGGAATCGTTCGTTTAAAATAACTGGGGATACAATAGGTTTAAATTATGATTTTGAGTACAATTATAATATATACAAAAACCTTTTCTTAGGAGTGCAGTTATCTTATTTAACAGGAGCGTTGAATGAGGTTGAAATAGAGGAAAATGGGGTCAAAAGAAAGCGAGAACTGGATGGCGATAATAAAGAAAGTTTAAATACATTCAACATTTCTGTAGGGCTAAGGTTAGAATTAAATTAAACCTTTCGATTTCATTTCTATGTACTTGTTGATGGTATCTATCGTTAAATTTTTGGGAGTGGTTAAAATAGCATGAATTCCGTATTTATTTAGTTCCAACACCATTTGTTCTTTGTCGTAAATAAACTTTTCTGCAACTACTTTTTTAACAATTTGAGATTCGTTGTTTGTTGTTTGCTTTGCTAAGTTTAGAATTTCTGTATTCTTAAAGAAAACAACCAGTAACAAATGACTTTTATTAATGGCTCTTAAATAAGGCATCTGCCTTTGCAGCGCATCCATACTATCAAAATTGGTAAACAAAATAAGTAAACTTCGTTGTTTGATGTATTGCTTTACAGCTCCGTAAAGCACTCCAAAATCAGACTCTTCAAAGTTGGTTTTAACTTTGTATAAAGATTCCAATACCAAGCCTAATTGATGATTTCTTTTTTGACAAGCAACATAATCATTGATGTTCTTAGAGAAAGAAAACAAACCCACTTTGTCTTGTTTTTGTAAAACAACATTACTTACAACCAAAGAAGCATTAATGGCGTAATCTAACAAACTCAAATTCTCAAAGGGCATTTTCATAGTTCTCCCTCGGTCGATAAGCATATAAATATGTTGAGATTTTTCATCAATAAATTGATTAACCATTAACTGGTTTTTTTTTGCAGTGGCTTTCCAATTAATATCTCTAATATTATCGCCTTGTACGTATTCTTTAATTTGTTCAAACTCAAAAGAATTTCCAATACGTCTTATTTTTTTATTTCCGTAACTAGTGGTAAGACTATTGATTGTTTTTAAATCAAATTGTTTTAGTTTTAGAAAAGAAGGGTAGGTTTTAACCATTGTTTCTTTGCTTAATTTAAAACGTCTGGTTACCAAATTAAAATTAGTACGAGCAAAAACATGAGTGTAGCCAAAATAGTATTCTCCTCTTTGCAAAGGGGTAAGATTGTATTGAATAGTCTTTTTTTCTAGCGATTGTAGGTTTTTAGAAATACAAAAATCTCTTTTCTGAAACTGTTCTGGCAACTCTTCTATTACTTTAAGATATATGTTTAGTGCATAGTTGTTTTTTAGATGAATGGTTACTGTGTTCTCATCGCTATTAGAGAATTTTTCAGGGAGTAACCTATCAGCCTCAATACCATTTTTGGTACGATACAAAATATAGAAATCAACAACAACAAGCCCCAGTGTGACAAATAACAAAACAATATTTACACTATACAAAGGTTGGATAAAAAAGCTAATCACAGCAAGCACAACGTGTCCTCCAATCAAATAAAAAAACAGATTGTTTAGATACAGGCTTCCGTAAAATGCCTTTATTCGGTTAAAAATACTTGTCGCGTTTTGTGGCATTTACTAAGCGGGTATTTCTGTAGATTGAATACTATCATTAATGATTTGTGCAGCAGAAATACCCTCCATTTCTCTCTCGGGTGTAACAATAACTCTGTGCTGTAATACAGGAACTGCAATTTGTTTGATATCTTCTGGAGTTACAAAATCTCTACCATTAATAGCTGCAAAGGCTTTGGAAGCTTTTAGCAAGGCAATGGAAGCTCTTGGAGAGGCTCCTAAGTATAAAAAAGAGTTGTTACGAGTATTTACCACAATATCTGCAATATATTTTATTAAATGAGGCTCCACTACAATTTGTTTAACCAAAGCTTGAAACTTTAAAATGTCTTGCTGACTAATGCTTTGCTCTATAAAATCTAGCTTAGGCTTGGTTGCGTTGTGCTCTCTACTAATAATTTCAATTTCATCTTCTAAGTTTGGATAATCTACCACTATTTTAAATAAAAAACGATCTAACTGAGCTTCTGGTAATCTATACGTTCCTTCTTGGTCAACAGGGTTTTGGGTAGCGATTACCATATAAGGGGCTTCTAAACTATACTTTGCACTATCAATAGTAACTTGTCTTTCTTCCATCACCTCAAACAACGCGGCTTGGGTTTTGGCTGGAGCTCTGTTAATTTCATCAATTAAAACAAGGTTAGAAAAAATAGGTCCCTTTTTAAATTCGAATTCAGATTTTTTTAAATCAAAAATAGAAGTACCCAACACATCAGAAGGCATTAAATCTGGAGTAAATTGTATACGCTGGTAGCCCACTGCTAAAGATTTTGCTAGTAGTTTTGCGGTAACCGTTTTAGCAACTCCTGGAACCCCCTCTATCAATACATGACCTTCGGATAAAAGCGCTGTCAATAAAAGATTTACCATGTTTTTTTGTCCTACAATTACTTTTGAAATTTCTGATTTAATGGTGTTAATCCCTTTGTGTAATTCAGATAAATCTATTCTACTTGTAAATTCTAATTCTTCCATACGGTGGTTTTTTTATAAAATTCTTCTATCTCCTTGTTTAGTTTTAAAAGTAAAGAAATAGAAGAAGTTTTTCTGTTTTTAATATTGTTAATCAACCTGATGAGGTCTTTAGTTTTTTGGTAATCGTAACCAGATTTAAGACTCAATTGTTTGATGAACTGTTTGTTGGTTGTATCTGTAATTAAGTTGTACTGATGACGAATGTCTTTGTAAAAAACGTTTATTTTTTGATGAATGATAGGCTGAAAATTATCACTGTCTTCATACAGCGTAGTAACAGTTTCTACAAACTCCAAACTTGTGTTTTTTACGGGGGGTATAATTGGAATAATTTTTTGTTTTCTTTTAGCATTCAGTAGTAAAAATATCCCGAGGGCTACCAACATTAAATTCCACGCAAGGTTAAGAGCATTATTTTTTTTAACAAACCTCAAAGGGCTGTTAATCAAATCATCATCTATTTTATAATTACTTTCAAAGTATATTTTAGAACTTAATGGGTTGCTTGGAATTACCTTGTCTGCAACGAGAGATAAAATTTGATTTACATACTCAGGGTCATCCATCTTTAGCAAATAATAATTACTAAAAATCTCAGGTTGGGTGTGTAAGTAAAAAACTCCTTTTTTATAGGGAATTTCAACATAATTGGTGCTTGTTATTATAGAGTCATTGGCTCTATAAGCTACATTTCCAATACTTTTAATGTTGCTAGAATCTTTAAAAATCGTTTGATTGTATCTTAGTTTTGGTAGATACGTATAACTAGAACGATTTGAACTTACAGTCATAGAATCCTGACTGATTGCTAAGTTTTTAATATTCTGGGTGATGTTCAACGAATCAGTTAAAGAAGTAGAAAAATAATCTGCACTAATGAATGCTATATTTCCCTGAGCTATGTAGTTTAAAAGGGTGCTTTCTGAAACAGCATCTGGCCTGTACTGATTGTCGATATTAACATACAAATTATTGTTTTCTAAATGAGCAAAGGCACCGTTTTTAGTATGCTCGTAAAAAGTTTTTTTGAGTTTAATTAAATCTTTGTTTGGGTATATGTTAGTGAGTTGTTCGTAAAAAACTTTTAAATCATAAGGGTTTGTGTTGTTTTCATTGTATGTTTTTTCCCAAATAATGTCTTTTTTCTTTTGGGATTCTAACAAAACAACAATGACCAGAATAACAACTCCTGTAAGTATGAAGACTACTTTTTTCATAGGTCTAAATCTTTTAAAAGTTGCGCGTATGTCTCTTTAATTTTATCAAAAGACGTTTCGTCAATAGCAAACTCGCCATACCAAACATAATTGTAGTAATAAGAAACAGATTTGAAGAGGGTGATGTGTTGGGAATCTTCTATTTCGAGTTGATAATCTGCATTGGTTTTTAAGTTGTTCAATTCTATCAATCCTCGTTCAGATAATTTTTGAAGAACCCATAGATAGTAATATTTAGTAGCAAGTCTAAAATCTTTGTTAGTTACAGATGACCTGACCAGTTCGCTAAAATTTGCCTTTTCAATATTTTCTATTTCAGTTTCGTATATCAGAGAGTTATCTTTTCTTTTTTTTCTAAAAATCCACTGACTTTCATTTTTTAAAATCATTTTAACAATGATGTAGATAGCAATCAAGGCTATTACGATGTAAAAAAAAGTAGAGAAATATTTTAGGTTAGGAGAAGATACCCCTATGTTGTTTAAGAGCCTAATCAAAGCATCGAGCAACCACTTTTTTAATTGAATCATAAAAGAAGGTTCCTGAACTTCGTACACATAATCTTTGGAGGTGTAGTTGTCCTTATATCGCTCAGGGAATGTTCTCTCGGAGTATTCAAAAGCACGTTCTTTAGTTTGAGACCACGTATTCAAAGAACTAAAAACAAAAAAACAAAAGTAGTATGTAATAAGTTTCAGTTTCATGATTCGCTCTTTAAAGTTATTTGCTTTGCTACTTTTTTAGGATAGATTAAAAAGTAATAACTAATAAAGCTCAATGTGCTTGAAATGATGAAATACGCTAAAAACGTAGGCATATCGTTCCCGTATCTAGACACAAAACCTTCTAAGAAACCCGCTGCAATAGTAAAAGGAAATGTGGCAATCATAATCTTTAAAGCATCTCTCATGCCTCTTTTAAAGGAGTCTATTCTTTTATAGGATTTAGGAAATAAGATGCTCGCTCCAAGAATTAAGCCTGCTCCCCCTTCAATAACAATTGCAAAAATTTCCATAGCTCCGTGTATCCAAATACCTTTTAAACTCTTTAAGAAAACTCCTTGCTCCGCAAAAAAGTACTGAAAAGCACCTAACATAATTCCATTGTTAAGCAATACATATCCAGTTCCTATGCCACCGGTAATTCCAAACACAAATGCCTTCAATCCTACGTATAAGTTATTAAAAGTAATGCCAATAAAACTTCCCCAATTCGTTCCTCCAGCATAAACGGCAGTCGGATTTCCGTTTTCTATATTTTCTAAAGTTTTATTTACGTAACCATCAGATAAAATGAGTCTTACAAAGGTGTCATCATAAATGGCAGATATGACCCCTGTGGCAACAGCAATTCCAAAAATAATAAATGAGTACAAAATGTATTTTTGATATTGAAATAATAACAAGGGAACCTCTACTAAAAAGAAAGAAAGCAACTTGTGTTTTTGTTCTTTTTTTGATTTGTAAATCTTTTGAAAAGCAAGAATGGTTAAATGGTTTAAATACACCACTAGTTTGCTTTTTTTGTAATATGTTTGTGCGTAGGCTAAATCGTTAACTAAGTGGAGGTAAAGTTTGGATAGCTCGTCTGGCTCAGAGATGTTTTTTTCTTTGATTGCGTTTTCAAAACGCATCCATTTTTCTTTATTTTGTTTGATAAAAGCAACCTCCCTCATAGGTTAACAAATTACACTATTAAATGGCAGAAATACAAATTACCACTACGCAAAATGTGAACTTAAATTTTAAGGCTGCTGAATTAAACCACAGAATATTAGCATGGTTCATAGATGTGTTGGTAAAGCTTTCTTATATCAGTTTAATGTCTTATTTAATATTTAAAGTTTTTAAACTGAACTTAGGGTCAAACACGTCAGATTATTGGTCTGCGATGGCAGTTGTGATTGTGTTCTCGCTTCCCTTGATTTTCTATACGCTAGCCTCGGAGACTTTTTTAGGAGGGCAGACGGTAGGTAAAAAAGTGATGAAATTAAAAGTGCTAAAAATAGATGGCTACCAAACGGGATTTATGGACTTTTTTATCCGATGGGTGATGCGTATTGTAGATATCAACTTAGCGATACCTATACCAGGGGTTGTAGGATTGGTTACTATCGGAAGTTCAAAAAAAGCTCAGCGATTAGGGGGGATGGCTTCGGGTACGGCAGTGGTGAGTTTAAGAAATAAAGTGAATATTAGCCACACCATTTTAGATGAAACAGTAAACAATGATTACCAACCGACGTACCCATCTGTAATTAAATTATCGGATAACGATGTGAGAATTATTAAAGAAAACTTTATCAAAGCACAAAAGAATAAAGATCATGGTTTGTTTCTAAAGCTGAAAGAAAAGATAGTCATGGTGATAGATACAGAACCTTTAGAAGAGGGGAAAGTGGAAGAATTTATTGATACGGTTATCAAAGATTATAATTATTACACAACAAAAATGTAGTACAAAAAAAAGGCTCAACAATCTGTTGAGCCTTTTTTAACCTATGAATACTAGATTTTATCTAAACTTCGGCAGTTCCAATTTCATCCAATTCGTTTACTGGGTTTTTTGGGTCTGCACCATATTGATTAGTTCCTTTATCCCCTTCAGTAGCTAATACTACAATAAGCCAAATAATTCCTACCAACGGAATTAAAGATACAAGCAAAAACCATCCACTTTTGTTTACATCATGTAGTCTTCTGACGGCAACAGCCAAACTAGGTAGAAACACAACCAATCCGTAGATACTCGCTAAATAAACAATAGCACTGATTCCAGTAGCGAAACCTATACCTTGTAATGACCAAGAGATAATCAAATTAAATAAAAAGAACATCCAATATTCTTTTCTTCTTGCTCTTCCGTCAAAATCTGAGTACTGTTTTAATACCTTTAAATACCAATCCATTTTTTTGTTTTTTTAAATTTTCATCGAAAAATACAAAAAATAGAGAAATGAATAGATTATTTTTTAAAGAGTGTGGGTCTTAGGATTTATTCCATACTTGTTAGCACCAGCATCACCCTCTTTTAAAATTAAGTAAATACAGTAAGGGAAAAGGAAGCCGTATAAGCCAGGGTTTCCAGTATCTTGAACCCTACGAGCACCTACAGCAATAGAAGGAATTAGAACAAGGGCAATGTATAATGTACCCAAATAATTGGCTTGAAACACGGTGTTAAAAATTTCAAAAGAAAAGAATTCTAAACCTAAATATTTCCCTAATTCATGGAAAACCGTGAATAATATTTTATTAATAACCAAGTAGTAAAAATACTCTTTGCGTCTAGCTCTTCCGTGAAAATTAGCGTATTGTTTTAAAGCTTTGAAGTACCAATTCATAATATATAAAGTAAAAAGAAATTGAGGCAAAGATAAGTAATAACAAAGTATTTAAATATTTAGGACATAAATAAATAATGTCCCTAAAATTGATCATTTTTTTTGGTTTCGTAATCGTTGTATGATGTTGTACAAAAGGCTATAAATATGAGAAGTAAAACACTCTTGAGATTTTAAGGTTATTAACGGCCAACACCTTAGAGTTGTTTATGATTTATTGAAATCGACAATTTTAAATTTGTTTTCCATAGCGATGTAAGAAAGATAAGTTATACATTTACAGGTGCTTAATTTAAAATTATGAAGCTATGAAAATTTTAAAATTTATTTTTTGTTTTGCATTTAGTTCTGTGCTGTTTACCAGTTGTAAAAACAATTCTAATTCCAAGAGCACTAATGAAGGTGAGCAATATGCAGAGGAGGAGTACGATTATAAAGATCCTTATCCAGAATATTGCTTAGTTGGGAGAATCTTAGATATTGATGCAGATAAATTGAATGGTGATGACGCTATTTTAAAGACAGAAGGTAGAAATAGGGCAGGTGAAGTAAATACTAAAATTACAAGTTTTACGGTAAGTTTAAGCAACTTTGATGGTTTGAAAGAAGCAAATATTTCTTCTCTTTCATTGGATGTGAAATTAGGGTTGAAACCACCAAAGTTTGAGGTTGGAAATTTTACCTTGACACCTTATTCAATACTCACCACAGAACAGAAAGAGTTGCCAGAGGTGATGGTGTTTTTACACGATTTAGATAGAAGTTCGTCTTTTGAGGCAGTTATGCAGCCAGATGTGGAGAAAATTATTAACAGCGAAATTTATCAGCCAGATACGTACCCAGCCTATATTATTGCTGCAGCATCGTTAGAGATTACTCATGTAGAAGATATGAAGTTGGATGAGGATGAATTAGAAACTCAAAAAATACAAGCGGAGATGGGTATGGAAACTGGACAACAATATGTAAAGGGCTTTGTGTCGTTTACTATCAAAAAATTTGGACCCAAAGGTAAAGATTTTGGACCTCATACATTTACATTTGCATCGGTCAATCGCTGGGCATACTTTCCTAATCTGTAGAAATAATCGCTTTGTGAAAAACACTTTAATTTTCAAAACAGAGGAGGTTGATTCAACGGTGAAATGAAGATTTTTTGAAATTACGTTTTCACTTCTAATTGTGAATAAATACTTAGGCAAAACAAATATGCTAGCCGAGAAATAAAAAAATAAAATCATTTGCAAATCCAAAAATCTATGTTAAATTTGTCCCTATGGAAATGACAAATAAAAATACTTGGTGGTGGTACTCTCTTAATTAATTAAGCGTGAGTATTGTTGTGTATTTTAAAAAATAAATAAATATATAAAGGCTTATCTCACGATAAGCCTTTTTTTATAGTGTATATACCTATGAAGAAATTACAATTTAAGACAGTTATTAAGGAGCAAATGGCCGATACGGTTACACCTGTAGCACTGTATTTGAGATTTAGAGACCGTTTTGCCAATACTGTTTTATTAGAAGGGTCGGACTATCATTCAAAAGAAGATAGTTATACCTTTATCGGTGTCGATCCATTGGTTCATATCAAAGCAGAAAACGACTTTTTAAGTTTGACTTATAGGGACGAAATGATAAGCAATGCTCCGTTGCAAAGAAATTTCCACGAAGTATTTCAGTATTATTCGGATTTGATTCAAACGGACTCTCCTGAAAAGTACAAATCGTTTAACGGGTTGTATGGATACACAACCTATGATGCAGTTCAGTATTTTGAAAATATCAAACTAAAAGCCAAGCAAGCAGAGTCTGCTATTCCCCTTTTGCATTATAGTTTTTTTAGGTACGTAATAGCCATCAATCATTTTAATGATGAAATGGTGATTATAGAGAATGTACCAGAAGGAGAAGAAGCTAATATCGATGAGATTGTAACGATTGTAAACAATCCAACTTATCAAACTCAAAATTTTTCTTATGATGATAGTACAGAAACATCAAGCTGTACAGATGAGGAATTTAAGGAGTACGTAAGAAAAGGAAAGGCACATTGTAAAAGAGGAGATGTTTTTCAGATTGTATTATCTAGACAATTTCAACAAAAATACAAGGGAGACGATTTTAATTTATACAGAGCTTTACGTTCTATCAATCCATCTCCGTACTTGTTTTATTTTGATTATGGGAATTTCCGCTTGATGGGATCATCGCCAGAAGCTCAAATTAAAGTACAGAAAGGAGTAGCAACCATCAACCCTATTGCAGGTACTTTTAGAAGAACAGGAAACGCTAAAGAAGACCACGCATTGGGCGAAAAATTATCTAATGATAAAAAGGAAACCGCAGAACATGTAATGTTGGTGGATTTGGCTAGGAATGACTTGAGTAAACATGCGGATCATGTAAATGTTGAGGTGTTCAAGGAAGTTCAGTATTTTAGCCACGTAATTCATTTAGTGTCTACTGTAGAAGGAAAAATTAAAGGAGATCCATTAAAAATTGTGGGGGATACCTTTCCAGCCGGAACTTTATCGGGAGCTCCTAAATACAAAGCCATGCAGTTAATTGATACTTACGAATCTCAAAGCAGAGGGTTCTACGGAGGAGCAGTAGGAGTTATTGGTTTAACAGGAGAAGTGAATTTGGCCATAGCAATAAGATCTTTTGTAAGTAAGAATAACACGCTATACTATCAAGCAGGAGCAGGTATTGTGATGGATTCTACAGAAGAAGGAGAATTACAAGAAGTAAATAATAAGTTGGCAGCATTAAAGAAAGCTTTGGTGTTGGCAGAGAAGATATAAATTAGTGCAGAGTAGATAGTACAAAGTACAAGGTAAGCGTAGCTACTGTACTCATTACTCAATACTCAGTACTCAGTACTAAAAAGACATGAAAATATTAATACTAGATAATTACGATTCTTTTACCTACAATTTAGTTCATATGGTAGAAGAGATTACTGGGGAAACTCCAGATGTGTTTAGAAACGACGAAATTCCTTTAGAATTAGTAGGAGAGTACGACCTAATTATGTTGTCTCCAGGACCTGGAATTCCAGATGAAGCAGGAATTTTAAAAGAAGTAATTGCAGAATATGCGGACAAAAAACCAATGTTTGGGGTTTGTTTAGGTTTACAAGCGATTACCGAAGTGTTTGGAGGGAAAATCATCAATATGGACAACGTTTTTCATGGTGTAGCTACTGAAATGAAAGTGATTGATGAAGAGGCCTTAATCTTTAAAAAGTTGCCACCCTTTTTTACGGCAGCAAGATATCATTCTTGGATTGCGGATAAAGAATCAATGCCTAAAGAATTAAAAGTTACTTGTGTGGACGAAGATGGAGGAATTATGGCCATAGAACATGAGAAATACAATATTAGTGCTGTTCAATTCCACCCAGAATCCATTTTAACCCCAGATGGAGAAGCTATGGTAAGAGAATTTATAGAAAAAGCGAAAAGTAAATTGTCATAATACAACCATTGATTCAACGCTTTACAGTTAGCACTCAATATCAAATAGAAAAATGAAAAAAATATTAACTCGTTTGTTTGAATTCGAAAAACTAACTCAGCAAGAAGCTAAGGATGTTTTAATTCAAATTGCTAATGGTGAATTCAACAACTCACACATTGCTTCTTTTTTAACAGTTTTTCTAATGCGACCGATTACGGTTGCAGAATTAACAGGTTTTAGAGAAGCGTTGTTGGAATTGGCTTTAAAAGTTGATTTGTCTGATTTTAACACGATAGATTTATGTGGAACGGGAGGAGATGGTAAAAACACTTTTAATATTTCTACCTTAACTTCTTTTATTGTTGCAGGAACTGGTCACAAAGTAGCCAAGCACGGTAATTATGGGGTTTCATCAGCATCGGGTTCTTCTAATATGTTAGAGTACTTAGGATACAAATTCACCAATAACGAAAGTGTTTTAAAAACCCAATTAGACAAAGCCAATATTTGCTTTTTACACGCCCCTTTGTTTCATCCTGCTATGGCAGCTGTAGGCCCTGTTAGAAAAGAGTTAGGAATGAAAACATTTTTTAACATGTTAGGGCCATTGGTAAACCCAAGTATGCCACAAAATCAGCTAGTAGGAGTGTTTAATTTGCAAGTAGGAAACTTATATAAAAATATTCTAAGTAAAACATCAGAAAACTTTGCTGTAGTTCATGCCTTAGATGGTTACGATGAAATATCGTTAACAGGAGCATTTAAACTTTATACCAAAGAAGATGAACAAATATTAAAACCCTCTGATTTCAATTTACCTCAAATTAAGCAAACTGAAATTTATGGAGGAAATAGTGTGCCAGAAGCGGCGGCTATTTTTAACAGCATATTAGAGGGTAATGGAACGGAAGCTCAAAATAATGTGGTACTTACCAATGCAGCATTTGCGTTAAAAACATTCGAACCTAAATTATCTTTCAAAGATGCTTATGCAGAAGCGAAGGATAGTTTGATGGGAGGTAAAGCAAAGGAAAGTTTACAGAAATTAATTATGAATTCATAAAAAAACATTGTGCATAGCTCTTTGTACATTGATAATTAAATAATATGACAATTTTAGAGAAAATAGTAGCTTATAAAAAAGAAGAAGTAGCAAAAATTAAAGCTGAGGTTCAGATAAAAAAGTTGGTAGAAAGTCCAAATTTTAAAAGAACCCCTCTTTCTTTAAAAAAATCTTTGTTAGAAGTAGGTTCTACGGGAATCATAGCTGAGTTTAAAAGGCAATCTCCATCTAAAGGAATTATCAATGATAAGTCCGATATTTTAGAGGTGACCAATGGTTATTTGGATGCGAACGTAGCTGCACAATCTATTTTAACAGATACCCATTTTTTTGGAGGTACTATGGTAGATTTAATGAAAGCGCGTAGTATTAATGAAGTAAAGCCTATTCTAAGAAAAGATTTTGTGGTTGATGCTTTTCAAATCGTAGAAGCCAAAGCAATTGGTGCTGATGTGATTTTGTTGATAGCGGCTTGCTTAACTAAAGAAGAGTTAAAAAACTACGGTCAGTTAGCTACAGATTTAGGAATGGATGTGTTGTACGAAATCCATACCCAAGAAGAACTAGATAAAATAGATGCCAACGATAAAATTATTGGAATCAATAACAGGAACTTAAACACGTTTAAGGTGGATTTGGAGAATTCCATTGAGTTAGCTTCTAAAATACCAGATACTTGTATTAAGGTGTCTGAAAGTGGAATTAGTGATCCTAAAATTATTATGGGATTAAAACAATATGGTTTTCAAGGATTTTTAATTGGAGAAAACTTTATGAAAACAGACAACCCAGGAAAAGCCTGTAAAGAGTTTATTGGGCAAATGTAAAATTAGCACAAAGTAGTTAGTGTTAAGTACAAAGTCAACACTAACTACTCAGTACTCAGTATCATAAAAACATGAAAATCAAAGTTTGTGGAATGAAATATAAGGAGAATATCCAAGCAGTTGCTGGGTTGCATCCCGATTATTTAGGATTTATATTTTATCCCAAATCGCCACGTAATTTTGAGGGGGTAATTCCTGAAATTGATGAGAACATCAAAAAAACAGGAGTATTTGTAAACGCACCCATTAATTTTGTAGTAGATAAAGTAAAGGAGTACGGGTTTAAAGCTGTGCAATTACACGGAAAAGAGTCTGTAGCTTATTGTCAGGAACTCAACAGTTTTGATTTAGATATTGAACTATTTAAAGTCTTTTCAATTAAAGATGAGTTCGATTTTTCTGTACTTAAAAACTACGAACCTTTTGTAAATTACTTTCTTTTTGATACCAAGGGAAAAGACAAAGGAGGGAACGGATATACCTTTGATTGGTCGGTGTTAAAACAATATCCATCAAAAAAACCATTTATTTTAAGTGGAGGTATTGGTGTAGAAGAAATAGATAAAATAAAAGAAATATTAAACACAAATTTGCCTATTTACGCTTTAGATATCAATAGCAAATTTGAAGACGAACCAGCTGTTAAGAATGTAAATTTGATACAGCAATTTTTTAGAGAAATAAAGGAGTGTTGATTCGCTTTTTGTGTAATCGGTCAAACGTTTAAACAAATACACGCATCAACAAATAAATAAAAAAATATGTCAGAATTTCAAGTAGATAAGAACGGATATTACGGACAGTTTGGAGGAGCATATATTCCAGAATTGTTATATCCAAATGTACAAGAATTGGAAGATAATTACTTAAAAATTATCCATTCAGAGGCTTTTCAAAAGGAATACTTATACCTGTTAAAGCAATACGTAGGTAGACCAACACCATTATATTACGCACCCAATTTATCAGACAAATACGGAGCGCATATTTACTTAAAAAGAGAAGACTTAAACCATACAGGAGCTCATAAAGTAAACAATACCATTGGTCAAATACTTATAGCGAAGCACCTAGGAAAAAAACGAATTATTGCAGAAACAGGAGCAGGGCAACATGGAGTTGCTACAGCAACGGTATGTGCTTTAATGAATTTGGAGTGCATTGTGTTCATGGGAGAGGTAGATATAGAACGTCAAGCTCCAAACGTAGCACGTATGAAAATGTTAGGAGCCAAAGTAGTAGCCGCTACCAGTGGTTCTAAAACTTTAAAAGATGCCACTAACGAAGCCATAAGAGATTGGATTCAGCATCCAGAAGAAACCTATTACCTTATAGGTTCCGTAGTAGGGCCGCATCCGTATCCGGATATGGTAGCTCGTTTACAAGCCATCATTTCAGAAGAAATTAAATGGCAATTAAAAGAACAAACCGGAAAAGAAAATCCAGATACCATTATTGCTTGTGTAGGAGGAGGTTCCAACGCAGCAGGAGCTTTTTATCACTTTATGGATAATAAAGAGGTAGAATTAATAGCTGTAGAAGCAGCAGGACTGGGAGTAAATTCTGGAGAAAGTGCAGCCACCTCACAACTAGGTCAAGTAGGAGTCATACACGGATCTAAAACCATTTTAATGCAAGATGAATACGGACAAATTGTAGAACCATATTCTATTTCAGCAGGTTTAGATTATCCAGGAGTAGGACCGTTACACGCGCATTTGTTTGATAGTAAAAGAGGAACTTTTTTAAACGCTACAGACCAAGAAGCCTTGGATGCAGCATTTGAATTAACCGAAATAGAAGGAATTATACCTGCGCTGGAAACATCTCACGCGCTAGCCGTTTTAAACAAAATGGAACTTAAAAAAGATCAAGTAATTGTAATCAACCTGTCAGGTAGAGGAGATAAAGATTTGGCAACATACATCACCGAGTTAAACAAAAGAGAAGAAAGAGGAAATGAGTAAATTAAGTCAATTATTCAAAGAAAAACCAAACAGATTATGTTCTGTTTATTTCACATCAGGTTATCCTCAATTAAACGATACGGGTGCTATTGTAAAGAATTTAGAAGCTGCGGGAGCAGATTTTTTAGAAGTAGGGTTGCCGTATTCAGATCCAATGGCAGACGGTCCTACCATTCAGCACACGAGTTCTATTGCCTTAAAAAATGGAATTAACTTAGATGTTATTTTCAACCAGCTAGAGGAAATAAAAAACGAAATTAATATACCGTTAGTAGCCATGGGGTACTTTAATCAGGTAGTGCGATACGGAGCGGAGAAGTTTTGTGAAAAATGTCAGTCTGTAGGGGTTGAAACTTTGGTTTTGCCCGATATGCCCATGATTGAATACGAGAACACCTACAAAGCGCTATTTGCCAAATACGGACTATCTAATGTGTTTTTAATCACGCCACAAACCTCAGAAGAGCGCATCAAAAAAATCGATGAGTTAACCGAGGCCTTTATTTACGTAGTGGCTTCGTCTTCTATCACGGGAGCCAAAGGCAGCATTTCAGATGGGCAAATAGCTTACTTTAACAGAATTAAATCTTACAACTTAAAAAGCACGTTAATAGCAGGCTTTGGAATTTCTAGTAAAGAAACTTTTAACACCGTTTGTAGCCACGTGAACGGAGCTATCATTGGCTCTGCTTTCGTAAAACACATAGGTGTCCACGGAGTAAGTAGTATAGATGCATTTGTTAAAAGCATTATAGCTTAGGGCGTTACCCTAACGGGTCAGGCTTTCGGTACTCGCTTTTTATGGGTTGGTGTTCGAGCGGAGTCGAGAACACCAACCCATAAAAGAGCTCAAACAAAACCTCAATCCTTAACGCAAAAACAGGAGAATCAAGTACTCAATTCAACCCCAATACAGGTGTTTTAGAAGAAACAGACGAAACCAAAATAAAACCAGCCAATCTAACCATTGGTCTAGCGGGATTTGCTCTTAATATCGTCAATTACTTAGTACATAGAAATAAGAGAAAATATCTAAAGCAAGCCATTTATACTTACAATCAATAACAAACAAAAAAGCTTCTGAATTTTCAGAAGCTTTTTTGTTTGTTAATCGAGTTTATAAATTTCCATAATCTCTTTTAAGATTCCCTCAAAATTAATTTCTAAGTCTATCAATTTTCCCTCGGATATATCAAAAACCCAACCGTGTACAGTAACGTTTCTGTCTTTAAATGCTTTTTGATACTGAGAAGTTTTAATAATATTAATACATTGCTCCTGAACGTTCAGTTCAATTAATCTATTGTACCTTCTTGCTTCATCTTTAATAGCATTTAGTTCAGATTTGTGTAACCTATAAACATCTCTAATGTTTCTAAGCCACGGATTTAGAATCCCCAAATCTTCAGATTTCATAGCAGCTTTAACACCGCCACACTCATAATGCCCACAAACTACAATATGATTCACTTTTAAGTGAGTTAAGGCATAATCAATTACGGACATAGCGCTTAAATCCGTATTGGGAACCATATTGGCGATGTTTCTGTGTACAAACACCTCTCCAGGTTTAGCACCCATCATTTTTTCTGCAGTCACCCTACTATCAGAACATCCGATGTATAAAATTTCAGGACTCTGACCTTTGGATAAATCCTTAAAAAAGTCTTTATCAATCGCAGTTTTTTCTTGAATCCAAGTGGAGTTTTTTTCAAAAATAGATTTTAACGGCATCGCAGTTAGTTTATGGTATCAAATCCAGTATAAGGAACTAAAACGTCAGGTATTTTAATACCATCCTCTGTTTGGTAATTTTCTAAAATTGCGGCTAATACTCTTGGTAGTGCCAAAGAACTCCCATTTAGAGTATGTGCCACTGTGCTTTTTCCTTCGCTATTCTTAAACCTTAGTTTTAAACGGTTCGCTTGAAAAGTTTCAAAGTTAGATACAGAGCTAATCTCTAACCATCTATCTTGCCCAGCAGAAAACACTTCAAAATCATAAGTTAAGGTAGAGGTAAATCCTAAATCGCCACCACAAAGATTTAAAATTCTATAAGGAAGCTTTAATTCTTGTAAAATTTCTTTTACGTGGTCTACCATTCCATCCAAGGCCTGTGCAGATTTTTCTGGATGCTCAATTCTTACAATTTCTACTTTATCAAACTGGTGTAATCTATTTAATCCGCGTACGTGTGCTCCATAGGAACCTGCTTCACGTCTAAAACAAGGAGTATAGCCTGTTAAACAAATAGGAAAATCATCTTCTTTAATCAGCTCATTTCTAAAAATGTTTGTCAAAGGAACTTCTCCTGTAGGTATTAAGTACAAATCATCAATAGTAGCATGGTACATTTGTCCTTCTTTGTCTGGTAACTGACCTGTCCCCATTCCAGAAGCTTCATTTACCAAATGAGGCACTTGAGTTTCTTCATATCCTGCACCACTGTTTTTATCTAAAAAGTAATTGATTAAGGCACGTTGTAAACGAGCTCCTTTTCCGCGATAAACAGGAAAACCAGCTCCAGTGATTTTATTCCCTAATTCAAAATCAATTAAATTATATTTTTTTGCCAATTCCCAGTGAGGAAGTTTTTTATCCCCTAACTCAGGAATGCTTCCTTCTTCAAAAATAGTTTCGTTGTCGTCTTCAGAATTTCCAGCAGGAACTATTTCGTTAGGTACGTTCGGAATGTTGTACAAAAGTTCCGTTAATTTACCATCTGCAACATTAAATTGTTCTTGTAATTCTTTAGATTCAGCTTTTAACTGACCAGATTTTTCTTTAAGTAAGTTTGCCTTTTGAGCTTCTCCTGACTTAAACAACATTCCAATTTCTTTGTTTAAAGAATTAGAGGTTGCTAAAACATTATCAAGCTTAGCTTGTGTACTTCTTTTTAATTCGTCAGTTGCTATTACATCATCAATAATAGCTTCTGCATTTTTAAAATTACGTTTAGCCAATCCGGCTAACACACGTTCTTTATTTTCTCTAATAAAAGGGACTTGTAACATACCTGTGTAATTATTTGTAACAAAGTTAATCTTTCCACCGAAACACGGAAACAATCAAATAGATTAAGATACTTTGTTTATGTGTTTTGAAATGTAATCCAAACTGTTTTGTTTGTCTTTGGTTAATTGTTCTCTTAAAAGCTCAACCGAATAAAATTTTTCTTCGTCTCTTAAAAAATGTAAAAACTCCACTTTTATATCTTCCCCATAAATATTCTTATCAAAATTAAAAAGGTGGGCTTCTATGGTTTTATCTTTTCCGTTAACGGTTGGCCTATTCCCAATATTTAACATTCCGTAAAATAAATGATTTCTGTAGGTTACTCTAACCACATACACACCATTCTTGGGAGTGAGTTTGTAAACTTCAGGTATCTCTATGTTTGCAGTAGGGAAACCTATTGTTTTACCCAATTGCTGACCCTTAACAACAATACCGTTCATGTAAAAGGGTTGAGTCAAATATTCGTTCGCTATGTAAATTTCCCCAGAGTCTAAGGCATTTCTAATTTTTGTAGAGCTAACAGCGGTGTTATTAATGTCTTGGGCTTTAATTTCTGTAATACCAAAATCAAAAGTATAACTATATTCCTTTAACTGTTCAAAATCACCTTCTCTATTTTTTCCAAATCGATGATCGTATCCAACAATCAATTGTTTTACATTAAGTTGTGTAACTAGAACATCTCTAACAAAGTCAAAAGCAGATAGATTAGAAAAGTTTCTATCAAAAGGTTGTATCACTAAATAATCTAATTCTGTTTGGCCTAATATCTCAATACGCTCATTAATTGTATTGATGAGTTTGATTGTATTGTTAGATTGTACAACCATTCTAGGATGAGGAAAAAAAGTAAGCAAAACAGATTTTACACCCTTGGCTTTGGATTCCTTAAAAAGTTGACTCAGTATTTTTCTATGACCTACGTGAACTCCGTCAAAAGTACCGATGGTTACAACCGTTTTAACGTTTTCGGGAAAATTATGGTAGTTGTGTATTACTTCCAAAAGTAAATAGTATTTCTAAGCAAATTTATAAATACTATTCAGATAACATTTAACATCCTAAAAAAATAATCTAGCTTTTTAAAATGATTTTTTGAAATGTCGAACGTTTTGTTTAAAACCAAAAGAAAATTAAAAATACCCTCAAATTTTTAACAAATGAGTTGTAGAGATTAATAAAAAAATTATCTTTGCACACACTTAAATTCGTGAAATAATTTAAGTTAAAACTAGAAAATAAATTCTTTTAACAGTATAAAAATGTCTAAAACAACAGGTAAAATCGCTCAAATTATTGGACCAGTAATTGACGTTGCTTTCGAAACTGGGGCTGAGCTTCCAAAAATTTACGACTCTTTAATCATCAACCGTAAGAATGGTAACCAATTAGTGTTAGAGGTAGAACAACACATTGGAGAGAATACAGTAAGATGTATTGCCATGGATTCTTCTGATGGATTGTCAAGAGGTCAAGAAGTGATGGTAACTGGAGAACCTATTAAGGTTCCTGTTGGAAATAATATCTATGGACGTTTATTTAACGTTTCTGGAGATCCAATAGACGGTTTACAAGATTTACCAAAAGATGGTGCTAACGGATTACCAATTCACCGTGAAGCTCCAAGGTTTGAAGACTTATCTGTTTCTACAGAAGTTTTATTTACAGGAATCAAAGTAATCGATTTAATTGAGCCTTATGCAAAAGGAGGTAAAATTGGATTGTTTGGAGGTGCCGGAGTAGGTAAAACAGTATTGATTCAGGAATTGATTAACAACATAGCAAAAGGACACGGAGGTTTATCTGTATTTGCAGGAGTTGGAGAAAGAACACGTGAGGGTAATGACTTGATGCGTGAAATGATTGAAGCTGGAATTATTTCTTACGGAAAAGATTTTGAGCATTCAATGGAAGAAGGTGGATGGGATCTTGAAAAGATCGACCACGAAAAAATGAAAGAATCTAAAGTAACATTCGTTTTTGGACAAATGAACGAACCACCAGGAGCACGTGCTCGTGTTGCTTTATCAGGATTAACTATAGCAGAATATTTCCGTGACGGAGCTGGAGATGGTCAAGGTAAGGATGTATTATTCTTTGTTGATAATATTTTCCGTTTTACACAAGCAGGTTCTGAGGTATCAGCTTTATTAGGTCGTATGCCATCTGCAGTAGGGTACCAACCAACTTTGGCAACTGAAATGGGAGCTATGCAAGAGCGTATTACTTCTACTAAAACAGGTTCTATTACATCTGTACAGGCAGTATATGTACCTGCGGATGATTTAACGGATCCTGCACCAGCAACAACGTTTGCTCACTTAGATGCTACTACCGTATTGTCTCGTAAAATTGCAGAATTGGGTATTTACCCAGCGGTAGATCCATTAGATTCTACTTCTAGAATTTTAACAGCTGACATTTTAGGAAAAGAACATTATGACTGTGCACAAAACGTAAAAGAATTGCTTCAACGTTATAAAGAGCTACAAGATATTATTGCCATCTTAGGAATGGAAGAATTATCCGAAGATGATAAATTAGTAGTTCACAGAGCACGTCGTGCACAACGTTTCTTATCTCAGCCTTTCCATGTAGCTGAACAGTTTACAGGAATTCCTGGAGTTTTAGTAGATATTAAAGATACGATTAAAGGATTTAATATGATTATGAATGGTGAGTTGGATAAGTATCCAGAAGCTGCTTTTAACTTAAAAGGATCTATTCAAGAAGCAATTGATGCTGGAGAAAAAATGTTAGCTGAGGCTTAATCATCATTAGTGAACAATTTACAAAGAGCAATTAATGAAGAGCTTTAATTGACCACTTATTGCAAATTGATCATGATAGTTATTAATTGTTAATTGATTAAATTATGTATTTAGAAATAGTATCACCAGAAGCATCGTTGTTTTCATCAGAAGTAGACTCGGTATCCGTACCTGGAATAGATGGAGATTTTCAAATGTTAAATAATCACGCTTCTATTGTATCTGTTTTAGGAAAAGGATTGATTCATATTCACGTTCATACCCAAGAACATTTAGAGTTAGATGATTTACATGGAGAAATTGTGACTCGTATTGATGACGATAAAGTGTTGACACTTAAAATAAAGAGTGGAACCGTTGAAATGAAAGACAATAAAGTTGTTATTTTAATAGATTAAAACAACAACAAAATAAATTGAAACGCTATCTAAGTTATTTAGATAGCGTTTTTTATTTTTGTGGTATGACAGAATTGCCTAATTCATTGGTTAAAAAAGTAGAGGAAAGAAAAAAGAATAATTCTTTTAGAGTTTTGACTAACCACCAAGAAGGTGTCGATTTTTATTCTAATGACTATTTAGGGTTCTCGAGATCTAAAGAAATAGAATTGAGTGCGCTTGAATTAGTAAAAAATGAAAATTATATACACGGAAGTACAGGGTCTAGACTAATTTCTGGAACTCATCCACTTCATACCGAGGCAGAAAAACTAATCGCTGATTTTCATAACTCCCCCAGTGCTTTACTATATAATTCTGGTTATGATGCCAACTTAGGTCTGTTTTCATCCATTTTACAAAAAACTGATATTGTTTTATACGATGATTTAATTCATGCCTCAATCCGAGATGGAATAAGGTTAGGTTTAGCCAAATCCTTCAAATTTAAACATAATAATATAGAAGATTTAGAAGCAAAATTAAATAAATTCAGCAGTTCAATAGGTCAGTTGTACGTTTCTGTAGAGGGAGTTTACTCTATGGATGGAGACACTTGTCCGCTAAAAGAAGTGGTTGATATATGTAATAAATACAATGCAAAGTTAATTGTTGATGAGGCTCATTCCACAGGTGTTTTTGGAGAATATGGGCAAGGCCTTTTATGTCATCTAGGTTTACAGGAAAAGGTTTTTGCTAGAGTGCATACTTTTGGCAAAGCCATGGGAAGTCATGGTGCGGTTGTGTTGAGTAGTGAGCGTTTAAAAGATTATTTAATAAATTACTCAAGATCATTTATTTATACGACTGCGTTACCATGTCATTCTGTAGCTACCATCATTTCCTCTTACAAAAAATTAGCGCAAAAAAAATATTCAAAACTACTGCAAAATAAAATTCAGTTTTTTAAAGATGTAGTAAAGTCGAAAGAAATTGACCATTTGTTTTTGGAAAGTAATAGTGCTATACAATGTTGTGTCTTTTCTGGAAATCATAATGTCAAGCGTATCGAAGAAAAATTAAAAGAGCACAAAATCATAGTAAAAGCAGTTTTATCGCCAACAGTTCCTAAAGGTAAGGAGCGAATTAGAATATGTCTTCATTTATTTAATTCGGACGATGATATTTTAGGACTTATCGATCAATTATCGTTACTAATTTATAGAAATTCATTTTAAAACACTTTACAGCTTGTTTTTATTACCATCACACTTAGTTGGGTTGTGCAAAAATAAAAAAGTCTTAAACGAGCTAAAAATAAGTGTCTAATGATTGGTTTTGGTTATGTGAATAAATAAAATATAAATTTTAATTATAATGAATGATGTTTATTTTGTTACAGGAATCTCAACAGATGTAGGAAAAACTGTAGTTTCTGCAATATTAGTTGAGGCTTTAAAAGCTGACTATTGGAAACCGATTCAATCTGGAGACTTAGATTTTACCGATACTGATAAAGTCAGAAAAATGGTCAAAAATAAAGAGTCAGTATTCTATAAGTCTACCTATGAATTAACGCAGCCTATGAGTCCGCACGCTGCAGCCAAAATTGACAATGTTGTTATCGATATTGATAAAATAATCCCTCCACAAACTGAAAATACGTTGATTATTGAAGGTGCGGGTGGATTGTTGGTTCCTTTAAACGATAAAAATACCATTTTAGATATAATTCCTCCAAAGGCTAAAGTGGTATTGGTGTCTAAAAACTATTTAGGGAGTATAAATCATACATTAATGTCTATCGAAATTTTACGTAGTAGAGGTTTTGAACCGTTGGTTGTATTCAATGGAGCTGAAAATAAATCTTCGGAAGAAATTGTTGAAAAGTTGGCAAACGTTAAAGCGTTAAATAGGATTCCGATGTTTAATTTTGATAATAATAGAAATATGATTAGTTGTTTTTTAGATAATTATAAATTCTAAGATCTTTTTTAGATTATTGTATAATTTTGTTTTTTTTTATTAACAATGGTTATTTTTTTTATAGTTTTGTGTTCAGGAAACTAAACTTTGAAAAACATGATTTTTTCTTCTATAAAAAGAGTTTGTAAAAAAGCTTCTTTTATTCTGTTATTTTTAACAACTACATTTACTTTTGGACAATCTTTTTTTGATTGTGACAATACACTGTATCAAGTAGTGAGCGGTCAGTTAAATAGATATGATCCAATTACTGCTACTTATTCACCTGTCGGGTCTGTATCTCCTAATGCAACAAACTATAACGCACTAGGTTATAATACTACTGATAATTTTATGTATGCTAGGGTGATACAGCCAAATGCAAATACAGGTGATATCATTAGAATATCTAATGATGGTTCCTCTGTTAAAATAGGTGATCAAGTCGGGTTTTCTTTCGCTGGAGATGTAGATGATGATGATACTTTTTGGTTTACCAAAGTACCTAGTAACAATTTAGAGTTTTATAGATTACCAGATGTATCAACCTATACCAATGCAAGCCAAGCAGTTCCTGGAGATACAAATGTGGTTACGTTTGCACCAGTTCCTGGGGGGACTACGATCCCTGAGGCCAATGACGTAGTGTTCGTCCCAGACGGAGTTACTCCAGGTAGAGGTAATTTATACGGAGTAGGGGTAACAGCTGGAGGTACCAGAGTATTAATTAATTATAATTATACTAATCCTGCCAGCCCTACAGTTTCTATTACGCCAATTACAGGGGCTATTACTTCTAGTTTAGGAACCGCATTTGGTGCTGCTTTTTATAATGAAGCAGGGAACACCTTATTGGTTTCAGATAACGGAGGAGGTTTGTATGCCATATTAAATTTCACATCTTCAAGCCCATCGTCTGGTTATTTAGGGTTAACTGAAACTACTAGTGCTAATGACGGTGCATTATGTATCAACTCTGCTCCAATTTTAGATGCGGATGGAGATGAGGTATTAGACCCTTTAGATGGTGATAGTGATGGAGACGGCTTAACTAATGCTCAGGAATCTGGAGGAGTAAATCCCTATGCTGATGCAGATAGTGATGGGATTTTTAATTACTTAGATCCAAACAATTCAGTTGCTAACACAACAAATGGTCCGGTTCAACCAGCTTTCGATTTTGATGGTGATGGAATTCCTAACTTTTTAGATTTAGATTCTGACAACGACGGTATATACGACATTGTAGAGGCAGGAGCCGGAGATAAGGATACCAATAACAATGATGGTAGATACAATTCTGATGATACCGGTTTTGTGGATAGCAATGGGAACGGTATTCCTAACGAATATGAATCTACACCATTATCTCCAACAAACACTGATTCTAACTTAAATGACGGTCCTGATTACTTAGATATAGATGCTGATGATGATGGTATCGTAGACATTATTGAAGGTCAAACAACGGCTGGTTATCAAGCTCCGCTAAATACAGATGCAGATAACGATGGAGTAGATGATAGGTACGATGCTTTTAACAATATTACAGATGCAGCTGCATCTGGAGTTCCAGGAGGGTCAGTAAATACAGACAGTTCTAATGATGCGTTGCCAGATTATCGAGATTTAGATTCAGATAATGATTCTGTACTAGATGCTGTGGAGGCCTATGATACCAACGGAAGCGGTACGGCTAACACAACATTTGCAGGAAGTGATTCGGATGCAGATGGGTTAGATAATAATTACGATGCAAATGATGCCTTATTAGATGTAGACAACGGAGCTCAGACCCCAGCATCTTTTCCTGATGATGATAATTCAGGAGGTGACAGAGATTGGAGAGATCCTTCTGTTTCAAGTATTTCTATTGCTGCAACTTCTGCTAATAAGGTAGAAGGTAACAGTGGAAACACAGCCTTTACTTTTACAGTAACCAGAACAGGGAATGATAACATCGCGAGTAGTGCAAATTTTGCGGTTACAGGTTCAGGAGCCAATCCTGCCGTGGCAGCAGATTTTGCGGGTGCACCTCTTCCATCAGGTACAGTAAGTTTTGCTGCTGGGGAAACTAGTAAGGTGATAACGATCAATGTATTTGGAGAAACCATATCTGAGAATCATGAAGGTTTTACAGTAACGCTATCCAATCCAGTGAATACCTCTATTGGAACGGCAACGGCTGATGGAGTTATTCTAAATGATGACGTTAATATTACAATTGCAGATACAGCCGTTGTAGAAGGTAATGCTTTAAATTTTACAGTTACGTTAAGTGGGCCAAGCACCACAAATATCACGATTCCATTCACAACAAACGACGGGACAGCAACCTCGGGAGATTACACAGATAATGATAGCTCAATTACAATAAATGCAGGAGATCTAACGGGTACTATAACCGTAAATACAACAGCAGATACTGTTGAAGAAAATCACGAGCAACTGACAGTAGAATTAACGAGTTCAACGACAGGTACTATTACAGATGATACAGCAATTGGAGTTATTGTGAACAACGATTCAATCGATAGTGATGGCGATAATGTTAACAACGTAGATGACTTAGACGATGATAACGATGGTATTTTAGATACGGTTGAAGGAAACTTGTCTTATCAACAGATATTTCCAGCTGATTTATTTCCAAATCCTAGACCAGATAATGTAGATGGTTCTAATAACGTTACTGGGCCTATTAATACAGCTGCTCCTGTAGATATTAGTGCTAAATTTGGTTTTCCAGCAAACTCGGGTAAAGTATTAATTGCCGCTACGGGGGTAATCCTTAATGTCCAAAACAGATTTTTAAGCAATAATGGAACCATAACTAAGTTTACCATAACAGGTACGTATGCTGACCAAGTTTTTATAAGAGGTTTTCATGGTAGAACTATAAATCCAGGTAATAAAGATGGGATTATAGCATATACTTCGGAGGCATATACTCAGACAGCTACTTTAATTTCTGGCTTAACCAATGGGATTGGTACCTTAGATGGAGGAACCAGTTTCTTTGTTCAACGAGACGTAACCTCCACTATGCAAAATCCAGATTCGTTTGTATGGGATGCAAATAAACCTTCTAAAGAAATAGGATTTTTTACTGAAAATACAGGTGCAGGTAGCGTAATTCGCTTATTTTTAGCAGCTCCACAGGACTCGGACAACGATGACATTCCAGATTACTTAGATGTAGATTCAGACAATGATAATTGTTATGATGCTACTGAAGGTGACGCTAACTATACCAATTTAACATCTAGCAATAACTTAGCAGATGATGATGAGGGTAGTGTAGATGCTAATGGAGTTCCAGATCAAGATAAAGATAGCAATGTAGTAGCCTCACAAGGAACAAATACCAATGTTACAACAGCTACGGTAATAGGTGCTATAGGTACAGAACCAAGTAACCAAACAATTACTTTTGGAAGCGATGCTACTTTTACAGTAGTTGCAACGGGAGGAAATCTAGTGTACCAATGGCAAGAGCAAGTCGGAGGAACTGGTTCTTGGAATAATATAACAGATGGAGGAATTTATTCAGGAGCTACTACTGCTTCACTTTCTTTAAATGGTCCCGCTATCTCAAATTCCACAAATAGATATAGAGTAAACATAACTAGTTCTACTAGTGTGTGTACAGACTTAACTTCTGCAGAACGAACTTTAACAATTAACAACAATACTGTTCAGATAGATGCTACAGATGATGAAGCTACTGAAGGAGGAACAGATGATGGAACTTTTACAGTAACTTTAGCGGGAATCAACAGCACGGGTAGTACAATTAGTATTCCTGTAACCATTTCAGGTACAGCAACTAGTGGTGACGATTATACAGCAATTGCTACCACAGTTAGTATTGCTGATGGAAGCAATACTGGAACCATCAATATCAATGCTTTAGATGACACAATTGATGAACCTACGGAAACAGTGATTGTTTCTATAGGAGACTTAAGTGGTTTACCAGGAATTGTAGCAGGGGCCAATATCACTGATACTGTAAACATTTTGGACAACGATGCGACACCAAGTGTAGCCTTTACAAGTGTGAGCAGCAATGGAGCAGAAAGTGTAAGTAGTGCAGATGTAGAAGTATCCTTAAGTGCAGCGAGTGGACAAACGGTAACCGTAGACTATGCCGTTACAGGAACCGCGACAGGATCAGGAACCGACTATACATTAGCAAACGGAACCCTTACGATCAATGCAGGAGATACCGCGAGCGATATCACGATTGCTAGTATTATAGATGATGCGTTAGATGAGACTGATGAGACAGTAATTCTAACCTTATCCAACCCAAGCAACGCCAGTTTAGGAACAAACACGGTTCATACATATACCATTAACGACAACGATGCGACACCAAGTGTAGCCTTTACAAGTGTGAGCAGCAATGGAGCAGAAAGTGTAAGTAGTGCAGATGTAGAAGTATCCTTAAGTGCAGCGAGTGGACAAACGGTAACCGTAGACTATGCCGTTACAGGAACCGCGACAGGATCAGGAACCGACTATACATTAGCAAACGGAACCCTTACGATCAATGCAGGAGATACCGCGAGCGATATCACGATTGCTAGTATTATAGATGATGCGTTAGATGAGACTGATGAGACAGTAATTCTAACCTTATCCAACCCAAGCAACGCCAGTTTAGGAACAAACACGGTTCATACATATACCATTAACGACAACGATGCAGCTACCACAGTAGCCTTTACAAGTGTGAGTAGCAATGGAGCAGAAAGTGTAAGTAGTGCAGATGTAGAAGTATCCTTAAGTGCAGCGAGTGGACAAACGGTAACCGTAGACTATGCCGTTACAGGAACCGCGACAGGATCAGGAACCGACTATACATTAGCAAACGGAACCCTTACGATCAACGCAGGAGATACCACGAGCGATATCACGATTGCCAGTATTATAGATGATGCGTTAGATGAGACTGATGAGACAGTAATTCTAACCTTATCCAACCCAAGCAACGCCAGTTTAGGAACAAACACGGTTCATACATATACCATTAACGACAACGATGCAGCTACCACAGTAGCCTTTACAAGTGTGAGTAGCAATGGAGCAGAAAGTGTAAGTAGTGCAGATGTAGAAGTATCCTTAAGTGCAGCGAGTGGACAAACGGTAACCGTAAACTATGCCGTTACAGGAACCGCAACAGGATCAGGAACCGACTATACATTAGCAAACGGAACCCTTACGATCAACGCAGGAGATACCACGAGCGATATCACGATTGCCAGTATTATAGATGATGCGTTAGATGAGACTGATGAGACAGTAATTCTAACCTTATCCAACCCAAGCAACGCCAGTTTAGGAACAAACACGGTTCATACATATACCATTAACGACAACGATGCGACACCAAGTGTAGCCTTTACAAGTGTGAGCAGCAATGGAGCAGAAAGTGTAAGTAGTGCAGATGTAGAAGTATCCTTAAGTGCAGCGAGTGGACAAACGGTAACCGTAAACTATGCCGTTACAGGAACCGCGACAGGATCAGGAACCGACTATACATTAGCAAACGGAACCCTTACGATCAACGCAGGAGATACCACGAGCGATATCACGATTGCCAGTATTATAGATGATGCGTTAGATGAGACTGATGAGACAGTAATTCTAACCTTATCCAACCCAAGCAACGCCAGTTTAGGAACAAACACGGTTCATACATATACCATTAACGACAACGATGCGACACCAAGTGTAGCCTTTACAAGTGTGAGCAGCAATGGAGCAGAAAGTGTAAGTAGTGCAGATGTAGAAGTATCCTTAAGTGCAGCGAGTGGACAAACGGTAACCGTAGACTATGCCGTTACAGGAACCGCGACAGGATCAGGAACCGACTATACATTAGCAAACGGAACCCTTACGATCAACGCAGGAGATACCACGAGCGATATCACGATTGCCAGTATTATAGATGATGCGTTAGATGAGACTGATGAGACAGTAATTCTAACCTTATCCAACCCAAGCAACGCCAGTTTAGGAACAAACACGGTTCATACATATACCATTAACGACAACGATGCAGCTACCACAGTAGCCTTTACAAGTGTGAGTAGCAATGGAGCAGAAAGTGTAAGTAGTGCAGATGTAGAAGTATCCTTAAGTGCAGCGAGTGGACAAACGGTAACCGTAGACTATGCCGTTACAGGAACCGCGACAGGATCAGGAACCGACTATACATTAGCAAACGGAACCCTTACGATCAACGCAGGAGATACCACGAGCGATATCACGATTGCCAGTATTATAGATGATGCGTTAGATGAGACTGATGAGACAGTAATTCTAACCTTATCCAACCCAAGCAACGCCAGTTTAGGAACAAACACGGTTCATACATATACCATTAACGACAACGATGCAGCTACCACAGTAGCCTTTACAAGTGTGAGTAGCAATGGAGCAGAAAGTGTAAGTAGTGCAGATGTAGAAGTATCCTTAAGTGCAGCGAGTGGACAAACGGTAACCGTAGACTATGCCGTTACAGGAACCGCAACAGGATCAGGAACCGACTATACATTAGCAAACGGAACCCTTACGATCAACGCAGGAGATACTACGAGCGATATCACGATTGCCAGTATTATAGATGATGCGTTAGATGAGACTGATGAGACAGTAATTCTAACCTTATCCAACCCAAGCAACGCCAGTTTAGGAACAAACACGGTTCATACATATACCATTAACGACAACGATGCGACACCAAGTGTAGCCTTTACAAGTGTGAGCAGCAATGGAGCAGAAAGTGTAAGTAGTGCAGATGTAGAAGTATCCTTAAGTGCAGCGAGTGGACAAACGGTAACCGTAGACTATGCCGTTACAGGAACCGCAACAGGATCAGGAACCGACTATACATTAGCAAACGGAACCCTTACGATCAATGCAGGAGATACCACGAGCGATATCACGATTGCCAGTATTATAGATGATGCGTTAGATGAGACTGATGAGACAGTAATTCTAACCTTATCCAACCCAAGCAATGCCAGTTTAGGAACAAACACGGTTCATACATATACCATTAACGACAACGATGCGACACCAAGTGTAGCCTTTACAAGTGTGAGCAGCAATGGAGCAGAAAGTGTAAGTAGTGCAGATGTAGAAGTATCCTTAAGTGCAGCGAGTGGACAAACGGTAACCGTAGACTATGCCGTTACAGGAACCGCGACAGGATCAGGAACCGACTATACATTAGCAAACGGAACCCTTACGATCAATGCAGGAGATACCACGAGCGATATCACGATTGCCAGTATTATAGATGATGCGTTAGATGAGACTGATGAGACAGTAATTCTAACCTTATCCAACCCAAGCAATGCCAGTTTAGGAACAAACACGGTTCATACATATACCATTAACGACAACGATGCAGCTACCACAGTAGCCTTTACAAGTGTGAGTAGCA
The DNA here is from genome assembly GCF_054111225.1 of Wenyingzhuangia sp. IMCC45533. Lineage (NCBI taxonomy): Bacteria > Pseudomonadati > Bacteroidota > Flavobacteriia > Flavobacteriales > Flavobacteriaceae > Wenyingzhuangia > Wenyingzhuangia sp. IMCC45533. The sequence goes on along the minus strand of NZ_CM134197.1, from coordinate 1,002,794 downwards.
ATGGAGCAGAAAGTGTAAGTAGCGCCGATGTAGAAGTATCCTTAAGTGCAGCGAGTGGACAAACGGTAACCGTAGACTATGCCGTTACAGGAACCGCGACAGGATCAGGAACCGACTATACATTAGCAAACGGAACCCTTACGATCAACGCAGGAGATACCACGAGCGATATCACGATTGCCAGTATTATAGATGATGCGTTAGATGAGACTGATGAGACAGTAATTCTAACCTTATCCAACCCAAGCAACGCCAGTTTAGGAACAAACACGGTTCATACATATACCATTAACGACAACGATGCAGCTACCACAGTAGCCTTTACAAGTGTGAGCAGCAATGGAGCAGAAAGTGTAAGTAGTGCAGATGTAGAAGTATCCTTAAGTGCAGCGAGTGGACAAACGGTAACCGTAGACTATGCCGTTACAGGAACCGCAACAGGATCAGGAACCGACTATACATTAGCGAACGGAACCCTTACGATCAACGCAGGAGATACCACGAGCGATATCACGATTGCCAGTATTATAGATGATGCGTTAGATGAGACTGATGAGACAGTAATTCTAACCTTATCCAACCCAAGCAACGCCAGTTTAGGAACAAACACGGTTCATACATATACCATTAACGACAACGATGCGACACCAAGTGTAGCCTTTACAAGTGTGAGCAGCAATGGAGCAGAAAGTGTAAGTAGTGCAGATGTAGAAGTATCCTTAAGTGCAGCGAGTGGACAAACGGTAACCGTAGACTATGCCGTTACAGGAACCGCGACAGGATCAGGAACCGACTATACATTAGCAAACGGAACCCTTACGATCAACGCAGGAGATACTACGAGCGATATCACGATTGCCAGTATTATAGATGATGCGTTAGATGAGACTGATGAGACAGTAATTCTAACCTTATCCAACCCAAGCAACGCCAGTTTAGGAACAAACACGGTTCATACATATACCATTAACGACAACGATGCGACACCAAGTGTAGCCTTTACAAGTGTGAGTAGCAATGGAGCAGAAAGTGTAAGTAGTGCAGATGTAGAAGTATCCTTAAGTGCAGCGAGTGGACAAACGGTAACCGTAGACTATGCCGTTACAGGAACCGCGACAGGATCAGGAACCGACTATACATTAGCAAACGGAACCCTTACGATCAATGCAGGAGATACCACGAGCGATATCACGATTGCCAGTATTATAGATGATGCGTTAGATGAGACTGATGAGACAGTAATTCTAACCTTATCCAACCCAAGCAACGCCAGTTTAGGAACAAACACGGTTCATACATATACCATTAACGACAACGATGCAGCTACCACAGTAGCCTTTACAAGTGTGAGTAGCAATGGAGCAGAAAGTGTAAGTAGCGCCGATGTAGAAGTATCCTTAAGTGCAGCGAGTGGACAAACGGTAACCGTAGACTATGCCGTTACAGGAACCGCGACAGGATCAGGAACCGACTATACATTAGCAAACGGAACCCTTACGATCAATGCAGGAGATACCACGAGCGATATCACGATTGCCAGTATTATAGATGATGCGTTAGATGAGACTGATGAGACAGTAATTCTAACCTTATCCAACCCAAGCAACGCCAGTTTAGGAACAAACACGGTTCATACATATACCATTAACGACAACGATGCGACACCAAGTGTAGCCTTTACAAGTGTGAGCAGCAATGGAGCAGAAAGTGTAAGTAGCGCCGATGTAGAAGTATCCTTAAGTGCAGCGAGTGGACAAACGGTAACCGTAGACTATGCCGTTACAGGAACCGCGACAGGATCAGGAACCGACTATACATTAGCAAACGGAACCCTTACGATCAATGCAGGAGATACCACGAGCGATATCACGATTGCCAGTATTATAGATGATGCGTTAGATGAGACTGATGAGACAGTAATTCTAACCTTATCCAACCCAAGCAACGCCAGTTTAGGAACAAACACGGTTCATACATATACCATTAACGACAACGATGCGACACCAAGTGTAGCCTTTACAAGTGTGAGCAGCAATGGAGCAGAAAGTGTAAGTAGTGCAGATGTAGAAGTATCCTTAAGTGCAGCGAGTGGACAAACGGTAACCGTAGACTATGCCGTTACAGGAACCGCGACAGGATCAGGAACCGACTATACATTAGCAAACGGAACCCTTACGATCAACGCAGGAGATACCGCGAGCGATATCACGATTGCCAGTATTATAGATGATGCGTTAGATGAGACTGATGAGACAGTAATTCTAACCTTATCCAACCCAAGCAACGCCAGTTTAGGAACAAACACGGTTCATACATATACCATTAACGACAACGATGCAGCTACCACAGTAGCCTTTACAAGTGTGAGTAGCAATGGAGCAGAAAGTGTAAGTAGTGCAGATGTAGAAGTATCCTTAAGTGCAGCGAGTGGACAAACGGTAACCGTAGACTATGCCGTTACAGGAACCGCAACAGGATCAGGAACCGACTATACATTAGCAAACGGAACCCTTACGATCAATGCAGGAGATACCACGAGCGATATCACGATTGCCAGTATTATAGATGATGCGTTAGATGAGACTGATGAGACAGTAATTCTAACCTTATCCAACCCAAGCAATGCCAGTTTAGGAACAAACACGGTTCATACATATACCATTAACGACAACGATGCGACACCAAGTGTAGCCTTTACAAGTGTGAGCAGCAATGGAGCAGAAAGTGTAAGTAGTGCAGATGTAGAAGTATCCTTAAGTGCAGCGAGTGGACAAACGGTAACCGTAGACTATGCCGTTACAGGAACCGCGACAGGATCAGGAACCGACTATACATTAGCAAACGGAACCCTTACGATCAATGCAGGAGATACCACGAGCGATATCACGATTGCCAGTATTATAGATGATGCGTTAGATGAGACTGATGAGACAGTAATTCTAACCTTATCCAACCCAAGCAACGCCAGTTTAGGAACAAACACGGTTCATACATATACCATTAACGACAACGATGCAGCTACCACAGTAGCCTTTACAAGTGTGAGTAGCAATGGAGCAGAAAGTGTAAGTAGCGCCGATGTAGAAGTATCCTTAAGTGCAGCGAGTGGACAAACGGTAACCGTAGACTATGCCGTTACAGGAACCGCGACAGGATCAGGAACCGACTATACATTAGCAAACGGAACCCTTACGATCAACGCAGGAGATACCACGAGCGATATCACGATTGCCAGTATTATAGATGATGCGTTAGATGAGACTGATGAGACAGTAATTCTAACCTTATCCAACCCAAGCAACGCCAGTTTAGGAACAAACACGGTTCATACATATACCATTAACGACAACGATGCAGCTACCACAGTAGCCTTTACAAGTGTGAGCAGCAATGGAGCAGAAAGTGTAAGTAGTGCAGATGTAGAAGTATCCTTAAGTGCAGCGAGTGGACAAACGGTAACCGTAGACTATGCCGTTACAGGAACCGCAACAGGATCAGGAACCGACTATACATTAGCGAACGGAACCCTTACGATCAACGCAGGAGATACCACGAGCGATATCACGATTGCCAGTATTATAGATGATGCGTTAGATGAGACTGATGAGACAGTAATTCTAACCTTATCCAACCCAAGCAATGCCAGTTTAGGAACAAACACGGTTCATACATATACCATTAACGACAACGATGCGACACCAAGTGTAGCCTTTACAAGTGTGAGCAGCAATGGAGCAGAAAGTGTAAGTAGTGCAGATGTAGAAGTATCCTTAAGTGCAGCGAGTGGACAAACGGTAACCGTAGACTATGCCGTTACAGGAACCGCAACAGGATCAGGAACCGACTATACATTAGCAAACGGAACCCTTACGATCAACGCAGGAGATACTACGAGCGATATCACGATTTCTAGTATTATAGATGATGCGTTAGATGAGACTGATGAGACAGTAATTCTAACCTTATCCAACCCAAGCAACGCCAGTTTAGGAACAAACACGGTTCATACATATACCATTAACGACAACGATGCGACACCAAGTGTAGCCTTTACAAGTGTGAGCAGCAATGGAGCAGAAAGTGTAAGTAGTGCAGATGTAGAAGTATCCTTAAGTGCAGCGAGTGGACAAACGGTAACCGTAGACTATGCCGTTACAGGAACCGCAACAGGATCAGGAACCGACTATACATTAGCGAACGGAACCCTTACGATCAACGCAGGAGATACCACGAGCGATATCACGATTGCCAGTATTATAGATGATGCGTTAGATGAGACTGATGAGACAGTAATTCTAACCTTATCCAACCCAAGCAATGCCAGTTTAGGAACAAACACGGTTCATACATATACCATTAACGACAACGATGCGACACCAAGTGTAGCCTTTACAAGTGTGAGCAGCAATGGAGCAGAAAGTGTAAGTAGTGCAGATGTAGAAGTATCCTTAAGTGCAGCGAGTGGACAAACGGTAACCGTAGACTATGCCGTTACAGGAACCGCGACAGGATCAGGAACCGACTATACATTAGCGAACGGAACCCTTACGATCAACGCAGGAGATACCACGAGCGATATCACGATTGCCAGTATTATAGATGATGCGTTAGATGAGACTGATGAGACAGTAATTCTAACCTTATCCAACCCAAGCAACGCCAGTTTAGGAACAAACACGGTTCATACATATACCATTAACGACAATGATGCAGCTACAATCAGCATAGCGGACACAGTTGTAACAGAAGGAGATACAGCAGAGTTTACAGTAACGTTGACTAACCCAAGTAGTGAAGCTATTGAGGTAACGTTCACCGTAGATGATGATAGTGCAATTGAGCCAGGAGATTACACTGAGCCAACCACATTAACAGTAACAATTCCAGCAGGAGCAACGACAGCTACGATCTCGGTACCGACAGTTAATGATACGACAAACGAGCCAACAGAGGTGTTTGACGTAAATATTACAGGAGCAGAGACTACAGGAACCAATACAGCAATAACGGTAACTGATGACAATGCAGAAGGAACGATTAATGATAATGATGGAGTACCAACAATCAGCATAGCGGACACAGTTGTAACAGAAGGAGATACAGCAGAGTTTACAGTAACGTTGACTAACCCAAGCAGCGAAGCTATTGAGGTAACGTTCACCGTAGATGATGATAGTGCAATTGAGCCAGGAGATTACACTGAGCCAACCACATTAACAGTAACAATTCCAGCAGGAGCAACGACAGCTACGATCTCGGTACCGACAGTTAATGATACGACAAACGAGCCAACAGAGGTGTTTGACGTAAATATTACAGGAGCAGAGACTACAGGAACCAATACAGCAATAACGGTAACTGATGACAATGCAGAAGGAACGATTAATGATAATGATGGAGTACCAACAATCAGCATAGCGGACACAGTTGTAACAGAAGGAGATACAGCAGAGTTTACAGTAACGTTGACTAACCCAAGTAGTGAAGCTATTGAGGTAACGTTCACCGTAGATGATGATAGTGCAATTGAGCCAGGAGATTACACTGAGCCAACCACATTAACAGTAACAATTCCAGCAGGAGCAACGACAGCTACGATCTCGGTACCGACAGTTAATGATACGACAAACGAGCCAACAGAGGTGTTTGACGTAAACATTACAGGAGCAGAGACTACAGGAACCAATACAGCAATAACGGTAACTGATGACAATGCAGAAGGAACAATTAATGATAATGATGGAGTACCAACAATCAGCATAGCGGACACAGTTGTAACAGAAGGAGATACAGCAGAGTTTACAGTAACGTTGACTAACCCAAGTAGTGAAGCTATTGAGGTAACGTTCACCGTAGATGATGATAGTGCAATTGAGCCAGGAGATTACACTGAGCCAACCACATTAACAGTAACAATTCCAGCAGGAGCAACGACAGCTACGATCTCGGTACCGACAGTTAATGATACGACAAACGAGCCAACAGAGGTGTTTGACGTAAATATTACAGGAGCAGAGACTACAGGAACCAATACAGCAATAACGGTAACTGATGACAATGCAGAAGGAACGATTAATGATAATGATGGAGTACCAACAATCAGCATAGCGGACACAGTTGTAACAGAAGGAGATACAGCAGAGTTTACAGTAACGTTGACTAACCCAAGCAGCGAAGCTATTGAGGTAACGTTCACCGTAGATGATGATAGTGCAATTGAGCCAGGAGATTACACTGAGCCAACCACATTAACAGTAACAATTCCAGCAGGAGCAACGACAGCTACGATCTCGGTACCGACAGTTAATGATACGACAAACGAGCCAACAGAGGTGTTTGACGTAAACATTACAGGAGCAGAGACTACAGGAACCAATACAGCAATAACGGTAACTGATGACAATGCAGAAGGAACAATTAATGATAATGATGGAGTACCAACAATCAGCATAGCGGACACAGTTGTAACAGAAGGAGATACAGCAGAGTTTACAGTAACGTTGACTAACCCAAGTAGTGAAGCTATTGAGGTAACGTTCACCGTAGATGATGATAGTGCAATTGAGCCAGGAGATTACACTGAGCCAACCACATTAACAGTAACAATTCCAGCAGGAGCAACGACAGCTACGATCTCGGTACCGACAGTTAATGATACGACAAACGAGCCAACAGAGGTGTTTGACGTAAATATTACAGGAGCAGAGACTACAGGAACCAATACAGCAATAACGGTAACTGATGACAATGCAGAAGGAACGATTAATGATAATGATGGAGTACCAACAATCAGCATAGCGGACACAGTTGTAACAGAAGGAGATACAGCAGAGTTTACAGTAACGTTGACTAACCCAAGTAGTGAAGCTATTGAGGTAACGTTCACCGTAGATGATGATAGTGCAATTGAGCCAGGAGATTACACTGAGCCAACCACATTAACAGTAACAATTCCAGCAGGAGCAACGACAGCTACGATCTCGGTACCGACAGTTAATGATACGACAAACGAGCCAACAGAGGTGTTTGACGTAAATATTACAGGAGCAGAGACTACAGGAATCAATACAGCAATAACGGTAACTGATGACAATGCAGAAGGAACGATTAATGATAATGATGCGACGCCAACTGTTGCTAATTTGAGTTCAAGTTCAGCAACAGAAGGAAGTGCTATCACACATACTGTTACTTTAACCAATGCAAGTAGCTCAGCAATTAGCTTGGCGGCTAGTCTTTCCAATGGAACGGCAAGTAATTCAGATTATGACACGGACTTATCAAATGCTGTATTAAGTAATGGAGTAACATACAATGCAACGAATGGCGAATTTGATATTCCAGCTGGAGTGACAAGTTTTACGATAGCTATTAATACCACTACGGACGCGATTGATGAAGAAAACGAGACGTACGTGTTAACAGTAGGAGGGCAAATTGCTGCAGGAACAATCAATGATGATAACTGTGCAGATGATCCTAACGGAGATTGCGATAATGATGGAGTTAAAAATATCGACGAAGCTGTAACTGTTTCAGGAGATTGGAAAAATTTAAATAACGATACGGATGGTGATGGAATACCAAACTATTTAGATGTTGATGATGACGGAGATGGAGTTGATACTAAAGATGAAAACGTAGAGTCAAGAGACAATGATCCGACCAATGACGATACAGATGGAGATGGAAGACCGAACTATTTAGATGACGATGATGACAACGATGGAATACTGACTCAAGATGAGAATGTACAATCAGATGACAATGATCCAACCAATGACGATACAGATGGAGATGGAATACCTAATTATTTGGAAGAAGATGATGATGGAGATGGTGTTAAAACAATCGATGAAGATTTAGATATAGATGGTGACAATGAGGATGACGATACAGATGGAGATGGAATACCAAATTATTTAGACGATGACGATGACGGTGATAGTATTAAAACAATTGATGAAGATGTAGAAAATGTTGATGGAGATCCAGAGAATGATGATACAGATGGAGACGGAACACCAAACTATTTGGATACAGACGACGATGGGGATGGTATAGACACTATTGATGAAGTAAACGATAGTGATAGTAATACGGATCCATTGAGAAGAGATGATATTGTATTAACAAAATTAATAACTCCAAATGGAGATAATGCTAACGACGGCTTTGTAATTAATAATATCGAAAAAATCTATCCAAATTTTGAAATAGTAATTTTCAATAGGTATGGTAATGAAGTATTTAGATACAGACATAATGGAGATAGAAACAAGGAGCCAGAATGGTGGCAAGGTTTTTCAGATAACAGAAGAGATTTTATCAATTCAGATTTATTACCAGTTGGGACTTATTTCTACTTGATATATAAAAACAACGGATCTACAGATAATCCTATAATTCAAGATTGGATATACTTAAATAGATAATGATTATTATGAATAAAATATATTTAGTATTATTATTAGTTTTTGTTTTTAGCATAAAAACTTATAGTCAGCAAGACCCTCATTATACAATGTATATGTATAATATGAATATTGTAAATCCAGCCTATGCTGGATCTACAAAGCATTTAAATATTTCTGTTTTAGGTAGGGAGCAATGGGTAGGAATAGAGGGAGCACCATCTACTTATACAGCGAACATCCATTCTAGAATTGGAAAAGGATTTGGATTGGGTGTTTCATTAATTACCGATAAAATTGGACCTCAAAGCGAAAACAGTTTATTTGCGGATTTATCATATACATTTCCAGTATCAAGAACAGGAAATTTATCTTTCGGATTGAAGTTAGGGGGATCTGCGTTTTCTATTGATAGAATTACTGAATCAAATGATTCGGATAGCACTTTAGATGGCGGTAGAACTGAATTATTTCCTAATACAGGAGCAGGAGCTTTATATCATACCGATATTTTTTACGTAGGTTTATCAGTTCCCAATTTTTTACGAGCAGATCACATTAACGACGATGATACAAGTGAAGCTGAGGAAGTAGAACATATATTTTTTACTAGTGGGTATGTTTTTCAAGCCAAGGATTACTTGAAGATAAAACCATCAACGCTAGTGAAATTTGCCCCTGGTACGCCAGTTTCTATAGATTTATCCTTAAACTTTTTATTTTACGACAAATTTGAATTTGGTATTTCTAATAGGTTGGATGATGCTTGGGCAGGAACTTTCAATTTCCAAGCAACAGATGCTATCCGATTGGGGTATGCTTATGACTATACAACATCAGAATTGAATGAGTTCAGTAGAGGTTCACACGAATTTTTTATTTTATATAAAATTCCGTTATCTGCTAGAAACATCAAATCACCTAGATTCTTTTAAAGCATAGAAACATTATGAAAAATATAATATACGCTAGTTTAGTACTATTAAGTTTGTCTGCGTTGTCGCAAAAGCGCAAAGTATCTACGAATTACAAATTAAGAAATTATAAAATAGATACGCTATCTATTAATACAGATCAATCTGACTTTGGTGTGAACTACATCGGCGACAAAGAAGTTGTTTTTTCTTCTCCGCAAAAGGATAAGCTATTTATGCGTAAATGGAGAGAAAACGACCAAGGCTATTTGGAATTATACAAAGGACGTTTAGGTAGTGATGGGGCGATTGTTGATGTTGAAAAATTTTCGAAAGACATTAACTCAAGATATCATGAGGCGGAGTTAACTTTTACTAAAGATGGTAAGTATGTATACTTTACAAGTAATAATCATGTAGATAACAAAGGAATCAAGGGAGAAGATGGTTATAACAATCTGCAGTTATACAAAGCAGATGTAATCGATGGAGAGTTTAAAAACGTAAGACTTTTACCTTTTAACAGCGAAAATTATTCAACAGGTCACCCATATTTGTCTGCTGATGACAAAACATTATATTTTGTTTCAGACAGACCTGGAGGTTTTGGAGGAACAGATTTATACAAAGTACCTGTTTTAGAAGAAAACACCTATGGAGAAATTACCAATTTAGGTGAAAGAATTAATTCCAGTGGAAAAGAAATGTTTCCTTTTTTAGACATGGACGACGTGTTATACTTTTCGTCTGATAGAATCGGTACTAAAGGAGGATTAGACGTTTATGGAATTTCATTGTCTGATGAAAGTGATTATATTTTCCAGTTACCCTCTCCAATTAACACAATTAATGATGATTTCGCCTTTGTGCTAGGAAAAGGAAGCTATGGCTTTTTATCATCTAATAGAGAAGGTGGAAAAGGCGATGACGACATTTACAAACTACAAGTAGGTTGTTTACAACGCTTGGTAGGTACAGTGGTTAATAGTAAAGACCAATTAGGTATTGACAAGGCAAGTGTTTATGTATATCAAAACAATAAATTATTAGATTCTATATTTACGGATAACCAAGGTAAATTTACCTCTAACATTAACGTGTTGTGTAGTAATAATTATGTTGTAAAGGCAAGTAAGGCAAACTTTAAAAAGGACTCTTTAAACTTGGATACACCTTCTCTAAGGTTGTTTGAAAATAAAGTTAGTTTGAGTTTAACGCCGTACTTTATAGATAATAAAATTAATATAGAACCTATTTATTTTGATTTTGACAAATGGAATATTAGACCTGACGCAGCAATTATTTTGGATGGTGTGGTAGCAACCATGAAAAAATATCCGAACATAGTTGTAGAGGGTGGTTCTCACACAGATAGTAGAGGTAAAGATAAGTACAACGAAAAATTATCTGCAAAAAGAGCTAAAGCTACTGTTGATTATATTATTTCTAAAGGAATTTCGCCAGATAGAATAAGTTCTAAAGGTTATGGAGAAAACCAGCTAGTTAATAAATGTAGCAATGGAGTTAAGTGTAGCAACGAAGCTCATCAGTTGAACAGAAGAACAGAGTTTACCGTTATTCAGAAAGAACAAGAATAGCTTACATATTAATAATTTATAATAAAACGGAGTACTTTACACAAAGTACTCCGTTTTGTTTTTGTGTACCTTAACAATACTTATTTTTGTTTAAAATATTTTGAGATGAATTTGAACGAAAGAGATCAAAAACACTTGTGGCATCCGTTAACGCAGCATAAAACAGTTAAGAATCATATTGGTATTGTGAAGGCAAATGGAGTTTATCTGTTTGATGAAAATGGTAATAGGTACATAGATGCTATTTCATCTTGGTACACTTGCATGTATGGTCACTGCAATCCTTATGTGGTTAATAAAATAACGGCACAAGTATCACAGCTAGATCAAATTGTGTTTGCAGGGTTTACACACGAACCTGCAGTAGTGATGTCAGAAAAGCTAATGCAAATACTACCTTCTAATCAACAAAAAATTTTTTTTTCTGACAATGGGTCGACGACTGTAGATATCGCTATTAAAATGAGTTTACAATATCATTTTAATCAACAAAAGAAGAAACTTAGAATCATCTCTTTTGAAAATGCGTTTCACGGAGATACTTTTGGGGCGATGTCTGTTTCAGGTTTAGATGTGTATAACGGTCCTTTTGAAGATGTTGTTTTAAACGTAGATAGGATTTCTGTGCCCACAACAGATAATATTGACCAAGTTGTTTGTGATTTTAATCGATTGGTTAAATCTGGTGAAGTTGCCTGTTTTATTTTTGAACCTTTGGTACAAGGAGCTAATTGCATGAACATATACAAGGCTAAATACTTAGACACTCTGATAAAAATAGCCCAAGAAAATGACGTGATTTGCATTGCCGATGAAGTGATGACAGGGTTTGGAAAAACAGGTAAGTATTTCGCTTCTGACTATTTAGAACACAAACCTGATGTTATGTGTCTTTCTAAAGCATTAACAGCTGGAATGCTACCTATGGGATTAACGACTTGCTCACAAAAAATTTACGATGCTTTCTACGACGATAATATTGCCAAAGGCTTTTTTCACGGACATACATACTCGGCAAATCCTTTGGCATGTAGTGCAGCTATTGCGAGTATAGATTTATTACAGTCCAAAGAAATACAAAAAGGAATTGGTATGATTACCGATAACCATAGAATATTTGTGGATAAACTAAAGGGGCATAAAAATGTAAGTAGCGTAAGAACTTTGGGAGTAATTCTGGCGATTGATTTAAATGTGTCGATAGATAGATATGGGAAAGATAGAAACCAAATATTTGAACATTTTATGTCCAAGGGAATATTCCTGAGACCTTTAGGAAACACCATTTACATTCTACCCCCTTATGTGGTTACTCGACAAGAGTTGGAGTTTGTGTATAAAACTTTGTTAGATTATATAGAAAATATTTAGTGGCAGTTTTTGGTAAGTTCTGTTTTCCTAAACAGGCTTGCAAAAGAAATCTATGAGGTAAATTAGAGAACAATAGTAGTTTTATCGTATGCTGGTAAAGTAGTTCCTATTGATTTGATGAAATAAGAGGAAATAAAAAAAGCAAACACTGGCCAAGAGAAATGTCAATGGTGAAATAGTTTACATGTAAGAATTAAACGATTTTATGGCACAGTAAAACTATTTGTTCGTTTTTAGGATTAGTGGTAAAAAACAAATAAGTATCTCCACCATCCTTGATTCCTGTTTTTTTTCTGATAGTAGCTACCGATTCTTTAAAGTTTCTTGTAGTAATATTTGCTTTCTTTAAAGGCAATTTTTTTAAAATTTGTTTTTTATTATAATTCAGTACATCCATAATTTTAAATTTTCTCCCAGGAAAATCTATAAGTGATTGTGAAGTATACAAATGTGAGTTAGCATGTAGTTTTTGAACATCAAATTGACGGCATAACGCATGGAATCCACCCGCTTTTAAAATGGAGGCATTAGGCTCGTACAGGTAGGTTAGAGGCTCAGATAAATTATATTGATACTCTTTTTGATAGATGAAATCAAACGAAGTGGTTTGCTTATCTACGTTTACAGCAGTAATTCCAATGTTACCAACGTATTTGTTTTCAACGGCGATTAAAACTTCTTTAACTTCATTTTTAAGAGCCACAACGTAAATGTTTTTCACATAATTTAGCTCCTTTATACAGCTGGTTAAATCTATTAAAGGGGAGTTTTTAATTAAAATACGCTTACTTTTTTCAAGTAGAGCATCTAAGTGTTCAGGAATATTAGGTAGACAATCTTTTAGTAAAAAAACTTTTCCTTTCAGATCATTTCTTCTAGAAGGATCTACGTAGATCCAATCGTAAATTTTATCACCATTGACAATATACTCTATACCGTCACCTTTGTGATAATTGATATTTAAGATGTCTAAATGATGAAAATTATGTTTCACAATCTCCGAAAGAGATGGATTTATCTCGCAATGGGTAACTTTATTAAATTTTTGAGCAAAGGCCCAGCAATCTACACCAAAACCACCTGTAATATCAATGATAGAATTTCCACTCATCAAATTTGCTTTGTATAAGGCAGTTGCTTGTGATGACGTTTGCTCTATATTTAATTTATTCGGGTAGTAGATATTAGGACTATCAAACCATAGCGGTAATTTTTGAATACATTTTTTTTTGGCTTCTATTTGCCCAACAATCTCGGTCGTACTCAACTCATTAAAAGGAGAGCCTTTTAAAATCAACTGCGTAATATCGGTGTTCAAATGATTTTGGATGAATTGTTGAACCTCGGGAACAAGAACCTCTACATTCACACTAAAAATCTTTAGTTAATAATTTTACCGCTTTGTACTTGCTAAAAAACTCTTTGGCAACTACTTTAATTGCTGTGTAAGCAGGGATTGAAATGACCATTCCAACAATGCCAAAAAGATTTCCAAAAATTAGAATCACCAAAAAGATTTCTAAAGGATGAGATTTTACACTCTTGGAAAAAATGAGCGGTTGACTCACAAAATTGTCTATCAATTGCGCAAATAAATATCCTAACATGATATACATAGAATTAGGCAAAATTTCTGTTTGAAAGTTCAAATCTAAATTACTCGTTGTAGACAAAATAAACATTACAACGGCACCAATCAAAGGACCTATGTAAGGAATAAGATTAAACAACGCGCATAAAAAAGCAATCGTAAAAGCATTTTCTATGCTAAATATGTTTAAAATAATACTATAAATAACAAATAGAACGCTTATTTGAATGATGAGTCCTACGAAGTATCTAGACAATAAATCCTTAATAGTTTCTATAGACCTGGCAGCATGTATTACGTGTTGCTTTGGAATGAATGCAAAAGTTCCCCTCGACATAATTTTTGCATCCCGCATAAAAAAGAAGGAAATAAACAATACGGAGAATAACCCCATGCTAAAAGATCCTAGTTTGCCAAGTATGACGTTAAGCATATTGGGGATGTTTTTTATACTAGGTATGATATTGATATTTTTTGCTCTTTCTAGAATATCAATGTCATGAAATTTTAAGTAATTATTAATTTCGTCACTCAGCTTTTCTATATTATTTTTAAAATTATCGGAATTTAAAAGAGCAATGTTTTCACTTTGTTTGGTAATTAACGGTGTAAATGCATTTAAAATTAAGGCAATAAACAAACTGTAAACTAAAATAGTTAGTACAACAGCTACGCTGTTATTCAGTTTTAATTTTCGAGTTAAAAATTTTACACCAGGTCTAGAAATTAATGCTAGCACAGCCGATATGACGACATAGATAATGATGGTTTTAATTTGAATAAAAAACCACAATAAAACGATGAAACCGAGTAGAACAGCAATAGTTCTTAGTAATCCGTTACTTAATGTTTTCGCTGTCATGATGTTGTAAAAATTTAGTACAAAATAATTGAAGTTCGGCAAAGAAATTTGTGAAATCTTGTTCAAAAATAAGATAATTATCCTCTAAGTCTACCACAGCTTCATTCATTTTAGAAATCCCTTTAGTTCTTACATTCATATCGTGTAAAATACTAGTAATTCCAAAAACATTACGATACATATACAGCCAGTTCTGCTGCGTCATATATGGGAGTAAATGCTGAGTTTTAGTAGGCAACACATCGTAATTATCGTTTAATAATTGATAGACTCCTTGGCTAAAAACAGATAGTGGTACGTTGGAATAATCCAACCAATTTTTAGCCAAAAAATGATCATAAAGAATATCTATAATTACTCCTTTGTACAACTTGTATTTATCATCTAATCGTCTTTTACTTTGTCTAAAAATAGGATGTTCATCCGTAAAAGTATCTATAGCCCTGTGCATTTTAATACCGAACTGAATATCCTTGGAAAAATGTGCTATTTTACTTCCTTTCACATTATCTGCTATAAAATTGCCTATAATGATGTTCTTATTACTACTAGCCAAGTATAAATGAGCAAGAAAATTCATAGCGTATATTTTTACAAGAATGATAAAGTTAAAATAAAAAGCGTTTTGCAAAGATGCAAAACGCTTTTTTTAAATATAGTTTAGTTGTAGTTTAGTTACTTAACATAACGGGCATCACTAACATGGTAATTTGTTCTCCCTCCTCAGTTCCATCAGCGGGAGTTAAAATTCCAGCTCTGTTAGGTAAAGACATTTCTAAAGAAACATTTTCAGAAGATAAATTGTTTAACATCTCTGTTAAAAAACGTGAATTAAAACCTATTTCTAAGTCGTCTCCTTGATAATCGCAGTTTAAACGTTCGTTGGCTTTGTTAGAAAAATCAATATCCTCAGCAGATATGTTTAACTCTGTTCCAGCCATTTTTAATCGAATTTGATGCGTTGTTTTACTAGAAAAAATAGAAACACGCTTAGTAGAACTCAAAAAGCTAGTTCTAGAAATGTTCAATTGATTTGGATTCTCTTTTGGGATTACCGCATTGTAATTTGGGTATTTACCATCAATTAGTCTACAAATTAAAGAAACGTTGTCAAAGGTAAATTTAGCATTTGCCTCGTTGTACGAAATAGAAACTTCGGCATCAGAAGTAGCTAAAATTCCCTTTAAAATATTCAACGGTTTTTTAGGCATAATAAATTCCGCAGCTTCATCGGCCTTTACATCTGTGCGAGTGTACTTTACTAATTTGTGGGCATCAGTAGCTACAAAAGTCAAGTTGTCGGTTCCAAACTGAAAGAAAACTCCACTCATCACAGGTCTCAAATCATCATTACCTGTAGCAAAAATAGTTTTAGATATTGCGTTTGCTAACACATCAGCAGGTATTAGAGTAGTGCTTGGGTTTTCTAAAGAAACTGCCTTAGGAAATTCGCTTCCATCAAAATAAGGCATTCCATAGTTTCCTTGCTCAGAGGTAATTTCTACTTCACTGTTTCCCTCAATTTTAAAAGTTAAAGGTTGGTTTGGCAAAGTTTTTAAAGTGTCTAATAAAATTCTAGAGGGTACTGCTATAGAACCTTCGTTATCAGATTGAACTTCAATGGTGGTAGACATAGTAGTTTCTAAATCCGAAGCAGATATTTTTAGCTCGTTTTCACCTAACTCAAATAAAAAATTATCTAAAATAGGTAAGGTGTTACTAGTGCTAATAACTCCGCTTAAAACCTGCAATTGTTTTAACAATTGAGAGCTTGATACTATAAATTTCATAGGTTATGTTGTATGTAATGATACATGATTCGGATAGCTAATATAGCAGTAAAACAATAGGTTTCAAAGAAATGTTTTAAACATAATTAAGCAAAGTGTTGATAACCTTAATCCTAATATTTTGATTTTCTGTAGTACAGATTTAAGAATGCAAAAACAATAATAACGGCCACAGGTATCAATAGATTAACAAGTTGCCATTTTGTTTTTTCTTTAAAAGCTTTAGGTCTATTAATAGTGTCAATAGATATATTTTTTGCTTTTGATTGAATAAGCCCATCATCATTTAAAAGATAACTTACTGTATTGGTTAAAAATTCTTTGTTTGCATAATAAGCGTTTGTCCATTTATCTAAGCCTAATTCCGTAGGTTTTCCTTTACTGATTTGATTAACGCTTATATCACCGTCTGCAATTACTACCATTTTTCCGGTTTTAGTAGCTGCCTTAAAATTATTATCAAAAGGTTTTACTCTGTTTTTATATGCAGAGCCAAATTCACCTTCTAGCAGAATACCTAGTACTTGACTTCCTTGGTTGTATGTGCTGATATCCGCATTGTTGGCAATGCTAGCTAAGTCAACAAAATTGGGAACTTTAAAGTTTTTAGATAGTTGTGAGCTTTGTAGTAGAACTGTTTTTTTAATGTTAGGTTTTAACGTGTCAATACTATTGGTAAATTCCAGTTTTACATCTCCTATATTTCTATTAATAACGTGTTTATTGTTGGTTTTTATCAATGGGTAAAAATCCCATAAAAACTCATCAAACTGAGTTTTGTTGCCTACATTACCCACAGCCAAAGGAATTTTGGCAGCGTATAAATCTTTTACCAATACTTTATTGATTCTAACTCCGTAGTTAAAGAAATAATCAGTTAAATTTAAATCTCTTTGATAAGCTAGTACCTTACCATTTTGCATTAAACTATCTTTTGGGGTGTGAACCATATCTAGCAGCCATAGTGTTTTACCTCCACTAATGGTGTACTGATCTAGTACAAATTTTTCTTTTTCCGTAAAAGCTTCGGTGGGTTTTGTAATAATAGCTAAATCGTAGGTGTTTAACTGGTTTAAGGTCTTTTTTGGTTGAAAGGAAACCGAGTCTAAAGTAAAAGGAGCTAAATAATAATTTTGACCTAAAGTTTTTAAAAAGTCGTATTGATAAATATCTTTAACCTCCCCATTTCCTTTGAGGATGGCTATTTTTTGTTTTTTAGTAGCAGTTGCTTTTTGAATTCCGTTGATAAGGGCAAATTCTAGGTTTTGTATAGAATTTTCTATTTGAGAAGTTTCGTTGCCAAAAGAAGAATTTTTTAAAAGGCCGATGGGAACTGCTTTTTTACCTGATTTAGCTATAGCCCACGGAAAAATAATACTTTCCGAAACTTTTCCATCTTCCTGTACAGTTAATCTACTTGGAGCAAGTCCTTGTTTGGCTAGCCATTCTTCTTTCCCTTTTGTACTTGCGAATCGGAATTTGAGATTGCTGTTGTAGTTTTTTAAATCTTTTAAAAGATACCTAGTCTCATTACTCAATCGTTCAAAATCAAAAGGCAAATCTCCTGTAAGATAAACGGTGATAAAAACATCCTGATTGATATTTTTTAAAAACTCTTTGGTATTATTAGACAAACTGTATTTGTGATCCTTGGTAACATCTATTCTAAAGCTGAATTGGCTAATTAAAATATTTGCAACTATAAAAACAACAAACAGCCCTATGTATTTTTTCTTTTTAGTCATTGTCTAGCTGTAATTTGGTAAAACCTAGAAAAAGAAAGGTAATAGAAATGAAATACATTATGTCTTTTACATCGATAATACCCCTACTGATGTTATTAAAATGTTGAGGGATTCCTAAAATATTCAATCCAATATTGGAGGTGGCAGAAATATTCTCTAAAGCAGAGAATCCAAAATATAAAATAACATTGATAACAACACTCAAAACAAAAGCAGTGATGTTGTTTTTGGTGATGATAGAGCTGAAAACTCCGATGGAAATATAAGTGCTCGCCAACAATAACAAACCTAAATAAGAGCTAAAGGTACTACCCAAATCAATATTTCCTAAAGGATTCCCTAATTGATAAATACTATAAATAAAAATTAAAGTGGGCAACAACATGATGCTAACAATTGCACAGAAAGCAAAAAATTTACCCAAAACAATGTGTAAATGAGATATTGGAAGCGTTTTTAAAATTTCGATGGTACCTAAGCTCTGTTCATCCGCAAAACTTTTCATAGTAATAGCTGGAATTAAAAAAGCAAAGACCCACGAACTGTTCTCAAAAAAAGGATTTAAGTTGGCAAAACCTGTGTAAATAATATTACTGTAACCTTTAAACACCCACAATAGTAATGCATTAATAACCACAAAGGACATCAGTAAAAAATATCCAATAGTGTGGTTAAAAAAAGATTGTATTTCTTTGTTAAAAATTGCTCTCATTCTGCCCAGTAATTAATTTTTCAAATTCAATACTAATCGTACTTCTATATCCAAGTCCAAGTAAGTTAGAGGCACCTCCTACTGTTTGTAAGTTACTTTTGTAGATGGCAATTTCTAGATAATTCCCAGAATTAAATAAAGCAAGCTTGCTTCCTGCAGAATTTCTCTCGCTAACAGGTAGGGCAAAGTCTACAATATCGCCATACTTGTTTAATACTTTTTTAAAAGTATACCTACTTGCAGAGATGGTAAATTTTCGGCCTTTACCCACTTTGCCAAACAAATCTTTGGTAATGTTTGTAATTACGTTTCCATAATTATCAATATAAATAACAGAGCCTATAATTTTGGTTTCTGATACTACCTGAGGTTGCATTTCTACAATTTGTTTAATTTCACTTAAAGGTTTTCCTATCACCTCTAAGGTGCCTCCTCTAGCAATATGGCAAGCAACATTTACAAAAACATCTAACACAGAAAAGCTAGTTTCTATTCTATCGTGAATATTAATTTCAACAATTTTTGTAGGCTTAATTTCCGAAGCAATTAAAGATATAATTCCATTATCCGGACAAATAAAATATTGCTCATCTAGTAATAAAGCGATATGTTTATTCTCGGGAGTAAATTCTGAATCTACACCAACAATGTGAATGGTACCAACAGGAAAACTTTTATAAGCATTCTTTAGAATATAGGCTGTTTCCGTAATGTTAAATGGAGATATTTCATGAG
The DNA here is from genome assembly GCF_054111225.1 of Wenyingzhuangia sp. IMCC45533. Classification (NCBI taxonomy): domain Bacteria; kingdom Pseudomonadati; phylum Bacteroidota; class Flavobacteriia; order Flavobacteriales; family Flavobacteriaceae; genus Wenyingzhuangia; species Wenyingzhuangia sp. IMCC45533. The sequence goes on along the minus strand of NZ_CM134197.1, from coordinate 983,062 downwards.
AAATATCCACAATGTTAGTTTCTGGCAATAAGCTAAAAATGGCACCTTTTACTGCAGATACAAAGTGATCTTTCTTGCCGAAATCTGTAGTTAAGGTGATGATAGCCATATGTTGGATTAAATCTTGCTTTTTTGAAAATTATTCCTAGCAAATTTACAGAATTGTAAATGATATTTATGTAATTTGTACTTGCAATTTATAAACAGTTTTTAGTTTGAACGAACGTTTAATTACTCTAGAAGAAATCAATCCAGTAGATTTTTTTGGACCTAATAATTCCAATATCAACATCATAAAATCGTACTACCCCAAGTTAAAGCTGGTTGTAAGAGGGAATGAGATAAGAGCTTATGGAGAGGCAATTATTTTGGATGATTTTGAGGAAAAAATAGAAGTCTTGGTAAACTACCTAGCAAAGTACAATAAGCTTGATGAAGTAAGTATTGAACAGCTCTTACTCTCTTCTGGTAAAGAACTCCAAAAAAAACAGAATTACAATGATGTATTGGTTCATGGAGTTGGAGGGAACTTGATTAAAGCGCAAACCATTAATCAGCAGAATATGGTAAAAGCAATGGCTGTTAATGATATGTTATTTGCCACAGGACCTGCAGGAACGGGTAAAACTTATACTGCAGTAGCCATGGCTGTAAGAGCTTTAAAAGAAAAGGAAGTTAAAAAAATTATATTGACAAGACCCGCGGTGGAATCTGGTGAGAATTTGGGTTTTTTACCAGGGGATATGAAAGAAAAGCTAGATCCTTACATGCAGCCTTTATATGATGCTTTACGTGATATGATTCCTGCAGAAAGACTAGCATCGCACATGGAAAAAGGAATTATACAGATAGCTCCGTTGGCTTTTATGCGTGGTAGAACCCTAGACAACGCTTTTGTTATTTTAGACGAAGCTCAGAATACAACGCATCAGCAAATGAAAATGTTTTTAACTCGTATGGGGAAAAGAGCAAAGTTTGTGATTACTGGAGACCCTGGACAGATTGATTTACCTAGAAAACAAGTTTCTGGTTTAAAAGAAGCGCTGCTGGCGTTAAAAAATGTGAAGGGAATATCTCAAGTGTTTTTAGATGGAAAGGATGTTATTCGTCACCGATTGGTTAAAGAGATCATAACCGCTTATAAAAGTATTGAAACAGAGTAGAATAATTTTTTATATTTGTGAAAAAATAGAAAAAACATGAAATTATTTAAGGTAGCTCTCTTTTCGTTGGCAATATTATTTTCTTGTAAAAAAGACAGTGATATGGAAAATATTTCAGATGAGAGAAGTGCAAGTTTAGAGGAAAGGGTTTTAGATGTGAATAAAGTGGCAACTGCTACTAAAATTGGCATAGGAGATGAGGATTCAAATTCCGATGTAAAGAGTGTAAAAGTAATTTCGGCAAGTGAAATACCCCCTACTACAGATGAGGTTCAAATTATTTTACCTAAAGAGACTCAAACAGCATTCCAGCAAAGTGGATTGGAATTCAAAATTGGTGGAAGTCAAGATTTTGATGGAGTATATATTAGGGTGAAAGATGACAATGGAAATTTATCCGAAGACGTTCTAAAAGTTGAGTTCGATAATTATGAGCCAGTATTTAGCAGAGCTAATCAGCTAAAGACATTTAAAAATAGTAGAAATCAAGCTAATAATGATTTGTTTACGCCAAAAACAAAGGTTTTACAAAGTTTAAGTACAGACGTAGCTGCGGAAAGAACAATAGATATTGATTTTGAAGGACTAGAACCAGGTAGATTTTGCTATTCTATTTGTGTGTATGTAGAAAATGCCGACGGAAATGGAGGTGAGTTCGTTAGTCAGCCAGGAGACGTATGTGTAGAAGTAGAGGCATGGGGAGGTAATAGCGCATTGGTAAGAAACTGGAAATTTATAAGACAAGAGTTTTATGAACTAGAAAAGATTTGTACCAAGGTAACAGGTGAAGATTATATTTGTAATGATAGGGAAGAGGAAGGTTTTTGGGAGAATAATGTAGAATACGAAGAGGAAAGTAGCTATTGTGGGAAAGAAGGAACTTACTTACAAAAATCGTTAAATAACTTTTCTGAATTTGATATCAGAGCTAACGGAACAATTTCCTTAAAACTTTCTGGCTACGACTACGAAACTTATAATGATGAAGACGGGACCTGTTTTGACACTCCAAAAAGAGACGATTTCACTCAAGAAGGTTTAGGTAATTGGGCTTACAACGAGGAAAGAAATGAGTTGACAATAGTATTGTTTAGAATTAGAAGTAATAGTAGTTTGGAAGGAGAATTCGACGAAGAAGTTCCAGAAGGATTCCTGTTTATAGATGCTGGGAAAGTTACTTTTGAAGGAAATTCTTTAAAGATTTTCCAGAAGGATGTTGATGAATATAATAATTCAGAAAACTCAAAAGAAGTTTACACTGATGAAGTTACATTTATATTAAACAGATAGTAGCAACCATTTGTACTTTTAAACTTTAAAACCTCACATTTGTGAGGTTTTCTTTTAAGTACCTTTGAGTAAAAACCCTTACTTTTGCAACAAATTAAATTTTAAAATGAGCAATACCATAAACGATACTAATTTTAATTTTCCAGGACAAACAGCGGTTTATAAAGGTAAAGTGAGAGAAGTGTACACGGTTGATGAAAAATTAGTAATGATTGCCTCGGATAGGCTATCTGCTTTTGATGTCATCATGCCAAAACAAATCCCCTTTAAAGGACAAATTTTAAATCAGATTGCTGCTAAAATGTTAGAAGCAACCAAAGATACTTGTCCAAACTGGGTGTTGGGTACCCCGGACCCTAACGTAACTGTTGGCTATGCTTGCGAACCTTTTAAGGTAGAAATGGTAGTACGTGGCTATTGCACAGGACATGCTTGGAGAACTTATAAAAGTGGACAGAGAGTATTGTGCGGTATTACTATGCCAGAAGGACTTAAAGAAAATGATAAATTTCCAAATCCTATTATTACACCAACAACCAAGGCTGACTTAGGAGATCATGACGAAGATATTTCCAAAGAAGAAATTTTGTCTAAAGGAATTGTGTCTGAAGAAGATTACAAACAATTGGAAGCATATACTTTAGTTTTGTTTAAAAAAGGAACTGAGTTGGCTGCGGAAAGAGGCTTAATTTTGGTTGATACCAAGTACGAGTTTGGAAAAACAGCGGAGGGTAAAATTGTAGTGATTGACGAAATTCATACTCCAGATTCTTCTCGTTATTTTTATGCAGAAGGATACCAAGAAAGACAAAATAGAGGAGAAGCTCAAAAACAATTATCTAAAGAGTTTGTTCGCCAGTGGTTACTGCAAAATGGATTTCAAGGAAAAGAAGGTCAGCAAATTCCTGAGTTGACTCATGAAAAAATAGAAGAAATTTCTAACCGTTATATCGAGTTGTACGAGCAGATAACAGGGGAAGCATTTGTAAAGGCAGATATTTCTAACGTATTAACTCGTATAGAAAAAAATGTGTCTGCTTTTTTAAGTGAATAATCTAAATTTAGTTCTTTTCGAAATTCGCTTCTATAAAGAATTGGGAGAAACCTAATTTTAAATGATATCAATAAAAACCTCAAGCCCACTAATTGAGGTTTTTGCTTTAGCGGTAGGTTTTCTGATAAAGTATTTTATCAATACAAAAGTTTTTTTTTCATAATAGTTTATTAATAACTATATAGATTTGCAAGAGCAACTCGTTGTACATGAGACTTCAATCGTTAGTTGAATCGAAAAACTCCGACAAACTAACCAATAAAAGATATACAGTGGCTATTCAAGATATCAATACTTACAATTACAAAAATATATTTTCGCTAAGCACCGTAAATTTTGATGCTGCCTGTGTGTTTAATAGACCTGAACAAGTAGATGTTTATAATATTTATTGGATTAAAGAAGGAAAAGGAACTTATCATATAGATTTTAAAAAATATGAATTTCATGATAATGTGGTTTTTTTTCTATCACCAGGTCAGGTTTTTTCTATTGATTCCGAAAAAATAAAAAGAGCGTATAAAATTAGCTTTACCAAAGACTTTTACTGCATACAAACTCACGACAAAGCTGTTGCATGCAACGGTGTTTTGTTTAATAACGTATACGAAACTCCCTTTGTAAAACCTTGTGAGAAAGATACCCAAAAGTTAGATTTTATTTTGGAAAGTCTTGAGGAAGAATTTAAAAGAGAGGACATTGCTCAATATGACATGCTTCAATCTTACTTAAAACAATTTATAATCATATCAGTAAGAATAAAGAAAGAGTTAGCTCCTTTGAAGACAGATATTGAGACTAAGTTGTTTAAAGATTTTAGTTTGCTAGTAGAGCAAAATTATAAAGTGATGCACACGGTGACTGAATATGCCAGTCGCTTAGCATTGTCACCAAAATCGTTAGCTAAAAACTTTCAAAGGGTAGGAGCCCAATCTCCTAGTGACTTTATAAAAGATAGAATTCTTTTAGAGGCTAAGAGACAATTAATTTATACCAGCCAATCGGTTAAAGAAATAGCTTATGATTTAGGGTATAACGATGCAGCCTATTTTACGCGTTTGTTTACCAAATCAGAAAAAAAATCGCCACTTCAATTTAGAAAAAGCTACTAGAAACAATTGCGAAGAGTACGAGGTTTAGCGCGCAAAATTGTAAGATCATTTGTACCGTTAAAATAAATTTGGAGGTAACAAGCTATCATTATTGTTGAGATTGCTTAGGTGAATACAAAACTTAAAGAGTTCGCAATTTTTATTCTATTTTATATCAGTTTTCTCCTTCAATAAAAAGTATAAGGAGTTTTAAAAAAGAGTGTCCAATCATTGAGAACTTTTGTCCATTTTTTCAAGCCCATATCAGTTGCATCTTTGTAGTAGTAATAAAAACAAAAATTAAAAATCAAAACAATCATGAAAAATTTAGTATTAGGATTATTAGTAGCAGTGGGAACTTTATTTAGTGCTAACGCACAAAAAAAACAAGTTAAAACAGTTTCATTAGAGCAAACTAAAGGCGAGTTTACTCAAAAAGCAATCACTTTATCAGAAGGGACTTATGTGTTTGAAATTGCAAACAAAGAAGTAGGACACGATGTAGGTTTTGTATTAGCTCCAAAAGGACATACAGATCAAAAGCATCATATTAAAAATGCGTATGTAACTAAAGTTGTGGCTAACAACACAACGGGTCATTCGAAAGAAGTTAAGTTAGAAAAAGGAGAGTATGTTTATTTTTGTCCTCTAAACCCTACACCTCAGTATACATTGGTAGTAAAATAAAAATTTGATTGACAGTATCTTATAAAGCAGTTATGAATTTTTCATAGCTGTTTTTTTTATATTTGACGATTGTAGGTAAACTAAAAAATAGATTTGACATCATTATTAAAATAAAGGTTTATTTTTGAGCTTGCGCAAAATTGCTGTTTTATGAAAAATACAGGACATTTTAACATCTTTGACAACATGATTGAAGGTGTGCACGTATTGGGTAGCAACTGGCAATATATTTACGCAAATCAGTCTATGATTGAGCAAAGTAAGTATAGTAGTGACGAATTATTAGGTTCCTCTATGCTGGACTTATATCCTGGTATAGACAAAACAAAGCTTTTCGAGTACTTTATTAGTGGTATGATTGATAGGGAAGAAGTGAGTGTTATTAATAATTTTACTTTTCCAGATGGCTCCACAGGTTGGTTTGATGTGAGAATCAAGCCTATAAAAGAAGGAGTGCTTGTAATGTCTAGCGATATTACGGAGCAGAAAGAAATGCAGGATGAGTTAAAAGCCATCAACGAAACTTTAGAAATAAAAGTCAAAGAAAGAACCTCTCAGTTAATGGAGTCTTTGGAAAGAGAAAAAGAGTTGAATCAAATGAAAAATTCTTTTTTATCTATGACCTCTCACGAGTTTAAAACTCCGCTAAGTGCCATATTAACAAGCTCGTCGCTGATAGAGAGATATCAAAAAAGCGATGAACAAGACAAACGAGAAAAACACTGTCAAAGAATAAATTCCTCGGTGTACAATTTACTGAGTATGTTAGATTACTTTTTGTCAGTCGATAAAAAAGACAATCAAAAAGATGCTGCAAGTTATCGTAAAATCAATTTTACAAAATTAATTGAAAAATCTCAAGATGACTTGGCAGGTATGAGGAAAAAAAATCAAAGTGTAAAGTATGAACACAAAGGTATAGATGTTGTTTACAGCGATGAAAAAATACTGAGGAACATTATTATCAATTTGCTGAGTAACGCACTTAAATACTCGGAAAAAGACGTACTAGTAATATCACGCATTGATGTTGATTCTATTGAGTTGATTATCAAAGATCACGGAATTGGGATTCCTAAACAACAGCAATCTCAAATGTTTAGTAAATATTTTAGGGCCCACAATACAGCAAGCGTTGATGGAACGGGCTTAGGTTTAAATATTGTAAAACATTATGTGGAAATACTAGAAGGAAGCATAAGTTTTACTAGTGATGAAAATATAGGTACAGAGTTTTCTGTAAAATTACCGAACAAACATTATTCAGTAGTAGACCTTGTTTAGCGTAAATACTTTTCGGCATTAAATTTGATGGGGGTTTGTCTTGTTTATAACTAATACTTTAGCTATCTTAGTTAAACAAGGGTTTAACACTTAAAAGTACTATGCTAAAACAGAGTTTAAATTTAAAACTATCTCAAAAACTTTCTCCTCAACAAATTCAGTTGATGAAAATGATTCAATTGCCAACGCAAGCTTTTGAACAAAGATTAAAGCAGGAAATTGAAGAGAACCCAGCACTAGAATCAGGAAAAGAGAAAGAAGAATCTATTGAAGATAATTATGACGATTATCAAGAAGAAGGTAATGAGTCTATTTCAGCAGACGAAATTAATATTGATGAATATCTAAGCGATGATGATATTCCTAGCTATAAATTACAAGCTAATAATTATTCCTCAGATGATGAGGATAAAGAAATTCCTTATGCTGGAGGTTTAAGTTTTCATCAATCGTTAATTAATCAATTAAATACTTTTAGCCTATCCGATGAAGAATATACTATTGCTGAATTTTTGGTGGGTAGTATTAACGACAATGGATACCTAAGAAGAGAAACGTTGGACATTGTTGACGATTTGGCATTTACTCAAAATGTGTTTACCGACGAAAATAAGGTGGAAGATGTTTTGTTTGATGTTGTACAAAAATTAGAACCTTTAGGAGTAGGAGCTAGAGACCTTAAAGAGTGTCTAATTATTCAGTTAGAAGGAAAAAAAGTAACAAAATCTATAGAACTAGCGATTCATATTTTAGATCAGTCTTTTGATTCATTTGTTAAAAAGCATTACAAAAAACTATTGGCCAAATTTGATATTACTGAAGAGGAACTAAAATTAGCCATTCAAGAAATTGAAAAATTAAACCCTAAACCAGGTAGCTCTATTGTTGGAAGTACAAAAATAGTAGAACAAATTGTTCCAGACTTTACCGTGAGAATTATTGATGGAGAATTGGAACTTCTGTTAAATTCTAGAAATGCACCAGAATTGCATGTATCTAGGGAGTACAATAATATGTTAAAAGGCTATAAAGAAGCTAAAACCAAAAGTAAATCTCAAAAGGATGCAGTTTTGTTTATCAAGCAAAAATTAGACTCAGCCAAATGGTTTATTGATGCCATCAAGCAAAGACAACAAACCTTGATGGTGACTATGAATGCAATTATCGACATACAAAAGGAGTATTTGTTAACAGGGGACGATAGTAAGTTGAAACCGATGATTCTGAAAGATATTGCAGAAAAAATAGGAATGGATATTTCCACAGTATCTAGAGTAGCGAATAGTAAATATTGTGCCACTCCATATGGAACCAAGTTGGTTAAGGAGTTTTTCTCAGAATCGATGAAAAACGATCAAGGAGAGGATGTGTCTACAAGAGAAATTAAGAGCATTTTAAAAAATGTAATTGAAGAAGAAGATAAAAAAACTCCTTTAACAGATGATAAACTATCTGCTCATTTAAAAGAAAAGGGGTATTTAATAGCAAGAAGAACAGTAGCGAAGTATAGAGAACAATTGGATATTCCAGTGGCGAGATTAAGGAAAAAAATTTAGTATGAAAGACTTTTATAAAGTGCTGTCAGTTGTTTTACATCCAGTTTTTTTACCAACGATAGCAACGCTTATTTATTTGTTGGTGTTGCCACAGCCGCTACATTTTGCACAACAATCTTTAGTTTTCGCTATGGTGTTTGGAGCAACTTGTTTGGTTCCTTTACTGACTCTTTATTTACTAAAGCTGGTAGGGTATATTAAAACATTCCAAGCGGAAAGCATACAAGAAAGAAAATTACCTGTAGTGATTATGATTGTCAATTACTTGTTTTTAGCTCAAGTTTTACAGGAAATTTGGCAATTAAGAGAACTAACTATTTTAGCCTACTCTACGGCAATAGGGTTGATTATTACCAGTTTCTTATTTTATGCCAAAACGAAGTTGAGTTTGCATATTTTAGGAATGGCAGGGATTATAAGTTTTGCGTTGCTATATGGTGCTAATTATCAGTATGCGAATAAAACCATTGCATTGTTGGTTCTATTACTTGGAGCTTTAGCGACTGCTAGGTTGCAATTAAAGGCACATAATTTTAGAGAGGTAATTCTAGGACTATCGTTTGGATTATTGACCCCCATGCTGCTAAGTTATTTTTTATAGAATATAAAACATAATTCCAATTTTAAGTTGATTAAAATTCAGAGGTTTATTATCTGTTGTTCTTATGCTGTCCTTAAACGGCGATCTAATATAATACTTTAGGTGCAAATTCCAAGTTCCATAGCCTACAGAGGTGTACAGCGTATAATTGGTTTTGTTAAAAATGTCAATATCAGTAAAAGTGGTGGTATTTCCACCAGAGCTTAACTCTGTTTTATTACTAAAACTATAGATGTATGATACCCCTGTATAAATTCTCCAAAAATTATAGACCTGAGCGGTTGAGGTTCTCCATCTAAATTCTAAGGGAATTTCTAAGTTATGAGATAAGTATCTTGAACTTCCTATATTGGAGTTAATGTTTAACTCAATATCATCATCATCATTGATGGTAATATTTGGACGTAAAATATCATAACTATATCCAATTCCCAATCCAAAGCCCATGTTTCTTTGTTTGTTCAAAGGAAAATCTTTGATAAATCCAGCTTCAAAACTGTAAGGCACTCCTATGTTTTCTATATCATTTTTAGTGTTTAACAATGCATTGTACTGCACACCTACGTAAAATTGATCCTCGTAATATTTGTCATCAATTAATTGATTTTCTTGTGCATGCAAGAAAATAAACGAAAAGAAAAGTAATATAGAAGCACTTATTTTCATGATACTGGCTTGTACTTTAAAGGTAAGTGAACTACTTTTTTAGTTTCAAAAAAATCTTCTTCAAAGTAATTTGGTAAATCGTACAAAGTACTGTTAGAAAAATCTTTCAATTCATCTGTTAAATCCCCTCCTTTGAGATACAAAATTCCGTTTTTTAACTCGTGATTTTGTTTTTTACAGCACTTTTTCTTTACCCACTTCACAAAATCTGGCATGGCTGTTACTGCTCTACTTACAACAAAATCAAATTCACCTCTTACTTTTTCAGCTCTCATATGCTCGGCCTGCAAATTCTCTAAACCAATACCTTCTGCTACTCCTTTAACTACCTTAATTTTTTTACCAATAGAATCTACTAACAAAAATTCGGTTTCAGGAAAAAGAATAGCCAACGGAATACCAGGGAAACCTCCACCAGTGCCTACGTCTAAAATTTTACTTCCGGGTTTAAAACTTTGTACTTTGGCAATGCCTAGAGAGTGAAGTACATGTCTAATATATAATTCATCAATATCTTTTCTAGAAATTACATTGATTTGTGAGTTCCATTCCTTGTATAGTGTTTCGAGTTTGGTAAATTGGGCTATCTGGGTCTCAGATAAATTAGGGAAGTATTTTAAAATAATATCTACTGTAATCATCATAAAGGCAAAAGTAATCCATTTCACCCAAAATCAAATCATATTATGGTTATTTGGTAGTTAGTTCTTTACATGTGTAACAAAAGTGTTTAAAACTTAAATTTCTGTACCCCATAATAAAATAGAATGAATAAAAAATAGTTATTTTTGTAGACTGAATATTAAATTATTACATGCAGCAAGTAAGTTTTTCTAGAGATGATAACAATTTGTTTTTTAAAACACTAAATCAGAGGGTAAATAAGTATTTTAGAGACAATAATTTAAAACGAACAGGTAACTGGGTGCTTTATACCAAGGCTGCAGGTATGTTTGCGTTGTTATTCGTTCCTTATTTTATGCTGATGCTGGTGGATATGAGTCATTGGCTACGTTTGTTCATGTGTGTTATCATGGGCTTTGGAATGGCTGGAGTGGGTATGAATGTAATGCACGATAGCAATCATGGTTCTTTTTCTAGTAAATGGTGGATCAATCAATTATTGGGGAATAGCATTTATATACTGGCCGGAAATGTTTACAACTGGAAAATTCAACACAATTTATTGCATCATACTTATACAAATGTCGAAGGTGTAGATGAGGATATAGATATACAAGGAGTGATACGATTGTCCAAACACGAGAAGTGGAAGCCGTTGCACAAATACCAAAAGTTCTATGCTTTCTTTTTGTACGGCTTGTTAACCATTCAGTGGGCATTGGTTGTAGATTTTAGACAAACTCCTAGATACATAAAAAAGGGATTAAGCGCTGAAGGAGAATTGAACCCAACCAAAGAGTGGTGGTTGCTTATTATGGCCAAAATTGTTTATTATTTGTTTTGGTTGGCGTTACCTATGTTGATACTGCCTATTGCTTGGTATCAATGGTTGTTAGGTTTTTTTGTAATGCACTATGTGGCGGGAATCATTCTGAGTGTTGTGTTCCAATTAGCACATATTACAGATGTTGTTGAGGTAATTTCTCCAGAAGAATTGGCAAAAGAAAAAAGGAGCTGGGCAGCTCATCAATTGTTAGAAACTGCTAATTTTGCTACCAAAAATAAATGGGTCAGTTACTTTTTAGGAGGCTTAAACTTTCAGATAGAACATCATATTTTTCCAACAGTATCTCATGTACATTACAAAGAGTTGGCTAAAATTGTAAAAAAAACAGCCAAAGAATTTAAGTTACCTTATCACGAATACGATACTGTAACTTCCGCATTTAAAGCGCACCTAAATCAACTAATCACATTAGGAAAACAACCCCATTTGGGATAATTATACAATAACAACTATAATGAAAGAACATTTATCAGAAAGAATTACGAGTTTGCCAGCATCTGCCACTTTAGTAATGGCTGCAAAAGCAAGAGAGTTGAAAGCTGCCGGAAAAGACATCATAAGTCTAAGTTTGGGAGAGCCAGACTTTAATACACCTGATTATATTAAAGAAGCCGCAATACAAGCAATTAATGACAACTACAGCTCTTACAGCCCTGTTGATGGATATGCAGACCTTAAAGAAGCTATTTCTCTAAAGTTTAAGAGAGATAACAACATTGATTATAAGCCAAGCCAAATTGTTGTTTCTACGGGAGCTAAACAATCCTTAGCAAACATTACTCAAGTATTATTAAATCCAGGAGATGAGGTACTATTGCCTGCACCATATTGGGTATCTTACACAGCGCAATCAATACTAGGTGGAGCTACTTGTAAAGAAATTCCTTCTACTATTGAAAACGATTTTAAAATTACTCCAGCGCAGCTAGAAGAGGCGATTACTCCTAAAACTAAATTGGTGTTTTTTAACTCTCCAAACAACCCAAGTGGAACTGTTTATACAGAAGAAGACTACAAGGCTTTGGCTGCGGTTTTAGAAAAGTATCCAAATATATTTATTGTTTCTGATGAGATTTACGAGCACATCAATTACGGAACTCCAAACTTTAGTATCGCTTCTATTCCCTCTATGTATGACAGAACAATTACAGTAAATGGTTTGGCAAAAGGATTTGCGATGACAGGTTGGAGAATTGGGTTTATTGGTGCTCCAGAATGGATTGCAAAAGCTTGTACAAAAATGCAAGGTCAAATTACTTCTGGTACAAACTGTATTGCTCAAAGAGCAGCTATTACAGCTTTATCAGAGCCTGTTTCTAAAATTCAGTACATGGTTACCGAATTTGAGAAAAGAAGAGATATGATGCTAGAGTTATTAGGTAATATTAAAGGTTTTAAATTAAACGTACCTAAAGGAGCTTTCTATATTTTTCCTGATGTTTCTGCATTTTTTGGAAAAGAAATCAAAGGAAAGCAAATTGAATCTGCAGCAGATTTTTCTATGCTTTTATTAGAGGAGGCAAACGTAGCTACAGTTTCTGGAGAGTCTTTTGGAGCTCCAAATTGTATTCGTATTTCTTATGCTGCTTCTGAAGCTCAACTAAGAGAAGCTGTTTCTAGAATTAAAGCAATGTTGTCTTAAGCAGAAGAAATCTAAGTTATTACTAAACGATTTTATATCAAAAAAAGCCATACCTAGTGTATGGCTTTTTTGATGGTTTTATTTTCGAGTGTGGTTATTGTGGAAAGTTTCAATTAATCATTAACCTAACGTCATTCCATGCTTGTTTCGGAATCCCGTCTTATTGATGATTAGGGTTGATGCGATCCTGAAACAAGTTCAGGATGACTAACTGTAAGTTCTCTAGTAATTTTTTGTATTGAAGTAATCTATTAATAATAGTCAATCCAACGTCATTCCGTGCTTGACACGGAATCATATCTTGCAAGTAGTTAGAGTTTATATAGCCCTAAAACAAACAAGCTGGGTTGACTCAATTAATTAACTTGTTATCTACAGGAATCTACAGTTCTAGAGATTTAGAGTTGGTATAGTAATTTTGATATTGGATAGATAAACTAATCAGAGCAGAAACTAAATCTTTAGTTTCTAATATAATTCCAAAGTATAACGTACTATTTTTAGCAGAGGTTTCGGTAGTTCTAATTCTCTTAATTTGGTCTTCCACAGATTTTGAAACCTTGTCTAACAAATTTTGTTTGTTGGATATGATACTTGATAATTTTCCAAAATCGTTGGACTCGAAAAACACCATCATCTGATCGAAAATTAAGCTGAGTTGTTCCTCTGTTTTGGTTAAATCTTTAATCTGCTCTTTCTTTAATTTTTTATGATTGTTATTAACGTGCTGAAAGCTAATTTTGGAGATGTATTCCACAGACTGTGCTACATCTTGTACATACTCTAAGGCAACAATGTAAAATTTACTAGCAGTTACAGAGTTTTCGTCTAAAGACTTTACAAAATAGAAAACATCAGATTTTAATGCTTCCATGTCTTCGTTAAGTTTTTTAATAGACTTATTATTCTTTTTTAGATTGTCTAAGTTTTCATCAATTAAATTGAGAATTACGTTACTGTAAAGTTTTTTTACTCTTTTAGTAATGCTGTAAATTTTATCAGAACTATCTTCTATGACACCACTAATGGTATCAATCACTTCTTTCTCTTTTTCAAGTTGAATGTCCTTTTCTTTTTCTTTTTCAGCACTTTTAAAGAAGTTTCTGCTTAAAAGAAAAACAATCAAGGCTAAGAAAATAACGACTGTAACAATACTACCTAGGTAGATTAAATAGGCAATAATAGCCGATGCTGTAAAAGCGACAATAGCTGTTAAAAACCAACCACCAATAACGCTCAAAACTCCTGCAATTCTATACACGGCACTCTCTCTTCCCCAAGCTCTATCTGCTAGAGAAGTACCCATAGCCACCATAAATGTTACATAGGTAGTAGATAAAGGCAGCTTTAATGAAGTACCAATAGAGATCAATATTCCAGCAACTACTAAGTTAATAGAGGCTCTCACCATATCAAAAGCGGGTAAGTCTTTAATGTCAGTTTTATTAAGATCTACCTCTGGTTTTGTGAATTTACCGTCTATATAGTTAAGAGTCTTCTGAGGAATTATTTTTGTGTACACGCTATTGATAGCAATTCCAGCTCTTACCATTGAACGAGAAGCAGCATTGGGCTTAAATTTTTCATGTCCTTCTCCTTGTCTAGACAAGTTAACTCCAGTCTCTATAACCAATCTTGCTTTTTTAGAAAACCATAACGTTACTACCATAATAGCTCCAGCCAAAATAAGCAGAAGATTATTAGAGGGTACTTTTTTTGCCAATACACCCATAGAAAATTGATCGGCAGGTAACCCTGATATAGACCATGCTTCATAGGAGTTCCAAGCAGCAATAGGTACACCAATAAAGTTTACCAAATCATTTCCAGAAAATGCCATGGCTAGAGAAAATGTACCAATAGCAATAATCAATCGTAAAATATTTAGTTTAAAAACAGTAACAAATAAAAATGAGATAAGTGTCCAAAAAACAAATCCTATCCCCATAATCTCAAGAGTGTTTTGAGAAATCACTCCCTTAATATCATCATAAAACTCAGTACCCTTCATTCCTTTAATTACAATAAAATAAGTAATAGCAGTGATAGAAAGCCCTCCGAAGATAGCATTGATGTAATTGGGTCTTTTATCAAAATTAAAAGAATACACAATCCTAGAAAAAAACTGAACGATGGCTCCAATAGAAAATGCGACAAAAACAGATAACAAAATACCTATAATAATGGTCAATGCTGTTTGGTAATTGATATAAGACCAAATATCGTTTAAAGTTTGGCTATCATTTCCTAAAATTTTTATCACAGATATGGTAACTGCAGATCCTAAGAGTTCAAACACGATAGAAACAGTAGTAGAAGTCGGCATCCCGAGTGTATTAAATACATCTAACAGAATAATATCAGTAATCATCACTGCCATAAAGATGTACATAATTTCATTAAATTGAAATTGGCTAGGTATAAAAATACCTTTACGAGCAACTTCCATCATACCGCTAGAAGAAAGTGCACCTGCAAGTACCCCTAAACTAGCAATAATCATTATTTTTTTAATTGGAATAGCCTTGGATCCAATAGCAGAATTTAAAAAGTTAACAGCATCATTACTCACACCTACCACAAGGTCGATGATTGCCAAAACAGCAAGTGCAATAACCATTAAAATATAAATATCACTCATTTTATCATCTTTAGTTTAAAATGTTACAAAAGTATCTAAGTTGCTTGGTCAGTCTGTTAAATTAACATTACTATTTAAAGCAACTATTCTTGGTAGCAAAAATAACTTTTCTTGTTAAACGCTTATCGTTAAATTATTTTTTTCACGAAAACATTTTAAAAATTAAACAACCTAGCGAAATGTTGATTTGTTGTGTTCAACTTAGGTAGCAAATTTTGTGGTTTCTTACAAATTACCAAATCAAGAAACACATATATGGGGAGAATCGTGGATTGTTAGATTAGTTATAATGACAGAATAAAAGAGGTTGCTAGAATACCCGCAAAATTCAACATAAACAGATGAACTCATTACTAATTAGATAAGACTTTTCTTTTTCTGAGGAGTAACAACAAAGTCTTTTAAATAAAAAGGTTCAAAGTAAGCAGTGTCTTCAAAGTTTTTTTCGTTGAATTTAGTCTCGGCCAACAAACTCATTTCATTGGCAGATGGAAATTTATGATTTATGAAGATTGCATTAGGATGCTTAATCAATTCTTTACATTTTTCTGCCCCATCACCCACAAAGTAGGTAGATTGATTTCCTAGTAAATCAGCAAAAGAGGTTTCGTCAATAATTTGGGCTTCAACTTTTCTTATCATTTCAAAATCATCAGAAAAAACAGCAGAATAGACTTCTAGTCTTCTGGCATCAATCATAGGAACAATCATTCCTTTAATGTTGGTTACCTGCATGGCTAATGTCTTGAGAGTTTCTACGGAAATTAGAGGAATATCTAAAGAATAAGCCAAGCCCTTGGCTGCGGAAACACCTATTCTAAGGCCAGTGTAAGACCCGGGACCTTTACCTACGGCAACGGCATCTATATCATTAGCATCTAGGTTGTTCTCTTTTAAAAGTTCTTCTATAAAAACATGGAGTTTTTCGGCATGTGAGTAATCCCCGTTATTAGCTTCTTTAATAGCTAACGTAATTCCATCTTTAGAAAGTCCTACGGAACAATTTTTAGTGGAAGTTTCTATGTTTAAAATTAAAGCCATTGCAACGTATTATTTGTAAGCAAAGATACGTTAGAAAATCAAAATTTAACGATTCTTGTTTTCTTTAATTAAATAGATGTAAACCGGATAATGGTCGCTGTAACCCCCCAAGTAAGTGCCTCTACTGAAACTTCTTTTTGGACTACCCTTGTATTTGCCCGTTTGTAGTGTCATATAATTGGGGTTGTGTATACCTGCTTTGTAAATTTTAAAAGTGTCGTAATTATTTTGTTGATTGACAAACGAATAATTAATAATGATTTGATCGAATAAAAATAAATCGCTTTTGTAGGTTAAGGTGTGGTTTCCTTGTTTGAACATTTTCTCAAAAGGGTTGAATAATTCTTTAGATAATGTTTGTTTTTTTGTCTTTTGGGTTCCTAGTATTTTTTTGAGGCTCTTGTTATTAGGGTTGTCATTAAAATCTCCCATGATGATGACTTTCGCCATAGAGTTTTCTAGATAAATATCGTTTACAATTTGTTTTAATCGATAAGCTGCCTGTTCCCTTAAAACACCACTTTTTCTGACACCACCTCTTCTGGAAGGCCAGTGATTAATGAGTAAATGTACTTTTTCATCCATCAAATATCCCGTGGTGTAAAGAATGTCTCTAGTATCAATTTTAAATCCATTCTTATTGATGTTTGCTGGTAGACTTTCGTTAAATATGGGTTTGTAAATAAGTGGATTATAAATGAGAGCCACGTCGATTCCTCTTTGGTCGGGAGATTCGTAATGAATGATATTGTATCCGTACTGTTTCAGTGGAGGAGTATTAACTAAATCTTCAATAACTCTTTTGTTTTCTACCTCGGCGATTCCAATGACGCTAGGAGGAGTTGTGTTTTTTTGGGTTCCAATTTGTACTAATACATTAGCTAATTTTGATAATTTATCTTTGTAGGCATACGACTTATTTTCAATTTCCATAATAGGACTCAATTCATCTAACTTATCGGGATGATTGATTGTATCAAACAAATTTTCGAGATTGTAAAAAGCGATAGTTTGAATAGAGAATTTACTTTGTGCAGTGGATAAAGTTGCGGAGAATGTGAGAATAAAAAACAGTAAATGTTTGATGTTTAGATTCATAGTTTTTCTTTTTCAATTTTTTCTTTTAAATTAAAAAGAAAAAATTGAAAAAGAAATGTTACAAATTACCATAGTTTGTAGTGCATTTGTTTTTGTATGCACGATTTACAGCCAAGAAAAAAAAGTTCCGAAAAAAACAGCCACACAAGTTTTTAGTACAATTAATTTGGCGGACGAAGATTTGAATGACGATACAGGTGAGGTGGCAAATGTCTCTGGAGTTTTTTCTGCCTCGGATGATATCTACCTAAATACAGCAGGATTCGAATATCAAGGAGTTTTCTATAGAGTAAGAGGATTAGATGCTTCTCAAGTTACTTTTTTATTGAACGGAGTTAACCAAAATCGTTTGTATGATGATAGACCTGCTTGGAATAACTGGGGAGGAATTGATGGAATTTACAGGAGTCAAGATATTTCTGAGCCCCTAAGAGCTTCTGAAAAAACTTTAGGTAGGGCTTTGGGCGTAAATTCGTTAACTACAAGAGCTTCAGTATATCAAAAAGGAACAAGAATATCCTATGCTCGTTCTAACCGTTCTTATCAGAATAAAGTATCATTAAACCACTCCTCGGCTTATAAAAGTTGGCATTATGTGTTGTCTGCGAGTAGACGTTGGGGTAATGAGGGCTATAGGACTGGTACTTTCTACGATGCCAATTCATTAATGTTTAGTGTAGAAAAATTAATCAATCATAAACACAGCATCAATGCCTCTATTTTATATACTCCGAATAAAAGAGCAGCTGCTGGAATATATACGAACGAGGTTTACGAATTAAAAGGAAATACTTATAACGGAAGTTGGGGTTATCAGAACGGAAAAAAGAGGAATGCCAGAGTTAGAGAGATAAAAGAACCTTTGTTTCTGCTAACGCACACTTACCAAAACAGCAATCAAACTCGATGGGAAAATTCTATACTTTACCAAACGGGTTTTAATGCCTACTCTCGTATAGATTACAATAGAGGAGTAAACCCTGATGCGGCTTATTATCAGAATTTACCGAGTTACTGGTTGTCGAGAAATAGGATAGATTATCAAAACGTGTATCGGTACGAGCAGGAATTTATCAGAAACGGGCAACTCGATTGGAACGGAATTTATGAAGCCAATCAAGAGGCAGCCGTAAATGGGAATCCCAATACTTATGTATTATATAATGACAAAAGAGTTGAGACAAGAATACAATTCAATAGCAATTTAACTCGAAAGCTGAGTGAGAAATGGCATCTGAATACAAGTTTGGATTATAGAAAAACTACAGCTAAAAATTTTGCTGAGGTTTGTGATTTGTTAGGAGGTAATGGCTATTTGGATGTGGCCATATTTACCTTGGCACAAAGCGATGTAAATAGACCCAATAGAATTGTAAAGGAGGGGGACAAGTTCAAATATCATTATGATATAGTGAGTACACAGCTTGATTACTTTGTACAAACTTTGTGGAAAGGTAAAAAACTAGAAGTTTCTGAAGCGTTAGGTGCAACCTATGTAAATCATCAGAGACAGGGTTTTTACAATTTTGAGAACAGTTCTGATGCTCAGGGAAAAAGTGCTAAGATTAATGTGTTTTCAGTACAAGGGAAAGTAAATGCACTCTATAAAATATCAGGTAGAAATTTGTTAGATATCAAATCAGCTTATTTACAAAAGCCACCAAATGTAAGACAGATTTTTCCTAATGCTAGGTATAGTAACAGTACGTTGCGAAACTTACGCTCGGAAAATATATTTTCCAATTCACTGAGTTACATCCGTAGAGGCTTAAACCATACAGCCAAATTAACAGGTTATTATAATTTACAGACTAACGTAACAGAAACTTCATTTTATTTTGCAGAGGGTTTTGGAACAGATGCAAATGACAGTCCAGAAAATCAAGACTTGCTAGATAATAACAGTTTGTTCGTGCAAGAAGTATTGAGTAATATCAAGAAAAAATATTGGGGTTTGGAGTTTGCAGCTTCCTACAATTTAAGCTCATCAACAACAATAAAAGGGGTAATGGGTTTAGGTAATTATGTGTATGCCAACAATCCAAACCTATTGCTGCATACGGAGAATACTCCTGAGGCTGTCGAGTTAGGGTTTGTTCAAGGAGAAAAGAATTTTGGAGAAGCAGATATAAAAAACAGAAAATTGTCAGTAGGACCTCAACAAGCTTTTTCATTTATTTTGGAGTACACAGATCCAACTTATTGGAGAATTAAAGCGAGTTTAAATCACTTTAGGAATAATTATGTAGATATTGCTCCGTTGCAACACACTCGTAATTTTACCAGCGAAATCAACGGAAGTGCAATACAAGGAGTCGACCATGCTTTGGCTCTAAAGTTTAGAGAGCAAGAGCGTTTAAAAAATTTCACGCTTGTTAATCTATCAGGAGGAAAATCTTGGAAAATAAAAAATAGTTATATCAGTGTTTTTTGGACAGTACAAAACGTTTTAGGAATAAACTACCAAACAGGAGGTTTTACTAGCGGAAGGCCTGCCAACTATAGTGAACAGTTAAAAGAGTACAACAGAGAAAAACCCTTGTTTGGCAATCGCTACTTTGTAGGAAACGGAAGAACGTTTTTTACGGGATTGTACTATTCCTTTTAAAATAGAATTTATGAAAACAGTAATATTAAGTTTAACGATTTTACTAATGATGGTTTCTTGTGTTGAAGACAATGACCATGATGCCATCGCTAGAACTTTTGACCCCAACCTAGAAGGCAAAGTAGAAATAACTTTTAAAGAATTGTTTGATTTGCACAATCGTACCATAGGCAAAGATACCATAGTTACAGGGTACGTAGTTTCCACGGATGACGAACGTAATTTTTATAGAGAAATTTATGTTCAGAATACCTTGAGCACGGATAATTTAGCTAGAGACAATCCAAGAATGGGATTGAGGGTTAGATTAGGACTAAGGTCTACAAGTGCAAAATATGCTTTGGGTAGAAAAGTAGCGATTAACCTAGAAGGATTAAAAAAAACAACCACTAATAACATTTTAACCGTTGGAGCTGTAAAGGATAATTTCATCAAAGATATTGTAGAATTTGAGGTAGATAAGCATGTTCTCAAGCTAGATGAGGTACAGGAAATAATGCCCAAGTCAATTCAAATATCAGCGTTAACTGAGCAAGAATTCAATACGCTTATTAGTATTAGTCATGTTCAATTTAAAGAAATAGAGCTCGGTAAAACATTGGCTAATATGCCTTCTGATCGTTTTGATGGAGAACGAACTTTGGAGTTTTGTAATACTTTTACAAAAGATACCATTGTTTTAGAAACAAGTAATTTTGCAAATTTTGCTTCCGAAATCATCCTAAGAAATCAATTAAAAGTGACAGGTATTTATACCTTAAGTTTTGATGATGTACCTGTGTTAATTTTAAATCGTTTTAACGACTTGCAGTCTGTGGGTACTTATGAGGACTGCAATCCTTTAACTCCTGATGTTTTTATTACGGAGGTAGCGGATCCAGAAGAATCTTCCAAATCTAGATTTGTTGAGTTGTACAATCAGACAGAAGAGGCTATCAACTTAAGCGGATGGTCATTACTTAGGTATAATTATACGGCTAGTAATAATACCAAAGAAAAAGCTGCTTTAAAAATACCTTTAAAAAACCTTGTCGTTAAGTCTAAAGGTTTCGTTGTAATTGCAAGAGATAACGTGACTTTTAAAGATTATTTCAATATCGAGCCTAACCTCGTTTCCTCCAAGCTAGATGGTAACGGAGACGATGCATATGAATTAATGGATGCTTCTGGAAAGGTGATAGATGTTTTTGGAAATAGCAATATAGACGGGTCCGATACTGAATGGGATTATACGGACGGTATTGCCAAAAGAAACATAGATGTCGTAAAAGGAGGTAGTGTTTTTAAACTTTCAGAATGGGAAATTATGCGAAATGTAAAGGAACGATTACGCTACACTCCTTATGAGAGATAAGTTTTATATTTTTGAAACAAAAAATAATATTTATGTCACTAACCCCTTCAAATAAAATGATGAAAGGAGCAACAGCTCCAAATTTTGAGTTATCAGACGTAGTCACTGGTAACCTAACAAGCTTAACGGATGTACAAGGAAAAAACGGGACGGTCGTGTTATTTATTTGCAATCACTGTCCCTTTGTGATTCATGTCAACTCCTTATTGGTTTCGCTAGCAAACGAGTATCAGTCTAAAGGGATTGGATTTGTAGCGATTAGCAGTAATGACATAGAAAATTATCCACAGGATGCACCGCATCTAATGAAACAGCACGCAGTAGAGAACGAATATCCTTTTCCTTATCTGTATGATGAAACGCAGCAAGTAGCTAAAGATTATGATGCTGCTTGTACACCAGATGTTTACGTGTTTGATGAAAATTTGAAATCGTACTATCATGGCCAACTTGATGATTCTAGGCCAGGTAATGGAATTCCAACAACGGGAACTGATATAAAAACAGCATTAGACTTAATGTTAGAAAATAAAGAATATACAGAAATAGAAAAACCTAGTATAGGTTGTAATATTAAGTGGAAACAATAATTGTTCTCTAAATTGTAAAACTGAACACAATCAAAATAAAAAAACTCCCAGACTGAAAAGTCTGGGAGTTTTTTTAAATATATTTGCTTCGAATGTATTGCTCTTATCCAAAAATTTGAATTTGATTAAATTCTTTAGTGACTTCAAAGCTTTTGTCAATCAATTTCAAATCTGCCAAGCTAATTTCTTCACTATCCACTTTAATAGTTTTAACCTCAAAAGGTAAACCTATCAGGTTAACTTTAAACGTTTCATAACCTGTAATATAAGTTCCAGATTTATGTTGTTTTATCGTTAGCTTGTTTTCTTTACCAATTAAAGTAAAGTGTCTCAGGCAGTAACGTCCTTTAGTGTAGTCGTAACCATCATTAGCATCTTCAAAAACATCAGAAACCTCCTTACCTTCTTTGTAGTAAACATCTAAAGTTAGGTGTTCAATTTCTATCTCTCCAACATATTGCTGTACAGGGTAAATAGGAAGTATTGCCCCTTCTTTCACAAAAATAGGCATACTATCTAAATCAGCATCCACCCACTTTTCATCACCTCCTTTAACCAATTCATGAGTCCAGTAGTTGTACCAACTTCCGTTAGGGATATACATTCTACGTCCTTTAGAATTTGGTTCCCCAATAGGACAAGCTAAGATGTGCTCTCCAGCTAAAAATTCATCAGTTCTGTGATGTGTTTGAGGATCTTCCTGATCGTATAAAACCAAAGATTTTAACATTGGAATACCTTCTTCAATATACTTGTAAAAAGTAGTATATAAATACGGTAATAATTTATAACGCAGTTCAATAAATTTACGAACAACGTCCGTAATTTCTTGACCAAATGTCCATGGTTCTTGATCTCCGTGATCTCCAGATGAGTGAGTTCTACAAAACGGATGAAAGATTCCTAATTGTATCCATCTTGCGTATAGCTCTCCGTTGGGTTGCTCGGCAAATCCACCAATATCTGAACCTACAAAAGAAAATCCAGACATAGCCATACGTTGTGCTTGTACATTGGCAATCCATAAATGCTCCCAAGTTGCTACGTTATCCCCAAGCCAAGTAGAGGTATACCTTTGAGTACCAGAGTAAGCGGAACGAGTAATTACAAATGGTCTTAATGGGTAATTGTATTTTTTCAAACCTTGGTACGTAGCCTTAGCCATTTGTCCTCCATAAATATTATGTGCTTTTCTGTGAGAACAAGGATTTCCGTCATAATCATGTCTTACGTCATCTGGGAAAGATTTACCAGGAACATCCATGACAGCAGGTTCATTCATATCATTCCAAACACCTTGTACACCTGTATCTGCAATTAAACCTTTAAATAATCCGGCCCACCAGTCACGTACTTCTTCTCTAGTAAAGTCTGGAAAATAACACTCTCCAGGCCATACTTTACCTTTCATGTAAGGACCATCAGCACGCTTACAAAAATAATCTTTTTCCAAACCTTCACGGAATACGTCGTATTCCATGTCAATTTTAATTCCTGGGTCAATAATAACTACGGTTTTAAAACCATCTTCTTTTAATTCTTTGACCATTCTCTTAGGTTCAGGAAAATATTCCTTACTCCAAGTAAAACAACGGAATCCTTCCATGTAATCAATATCTAAGTAGATGGCATCACAAGGAATTTTTAAATCTCTAAATTTTTGAGTAATCTCTTTTACATTAGATTCTGGATAGTAAGACCATTTACACTGATGATAACCTAAAGCCCATAGTGGCGGTAATTCAGGAGTACCCGTTAAGTTGGTGTAAGATGCTACCACGTCCTGCATTTTTGGTCCGTAAATAAAATAATAGTTCATTTCACCACCCTCGGCCCAAAAACTAGTTACATTTCTTCTTTCAGAACAAAAATCAAAATGAGAACGGAAAGAATTGTCAAAAAATACTCCGTAAGATTTTTTGTTATGAATAGCGGTATAGAATGGGATAGCCTTGTATATAGGATCAGTATATCTACCGAAAGCATAGGAGTCAGTTGCCCAATTTTGGAATCTTCTCCCTTTTAAGTTTGTATGTTCGGGTTTGTCACCTAAACCATAAAAACTTTCTCCGTTAGGAGAACTTTTGGTCATTTTTACAATGTTACCTCCTAGTTCGTAACTTTCTTCCCAGTGAAAACCTAACTCATCTTCACTAATTAAAGTTTGGTCAACGGCATCGTAAATTCTAGTTCTTAAATCTGCTTTTGAAATATAGCAGATAAGTTTAGAAGTAGTGATGATATATTTTTCAAGGTCTTCAGTAATCTCTAACTTGTTATATCCTCTTGCAGAATCTTCTGAGATAGCATAAGAAAAATCGTTTTCAAATTTAGCACCAGTTGCATATCTAAAACGAAACATACTATCTCTTAAAATAGTCATTTGTAGAATAACACCATTTTCACAATTAAAATATAGTGTATCTACATCTTTACTAAAATCAACTATTTTATTGGGGAAAATATTTCCTTTTTGTTCTATTTGTTCGTTTAAAATCATAAATTTTAGCGGTTTGTTTTGTTTCTATCTCTCTAAAATAAAAAAAAATGTTTGGATAACCTTTGTTGGTTTTCTTTTTTATAAATTCCCCTTACTTCGAGTTTATTTTTGTTTAAATCTCAACGATTTGCTTGAATAACTAAGATTTAATCAATAAAAAAATGCTCTTAATTTACTTTGTTTTCAAGAGCATTGTGATGATTATTCTATTTTAAAAATAGTAATAGACAATGGAGGCAAATTAACTTCTGCCGAATGATTTTTCCAGTTCCAAGGTTTGTCACTAATTGTAATGGATTGACTGTTTTTTAGGTCACTACCACCATATTTTTCCAAATCAGAATTGAAAACCTCTTTTAGTGTTCCATTTCGGTGTACTCCAACTAAATAACTATGATGTGGAGTAGGGGTGTTATTACAAATAACAATCATATCATTCTTAGGTTCATGCCCTTTTCTGATATAGCTGATAATTGAGTTGTTGTCATCATTGTAGTCAATCCACTCAAAACCTTCAGGGGAAAAGCTTTTTTCGTATAAGGCGGGTGTTTCTTTTAAAAATGTATTCAGATCTTTCATATAAGTCTGCACAGATTTGTGCCCTTCATCTTCCAATAAATGCCAATCCAAACTTTTAGCGTAATCCCACTCTTTTTCCTGTCCAAATTCAGCTCCCATAAAGAGTAAATTGCTTCCAGGATGCGTGTACATACTTCCGTATAACAATCTCAAGTTGGCTAATTTTTGCCATTTGTCTCCAGGCATTCTTTCTATAATGGATCCTTTACCATATACAACCTCATCGTGAGATAGAGGTAGCATGAATCTTTCCGTAAAGGCATAAGCCAAACTAAACGTAATTTCGTTGTGATGGTGTTTTCTGTATAGAGGATCCCTTTTAAAATATCCCAAAGTGTCGTGCATCCAACCCATCATCCATTTCATACCAAATCCAAGTCCTCCGTGTTCAACAGATTTAGTAACACCAGAAAAAGCAGTAGATTCTTCAGCAATGGTTTGCACCCCTGGGAAACTTTCGTAAACCTCTTTATTAAAGTCTTGTAAGAAAGAGATGGCTTCTAGATTTTCATTTCCTCCGAACTCGTTGGGTTCCCATTCTCCATCCTCTCTAGAATAATCTAAGTACAGCATAGAAGCAACGGCATCTACTCTCAATCCATCTATATGATATTTGTCTAGCCAAAAGCAAGCGTTGGAAATTAGGAATGAACGGATTTCGTTTCTTCCGTAATTAAAAATTAAACTTTTCCAATCTTTGTGATATCCCTTTTTTTTATCTGGATGTTCGTATAAGTGAGATCCATCAAAAAAACCTAAACCATGATCGTCTGAAGGAAAATGAGAAGGAACCCAGTCTAATATAACACCAATGTCGTTTTTATGAAATTCATCGATTAAATTCATAAATTCTTTAGGGTGGCCAAATCTACAACTAGGAGCAAAGTAGCCTGTTAGTTGGTATCCCCATGATTGATCAAATGGATATTCCATAATAGGCATAAATTCAATATGAGTGAAGTTCATCTCTTTCACATACTTAACCAATTCTTGAGAAGCTTCCCAATAGCTAAGCGATCTATTTTCTTCTACTTTTTTCATCCAAGACTCAAAATGCACTTCGTAAACAGAATAGGGTTTGTCTAAACCGTTTTTATCTTTACGGTAATTCATCCATTCCTCATCTTGCCATTGATATCCTTCTAAATCGTAAGTAACGGAAGCAGTTTTGGGCGGATGTTCTGTGTGATACCCATAAGGATCACACTTTTCCGTAACGATACCGTTGTTGTTAGAGTGAATTTTATATTTGTAGACTTCTCCGCTTTTAATATTTGGTATAAATCCTTCCCAAATTCCAGAACTATCCCATCTAACATTTAAGACGTGTTCATTATCGTTCCAAAAATTAAAATCTCCTACTACAGAAACTCTATTGGCAGTAGGTGCCCAAACAGAGAAATACATCCCCTCTACATCATCAACTACAGCTGGGTGTGCACCAAATTTTTCGTAAAGCCTGTAATGTTTTCCTGATTTAAAAAGATAGATATCAAAGTCTGTAAATAGACTATAAGATTTTACATGGTTCATATGCAAATTATTGAGTTTTAAAACACCCAAGTGAAATAACTTGGGTGCCAATTTTTAGTGTGGTATGTATAAAAGTATTAAACAATGCTAGTTCCACTAGGAACAACTACTCCGTTCTTAATAACAACAATACCATTTCTAACGGTGTATAAGTCCGTTTCGGTGTCTTGTAAATGTTCTCCTCCATTAATTTTAACATCGTTACCAATAGAGGAATTTTTGTCAATAATACAGTTGTTGATATAGCAACGTTCGCCAATACCTCTTAAAGGAATATTGTTGTATTGCTTATGAGCAATTTCTTCAGCACTTTCATATTTATCGTTACCCATTAAGTAGCAATTAGAAACTGTGGTACCTACACCTACTCTAGATCTAATCCCAACAATAGATCTTTGAATTCTACTTGCATTGATAATTCCACCTTCTGCAATTAGTGTTTTTTCAAGTGTAGTTCCTGATATTTTAGTTGGAGGTAAGAAACGAGGACGAGTTAATACGTTATAATCATTGTCAAATAAGTCAAATTCAGGAATATCATCAGTCAATCCTAAGTTTGCATCAAAGAAAGAACCAATGGTACCAATATCTGTCCAATATCCGTGATACTGGTAACTTACAACTTTATTAGTCTTAATCGCTTCGGGTATAATTTCTCCCCCAAAATCCATAGTTTCTTTGTTAGACATTAAATCTTCCAAAAGACTTCTATTAAAAATGTAAATACCCATAGAAGCCAGGTATTCTTTTCCTTGAGATTTCATGTCATCCGCTACTTCCGATTTCCAATCAGGTAAATCGTCTAAAGAAGGTTTTTCGGTGAATGAAGTAATATTTTCTTCGTTATCGGTTTTTAATATTCCAAATCCAGTAGCATCGCTAGCATTTACAGGTAACGTAGCAATAGAGATTTCTGCTTTGCTTTTTTCGTGCGCTTTAACCATTTTGTTAAAGTCCATTTGATATAATTGATCTCCTGATAAAATTAAAGCATAATCCCAATCATATGCTAAGAAATGTTGCATGGATTGCCTAACAGCATCTGCGGTTCCTTGAAACCATCCATCATTTTCAGGAGTCTGCTCAGCGGCTAAAATATCCACAAACGCACCCGAGAAATTACCGAATGAGTAAGTGTTTTTTATATGTTTGTTTAAAGAAGCTGAGTTAAATTGTGTTAAAACAAAAATTCTGTTAATTCCAGAATGTAAACAGTTAGAAATCGGTATATCTACTAATCTATATTTACCAGCAATGGGAACTGCTGGTTTTGATCTAGTAGACGTTAAAGGTTTAAGTCTAGATCCTTGTCCTCCTCCAAGTATGATTCCTAATACTTTTTTTTTCATAATTATATGGTGTATGTTGAGTTATTTATTGAGAAATTAGGTCGTATAATTCGATATATTCTGCAGCTGAATTTTCCCAAGAATTGTCTATTTTCATAATTTCTTTTCTAATTCTCTTAAATTCAGAAGTATCGTTATACAGTTTGTTTGCACGCGTAATGGCCAATGCTACATCATCAACAGAAACGTGTTCGTGTCTAATACCAAAACCTCCTTTTTCTCCAATATCAGTAACGGTATCTTTTAGCCCACCAGTAGCTCTTACTACGGGAATTGTTCCATATCTCAACGCGTATAGTTGATTTAAACCACAAGGTTCAAATCTTGATGGCATGATTAGAAAGTCTGCACCAGCATATATTAAATGAGATAGAGCCTCATCGTACCCAATAAACGTGTTGTATCTACCAGGATATTTGTCTTTTAATTCGTTAAGTAGATACTCTGCGTGAGAATCTCCAGAACCTAATACCAATCCATTAATATCGTTTGCATCCATGGCTCTATCAAAAATACCAGCCATAATATCGGCACCTTTTTGGTAAACCAATCTACCAATAAAGGCTACTAACGGTTTGTCAGGATCTAAGTTAAATTTCTCACAGATTTCTGCCTTGTTGGCTTTTTTTCCAGCAGCTACTGTTTTTACGTTATAGTTTTTTGCAATCATGGTGTCTGTAGAAGGATTCCATACATCCGTATCAATACCATTTAGTATTCCTACTGATTTTTCTCTTTCCGTATCAAATAACCAGTCCAATCCAGTAGAGGCATGTGGTAGTTCGTTCATATAGTTTGGAGAAACGGTAGTGTATCTCCAACAAGCTTTAATAGCAGCTGCCATAGGATTGATAGCATAGTCCCATTCTAATATACCTGATTGTTCAAGATTGTATTCGGGTAAATAAGCTAATTTTTCAAAGGAAAATTCTCCTTGGTATTGTGCGTTGTGAATAGTAAAAATAGTCGGTATCCCTCTCAGAGATTCATATTTTACGCATTGGGTAAGCATAAAAGGAATTAAACCTGTATGATGATCGTGACAGTGGATTATTTTAGGAGCATTGATGAATTGCAAAATCCAATCTAACGTTACTTTTTGAAAAGCGATAAATCTTTCGGTATCATCCTCATAACCATAAACATTTTCTCTGTCTAATAGTTTTTCAATTTTTATCTGATACAAGTGGTATCCTAAATCTTTAAAACTATTCTTAACTTTAAGAACTTTGGCTTTAAAAGAGTTTTCAGCCAAGTCTACAGTAGATTCAAAGTCTGTAGTGTACTTTGCCGATTTAGAGTATTTGTTGTCATAAAATGGCATAACAACTGCTGCTTCATATCCTAAATTTGTTTGATATTTAGGTAGGGCACCCACAACGTCTGCAAGTCCACCCACCTTTGCTGCGGGGTAACCTTCAGCGCTAACATGTATTACTTTCATTTCGATTATTTTAATTCACCCTTAAACTTAGTAAAAAAAAACCGTTAACATATATTAATGCCGTGAGAAGTTGATAATAATCAATCTGGTATTTACCGGTAGCTAAATTCAAATATTAGCCACAAAAAAAGACCTTGTGTTACAAGGTCTTTACTGTTAGTCGTTTAGCTTTAAAACTGCCATAAATGCTTCTTGAGGTATTTCTACATTACCCACTTGTCTCATTCTCTTTTTTCCTTTCTTCTGCTTTTCTAAAAGTTTACGTTTTCTGGAGATATCTCCCCCATAGCATTTTGCAGTAACATCTTTACGCAATGCTTTGGTCGTTTCTCGAGAAATAATTTTGGCACCAATGGCTGCTTGAATAGGAATATCAAATTGTTGACGTGGGATTAGCTCTTTTAACTTCTCACACATTTTTTTTCCTATGTGATAAGCATTATCCGCATGTATTAACGCAGATAAAGCATCTACAGAATCTCCGTTTAGCAAAATATCTACTTTCACCAATTTAGAAGTTCTCATTCCAATAGGGTAGTAGTCAAAAGAAGCGTAGCCTTTAGATACCGTTTTTAAACGATCGTAAAAGTCAAAAACAATCTCTGCCAAAGGCATATCAAAAATTAACTCTACACGCTGGGGAGTTAAATAAGTTTGATTGACAATTTCTCCACGTTTTTCAATACACAAGCCCATGACTTGTCCCACAAAATCTGCTTTGGTAATGATAGAAGCTTTGATATAAGGTTCCTCAACCCTGTCCATACTAGAAGGATCTGGCAAATCAGTAGGGTTGTTAACTAGTATTTGCTCATCAGGATCTTTTTTGGTGTAAGCAAAGTATGATACGTTGGGTACGGTAGTAATTACCGTCATGTTGAATTCACGCTCCAAACGCTCTTGGATAATTTCCATGTGCAACATTCCCAAAAATCCACATCGAAAACCAAAGCCTAAAGCAGCCGAACTTTCTGGTTGAAAAACTAAAGAAGCATCGTTCAATTGCAGCTTTTCCATGGAAGCTCTCAATTCTTCATAATCTTCAGTATCCACAGGATAAATACCTGCGTAAACCATAGGTTTTACATCTTCAAAACCATCGATATTATCTGTAGTAGGATTTACAAAATCAGTAATGGTATCTCCCACCTTAACCTCAGAAGCTGTTTTAATTCCTGTAATTAAATATCCAACATCTCCTGTTTTTATTTCTTTTTTAGCTACTTGATTTAGCTTAAGAGTACCTACTTCATCAGCAAAGTAATCGTTACCCGTAGCCATAAATTTAATTTTCTGACCTTTTTTAATGGTACCATCTATAATTCTAAAATAGGTTTCTACTCCTCTGTATGAGTTGTAAACAGAATCAAAAATTAAAGCTTTTAGCGGGGCTTCGGGATTTCCTTTTGGGGCTGGAACTTTGTCTATAATTGCTTTTAAAATATTATCTACCCCAAAACCTGTTTTTCCACTTGCGTGTATAACGTCTTCAGGTTCACAACCTAATAAATCAACAATATCGTCAGTTACCTCTTCTGGATTGGCACTTGGCAAATCCACCTTATTTAATACAGGGATAATTTCTAAGTCGTTTTCTAACGCTAAATATAAGTTAGAAATGGTTTGCGCTTGTATACTTTGAGCAGCATCTACAATCAACAAAGCTCCTTCGCAAGCCGCAATAGATCTAGATACTTCATAAGAAAAATCAACGTGACCAGGAGTGTCAATTAAATTTAAAATGTATTCCTCTCCTTCGAAAGTATAGTCCATTTGGATGGCATGAGACTTAATGGTGATACCACGTTCTCGCTCTAAATCCATATTATCCAAAAGCTGAGCTTGTTCCTCTCTTTGCGATACAGTATCTGTAAAACTTAATAATCTATCGGCTAAAGTACTTTTACCGTGATCAATATGTGCAATAATGCAAAAGTTTCTTATGTTCTTCATCTATCCTTTTAATACTAGCGTGTTCATCGCACAAATATAGATGATTCAGTTGGGATATTAATCTCTTGCAAATAAATTAGTTGTTAAACGTAATTTTGATGATTTATTTAAGACTTTTATAAAAACATAAAAATTAGGAAGATGAAAAAACTACTATTTATACTATCCTTAGTACTGATTTGTATTGATGCAAATGCTCAAGAATTTAAAGGAATTGACAAAAGTCCATTAGACGTTATTTTGTTGAAACAGACAAGAAATGCAGAGGCATTGGTTAAAATTTATTACAGTAGGCCTCAAAAAAACGGAAGGGAACTATTTGGGGAGTTAGTTCCTTTTGATAAAGTGTGGAGATTGGGGGCAAACGAAGCAACAGAGATAAAAGTGACCAAAGATATTGCTTTTGGAAACAAGAAGTTACCAATAGGAAATTATACAATGTATGCAATTCCTTCTAACAACTATTGGACGGTGATTATCAACAAAAAAGTGGATACCTGGGGAGCTTACACTTACGATAAGAGTTTAGATGTTTTGAGAGTAAAAGTTCCTGTAGAAAAAACAGAAGCATCCGTAGAACATTTTTCTATGAAGTTCAGCAAAATTAATTCTAAAAAAGAAGCGAGTTTGGTAATGGCATGGGGAACTACAAAAATTACTGTACCCATTAAGCTATAAGTTTTACCATAGTGCATCTACAAAGGAACCCAGCTCGACTCATTGAGCTAGGTTCCTTTTTTTTGATAGAAGCAATTATTTAAAGTGAGCTTGGTTTCCTAATCTCAAAAAAGTTAAATTTGCCACTCAAAATTAATCAAATGGAATATAACTTTAACGAGATAGAAGCCAAGTGGCAAAAATACTGGGCAGAAAACCAAACCTTTAAAGCAGAAAATAATTCTGATAAACCAAAATTTTATGCTTTAGATATGTTTCCTTATCCTTCAGGGGCAGGTTTGCATGTTGGGCATCCGTTAGGGTATATTGCTTCGGATATTTTTTCTCGTTATAAACGTCATCAAGGATACAACGTATTGCACCCACAAGGATATGATTCATTTGGTTTACCCGCAGAGCAATACGCAATTCAAACAGGGCAACACCCCGCGGTAACTACGGAAACTAATATCAATACTTATAGAAAACAGTTAGATAAAATTGGCTTTTCTTTTGATTGGTCTCGTGAAATTAGAACTTCAACTCCAGAATATTACAAACATACACAGTGGATATTTACGCAGCTGTTCAACAGCTGGTACAATAGCACTGATGATAAAGCTCAAAAAATCGAAACCTTAATTGCGTTGTTTGAAGCTAATGGAACTACAAACGTAAAGGCAGTTTGCGATGAAGAGGCAACTGAGTTTACAGCAGCAGAGTGGAAATCTTATTCTGAAAAAGAACAAGAGCAAATTTTAGCAAAATATAGATTAACTTATTTGTCGGAAACAGAAGTGAATTGGTGTCCGGCATTAGGTACTGTTTTGGCAAACGATGAAATTATTAACGGATTATCAGAACGTGGAGGTCATCCTGTGGTTCGTAAAAGAATGATGCAATGGTCTATGCGTATTTCAGCCTATGCACAACGCTTGCTAGATGGTTTGAATACCATTGATTGGCCACAGCCTTTAAAAGATTCACAAACCAATTGGATTGGTCGTTCTCAAGGAGCGAGCGTGTTTTTTGATGTTGATGGTTTTGAAGATCAAATAGAAGTTTTTACGACTCGCCCCGATACTATTTTTGGCGTTACGTTTATGACGTTAGCTCCAGAACACGAATTGGTATCACAAATAGTGACTCCAGAGCAAAAAGAGATAGTTGATAATTACATTGAAGCGACAGCCAAACGTTCTGAAAGAGATAGGATGGCCGATGTAAAAACCATTTCTGGTGCTTTTACAGGAGCCTATGCAATTCACCCTTTTACGGGAGAAAAAATTCAGATATGGATTGGGGATTATGTACTGGCTAGCTACGGAACGGGAGCTGTCATGGCAGTACCGTGTGGAGATCAACGAGATTGGGATTTTGCCAATCATTTTGACATAGAAATTAAAAATATTTTTGAGGGTGTTGATGTTTCTGAAAAGGCTTGCGAAGATAAAACGGCGAAAATCACTAATTCTGATTTCTTATCAGGGTTAAATGTAAAAAAGGCAGCCAAGCTGGCTATTTATGAAATGGAGCAGCGCGGTTTTGGGCGAGGAAAAATTAATTACCGTTTGCGTGATGCTGTTTTTAGTCGTCAGCGTTACTGGGGAGAACCTTTTCCTGTGTACTATGTGGATGGAATGCCAAAAATGATTGAAGCTAAGCATCTACCAATATTATTACCAGAAGTAGAAAAATATTTACCTACAGAAGATGGGCAGCCACCGCTTGGAAATGCTGAGGTTTGGGCATGGTGTACAGAATCAAACTCAGTAGTAAGTAACGACAAAATTAACAATGAAACAGTGTTTCCTCTTGAATTGAATACCATGCCAGGTTGGGCTGGGTCTTCGTGGTACTTTAACCGTTATATGGATGCGAACAATCCAAACGAATTTGCTAGTAGAGAAGCGTTAGATTATTGGAAAGAAGTTGATTTATATTTGGGAGGTTCTGAGCATGCAACGGGACATTTGTTATATGCTCGTTTCTGGCAAAAGTTTTTGTTTGATTTAGAATATGTTCCTGTCGATGAGTTTGCTAAAAAACTAATCAACCAAGGAATGATTTTAGGAACTTCTGCTTTTGTGTATCGATTAGAGGGAACTCAAACTTATTTATCAAAAGGACTTATTGGAGATCAAAAGGTACAACCCATCCATGTAGATGTTTCTTTTGTAAATGCATCCAACGAATTAGATACTGAAGCTTTTAAAGTGTGGAGAGAAGAGTATAAGAATGCTGAGTTTATTTTAGAAGATGATAAATATATGGTGGGGCGTGAAGTGGAAAAAATGTCCAAATCTAAATTTAACGTCGTTAATCCCGATAGTATTTGTGAAGAGTACGGAGCAGATAGTTTGCGTTTATTCGAAATGTTCTTAGGGCCTTTAGAACAATCTAAGCCATGGAATACTGCTGGTATTTCCGGATCACATTCTTTCCTTAAAAAACTTTGGAGATTATATGCCAACGCAAATAATTTTAAAGGGGTGGAAGGAGAGCCGTCCAAAGAAGCATTAAAAGTGTTGCATAAAACCATAAAAAAAGTGCAAGAGGATATAGAGAATTTTTCTTTTAATACCTCCGTAAGTACTTTTATGATTGCGGTAAATGAGTTGTCCTCTTTAAAATGTAGTCATAAAGAAATATTAGAACCATTGTTAGTCTTAATATCTCCATACGCACCGCACATTACAGAAGAGTTGTGGGAGAAATTAGGACATACCCAGTCTATTTCTACAGCTCCTTTTCCAATTTTTGATGGAACTCATTTGGTGGAGAGTTCCAAAGAATATCCTGTTTCTTTCAATGGAAAAATGAGATTTAAGTTAGAGTTACCTTTAGATATGTCTAAAGAAGAGATAGAAAAAACAGTCATGGCTCATGAAAAAACCGAAGCTCAGTTGCAAGGAAGAACTCCTAAGAAAGTAATTATTGTGCCCGGTAAAATCATTAATATTGTAGGATAAATCATTAAGAAGTTAGATAATAAAAGGGAAATACATAATTGTATTTCCCTTTTATTGTTTAAAGAAGCTTTATTAGTTAAATTGGCTTAAGGTTTGATACTTGGGTAATTCATCAATAAATACTTTAAAGAGGTTGCGAATTTTCCTCTTGCTGGTACAATACATTAGAGATAAACATGAACAAAGTCTCCTTAAGAATTAGAATATTTTTAGCCATGCTTTTGTTGGTAGGATTAGCTTCAGTCCTAATTGCTGTGGTTACTGTAAAGCAATACAAAAAACAAACCAAGGAATATTATTATTCTAGATTTGATAGAAAGGAAAGAGCCGCACAAAAGAACATCAATTACGAATTAGAAAACACTATTTATCCAGCTGCACAGCAATTTTTAGGGTTTATTTTTAGAGAACGTATCTACGAGATTGCTACTGTTCATAAAATGAAAATGAGTATCTACGATTTAAATGGAAGACTTCAAATCAACTCCTACGAGCCGTGGTTCAGAGTTTTTCAAGAAAAAATATCTCAAGAAGTTCTAAATCAACTAAAAAGAGGGGAGAAGTATGAAGAGTCCACACCTCTAGAAAGTGGTAATATAGCTCAGTTGTCCTATTCCTATATCAACGATAGGCATATGAACAAAGTAGGGATTTTAAAAGTAGAATATGTACAAGACAATACCCAGGAACAAGAACAACTCTCTTTCTTTTTAAATAGATTGTTTTTAGTATATGGAATTATGTTTTTGTTGGCTATAGTGTTTGCCTATTTTTTATCCAGTTATATTACAAGTTCATTGCAATCCATCTCTAGTAAATTACAAAAAACCAAGCTACTAAAGAAAAATGAGAAAATTAATACAGAAGGTGTTACACCGGAGATAGCCTCTATCGTGGGAGCTTACAATTTAATGATAGATGAGCTGGAGGAGAGTGCGAATAAATTAGCTAAGAGCGAAAGAGAACAAGCGTGGAGAGAGATGGCAAAGCAAGTGGCTCATGAAATTAAAAACCCTTTGACTCCCATGAAGCTTACGGTACAAAGCTTTGAGAGAACTTTTGATCCCAACGAAGAAGGAATTAGGGAAAAAGTGAAAGACTATGCAGAAATGTTAACCCAACAAATTGATGTGATGTCATCCATAGCTACTTCTTTTTCTGATTTTGCTAGAATGCCACAAAAAAATATTGAGACTATTGAATTGATTAGTGTTGTGAAAAATGCTATTGATATTTTTTACGAAAAAGACATCAAGTTGACGACCAACGCAGATGAGGTCCTTATTGATTTGGATAAAAATCAAATGACCAGAGTTTTAAATAACTTAGTTAAAAATTCTATCCAAGCAACGGAATTTTCAACCTCTCCTGAAATAAAGGTTTCGGTAACCGATGAGGTAAGTCAAGTTATTATTACAGTTGAAGATAACGGAAAAGGAATTCAAGAAAAAGATAAAGAACACATATTTGAGCCTAAATTTACAACTAAGTCTAGCGGTATGGGACTCGGATTGCCGATGGTCAAAAATATAGTAGAAACTTACGGAGGAACTATTTCTTTTGAGTCGATTTTAAACAAAGGCACTATTTTTAAAATCAAGCTACCTAAGAACAGTTAATAGAATTTAATTCATACCAAAATTATATGAGACGATGAAAACATACGAATCTTTAACGGTAACCATTGAACACAAAATAGCACTCATTACTATTAATGCTCCTAAGACTTTAAATGCTTTAAATAGCAAAATAATAAAAGCTTTGCATGATGTTTTGTATGATTTTAAATACGATGATAACGTAAGAGTTGTCATAATCACAGGAGCAGGGGAAAAAGCTTTTGTGGCGGGTGCGGATATCAAAGAGTTTGCTAGTTTTTCTAAAAAGCAAGGAGAAGAACTTTCGCAAAAAGGCCATGACTTGCTATTTAATAAAATAGCTAAATATTCTAAACCCGTAATAGCTGCCGTGAATGGTTTTGCTTTGGGTGGTGGATTAGAACTAGCTATGGCATGTCATTTAAGGGTGATTTCTGATAGTGCAAATATGGGGCAGCCAGAAGTAAGTCTAGGTCTAATACCTGGGTATGGAGGCACGCAAAGATTAACTCAATTAGTAGGAAAAGGAAAAGCTTTTGAAATGATTTTAACTGGCCAAATGATTGGAGCCAATGAAGCATTGAGCTTAGGTTTAGCAAATTATGTGGTTTCTCAAGAAAAGTTGTTGAGTAAAGCTACTGATTTAGCTTACAAAATGATAGCCAACTCACCAAACGCAATAAAAAATAGCATAAAGGCCATCAATAATACCTACGGAAATATTGGTCTACAAAATGAAGTAGAATTATTTGGACAATGTTTCGGAACCAAAGATTTTGAAGAAGGTGTTGCTGCTTTTTTAGAAAAAAGAAAACCTAATTTTAATTAGTGCTTATTTAATTTCTAGTTTTTTTACAACAGTCTTAGTGTCCGGTTCGGCAATTGTAATGTAGTAAATACCTTTAATTAAATCTCTAGTATCAATATAGCTTTCACCAAAAGAGTTATTGTATGTTTTAATTACTTTACCACGCTTATTATAAATTTTGATTGTGGAGTTTGAGATTGTTTTGATACTAATATAATCTTCGGTAGTATCTGATTCAACAACCAAATGTTCGTTAAAGCACTTGTCTGAGTGTTTATTTTTGATAAGACTATGCGTTGTTTTATTTGAGTTTTGAGGACTCTTTTTTTCAGGGGTTGGGTTTGATATACCTTTAAGGAAGTTATTCGAGTATGTGTTCGGACTAACATTCATGTTGTCAGCAACAATCATCTTATTTTCTTGAGCATTAGAAATATGAAATAGAGAAAACAACAAAGGGGTAATTAAAAGAAGTTTTTTCATGGGGCAGTGATATTTATTCACCATAATTTACGTCTAAATTATGTATTATGAGTAATCATTTCAATTTTTTTTATTTTTTTATTCATATGTTAATAACATTTAGTTAATGTTAAATTAACGTATACAGATTGATTTTAAAGGCTATTTTTGCATTATTAAATTTATTAGAAAATGTACATATATAACGTAACAACAAATGTAGAAGTTGAAATAGAACAAGAATGGTTGAGTTACATTCAAGGTAATCAAATACCAGAAATGATTGCTACTGGTTGTTTTACTGGAGCAAAACTATCTAGAGTGATGGTTAATGAAGAAAAGGGTGGTAAAACTTACGCTATTCAATATTCGGTGCCAGACAAAGAAACATTCAAAGGTTATTATGTTGCCTATGCTGCTGATATGAATACCAGATTACAGAAAAAGTTTGCAGGAAAATTTGTTTCTTTCCAAACTGAATTAGAGGTGTTAGGAGATTTTTATTAAGAGCAATTTATGTATCAAAAGATAGTAGGCTATCCACTTTTATAGTTCCTAAAAGACTGCTCAATATATATCAAAAGGCATTTGACACTAAAACCAAGTTTCAATGAATATAATTACAAAGATTGGTCTCTTAGTAAATTCTTGCTTTTTTAAATAAGGTGATTAAACAACTCTGGTTTCTCATTTAGGTACTCACCAAAAAATCCTCTTTCCTTCATTCTGTTAATTAAGGGAATAAAATCATTTTTTTCTTTTAGTTCTATGCCCACTACGGCAGATGCTGTGCTTCTACTATTCTTTTTGGTATATTCAAAATGAACAATATCATCAGTGTCTGATAAAACATGACCAACAAATTCTTTTAGTGCACCAGCACGTTGCGGAAACTTTACAATAAAATAATGTTTTAAGCCTTCATATAACAAAGCTCTTTCCTTCATTTCCTCCATTCGGGTAATGTCGTTATTACCACCACTTAAAATACAAACTACATTTTTATCTTTGATTTCATCTTTGTAATGATCTAGAGCAGAAATCGCCAAAGCACCAGCGGGCTCTGCAACAATAGCGTTTTCGTTATAGAGTTTGAGAATTGTTTTACAAATGTGACCTTCATCAATTAAGGTAACTTCAAATAAGTAGTCTTTGCAGATTGGAAATGTGTGATCACCCATTTTCTGAACTGCAGCTCCATCAACAAATTTATTGATGTTTTCAATCTTGGTATTCACTCCTTTCTCTATAGATGTTTTAAGAGAAGGAGCTCCTTTAGGCTCTAAGCCTATAATTTTAGTATTTGGGCTCAAATTTTTAAACACAGTAATTACACCAGAGGCCAGTCCACCTCCACCCACGGGTAAAAATAAATAATCAATAGGTTGGTCAATAGCATCTAGTATTTCTAAGCCTACAGTACCTTGTCCAGACATTACGTCCCAGTCGTTAAAAGGATGAACGTAAATAGCATTGTTTTCTTTTTGATACTGCTCAGCCGCCAAAGAACTCTCATCAAAGGTATCGCCAACAAGTTCTATGCTAGTGTAATTTCCTCCAAACATTTTAACTTGGGAGATTTTTTGCTTGGGCGTAGTTACGGGCATAAATATAGTCCCGTTAACCTTTAAAGTATTACAAGCCAAAGCCACTCCTTGGGCATGATTACCGGCACTAGCACATACAACTCCATTTACTAGTTCATTTTTAGATAGATTCTTGATTCTATTGTAAGCACCTCTAATTTTATAAGAACGTACTTGTTGTAAATCTTCTCTTTTAAAATAGATATTGCTGTTATACTCTTTAGAGTAATTCTCTATGTAATTCAAAGGAGTTGTTTGTACAATTCCCTTAATATTCATTTGGGCTTTTAAAATGGATTCTAGACTTACCATAGTTAATTAGGCAAAAAAATTGAATCTATTAGTCAGTTTGAGTATTGAAGCCAGAAGATATAACGAGAACTTACTAGTAATAACTTCTCGATATAATTTTTCTTCGCTACCTCAGAAAAATCACTCGAAGAGACAATAGATGTGTTTATAAAATTAAAAAAGCCGTTACATTAAGATGCAACGGCTTTTAAATGTATTTAAATTTCGTTTGTAATTAAAC
Source organism: Wenyingzhuangia sp. IMCC45533 (assembly GCF_054111225.1). Classification (NCBI taxonomy): domain Bacteria; kingdom Pseudomonadati; phylum Bacteroidota; class Flavobacteriia; order Flavobacteriales; family Flavobacteriaceae; genus Wenyingzhuangia; species Wenyingzhuangia sp. IMCC45533. The sequence continues at coordinate 943,252 of NZ_CM134197.1, read as the reverse complement.
GATTTTTTTCATTGCAGTCATTGCTTCACGTAATTCCTCACCAATAATTTCTACATCGTGCTCACGGATTACTTTGTTAACAGCAATTAACTCAGCGTTATCAACTCCGTTGTTTACGGCTCCAAATGGTTTACCAATTAAGTTGCTTGGTGCGTTTTTAACGTACTCAGCAATTAATGGCTTACAAGCGTGATCGAATAAGTAACATCCGTACTCAGCAGTATCAGAAATTACACGGTTCATTTCAGCTAACTTCATTCTTGCAATTGTATTTGCAATTAATGGAGTTTCGTGTAAAGATTCGTAGTATGCAGACTCGTCAATAATTCCAGAATCAACCATAGCTTCAAAAGCTAATTCAACACCAGCTTTCACCATCGCGACCATTAAGGTACCGTTGTCATAATATTCTTGCTCAGAAATTTCAAAATCTCCAGCAGGAGTTTTTTCAAAGTTAGTTTCTCCTGTAGCAGCTCTCCATGTTAATAAGTTGATATCGTCATTAGCCCAGTCTTCCATCATTGTTTTAGAGAAATGACCAGAGATGATATCATCCATATGCTTTTGGAATAAAGGTCTCATGATGTCTTTTAATTCCTCAGAAACTTTAAAAGCTTCAATCTTTGCTGGGTTAGACAATCTATCCATCATGTTTGTGATACCTCCGTATTTTAAACCTTCAGTAATAGTTTCCCATCCGTATTGAATTAATTTAGAAGCATACCCTGCATCAATTCCTTCAGCTACCATTTTATCGAAACATAAGATAGATCCAGTTTGTAACAATCCACATAAGATGGTTTGCTCTCCCATTAAATCAGACTTAACCTCGGCAACAAAAGAAGACTTTAATACACCAGCAGTGTGTCCTCCTGTACCTACAGCATAAGCTTTGGCATAATCCCATCCTTTACCTTGAGGATCATTCTCAGGGTGTACAGCAATTAAAGTTGGTACTCCAAATCCTCTCTTAAATTCTTCACGAACTTCAGAACCTGGTGACTTAGGAGCTACCATAATTACAGTTAAATCTTTACGAACTTGCATTCCTTCTTCTACAATGTTAAAACCGTGAGAATAAGATAAACAAGATCCTTCTTTCATTAATGGCATTACTGCATTTACAACATTAGTATGTTGCTTATCTGGAGTTAAGTTGATTAATAAATCAGCAGTAGGAATCATTTCTTCATAAGTTCCTACAGCAAAGTTATTTTCAGTAGCGTTTAAAAAAGATTGTCTTTTTTCTTCAATAGCAGCTGCTCTTAAAGTATAAGAAACATCTAATCCAGAGTCACGCATGTTTAAACCTTGGTTTAATCCTTGTGCACCACAACCTACGATTACGATTTTCTTTCCTTTTAAAGCTTCAACACCGTTGCTGAATTCGCTTCTGTCCATAAATTCACACTGTCCTAATTGCTCTAATTGCTCTCTTAAAGAAAGTGTGTTAAAATAATTTGCCATTTTGCTTTTATTTTGATTCTAATTTTTTACTTGTTATTTCGCTAAAAATGAGCTTGATGGAATGAATATCCGCCAAGCTCAAAATTTATTTTATTGCGTTGCCAAATTTAGGAAATTCTATTGAACTATCTCCCCTAAAATTTTACGAATATTCATTGCCTCTTTGGAGATAGCAATTCTACCAGATCTTACAAATTGAGCGATACCAAAAGGCTCAAAGGCTTTATATATGGCTTCTATTTCTGGTCTTCTTCCTGTTTTTTCTACCACAAAAAAGGTTCTGTTAACAGTGATGATATTCATGTTATGTTCTTTGATGATATTTTGAATTTGAGGATTCTCAAATAACAAATCTGACCTGAACTTGAACATGGCATTTTCTGTAAAAATCACCTCATCATCTGTATGATAATAAGCTTTGATTACTTCTACTTGCTTTTCTAACTGACCAATGATTTTTTTAACCGCAGTCTCAGTCATTTTTACAACAACAATAAACCTAGATACATCTTTAATTTCTGAAGCAGAAACCGTTAAGCTTTCTATATTGATATGTCTTTTTACAAAGATGGTTGAAATTCTGTTTAACAATCCTAAGTTGTTTTCAGAATAAACGGATATGGTATATAATTTTTCTTCCATGTCTTGTTTTTTAGCTTAATCTAACATCAGATACACTTGCACCTGTTGGTACCATTGGGAATACATTGTCTTCTTTTTCTACCATTACTTCTAAGAAGTACGAAGTTTCGCAAGCAATCATTTCATCAATAGCCCCTTGTAAATCGCCTCTTGCGCTTACTCTTTTTGCAGGGATGCTATAGGCTTCTGCTAGTTTTACAAAATCTGGATTGGTCATTTCTGTGGAAGCATATCTTCTATCGAAGAATAATTGCTGCCATTGACGTACCATTCCTAAGAATTCGTTATTTAACACCACAATTTTTACTGCGGTTCCTGTTTGTAAAATAGTTCCTAATTCTTGACAAGTCATTTGATAACCACCATCACCAATAATCGCCACAACGTGTCTTTCTGGAGCTCCCATTTTTGCCCCAATAGAGGCTGGTAGGGCAAATCCCATAGTTCCCAATCCTCCAGAAGTTACGTTACTTCTAGTATGCGTAAAATTAGCATAACGAACTGCCATCATCTGGTGTTGTCCTACATCAGAAACAATCACAGCATCATTATTAGTTGCTTTGTTGATTCCTTGTAAAACTTCTCCCATGGTTAAGCCCTCTTTGGTAGGGTTTAACTGTCCGTTAATTACTTTTTCGTATTCAATTTTATCAAAGTCTCTAAATTCTTGTAGCCAAGCACTGTGATCTTTTTCTTCTATAAACTCTAAAATTTTACCTAAAGTGTCTTTAGAGTCTCCCAATACAGCTACTTCCGTTTTAACATTTTTATCAATCTCGGCAGGATCAATATCAAAATGTACAACTTTTGCTTGTTTAGCGTATTTGCTCAAATCACCTGTAACACGATCGTCAAAACGCATTCCTACTGCAATTAAAACGTCACATTCATTGGTTAACTTGTTGGGTCCATAATGTCCGTGCATTCCAACCATACCAACATTTAAAGGGTGGTTAGTAGGTAACGCAGACAAACCTAAAACGGTCCATGCAGATGGAATTCCTGCCTTTTCAATAAAAGCTTTAAATTCTTGTTCTGCACCTCCTAAAATAACTCCTTGTCCCCAAACAATCATAGGCTTTTTTGCACTGTTGATTAATTCAGCAGCTTGTTTTACTTTGTTGATATCTGTTGGAGGAACGGGTTTGTAACTTCTAACATTCGTACATTTTTCGTAACTGTAGTCCAATTCAGATAATTGAGCATCTTTAGTGATGTCAATTAACACAGGACCTGGTCTTCCAGATTTTGCAATATAGAATGCCTTGGCAATAGCTTCAGGAATATCCTCAGCTTTGGTTACTTGAACGTTCCATTTGGTAATAGGAGAGGAGATGCTGATGACATCAGTTTCCTGAAAAGCATCTGTTCCTAATAAATGAGAAGCTACTTGTCCAGTGATACATACTATTGGAGTAGAATCAATTTGAGCATCTGCAATACCTGTAATAAGGTTGGTAGCTCCAGGACCAGAAGTTGCTAATGCAACTCCCACCTTACCAGAAGTTCTAGCGTAACCTTGGGCAGCATGAGTTGCTCCCTGCTCGTGACGAGTAAGAACATGATGCAATTGATCTTGATACTTATATAATTCATCATAAATTGGCATAATAGCACCCCCTGGATAACCATAAGCTACTTCAACCCCTTCTGCTAGCAAAGATCTAACAACGGCTTCAGCTCCAATAATTCTTTCTGTTTTCGTACTCATACTTTTATATCGTATTAAGTAATTAGTACAGAGTACAAAATATATTTTACTTTGTTAAAAGTTAAGATACTTTGTACTGAATACTTAGTACTGTTAAATTAATATTTATCTGTTACACATCCTTCAGAAGCAGAAGCTACTGATTTAGCGTATTTAAATAAGATTCCTTTATTGTGTTTTAATGCAGGTTGTTGCCATTTGGCTTTACGTTCTGCAATTTCTTCTTCGGAGACTTGTAACGTAATAGAGTTGTCTTCTGCGCTAATAGAAATGGTATCTCCTGTTTCTACCAGTCCAATTAAACCTCCGCTTTGTGCTTCAGGTGTAACGTGTCCTACAACAAAACCGTGTGTACCTCCAGAAAAACGTCCATCAGTAATTAAAGCAACAGACTTACCTAAACCAGCCCCCATAATTAATGAAGTAGGTTTTAACATTTCTGGCATTCCAGGTCCACCTCTAGGTCCTACATAACGAATTACTACTACATCACCTCTTTCTACATCCCCGTTAGAAATTCCGTCATTGGCAGCCTGCTCACCATTATAAACTACAGCCTTTCCTTCAAACTTTAAACCTTCGTTTCCGGATATTTTTGCTACAGCACCTTCTTCAGCAAGGTTACCGTACAATATTTGAATATTTCCAGAAGATTTTAAAGCTTTATCTGTAGGGAAAATAACGTCTTGATCTTCAAATTCCATAGCTTTAACCTCTGCTAAGTTTTCTGCCAGCGTTTTACCCGTAATTGTCATACAATCTCCGTGTAAGTATCCATTGTCTAGTAAATATTTCATAATGGCAGGAGTTCCTCCAATTCCGTGAACATCTTCCATTAAGTATTTACCAGAAGGTTTTAAATCAGCAATTAGAGGAGTTCTGTCAGAGACTCTTTGGAAATCTTCTAATGTAAATTCAATATCAGCAGCATAAGCAATTGCTAAAAAGTGTAATACAGCATTGGTAGAGCCCCCTAAAGCGTTTACTAATGCTACTGCGTTTTCGATAGATTTTTTAGTAACAATGTCCTTCGGCTTTAAATCTAATTCTAGCAAATTTTTCATTGCTTTAGCTGTACGCTCTGCTTCTGAAAGTTTGTTTGGATTTTCAGCTGGGATAGAAGAGTTGTAAGGTAATGCCATTCCCATACATTCTATAGAAGATGCCATAGTGTTAGCAGTATACATACCTCCACAAGCTCCAGCTCCAGGAATGGCTGCTTTGATGATTTCTCTGTATTCTTTTTCATCAATTTCACCTGCTACTTTCTGTCCTAATGCCTCAAAAGCAGATACGATGTTTAACTTACGTCCCTTGTATTTTCCAGAAGCTATACTTCCTCCGTAAACCATGATAGAAGGTCTGTTTAGACGTAACATAGCAATGATGGCACCTGGCATATTCTTATCACATCCAACCACTCCAATTAAACCATCGTAACTTTGAGCATTCACAACAGTTTCCATAGAATCAGCAATAATATCTCTGGAACACAGAGAGTAATTCATACCAGAAGTACCCATAGAAATTCCATCAGAAACACCAATGGTGTTGAATGTTAATCCAACTTGCTCATTTTGATTGGTGAATTTTTTAATTTCTTGCCCAATTTTATTTAAATGCATATTACAAGGGTTTCCATCATAACCTGTACTCGCAATACCAATTTGTGGTTTGTTCATATCTTCGTCAGTTAGTCCGACTGCATATAACATTGCTTGCGATGCTGGTTGAGATGGGTCTTGAGTAAGTCTTTTACTATGTTTATTTAATGCCATTTTTGTAGGTCTTTTTATCAGAAAAAATATTTATGACTAACAAAATTATAACAGAAATCCTTTTTAATAAAAAAATATAAAAAAACTTACGATACTCAGTATTTGTTTTTTGTTTTTAAAATATTGTAAATTAGTGTTTTAAGTTGTTTTTGTTTTTGTGTTTAGGGGTGTTTTTTTATACTAAAAAGATAAATTAAGATGAACGTAAATGATACGTAGGATTACTATATACAAATTAATCTATGTTTTTACGTATAAATACGTAGATAAATTAAGTATTAAATATTTTGAAAATACCTAATTATTTGTAGATTTGTGAAACTCATAAAAAATAAAGGAAATAACATATATATGTCAGATAAAGCAACATTAGAAATTAAAGGTCAAAAGTTTGAATTTCCAATTGAAAAAGGAACGGAAAACGAAGTAGCAATCGATATAAAGCAGTTAAGAGGATTAACACAAGGTGTTACTACTATTGATCCTGGTTTTAAAAATACAGGTTCTTGTAAAAGTGAAATTACTTTTTTGGATGGAGAAAAAGGAATTTTGAGGTACAGGGGTTATGCTATTGAAGATTTGGCTGCTGATGCTTCTTTTCTAGAGGTTTCCTATTTATTAATTTTTGGAGAACTTCCGAATCAAACTCAGTTAGACAAATTTGAGGCTGATATAAAAGCGGAGTCTTTGGTTGATGAGGATATCCATAAAATTTTAGATGCTTTTCCTAAAAATGCTCATCCTATGGGAGTTCTGTCTTCTTTAACAAGTGCGTTAACTGCTTTTAATCCAAAGTCTGTTGAAGTGGAGTCTGAAGAGGATATGTATCATGCCATTACCATGTTAATGGGTAAGTTTCCTGTATTGGTTTCTTGGTGTATGAGAAAAATGAAAGGATTGCCTTTAGATTTTGGAGATATTGACTTAGGATACGAGGAGAACTTTGCTAAGATGATGTTCAAGATGCCTAATCAAGAATACAAAGCTAATAAGATTGTTTTGGATGCTTTAGATAAATTATTAATTTTACACGCTGATCACGAGCAAAACTGTTCTACCTCTACGGTAAGAATCGTAGGATCTTCTCATGCTGGTTTATTTGCTTCCATCTCCGCAGGAATTTCTGCATTATGGGGGCCTTTACATGGTGGAGCTAACCAAGCAGTTATTGAAATGTTAGAGGCTATTAAAGCAGATGGTGGGGACTTTGAAAAGTATTTATCAAAAGCGAAAGATAAATCTGATCCTTTCCGTTTGATGGGATTTGGACACAGAGTTTACAAGAATTTTGATCCAAGAGCAAAAATTATTAAAGTTGCTGCTGAAGAGGTTTTGGCTGATTTAGGAATTCAAGATCCTGTTTTAGATATCGCAAGAGGGTTGTCTGAAGCGGCTTTAAATGATGAATATTTTAAAGCAAGAAACTTATATCCTAACGTAGATTTCTACTCAGGAATTATTTACAGAGCTTTAGGAATTCCTGTTGAAATGTTTACTGTATTATTTGCGATGGGACGTTTACCAGGGTGGATTGCTCAATGGAAGGAGATGAGAGAAAATAAAGAGCCTATTGGAAGACCACGTCAATTATACGTAGGTGAGCCTTTAAGAGATTATGTTTCTATCTCTAAGAGATAAAACCTCAAAACAAAATATTAAAAAAGTCCTTTAGAGTATTTCTTCTAAGGGACTTTTTTATTAAATCTTGCACTTAAATCCACAGGTAATGGTTGGTATACCATTTATCATTTCTGTCCAGCAAGTCCACTCACAATCAGGCCATTTAAAATCTTCTTTGTTCGCGTTTTCATTGAATATTACTTTACTAATAGTGCCTTCGAAATTATATTTTTTGGCAACTTCGTTGAGTTCTTCAAAAAACTGTTCTCCTTCTTTGTTGATGATTTTTGTGTTTTTTTCTAATATTTGACTGATTTTTTAGTTTGTAAACAAAATTTACAAAAAAAAACAATACGTTTAAGAGATTGGTTATCAAAACTATGTATAAAAAAAGGTCATTTTTGTAGTATACAAAAATGACCTTTTTAGCAAATATTAGCAAGAAATTATTCTTGAGCTTCAGTTCTAACTTCGTCGTTCAGAATCAAGTCAATGTATAAATTAATTTGTTTTTTTAAGGCTTTACGTTCGTAAATAGCATCTAAAAATCCGTGTTCTAGCAAGAACTCAGATCTTTGGAATCCTTCAGGTAAATCTTGACCAGTGGTGTCTCTTACTACACGAGGTCCTGCAAAGGCAACTAGTGCGTTAGGCTCTGCAATATTAATATCTCCTAACATAGCGAATGAGGCTGTAATCCCACCGGTGGTAGGGTCTGTGCATAATGATATGTAAGGAACTTTGGCTTCTGCTAATTGGGTCAATTTTGCAGATGTTTTAACCATTTGCATTAAAGATAACGGAGCTTCTTGCATACGAGCACCTCCCGATTTAGAAACCATTAAAAAAGGTATTTTATTTTCTCTAGCATAGTCTATTGCTCTAGCTATTTTTTCACCTACTACAGATCCCATAGAACCTCCAATATAAGAAAAGTCCATAGCAGCAATTACTAAAGGCTTTCCGTAAGAATTTCCTACTGCAGTTCTAACGGCATCTTTTAATTTTGTTTTTTTCTGAGCAGCTTTAATTCTTTCTGTGTAAGGCTTGGTGTCTTCAAAATCTAAAGAATCTACAGCGCTTAAACTTTCATTTAACTCAGTGTACTTATCGTCGAATAGTATTTCAAAGTATTCATTACTACCTATTCTTACGTGATAACCATCTTCTGGACTCACATATAAGTTGGCTTTTAATTCGTCAGTGTCTATAATTTTTCCACTAGGAGTTTTATACCAAAGACCTTTTGGTACGTCTTTTTTTGCTTCTGTAGGGGTTTGAATTCCTTTATCACTTCTTTTAAACCAAGCTGTCATAATTATTCATTTTAATAGGGCAGCAATTTACTAAAAAAAATAGAGAAACTGTATATAAACAGTTTCTCTATTTGAGTATAAATCTTAAATATAACCTATGTTATATTATAAAGTATTAACGTTGTTTAAGTCAGTAAAAGCCTGCTTTAAACGAGCTTTTAAAGTCTCTTCACCTTTACGTAACCAAACTCTTGGATCGTAGTATTTTTTGTTAGGTGAGTCAGCTCCAGAAGGGTTACCAATTTGAGAAGCTAAATAATCAGCATTTGCTGCAAAGTAATCTCTGATTCCCTCCATAAAAGCATACTGTAAATCAGTATCGATATTCATCTTGATAGCTCCGTAACCAATTGCTTCTCTAATTTCTTCAACAGAAGATCCAGAACCACCGTGGAATACAAAATCAATAGGGTTGTGTCCTAAACCGTGCTTTTCTTCGATAAACTTTTGAGAGTTATCTAAAATTTTTGGAGTTAATTTAACGTTTCCTGGTTTGTATACCCCGTGAACGTTACCAAAAGCAGCAGCTACTGTAAATCTTGGAGAAACTTGAATTAATTCTTCGTAAGAATAATTTACTTCTTCGGGTTGTGTGTATAATTTAGACTCATCAACATCAGAGTTGTCTACACCATCTTCTTCACCTCCAGTAATTCCTAATTCAATCTCTAAAGTCATTCCCATTTTATCCATACGCTTTAAGTATTCTTTACAAATAGCGATATTTTCTTCTAATGGCTCTTCAGATAAATCAATCATGTGAGAAGAGAATAATGGAGCTCCAGTTTCTGCAAAGTGCTTTTCAGAAGCATCTAATAGTCCATCAATCCAAGGTAATAATTTCTTAGCAGCGTGGTCTGTATGTAAAATAACTGGCACTCCGTAAGCTACAGCTAATTCGTGTACGTGCTTAGCTCCGGCAACAGCTCCAGCAATAGCACCTTTTTGGTCGGTATTGTCTAATCCTTTTCCAGCGTTAAAGACTGCTCCTCCGTTAGAAAATTGAATAATTACTGGTGAGTTTAATTCTTTAGCAGTTTCTAAAACTGTGTTAATTGTATTATTACCTGTAACGTTTACTGCTGGTAATGCAAATTGTTTTTCTTTTGCTAATTTGAAAATCTCTTGAACTGCATCTCCTGTAGCAACTCCTGGTTTAATATTGTAACTCATTTTATAATTAGTTTAATTGAATTAATCAGAACAAAAATACTCATTTTTATATGAAATAAGGGGTTGGTTTGTATGATATTATACGAAAACGATATCGTACTAAAAAGGATAGTTGATACCGATGTTAAGCACTGAACTGCGCAGGTCGTAATTAGAAAACCATTTATTGGATTCTAAGTAGGGTTCAAATGTTTTAAATGCCAAATCTAGTCTTAAAACCAAAAAATTAAAATCGTATCTTATTCCAAAACCACTACCTATGGCAATGTTTTCAAGGGATTCAAATCCACTAAAAATTTCTTCGTCAGTTGCGGCGGTGGAGCTCGGTAAGTTCCAAATATTTCCAGCATCTATAAACACAGCTCCGTGAATACTGTTAATCATTTTAAATCTGTATTCTAAATTAGACAACAGTTTTAAATTACCAATGTTAAACTCTAAACCTGTATTGGAATTACCAGGTCCAAGTTCGTAAGTTTTCCATGCCCTGATGTCGTTAGATCCTCCTGCAAAATAACTTGTAATAAATGGAATATCTTTGTTTTTTCCGGTAGGAACAGCTACCCCTACAAAGGTTCTGAAAGCCAAAGAATGGTTGATAGATCTACTCCAAAATTTTCTAAAATCTACATCCAACTTTACAAATTGAGATACCGAAATATCTCTAAATGTTTTTTGCCCATCTACTTCTTTTAGAAAGAAAGTGTTTAGATTTCCTGCCGAACTTATTCTAGTTCTAAAATAATTGTAGCGAGTATCACTGAGGCCTTTTCGACTGTTGTGTTCAAAACTGTAAGAAAAAGAGGGAATGATATTGTTGCTTGTAATAATATCTTCTCTTTTGCCTATGTTTTGTATTGAAGTGAATTCTTCTGGGTTCGTAGATCGAAAACTAAGAGGGACACTCCTTATAAATTCGTCTGCATTTTGGGGAGTAAGATTAAAAGTAGGGTCTACTAAAGGTTGGATTTCTCTAATTTTTCGAAATTCAGAATTGTAAATATTGTAATACGATTCTGGATTTAAGTTGTTAATAAACTGCAGGTTAATCAACTCTATTACGTGTGAGTTTTTTGAAGAAGATTTCCAATTGTAATTCACAATTCCGCTCAAGTTTTGTTTGTCTAATCCTATATTTCTCTGAAAACTAGTACCCACAGTAATTTTAGTTCTAGGGGTCATTTCTCTTGGGAGGACGTTTGAAAGAAAGGGGAAAATAACTCTAGGAAACTCCAAGGAAGCATCTACACTTAATTCAAAGGCATCAAATTCGTTTCTCTCATCTCCTGCAATGTTCGTCGCTGTATCAAAAATACTTCCTTGGAAAGACAATTGAAAAATTTCTGCACCTTTAAATAGATTTCTATTGATGAAACTAAATCCACCAGAGAGTCCTATTTGCTTTATGTTGGAGTGAATCAATTCTGTATTAACACCAACACCATATTTTTTTAAAGGGGTTAATATAATATTGGTGTTTAGTTGATTGTTAGGGAGTTCTTTGTGATTGATCCTAATAGACTTAAAGTTTTTTAAAGATCTCAAATGATTTCTCGTAAGCTCTACTTTTTTATCGCTATAAACTTTATTAGGTTCGATAAATATGGAGTTTGCTAGAGTTTTGGTTCTATGTTTTATTTTAGAATGGGCGAAGAATGATATTTTATTTTGTTCCCTTAGCACATCATACTTAATGTTTCTTCTATTATAAGTGTAATCTGTATAAACGTTTATATTTTTTATAGTTTGAACGTTTAAAGGTATTTCAGTAATTTTTTTTCCTCGTTGAGTTTTTAGGTTTTCAACAACAAGCTTTACGGGAGTCGTATTGTCTGTGGCAAGGGTATCAATGTCTCTAAAACTAATAAGACTTTCATTAAAGTGGTAAAATCCATTGTTTCTGAGTAGGTTACTTATTTTAGAAACGGTTTTTTTAAATTTTTTGATATTGTATTGATCCCCTTTTCTTAGCGCAAAAATATGTTTGTTTTTTTGTATCAAACTGTCCGCACTTTTAGATTTTATATCATAACTAATGTCTCCAATATAAAAGGGTTTGTTTTTAGTAACATTATAGGTTACTGTTGCTTTTTCTACATTATTTAAAACTGTAATTTTGGTAGTAGCATTAAAATAACCTTGATTGAAATATAGGTTTCTTAAATTGCTTGCGCTTTTATTTGTTTTATCAGTATCAATAATTACTGGTGCTTCTCCCTTGTTTAAAAACCAACGATTAACACTATTTCTTTTGTTGATAATATTAAGGGTTTGCTTTTTTGATAATAATTTATCGAAAAAGTTGTTTCGGTCTTTAAATGCTATCAACTTGCGTTGATGAATGGAGTCATAATTTTCGTCTCCAATATTGTATAACATTAATCCTAACGGTATCCCCAATAGCTTGGTGTTAGGTCTTTGAATGATGTATGAGTTTAACTCCTGATCTGAATTTTTTTCGCCATCAATGTTTATAATATTCTGCTCAAGAAGTTGTTCGTTCTCTTTTACATACTTGGTGGTGTTACAAGATGTAAAAGAAAAAATGACAACGATAAAGATTAAGAAATAATTAATAACTGTTTTCAAGAAAGTATTAAAATTTGCATCAAAAATAAGCATAATATACCTTACTTAGTAGCGCTTGAAGATTTTAATATTAAATTTGAAATCAAATTCAGAAAACATGCCTTTTTCCAAAAATCAAATTAAAAATGTTAATAGTTTACAGATAAAAAAAAACAGGTACAAAACAGGGTGTTTTGTAGCCGAGGGGATTAAAGTAGTGGATGAATTTTTAGATTCGGGTACTGGGTTAGAAGCGATTTATTGTACAGAAGATGTTGTATACAAATATGACAAATTGAATCCAACCGTCATAACAGAACAGGAATTAACAAAAGTGAGTTCTTTTAAAAATCCTAATAAAGTGCTGGCTGTTTTCAAAATGTTTACTTCAAAACTTCCGAAATCCAAGGGATTAAAAGTTGTTTTAGACGATATAAATGACCCAGGTAATTTGGGAACGATTATAAGACTATGTGATTGGTTTGGGGTGGAAGAATTAGTTTGCAGCAAGAATACTGTGGACTGTTACAATTCTAAGGTTGTTCAATCCACCATGGGGTCTTTAAGTAGAGTTTCAGTTAATTATACAAATCTCATAGAATTTTTAAAAGCTACAGACCAGCCCATTTATGTTGCAGATATGGATGGAAAAAACATTTACGCTACCACTTTGCCAGAGAATGGCGTTATTATTATGGGTAATGAGGCTAATGGGGTTTCTAAAGAAATAAAAGAGTTGATAGATCACAAAATTTCTATCCCAAGGTTTGGTACATTGCAACAAACCGAGAGTTTGAACGTGGCAACAGCAACTTCTATTATATTAAGTGAATTTAGAAGAATTATTGGAAAGTTAAGGTAAGAAATACACCTCTAGACTTCAAGCTTGATACGTTTTCTTTCGCATTGTTACCCAAACCTTCAAACTCATTGTTAAATCCATAAACCCCTTTGAATGATGGGGAGAACTTAAAGTATGGGAAGTAAAAATTTGCACCAATAGATATTTCTCCCCAAAAGTTATGCTTAGTTAGTAGAAAATCATTGGGATCTGCTCCATTATCTCCTTTGTTTTTATCACTAGAAAAATTGTAGTTGTAAGAAGCCCCTGCTTGTACAAAAGCCCTCACATTGTTAACTCTTTCTGTTTTTAGTTTGATAGATATAGGTAGGTGAAAATGTGTTGTAGACATATCAAATTCCTCTCCATCGTCTATAAATACAATAGCGTTAGAAGTACTAACAACCCCAGGCTCAGTAATAATACTGAAATGTTCGCTTAGATTTAGGTCGGCCAATACTCCTAGTTGAAATCCATATCCTTGGGAAACTTTAGCTGATGAATTCTCTCTGAGTTCGTAACCTCTGTTATGCAGCCCTAGGTAGTAACCATACCTTAATGATTTGTCAAAGTTATTAAGTTGAAGGATTTTTTTTCTTTGTCCATAACTATTAGTTAAGGAGCAAACTATCAATAATAAAATAATAACTTTTAGCTTCATTACTTTGTTGCTTTATAAATGGTAGATACTCCAAACGTAACGGGTATATCTTCCACAGTATTAAATCCGTTTTTTCTGAGAATAGCATTAAATTTTTCTCCATATGGAAAAGAATTAGCTGATTCTGAAAGGTAAGAATACGCAATTTTATCTTTAGAAAAAAGTTTTCCTACGAGTGGTAAAATTATTTTGCTATGAAACTGATATCCTTGTTTGAAAGGGAATTTGGTAGGTACAGAAGTCTCTAGTACCACAAATATTCCATCAGGTTTAAGAACTCTTCTAATTTCTTGCAAACCTTTATCTAAGTTTTCAAAATTTCTTACTCCATAAGAAACGGTAATGGCATCAAAAAAATTGTCTTGGTAAGGAATGTTTTCCGAGTCTCCCAAAACCATTTCAATTTTGTCTGATAACTTTAATGACTTAATTTTTTCTTTTCCAACTTCGAGCATACCAGCAGAAATGTCTAAACCAACAATACTTGCATTGGGAATTGCGTTACTCTCCATAATAGCCAAATCACCCGTACCAGTAGCAATATCTAAAATGTTTTTTGGAGAGGTGGCTTTTACGATATCAACTACTTTTTTTCTCCATTTTACATCTATACCAAAAGTAATCACCCTATTCAATCCATCGTAGTTTTCGGAGATGTTATCAAACATATCGGCTACTTGCGTTTTTTTAGCAGCGGTTGAATCTTTATAAGGCTTTATTGTTTTAGACATGTTGTTTTGATTATCCGTTAGCAGCAATTACGTTGTTTATTTTGTTAGGTAACATTTCTTTTAACATAGTCTCAATACCATTTTTTAAAGTGATGGTTGATGATGGGCATCCGCTACAAGCTCCTTGTAATATTACATGAACATCTTTAGTTGCTTCATCATATGCCTGAAATACAATATTACCTCCATCGTTTGCAACGGCAGGTTTTACGTGTTCATCTAATATTTTTGCGATTTCTAAAGAAACTCCTTCGAGATTTTCTATGGGTGCAGCTTCTATTTCTACTTTAGGTTTTTCTATGGAAGTATCTATAATAGTTTTACCGGATTGAATATATTCTTTTAAAAAGCTTCTCAATTGTGTATTTACTTCTAACCATTCAATCATATCATTTTTAGTGATAGAAACGTAGTTCTCAGAGATGTAAACTTCTTTAACAAAAGGAAATTCAAATAGAACTTGAGCTAAGGGTGAGTTTTTGGTGTCTTCCGCAGATTTGTATTCGTGGTCATCTGGAGTTAACATTTTGTTACATCCGAATTTCATTACACTTGGGTTAGGAGTACTTTCTGCGTAAATTTCTATAGCCACTTTTCTAGTCTCAGCCTTGTCTGTTACAATCGTATTCCCTTCGTTAAGGTAAATTTCAATAAGCTCTCTAATATCGTTTTGAATGTCACTCCATTCAACAATATCATACTTTTCAATAGCGATAAAGTTGGCACTGATAAAAATTTTGCTTACGAATGGGAGTTTAAAAAGTTCTTGAGATACAGGGGATTCTTTAGCGTCATCAATATTGTTAAATTGATAGCTTCCTCCTTTAATAATTTGCTCGTTACTAACAAACTTAATAATTGAAGGATTATTAGTTCCTTCTATACTTATATGATGCGTACTCATTTCTCAAAAAATTTGTACAAAAATAAGCTATTTATATTTAATTAAGGCCGAATTTGAATAGGATGGTTTAAGGGATAATTGTTCTAAATACGGTAATTAAAATATGTAAGAATAGGTAAAACTAACATCATTTCGCTTTAAAGTTAAATCCACAGGATCTATTTGATTAAATCCATCAAAAAAATCGTAGGTGTTGTTTTGTTGTGAATAGTTGTAACTTATATCAAACTTATGATTTTCTATTCTTAAACCAGCACCTAGTGAAGCACCGTATTTGTTTCCCAATTCAAGGGTGGTAATATCTAGTTTATCAGCATCTTTAAACGGACTTTGTTCAAAACTCAGTCCACCTCTTAGTGTAAAATTATCCAATTTTAACTCTGCACCACCACGTATATTATGGGTGTTATTAAGTACATTGTTAAAATAATCATTTTCTACAGAAAAATCATCCTTAGACAAATTGATGCCGTTAACATTATGATAAGAGTAGTCTAGAGAAATAAGCCCAAAATTGTTAAGAACAATAGCTGTGCTCAAACCAAATTTATTAGCCGTTCTGACTGCATATTCAAATAAACTTAAATCATTATTCACAAATACACCATTGGTGTCTGTAAATAGTGGAGCTAATTGAAAACTCCCTGCAATTTCTGTAGGGCTGTTGTTCTCTGCGTTTGGATTTAAATCACCATCTCTACCATTTCCAGGTGCTCTACCAAAATTACGGTTTTCTCTACCATCAAACACATTGTTTTCATTTACAATGTCGTAATACCAAATAGGAGATTGGTACGAAGCACCAAGTCTAAATTGCTCTGTTACTTTGTAAATAAATCCTGCGTTTATAGATAAACCATCAGCATTGTGATTGTCTTCTTGAGAGAAATCTGCTTCCAATACCAAATCTTCGGGATCTACAATATTGTCATTACCATCTACATTTGTTTCTGCAATTTGAATGAGTTGTGAATAACTAAGGTTGTGGACGTTTACAGAAGCTCCTAAATAAAATTTGTCTTTGTATTGAGAAGCCAAACCTAAATTAAAAACAGAAGAAAATCCTGAAGTTTCGTTAGATAGTGTTTGACTTACACCATTAACAAAGCTGTCGTTAAATACAGGTTCTGGATGGGTTTGAAAAGTGGCAAAGCCGCTGTTTCCTGTAATTCTATAAAAATTATCAAAATTATTGGTTCTTTGGTAATTAATGGCAAAAACGGTTTTGTTCCAATCTCCATCTCTTTCAAAAACAAAAGCAAGCCCTACTTGTCGTAAGTTAAAATCAAATTCAGTTTGGTTGCTATTGCTTCCGTAATAAGAAGCATCGGTACTTTTTGTATTAGAACCTGCTGAAATCGTAAAATCATTATAATTTAAAACTCCCAAACCTGCAGGGTTATTTGCAATGGCACTAATATCACCACCCAAAGCACCCATAGCTCCGCTTAAACCTTTGTATCTGGCTGTTCCACTCAGTTCTTGTTGATTAAACGCAACACCAACATCCGAAAAACGCTGTATTTGTCCAAAGGAGTATTGACCGACTAATATACTGGTGACAATAAAAAATATTTTTTTCATAAGATGTTGTTTTATCTTCTACCCCTTCTATAAGTTCTTCCCGTAGACCCACCAGAGTAAGATCGATTATTACTAGATGAGCTACGGCTGTTATAACTTCTGTTGTTAGAAGAAGCGCTGCTAGATGGGGAGGTGTATCTAGAGGTGTTACTACTTCGCTTGTTTTGATAATATTGAGTACTACTTCTGTTGTTGCTAGAAGCATTTGAGTTACTGTAATTTCTTACAGAAGAGTTTTTGCTGTTACTGCTACTGGTAGTATTTTGATTGTATTGTCTGTTATTAGAAGCGCTTTTGGTATTAGAGTATTGTACCCTAGAAGTTCTTCTATTGTTAAAACGTCCATTGGCTTGTACAATTACAGGGTTGTAAAAATTGTAGCCACCATAAAAAGGTTGTCCAAACCCAAAAGCGTTACCGTAGTAAAAATTATTAAAACCATAAGGATTTCCCCATCTGTTCCATCCCAAATACCCAACACCTAAGCCAGTGCCCACAGCCCATCTGTTGTTCCATCCCCAGCCATTGTTAAAAAACGGATCGTTCCAGTTGTTGTTAGGGTAATTGCTATCAACATATATATTGGTAACGTTGTTGCCTTGCTGACTTGTAATAGCAGGATTTGGATTTTTGTTTGGGGTCGAAATGGAATAATTGTCATTTTTGGTTCCTAATCCTACTACGTTTTGAGGGTTTTCTACGTAATATTTAAGCATTTGTTCAGAAAAAACACTATTGGGTTCGTTTTTAGGATTTTTGTATATACCATCGTAATAAGTAAAATCTTTTTGAGTAACACAAGAGGTAAGCGCTAATAAAATAGCCATAAAACCAAGCGTTTTGTAGGGAGTATATACGGTCTTCATAATCTTAGGTTTTTATTGTTGAACAAGGCAAAAAATAGTAGTTTTGCCAACTAATCATTACCGATGATTAGATCATAGTAAAATTTACAATTTTTGTGCCAAATAAATAGTTATGGGATCTAAGTTAACAAGTAGGAGTACAGATTACTCAAAATGGTATAACGAGTTGGTTGTAAAAGCCGATTTGGCCGAGAATTCGGCTGTTAGGGGATGTATGGTTATTAAACCATACGGTTATGCTATTTGGGAAAAAATGCAGAATGAGCTAGATAGAATGTTTAAGGAAACAGGTCATGAGAATGCCTACTTTCCATTATTTGTGCCTAAAAGTTTGTTTGAGGCAGAAGAAAAAAATGCTGAAGGTTTTGCTAAAGAATGTGCTGTAGTTACTCATTACAGATTAAAAACAGATCCTGAGAACGAAGGAAAGTTAATTGTGGATCCTAATGCTAAGTTAGAAGAAGAGTTGGTAGTAAGACCTACAAGCGAGGCTATTATTTGGAATACCTACAAAGGATGGATTCAATCTTATAGAGATCTGCCTATAAAAGTTAACCAATGGGCTAATGTAGTTCGTTGGGAGATGAGAACAAGGTTGTTTTTAAGAACAGCTGAGTTTTTATGGCAAGAGGGGCATACAGCGCACAGTACAAAAAAAGAAGCATTAGAGGAGACATTACAGATGCAAGAAGTCTATGCTGATTTTGCAGAAAATTTTATGGCGATGCCTGTTGTAAAAGGAGTGAAGTCTGAAAGCGAAAGATTTGCAGGGGCTGATGATACTTACACTATAGAGGCTTTAATGCAAGATGGAAAGGCATTACAGGCAGGGACATCTCATTTTTTAGGTCAGAATTTTGCCAAAGCATTTGACGTAAAGTATACTTCTAAAGAAGGAAAGCAAGAACACGTATGGTCTACGTCTTGGGGAGTTTCAACCCGTTTAATAGGTGGGTTAATTATGACTCATTCGGATGACTTCGGTTTGGTGCTACCTCCAAAATTGGCTCCTATACAGGTAGCAATTGTGCCTATTTATAAAACAGATGAACAATTAGCTGCTATTACTGATAAGGTAAACGAAATTAGTTCGGAATTAAAGTCCAAAGGTGTTTCCGTCAAATTCGATAACAGAGATACTCACAAACCAGGTTGGAAATTTGCAGAATATGAACTAAAAGGAGTTCCTGTAAGAGTTGCAATTGGAGCGAGAGATTTAGAGAATGGAACTTTAGAAATTGCAAGAAGAGATACTTTACAAAAACAAAGTTATCAGCAGTCAGAGGCTGTAGGTATAATAGAAAATTTGCTTCACGAAATTCAACAGAATTTGTTAAACAAGGCTTTAGATTACAGAAAGGAACACACCACTTACGTAAATACCTTTGAAGAGTTTAAGGATGCCATAGAAAATAAAGGAGGTTTTGTAGCAGCTCATTGGGATGGTACAGAAGAGACTGAAGACAAGATAAAAGACATCACAAAAGCAACAATTAGATGTATTCCTTTAGAATTTACAGAGGAAGATGGAGTCTGCGTGTTTTCGGGAAAACCATCAAGAAAAAGAGTTTTATTTGCAAAAGCATACTAGGTCTAAAAAATTGAAAAAAGTTTAAAAAAAAGTTTGCAGTATTTCCAAATGTGTGTATATTTGCAACCGCTAATACAAAAAGCAATAAGCTTTTTAAATGAGTGAATAATGGTCCGTTCGTCTAGGGGTTAGGACGCCAGGTTTTCATCCTGGTAACAGGGGTTCGATTCCCCTACGGACTACAAGATTTTGAATTAAGATAACAAAGATAATAAGATGGCAAATCACAAGTCAGCATTAAAAAGAATAAGAAGTAACAGCGCTAAGCAGGTAAGAAACAAATACCAGCACAAGACAACGAGAAACGCTGTTAAGGCTTTACGTAATATGACAGATAAGACAGAGGCTCAAGGGCAATTGTCTAAAGTTGTAGCGATGTTACAAAAATTAGCTAAAAACAATATTATTCACAAGAATAAAGCTGCTAATTTACAATCTAAATTAACTAAGCACGTAGCTTCTTTATAATAGAAAAATTAATGGTCCGTTCGTCTAGGGGTTAGGACGCCAGGTTTTCATCCTGGTAACAGGGGTTCGATTCCCCTACGGACTACAAAAATCCTTACTGTGTTACAGTAAGGATTTTTTCGCTACCCGTAATTTATGTCAAAAAGTGTTTTGAATACAATTGGTTTGATGTCAGGAACTTCGCTAGACGGAGTGGATTTAGTTTTAGTTGAATTTTCGAAAGATAATTCTTTTAAAATTTTGAATTGTAAAACCATCATGTATAATGATTACTGGTTAAAATCTCTTAAGAATGTATCTAAAATCAGTAAAGAAAGTTTGCTCTTAAGTGATATAGACACAGATTTAGGAAAATATTTTTCAAAATTAATTATTGACTTTGTAAAAGAATGTGACGTTGACCAAATAGACTTGATTGCCTCACATGGACACACGGTGCACCATCAACCTAATAAAGGATATACTTTACAGATAGGTTGTGGTGAGCAAATCCGAAAATTAACAGGTATCAAAACTATTTACAATTTTAGAAGTCAAGATGTTTTGTTGGGAGGACAAGGAGCTCCTCTGGTACCCATAGGTGATGAAATGCTATTCTCTGAGTATGATTACTGTTTAAATTTAGGAGGTTTTTCAAATATATCTTACAATGAAAAGGGGGTTAGAAGAGCTTTTGATATATGTCCAGTAAACACAGTACTTAATTTTTTTTCACAAAAGCTAGGACAAGATTACGATAAAAATGGTTCGTTGGCAAAGTCGGGGAATGTAAATCAAAATTTGTTGGCAGAATTGAATGCTATCAATTATTACCATCTGCCTATTCCAAAGTCTCTAGGAGTAGAGTTTTTAGAAACCTACATATATCCAATTTTTTTCAAATACGAATTGTCGCATAAAGACTTTTTAAGAACTTTTGTAGAGCATATTGCACATCAAATTTGCAAAAATATAAGAAAAGGCACTGTTTTGGTCACGGGAGGAGGTGCGTTTAATGTGTTTTTAATGGAAAGACTTAAAAGAAACGCATCACAAGTTAAGTTTGTAATCCCATCAAATAAAATTGTAGAATTTAAAGAAGCTTTGGTTTTTGCTTTGTTGGGAAAGTTGAGGTTAGAGGGTAAAGTAAATTGTTTGTCTAGCGTAACGGGAGCTATTAAAGATCATTCTTCGGGTGTTATCATTGATTAAGGCTTCATCATTCTTAACAGAAAAGACTATTGTGTTTGATTCCTAAAAATAAACGAATCTATATTGTTAAAGAAAATATGATTATGTTATTTTAGCTTCCGAAATTTTTTAAAATTAGAAACAATGAAATATTTTTTAGGTTCCAGTCCTAAGTGGTTTAAACTTGTGATGATATTTTTCTTATTGATTAATATTCCAATTTCAATATTTGCTCCTCACGTTGGTGCTTGGTTGTTTATTGCTGAGTTTATTTTTACGCTAGCAATGGCATTAAAATGTTATCCGTTACAATCGGGTGGTTTATTAGCTATCGAAATCATCGCATTAAATTTAACCACTCCAGAAAATGCTTATCACGAAGTAGATCAGAATTTAGAGGTCGTATTGCTTTTAGTTTTTATGGTTGCGGGTATTTATTTTATGAAACCTTTATTGATGTACATTTTTAGTAAGATTTTTACTAAAATAAAATCAAAAGTAATCTTATCTCTTTTGTTTGTTTTTTTATCAGCAGTTTTATCGGCTTTCTTAGATGCGTTAACTGTAACAGCAGTTTTAATTAGCGTTGCAGTTGGGTTTTATGGGATATATCATAAAATACATTCTAGTGCGATGGATTTAAACAGCGATGGAGTTTTAGATAGAAACCAGCTAACAGGAGAAACGTTAGAACAATTCAGAAGTTTTCTGAGAAGTCTAATTATGCATGGTGTAGTAGGTACGGCTTTAGGAGGGGTGTGTACTTTGGTTGGAGAACCTCAGAATTTATTGATAGGAGAAAGAATGGGGTGGGATTTTATCGAATTCTTTGTAATGATGAGTCCTATAACAATACCAGTATTAGTTTGTGGATTGTTAACTACTATTGTGTTAGAGTTAACAGGAACTTTTGGTTTTGGGGCTAAATTACCAGCAGTTGCTGATCAAATAATTCAGTCTTATACAAACGAAGAAGATGAAAGAAGAACAGCTAAAGAAAAGTATGCTTTAAAAGTTCAAGGAATAGCAGCCTTAATGCTAATTGCAGGTTTAGCTTTGCATTTAGCTCCCGTAGGTTTTATCGGATTGGCTTTAATTATATTGCAAACAGCATTCATGGGAATTACCGAAGAGCACCAATTGGGACATGCTTTTGAAGAAGCACTGCCGTTCACAGGTTTATTAGTAGTTTTCTTTGTGGTTGTGGCTATGATTCACGATCAGCACTTGTTTTCACCAATTATTCATTGGGCATTGGAACAAAGCCCAGAAAGTCAACCAGGTTTATTTTACATAGCCAACGGATTGTTGTCTGCTATTAGCGATAACGTATTTGTAGCGACTGTTTATATTGGAGAGGTTCAGCAAGCTTTTAAAAGTGGAGCTATTAGTAGAGAGCATTATGAGAATTTAGCAATAGCAATTAACACGGGTACAAATCTACCAAGTGTAGCTACACCTAATGGTCAGGCAGCATTTTTATTTTTGCTAACATCAGCGTTGGCACCTTTAATTAATCTTTCCTACGGAACTATGGTAAAAATGGCATTGCCTTACACGATTGTTTTAGGAGGAGTTGGATATGTAATGGTTAGAATGATGTTGTAACAAGACTATCCATACAGATTTACAAAAAGGAACCTTAATTTAAGGTTCCTTTTTTGTTGATGGAGATGCAATAATAAATTGTATTTTCGTTTTTTAAAATAAGTAAGATTATTATGAATGAAAATCCCGATGCTATTGCACCTGTAATAGAAGAAAGTCAAGAAAAAACGATATCGATCATCCAACTCATATTGGATGGTGGTTTAGGAGGTCAAATCATTATGAGTATCTTGTTTTTGTTGTTGATAATTTCTGTCTACATATACATTGAACGTTTTTTAGCAATCAACGCAGCCAATCATATTGATGAAAATTTCATGAATCAGATAAAAGAACAAATCAGTATAGGTAATTTAGATGCTGCTAAAACATTGTGTAGTGAGATAGACACTCCTGTAGCCAATTTGATAGAAAAGGGAGTGAGGAGAATTGGCAAACCTTTAGATGATATCAACACGGCTATAGAGAATGCTGGTAAGTTAGAAATATACAAGCTAGAGAAAAACGTGAGCATTTTGGCAACTATCTCTGGAGCGGCTCCAATGATTGGTTTTTTAGGAACCGTGATAGGTATGATTGTTTCTATTCACGAGATAGCAAACGCAGGAGGTCAAATAGATATTAAAATGTTATCTGATGGATTGTATACTGCTATGACAACTACCGTTGGAGGTTTGATAGTTGGGATTATATCTTACATCGCTTACAATCATTTGGTAGTTAAAACAGATAAAGTTGTTTATCAGATGGAAGCAAAATCAGTAGAGTTTTTAGATTTGTTAAACGAACCTGTCTAAAAAATGGCTAAAGGAAGAAATAAAGTAAGTGCTGAGTTTAATATGTCGTCTATGACAGACATTGTTTTTCTATTGTTAATTTTTTTTATGCTTGCCTCTACTTTAGTTACAGTTAATGCTATTGATGTGCTTTTACCTAAAGCTGGTGGTAAAACTGAGAATAAAGGGGTAATATCTGTATCAATTACTAGTGATGGGACTTATTATGTTGATGCCGATAAAGTGGATTTTGTTCAGTTAGAAAACATCCTGCTAACAAAGCTTTCTGGAGATAAAAGTGGAACGCTAGTAATTAGAGGTGATCAAAAATCTGCCTACAAAAATATTATGAATGTGATAGATATTGCAAATCGTAATAAGATTAAAATGATTTTAGCGGTAAAAGGTCAGTAACCCATGATTTTAAAAACATCACACCAAAGAAAATCTACGGTCATTACATTTTTGTTGATGACATTTATTGCCTTTCTGATGTTTTATTGTGGGTTGAGATATTTAGATCCTCCAGAGGAATACGGAATTGCAATAAACTTTGGGACTTCTGATGTTGGTTCAGGACAGCCAAAATTGAATAAAAAAATACAATCGGATTTGAAACAAAAACCAGTTTCAGAAGATGCATTGCCTAAAAATAGTCCAAGAAACGAATCAAAGGACGATGTTCTAAGTCAAGACATTGAAGAGGCTCCTGTCTTAAAAAAAGAAAAAAATAAACAACCTAAGAAAAATGAGGTTGTTGATGTAGATGAAGCAACAAAGCAGGCTAAAGAAGCGCAAAAACCAACCCAAGCAACACAAAATGTTTTAAGCAATTTGTTTGGTGAAAAATCCGAAGCAGCGGACAGTAATAGCGAGGGAGATGATGATGAGGTAGGAGTCAAAGGGGCTTTAGACGGAATTCCTGATAGCGATAAGTATTATGGCAATAGTGGTTCTGGAGGAGATGGAAATTATTTACTTAAGGGAAGAAAAACGCTTTCTAAACCCAAGAAAAAACCAAATTGTAACGAAGAGGGCGTAGTGGTGGTAAAAATTGAGGTTGATAATCAAGGAAACGTAATCAATGCAATCCCAGGCGTAAAGGGTACCACCAATCCCAATCCCTGTCTGTTGGAGCCAGCCAAAAAAGCAGCATTGT
Source organism: Wenyingzhuangia sp. IMCC45533 (assembly GCF_054111225.1). Classification (NCBI taxonomy): domain Bacteria; kingdom Pseudomonadati; phylum Bacteroidota; class Flavobacteriia; order Flavobacteriales; family Flavobacteriaceae; genus Wenyingzhuangia; species Wenyingzhuangia sp. IMCC45533. Next base: position 918,618 of record NZ_CM134197.1, on the reverse strand, counting down.
CTACCAAGTGGAATGCGGATGGAAATGCACCTCAAAGGCAAGTGGGTTTTATACGTTATAAATTTATCCTTTCGGAATAAGTATGAACTATCAAGAAACTTTAGATTGGCTGTACAATCAATTACCGATGTATCAAAATCAAGGTGCAAAGGCATACAAAAAAGATTTATCTAACACTATTTTGTTAATGGATTACCTAGGGAATCCAGAAAAAAACATCAAAGCAATACATATAGCAGGTACAAATGGCAAAGGCTCGACTAGTCATATGTTAGCTTCAATTTTACATGAAGAAGGGTACAAAGTTGGGTTGTATACTTCTCCTCATTTGGTTGATTTTAGAGAGAGAATTAAAATCAACGGAGAAGAAATACCGAAAGAATATATTATTGAATTTTTTAGAACTCACAAAGGTTTCTTTGAAGAAAATGCTCTTTCTTTTTTTGAGATGACTGTTGGGTTATCTTTTCAATATTTTAAAGATACTAGTGTAGATTATGTTGTTTTAGAAACAGGTTTAGGAGGTAGATTAGATTCTACCAACGTTGTGATGCCTTTGGTTTCTGTAATTACCAATATTGGTTTGGATCACACTCAGTTTTTAGGGGATACGTTGCCTTTAATCGCTAAGGAAAAAGCAGGAATTATAAAAGATGATATTCCTGTTGTTATTGGAGAATATCATCAAGAAACATTTAATGTTTTTAACGACGTTGCATCATTCAAACAATCAAAATTATTTAAGGCATACGAATTAACTGATTTGAATTACGATTGTGATTTAAAAGGAAGTTATCAAAAGAAAAACCTGAAAACAGCGTACAAAACTATTCAGGTTTTGAACGAGATGGGGGTAGTAGTTTCTGAAAAATCGATAATCAACGGTTTTTTAAAAGTGGTGGAAAATACAGGTTTGTTAGGGCGATATCAAATAACACAAGAAAACCCAAAAATTGTTTGCGACACGGGCCATAATAAAGAAGGAGTTTCCTTGGTTTTAGATCAAATAACATCAGAGGCTTATCATCATTTACATATTGTATTGGGAGTCGTGGATGATAAGGATTTAAACTCCATATTACCATTATTTCCTAAGGAGGCAAAATACTATTTTACAAAACCATCTGTGGCACGTGGGTTGTCAGAGGTAAAACTAAAAGAAGAAGCTCTTAGGTATCAATTATTGGGAGATTCATATTCTTCCGTAAAAATAGCTACTGAACATGCATTGCAATCATCAGAAAAGAATGATTTGATATATGTTGGGGGGAGTACATTCATTGTTGCGGATTATTTGCTTAATAAAGTTAGTTAGACCAAATAACCTGTCTATAAAATAATATATTTGTCAAAAAATAAAACTACAAACATCTAGTATGAAAATTTTAGTTACGGGAGCTGCAGGATTCATTGGGTTTCATTTGTCTTCGTTATTGTTAAGTAGGGGGCATGATGTTGTCGGGATTGATAATATCAATGATTATTATGATATCAATCTAAAATTTGCAAGGCTAGAAGAATTAGGAGTGAAAAGAGAGAAGACAGAGAAATTTGGCAACCAGACCCGTTCATCTATACACAGTAATTTTTCATTCTTGAGAATTAATTTGGAGGACAAACAAGCAATTGACAAGCTTTTTGAAAATGAAGCGTTTGGCGTTGTGTGTAATTTAGCAGCACAAGCAGGGGTTAGATATAGTATAGAAAATCCACAGGCTTATGTCGATAGTAATATTGTGGGCTACGTAAACTTACTTGAAGCTTGTAGGAACAACAATGTAAAGCATTTGGTTTATGCAAGTAGTTCTAGCGTTTATGGGCTGAATTCCAAAATTCCTTTTTCTACAAAGGATACTGTTGATACTCCTATTAGTCTTTATGCAGCTTCTAAGAAGAGTAATGAATTGATGGCTCATACTTATTCTCATTTGTTTGGTTTTGCGACTACAGGTTTAAGATTTTTTACCGTTTACGGACCATGGGGAAGACCCGATATGGCAGCATATTTATTTGCAGAAGGGATTAGAAATGATAAACCTATTAAGGTTTTTAACCATGGAAATATGGAGAGAGATTTTACCTATGTAGGTGATATCGTAGAAGGAGTAATGAGGATTATAGAAGGAGAGGTAGAGACTAGAAAATCTAAGAAAGAGCTGTACAAAGTATATAATATAGGTAACAATAATTCTGTTAAACTAACCGATTACATAGCAAATATTGAGAAAAATTTAGGTAAAGAAGCTCAAAAAATAATGATGGATATGCAACCAGGTGACGTAGCCAAAACTTGGGCGGATGTTAGTGATTTGATTAAAGATTATGATTACCAACCTAACACTCCTATAGACATAGGTGTAAAGAAATTTATAGATTGGTATAAAGTGTATAACAATTTGTAAAATTCACATTAATGGGTAGAGTTGTAAATGTTGTTTTAAGTGGGGGAGTGGGATCTAGACTATGGCCACTGTCTAGAAAAAAAAGTCCTAAGCAATTTTTGAAAATTTTTGAAGGAAAGTCATTGTTTCAATATACGGTTTTGAGAAATCGAAATATTGTAGATGATTATATGCTGGTGACTAACAAGGTTCAATTGAAGATGGCAGAAGAACAGTCACTAGAATTAGATTTAAATATAAATAAAAAAATTGTAGAGCCTGTTGGTAGAAATACAGCACCAGCGATAGCACTGGCTGCTCTTAGCTTGTCAGAAGACGATGTTATGTTTATTACTCCGTCTGACCATATGATTAGAGATGAGGCTGAGTATGAGTCCTCTGTGAACAAAGCTATTAATTTGGCTAAAGAAGGTCATATAGTTACATTCGGAATACAACCCTTAAAGCCTGAGACAGGTTATGGCTATATAGAATATAAAGGAGAAGATGTAAAGTCTTTTAGGGAAAAACCTAATCAAGATTTAGCTATTAAATATATAAGATCTGGTAACTTTTGTTGGAATAGTGGGATGTTTTGCTTTAAAGCTTCCGCTTTTTTGGGTGAATTAAAAAAATATCAACCAGAAATATACCAAGCATGTGTAACAGCATACGATAATAGTGAGGATGGACTCATCAATAAACTGGATATGGAAAAAATACCAGAAGACAGTATTGATTTTGCAGTTTTAGAAAAATCAAATATTATCAAAATGGTAAAATCCAATTTTATCTGGACAGATTTAGGTTCTTTTGATTCTCTAATTGGTTATGCAAAAGATTTTCAGAATGATGATTTGTTTGAAATGATTAAAGGAGAGAACATTGTGAATTCTTATGCGTTAGCTTCTAAACCAGTTTATGCTACAAGAGGGATAGATCATATTGTCTTAATTGAATCTGACGATTGTATCATGTTAGTTACTAAGGATAAAACTGAAGAAGTTAAGCAGGTTAGAGAGTATGCAGGAAAAATAGATAAAAAATTATTGTGATTTTTTATCGATACATATTGTAGGTGTTAATATAAGTACTATATTTGCACCCGCTAAGGGCAATTAGCTCAGTTGGTTCAGAGCACCTCGTTTACACCGAGGGGGTCGGGGGTTCGAATCCCTCATTGCCCACAAAAGGTTTACTTATTTACCTCAAAAATAAGGGCGATTAGCTCAGTTGGTTCAGAGCACCTCGTTTACACCGAGGGGGTCGGGGGTTCGAATCCCTCATCGCCCACAAAAAACCCCTAAAAGGGCAATTAGCTCAGTTGGTTCAGAGCACCTCGTTTACACCGAGGGGGTCGGGGGTTCGAATCCCTCATTGCCCACGAAAAAAAACCTACTTTCCATAGTAGGTTTTTTTGTTTCCTAATGGTTTTATTTATGCTACCGTTTTCTCTATATTTGAATCTTATGTTTTAAAATTCAGGTATGAAAAATTTTGCTTTGATTGGTGCTGCTGGATATATTGCTCCTAGACATTTAAAGGCTATAAAGGATACCTCCAATAATTTGTTAGCTGCTCTTGATAAGAATGATAGCGTTGGTGTAATAGATTCGTATTTCCCAGAAGCTTCTTTTTTTGTGGAATTTGAGCGTTTTGATCGCCATATAGAAAAATTAAGGAGAGAGAAGGATAAAAAATTAGATTTTGTTAGTATTTGCACTCCTAATTATTTGCACGATTCACACATAAGAATGGCTCTGAGGTCTGGTGCCAACGCAATATGTGAAAAACCTTTGGTATTAAATCCCTGGAATATAGAGGCTCTTAAGTCTATTGAAAAAGAAACAGGTAATAGAATATACACGATACTACAACTACGTTTGCATCCTTCTATTATCGCTTTAAAAAATAAAGTTGAAAACTCGTCGTCTGACAAAATTTACGATGTTGATTTGACTTATCTTACTTCCAGAGGAAAATGGTATTATGCCTCGTGGAAAGGGGATGTGTCTAAATCAGGAGGTATTGCATCCAACATAGGAGTGCATTTTTTTGATATGTTATCTTGGGTTTTCGGAGGGTTAAAGACAAATATTGTATACGAACATAATCATGATAGGGCTACGGGATACTTGGAGTTTGAAAAGGCAAGGGTAAAATGGTTTTTATCAATAAACTATGATTTAATTCCTAAAAAAATTAAGGACAAAGGACAAAGGACTTATAGGTCAATTAAAATTGATGGAGAAGAGATAGAATTTAGTAGCGGTTTTACAGAACTACATACAAAGAGTTATGAAAAAATATTAGTTGGAGAGGGTTTTGGTATAGACGATGCAGCCAACTCAATTGAAATTGTTCATAAAATACGCAATTCCAAAATAGTAGAACCCATTAAAAATAGTGTCCATACTATGTACTATGAACCGAAAGTAAAACACCCGTTTAAATGAAAAAGTTTGTACGCTGGAATACATGTTTAAGAGTATTTAATATATATTTGTCACTTTAAAAGAAGCAAATGAAAATAGGAGTAATAGGGTTGGGATATGTAGGGTTACCACTAGCAAGGCTTTTCGGAACCAAGTATACAACCATAGGCTTTGATATAAACACGAATAGAATTAAGGAGTTAAACAATGGTGTAGATTCCACTTTAGAATTAGACAACGAAACTTTATCTAGTGTGTTATTGGATAGTGATGCAGTTTCCCAAAATAAAAACGGTTTGTATTGCACAAACAATATAGAGCAATTGAAAAGTTGTAATATATACATCATTACTGTTCCCACTCCTGTTGATAAAAATAATAGGCCCGTTTTAACCCCTTTAATTAGAGCTAGTGAAACCGTTGGTACGGTTTTAAGCGAGAACAACATTGTTGTGTACGAGTCTACGGTGTACCCTGGGGCGACAGAAGAGGATTGCATACCTGTTCTTGAAAGAGTATCAGGACTGAAATATAACAAAGACTTTTTTGCAGGATATTCGCCAGAAAGAATCAACCCAGGTGATAAATTACACACTGTTGATAAAATTTTAAAAGTAACCTCTGGTTCTACTCCTGAAGTTGGGGTGAAAATTGATCAAATATATAAATCAGTAATATCCGCAGGAACTCATTTGGCTCCTACTATCAAGGTCGCTGAGGCAGCTAAGGTGATAGAGAATTCACAGAGAGATATCAACATAGCTTTTGTAAACGAGCTATCTAAAATTTTTAATCTGATGAACATCAATACAGACGATGTTTTAAAAGCGGCTGCAACCAAATGGAATTTTTTGCCTTTTAAGCCAGGCCTAGTGGGCGGGCACTGTATTGGAGTAGATCCATATTACTTAGCTCAAAAAGCACAAGAGTTTGGTTATCATCCAGAAATTATACTAGCAGGAAGAAGAATGAATGATAGTATGGGAGAGTACGTTGCTTCTCAAGTTGCTAAATTGATGATAAAGAACGACCTCAAAGTCAAAGGAGCTGATGTTTTAGTGTTGGGAATTACCTTTAAAGAAAACTGTCCTGATGTAAGGAATACTAAAGTTGTAGATGTTGTTAGCGAATTAACAGACTACGGGATTAATGTGGATGTGTATGATCCACAAGCTAATTCTGCTGAGGTAAAGTATGAATATGGAATAGAGATATTAAATAACCTATCTGGTAAAAAATATAAAGCTCTTGTTTTGGCTGTTGCTCACAATGAATTTTTATCATTAGATATAGAAAGTTTGAAAGAAAATAATGCAATAGTGTACGACGTTAAAGGAGTGTTAGATAATCAATTAATAGACGGTAAATTATAATGAATATTACAGTTGTAGGTACAGGTTATGTAGGATTAGTAACTGGAACTTGTTTTTCAGAGATGGGGAACAAAGTAACCTGTATAGATATAGATCAAAAAAAAGTAGACCATTTAAAAAATGGAATTATCCCAATTTATGAACCGGGTTTGGAGCCACTAGTGCGAAAAAATTTTGAACTAGGAAATTTGACATTTAGTACTCAAATAGCCGAAGGACTTAAAGGTTCTGAAGTGGCATTTATAGCTGTAGGAACACCAATGGGAGACGACGGTTCTGCGGATTTACAATATGTATTGGCGGTGGCAAGCGATATCGGAAAAAATATGAGTGGTCCTTTGGTTGTTGTGGATAAATCTACTGTTCCTATCGGTACAGCTGATAAAGTGAAAGCTACAATTCAAAAAGAACTAGATAAGAGAGGAGTAAATATAGAATTTCATGTAGTTTCTAACCCTGAGTTTTTAAAAGAAGGAGCTGCAGTTGCTGACTTTATGAAACCTGATAGGGTTGTGATTGGGGCAGAATCTGACGAAGCTTTTAAAGTGATGAAGAAATTGTATGCTACTTTTACTCACAATCATGATCGTTTGATAGAAATGGATATTCGTTCAGCAGAAATGACTAAGTACGCGGCCAATGCTATGCTAGCTACCAAAATTTCATTTATGAACGAGATTGCCAATATTTGCGAAAAAGTAGGTGCGGATGCCAATAAGGTTAGAATTGGTATAGGTTCTGATAACCGTATAGGTTATAGTTTTATATATCCAGGAGCAGGTTATGGAGGCTCTTGTTTTCCCAAAGATGTTAAAGCCTTAAAGAAAATAGCTGAAGAGAATGGTTACGAAGCAAAGTTAATTACTTCTGTAGAAGATGTAAATGATGCTCAAAAGTTTGTGATATCTAACAAGGTTGTTGATAAATACGGAGAGAATCTAAAAGGTTTAACTTTTGGTGTCTGGGGGTTATCTTTCAAGCCTGGAACTGATGATATGAGGGAAGCACCAGCTATCTATGTGATTAACGAATTGGTGAAAAGAGGTGCCAACGTAAAAGCATATGATCCAAAAGCAATGCATGAGGCTCAGGAATGTTATTTAAAAGGAGTTAAAAATATAGGGTATGTAGATTCTAAGTACAAAGCATTAGAAGGGGCAGATGCTATGATTCTTTTAACAGAATGGAAAGAGTTTAGATCCCCTGATTTTATGGAAATTAAATCTTTATTAAAATCACCTGTAATATTTGATGGTAGAAATCAATACAGTGTTTTTGAAATAGAAAAAGAAGGCTTTGACTATTATCAAATAGGTAAGTCATAAAACCAAATTGTGTAGAAACAATTATACTTTTAAATAAAAACTTAAAAAGGTGTTGCTTTAATTAAAAGTAACGCCTTTTTAAATGATGTACATTACTAATTAATACAATAGAATAAAGTGTCACTACAAAAACAAACATTATCAGGAATGATATGGACATTTATGGAGTTGTTTAGTAAACAAATAATAGGCTTTTTAGTGTCTGTTGTATTGGCGAGATTACTGTTGCCTGAAGAGTTTGGTATTATAGGGATGTTGTCCATTTTTATGGCCGTTGGTAGAACTTTGATAAATAGTGGTCTAGCAACGTCTCTGATAAGAACTCCTGATGCTAATCAAGAAGATTTTTCAACAGTATTTTTCTTTAATCTACTAGGAAGTATCATAATCTATTTTGTACTATTTCTCGCAAGTCCTTTGATTGCTGACTTTTTTGGCCAATCTATATTAATCTCAATAACTCGTGTTTATGGGTTGATATTTATTATAGATGCATTCTCTACTGTTCAAAAAACTAGATTAACTCAACAACTGAACTTCAAAACTCAAATGAGAGTAGCTTTACCATCTCTAATTGGTGGTAGCTTGGTAGGAGTTTTGCTTGCATATAAAGGATATGGTGTTTGGAGTTTGGTTTGGATGTATTTGTTACAATCTGTTTTAAGCTCAGTCCAATTATGGATAGTTACCAGATGGTCACCATCGTTTATTTTCAATTATGAGAAGTTTAAATATCACTTTAATTTTGGTTACAAACTATTGTTGTCGGGTTTATTGAATGCCCTTTTTTCAAATAGTTATACCTTAATTATTGGAAAGTTTTTTCTGCCAGCACAACTAGGGTATTATACTAGGGCTAATTCAGTTGTCCAGTTACCAGTCAATAATATATCAAAAGCTCTAAGTAAAGTGACTTATCCAATGTTTGCAAGTATTAAAGACGATGATGTACGTTTGAAAAAAGTATATCAAAAAATATTGAAAATGGTAACATTTGTAATTGCTCCAATACTAGTCTTTTTGGCAGTGTTAGCAACTCCAACATTTCGTTTTTTGTTTACGGAAAAATGGCTGCCAGCAGTTCCTTACTTTCAGGTACTATGTGTGTCAGGTATCTTATATCCATTTCACTCATACAATTTAAATATACTAAACGTTAAGGGTAGAAGTGACTTGTTTTTAAAATTAGAACTTTACAAAAAAATAATCGATGTTATAACTATTGCGTCTGCAATACCATTTGGAGTGATGGGATTATTGTGGGGAAGAGTCATTTCATCGCTACTTGGATTGTTTATAAATACTTATTATTCAGGTAGATTTATCAATTATACGGGACTTGAGCAGTTAAAAGATGTATTGCATATACTATTTGTTACGATTTTTGCTGGCATAGTAATATTGTGTCTTGATAATTTTTTAATCGGCAATCAAGTGTTAGATTTGTTAAGAATATTGATAGGAATGAGTGTAGGTTTAATAGTCTATTTATTATTGTCTTACAGTTTTAAAATTTCATCATTTGATGATCTAAAAAAAATTATACTTAAAAGATGATTCCAGTAACAAAACCATTTTTGCCACCTGCGGAAGAGTACAAAGAAATGATTAACTCTATTTGGGAAAGAGGCTGGTTAACCAATATGGGACCTCTCGCAAATACGCTTGAAGCTAAATTAAAAAAATATCTAAAAGTAGAGAATTTATTATATGTGACTAATGGTACAATCGCACTACAGATGGCTATAAAAGCACTCGATTTATCAGGGGAAATTATAACAACCCCTTTTTCATTTGTAGCTACGACAAGCAGTATTGTTTGGGAGGGATGTAAGCCTATTTTTGCAGACATAGATAAAGATTCACTTAATATAGACCCGAGTAGAATAGAAAGTTTAATAACTAAGGAAACATCAGCTATATTAGCAACTCATGTATACGGCAATCCATGTGATGTGTTAGCAATAGAAAAAATAGCAAAAAAGCACAATCTAAAAATAATTTATGATGGAGCCCATGCATTTGGTGTCGAATTACACGGCAAATCTATCTTTGAGTATGGTGATATATCTACCTGTAGTCTACATGCCACCAAATTGTATCATTCTACAGAAGGAGGTTTTATAGTAACCAATAATAATGAACTTAACCATAAAATGTTTAAGGCTAGGAATTTTGGTTTTAATGGACCAGAAAATTTTTCAACTTTAGGAGTAAACGGTAAAAACTCTGAGTTCCATGCAGCAATGGGATTGGTGAATTATAATTACATAGAATCAATTCATCAAAAAAGAAAAGAATTAACGGAATTATATCTGTCAAAACTAGAGAAAACTGAACTTAGAATACCTTTATGGATGGAATCGGCTAGTAAGAATTATTCATACTTTCCTGTTGTTTTTCCAACAGAACAAGATTTGTTAAAGTGCAAAATTAGATTAGAGGAAAATAAAGTGTTTTCTAGAAGATATTTTTACCCATCATTAGGTAGTTCATTACCATATACCAATCATGTTAATTTAGAGATTACAGATTGTGTTTCTAAAAGGGTCTTGTGTTTACCTTTGTATTATGATTTATCCTTAGAAGATGTCAATTCGATATGTGAATTAATAATAGAGAATTAAAGAATGGAGGAAGTTTTTGTATTTGGAATAGGTAACTATTCTGAGCCCATTATAGAACTAATACACGATTGTGGTTATGAAATAGCTGGTTTGTATCATTATAACAATTCGAAGAGAGGAACGTTTGTAATGGACTACGAAATTTTAGGTGATTATCAAGATTTTTTTGATCAATATAAAACAGGTAAAGTTGTAGTAGCTGTTGGCGATAATGGTATTCGAGAAGAGAAGCTTGACTTACTAAAAAACAAAGGATACGAGATTATAAATTTGATTCATCCAAATGCTTTCATATCTCCAAGTGCTAAAATAGGTTCAGGTGTATATCTTCATGCGGATAGTTTTGTATGGACAAAATGTAGAATAGGTGATTATTCAATATTAAGTCCTAAAGCTATACTGAGCCATCACGTAACCATAGGTAAAGCTTGTTTGGTTAGTACAAAGTCAATGGTAGGAGCTTATGTTTTACTAAAGGATAGAGTATTAGTGGGTAATAATGCAGGTATTATTGCAAAAAAAATAGAAATAGGGTCCGATACTATTATAGGGGCAAATTCATTTGTAACAAAATCGTTCTCTCACAATTCAGTTTTAGTAGGTTCACCAGCTCGATTTATAAAGAGTAATGCATAGAAGCCATTAGTTATATGTCGTAAATGTCTCAAGTGGATAAAGGAAGCTATTAATATCAAGTTGTGTAAAATCTAAAAAAAAGATGCAGACTATATTACTCTACGATTGTTTTTGTTTTACAAAAACGGGATTTCAATTATTCTAAATTATTGCATAAAAATAATATGTAAGTAATTATATCTATCTTTGATCTAAGTGTATATAAGCTTTCTCATCTTATAAATGTCTGTAAGAAAAACTAGATTATTTCAAATATATCAAATTGTTAAAAAAGTAATAACAAACCTAAATTCTATAAATCTCCTACGAAAAAAGATAGCAGAACTTAAAACGTCTATTGTATGAGAAGATACTTTAGAAGTGATAAAAGATTAACCTATCAATAACTTTGAAACATTTGTGTGTGTATAGCCTTATTAGAGGGATTCATTCAGCTGAAGAAGAAGTTAAACCAGAATTCTAAGTGTAAATGTGTTGGATAGATTTCTGAAAATTTTATAAAAAAAGATGAAATAAGCTTTTAGGAGTGTAGTAATTCATCTAGGGAGTATCATAACCTACGTTATAAGTTTGTACTTGAGTCGATTTGTAGTAAAGAGGTGAATATATTTGCCTTTTAGAAATGGAAATATATTAAAAAGAATAAATAAATAAAGAGAAAATTATATCATTGTTGCAGTTTTAGGATATATCTCAACTAATATTAAAAGAATATTAGGGATAGAATTATGTTATCTGCGCACCGTACAATTCAAAATAATTAAATATGTATTGAAATGAATTGTATATTTTATGAACAGTGTCTAGTTTTAACCATGGAGTAGCTGATTTAAGCAGTCGTATAATTAAATGAATAAAAGTGGTAGAAATGAATCAGCCATTATTTAAATAGGAAGAGGGAGTTCTATTACTTAAAAACTAAATCCTCATATATTGAAATATTATAAAACCTTGAATGGAGAACAAAATAGTAATACATATACATACTGATAAGAAGTTTGTAAAAGATAGTTATAGGTTTGAAAAGGGTGAATTTAAGAATACTACTATTTTTTTAGGTAATGCTTTTACTGATGAAATAGATATAGAGGGAGAAATTATTTTCTTTACAAAAAAAGAAACATCGAAAATAATAGAAATATGTAAAGCAGCACATTTGGTAGTGTTATATGATTTAGATGTTACAAAAAGTAAGATAGCTCTTAAGTTACCTAAAAGCGTAAAAATCGCCTGGAGATTTTTTGGATATGAATTGTATTCGAAAAAAAAAGAACTTTTCTTGAGTAATAAAACAAAACCATATATAACAAACAAAAGTGAAAATTGTATAGTACGCATCCTCCAGAATATTAAAAGTCTTTTTATATTTAAAACTTTGTATAAAAACATTTTTTGGAAGGCAGTAAAAAGATGTGATTTAATGTTAATTCTCTGTATTGAGGAGCATCAGTATTTGGAGAGCATATTTGGAAATCTACCTACTCCCATAAAGCTATCAAACAAGAAACCCGTAGTGGGTAATGTTGAAAAATTGGTGAATAGACGAAATTCTGATTTTCAAAAATTGATAGTTCTAGGGAATAATAGAAGTGTCTATAATAATCACCTAGAGCTTATCGACAAAGTAAAAAAGTTTGTGGATAATGAGTCTTACAGTTTTTCTATATTATTTAATTATGGTCCAAAATCAAGTTACTATTATGATGTTTTGAATCAAGCAAAGAACTATAATATAAATGTTGTAACAGATTTTATGACTTTATCAGAATTTAATAAGTTTTATAAGAGTATATCAGCATTGTGTATTAACGGTTACAGACAAATGGCAGTTGCAAATATAGTGACAGCTATTGCATTGGGCGTTAAGGTTTATTTACACAAAAAAAATGTCTATTCAGAATGGTTAGTTAATGAAGGTTTTAAGATATTTACCGTTGAGGATTTTGAAAAAGATTTAAAAGAAAATAATATTAATTTAAGCTTGGAAGATGCTATTTATAATGTTAAAATGTTAGATGACTTGTCAAGTAAATATAATGTGGGTAGATTTCAAAAAGAGGTTTTAGAAAAATTATCATTACTAAAATAAAAAGAAACAGAAATGAGAATTACAATTATAGCTGGTGCTAGACCAAACTTTATGAAAATAGCCCCTATCATTCATGCAATTGACAGTGTAAAAGAAAAAGGAGAGGATATTGGATTTAGATTAGTTCATACGGGTCAGCATTACGATAAAAAAATGAGTGACACTTTTTTTGAAGAGTTAAACATTCCTCATCCAGATGTTAATTTAGAGTGTGGTGGTGGTTCTCAAGCAGAACAGACAGCTGCAATTTTAATTAATTTTGAAAAAGAATTACTAACTAATCCTGCAGATTTGGTGTTGGTAGTTGGAGATGTTACCTCTACTATGGCTTGTGCGATAGTTGCTAAAAAATTAAATACCAAAGTAGCTCATGTAGAAGCAGGTATAAGGTCTTTTGATATAAGCATGCCTGAAGAAATAAATAGAATGGTAACGGATAGTATAACCGATTATTTTTTTACAACTTCGGAGGTTGCCAATACGAACTTGCGAAAGGAAGGAGTAAAAGAAAATCAAATATTTTATGTTGGGAACGTAATGATAGATACTTTGTTAAAAAATGAACCTCGATTTACAAAACCTGCTGTTTTTGATGAATTAAATTTACAAAACAAAAACTATTTTGTGCTAACAATGCATAGACCAGCAAATGTTGATCAGGCAAACAAGTTAAAACATTTGATGGATGAAATTGTAAACAATACTAATAACTTGCCAATTGTTTTTCCGATACACCCACGCACGGCTAAAATATTTTCTGATTTAGGAATAGCAGCTCCAAATTTAAAAATAGTAGAGCCTTTAGGGTATTTAGAGTTTAACTATTTAGTAAAAAATGCCAAAGCTGTAATTACTGACTCTGGAGGAATTACTGAAGAGACAACCGTAATGGGAGTACCTTGCTTGACATTAAGAGATAATACCGAAAGACCAGAAACCATAACGGTTGGTACTAATGAATTAATAGGGACTGATCCCAAAAATATTAAACCAGCTCTAGAACTTTTGTTTGCTGGAAAATGGAAAAAAGGAGCGATTCCAAATCTATGGGATGGAAATACAGCAGAAAGGATTGTGTATCAAATTTTAAAATGGTAATGGAAAAAAAGAGAATTTTATTGATTACAAAATCTTTTTACCCAGTATCTGGTCCACGCTCTACGAGAGCAACGGAACTGGTGAAATCTCTAGCAAGTGAAGGTCACGCAGTAAAAGTACTAACTCCATATAATAGTCAAGCCCACCCAGATTTTGCAAAGGGATACAATGTAGAAATTGAAAACTTAGGAACTCATTTTTTTAACGAGCCAAGAAAAAGCAAGGTGTCTACGTTGGGAGTTAAGGCTGTTTTAAAAATGTTAGATATATTAAAACTAGCCAATAGACATAATTTGCCAGATGTGTTTTTTAAGGAATTAACCTATCAAAAAATAAAGAATGAAACCAATTGGGATTTGCTTATTTCTATAGCTAAACCACATTCTATTCATTGGGGAGTTGCAAAAGCATTACAAAAAAATAAAAGTATTACAAAAAAATGGATAGCCGATTGCGGGGATCCATTTATGGGAAATCCTTTCTACACACCGGCAAATAAATTTATAAAAGAAGAAAAATTATTTTGTGAATTGGCAGATGTAATTTCTGTACCAATTCCAGAAGCTATAAATTCATATTATGAAGAATATCAGCATAAAGTTAAAGTAATTCCGCAAGGATTCAATTTTAAGATAGATAATCAAAAAACAGGTGTTTATAAAAAAAATAATATACCAACTTTTTGTTATTCGGGTGTTTTTTATAAGAACAAAAGAGATCCAAGAAAGTTGCTGGAGTATTTAATAAGTCTAAAGGAGCCGTTTAAGTTTATAATTTATACATCAAGTGCTAAATTAATCCGAACATACATAGATAAATCTGATGGTAGAATTGAAGTAAGAAATTACATACCTAGACATGATTTATTAAAAAAGCTATCTGAGATGGATTTTTTGATTAATATAAATAATATATCAAATGTTCAATCTCCAAGTAAATTAGTAGATTACTATTTATCCAGCAGGCCTGTTTTATCTCTAGCAAACAATGAAGTACCCAAGGAGTTTATAAAACAATTTTTTAAGGGTGATTACACAAATAGATATCCATTTCAAAATATGGAACGTTACAATATAGAAGAAGTAACGGAACAGTTTTTAAATGCGTAATATAAAAACATATGGCTAAGAGTAATAATTTTGCAGCTGCGGGTCTAGCAGTATTTTTAATATCTCCCTTATTGGCTTATGTGGTTGCGCTAAAAAATTTACGATTTTCATGGTCTAAAAACATTATTTGGTTTTTCTGTGGTTTTGTAGGGTATACATTGCAAATTCCGCCTAATAGTGCTTTTGATGCTGCTTCATATAAAAGGCATTTCTTAGAATATAGAACAAATGGTGAAAATTTCACAAGTCTTATAAATTCAATGTTTACTAACAGTAATCACTTGGAGTTTGTCGAAAAATCAATTTCTATAACTGTAGGGCAGGTGACAAGTAATTACCATATTTTATTTTTGGCTTATGGTTTGTTTTTTGGTTTTTTCTTTTCAAGAAATTTAGCCTACGTATATAAAGAATCAAGAGGTGTGCACAGAAGAGGTAGCATGTGGGTCATTATTATTATTGCCTTTTTAATACCTCCGTATACGATATCAGGATTTGACTATTGGACAGCATCACAGGTGTTTATTTACATAACAATGCCAATAATTTATGAAAATAAAAAGAAAAATAGTTGGCTGCTGGCTATTGTTCCTTTTATTCATTTTTCTTTTTATCTAGTTATTTTTTTGTTAATCAGTTTTTATTTTTTGCGAAAAAAGAAAAGGCTACTTCTAATTTTTTATGGAGTCAGCTTCTTGTCGTTTTTCTTGAATAAGTCTATTTTTAATGTGTTTATGAATTATTTACCTTCGGTAATTACTAGAAGAATGGATATATACATGAATGCTGAACAAATAGAAAGAACAGGTGGAAATATCATGAGATTGGTAGGGCTTATTTTCAATATTGCTACTAGTATTTTATTTTATGTGACATACACAAAGAATAAAACTTTCATAGAAACTAAGGGTGGGGTAAATAGGCTGTTTTTGTTTACACTATATTTTGCTGCTTTTTTTAATGTTTTAAGTATAATTCCTAGTGTTGGTAGATATAGAATAGTAGCTAATATTTTTATTTGGATGTGTGTTTTTCTGTTGTATAACCATAAAGATTTTAACAATCATAGAAAGTTATACAACGGAATAAGAGTAATGAGAATTTTTATATTATTCTATTGTTTAGCAAATACAATTAGATTTTATTTTCCAATGCTAGGTTTAGGATCAATACTTTCTAATCCACTTTTTGTTAATTTATTTGTGGATGATGATTATGTAGTTGGTAACATACTGAAGAAACTAAATTAAATAATTATGAAAATTTTATTTGTTGTGCCAAGGTATCATACCAATATGACTGGTTGGGTTAAAGCTTTGATATCTGCGGGGCATAGGGTTGAAGTACACGCTACATTGAGAGGGTATACAGAGAATTACGATGAAATAAAACCCATTGTCTTTGAAGATTCTGCGATCTCTAAGCTTTTAACAAAAATAGGCAAGAATGGGATCAATTCTCCTAAGTCTTTTCCTCCGGCATACAAATATTACAAATTTTTGAAAGCTAATAAACCTGATTATATCATAGTTAGAGATATAAGTCGCTACTTTTCTTTATTAGCGGCTTTGCTGGCTAAAATACTAGGAATAAAAACTGTAATTTATTCTCAGGCGTTACTAAATGAAAAGTATTCTCTTAAAAGACAAGCTTCGTTCAATTTTATAAATTGGTTTTTCGACTCCAAATGGATGACTCCTCTAGAAGGTAGGAGTATTCCTAAAAAAAGTGACAATGTTCCATCTAAGATGGTATTTGTACCTTTTGCAGTTACAGAAATAATTTTCAAAAATGAGTTTTTTTATAAGAATGAAACTAAACAGATATTAAGTATTGGGAAGTTTGTTCCTCGAAAATGCCATTTACTATTGTTAGAATCTATAAAAGATATGCTGTCACAAGGGTACAAACTGCATTTAACCTTAGTGGGAGAAAAATCTAGTGATTTACACGAAATAGAATTCCAAAAAGTGGTAAACTATATTGATCAGTATAATTTGAATGAATTTGTTACTTTAAAGACAAATATTCCACATAACGAAATTGGAAGTCTCTACAAAGCGAATGATCTATTCGTTTTACCTGCTGAAAAAGAGCCTGTAGGAATAGTTGTGTTAGAAGCCATGGGGTACGGACTGCCTGTAGTATGTTCTACAAGTTGCGGTGCTAAATATTATATTGATGATGATATTACAGGTTGTATTTTTGAAGAAAACTCAAAAATAGATCTAGTAAAAGCTATAAAGTGGTCATATGATGATAAAAATATGAAAGTTTTTGTAAAAGAAGGCAGCAAAAAAATAGTCAGCCGTATTTCTACACAAGCTTTTTTAAGCGAATTTGAATCAAAAATTTTACGGTGATTTAATTTTAAAAATATGAGAGTTAAACGACTTTTTTTTATACTACCAGATTTGAATGCTGGAGGAGCTCAGCGAGTGGTAACTTTTTTAAGTAAAAATATAGCTCAAAATTTTTTTGAAGTCAAGTTAATAATTATTGGGGCTAAAAACAAAACAGCTTTTGATTTGGAATTAGTAGATGTGGTTTATTTGGGAAAATCAAGGTTGTTAAAATCAATTCCCACTTTAATTAGTATTTTTAATAAAGAGAAACCAGATATAGTTTTTAGTTCGATAGGCAATTTAAATGTTGTTTTAGGTATGCTAGCGATCTTCTATAACAAAATAAATTTTATTGCGAGAGAAGCTAGTGTGGTGTCAAATAGAGCTGAATATTCTTCTTTAGGAGAAAAAATATATGGACTATTTCTTAAATTATCATATAAGAATTTTTCAAAGATAGTATGTCAGTCTACGGATATGAAAAAGGATTTTATTGAAAACTTTAGTATTCCATCAGAAAAATTAGTATTGATAAATAATCCAATTACTGAATTAGTATCAGTTGGTGAAAAAATAAAAACTACAGATAAAATGATGTATATAACCGTAGGAAGATTGACTGAAATAAAAGGTCACTTACGAATTCTACATTGTCTCAGCAAGATCAGTAATTATGAATTTGAATATACGATAGTGGGTTCGGGAAATTTGAAATCAAAAATTTTGGAAACTGCTGAAAAACTAAATTTAGAAAATAAAATAGTTTTTATTCCTTTTACATCAAACGTGTTGAAAGAGCTAAGCAAACATCATTTTTTTTTACAAGGTTCGTACGTTGAAGGATTTCCGAATGCTTTATTAGAAAGTTGTTCTGTAGGAGTTCCAGGGATAGCATTTAACGTGCCAGGAGGAACTAAAGAAATTATTCAAAATGGAGAAAACGGTTTTTTAGTAGAAAATGAATGTGAGTTTATAGAAGTTATATGTGATTTGGATAAATTAAATTCATTAAAGAATTGCAGCGAAATCAAAAAATCAGTGGAGTTAAAATTTAACGCAAACAAAATTTTAAGAGAATACTTGGAGTTGTTTGATGATGTTTTAAATAAGAAATAAGTATGGCTAAAAGAATAACATTACTTTCACTTTCTTTAATAAAAGGAGGAGCCGAAAATCAACTTGTTAAATTAGCTCTTTATTTACATAAAAATAATTACCAAGTCAAATTAATAGCTCTTTTGCCTCAAAATGATTTTCAAGAGTTATTGTTAGAGAATAACATTGATTATAAATTAGTACCCTTTAAAAAGGGTTTGGGGCTAATTAATTTAGTGAAAACAATAAAGGACAACAATACAGATGTTTTAGTTTCATTTATGTTTGGGGCTAATCTTATTTCTAGATTTGTCAAATTATTTACGAAGCTAAAGTTAATTACTTCTGTAAGAGTTAATGTTATTGATAAAAAATATTATTTATTATACAAGTTAACATACAAACTGGATGATATTTCTACGTTTAATTCTGAAGTTTCATTAACCAATTTTACTAAGAAAAAGCTAACAGCTAGAGGAAATTCATTTTTAATAAATAACGCGGTAAAAGTTTCAGAATTAGAAGAAAAAAGAGGTGTTAACAAAGTATTTACTTTTGTAAGTATAGCACATTTTAGAAAGCAAAAAGATTATAAAACTTTGTTCGAATCATTAAAAATACTTAAAGAACAAAATTGTGTTTTCAAATTGATAGTTATAGGTCATTTATATAATCAGTCTTGGCCTTTTGACGTAGTTAAAAAATATGGATTGACCTCTGAAATTGAGATATTGGGGTTTCAGCCAAACCCTAGTCAATTTTTAAAAAGAAGTGATGCTTTGATTTTATCAACTCATTGGGAGGGGACTCCAAATGCTGTATTAGAGGGGATGTCAAATAAGTTACCAATAATTGCATCGGATGTACCTGGTTGTAGAGCGTTGTTAGAAAAATCAAAGTGTGGATATTTGGTTAAACAGAAAGATCCTAGAGATTTGGCTTCAAAAATGCTCGTGCTCATGAACATGGCTGAAACTGAAAGAATTCACTTGGGAAATGTTGGGAGGAAATATATAGTAGATAACTATAGAGAGAGTAGTATCTTTAAAAAATGGGAAGAATTAATAAATAGTTAATTATGTGTGGAATTAATGGAGTGTATACCAATGCGAAAAATTTAAATCTAGATCCAGAAATTCATAGAATGAATGAAAGAATTTTTCATCGTGGACCCGATGAGTATGGTGTTTATATTGAGAATAGTAAAGATTATTCTTTAGCCATGGGTATGAGAAGACTCTCTATAATTGACGTACAATCTGGTAAGCAGCCAATTTATTCAAGAGATAAGAATCAAATAATTGTTTTTAATGGTGAAGTTTACAACTATAAAGTGCTTAAGAAAAAATTATTGGACAAAGGAGTTGAATTTGAAACTAATTCCGATACTGAAGTTATAATGAGACTTTATGAAGAGTATGGAACAGCTAGCTTTTCAATGTTAGACGGAATGTATGGATTTAGTATTTATGATAAAAAGGAGGATAAAATATATATTGCTAGAGATTTTTTTGGAGAAAAACCTATGTATTACTGTCATAAAGAAAATAGTTTATTATGGGGGTCTGAATTAAAATCAATTGTAAGTCAATTACGGAGCAAGCCAGAAATATCACACGAAGCATTGTCACTTTATTTTCAGTTGACATACATTCCAGCTCCATACACAATATATACTGCAGTGAAAAAATTGGAAGCTAATAGTTTTTTAGAGTTTGATTGTAAAACCCAAGAGGCTAAAATCAATACTATTAGATATGAGGATGTTATTGATTACGATAAAAAAATGTCGTTTGAAAAAGCTAAAAGAGTTACGGAAAATTTAGTGAACGAGACAGTAAATTCAAGAACTGTGTCAGACGTGCCAATAGGAACTTTCTTGTCAGGAGGTGTAGATTCATCCATTATATCGATGTGTCTAAGTAATAATTCCAATACGGCAGTAGATACTTTTTCAATTGGTTTTCAAAAAAAATCTTTTGATGAAAGTGATAAAGCCAAGTTAGTATCGAAATTAATTGGTAGTAATCATCATGAATTTAAATTGTCGGATAAAGATATGTTGGGTGATGTTGATTCAATATTATTAAATTATGACGAACCCTTTGCAGACCCCTCAGCTTTACCCACATTCATGGTGTCTAAATTAACTAGTCAGCATGTAAAAGTAGCATTAACAGGAGATGGAGGTGATGAAGTTTTTGGAGGATATAATAAATATTATATGGGAAAAATGAATAATATTTATACGGGTATAGTTCCCCAAAAACTACATCATAAAATTCTTATAAATACTGAGGGGATGTTAAAAGATAAATCGGATAGTAGAGGTATTAAGTTCAAATTAAGACGTTTACTAAAAGCGATAAATTACGAAGAAGAATTTTACTACAATATTATCTCTTTGGGCTTCCAAAAAAAGGAATTAGATTATCTAATTAACGATGAGAGTAAGATCAAAGAAATATTAGATTATTACAAGTCTAAAAATGTGCGAACACTTAAAGATTTTAGAGAAGTCGATAGAAATATTTCTTTGGAAGGTGCTTTACTGACAAAAGTGGATAGAGCGAGTATGCTTGCTTCAATAGAATGTAGATCACCTTTTTTAAATAAAAAATTATGGGATTTTACAAATCAATTGCCTGATGATTTTTTATTAAAAGGTTGGAATAAAAAATACTTATTAAAAAAAACTTTTGATAAGTATTTTCCTGAAAAATTCTTAGATAAATCTAAAAAAGGCTTTGCGGTACCCGTAGGAGATTGGTTAAGGTCTGTTTTTAGTAGAGAATTAAGAAGTTATATTGATGCTTCTTTTATAGAGAGACAAGATTTATTTCAGACAGAATATATTAGAGAATTAGTTATTAATCACTTATCAGGCAAAGAAGATAACACCTATAGAGTGTGGACATATTTTTGTTTTCAAAAATGGTATGTGAATATATATGATAATGGATTTAATAGCTAACAAATGAAAGTAGCTTTAGTGGAAAATTATGGTGCCGACTTTGTAGGAGCTAGATTGAGGTTAGCCCTGTTCTTGAAAAGGCAAGGAGTGAATGTAACGGCTATCATACCCAATGATGGATGCAAAAAAATAATACAAAATTCAGAGATAAATGTTATAGAAGTAGGTGCGAATATTAGAGCTCACGGACTTGACGTAAAATATCAATATGCTAAAAATTTAAGGGAAATATTGGTAAGAGAAGAATTTGATATCGTTCATTTTTTTAGACTCCAGCCAAACATAATTGGTACACTCATAGCAGGGCTGTTTACAGAGTCCAAAATTGTGAATCATGTAACAGGTTTAGGGGTTGCTTTCTCAGGTAGTAATCTTAGAAGTAGAATTCAGCAGTTCGTAATCAAATCTATTTATAAATTCAATTATTTATGCTTTAAACCTTTTACAATTTTTCAGAATAAACAAGATGTTAAAGAGCTAGGTTTTAAAAAAAGAGCAATTTGTATTGAAGGAAGTGCGGTAAATGAGGATAAATTTAACTCTGATGTTGTTAGTACTTATAAAGAGAATCTAAACAGTATAAGTAACGAAATCGAAGAAAAAGATAAAGAGCTCAAATTCATTTTTGTCTCAAGGCTGTTGAAAGAAAAAGGAATTTTAGAACTTATTTCGGGGTTCACGGCCGCAGAAAATGTATCTCATAAAAGAATAAAATTAATTATCGTTGGTTGGAGTGATTCACAAAATCCTTCAGCAATTTTACCATTTGAATTAGAACAACTTGTAGTAGATAAACCATTTATCAAATATCTTGGTAAACGATCAGATGTGGATAAACTCATTTACAAATCAGATGTGGGTATATTACCGACCTATTATAGGGAAGGGACCCCTCGGTTTTTATTAGAGTGTATGAGAATGAAGAAACCTATTATTACAACTGACATGCCAGGTTGTGATCATTTAATTGATAACAATGGTTTATTAATACAACCTCAAAGCACCGAAGCTATAAAAAATGCTATTTTAAATATTACAGACATGAATCTTTCAGATCTGGGAGAAAAAAGTTTTGACTTATACAATTCAAACTTCAGTGAGAAAAAAGTTTACTCAGGGATATTAGATTCTTATAAAAAATTATTGAATTAAATCTATGGCGAATATTTTAATAACAGGAGTGTCTGGTTTTGTAGGAGGAAACTTATCAGAATATTTATCCAGCGATGTAATAACAGGAGTTTCTAGAAAATCGAGGGTTAACGTAATTACCTATAAAGAAGTCTCCAGAGAAAGAATGAGTGAATTCTCTTGTGTAGTTCACCTTGCAGGAAAAGCTCATGATTTAAAAAAGACTTCCGACGATCAAGAATATTTTGAGGCTAATACAGAATTGACAAAAAAATTGTTTGATACCTTTTTAAAAAGTAGTTCTCGTGTATTTATATACATGAGCTCTGTTAAGGCCGCTGCGGATAAAGTAAATGGAGTGCTGGATGAAAATGAAATTCCAAATCCAATAACAGTTTATGGAAAGTCAAAATTAGCAGCAGAGCAGTATATATTGTCAAAAAAAATACCTGAGAATAAACGTGCTTATATTTTGAGACCTTGTATGATTCATGGACCCAATAATAAAGGAAATTTGAACTTGCTTTATAGTTTTGTTTCCAAAGGAGTTCCGTATCCTTTTGGAAAATTCCATAATAAACGTTCTTATGTTTCTGTTGAGAATTTGTGTTTTGTCATAAAAAACATGATAATTAATAAAAATATAGAAAGTGGCATTTACAATATTGCTGATGATGGTGAGTTATCAACAAATAAATTGGTTAGAATAATAGGAAATACAATAGACAAACCAGCCAAAGTGTTAAATATTCCTAAATTTTTAGTGCTTACACTCGCTAAATTAGGAGATGTTTTATCCTTACCAGTTAATAGTGAACGTTTACAAAAATTAACAGAAAATTATGTAGTCTCAAATAATAAAATAAAACAAGCAATTGGAGTAGATTTCCCTTTGACATTGGAGAAAGGAATAGAAAAAACAATTCAATCATTTCTGTAAAATATGACTTACTTAATTATTTTCCTAATAATGACTATTTGTTCTGTTGCTTATTTAAAGTTGGCAATCAAATTTAATATTATAGACAAACCTAATCAAAGAAGTTCACATACCATACCAACAATAAGAGGCGGAGGTGTTTTGTTTTTTATCTCAATTTTGTTGTTTTTTATAACTTCCAAAGGTCAATATCCATATTTTTTTATAGGAACTTTTATAATTGCCTTCGTGAGCTTTATAGATGATTTGAAGACATTAAGTTCAAGATTTAGATTACCATTTCAGTTTTTAGCGATAAGTCTAATATTATTCCAAATTTATGGTTTTACAATTCCCTTTTGGATTTTTATACCATTGATGATTTTAGGAGTTGGTTTCATAAATTTATATAACTTTATGGATGGTATCAACGGTATAACTGGCATTTTCAGTTTAGTTATTCTTTCTGCATTATATATGGTTAATCGAGATATTAAAGTAATTAATAATGATTTGTTTATATATCAAGTAATTGCAATTATTGTTTTCGGTTTTTATAATTTTAGAAAAAAAGCGAGATTTTTTGCTGGAGACATAGGGAGTATATCCTTAGCTATGATGGTTTTTTTTACAGGACTTTTTATGATTTATGAACAAAATTCACCTATTTTTTTGATGTTTATGATTGTTTACGGAGCTGATAGTACCCTGACAGTTTTTTACAGATTATTTGTGATAAAGGAGAATATAGGAGAACCTCATAGACATCACATTTATCAAAAGTTGGTAGACAGAACATCTCTCTCTCATATTCAAGTATCTCTATTGTATGCCTTAGTTCAATCTATTGTGAGCCTAATTATTTTTCAATTTTGTCATTTAGAATTTGTAAATCAATTAATAGTCATGGGATTAATCACCGTAGTTTTTATATCACTTTATATTGGTGTTTTTGTTTTCTTAGAAAAAAAAAAGATCAACTAACTCGATGCTAAAACAGAAATTTGTAACGAACACATTATCGCTTTTTTCAATAAAAGGATTAGAACTAATATTTACAATTTGGGTGGTCCCTTTTTTATTAACAAAAATAGGTATTGACAATTATGGTGTATATGCCTTTGGGATATCACTCGTTTTGTTTTTTACCAATGTCTTGAATTATGGCTTTAATTTATCAACAGTTAGGGATTTGGCGAAGGCTGATGAAGATAAATCTATGATATCCAAACTTTTCAACGAAGTGATTAATGTAAGATTTTATCTATTTGTTTTTTCGTATCTAATCATTGTTTTAATTTTAATTTTGGTTCCAAAATTTGACCCTCACAAGAAAGTTTATGTTTTTAGTTCTTTTATTTTACTAGGACATTTCTTTTCACTCAGATGGTTTTTTTTGGGATTAGAGAAAATGATTGTTTATTTGATACTTAGTTTATTATCCACATTAAGTTTTGCGATACTATTGTCTCTGCTACTTAGTAATGAGACACCACTTTACTATGTGCCTTTGTTCGAAGCTATTTCTTTGATTGTTATTAATTTCTTCGGATTTGTCTACGTATTACGTGTTTATAAAATAAAATTATATGCTTTGCATCCTATTAAAGTTTTAAATTATTTGAAAAATAACATTGATTCATTTATAAACTTACTACTTCCATCTATCTATAATAATATTATTGTTTTTTTAGTGGGGATGTTTGGTCTACCTTCTGATGTTACTTTTGTTCAAATAGGTTTGAAGTTAACAAATATGTTTACCACTATTAATGCTATTTTAACCAAAGCTTTCTATCCAATAGTAAATAGAAACAGAACAGCCTTTAGTTTGGTAAGAACCTTAATGATTGTTGTAGGTACAGGGTTTTCATTAATTATGTTTTTTATGAGTGAGTGGATTGTTACCGTTTGGCTAAATAAACATTCAATAAAGGAGTATCAAAACATTACTCTAGTCATAAAACTAATGTCAGCAATACCTTTTTTAATGTCTATTATATCTATTTACGGCGTAAATGGGATACTTGTGTTTCAGAAAGATAAATTATATAGAAACATTACGCTAATATCAACACTCATGATGGTTATTTCAATTTTGATATTGTTGCCCATATATGGCTATATTGGGGCTGCAGTTTCACTTGTGGTAAGCAGATTGGTCTATTCATTTTTATCATACCATTATTATATTGATTTAAAAAGAAATGAATTTGTCAATTAGATTAAAAAATACTGAGAACCTATTTTTTTTTATAATGATATTAGTATCGTTATTGTACGCTTTTTTTCCTTTTGGTGATAGATACAATATGGCTATTGTTTCAACTTTTCTGATGGTTGGATTAACGTCTATTTACGGAATTTTTAAAATGGGTAAGAGCAAAAAAATAAGTTTAAATATTTCAATCTTTTTATTTAATTATTTTTTTTGTTTTGTAGCGCCATTAATTCAGTATAAAACAAATACTGTATTCTATACTGATTTTGTAATTACTGATAGCCTCTATCTTAAATCCGCTTTAATAATTCTATGTTCGCAAGTTTATTACCTTTTTGTTTATGTGTTTTTAACCTCAAAAGTTAATGTGGAAAATTTTGGAGCCCAAGAATCGTCTAATGCTTTGATTGGAATCCCTTTCAAATACTTCTATATTCTATCACTAATAGCAATTGCAGTATATTTTTACTTAATTAAATTTAACTTTAGGCTATTGATTTTTAGGCCTTTCGAATTTAAATTGAAAGAAAATACTAACTGGGGTTATATTGGTTATGCACTTGTTTTAGTTGTAAGGCAAATACCTTTTTTTATCTTTTTGTTCTATTCACTATCGTCTAATAACTTCAAGAAAAGAATAATTCTATTGTTTTTGTTGCTAATAGTTTCTTTTCCAACGAGCCTATCTAGAGGTTTAATGGGAGTAATTTATATTCCTGTGTTGTTGACTTTCTTCCCTGTACTAAAGGACAAACTTAGATATGTATTACTTTTTATTGGTGGTGTACTGGTACTTTTCCCACTATTAAATAATTTAAGACACTGGAACGAAGCAGTTTTAACTCTAAACTATGATTTGTTTAACACAGCACATTTCGATGCTTTCCAAAATTTTATATTTCTTATTAAAGAAAATTATATAAGCTGGGGTCAGCAACTAAAAGGTTCGGTATTGTTTTTTATGAGAGAAATTAACGGAGTTTCTAATAATGGGAGTGGTCACATAATTGGTGAAAAAACAGATTATAGCTTTCTAAATGTGTCTATGCCTCTAGTTGGTGAAGGTTATATTAATTTTGGTTATTTTGGGGTTTTTCTTTTTTTATTTTTGCTCGCTTTTTTAAATGTTGTTCTTGATAAAATTAATTTGATAGTAAATGTCAAATATCAGCTTAAAGCCATTTACCTAGTGATGTTAGGTTATGAGTTTTACTTAATGAGAGGAGATTTATTAAGTTCCGCAAAAATGTTAACTAGTTTTACGTTATCCTATTTATTAGTAAACGTAGTGTTTAAGGTAGTTTGTTTGAAAAATAAAAAATTCCAAAATAAATTTCCGAACAGATTATTTTAAACAAAGGTTAAAGTTCAAAGGATGTTATATATTTGCGATTATGAAAAAATACTTATTAGAATTAATAAGCCAAAACATACCAAGATCTTTGGTTTTACTAATTGATACTACTTTAGTAACAATCAATTTCATTCTATCGTATTTTATTTTAAATGAATTTTCTGTTGATTTTGACTTGATGAAGCCTTTTATACAACTACCTTACGTTGTAGTTGTATCTCTATTTAGCTTTTTAGTGATGGGGTCATACAAGGGGGTGATAAGACATACAGGTCTCAGGGATACAATTACAATATACTCAAGCGTTTCTTTATTAACTTTTATTTTACTGACCTTAAATTATATTAACAAAACAGGTTTCTATTGTCCGCGATATATACTGTCCATGTCAAATATCACTATTTTGTTCTTATTGAATATAATAACTTTGATAACCAGTAGATATTTGTTCAAATTTGTATTCAAATCAATCATAAATAAGTCCTTAAAAGTAACGAGATCTAATGTTGTTATCTACGGAGCAGGTGAAATGGGAACCATTGTGTATTCTACTTTGCAAAAGAGTAGTGATAGAGGAATTAAAGTACGATGTTTTGTAGACGATGACATAAAAAAACAAGGTTCTAAAATTGACAGAATAAATGTAGTTTCTTTAGAATCTATAGACAAAAGATACGTAGACGAGCATAATATCAACGAGGTTATAATTGCTATTAAAAATATTCCTCAACAAAAGCTGTTATCAATATCTGATAAATTTTTGAATTTATCTGTCAAAATAAAAATTGTACCACCTGTATATAAGTGGGTGGGAGGAGATTTGCAGTTGAATCAAATAAAACAAATTAATATTGATGATTTGCTAAATAGAGTTCCTATTGAGTTAAATAATCCAGAGATTTATAAAGAAGTAGCCAATAAAAAAATTATAATAACGGGAGCTGCAGGCTCTATAGGATCTGAAATAGTTCGTCAACTTTCCCTCTACAAATGCGAGGAGTTAATTTTAATTGATCAGTCGGAATCTTCTCTTTATGATATTGAGCAAGATTTGTCAAGGAAAATAATTAGTACAAAACTAAGATGTTATGTATCTGATGTTAGGGATTTGAATATGATGGATTTTATATTTAATACTCACAAACCTAATCTTGTTTTTCACGCAGCAGCCTACAAACACGTACCGTTAATGGAGGCAAATCCGTACGAGGCAGTAAAAATTAATATTGTTGGAACGAAAAATATAGCCGATTTATCTTGCAAATACGGAATAGAAAAGTTTGTAATGGTTTCCACAGATAAAGCAGTTAATCCAACCAATGTAATGGGAGCTACTAAAAGGGTTGCTGAACTCTATATAAGTTCAAAAAACAGAGAGCAAACCGTTACTAAATTTATTACTACCCGATTTGGAAATGTTTTAGGGTCAAATGGTTCAGTTATTCCACTATTTAAAAAGCAAATATCAGAAGGTGGGCCAATTACTTTAACCCATCCCGAAATTACTAGGTACTTTATGACTATACCTGAAGCTTGTCAATTGGTTATAGAGGCTGGATGTATGGGAAACGGCGGCGAAATATATATATTCGACATGGGTCAGTCGGTTAAAATATTAGATTTGGCCAAAAGAATGATCAAATTATCGGGGTTAAATTATCCGGAAGACATCGATATTGAGATAACGGGGTTGAGGCCTGGTGAAAAACTTTACGAAGAATTGTTGAATGATGGTGAGAATTCAATACCAACTCACCACAACAAAATAATGGTACGCAAACAAGATAGTACTCTATTGGATGAAAAAGTCAGAGATATAAATGAATTGATTGTAATAAATCACCCAAATAATCAACACGAAGTAGTATCAAAAATTAAAAATATTGTTCCTGAATTTATATCGAATAATTCTATATTTGAAAATCTTGATAAAAACTAAAATGACTATAATAAAAAAACTATTGTTCTCAAGTATTTTAATGCTTTTGCTATTCTCTTGTGCATCAAGAAAGGATATAATTTATTTACAGGATTTGAAATCACCTGATGGACTCGTAAAAGATGTCAAAATGGTAGATTTTGAATCTCCAACATTCAAAATAGACGATAGAATAACAATAAATATATCTTCTATAAACCCAGAAGCTGCTAGACCTTTTAATTTATATGTAACTTCTTTCAATACTCAAGGAATAAGTGCTGGTGGAGGTCAACAACAGCAATCCTACTTGGTAGATGCCAATGGTAATATAAGTTTTCCTCAGCTGGGTAAAATAAAAATAGAAGGGAAGACGAGAATTGGCTTAGAAAAATACTTGGAGGAACAACTCAAACCGTTTTTGCCAGATGTAAAAGCAAATGTTCAGTTGGTAAATTTTAGAATTTCAATACTAGGTGAAGTAAATAGGCCAGGTGAATATAGGTTCAACAGAGAAAAGATTTCAATTTTGCAAGCAATAGGCTTAGCAGGTGACCTAACCATTCATGGAAAGAGAAAAGATATTAAGCTAATTAGAGAGGAGAATGGTGAATTGAAGTATTATGACATTAGTTTAAGAACCAAAGAGTTGATAAATTCTCCGGCATATTTTTTAAAGCAAAACGATGTAATATATGTACCACCAAATAAACCGAAGGTCAACGCATCAGCAAGTTCACCAACAGCTTCCTACATTATATCAGCAACAGGTTTGTTGATTACAATAATTTCTATTTTAACGAGATAAGAACAATGTCAAAGATGTACAACAATAACGAGTTTAATGTCAATAATGACTCTTCAAATATAAGAGCAGAAATAGAAAAGTATCTAACAAACTGGAAATGGTTTGTTTTATCTGTTTTTATTTGCGCATCAATCGCTGTGGTTTATGCAAAAAAGCAACTCAACATTTTTCAAACTCAAGCATCAATACAGGTTAAAGAAGATGGAAAGTCTTCTTCCGAATTGATGGCTTTTCAAGATTTAACATCGTTTGGATTAGGGGGGGGGAATAATGTAATCGATGAAATAGAAATATTAAAATCTAGAACTTTATCGGAAGCTTGTGTAAAAAAAATAGGACTGAATTTTGAAATTTATCAAAAAGTAGGATTAAAGAACATAGAAGTTTTTAACAATAGACCAATAAATTATCAAGTAATATCTGATAAAGAAAGTTTTTACGAGTTGGATACTATGCTGAATTTGAAAATTATTGATAATGTCAGTTTTGAGTATTCAATAGCAGGGAGTGAGGAGGAGGTTTCTAAAAAGAGGTTTGGTGAAAAACTAAGATTGGGAAAACATCAAATTATATTTACGCCCAACGAAAAATATAATAGTTCCTTAGATAATAATTATCAAGTATATTTTAAGAACAGTAACGTAATAGAAGCGTTAAAAACAAGTTTGATTGTTACTTCTGCCGAAAACTCTAGTATTATCAAAATTACGTTAAATCATCCCGTAAAAGAAAAAGCACAGTTAATCTTAAATACACTCGTAAATCTATACAATCAAATGTCTGTTGAGGATAAAAATCTTGTAGGTAAAAAGACGAGTGACTTTATAGATCAACGTTTGGAGGTGATTAAGACGGAGTTGGATGAAGTTGATAAGTTAGAAGAAATATACAAGACAGACAAGCAAATAACTGATATAGGAGCGCAATCAAGCATTTTTGTCAATGCTAAGTCTCAAAATGAATTGGAGATTTTTAAAAAAGAAACTAAATTGAGGTTAACTGAATTCATGCTGGAGGATATTGATAGTCAAAAAACAGACTTTAACTTGCTGCCAACAAATATAGGAAGTGAAGAGTATCCTCAGTTAAATCTTGACGTTTCTAGGTATAATGCTTTATTATTTGAAAGAAACAGATTACTTAGAGCCTCTTCTATGAGTAATCCAGTAGTTAGGAATCTAAATATAGAATTATCTGGTCTGATTAAAAACATAGAAGAATCACTAAAAAACATAAAAAGACAACTTGAAATATCTATTATATCGCTCAACTCTGTAGAAAAAGAGTTTCAAGATAGAATTTCTTCTCTTCCAAAACAAGCTAGGGAATATAGAACAATATTAAGAAGGCAAACTATTATAGCAGAATTATACTCTTATCTCTTGCAGAAGAAAGAAGAAAATGAGATATCTATGGCTGTCACTCTTTCGAACTCTAAAGTTATAGACAGGGCATATTCTCTAAAAGACCCTATTGCACCAAGAAAAGCATTAATAGCATTATTCGGGCTAATCATAGGCTTTGTGATACCGTTTGGAATCATTTATATCAAGGAATTATTAGATAACAAATTTCACAATAAAAATGATTTACAAGATTTAATTTCGTTGCCCTTGGTAGGAGACATTCCTTTAGACAAAACCGAAGAAAAAGTCATCATAAAAAAAGGAAGTAGAACGAGCACTGCGGAAGCATTTAGATTATTGAGAACCAATTTAGATTTTATACTGAGTTCCGTAAATTCAACATCTAAAACTATCTTTGTAACATCTACTATTTCTGGAGAAGGAAAGTCCTTTGTTTCGGTAAATGTAGCCGCTTCTTTGGCCTTAACAGGAAAAAAAGTGTTGTTAGCAGGAATGGATTTGAGGGCTCCAAAAATAACACAATACTTAGGGTTACCCAATAGAAACGGAATAACGAACTACTTAATTGATTCGGAGATTACCCTTGAAGAGGTCATTAAACCTTTAGCAGGCTTTGACAACCTATATTTATTAAGTTCAGGTATTGTACCTCCTAATCCTGCCGAATTACTTTTAAATCCCAAAATTGGACAAATGTTTGAGGAGCTAAAAAATGATTTTGACTACATTGTTGTGGATACTGCTCCAGTTAATTTGGTAACAGATACTTTAATGCTAAGCAAATATGCAGATATGTTTTTATATGTATCTAGAGCTAATTATTTAGACAAAAGAATGCTTGAAGTACCAGAAAGACTATATCAAGAAAAACGTTTACCAAATATGGCCTTATTAATCAATGGTGTGGATTACAGCAGGGGGTATGGCTACGGATATGGTGGCTACGGATATCCAAGTGGAGAAAATAAAAAAAGCTTTTTCAAAAAACTATTCAACAAATAGGAGTTAAAAACCTCATTATCAATGAGGTTTTTTTATGCTTTGTACAGTGCCTAAAAAAACATAAAAAAAGTTTTGCGTAATTACAATATGTGCCTATATTTGCACCCGCAACGCCGATATAGCTCAGCTGGCTAGAGCAGCTGATTTGTAATCAGCAGGTCGTAGGTTCGAGTCCTATTATCGGCTCAAAAGAGACAACTTTCGTTGTCTCTTTTTTTTGTTTTAAAAAAAAATTGTCAAAACAAAAAAAAATAATACATTTGTTGTACGTTATAAAACGATATATGAAATTATTTAACACTTATGGATTTTATTTCTTTTTCTTTTTTAAGAAAGAGAGACTTTTCTTGTGTTAATAAAAATATAAAGCATAAAAAAAAGTCTCGATCATATCGAGGCTTTTTTTTGTCGTAAAAATTATGAAAATAGCCATTCAGGGAATTAAAGGATCGTTCCATCACATAGTAGCAGAAAATTATTTCGGTTCTGATATAGAATTGGTCGAATGTATGACTTTTGCTGAAATGCCAGATGTTATTCTCAGTGGTCAAGCAGATTATGCAGTAATGGCTATAGAAAATTCTATTGCTGGAGCTATCATTCCAAATTACACATTGATTGACGAATCAGATCTGACTATTGTAGGTGAATATTATTTGGAAATTCATCAGAATTTAATGGCTTTGAACGGACAGGGGATTGAAGATATCAAAAAAGTACATTCACACCCTATGGCCTTGTTGCAGTGTAGAAGTTTTTTCAAAGATTACCCGCACATAAAGTTAATAGAAGATGTTGATACTGCTGATGTTGCTAAAAGAATTCAAGAGAATCAGCTAAAAAAGATAGGTGCGATAGCGAGTAACAGAGCAGCTGAAATTTATGAATTGAATTTGGTTGCAGAGCAGATACAAACCATCAAAAAAAACTATACCCGCTTTGTCATCGTTCAGCGCAAAGAAAAATCGTTAAACACAAAGGCAACTAAAGCATCACTAAAATTTGTGTTAAAAGATAAGAGTGGAAGTTTGGGAGAAGTACTAATGGTACTTGCCGACCACAAGGTCAATTTATCTAAAATTCAATCTTTGCCCATTATCGATAGACCTTGGGAATATGCCTTTTTTGCTGATTTAATTTTTGATGATTATCAAGAGTATAAAAATGCGATGGTAGATATAAGGCATAAAGTGTCTAGTTTAAAAATTTTAGGAGAATATAAAGACAATAAATAATGATTGTTTCAACTGCAGATAGATTAAAGGAGGTAAAAGAATATTATTTCTCAAAAAAATTGAGAGAAGTCGCTAATCTTAAAGCTCAAGGAAAACCAATCATAAGTCTAGGGATTGGTAGTCCTGATTTAGATCCTGATACTGCTGTAAAAAAGGCACTTGCTAACACATTGGACAAAAATATGGCTCATGCCTATCAAGGTTATCAGGGAATTCCTGAATTGAGACAAGCCATGGGTTCTTTTTACCAATCACATTTTGATGTAAATCTAGATGCAGATTCTGAAATTTTACCTTTAATGGGGTCTAAAGAAGGAATTATGCATGTCTCTATGGCCTTTTTAAATAAAGGAGATCAGGTCTTAATTCCAAATCCAGGTTATCCAACATATACTTCCGTGACAAAACTAGTAGGAGCGGAACCCGTATTTTACGACTTGTTAGAAAGTAATGATTGGCAGCCAGATTTTAAAGCGCTAGAAAATTTAGATTTGTCTAAAGTTAAAATAATGTGGGTCAATTACCCACATATGCCCACAGGAGCGTCGGCTAAAGATAAAATGTATAATGATTTGATTACTTTTGCGAAAAGGCATAAAATTCTTCTAGTAAACGATAATCCGTACAGTTTTATATTAAATAATGCTCCGCAAAGTATCCTGAACTACAAGGGAGCTAAAGAAGTGGCTTTGGAGCTAAATTCCATGAGTAAGAGTTTCAACATGGCAGGTTGGAGAGTTGGAATGTTCGTAGGTGCTTCGGACTATTTAAAGGAAATTTTAAAGGTAAAAAGCAATATGGATTCTGGAATGTTTTTAGGAATTCAGAAAGGAGCTATAGAAGCTTTAAAATTGTCTAAAGATTGGTTTGCCAATGTAAACAGTCATTACAAAAGAAGAAGAGAGCTAGTATATAAAATATTAGACAGTTTAAATTGCGTCTACGATCAAAGTCATGTTGGAATGTTTGTTTGGGCAAAGTTACCTAAGGAAATAAGTTCGGAGCAAATGACAGATAGATTGTTGTATGATAAAAACGTATTTATTACTCCCGGAACTATATTTGGTAGTAACGGTGAGGGGTATATAAGACTATCACTTTGCGTTTCAGAAGAAAATTTAAAAGAGGTTTTAAAAAGAGTTCAATCGTAATTTATGTTGGTTACAGTTATAGGTTTGGGTTTGATAGGAGGTTCTTTAGCTTTAGAGCTAAAAAAACGCTTGCATTGCACTGTTAATGGTATAGATGCAAACCTTCAGCACGCCCAAAAGGCTTTGGAATTGGGTATTATTGACTGTATTATTGATATCGATGAAGTAAGAGAGAGTGATATTGTGGTATTGGCCGTACCGGTAAATCACTTGTCAAAACTGGCTATTGAGGTGTTAAATTTTATAAAAGATGATGCAATAGTGTTTGATATGGGCTCTACCAAAGAGAAACTATGTAAAACAGTTGAAAATCACGAAAAAAGGACTAATTTTGTGGCCGTTCATCCCATAGCCGGTACAGAGCACTCTGGGCCAGAAGCAGCAGTGTACAACTTGTTCGATCATAAAGTTAATATTATTTGCGATCAACATCTGAGTAGTAAAATTGCTATTGCCAAAGTTTTGGAGATATTTGAAGCTTTGCAAATGAGAACTATTTTTATGGATAGTAAGGAGCATGACAAGCATATTGCTTATGTGTCTCATCTATCACATATAAGCTCATTTATGTTAGGGAAAACAGTATTGGAGATAGAAAAAAATGAGAAGAATATTTTTGATATGGCAGGTTCTGGTTTTGAATCTACTGTAAGATTAGCAAAAAGTTCTCCCAATATGTGGTCTCCAATTTTTATAGAGAATAAAGAGAATATTTTAACTTCTTTAAACGAGTATATTGATAATTTGATAACGTTTAAGAATTTAATAACAGAAGAAAATAGTGCAGGTTTGCGTCGATCTATGAAAGAGACAAACCATATTAAAGACGTATTAAAAGGAATTCAAAAATAAAAAGTATATAATTACTAAGATGGAAAATAACAAAGAATTTAGAAAGTGGTTGGATGATATGAATTTAGATCATCCGTTAGTAATTGCTGGACCATGTAGTGCAGAAACTGAAGAGCAAGTATTAAAAATAGCACATGAGCTAAAAAATACAGATGCTACAGTTTTTAGAGCAGGTGTATGGAAACCAAGAACAAGACCAGGAGGTTTTGAAGGTGTTGGTGCTGTAGCTTTGCCATGGTTAAAGAAAGTTAAAGAACAAACAGGTTTATTAACAGCAGTAGAGGTTGCTAATGTAGCTCACGTAAAATTAGCTTTAGAGGCTGATGTTGATATTTTATGGTTAGGAGCTCGTACCACCGTAAACCCATTTGCGGTTCAAGAAGTGGCAGATGCTCTAGAAGGAACAGATAAAATTGTTTTAATTAAAAATCCAATCAACCCAGATTTAGCTTTGTGGTTAGGAGGAGTTGAACGTTTGTACAAAGCAAATATTAAGAATTTAGGAGTTATCCATAGAGGTTTTTCTTCTTATAAGAAAACTCGTTACAGAAACGTACCTCAATGGCAGTTACCAATTGAATTAAAACGTCAATTCCCAGACTTGCCAATTATCAACGACCCTTCTCACATTTGTGGAAATAGAACAGGAATCCAAGAAATTTCTCAAATTGCTTTAGATTTAAATTTCGAAGGATTGATGATTGAGACTCACATCACTCCAGATGATGCTTGGTCTGATGCTGCACAGCAAATTACTCCGGATCGTTTGGTAGAAATTATGAACGATTTAAAAGTTCGTAAACCCAAAGCAGAAGGAGAAGCACTAAATAAATTAGAGGAATTAAGAGCAGAGATTGATGTAATCGATAATCATATTATTGATACGTTGGCAGAGCGAATGAAAGTTGCTGAACAGATTGGGGAAGTTAAAAAAGCTCAAAATATATCAGTATTACAAGATAGTCGTTGGGGAGAAATTTTAAAAACGATGGTAGCTACAGGTAGCAAATCTGGATTAAGTGAAGATTTTGTAGAAGCAGTATTCAAAGCAATTCACCAGGAGTCTATCAACAAACAAGAAGCAATTGTAACATCTAAATAATTAGAAATACAACCTGATATAGATAAAAAGAGAAACAGTTTTAACTGTTTCTCTTTTTTTTGTGGCTTACTTTAGTATAAACAATCGCGATAAACTATTTTTACCATATGAATGGAGTTGTTATAAAATCTACAGGGAGTTGGTATTCAGTAAGAACCGAAGAAGGAGAAATTTACCAGTGTAGAATTCCTGGGAAATTTAGAATGAAGGGAATCAAAAGTACCAATCCTTTAGCGGTGGGTGATGTTGTGGTTTTTGACTTAGAGCCCAACAAGGATACAGGTGTCGTTAGAGAAATTGAAGATAGAAAAAACGTAATTGTCCGTAAGTCGGTTAATCTTTCTAAACAAACGCACATTATAGCTTCTAACATTGATATTGCTTTTTTGGTAGTAACACTGCACAATCCTGAAACGTCAACCACATTCATAGATCGCTTTTTAGCAACTGCGGAAGCTTACAGTATCAAGTCCATATTGTTGTTCAATAAAATTGACACTCATGATGAGGAAATGGACGAGTACAGAGAAGCTTTCAAATATATTTATACCAATATAGGTTACCAATGCATAGATATTTCAGCGAAACAGCAGACTAATTTAGATTTTGTAAAGGAGTTAATGAAAGACAAGGTAAGCCTATTTGCTGGTCATTCAGGAGTAGGTAAGTCCACTTTAGTGAATGCTTTGGAACCTTCATTAAATTTAAAAACAAAAGAGATTTCCGAACAACATCAGCAAGGGCAACATACTACAACTTTTGCAGAAATGCACCCTCTATCTTTTGGGGGTTATATTATAGATACTCCAGGAATCAGAGGTTTTGGCGTTGTAGATTTTGATAAGTATCAAGTAACCGACTACTTTCCAGAGTTGTTTAAACTAAAGTCCGAATGTAAGTTTAACAATTGCACACACGTAGATGAACCTAAATGTGCTGTAAAAGAAGCTTTAGCTTCGGGTAAGATTTCAGAAACGAGATACGAAAGCTATCTACAATTGTTAAAAGAAGAAGAGGAACATTATAGACAAGACAATTATAAATAGATGAGGGTAGTTGTTCAAAAAGTAAATAAAGCCTCTGTAACAATTAGTAACAAGCAGGTAGCTAGTATTTCTAAAGGTTTGCTATTACTGGTAGGCATAGTTTTGGGAGATACCGAAGAAGACATTGATTGGTTATGTCAAAAAATGGTTAAGCTTAGAATTTTTCAAGATGATGAAGGTAAGATGAATCTTTCTGTACAAGACATTGTTGGAGATGTTTTGGTGGTAAGCCAGTTTACTTTACATGCACAAATAAAAAAAGGAAATAGACCTAGTTACGTAAAAGCTGCCAAATCAGAGGTGGCTATTCCTTTGTACGAATTGTTTAAAGAGAGGTTATCGTTTTATCTAGGTAAAGAAATTCAATCGGGAGAATTTGGAGCAAATATGCAAGTTGAATTAATAAACGATGGCCCTGTTACGCTACTAATGGATTCTAAAAATAGAGAGTAAAATGAGGAATTATTATTTGTTACTATTATTACTCACTTCACTAGCGAATGCACAAAATATATTTGAGATAGAAAAATTACCTTCAAGGGTTAGAATTTCAGGGGAATTTATCAATATGCATAACGAACCAGATATTGGTTTTTTGGGACATGGCTATGAGGTTTTTGGCTTGATACCTAAATTTAAATCAGTATACTTTGGGGTTAATGCATACTCTGCTTTAACAGGTATTAGGTCGGGTTTTATTGTGTTTGGAGTATCGACTGGAATTCAAAAAAGTATATATAAAGATTGGTTTTCGTATGATTTAGGACTTTACTTAGGTGGAGGTGGAGGTAGTGGTGCTCCAGATGGAGGTGGTTTAATGATAAGACCACATTTAGACTTTCAAATAGATCTCTCTAAAAACATAGCTTTGAGAACGGGAGTTTCGGGTATTACTTTTCCTAGTGGGGCTATCAACAGTTTCAATGTAAATATTGGAGCTGTGATAAAAACGAATACTTATTTTGTGAGTGAGCTGAACGATAGCCAATCTAACTATTCAAGTAACTCGTATTTTAGTAACATGGAGTTGTCTGCTTCATCACTGAATTTATTCAACTTTAGAAAAGGACCTTTGAGACCTGATAATACAGGAAATCCTAGCGTGATTTCATTGGTAGGCCTAACTTTAAAGACTCATCAAAAAAAATCTGTTTTTGGTGTTTTAAAATTAGGTGGAGCTTTTACAGGAGGAGTTGATGGTTTTATGATGCTATTATCTGGGTTAGGGTATCAAGTACCAATTACTCACTGGCTATATCTCAACGCTAGTGCATTGGCTGGTGGAGCTGGCGGAGGTGATGTAGATTTTGGGGGTGGACTAGCTACCCAGATACAGGCAGGCTTGGCGTTTAAATTAAAAGACTATTATTTAGAAGTTAGTGGAGGGAATACTTACGCTCCCAATGGTAATTTTAAATCGAATCATTTGGATGTTTCTCTAGGCAAAACTTTTAAAATGTATAGAAATAGCTCTAGTAATTTGAAGGAAGTTGTGGTCGCTGATGAGTTCAAAGAAGAGGGTTTTAACTTTTCTGTTTTTAACCGATCTTATTTTTTAGACGATTTGGAATTAGATAAAAATGATAGAAATTACGATGCAATTTTTAATTTGATAGGATTTGAACTTAGCAAGAAAGTATATAAAAAAACGAGTTTACTAGCAGCTACAGTTTGGGCATACCAAGGAAGTTATGGAGCTTATGCAGAGGGATGGTTAGGGTTAAAACAAACTTTTTTTTCCAAAAATAACATGGGTTTAAATGCAAAAATATGGATTGGAGCTGGAGGCGGAGGAGGAATCAATCTAGGAAGTGGCTTAGCTTATCAATACAGTTTTGGGATAGACAAAAAAATAAATCAGCGATGGAGTTTGATAGCCAACGCAGGACAAGTTAGACCCGTTCTCAATGGAAATTTTACGCCAATATTACTAGATATAGGAGTGAAATTGAATATTCATCAACTGGTAATAAATAATTAAGAACTATAAGAGAACTTGTTCATTCGTATTCTTAAAAGATGACGATCATTGTCTGTAAATTCTCCTCTACCGTGTAACATAGTTTTGTTGTTAATGTATATCAGATCCTTAGGTTCCAAGTAAAGATTTAAGGTTTTAGAGTTGTTAAGAATTATTTCTTTTAACACTTTATATGCGCTGATTTGTTCATTATTACATAAATCACTTCTTTGTATGATAGCTTTTTCAAAGGTGTCTATTCTAAATCTAATTTCATTATCTCTCAGGATAGGACCGTAATTAAACTCATGTCCTTCATTTTTTGTTTTCTTAAATACATTAGGAACAATGAAGGGAAAATTAGTGGTTCTCAGCGTTTTTTCTATTTCAAAACCATTCTCTAAAGATCTCAGGTCATCTAGTACATCTTTAAGGGTTAGTAGATATGATACTCCACCACCACAGTTTGCTTTTTTTAGAGTAAGTAGACCAAAAAAATCTTCGGGATAACTACTGTACTGGCTGTCAGTATGTAGTTCGGCTTCATGACTATGTTCTGAATACGTTTTAATAAAGCTAACTGATTCAGGATTAGATTTTATATCCCAGATTATTTTATTGTTGGCATCGTGACCAACAGGTTTACCAATCAACTCAGATATTTCCAAATATTTTTGCTTAGATTCTTCTATATTATTAACATCAATATAAAAATCTTTTACAATTACGTAACCTACATTTTCTAGGTCTTGAGAGATTTTAACAGATAAATCTTTTAAGTTTTTGTAAGATCTACAATCTATGTAATTGGCCTGGATTATTTTTTGATGAGTCATAAATAAGTTTTTTGATTCTACGTAGAATAAACTACTAAGGCTTAGCCTATATGAGTCTATTTTTTTAGGTTACTATTGAATATAATTTTTAAACTGATTAATTTCAGTATTGTCTTCATCTGATAAAATAAGATGTACAGCTTTTCTATGATCTACTTTATTAGTGACGGGAAATGAAGAAGTTCTAAATTCTCCATGACCGTAATAATTATCGTCAAAAAACAACAAGGTACCGGTTATATAATCCTTGTATTTCTTTTCTCCAATACTTCCTTCAATAGTTTTTTGAGGAATCCATTCTTGTAAAACCATATCTTTCAAATCAGATTTGTCAAAAAGGTTGTACCATATTTTTTCGTCTGTTACAATTCCTGCATAAATTTCTTGACTTTTACCAAGAGCTCTGTGTTTTAAAATCCATTTGTCTTTTTCAAACTTAGCTCGTTTCCATACTTCAACATTTTCATCAGCATTAATTGATGGAATATAGTATTTCTTAAAAAAGTTGACATCTTCTTTATTTAGCGTATTATCCAACAATATTTCTTTACCTAAAACAGAAAAGAATCTTTTATCGTGAACTAAAAAGACAGTTCTAAAATCATTAATAATGTTTAAGGATACTAGTTGAGTGATTAAATCATCTGAAAATGAATGAATTTCGTCAAAAGAAAGTTCACTTATTACTAAGCTGTCTTTCATTAAATAGAGGTTGTTTTCTAAATCTTTGTAATTAACTTCTACAACTTCGTATTTCATTCTTTTAAAAATATCAACGTAAATTTTAGATTCATTCCTAATATCATCGCCCTTCAATATGTAAATAGATTTGCTATTTCCTATGTAAGATAATATGTGCTTGTATATATTGTCATATATATTTTCTGTTTTCAAATTAGGAATGTGATTTTGCCTGTAATCGTCTGCGGCTTTGTTCATTAAGGCCGCAGAGAATATACCGTTAAATGCAAATCTACAGGTGATTTCAATTAATTTAACTTGATTGTTTTTGTCAAAAACAAAATCTGTCCTATAGGTACCGACTCTATAGGGTTTGGTATTAAACTTAGTAATAATACTTTCAGTTTTACTATCAACAGGCATTAAGTATTTGTACTTTTCGTAAGATGTTATGAATTCAACAATCAGAGAATGCATTATTTTCTGAAGCCTTTTTAAGTCTTTATGGTGCTGTTTACCAATTAATAGAGGCTCGTCAAACATCCATTGTTTAAAATAACTGGTTTTTTCACTAATAAATTGATTGACAGATTTTTTTAATGCCGATTCAGTCATTTTTAGATGAGTTTATAACTTTTAATCATTTGTTTTGTGCCATCAATCCCCTTGTGCATCAACATATCTATGATTGATAAATATGGAGTATGAGGTTCTGTAAATTGTGGGTATTCTACTTTACCAGTATCTACGAAAAATAAATTGAGGTTTTTTTCTTTGAAGTAATCTTTGTAATACAATTCTTGTCCGCCAACTGGATTTATATAAGTGTTGGCAAAATGCTTCTCACATAATTTAACAACCCTTTCAGACATTGTGTTTTCATTTTTTG
The DNA here is from genome assembly GCF_054111225.1 of Wenyingzhuangia sp. IMCC45533. Taxonomy (NCBI): domain Bacteria; kingdom Pseudomonadati; phylum Bacteroidota; class Flavobacteriia; order Flavobacteriales; family Flavobacteriaceae; genus Wenyingzhuangia; species Wenyingzhuangia sp. IMCC45533. The sequence goes on along the minus strand of NZ_CM134197.1, from coordinate 876,659 downwards.
CTAAAAACTCAGGTTGAATCTCTTCTTCAATAGAAGAGGTATGTGAATTATCGAATATGATTTTAGTTTTGATATTTAACAAATTACAAATTTGGATAATTTTTTTAGCATTAAAAGTATGGAGGTCCTTAACATCTTCGTCAAGTAATTTTTCTATGAAAGAATATATTTCGTCAAAATGTTTCGCTTTCTTGTAGTTGAAAAATATAATATTCAATAGTTTTTTTTTCCAATCTATACTGTAGTCAATGTCAACATCTTTTATTAGTTTGTTTGAGCTTTGTTTTTGAATAGGGATGTTAATAAAAACGGGTTCATTTTTACCTTTGTCTAAAATTCTATTTCGTGTTATCCACGATTTTTTTCGAAAAGTAACGTACTCATATATAATAAAAGTGTCTACCGAATCAATAAGCTGGAAATAACCTACATAAGGAAAAAAGTAGGGTTGCATAATTGCTGCCTTCATTCTGAAATAAAATTATCATTATTTTGATTCATTTAATTTATCGGCAATTTTTATTTACAAATGTAATGTTTTTAAAGTGTTTAGTTCCAAAAATTCCAAACAACTCCTAATCTAATAGTCAAATCTTTAGCAGGTTGATTTTCGGTTACAAAATAATCTCTACCTGTAAAGCTAGCAGTTATGTTTTCTACCTTAAAATAAATTCTTGTACGTCTAACTTCGCCATTTACAAATACATCAAAAGAAGGGTAATCACCAATTTTAGTGTTGTTTTGGAGATAAAATTCATTTAAAACAGGATTAAAGCTATTGGCTAAGTATTTCGAAAAATACTTAAAAGTAAATCCGATTTGTGCTAGTAAAGGGTCTCCTTTGAAAAGGTAGTTTTGATAGTAAAAAGTATTTCTAGTTACAATTTCTGGAACTCTTAAAACTTCATTTCCTTGTCCAACTTTCTGAAACATTACTGTATTGTTGAGATAGAAATTCTTTAATTTAAGTTGATTGCTAAATTTTAACTTTATATAATCTATGGTTTGATTATATTGGCTAGAAACGCTTCTACTATTAAAATAGGTGTAGTTTTCTATCTGATGAAGAAATAAATCAGCTTTAAACCACGGAGTCTTAAGATGACCATATAGAGTTCTGTAAACTTCGTTGTTAAAGTTATTGTTCCAGTTCAAATTGCTAAAGTTAGACTGATAAAAATTATTAATATTGTTTGGAGCAGAAGATTTTAACTGAATTCCTGTAGTTGCGGAAATTTCATTGTTTAACTTAAAACCTGCGATAATGTTGAGGTTGCTTCCCAAATTATTACCTGTAACAAGTTGTTCAGCAAATGCATTTAAAAATATTCCTTTGTATTCGCTATTCCATCTGGCTCCAAAAGAAGTATAGTCAGTTTCGTTTTCCTTAGGGACAAATCTTGTACCTACAGTTTTAGAAGTGATATACTGCTGATCAATTTTTTCGAACGCAGTAAAAATCTTAAAATCTCCCAGAATCCAAGGAGAATTAAATTTTAAATACAATTTGTTTTTAGTACTGTTTAATTCTGTTCTATCTCGTGTAGTGGTGTTAAGAGCAGTTCCAAATATATCAGGGTTGTCAATAAAATACTGTGTATCACTAGAGTTGAATTTGTACTTACTCAAAGTATGACTAATGGAATGACCCACTTTTAAATTTGTTAATTTTTGTTTTAAACTATCTTTACTATTTAGTAATCGTAATTCGTGTTCATAATAGTATCTCACCGATTTAAGGATGCTTTCTGAATCATTTAAGTTGACGTTAATTCTACCTCTCGCACTTATTTGGTCGTTGTCATCTCTAAATTCTGCAATAGCTTGATCTGTGATTCCTCCGTTTTCTAAATGATCTATTTCTTGAGAAACTATGTGAGTTCTGAATTGATATCTTTTTTTAGGATTGTAATAACTATAGGTAGTCCTAAAATTTACGTGACTAGCTCTAGAATTTTGAAAATCTCCAATAGACCTCATCCCTTTATAGGCAATGGAAAAATTTTGAGATTTTCCAAAATTGGTAGTAAACGTACTGTTTAACACCTGACCATCAATTCCAGAATTATAAAACAGAATAGTCGTGGGTGTAGGCACATGATAATAGTCTACATCATCAACCTCATAAAAATTATATTGCTTAGCAGTTACTCCAAATTTAGGTGTCAGTTGATTGTTAACAAAACTATAGGCTAGTTTGTTATACGTTTGTCCAGGATTGGCAAAAGCGAGCAACTCAAAATCGTCTTTTTGTATATAATTTTGTCTAAAATATTTCTCAATAGTTAAGGTGGTGTCAATTTGTATGGTGTCGTACTCGTAAGTTATTGTTTTATAATCTACATACCTAGCACCGTAAAGGTTTCTAATACTATCTAAAGGTATTGTTGTATCCTTAGATTCATTTTCAGTAACAATATTTTCTTCAATTACCTTTACTTTTTCCTGTGAAAAAATGGTACAAAAGGAGCTAAATAGAACAATAAGTAATAGACTTTTTTTCATGTTGAATAATTGCAGAGCAAAGGTAATTTTTTTAAACGAATTAGTTTGAGTATTATTGAGTGACTGAATTAAAAACATGGCGTTAAAAATTAATTTCTCTGGCAAAAAAAAAGAAGCTGGAACAGATGAGGCGGGAAGAGGTTGCTTAGCAGGCCCTGTGGTAGCAGCAGCTGTTATTTTACCTAGCAATTTTACCTGTCCTTTATTAAACGATTCAAAAAAATTGACAGAAAAACAACGTAAATTTCTTTTACCCATTATAGAAAAAGAAGCTATTGCTTTTGGGGTAGCTTTTGTTGATGAGCAAGAAATTGACAAAATCAATATTTTACAAGCATCTATCACCGCTATGCATCGCTCCTTAGATCAGTTAAAAGTTAAACCTAACTTTATTATTGTTGATGGAAATAAGTTTAGACCTTACAACGATGTACCTAGTGAAACGATTGTTAAGGGGGATGGTAAATATTTATCTATAGCAGCAGCATCTGTACTTGCTAAAACATATCGAGATCTGTATATGGAAAAAATTCATTTAGAATTTCCTCATTACAATTGGAAAAAAAACAAAGGATATCCCACTAAAGAGCATAGGAATGGCATCAAAGAAAAAGGAAGTTGTGTTTACCATAGGCAAACTTTTAAATTATTGCCCGACGAACAATTAGAATTATTTAGATAATTATCTAGCCAATTCCCATTCAAAAAGATTGCCTAAGTGACGTAATAATTTTTCTTGTACCTCTTTTAAGTCTACTTTTTTTCCGAGTTCAGCTTCCATAGAGGCTACTGCTTTGCCTTTAATGCCACATGGAATAATGTTATCAAAATAACCTAAATCTACATTTACGTTTAACGCAAAACCATGCATAGTAACCCATCGACTACTGCGCACACCCATCGCGCAAATTTTTCTTGCAAAAGGAGTACCCGCATCTAACCAAACTCCCGTTTCACCTTTACTTCTTTCGGATTTAATACCGTATTCAGCAAGGGTAAGAATAATGGCTTCTTCTAAAAAACGAAGGTATTTATGGATATCCGTAAAAAAGTTATCTAAGTCTAGAATAGGGTAACCTACAATTTGACCAGGTCCATGATAGGTAACATCTCCACCTCGGTTACTTTTATAGAAGGTAGCTCCCTTCGCTTCTAATTGTTTTTCTGTCAAAAGTAAATTAGAAATATCACCACTTTTGCCAAGTGTATACACGTGAGGATGCTCTACAAATAAAAAATGACTTTTGGTTTGGATGGTGGAGCCACTTTTTCGATTGTCCATTTTTGTTTGGATAATTTCTTGAAACAATTGATCTTGGTAATCCCACGTTTCCTTATAGCCTTTAACACCAATATTTTGGTAGAAAACTTTTTTGCTTTTCATCTTTGCAAATTACTGAATATTCGTTGGAATATTTACATGGAATTTTGTAGAATTATTACCTTTATCAATCAAAAAAATAATACAAAATGTCTATTAAAGTTGTTAGCGTAACTAAAAAGTACAAAAATCAAACAGCTGTCAATCATCTTAATCTTGAGATTAGCAAGGGGGAAATTGTTGGTTTTTTAGGCCCTAACGGAGCGGGTAAATCTACTTTAATAAAGATGTTAACAGGATATGTTTTACCTACCAAAGGAGAGTTGTTTGTGTGTGGAGACAAAGTTGTATCTAATCAAAAACAAACAAATAAAAATATTGGATATTTACCTGAGCACAATCCTTTGTACAAGGATATGTATGTTAAAGAGTATTTGAGATTTATTGCAAGTGTACATGGTGTTGATAACTCTCAGATAGAAAACGTGATTGAAAAAACAGGTTTAACTCCTGAATGCCACAAGAAAATAAATCAATTATCTAAAGGATATCAGCAAAGAGTAGGGTTGAGTGCCGCTTTAATTCACAATCCACGGGTTTTGATTTTAGACGAACCTACTACAGGATTAGACCCCAATCAAATTTTAGAAATTAGAGCTTTAATCAAAGAATTGGGAAAAGATAAAACAGTACTATTTTCTACTCATATTATGCAAGAAGTAGAAGCCGTTTGTGATAGAGTTATTATTATCAACAAAGGAAACTTAAAGGTAGATGCCAACTTATCGGAATTAAAATCAGGAGAAGAACAAGTGATAGATGTTGAATTTGATTTTAAAATTGAAACTCAGTTCGTAGAAAAAATATGGGGTTTAAAGTCCTATAATAATTACCATGACAATCAATGGGAATTTGTTTTTGATAGCGGTGAAGATAAGCGTTCTTTGATTTTTGATTTTGCCCAAGAACAAGGGTTAAGAATTTTACAAATGAATACCAAAAATAAAAATCTAGAAACGCTATTTAAAGAGTATACATCTCATTAACTAATTTGATGAAACAAATAATGAGATATAGATGGTAATATAGTCACCCATAGTTTTTACTTACAAAGTCACTCTCGGCTCACTTTCTTTTTAGATTCACGCACACATGTTTTTACAAGTTAATTTATGTATCTTATCTACTACAAATAGATTTACATGAACTTATCAGCAAATCAATTCAATAGATTTTTAAAATTTAAGTTACCCTCTGCATTTATTTGTGGTGTTAAAATAAATGATCTTAATAATGAACGATGTATTACTACAGTAAAACTCACTTGGTTTAACAAAAACCCTTTCAAATCTATCTATTTTGCCGTTTTAGCGATGGCTGCAGAGTTGTCTACGGGGGCTTTGGTTTTAAGGAAAACACATCAAACTAATATGTCTTTTTCAACGTTGGTTGTAGGGATGAAAGCTGATTTTTATAAAAAAGCTGTGGGAAAGATATTCTTTACTTGCGATGAGTTTAAAAATATAGATGAATGTGTACATAGAGCTCTTTTAACCAAGCAAGGTGAATCATTTAAACTGATTTCAATAGGTGTAGACGATGAAGGAGATGAAGTTGCCAAATTTGAATTTACATGGAGTATTAAGGTAAAAAAAATTAATAAATAGACTCCTTTAGAAGTTTTCCATATTTACTTTCTTTAATATCCAAAGCTAATGCATCGTAAATTTTTGATTTTAATGATTTGGTAGCCTTGGGCATTCTTGAATAAGCAATAAAAGGTGCAATAACTTTGTCTTTGTGCGCAATAGCATAATTAGCAGAAAATAAGTAAGATTTTTTCAAATTTTGATTGCGTTCAAATTCAATACTTTCAGATGTTTCAGTATCGTTTTGTTTTTCCGCTTCAAATTGTAATTTAATCAGGTCGAGATTTTTGTCGTTGAATTTTTTGACATATTCATCGTGCTTTTCCAATAAGACTTGCGTTTCAGACCCTGTTATTTTTGCTTTGGTATAAAAATTTTTCAGCTCTGTGGTAACGTTAATAGTGCCTGATTCTCCAAAAAAAGAAACTTGCTTAGAATTAGATTTTTCTAATGACAAAATAAATATTTCAGGTTCTTGTATTCGGTTGTTAAACGTTATGTTTTCGGTAGCATTGTTAATAAAAATTGAATCGACAACCACCAATGTACCGTTTTCTATCTTTTCTAGATAGATAGTCCCCTTTTTTAGTCCTTTAATATAGCAGTTAACCGTAAAATTGTGCTGGTTAGATTGAGAACAGCTAACGATCAATACAGCAACGAGAAGTATCCAAATGTAATTTTTCATAAACAAGATTTCATAAATAACCCCACTACTTTAGTAGTGGGGTTACAAGTTATATTAGTTTGAACTTAAGGTTTATCTTAAGAAGTTTCCTAGTGGACTAAAGTATGCATAAGTAAGAACTACAACAATAGTTACTACAATACTTACAGGCTTTAAATATTTCCAAGGAGTAATGTCTACTTGCTCTGTATATTGTTGTACAAAATCTACTTCGCTTGGTTTTAACTTACCAATAATTAACATAATTACTGCATTTAAAACAAATAAGATAGCAACAACATGTAAGAAATGAGGGTAAGTACCTCCATTGTCTATTACAATCGGTTTGATTACAAATTGGCTAATTGCATATAAAACAACTCCAGAAACCAATCCAATTTTGGCAGCGATAGCAGGAACACGCTTAGTAGTGTATCCTACAATAATAATTGTAAAAATTGGAATAGAGTAACATCCGTTAATTTCTTGTAAATAGTTAAATAAACCTCCTTTAGCATAAATTAAAAATGGAGCAATACAAGCACCACCAATAGCTAAAAAGATTCCAAACGTTTGACCAACTTTAACTACTTTAGATTCAGAAGCTTCTGTGTTAATGTGAGCTTTATAAATATCTAAACCAAAAATAGTTACTGATGAGTTTAAAGCTCCGTTAAAAGAACTTAAAATAGCTCCGAACAATACAGCAGCAAAGAATCCTACCATACTCGCTGGCAACACTTGCTTTACCAACAATGGATAAGCTTGATCTTTTAAAATACCGTTACCTCCTGCAAAATATTCAAAAGATTCAGGGTGTTGAGACATGTAAAAAGCAATAATACCAGGTAATACTAACATCAACGGTCCTAATATTTTTAAGAAAGAAGCAATTAACAATCCTTTTTGTCCTTCTGCTAAGTTTTTAGCTCCTAAAGCTCTTTGAATAATAGCTTGGTTGGTTCCCCAGTAAAACATTTGTACCAACATTAAACCTGTAAAAATAGTAGCAAATGGTACAGATGCATTAGAGTCTCCAATAGCGTTAAATTTTCCAGGGAATTCAGTCGCAAGATTAGAGATACCAGTTCCAATAGAACCTCCTCCAATTGCTAACAATCCAAACACTGGAATAGCCAAACCACCAATCAACAATCCTATTGCATTGATAGAATCGGAAACAGCTACTGCTTTTAATCCACCAAAAACTGCATAGATAACACCGATAAATCCGATAGCAAAAACTGTTGGCCATAAAGCCATAAAGTCATATTCTCTTTGTAACTCAGCCAACTCAACTGCACTTAACGTGTTAGCAACATCCGCAGGAATTACCAAACCTAAAGCTTGGGGTACATCAAACATAGTATTTACAGCCAAAGCTCCAGAGTAAAGAACGATAGGTAATAAGATAAACACGTATCCTGAAAGGAATAAGGCAGACACCCACGTTTTGGTCATTTTATCATATCTAGTTTCTAAAAACTGAGGTACTGTAGTAATCCCTCCCTTTAAGTATCTAGGTAATAAAAACATCGCGGTAAGTACCATGGCAATAGCAGCAAGGGTTTCCCATGCCATTACAACCACTCCTTCTTCAAAGGCAGCTCCGTTAAGTCCAACAATTTGTTCTGTAGAAAGGTTTGTTAATAATAACGATCCTGCAATTACAGGTCCAGTTAAACTTCTTCCTCCTAGAAAGTACCCGTCTGAAGAATTAACATTTTTTCTAGTGGCTAGCCAAGCTATCAAGGCTACTAATAGGGTAAAGCCAAGAAATGAAGCTATTGATAAAATCATATATTTAAGTATTTAATTAAGTTAATTTTTAACGAGCCACAAATTAGTAATTTTAAGGCTATTTTAATGCGATAAAATTAAATTTTTATACATCTAGTTAAATTATTAACGATATACAACTTTTGTGTACACTTGTAGATACAAAAACCGTGTTAAATGAACTTTAAAATGGCCTTAGCAACCCCGTCTTTTTTGTTAATATCGGATACCGCATCAGCAATCAACAACACCTCTTCTTTTGCGTTGGCTACCGCTACGCCAATTTTTGCAGCTTTTAACATTTCAATGTCGTTATAATTGTCTCCGAACGCAATGCAATTTTCTAGCGTTAATTGAGGATATTTACAAGCCAATAACTCTTCTATTCCTGTAAGTTTGGAAATGTTTTTGTTGGCAATCTCTAAATAGGTGTCCTTAGATCGATATAAATGTAGTTTATCTCCATGTAGCTTACCAAGCTCTGAATATACATAATCAATATGTTCTTTATCTCCCATGCACATCACCTTGTGTGCTCCTTTTTGTTCATCCATCCAAAGTTTAATAACCTCTTGTGTAGGTTTTACAATTGGAGTCACTTTGGTGTTGTTCTCTTCTCTTTTGGCCCAAAAATCCATAGTAGGAACGTACCAATCATCATTATTATAAAGACTGATGTGAAAATTGTTGTCTTTATTCAAGTCAGCAATATCTTCAAGAATTGTGGGAGCTATAAAAATATCATCCACAATTTCTCCATCAACAATAACCAAACCTCCGTTGTAACAAATTAAAGGAAGTCCCTCAATATTCAAATCTTTTTGAAGATGAGTCATGGCAGCGGGCATTCTGGATGATATTAAGATAAATGGAACTCCTTCTTTGGTGATTCTATTTACTTGTTCTTTTAACATGGTAGAAACCTCTCTTTCCGAATTTAATAAAGTTCCATCAATGTCTGTAAAAGCTATTTTAATACTCATGATAAGTTTTTAGGATGATGATTACAAAAGTAAGCGATTAGACTTGTTTATATGCCATTAATTAAATAATCAGCATAAAAAAACAGCTAATGTTTTAAGTAACATTAGCTGTTTTAAGATCTTTTGGTTAAAAAATAATTATTTAATCATATCATAACTACGTTTGATGAAGTTTGTTAAATCCTCACCATGTAACAAGTTTTGAGACAATTTAGCTAAATCAAAAGCCTGAGAGATTAATCCTTTTTGCTTGTCTTCATCAGCATTTAAAATATCAGAAATTAATGCGTTGTTGGTATTCACCACCAAGTTGTACATTTCTGGCATATTATCCATTCCAAACATTCCACCACCACCAGTTGCGCTCATTTCTTTCATTCTACGCATAAATTCTGGTACAGTAATGGTAAAAGGGGATGCGTTAGAATCCATTGCCTCTAATTGTACTGTGTAGTTTTCTTTAGGAACAGAAGCCTCAATGATAGGTTTTAAAGTTTCTTTTTCTTCGTCAGATAACTTAGAAATTACTTCCTCGTCTTTTTTGATTAAGTTGTCAACATGGTCGGCATCAACACGAACAAAAGTTACATTCTCGTTTGTTTGCTCTAATTTTTGAATTAGGTGAGCCACGATTGGAGAATCTAACAACAATACTTTGTATCCTTTATTATTTGCAGATTGAATAAATCCGTGTTGCGCTTCTTTATTAGCAGCATATAATACCACTAACTTACCGTCCTTATCTGTTTGAGCATCTTTAAATTGCTCCTTAATTTCATCAATAGTTAAGTAGTTACCATCTGTGGTTGGGTATAAAGCGAACTTTTTAGCTTTATCGAAAAACTTTTCGTCCGATAACATTCCATACTCAATAATTACTTTGATATCATCCCAATAACCTTCAAAAGCTTCTCTGTCTTTTTTGTAAATAGAACTTAACTTGTCAGCAATTTTTTTGGTGATGTAACCAGAAATTTTCTTTACGGCTCCATCTGCCTGTAAGTACGAACGAGATACGTTTAATGGAATGTCTGGAGAATCAATCACACCTTTTAACATCTGTAAAAAGTCCGGTACAATTCCTTCTACGTTATCCGTTACAAAAACTTGGTTTTGATACAATTGGATTTTGTCCTTTTGCAAGTCCATATTTTTAGACAACTTAGGGAAGTATAAAATTCCTGTTAAGTTAAATGGATAATCTACATTTAAGTGAATGTTAAATAAAGGCTCTTCGAATTGCATTGGGTACAATTCTCTGTAGAAGTTTTTGTAATCATCTGCTTCTAAGTCAGATGGTTTCTTTGTCCAAGCAGGTTCAGTGTTGTTAATAATATTGTCAACATCAATTTGTTGGTGTGGTTCTTTTTCTTCCGTACCATCCTCTTTTTTTACCACCTTCGGTTCAAAATCAGGATCGTTAACTTTTTTAGTTCCAAACTTAATTGGCACTTGGTTAAAACGATTGTACTTCGTTAACAATTCAGAGATTTTAGATTCTTCTAAAAAGTCTAAAGAATCCTCAGCAATGTGTAAAATAATTTCTGTTCCTCTTTCTGTCTTTTCAACCTCTTCTAATTCATAGTTAGGAGAACCGTCACAAGACCACTTTACAGCAGGAGCATCTTTGTAAGATTTGGTGATTAATTCTACTTTTTCTGCAACCATGAATGCAGAATAAAACCCTAAACCGAAATGTCCAATAATTCCAGAATCTTCTACCTTATCTTTATATTTTTCAATAAATTCTTCAGCACCAGAAAATGCAATTTGGTTGATATACTTTTCAACCTCATCTTCTGTCATTCCCAAACCTTGATCGATGATATGAAGTTTTTTAGCTTCTTTATCAATCTTTACTTCCAGTTTAGCATCTCCTAGCTCTACACCAGCAGCTTCTCCAATAGTAATTAAGTGTTGTAGTTTTAATGTAGCATCTGTTCCATTAGAGATCAACTCACGCAAAAATATTTCGTGATCAGAGTATAAGAACTTTTTAATTAATGGAAAGATATTTTCTACCGATACATTAATGTTTCCTTTTGCCATAATATTTATGTTTTATTAGTATGTTTTGATTTTATACGTACTCTACAGTCAAATAGAATACCAAAAGAAATTTTATGACACGATGACATAAAGGTGTATAAATCGTCACGGTTGCGTAAAATGTGTTGCTAATGAATTAAAACACATCTCCACCCACTTCTCTGTCCTCAGAAGGTCTACGTTTTTTACGAGTCTTAAATTTTTTACCGAAGTTATATGTGAATCCGATACTAACATTTTGGCTTTCCCAATTAAAAACACCTTTTTGTTCGATAGGATTTTCTACGTTAAAACGAGCCCTAAACGTATTAAATACATCCGAAAAATTGATGCTTACTGTTCCGTTATTGTTTAAAACTTTGTAGCTAGATCCTAGATTCATGAGAAACATAGCTTGCCTCTCTCGCTGCACGTTTTTATCTCTACCTCTATACAAATTGGTGATCTGAAAATTGAGTTTGTCTGTTAATTTTAAGGTATTGCTAACTCTAAAATTAAAAAGAGTGTTTTGCACTTCAACAGGAATATTGTTCACAATTCCCTGCTGGTTTTGTAGATAAATATCGGTGCTTCCGTTCAATCTCCACCATTTGTTAAATTTTAAATAGGCGGCCAATTCTAATCCATAATTATCTGTAGTGTCAAAATTGTCATAAGATAAAATGATACGTTCTGTTAACAAGGCATCTCTACTTAAAGATCTACTGATAAAGTTGTTGATAATTCTATAAAACCCCGTGATAGAAAAATTTCCATTACTCAAATCACGATTATATTTTAATTCAAAAGAATTGGTGAATTGTTGTTCCAAATCAGGATTTCCTCTCGAAGTCAAAAGAGGAGTTCCCCATGTTCTAATAGGGGTTAGTTGTTTCGGTGATGGTCTATCTACGCGACGTGAATAACTAGCTTGAAGCTGATTTTTACTTGAAAGTTGATAGGTTAGGAATACAGATGGATATAAAGAGTTTTTTTTATCTTCTACAGGAGTAGTTTTATTTTCTAGTTCAGAAAAAAAAGAAGCATCCAAATTATAAGATTCTGCTCTTAGTCCAATTTGCAAACCCAATTGATTTATCTGATGTCTATAACTAAAATAAGCAGAATAAATGTCTCTATCAAATTCAAAATCAGACAGTCCTATTAGGTCATTACTCTCGGTTCTTTGCGTAGAGTTATTTAGTTTTTCTTGATCAAAAGTTCTATATTCTAAACCCATCTCCAAAGAAATATTCTCATTAATTGGTTTGCTATAATCCAAATTAATTAAAACTCTTTGGGATTTCTCATTAATATCTTCCTCAAAATTGTTGGTTAAATCGCTAGGATTTACAAAATCTTCAGTTGTACTTTCTTCAGGAGATTTTCTGGTGTTGAATGTAATCCCAAAATCTAAAGTGTGCTTCTTTTTATCAAAATAATGATGAAGACTAGCATCGTATGTTTGATTTCTTGGAGATCTATCAATAAAAAATACGCTGTTGTTGATTAGATCCCTTTCAGGAAGTGTGTTGATTTCTGTTGTATTCGTATATTTTAGTCTGTTAAAATTCTGAATGGTAAACAAAGAAATACTCGTTTTTTTATTCAAGTCAACATCTGCCCCTAATTTGAGTAGCTGATTTTTTCGATCGTTAACACCAAAAGTTTCTTGAACATTATTGGGTCTTGTCAAAGAACCCAAAATATCACTCTTACCACCCCTAAAACTATAATTAGCGTACCAATTGATATTTTCCTTTTTAAAATTAAGATTTAAACCATGGTTACCTCTAACATTTCTACCAAAAGTAGTAGAGGTATTGGCAGTTCCGTTAAAGCCTGTATTGGTGTTTTTTACCAATTCTATATTAATGATTCCGCTATTTCCTTCGGGGTTGTATTTGGCCGATGGATTGGTAATTAATTCGATATTTTTAATAGCATTAGCAGGCAACTGCTGTAATAGTTGGTCTGTGGGAATGTTGGTGGGTTTACCATCAATTAATACTTTCACATTGGTGTTGCCTCGTAAAGACAATTCTCCTGTTTGCTGATCTACCGAAACAGACTGAACATTGTTTAGCACGCTAGCTGCATCAGTACCCACACTGGTTAAATCTTTACCTACACTAATAACAACCCTATCAATTTTTTGTTTGATAGAAGAGGTTTCAGCTCTTATGACTACAGCATCCAAAGCTTGAGCTTCTTCATCTAGAGATATGGTTTTTAGGTCTAAGTAGTTGTTATTCTCAAATCGAATAGGTCTTCTGTACGTTTTGTATCCAATGGCTTCAATTAATAATAAATACTCTTTATATTTTAACTTTTCTATAACAAACTTTCCGTTTTCGTCTGCAATAGTAGATTTCGACTGTTGTTTATTTTGTACGGTAACAGTGACAAACGGAATGGACTCATTTGTTTCTTTACTTTGAACAGCTCCTGTAATAAAATATTCGCGAGTTTGCGTAAAACCAATTTGGGTGAATAGTACAATAAGTATCAAGTATCTCATGACTGCTTTTTAGTATATTTTACAAAGCTATAGTCATACTGATGCTTGTCATCCGACATAAATTTTTCTCTTTCGGATTCTATCCATATACTTTTATCAATCTCAGGAAAATAAACATCTGCATCAAAAGTATGATGTACCTCGCAAATATCTAGAACATCTACTATGTTTATAGCCTCGTTGTAAATTTGTGCACCTCCAATAATAAAGGCATTTTGGTCTTTGGGTAGTTTGTCTAAGGCTTGGGATAAGGAGTTAACAACAATACATCCATCAGCTTTATAGTTTTTATTGCGAGTAATAATAACACTTGTTCTATTAGGTAAAGGTTTACCTATAGATTCATAAGTGTTTCTTCCCATAATAATGTAATGACCAGAAGTAACTTTTTTAAATCTTTTTAAATCAGCGGGTAAATGCCAAATCAAATCGTTGTCTTTACCGAGTTCATTTTGTTGTCCTATAGCAGCAATAAGTGTAATCATTCTAATACTTTAATGACCCGCAATATAAGGTGTTTTTTACATAATTTACCGCAAAGGTAAAAATCAACTTATTTATAATTAATCTGATGTTTATGGCTTGCCAATTTATTGTAATGTAGTTGCTGAACGTAGTGTTTCATCATTTTTTTTGCGTTCACGTAATCAACAGTAACGTTGTCGTAATAAGCCTTAAAGTCTGAATTGTTGTTGATGATGTTGGTGATACTCGTAGGAAGATTATAACCGTAGTATTCATTTATTTCGTTAAACATAGCAGGTTGAGTGGCCTTTGGCATACTCATAATAGCTTGATAGTACGATTCTAGGAATTGTTTGTTCTGAGATTCTACTTTGGCAGCAACAATATTTCCCTTTTTATCAATAATTAGCTTGGGGTATATTTGATGATTATTTTCAATATCCATTTCATCAACCAAAGAAATATCTACATGATTGTATAAATATTCTGTAATATAAAGATAGTTACATCTGTTTAAGGCTTTATAACTATTAGTTTTTCCACAATCAGAAAAAATAGGGGGAATATAACCAATAGCTTTGCTATTACATTTAATAACAGCTTTATTGTTAATGTTTTGAATGATAACTACAGTGTACCTGTACAAAGGATTAAACTTGTTGTGGGTAACTAACTTAAGGTTAAAATCTTCAAAAACCTTTTTAAGTTTACTGTCTAGTTTTTTGCTTTTACTGTTTGTGTGCAAATCCAGTAATTCATGATTATTGTCCACCGTAAACTCAAGATAAACATTTTTTCTCCATTCGCTAAACTCAACTTGTTCTAAGTCTCTTTTGGAAATATGCTTTTTAAAATGGAGGGTAATAGGGTTATTGTATGATGTTTCCGATTCGGCTTTTCTAACGATCCTGTTTTCTAGCTTATTGAATTTGTCTACATCATTATTTACATATAGTGCCGAAGAGATGTTTTGAGTTTCGCTGGGGAAAACAAAAACATGTTGTTTAGTTTTACAAGATATAAAAATAGCAACTATAAATATATGTGTTAAACAATGTTTAGGCACTTTATTTTTTGTACAAACTTAGTTAAAAATAGTTTAAAGTGCTATTATTGAGTCATAAAGTATTAAAAATGAAGTATTAGACCGATACAGCACCTTTAATTCCTGGGTGCGGATTGTAGTTTATCAGGCTAAAATCTTTGTAAGTAAAGTCAAAAATATTTTTGATTTCAGGATTCAAAATCATCTGTGGTAACGGTTTTGGCTCCCTAGATAGTTGTAAATCTATCTGTTCAAAATGATTGTTATAAATATGTGCATCTCCAAATGTATGTACAAAATCTCCAGGTTTTAAGTTGGTAACTTGTGCAATCATTAACACTAATAAAGCGTAAGAGGCAATGTTAAAAGGAACTCCTAAAAAAGCATCTGCACTCCTTTGATAGAGTTGACACGATAATTTTCCATCAGCAACATAAAATTGAAAAAAAGCATGGCAAGGAGGCAAAGCAGCTTTGTTGTTAGCTACGTTTTCTGAGAAAGAGATAGAAGTGTCAGGTAGCACGCAGGGATTCCATGCAGAAATCAACATTCTCCTACTATTCGGATTGGTTTTAATAGTTTCTATAACCTCTTTAATCTGATCGATTCCCTCATTGTTGTAATTTCTCCACTGCTGACCATACACAGGTCCAAGATTTCCATTTTCATCTGCCCAAGCATCCCAAATTTTTACCTTGTTTTCTTGCAAATAAGCAATGTTAGTATCTCCTTTTAGAAACCATAAAAGTTCGTGAATAATAGATTTTAAATGAAGTTTTTTAGTTGTAACCATAGGGAAACCCTCAGACAAGTCAAATCGCATTTGGTAACCAAAAACACTTTTTGTTCCAGTTCCTGTTCGATCTCCTTTTTGAACACCGTTCTCTTTAATATGTCTGATAAAATCTAAATATTGCTTCATTTTATTGGCTCTAGTATATCGTAAAATTAAAAAAAAGTCGATACGCATATGTACCGACTTTTCTGTTTTTTAAAAATAGTTGTTAACAAGTCTATCTTTTGTTGAGTTCGTCTCTAATTTCTGCAGCAACTTCATAATCCTCTTTTTCTATAGCTTTCTGAAGTTTTTCTTCAAGCTCTGAGGTAGATATTTTTTGATAATCTATAGCGTTGTCTTGAGCAATAGCGTTGTTTGCAAAATCGCTTAAATCTTCTTCCGCCTCATCAGATTCTACCTCATCATTTTCAACAAAATCTTCTTGTTTTAAAATAATTCCTGCTTTTTCCAAAATACTTTGATAAGTATAAATAGGGGCGTTAAACCTTATAGCAAGTGCTATTGAGTCGGACGTTCTAGCATCAAAGGTTTTTTCCTCTCCATCTTTGTCACAAATCATGGTGGAGTAAAACACTCCATCTACTAATTTATGAATGATGATTTTTTTTACAAAAACACCATAAGATTCTGCAAAAGTTTTAAATAAGTCATGAGTTAAGGGTCTAGGCGGTGTTATTTCACTTTCCAAAGCAATTGCTATAGATTGCGCTTCAAAAGCACCAATAACTATAGGTAATGTTCTTTCTCCATCAACTTCATTTAACACAAGCGCATAAGCTCCAGTTTGTGTTTGGCTATATGAAATACCACGTATATCTAATTGTACTAAACTCATTCTTACTTTTTAGCAATTAAGCATTTTCTGCTTTAAAAGTTTTTAACTTTTCTATCAATTGTGGAACCACTTCAAAAGCATCACCTACAATACCATAATCCGCAGCTTTAAAGAAAGGAGCTTCGGGATCAGTATTAATTACCACTTTTGTTTTTGATGCATTTACACCTGCTAAATGTTGGATAGCACCCGAAATAGCAATAGCAATGTACAAGTTTGAAGCTACAGGTTTTCCAGTCTGTCCTACATGCTCTGCGTGAGGTCTCCAGCCCATATCAGATACAGGTTTGGAACAAGCAGTAGCAGCTCCTAAAACATCAGCTAAATCTTCGATTAGTTTGAAATTAGAGGCTTCTTTTAAACCTCTTCCCCCAGAAACTACAATATCTGCATCTGCAATGGCCACTTTTCCAGAAGTCTGTTCTACAGCTATAGAACTTACAGAAGAAGTAATGATAGTAGGTTCGAAATTTTCTATAGAGGCATTGGTGTTACTTTCTATAATTCCAAAAGAGTTTTTAGCCAATCCAATTACTTTTTTATCAGAAGTAATTACCGTGTTACTTAAAGCTTTTCCAGAAAAAGTTTTTCTTTTAACCGTAAATGGGTTGATACTACTTGGCGGAGTTACAACATTAGAAGCATACCCAGCTTTTAAATTAGCTGAGACGATAGGAGCTATGTAATTTCCATTAGAGTTGCTGCTAATTACCACAACATTGATGTTATTGCTGTTACACGTTTCAGTAACAATAGCAGCATATATTTTTGCGTTAAAAGTGCTCAAGCTATCGTTTTGTACGCTCAAAATTTTGTTGGCACCATAAGTCCCTAATTCTTCGGGAGTTGTTGCATTAATTGTTAGAACAGTCAAATCACTATTCAATTCGTTGGCAACTGCTTTGGCATAAGAAACTAGCTCTAGCGTAGCTTTTTTATATTTTCCTTCACTCGCATCAGCGAATACTAATACAGACATAAAGTTTGTTTTTTGGAGTTGTTAATAATTAACAACCTAGTTTTTAATTAAATGACCTTGGCTTCGTTGTGTAGTAAATCGATTAATTCGTCAATGTTATTGGCATCAATCATTTTACATGCTCCTTTGGCTTCGGGTTTTTCAAAGCTGCTAATCTGAGTAGTAGCATTGACATCAGCTGCAGGAATAACATTCAGTGGTTTTTTACGAGCCATCATAATTCCTCTCATATTAGGAATTTTTAAATCTTTTTCCTCTACTAGTCCTTTTTGACCAGCTACTACAATAGGCAAAGTAGCACTAACTTTTTCAGTACCTCCGTCAATTTCTCTAGAAGCTTGAACATTGCTACCCTCAATTTCTAAATCTACACAAGCATTAATGTAATCAAGATCTAAAAAAGAAGCAATTAAACCAGGAACCATCGCTCCGTTGTAGTCTATAGATTCTTTTCCTGTTAAAACAAGGTCGTAATTTTCTTTTTTACACAATTCAGCTATTTGTTGCGCAACAAAAAAACCATCTGTAGGTGTTGCATCAATTCTAACAGCATCATCTGCACCAATTGCCATAGCTTTTCTTAAAGTAGGTTCTGTGGTTGCATCTCCAACATTAACTACCGTTACTTTTGCTCCCTGTTTTTCTTGAAACCAGATAGCTCTAGTTAAAGCAAATTCATCATAAGGGTTGATAACGAATTGAACACCTGTGGTATCAAAAACAGTCGAATTATCGGTAAAATTGATTTTAGATGTAGTATCAGGAACGTGACTTATACAAACTAATATTTTCATATTGAGAAGTTTATCGATTTCTATTGATTACTAAATAAGTAGAAGCTAATGTAAATTAAATTTTGTAAATATTTTATTTTAATATTAGAAAATATGAGCGTGTTTTTGTTATTTTTGTGAACGTTTAAATAAAATAGAATACATGAAAACTATACAATTTAGAGAGGCAATATGCGAAGCGATGAGTGAGGAGATGCGTTCTGATGAAAGCATTTACTTAATTGGTGAAGAAGTTGCTGAATATAATGGAGCATACAAAGCATCTAAAGGAATGTTAGATGAGTTTGGAGAAAAAAGAGTGATTGATGCTCCCATTGCTGAATTAGGATTTGGTGGTATTGCTGTTGGATCTACCATGACAGGGAACAGACCTATTGTGGAGTATATGACGTTTAACTTTGCTTTGGTTGGTATCGATCAAATTATAAATAACGCTGCAAAAATCAGACAAATGTCTGGTGGACAATTTAAGTGTCCAATCGTATTTAGAGGACCTACTGCCTCTGCAGGACAATTAGGAGCTACACACTCACAAGCTTTTGAAAACTGGTTTGCGAACACTCCAGGTTTAAAAGTAGTTGTACCTTCTAACCCGTATGATGCTAAAGGTTTATTAAAGGCTGCTATTAGAGATGACGATCCTGTTATTTTTATGGAATCGGAGCAAATGTACGGTGATAAAGGAGAAGTTCCAGAGGGAGAATATATCATTCCTTTAGGAGTTGCTGATATCAAAAGAAAAGGTACAGATGTAACGGTAGTTTCTTTTGGGAAAATTATTAAAGAAGCATATAAGGCTGCTGAGGTATTGGAAAAAGAAGGAATTTCTATTGAAATTATAGATTTACGTACGGTTCGTCCTATGGATACCAACGCTATTTTGGAATCTGTTAAGAAAACCAATCGTTTGGTTATTTTAGAAGAAGCATGGCCATTTGGTTCTGTAGCTACTGAAATCGCTTACAGAGTACAAGAACAAGCTTTTGATTATTTAGATGCACCTATCCAAAGAATCAACACGGCAGACACACCTGCTGCTTATTCTCCTACTTTGTTAGAAGAGTGGTTACCAAATTCACAAGATGTAGTAGATGCTGTAAAAGCTGCTTTATACGTAAAGTAATTCGCAGTTAAATAATAAATTTAGAGCCTTTCTTATTTTTTTAAGAAAGGCTTTTTGTTTGTAAAAATGAAACGAAAAAGAACGTGGCAATAATATTATCTTTAGAGTTGATTTTTAACTTTATTTGTATTTTTGCACTCGAAGAATAAACATATTTTAAATAAATCATATGGCATTAAAAGTTTTTGGACACAAATCTCCAGATACGGATGCAACTGCATCGGCAATTGTTTGGGCTTGGTATTTAAGCCAACAAGGAATAGAAGCTACACCTTATGTGTTGGGAACACCAAACACAGAAGCACTTTATGTACTTGAACATTGGGGTTTTGAAACTCCCAAAATTTTAAATACCGTTTCAGAAGACGATGAGGTGGTAATTGTAGACACTAACAACCCGGAGGAATTGTTTGAAAACATCAATCAAGCCTCTATTGTACAAATTATAGATCACCATAAGCTAGTAGGTGGTTTGGAAACAGCAGGTCCTATTGATATTACAATAAAACCATTAGCCTCTACAGCCTCAGTGATGTATTTAATGATGGGAGTGGATGAAGTTTCTGACCTACCTAACGAGATTGCTGGGTTGATGTTGTCATGTATTATTTCTGATACACTAGAATTCCGTAGCCCAACAACTACAGAGGATGACAAAGCGATGGCTCAACATTTGGCTCACAAATTAGAAATGAACATTAACGAGTATGCTACAAAAATGTTTGAGGCAAAGTCCGATATTTCAGCTTTTTCCGATGAAGAGCTTATAAAAATGGATAGCAAAATTTATGAGGCAAGTGGTAAAAAATACAGAGTTTCTGTGTTGGAAACTACAGCACCAAATATAGTTTTAGAAAGAAAAAAATCAATAATAGCTTCTATGGATGCTATAAAAAAGGAAGAAGGGTTAGATGAGGTTCTGTTATTTGTCATAGATATTCTAAGCGAGTCCGCAACTTTTTTCATTCCAAACGATGCAGTAAAGCAAGTAGCGGAAACTAAGTTTAATGCTGTTGTAGAAAGTGACCTTGTTGTGTTGCCTGGAATTGTATCTCGTAAAAAACAAATTATTCCTGTGCTGTAATTATAAGAAATGTACTTATCAGACAAAATCAAAAACCTTCTGTTGTACAACAGAAGGTTTTTTGGTTTGTTAGATTTATATTTTGTTAAATGGACTTTGCCAGCAGTATTTACTAAAAGTTTTACCAGAAGCTACGCCCATGTACAAGCAAATAGCAAAAGTTCCTTTCACGTAAAATAGCCACAGACAAAAGAGATATCCAACATTAAAATTATTTTTTAAAAAATAAGGGTACGTTAGTGCCGTTGCTAGTGTAGAAATAAGAAACAGTAAGGTGGCTAAATTTTTAAAATTCTTTAAAGGCCAAGCTTTCAGTTTTCTAGAAATATTCATGTCATCACCCCATTTGTGTAAAAAATAGTAATAGCCATTTCCTAAATGGGCAAACAGAATAGGGTCGTCTGTTTCTTTAAGGACAAATAGTTTAGAAGGGGCGATAATTTTAAATTGACCTACCATAGTTTGATGCTTTTTTTGAAAAAGATCAACTTGACGAATTGCCTCTGAGGGGAATTCACCTTTAAAATACTGAGTGTCTAAAAAACGTAATCGATAGTTTAAACACAAATTTTTGATTTGACTGATGTGAAAAATGTGTTCACGATTCAAATCATCAATATTGAAATTTGGAGAGGAATTTTTAACGGGGGCAGAGGTGAGTTGATGCAGCACACTCGCTTTGGTTGCATCCTTTTGTTTAAAAATATCATTAACAATACACTGAATATCGATTTCTTCAGCATTGAAATCTCTTTTTTTGATTTCCCGTAACTCTTCTAAAAGATTTAGCTTATAATCCATTCTATCTGTGTGTTTTAGGTCTGAATTTTAAAGTCAAAATTAAAAACGATAAACAAGAAAATAAAAAAACAAATGTAATGTTAAATTGTTAAGATTTGTTTTAAATAACAATCGGTAGTATAAATTAAAATAATCCGTGAATTTGAGCATCAATCTTATCAATAATGATCCCTAAATCTTCAGGATTACTCACGTAATCAATGTTATCAACATCAATAATTAGTTTTTTTCCTTTGTCGTAACTACTAATCCAAGCCTCATACCTTTCGTTCAATCTACTCAAATAGTCAATATTAATAGAACTCTCATACTCACGACCTCGTTTGTGAATTTGCCCGACCAATGTTTTGATATCTGCACGTAAGTAAATTAACAAATCAGGTGGGGTCACCAAATTTTCCATCAAATCAAATAGTTTGTTGTAGTTGGTAAAATCTCTATTGGTCAGCAATCCCATTGCGTGTAAATTAGGAGCGAATATTTTAGCATCTTCGTAAATCGTTCTATCTTGAATAATGTTTTTACCGCTCTTTTGAATCTTAAGAATTTGCTCAAAACGGCTATTTAAAAAGAATACTTGCAAGTTGAAAGACCAACGCTCCATTTCATTGTAAAAATCGTCTAAGTACGGATTGTCCTCAACACTTTCAAAATGAGTATCCCACTTGTAGTGTTTTCCCAATAATTCCGTAAGCGTTGTTTTTCCTGCTCCAATATTTCCTGCAATTGCTATGTGCATATCCTCCTTGTTTAGTAGATTAAAAGTAGTTAAAAATTTAGAAAAATAGGCACAGAGAAATGATTTAGCGATTACAGTAGATACAAATCAATTTTTATTTGCTGATAAACTAAGCAGGAATAAAAAAATATCTTTTAAATTTAGCTCATGCGCAAAATCAAAATAAGTTTAATTGTTCTAACAGTCATACTGCTAACATTTTATGTGTTAGAACAAGGGGTGAATTACATGCTATCTCAAAAAATTAACGAGTTTAAAGAGCAAAATAAAACGGTAGAACTTTACTACAAGTCAATCCATTATCAGTTGTTGTTTAATCAGCTAACCGCAGAAGGTATAAGTTTTAAGTCTTACGAGAAAGGAATTAATTTTTCGTCAAACAAAGTAGAGATTGTAGGATTTAGATTGCTCAAATTTTTAACCAATGATGCTATTTCTTTTTCTGATGTGTTGATAGATAAATCGGTGTTTGAAATAAAGCCTCCTGTTAAACCTAAAGATGATAAAACTTCTACTCCCCCAAAGATTTCTCTAGATATAGACTGTTTGAACTTAAACAATACAGAGGTGGTTTTTATAAATACTACCAATGACACCAAGCATAAAGCCCTTGTAACGGGTACGTTGACTCATTTTGAATTGAATGATAAAACACTCCAGCAATCTATTCCGTTTGGTTACGAAAAATTTGATTTTGAGGTTACAGATCTCTATTCCGACCTTTCACACTTAGAATACTTAAAATTAGAAAAATTAAAATACGAGAATACCCAACTGACTCTGAGTAATTTATTGATAAAATCTAAAGGGAGTCCAGAAGAACATGCCTCAAAACTAGTAGAAGAAAAAGAATATTTGGATTTGTTTTTTGATGAAATACAGATGGCTGATTTTACTTTTAAAAACTATCAAGAAACAGTTTTACTACAAAGTAAAAATATCGTTTTTGATGGGCTTAATTTGAATTTTTTTAGAGACAAACGCGTGAAAGATAATACGGTTTACAAGCCTTTGTACAGTGAATCTATCAATAAGTTAAAAGCAATAGTAGATTTCCCAGAAATAAAAATTAAAAATGGAAAGGTAGTTTATTCAATGCTGATGGATGACGAATCTCAAAAAGGAGATTTGTTATTCGATGATATCGATGGAGTTATTTCGGTTAGTAATATTAAAGATCATGAAGTATTAACTTTAGAGGCAAATGGAGTTTTTATGAAAGAATCTGCATTGCACTTAGATGTTGAGTTTACAGACGTGTCAAAAAATAAATTTGTAAGCAACGGGAGTCTAAAAAACTTTAAAACGGAAAGTATCAACTCATTTTTATACAAAGTTTTAAATATAGAGTTGGAAGGGGAAATAGATGCGCTGTATTTTGATATTGAAGGGAACAATATAGCCTCTAGAGGAGATGTTAAAATGAGATATGACGACTTAAAACTTAAAACAGACAGGTACAATTTTTTGGCTAAAGCATTAAGTGCCGTGGGGAATTTGGTGATTAAAAATTCATCTGAACATAAAAAAGACCATTTTAGAGAAGCAAAAATCAAACAAGATAGAGTGCAAACAAAATCGTTGTTCAACTTTTTATGGATTAGTATAAGGGACGGAATTTTAAAGGTGTTGGCTTAGTTATTTAAGTTAATAGTATAAATGCCTTCATCTTTTAAAAAATAAAAAGTGTTGTTAACCACCTCAAAGGCTTTGATGTTTTTAGGGCATTGATATATCAGTTTATTTTTGTTGTACAACATATTATTTTTAATCACAAAATCATCAAACAAAGAGATAGATGTTAAACCACTCTTAACAGATTTTGACTCTGATTTTCTAGCCACAAAATTATAGGTAACTAATTCTTCTTGAGTATCAACGGTAACGGCTTTATTAAGATTCCCTTTTAAACGCGTTATTTTGTTAGTAATAGGTATGGAAACCGCTTCTGTTTTTTGAGTTGTAAAATTAAAAATACTCAAAACCAAATCGACTTGGTTATACAGCCATACTTTGTTTTTACCCGCATTGGCAATAAATTGGCTACCGAATGGAACTTTAAATTCCGAAATAAAATTTAATCGATTATCCAGCAGAACGACAGTGTTAAATAATTTATACAATAGTAAAACTCGTAAGGGATCACTAATATCAATATCATCTGGAGTTCCATAATTAATATTTACATAATCGTTATCCAAATTACTCTTGTGTAGTGCCCCATTTTTTAAAGTATAAATATTTTCGTAAATATCCACACCAACAAATTTGTCAACACTAGATTTTACGAGTGTTTGACTAAAACAAATAGTACTAAAAAGAAATACAATCCAAAGTTTCATATTCAAATATAATTGAATTCATTGATACCTATTAAGTTTGTTCTCATGAAAGTCAGAGGATTCCAAAAAGTTTAGTTCGCTTAAAACAACCAACCCGTTTTACAAATGCTATAAAACGGGTTGGTTCTTTGGAGTGGTGATAGAGAAGAGTTAAAAAACAACTGTTTTTATAACACTTTGATTGTTGCTTTTTGCTTTGATTAAGTAAGTAACTCCCTTGCTTAAGTTCTGATTTTGAAGAAGTATTCCGTTAAAGTTTCTAACCTCTATGTAGTCTAAATCACTATCAGATTTTATTTTTCCGTTTTTTAAGTAAAAAGAAGTTTTTAAAGTTTCGGAATTGCTGTCAATAATAGTTCTGGTTCTTACTAAATTGTTGTTATTAAGTGATTTTTTAGTAGTAGCGGTAACGCCGCTTAAAATTTTAATAGTAAAAGTTTCGTCAAGCTCTCTGATACCATCGTTGTTGGTAGGGATGTGTATCGTGGCTTGAGTTTGTCCTTTAGGAATGGTAAATGTATTATTTGCAGGAAGTTCAATATCTGTTTTAATATTAGCAGATGCTCCAATAACTTCGTAAGTTATGGTAATGTCTTCATCTAAAGCCTTACTCAATAAAACCGTTAACTCTGCATCATTTCCTTCTGTTACATTTTGATGTTGTTCACTTTTAACAAAAGCAGCATATGTTTCTTTGTCAAAGCATTTGCAATGATCTTTCTGGGCAAAAAGACTAACGCTTATTAGAGTAGCTAGTAATAATGTGTATTTTTTTTTCATCATTTTAGTTTTGAGAGTAAATATAAAAAAAAACACTTTTAAAATGATTAAAAGTGTTTTTTTGAAGAATCGTATGGAATTCAGTGTTATAATTTAAAAGCTTCTTTTACCTGAGTTACGTAATCTAATTTTTCCCAAGTAAAAGTTTCAACCTCAATTTCTTTGGTTCCCTCGTAAGGAGAGTCGAAAACTACGGTTTTAACCTCTGGAGTACGTCCCATATGTCCGTAAGCAGCAGTTTCAGTATAAATTGGGTTACGAAGTTTTAATCTGCTTTCAATAGCAAAAGGTCTCATATCAAAAATAGAAGAAACAATTTCGGCAATTTGCCCGTCGGTTAAATCTACTTTGCTAGTTCCGTAAGTATTTACAAAAATCCCCATAGGTTCTACGACCCCAATTGCATAAGAAACTTGTACTAAAATTTCTGTAGCCACACCTGCAGCCACTAAGTTTTTCGCGATATGACGAGTAGCGTAGGCAGCAGATCGGTCTACCTTACTAGGATCTTTACCAGAAAAAGCTCCTCCACCGTGAGCACCTTTCCCACCGTAAGTGTCTACAATAATTTTACGTCCTGTTAAACCTGCATCACCGTGAGGTCCACCAATCACAAATTTTCCTGTAGGATTGATATGAAATTTGATGTCATCGCCAAATAAAGCTTGAACCTCATCATTGAAGGTGGCTTTTACTCTCGGAATCAAAATATTGATAATATCCTTTTTAATTTTAGCTAACATTTGTTCATCGTCAGCATCAAAATCATCGTGTTGTGTAGAAACTACAATGGCCTCTATACGTTCTGGTTTGTTGTCATCAGAATATTGTAATGTTACCTGAGCTTTAGCATCTGGACGTAAATAAGTAATGTCTTTCATTTCTCTACGTAAAGCTGCTAACTCCTTTAACAAACGATGAGAAATTTCTAAAGCCAACGGCATATAGTTTTCTGTTTCGTTAGTTGCGTAACCAAACATCATTCCTTGGTCACCAGCTCCCTGCTCTTCTTTACTAGCTCTATCAACTCCTTGGTTAATGTCTTGAGATTGTTCGTGAATAGCAGATAACACTCCACAGGAATTTCCATCAAACTGATATTCGCCCTTAGTGTAACCTATTTTATTAATGGTATCTCTAGCAATTTTCTGAACATCTAAATAAGCTTTAGATTTAACTTCTCCAGCCAAAACTACTTGTCCAGTTGTTACTAAAGTCTCACAAGCTACTTTGGAATCAGTATCGTAAGCTAAAAAGTGATCAATCAACGCATCAGATATTTGATCTGCAATTTTATCTGGGTGTCCTTCTGAAACAGACTCCGATGTAAATAAATATGACATCTCTATTGGGTGTTTATTATGTTAAAATTTGTTATGCTGATTGCCTTGGTCGGCTAAAGAAGTAGAAGTTTACTGCTTTAGCACTTTTATTTTATACAAATCACAAATGTTATTTTGCTTTTTGTAAAAGAGGTGGCAATCAGTCAAATCTTTCCTCTTAATTTATGCGCAAAATTATAAAAAAGAAATGATATACAATTCCAAATATTTATTTCTTTGTAAAATGATTTTTCAGAAAGTAAATAAATACAATCAGCCGTATTAAAAACTAAAAACTATTTTATATCTTTGCTCCAGCTCATAGAATTATTGAAGTATGTTATCATGAAAGGTAGAGGGAATAGACCCGTTGAAGCCTTAGCAACCCTTTTTAATGAAAATCCAAATTTCTATTAAAAAGAAGGTGCTACGTTCTACCAACAATTGTTGGATAGATAACCCAAGAGCCATTCTCTTTTCTAGTCAAGATAACCTACCAATTTAACAAAGCATTGCGATACTTTTGTACCGTAGCCAATTGAGTTATAAATGATTTAGATACATTGAATAAAAGTTTACAACATAAAACCTTAAAAGACTACACGACTTTGGTCGGTGTGCATTACGCTAGTTTAGAACTTTCTTACGAAGTTTTTGGACAGCCATTACACACAGCTCCAATTATTCTAGTCAATCATGCTTTAACAGGTAATTCTGATGTAGCAGGAGCGCATACAGGTTGGTGGAAAGGAATCGTGTCCAAAGGGAATTTGGTAGATACTGATAAGTATACCATCATTTCAATTAATATTCCAGGAAATGGTTACGATCAAAAACCAGAAAACTTAATAGAGGATGTAAAAAGTTTTACGGTAAGGGATGTGGCTCAGTTATTTGGGTTGTTATTAGAATCTCTAGAAGTGAAAAAACTCCATGCAATTCTAGCGGGATCTCTAGGAGGAGGAATTGCTTGGGAAATGGCAATTCTATTTCCAAACTTGGCGGATTACATCATTCCTATTGCGTCAGACTGGAAAGCTACAGATTGGATTTTAGCACACAACAAAGCCCAAGAGCAAATTCTGATGAACTCCAAAAAACCAGTTCACGATGCTCGTATGATGGCGATGTTGTTTTATAGAACTGCTGCATCTTTTAAAGAAAAATTTAATAGAACTCAAAATGATGCCTTGGGAATAGCCAATGTAGAGAGTTGGTTATTGCATCACGGTTATAAATTAGAGCAAAGATTTGAATTAAAAGCTTATAAAATGGTTAACCATTTATTAAGTACTTTAGACATTACGGAAGGACGAGGTAGTTTTGAGGAAGTAGCTAGTACAATCAAAGCAAAAATCATACAAATAGGAATAGATTCGGATTTCTTTTTTGTGCCAGAAGAAAATAGAGAAACACACGAAGTTTTGAAACAATTAGGGCTGCCGAGTGTTTATAATGAAATAAAATCTATTCACGGTCATGATGGATTTTTAGTGGAGGATGATCAGTTGAAAGAATTGTTAAAAGAGGTGTTTTAACGCTGAACTATTTTGTCAGGGTGTTCGAGCGGAGTCGGGAACGAATATTGAAGCGTTAAAAGTAAAGAAATAAACAGAGGAGTATAGAGTAAGCAGATTACCAGTTGCTTACTTCAAATAAAATGGAGCAATCTAAAAGTTATAGGACTAAAAAATATTGCTACTTAATAGGATAACAAAAAATGAAAGTATTAAAATTTGGAGGTAAATCATTAGCAAACGGGAATGGGATTCAAAGTGTCATTTCTATCTTGTTGAACAAAATAAAAGCCAGCCAACAAATTGTGGTGGTTGTTTCTGCACGTGGTAATGCTACTAACGAATTGTTGGAGTTGTTAGAATGCGCAAAGAAAGGAGACGATTATAAAACTGCTTTCGAAACCTTTAAAACTTATCAATTAGAGCCTTTACCCAAAATTGATTTTTCTAAAGAATTTGCTTTTCTAACCAAGATATTTGAAGGTGTTGGTTTGCTGGGAGATTATACTCCTAAAATCAAAGATTTGGTAACTGCTTATGGAGAATTATTGGCAGGTAAGTTAATTACAGCGCTACTAGAAAAGGAAAATGTGAATGCAGCATATACAGATTCTAGAAGTCTATTTAAAACAGACAACTCTTACGGAGCGGCTACGTTGCTAGAGGAAATTACAGAAGAGAATACCAAAAAGCATTTTTCAAAGATAGATTTATCTACAACTGTTCCAGTGGTGACAGGGTTCGTAGGAGCTAGTTTAGACGGAGAAACAACTACTATCGGGTTAAATGGGAGTAACTATTCGGCCTCTTTAATAGCAGGATATTTGGATGCAGAAGAATTAGAAAATTTTACCATTGTGAGTGGTATATATACGGCCAATCCAAATTTGGTGTCTAATGCTAAAAAGATAGACCACTTGTCTTTTAACGAAGCAAATGAGTTGGCCAATTTGGGGGACAATGTGTTAGATGCTAAAGCCATTATTCCCTTGGTGAAAAAGAATATTTCTTTACGTATTTTAAATACTTTTGAGCCTGAAAGTGCAGGTACTTTGATTAATGCCGATGCAAGCTCTAAAAAAGGAATCAGAGTAATTTCTGTACAAGAAAATATGGCTTTGGTAAGTTTGGAAGGACGTGGATTGTTAGGTAAGGTTGGAATAGATGCTCGCTTATTTACAGCTTTGCAAAAAGAAAATGTAAGTGTAGGAATTATTTCTCAAGGATCGTCTGAGCGTGGTATTAGTTTTGTGGTAAATGGAAAAGATGCTCACAAAGCAAAAGATGCATTAGGGAATGAGTTTAATCTAGATTTTTTAAGTAATGACATTAATAAAATTACGATAACTAGAGGAGTGGCAGTAGTTTCTATTTTAGGGAATTCTTTAAGTTCCTTTAAAACAAGTTACACTGCGTTGGTAAATAATAATATAAAGCCGTTGTTAATTAATAATACGGTTACGGGAAATAACGTTTGTTTAGTGATAGATAATAAAGAATTAAGAAAAGCGGTGAATGTAATGCATGGAGAAATTTTTGGAATTTCTAAAAAAATAAATGTAGCTGTATTTGGAGTCGGTTTGGTTGGAGGTACTTTAATCAAGCAAATTTTAGAGAGTAAAAAAAATATTTTAAAACGCAAAGGAATAGATTTAAACGTTTTTGCAGTAGCAAACTCTAAAAAGGTCTTATTCAATGCCGAGGGAGTTCCGGATACTTGGAAAGAAGATTTGAAAATATCAGGAGTAAATTATCAAGGAATTCAAGAAATTGTAGATTATGCCAAAGAGCACCATCTAGGAAACTTGATTGCGGTAGACAACTCTGCAAGTGCTGCGATGACAGAAAATTATATTCCTTTGATAGAAAATGGATTCAACTTGGTGTCGTCAAATAAAATAGGAAATACTAAATCTTTAACTTTCTATAATGATTTAAGGATGGCCTTAATTCAAAACAGAAAACAATACTTATACGAAACCAACGTAGGAGCAGGTTTACCGTTGATTGATACTATCAAATTAATGCATGCATCTGGAGAAAATATTACAAGAATTAAAGGAGTTTTCTCGGGTACTTTAAGTTACTTGTTTAACAATTTTTCTGCAAATGATGTAAAGTTCAGTCAAGTACTAAAGGAAGCAGCAGACCAAGGATTTACGGAGCCAGATCCAAGAGAAGATTTAAACGGAAATGATGTAGGTCGCAAACTGTTAATATTAGCCCGTGAGTTAGATTTAGCGAATGAGTTTGAAGATGTGAAAATTCATAACCTAATTCCAGAACATTTGAGAGATGGAGATACTGCCTCTTTCTTGAGTAATTTAGAAGATTTAGATCCTATTTATCAGGAGATGAAAGAAAATCAAAAGCCTAACCACGTGTTACGCTATATTGGTGACTTGCACGGAGATTTAGCTTCGGATAAAGGAGTATTAGATGTGAAATTGGTTTCTGTACCTAGTGATTCTGCTTTGGGGCAAGTAAAAGGAGCAGATTCTATTTTTGAAATTTACACAGAATCTTATGGAGAACAACCTGTTGTGATTCAAGGAGCAGGAGCAGGAGCTGAGGTTACTGCCCGTGGGGTCTTCGGAGATATTATGAGATTAACGGAGTTGGAGTTGTAATGCTTTTTTTGTACAAAGTGCAGAGTACAAAGTAATTAGTACTGAGTTATGATAACTATAAATTTGAGTATCAGGTAATAAGTATCGGGTATTTGATTTTAGATAATTAAGCGTAGTGAGTAAATAGTCTTGATACTTAATACTCACTACTTTATATTGAGAAAGAAATGAGCGATAAGAAAAATTTTGAAACCTTAGCGGTTCGTACACAAGCGGAGACTACTCAGTTTTCAGAGCATTCAGTCCCTTTGTATTTAACATCCGGATTTGTTTTTGAGGATGCGGAAGAAATGAGAGCTTCTTTTGCTGAGGAGAAACAACGTGATTTATACAGCAGATATAGCAATCCTAACACGAACGAATTTATAAAGAAAATTTGTTTGATGGAAGGTGCAGAAGATGGTTTTGCCTTTGCTACGGGCATGGCCGCAGTGTACACCACATTTGCTGCGTTGCTAGAATCAGGAGATCATATTGTTTCGGCTCGTTCTGTTTTTGGGGCTACGCATGGGTTATTTACTAAGTATTTTCCAAAGTGGGGCGTAGAAACGTCTTACTTTGGAGTGGATGAGGTAGAAATTGTAGAAAGCTTAATACAACCCAATACAAAATTTATTTATGCAGAAACTCCTACCAATCCTGCTGTGGATGTGTTGGATATGGAAGTGCTGAGCAAAATTGCCAAAAAACATGGAATTTTATTAATTATAGATAACTGTTTTGCAACTCCTTATTTACAAAACCCTATTAAGTTTGGAGCAGATTTGGTAATTCATTCTGCCACAAAATTAATTGATGGGCAAGGACGTGTATTAGGAGGCGTTACCGTGGGACCTAAAGATTTGATAAGAGAAATTTATTTATATGCTCGTTTAACTGGGCCTGCAATGTCTCCGTTTAATGCATGGGTATTGTCTAAAAGTTTAGAAACCCTAGCCGTTAGAGTAGATAGACATTGTGACAACGCTTACAAATTAGCACAGTTTTTGGAAACTCACCCTAAAGTAAACTGGGTAAAGTATCCGTTTTTAAAATCTCATCCACAATATGAGATTGCTAAAAGGCAAATGAAATTAGGAGGCTCTATTATTGCTTTTGAAGTAAAGGGGGGGAAAGAAGCTGGTAAAAAGTTTTTTGACAATATTAAAATGTGTTCATTATCGGCCAATTTAGGAGATACAAGAACAATTGTTACACACCCTGCATCTACAACACATCACTCCGTGGCGGAAGAAGATCAGTTAAAGGTAAATATCACCCAAGGAATGGTACGTTGCTCGGCTGGGTTGGAACATATAGATGATATTATTGCAGATATCAAGCAAGCTTTGGAGGCTTAAAAGCATAAACCGAGTTTTAACTCGGTTTTTTTTGTTCTAAAAATTAATTTTTTGAGGTAATACAATTTACGAGACAACTCTACGCATCCCCACTTCCTGCTGAACTTGTTTCAGGATCCCATCCTCACTATGATATTTAGTTGGGTGTGATTCTGAAATAAATTCAGAATGACTGTATGTAAAATATTTGAATGTAGACAATGTAGGTTTCTAGTGAAAATCACTTAATTTTTATAGAAAGATCAACCCTAAAATTTTAAGTATTCTGCTGAATTTTTTAATTGTATGGAGGGTGAGATTGAGCTTTTTAAGAGCTTTATAGAGTAAACTGAATGATGTTTTTCGGAATTTTATTGAAAACAACATTGGTGAAAATTGCGTGAGGGATTGTAGCGGCATCCTTTTACCTTTGGTTTGAGTGGATTTGTGAAGTGAAACGGAATAAATTTGTATCGAAAACAGGTAAAAGATATAGCGAAAAGCCCGACCCTTGGGACACGCCCAAAAATGATTCAGAATTTTTTTTAAGAAATTTAAAACTTTTTTGAAATACCAGGGTCTAAGAAGTATAAAAGCAAACCGTTTTGACAAACGAAAAAGAGTTTATTGAAGAGTTACTTGGTAAAAGCACTAGAGATAATGCTTTTAAAAGGCTGCTTGATATGTATCAGGAGCGTTTGTACTGGCATATCAGAAAATTGGTTCACACTCATGAAAATGCAGATGATGTTTTGCAAAATACTTTTGTAAGAATTTATAAGAGTTTGCCTAATTTTAAACAAAAGAGCTCTTTGCATACATGGATGTACAAAATAGCTTACAACGAGAGTTTAAGATTGTTGGAAAGTAACAAAAGACATTTTAAAGTTTCTGTAGACGAGGTAAGCGAAAAGCATTTAGAGGGTTTGTTTGAGGATGCTTATTTTAATGCCGATGCAGTGCAAGTTAAATTACAAAAGGTTTTGAATTCTTTACCAGGCAAACAACGAGATGTTTTTAAAATGAAATATTATGACGATTTAAAGTTTAGAGAAATATCAGAAATTATTTTATTAAAGGAGGGAACTGTTAAGACCTTGTATTACAAGGCTGCTAAATTTGTAGAAGATACGATGGTAGATGAAATGTTGGTGGAAAGTAAAATTTAAGAAAATGGACACATTTAATAATCATAGAGAAGAGAAAGAACAAGTGAGCACGAATTCAAATCAACAAAAAAATCACGTTGAGGACTTGGGTTTAGAGGTGCCTGAAAATTATTTTAAAAACTCAAAACAATCTATTTTAGATAAAATTGCTGAAGAGTCGCAAGAGACACAATACGATACTACAATAATTGATTGGAGACGTAAAAGAGTAGGGTTGTTTATTGCTGCATCGGTCGCTATTATTTTTGGGTTAGCGATTTTAAAAGTTCAGCAAACTTATTTTGATGTCGATAAAAAGCATACTCATAAGATGGCATTGTTAGAGGAAAACGACGATTTAATTAATTCTCTGTTTGTAGAAGAGTACGAGGCAGAAGACGTGATAGATGATTTTTTTGTGGATAAATTACTAGAGGATTTGTAAAGAATTAAATAGGATGTGAATAGGAGTAAAATTTTTTACTCCTATTTTTTTTTTGAAAGAATTAAAACTTTTTTAAAATAGGCAGGTCTAAATAAATAGAACGTTCAAATAATTAACAATTTAAAACATTAGATAGATATGAAAACATTTAAAACACTAACAACATTAGCATTGGTATTAATATTAGGGTTAAGCAATGCAAGTGCTCAAGACACAGAAGTTATTGCAACAGCTAAAGAAAGTATTTTAACGGAGGCTCAAAAGGAGATGATTAAAAATCAGAGAGAGATGATTAAATCAAACAAAGAGGCTTTTAAAACTTCGTTAACAGAGGAGCAATTGGCAATTTTAGAGAATAAAGAGTTAACAAGATCCGAACGAAGAGCAGCTTTACTAGCATCTTTAACAGAGGAGCAAAAAGCAATTAAAACAGCAAATAGAGAAAGCGCTAAAGAAGCGAGAGAGGCTTTTAGAGAAACGCTTACAGAGGAGCAAAAAGCTCAGATGCACGAAAGACGAACGTCTGTAGCAGAGAGAGGAACTAAGGCAAGAAAAAAGATTAGAGAAAGAAGAGAAAATTTAACCGAGGGGCAAAGAAGAAAACTGCGAGAAAGAATAAAGCAAAGAAGAGAAGATAGAAAAAATGCCAAAGGAGAAGCTGTAGTAAGTCCTACAGAATAGAGCATAGTTGCGAGTAATTAACTAAAAGTAACTACCCAAGCGGGTGGTTGCTTTTTTGTGTTTTAACCAAAGCGAGAAAATGGATGAAGTATAAAATTTTAATTCTTTTAATAGTATCACTTTTTTTTATGGATATTCAAGCGCAAAAGGCTGATCAAAATAAAACTGAAGTTGATGTTTTGATAGATGATTTGTTTGAGGATGAAAACGACATAACAGCCGACGAAGAAGCGTTGATAGAAAGCGTTTTTTTAGAACAAACAGAATTGGAGAATTTGGTGAGCAGCTTGTCTGATTTCAAATTTTTGTATTTTTCGATGGACTACACGAGTGATACTTATTTTACGGGTAGAGATATTGGAATTGATCAGTACAATTTACGACCTCAAGTAACTTATATGAATGCTAAAGGTTTTTTTGCAAGCGTATCTAGTATTTATTACGATGAGTTTGATCCACAATGGGACTTTATCTCTTTAACTACAGGTTATGGAAAAAGTATAGGAAGGAAAAAACTCCTGAGATTGACAGCGAGTTATTCTAGATTTATTTACTTAAATGACTTGGATAACGCGTTTACCAACTCCATCACAACAGGTGTTGGAATAAGAAATAAAAAGAGAAGTATAGGTACACGCTTATCAACTACGTTTTCCTTTGGTGGAGACACTTCTTTTCAAATATCTTCTAATTCTTTTTTACGCTTTAAGTTGTTTAAAAAATCTAATTCTAGCTTGTACTTGAGACCCTCTGTAAATTTTCAAATAGGGGATCAAATTGTTTTCCAGGAGTCTGGAATTATAGAAGAGCAAGGAGTTGAGTTTATAGATTTTGAGGAGCAAAATGTTTTTGACTTATTGAATATACAGTATAGCTTACCTTTGCTGTATACGATTAAAAACTTTGATTTTGAATTATCGTATCATATAAATACTCCAAAATCTCACGGTTTTTTTGAATATGATCATACAAGTTTTTTTAATTTTTCTGTAGCGTATTTGTTAGAGTTATAGACTATATATGTGTTTTTTATTTAACTTTGTAGCTAATGAAATCGATACTATCAGTCATATTAATCTTTTCTTTTTTGTTGCAATCTTTCGCGACCGTACAAGCGATGCCTTACAGAGAAGGAAAGTTGGATATGCAATGTATGGTTAAAAAAGAATCGCTAAAAAAACATAGTTGTTGTACAATGGCAACTGCAAAAAAAGAAGCCTCAAATAAAAAAGATTGTTGTTCTGGTACTTCTAAAATGAGTTGCTGTGTAATGATTGTTGCTATTTATCCAATAGAATATCATTATTCATTTTCCAAGATATCTACAGCAAATCCTAGATTCGGTTACCACGAGTCAATTTCCAATTATAGAAACAAAATTTTTCATCCTCCAATTTTAGCATCATTATATACTTAGTATCATTAATGACATCCTTGTTGGGATGTATAGAAATATGTTAGAATTTTAAATTTAAAAAGATGAAAAAAATAATTAAAGCTACGTTATTAGTAGCAATATTTGGAGCATTTACCTTATTGATGTCTTCTTGCGGTAACAAGCGGAAATGTAACACTAATTGTTGCCAAACGGAGCAATGTAAGCAAAATTGCATTGCAGATGGTTGTTGTAAAGCTGGAGAAACTTGTGATACAACCAATCATAAAAAGTGCAAACACAAATGTTGTGATGCTACCAAGGAAACTTGCCATACAGGTCAAGAAAAATCTTGTTGTAAAACCAAGTAATAGCAAAAGCCCATCAAATTTTGATGGGCTTTTTAATGATTAATCTTCGTTCATTCCAATTTCAGCTAGTGGGTCAGTTTTTAAATCTTCATAAAACTTTGCATTAGTTACGTGGAAGTAGGGAATTAACCACAAAAAACCAATACCGAAAGTAAAGAATGCGCATAGTAGTGACCATCCCATAAATCTCAGCGTTAATCTAAAATATTTCATTTTATGACCATTCATCATTTCTTGACTTTTAGCCAATGCCTCTTGCGGACTTAATTCTGGTTCATCTACCATAATAAAAAATACCATTGAATAAGAAAGAGATTTAATGATTCCTGGGATAATTAGTAAAAGAGACCACAGGAAAACGTAAAGAGCTCTCAATAAATAAGCTACCAATCCGTTGCTGAAATTTTTAAATCCTTCAAAAATATTTTCGAATTTTAATTCGTTACCTCTGGAGATATTTAAAGAAAATAAAGCTAACCCCAATGCAAAGGGACCTCCCAATATGATACCGGCATAAGGTATCATAAACGTTAGAATGATGTAGGTTAGAAATGCCCCAATAGCAAGTGGCCAATTGTTTTGCAAGGCTGCCCTTGCGTTTTTCATTAAAGTAGTGTTTTCTGTAGTCATGTTTTTTTGTTTGAGTTATCGCAAATTACTAATATTAAACATATTTTTATTTAAAAAATATAAGGTTTCTTACTTTAGTAAAAAAAAACGAATTGAATCAAAAAATATATTTGTCACCTCCGCATTTAAAAGGAAATGAGCGAGAATTACTGTTGAAAACGATGGAGAGTAATTGGATTGCTCCGCAAGGTCCGATGTTGGCCCTTTTCGAACAAAAAGTAGCTGATTTCGTAGGTAGTAAGTATGTGTTGGCTTTAAATTCTGCAACAGCGGCTATCCATTTAGGATTGCAAGTTTTAGGGATAAGTAAAGGAGACAAAGTATTGTGTGCTAACTTTTCATTTATTGCATCAGTAAATCCAATTACCTATTTAGGAGCTATTCCTGTTTTAGTAGATTCGGAGTCTACAACACACAATATGTGTCCTGTTTTGTTAGAAAAGGCTATTACTAATGAAATAAAGAATGGTGAAAAACCAAAGGCAATGGTATTGGTGCACGGTTATGGGATTCCAGCTAAAATTGACGAGATTTTAGCGATTACTAAAAAATACAATATTCTAGTTTTAGAGGATGCAGCCTCTGCTTTGGGAGCTAGATATAGAAACCAATGTTGCGGCACGTTTGGAGATTTAGGGGTATTCTCTTTTAACGGAAATAAAATAGTAACTACCTCAGGAGGAGGGGTACTGATATCCAATCGGGAAGAGTATATAAAAAAAGCAAGGTATTTAGCTACTCAAGCCAAAGAAAATGGTACAGATAATCAGCATCATCAAATAGGTTATAATTATAGGTTGAGTAACGTTTTAGCAGCTATTGGTGTAGCACAAATGGAATTGTTAAATGATTTTATATCACTAAGAAAACGCAATTATGAGTTTTATAAAAAAAACTTGTCAAACGATGATATTTCTTTTTTAGGAGCAGAAACCGTAGCGGAGAGTAATTATTGGTTAACCTCTGTAATATTTAAGACAAATAACATCAAAGAAAAAGTAAGAGAAGCTTTAAAAGAAGAGGGGATTGAGAGTAGAAACTTGTGGAAACCTATTCATCAGCAAGTAGCATATCAAAACACAGTGGTGTATACAAATGGTATTTCCGAGGATCTTTTTGGGAGAGGACTCAGTCTACCTAGTGGCTCTAGTTTGAGTTTACATGATTTAGATAAGATTTGTGAGATTGTAAAAAAAAGTGTTTAAAACCATTTTTTTCTCTTAAAATAAATCATAATAATCACCGTAACAACCGCCATAATACCCAGTAAAATAAAATAGCCATTAGGCATATCTAATTCGGGGATGTATTTAAAATTCATTCCGTAAATACCCGCTAAGAAAGTAAGAGGGATAAACACAACAGAAAAAATGGTAAGTGTTTTCATGACTTCGTTTAGTCTATGTCCTTGGATACTAAAAATCATGTTGATTTTACTTTCCATTTCTTGCAAATCAAAATCAATCGTATTAATTAGATTATTTACTTGGGCATTCAATTCGCTATAAAACTTTTTATTTACGCTTTCTTCTTCAATTTTTTCTAGCTTAGTGACCACATCTCTTAAACTACTAACAGCTTTTTTATAGGTAATAATTACCTTTTTATCGTTTTCAACAGTTTTGGTAAATTCTGGAGTTGGGTTTACGTCCAATGAGTGATTTAAGGTATTCAAGCTGGATGAAGCGTTTTCATAAGCTTCTTCATAATTATCAATAATAGATTCTAAAATTAAGAACAGTAAATAGTCTGTTTTTTTGGTTCTAACAATCCCTTTGTTTTGTTGAATACGCTCACGAATCCACTCAAAATAATCTCCTTTTTTTTGCTGAATACTCCATAAATAATAAGGAGTAAGGATAAAAAACATTTGTTCAGTTTCAAAATTGAGACTTTCTGTTTTTAACACTTTAATGGCTACAAAAATAACTCCCTTTAGTTCCAAAACTTTGTTAGGATGTTTTTCTTCGCTAATTAACTTTAGTAAAAAGTCGTCTAATAAAGTTTGTTTGATAACAGATTTAAATTCATCGGTATAATTCGTACCGTAAGTGTTTAGCCAGCTAGTAGTACTGGGGTCGTTGATAAAAGCAATTTGATTGATATCCGTTATAGGCTCACTAGAATAAGATTCTTTGTTGTATTCTATCAAAGACGTATTTTTTAAAAACAATTCATTCATCTGTACCTATTTTTGAATATGAATATCTAATTGATTAAACGGAACCGTAATATCTTTTTCCTCAAAAGCCTTAGCTATTCGTATTCTAATATCGCTTTTAATTTTTTCTGCTCCAAAAATATTTGTTGTGTAAAATAAAAGCATAAAGTCTAACGAAGAAGAGCCAAAATCGGTAAAAAACACATTAGTACTTTCAGTTTTTATTACTTCAGGATGGTTATTGGCACATTCTTTTAAAGTTGCAATTACCAAATTTACATCACTCCCGTAAGCAACACCTACTTTTATTTTAAATAAAGTTTTAGTTTCATTATGACTCCAGTTAATTACTTTGCTTGTAGTAATTTGAGAATTAGGAATAATGACCGAAATATCAAATCTATTGATGGCTTTGGAAGTTCTCAATCCTATTTCATGAATTCTAACAATGTCACCATCAATTTCTAAAACGTCACCCACTTTGGTAGTTCCCTCAAAAAGTAAAATAAGCCCAGAGATAAAATCGTTAAAAGTTTGTTGTAATCCTAAACCAATTCCTACCAATAAGGCAGCAGATCCTGCTAAAATAAGTTTTACATCAATATTTAGACTTTCTAGTACAGCGACAATGGCTAGAGTCCAAAAAAAGTATGCACT
The DNA here is from genome assembly GCF_054111225.1 of Wenyingzhuangia sp. IMCC45533. NCBI lineage: Bacteria > Pseudomonadati > Bacteroidota > Flavobacteriia > Flavobacteriales > Flavobacteriaceae > Wenyingzhuangia > Wenyingzhuangia sp. IMCC45533. The sequence goes on along the minus strand of NZ_CM134197.1, from coordinate 837,164 downwards.
AATTTGAATCATTGCATAATTATTGGCGTGCGTATGATTTACGCTATTTCTCTTTTTGATGATTTTAGAAAATCCCCACAACAGTATTTTGGTAAATACTAAAATAAAAAGAGCGAGTACTACATTAAAGACTTTTATTTGACGTTCTCCAATGCTTAAAAGTTCAAAATTTAAAAAATCACTAAAGGTGTCCATAAGTTTTTTTGATAAAAGTAGTAAAACAGAACAAAGTAAAGGAAAAAAGAATAACCCACGAATTAGCCACCAATGGCAATCATACTTCGGTTATTTAATCTAAGTTCATCTGAAGTAAATTTGTCCTGCGTATCCATACCTCCACGTACTTTCTTTTTAGATTGAACGGCAATATTGATGGGTTTTTCAATATCATCACCATTTCTCAAAGCTTCTAACAAATTGGTTTCTCCACCAGAAAATAGACAGTTTTTTAACATACCATTTGCAGTTAACCTAATTCTATTACAGCTATCACAAAAAGGATTGGTAACAGTACTAATAATAGCAAAACTACCTGTGCCATTCCTTACCTGAAAGTTTTTAGAGGTATCATTAGCAGCATCTTGTAGCCTGATGATGTTTTCTGACCCAAAGTGTTTTATAGCTTTATCTACAATGGTGTCTAAAGAAACCAACTGATCTAAATTCCATTTATTTCCGTCGAAAGGCATAAATTCTATAAACCTAACATTTAAGTTGTGAGTTTTAGAATAGGCTATAAAATCAACAATTTCGTTATCATTGGTGTTTTTCATTAACACGCAGTTCAGCTTTACCTTAAAAAAATCATCCTCTGTAAAAAGTTGAATGTTTTCTAATACTTTATCAAAATCTTTTCTACGAGTAATGGAGTTAAATTTATCTCTATCCAAAGAGTCAATACTAATATTTATTTTTTTGATATTACACGCTTTAAAGATATTTAGAAAACGATCAATCAGCACACCGTTAGTGGTGATAGAAAGCTCTACAGGAAGTGTAGCTAGTTTTCTCAACACAATTTCTACATCTTTCCTAACTAGCGGTTCTCCACCAGTAATTCTAATTTTAGTGACTCCTAAATCAACAAACTTTTTAGCCACCGTATAAATCTCATCATAAGTCATAATATGGCTTTTTGGAGACAATGGAATTCCAGCTGCAGGCATGCAATAGGTACAACGAAAATTACATCTTTCAGTAATCGATATACGCAAGTACGTGTGTTCTCTATTAAAAGAGTCTGTTAATATGTTGCTTGAGTTGTTGATATATTTGCTGTTTATGTGTTTAGTTGTTGAGTTGCGTTATAGCTTAATCAGTTTAAGGTTAGAAAAATGAGCATCGAAATTAATGTCTTTCTCCTTTTAATACTCCGTAAATGTGTAATATTTCTGGAAAAATAGCTTCCATAGATTCTTTAGCACCATTGGTAGATCCAGGCAAAGCTAATACTAAAGTATTATTTATAATTCCTGCCACGCTTCTGGATAACATAGCATAAGGCATTCTGTTTTGTCCGTAGTTTCTAATGGTTTCTTCAACACCAGAAATTCTTCTATCCAATAAAGGAATCAATGTTTCTGGAGTAACATCTCTTGGAGATAAGCCTGTACCTCCTGTGTATATAATCAAGTCAAAATCTTTTTGACTATTGGTTAATGCTTTTTCTTCGATAATTGCTGCTTCGTCGGGAATAACTGTGTATTCGCCAGTGGTAACATCACATTCTCTTAGTTTTTCAATAATAGCTTTACCAGCCTTATCTTCCTTAGTCCCCGCAGAAATAGTATCCGAACAAACAATAACTGAGGCTTTTAAACCTGTTCCTTTCTTTTGTTTATAGGTAGATTTACCTCCTCTTTTTTGTAAAAGTTTAATGTGTTCTATTTCTACTTCCTTGTCTATGGGCTTTAACATATCATACATGTTTAAAGCAACAACACTTGCTCCGTGCATAGCTTCTACCTCAACCCCTGTTTTGTAAATTGTTTTAACGGTCATCAATACAGTAATTTCTAGTCCGTTAATTTGGTATTCAACTCCAGTATACTCAATAGGCAGTGGATGACAATCGGGTAGTAAATAAGGGGTTTGTTTAATACCTAATAAACCAGCAGCTCTGCTCATTTCAAAAACATCTCCTTTAGGAACCGTTTTGTTATTAATTGCATCAATAGTTGTTTGCTTGCTAACTTTTACAACTGCTTGGGCAACTGCTGTCCTTAGTGTGTTGGTTTTATATGTGATGTCTACCATTTAATTTATGTTGAGTTGCGGAAGTGTTTATTTGTTTAGCTGTGTTTTTCGCAAAGCGTTAATTTTGTTTGAAATCATTTCTATTACAGACCTTATTTCTTTGTATTTCTCAGCATTAATATAGCCCAATTCGTATGAAATAATCACTTGATTTAATACTTCAACTAGAGAACTATAGGCTATTGTTGAAAAATAAGCTTTGTCTTTATAAGTTTTTCTGGAACTACCTTCGGCTAGATTGGATGATACGGATATGGATGCTCTTCGTAATTGAGATGATAAACCATAGATTTCTGATTTGGGAAAATTCTTAGTTATCTTATAAACCTCTTTGACCAACTCTTTCGAATCTTGCCAAACAATTAATTTCTCAAAAGAAAATATATGCATATTTAACAAACTAACCAATTAAACAAAAAACAAATAAACAACTAATTGTTTACTTTCCACTGATGCGTTTCATCTTCAAAAACCTCTTTTCCAAAAATTGGAGTTTCTGCTTTAATGGTTTCTACCAAATACTCCAAAGCCTTCATCGCTTCTTTTCTTCTTGGAGAAGACACGAAAACAAAAAGACAAAGTTCGCCAGTTTTTACAGCACCTAAACTGTGATAAATATGAGAACAAGTCAATTCAAATTTATCAAAAGCACTTTCTCTAATTTCATCAAACTTAGTATTAGCCATTTCTTCGTAAGCCGTATACTCAATAGCAGCAACCGTTTTACCGTCAATGTTATCCGCTCTAACCTGACCTAAAAAAATATCGTGAGCTCCAATGGTAGTTTTACTTTGATGTTTAGAAATTGAGTTGGCTATAAATTCTGGGGTGATAGCACCTTCAACAAAAACGTTTTTTATTTTTTTCATAACAATGTTTTTAGAATATTTTGAGATGTGTTGTCGAACTATTTAAGGGTTGAGTACTCTAAAATTTCAGAGTACAAATATAATCAACCTCCAGCAAACGGAGGTAAAAAAGCCAATTCATCTCCCTGATTAATCAATGTGTCTTTAGAAGCAATTTTTTGATTGCAAGCAATGTTGTAGGTAAGCTGACTCAACGTTGGATACTTTTCCAAGATAAGATTTTCAATATCAGAAATACTAGTATCCGTATCAGGAAAACCGATGTTTTCTGAGGAGGTATTTGTCTTTTCCAATACCATTCCAAAATATTTTACGGTAACTAGCATATGTCGTGTTTTTCTAAATCTTTTGGCGTGTTAATGTTGGCTAACTTACACACAATATTGTCTGGAGCAGGAATCGTTTTATGCTCTAGTTGTTTTACCACAAAGCGCAATTTTTGAATTTTATTCTTTAGTGCTAATTTAAACACAGGCAAACACTTTTTATTATACAAAGCAGTAAGGGGTGTTGTTCTGGTATTATAGATATATTGAACAACATCATATTTATTGTTTCTATATTCCAGTAAAGGTCTAAATACGTCCATATCTACCTTAGGACTATCGCAACTTATAACAAAACTGTAGTCTGTTTTACTAGCTTTTAAACCTGTGTATACACCAGCAATTGGACCGTAATCTTTGACGTTATCAGGTATTCTTTTTACACCAAACTGATCGTAATTAGGATTGTTACTAACAATGATGATTTCGTCCACAATAGGATATAAATTATTAATTATATGCTGCGTAAACATTACGTTTTTAAAAAGTAATGTTCCTTTATCAGCACCCATTCTAGAGCTTTTTCCTCCAGCCAAAATAATTCCTGTGATATTCTTTCGCATAACGATGTTAATCTATAATGTAGGTGGTTACAAGTTCATTTTTACGAATAGTTCCTCTTCCTTCTTCCAAGTAAATCAAGGCATTTGCGTTTGCAAATGTATTCAGCATTGCGGAGCTTTGACTTCCTAAAATTTCTACATAATTTCCGTTGGCTTTTGCTTTTAGAAATTCACCTCTTATTCCTTTCTTTTGATAATGATTGATTAGTGCTAGTTCTTGCGTTTGTTTTTGATAGGTTGGATTCCCTACAAACTTTTGCAGTGCAGTTTCTATGTAAATGTAAAAACAGGTGAGGGCAGAAGCAGGGTTTCCAGGCAGCGCAAAAATGGCTGTGTCCTGATGAATTCCATAAAACAGCGGCTTTCCAGGTTTTTGCTTTATTTTATAAAAAATCTGTTCAGTGTTTAGTTCTAACAAAGCTTTACCCACAAAGTCATAATCTCCAACGGAAATTCCACCAGAAATCAGAACAAAATCACTGTTGTTAATAGCTTCTTGTAAACTATTTAAAGTTTGTTGGTAATCATCTTTTACTTTGATGATATTGATGTTTCCAAACCCTTTTTTTAACAAGGCAGTTTGCAACATAATAGCATTGCTCTCATATATTTGTCCAAAATCTAAAGGAGTTCCAGGAGGAGTCAGCTCGTTTCCGGTAACTACAATTGATATTGATGGTTTTTGGTGTACTTTGACAGTGGTTAAACCCAAAGTAGCTAAAAAGCCAATAGCGGCAGGATTTAATTTGGTTCCTTTTGTTAATGCAATTTGCTGCTCTTTAATTTGCTCTCCTGCCAAACGAATATTTTTATGATGACTCAATTCGTCTTCAATAGCAAGTAGCCCATCTTTTACGGAGGTGTTTTCTTGCATAATTACAGCATTGGCATTATGCGGAGTAGGAGCTCCTGTAAAAATTCTTACAGCCTCTCCAACTTTTAATGTTTTAGGTTTATTGTCTCCAGCCTTAATCTCATCAACCAAGGTAAAGTTGTTTTGATGCGCTATATCATACAAAATAGCGTATCCGTCCATGGCAGATTGATTGAAAGGAGGCATATTGATAGGTGATAAAATATCTTCAGCCAAGTATAAATCTAAAGCATCCAGCAAAGGAATTTCAACGACTTTGCCAACACGAGTACGGGTGTTAACAAGCTCAATAGCTTTAGAAATGCTTACCATGTATTTGTTGTCCATCTTGCTTTAAATAAGAAACCAAAATTAGGATTTATTTTTAAAGTTCAACTTCCGAAAATTCTTTTTTAGGAGCTTCACACAAACCACATTCGTAATCTGCTGGTAATTCGTCAAATAAAGTACCAGGTTTTATGTTGTTTTCCTCATCTCCAATTTGTTCATCATAAATAGTCATACAATGATTACATTGATGAACTTTGCTAGTAATCAAACCGCTATCCTTGTTCTCTTTTGGTTTGGCAACATTTTCCAAGCTATTATCTAGCTGATCAAAGTACAATTGACTCAACTGCATCAATAAACCCGGTAATTCAATTTCTTCGACATTTTGTGCATATGGAATATATACACCTGTGTTGGGATTAAAGTTCTTACAATACAAAACATTGTATGTTGCAATGTTTTCAAATTCGTTGGCGATTTTAGGAGCAGGATTTTTTTCAATAATCATAGAAGTGAAATATTGAGGTTGCTCGCTCCTTTCGTGGTAACCAATAGTTAACCCATAGGTACTAATATCGTTTTGATCTAAAGATTTTACAATAAAACGCTTTAGTTTTAGTGCGTCGTGGTTATTTACAGGTAAGTGCCAGTTCAATTCTAAGGAAGAGTGACGTACATTAATACCTCTTTGTCCTAAGAATTTTTCTAACATAAACTTGTATTCCTTTTCAATTCCTTTTATAACTAAAGATTTCCAAGGAGTGATACAAATTCTACTGATTTTATAATCCATACAAAAATCGCAGAATTCTTCTAAAAATTTGATGTCGTATTTGTTGTTTCTCCAGTATAGTCCTAACCAATACTGATTGATTCCCATTTTATTCATACCCTCATAGTACGGAAACGGTTTGTAGGCAATAGATAAAGGTTGAGTAATCACTTTGTTGTTGGTTTCTACCAACTCGTTTACTCTATTGTATAAATCTTGAACGTTGTTAAAATTTTTATATTCATCTTCAATAGCTTTGGCAATGTTGGCAATATTCCAAGTATAAACCAAAACAGGGTAATCTGTATCTCTTTTCCAACCTGGTAAATTTAAGTTTAAATACCAGTAATCTTCATCTTTGGAGGCCACAAAATTTAAGTGTCCGTTATAAATTGGAACTAAGTTTTGTTGTGCATCTACCAAATTAATTTTTAATGTAGGGTTGTATTTGAATTCTTCGTGTAAATACAAATAAGTGGTTGCACTTAGCCACGATGTTTGCGGAAATACATCTGCAGATACATAAGAGGAAACAATATTTTGAAACTTATGATTTTCTTCAATATCCTGTTTGAATTGAGGAAAGTATGTTTTTAGTAAATGTTCTTGATTTTCTTTTACGGGTAGTAAAATATCTTGTCTAGAACCAAAACTGATGCTATCTAAATTTAAAGCTTTGGCTAATTGAATAACTTGTTTTAACTCGTTAGGAGTAATTACTCCCCCTTTGATAAATATTCTTTTTAACGTTTCTACCATTTTACTAAGCGTTAACAGTTACTAATTCTTCTTTTAAAATATCTCTTACCTCTGGTTTACAACTTCCGCAACCCAAACCAGCTCCGGTGGTTTTACACAATTCTGCAAAATCTTGACAGCCCCCTGCAATGGCTTGCTTTAAGTTACCGTCTCCCACTTGACTACAAGAACATACTAATTTTCCTACTACAGGTTCTCCACCACCACTACCGCGTAGTAGTTCGTCACGTTTGTCAGACAGTTCTACCTTATCCTCTATTAGGGCTTTGAATTCTGCAAATTCTTTTTTGTCTCCCATTAAAACGGCACCCACTAAAATATCGTCTTTCACTACGCATTTTTTGTAATAGCGTTTGCGTTCATCAGTCAAAATAATTTGTTCGTAGGATTTGTCATCTTTAGGAATTTCAATATTTCCGATACTACATAAATCTAAGTTCTCAAACTTTAGAATATTCATCAACACAGATCCATCGTATATGCTACCTAAATCTCCTAAGATATATTTAGCAGCGATATCAGCTTGTTGCTCCGCTGCTGAGGTAATTCCAAATAACCAACCGTTGTATTGAGCGATTTCTCCCAAAGCAAAAATACTAGGGTCGCTAGATTGTAAGTGTTGGTTTACTTCTATCCCTCTACCACATCTTAGTTTGATCGCTCTACCTAACTCAATGTTTGGAATGGTACCAATAGCGTACACAATTGCATTGGTTTTAATGATTTTTCCAGTCTTAAGTCTTACTTCTAATTCGGTTTCTTTTTCAGTCTCAAAAACAGTATCTACTTCGTTATTATAATGAACTTGAATACCTCTTTCTTCTACATCTTTCCCTAGTAATCTACTAGAAACCAAATCTAACTGACGTTCCATCAAACGGTTGGCACGCTGTATAATACTAGATTTGATATCTATTTTAGAAAGAGAAGCAGCTAATTCTAATCCTAATAAACCACCACCTACGATAGTTACATGTTGTTGGTTTTCTGGCAATCCTGTTTTTTCAAGATGCGCTTTTAACGCATCTGCATCTTTTCTCGTTCTCATGGTAAAAGCACCTGCAATGTCTAACCTAATATCTTTAGGAACAAAGGCTCTACTACCTGTAGCAATAATTAAAATATCATAAGAATGTGTATCTCCATTGCTATCGGTAATAATTTTGCGCTCACGATCTATATTTTCTATACTACAACTTGCGTGTAGATTTACTTGTAATTTTTCTAATTCTCCTTCTTTAATTTTTTGGAGTTGCTCCCAAGTCATTTCTTCGTTAATGTACTCAGGTAACATCACTCTGTTGTAAAAAGGATATGGTTCTAAAGAGAATACGTCTAATTGATCTTCAGTATTATGTTCTCTATAGGTTTGTATAAATCTGTACGAAGCAGAACCTGCTCCTACCAAACAAATCTTTTGTTTTTCTTTTTTATATTTTGTGACTTGTGCTACAGCATGTTTAAAATCTGGCTCACTAGAAATAGGATCAATCAACTCGTTGGTTAGATTGTTGACACGTCCAAAATCATCACCAGAAACTTTACCAAAGTGCATTGGCATAAATATAGATCCCTTTTTAATGTCTTTGTTTACTACTGCTTTTACTCTGGTTGTTCCTCTGCCGTTGCTAACAATTACAACAGTTCCTTCTTCTATTCCTCTTTCTTTGGCATCTTCCTCGTGCATTTCTACATAAGGGCCATCAATATGGGTTAACAAACGTTTTACTTTTCCTGTTTTGGTTCTGGTATGCCACTGATCTCTAATTCTACCAGAATTCAGTATCAATGGAAATTCTTCTGTAGTTTGTTCAGATTGATTGTAAATATTTGTAGGAACGTTAAAGTTGGCTTTCCCATTAGGAGTGTAAAACTTTTTATCGGTAAATAATCTAGGAGTTCCTTCGCTATCTTCTGTAGGTACGGGCCACTGAATAGTTCCGTTGGCTTTTAACTTGTCATAAGACAAACCAGTAATATCTATATTGGTTCCTTTAGTCATTTGGCAGTACTCTTTGTACACCTCTTCTGCGTTCTTAAAGTCAAACCCTTTGTAGCCCATAGCTTGCGCAAAACGACATAAAATTTCTATATCTGGCAATGCTTCTCCTGGAGCTTCTATTCCTTTTTCTAAGTAAGATATTCTTCTTTCGGAGTTAGACATGGTTCCTTCTTTTTCTAACCAACCCGCAGCTGGCAATAAAAGATCTGCATACTTAGTGGTTTCTGCATTATGAGAAATATCTTGTACCACTACAAATTTAGCCTTTTTTAAGGCTCTTTCTATCTTGTTAGAGTTGGGTAAACTTACCACAGGATTGGTACATATAATCCAAATTGCCTTTAATTCGCCTCTGTCAAGTGCATCAAACATTTTGGTTGCCGTAAATCCTGGTTTAGGATTGATAGGGTTAGAGCCCCAAAAATCTGAAACCTCTTTTCTGTGTTCGGGATTGCTCAAATCTTTATGAACTGCCAATAAATTAGCCATTCCTCCAACTTCACGACCTCCCATGGCATTGGGTTGACCGGTTAAAGAAAAGGGACCAGAACCAGGTTTACCAATTTGTCCTGTAACCAATGATATGTTTAATAAGGAGACGTTTTTATCTACTCCGATAATACTTTGATTTAGTCCCATGGTCCACATACTAATAAATCCTTTGGCATCGCCAATGTATTTAGCAGCTAGTTTTATTTCATCTACGGTAATATCACAATTTTTGGCAGCCTCCTCTAAAGACATTTCAAAAACTAAGTTTTTAACATCTTCAAAGTTGTTGGTGTGATTTAAAATAAAATCAAGATCTATTTTGTCTGTTTCAATCAATTCACGAACAATGGCATTATTCAAAACAACATCTGTTCCTTGTTGAATTTGTAGATGCAAATCTGCCATGGCAGCAGTTTGCGTTTTTCTAGGGTCTACAACAATAATTTTAGTATCAGGATTCGCTTCTTTATGTGCTTCTAATCTTCTGAACAAAATAGGATGACACCAAGCTGGGTTGGCACCAGTAATTAAAAACGTATCTGCTAATTCTATATCTGCATAGGAAATAGGTACTGAATCTTCTCCAATGGCTTTCTTATAACCCACCACGGCAGAACTCATACATAATCTTGAATTGGTATCTATGTTGTTAGTTCCAATAAATCCTTTGGTCAATTTATTAACTAAGTAGTACTCTTCCGTTAAACATTGTCCGGATACATAAAAACCAACACTGTCAGGTCCATGTTTTTCAATAATGGATTTAAAAACAGCTGCAGCTCTATCAAAAGCAGTATCCCACGAAACTCTTTTTAAAGGGTGATTTTTACTCCACTTCATTTCTGGATATAGAATTCTATCAGTAGTGTCTTGCGCTACGTAATGCAGGTTCATCCCTTTAGAACAAAGCATTCCTTTGTTTACAGGATGCTCAGCATCTCCTTTAACTTTTAAAGTTCCGTTAACATCTTTATCAACGATGATTCCACAACCTACTCCGCAGTAAGAACAAGTTGTTTTATATGATTTATTTGCAGACATGAATTGTTATGTTTTAAAGATACTTTCGCAAATATAGTTAATTTTACGTAGATTTTAAGTATATATACGTAGTTTTGGTTTTTGAATCTGTTTGATTTTTAAATTTCGAGGCCTCAATTTCTTAACATATTACACAAAAAGCCTAAGTAACTATACTTAGGCTTTTTGTGGTTAGTGAAATGAATAAAAACAGTTTGCTATTTTTTTGTATACTTTTTAATCCATTCTTGTTCCGTTAAGGCTTTAAATTTTTTCTTACCCTCATACGGGTCTTCTCCACCTTTAAAATAAGCTTTTATTTTTTGCATTGGAATGGTGTCTTTCATGTTTTCTGGAGCGGGAGCTTGATGATTTCCGTGAAAATCGTGACATTGTAAACAAGTGTCCCATTTTCCTGTACTAAATAACACGGAGTGAGGCACATCCAAAGGATCATTTTTAATTTTAGTGTCGCTATGGCAATTGATACAGTAGTTTCCTTCAGCTAAACTGATTCTAATTCCGTTGTGCTCGCTATGGCAAGTGTTACAATTAGTGGCATCAATTTCTTTAATAGCTTCTTTGTACTTGGGTTCTAAGAAACGATGCGTGGGGTGTCTATCGTTGTCTCTTTCATGACAAGACAGACATTTTTTGGTGTCTGCTGGAAGAGAACCAAAATCAACTACATTCTTTCTCAGTCCAATGGCACATTCGGTGTTGGATTGTATTTGTTGAAGTAGGGTTCCTTTAGCATCGCTATGACAGGTGTTACAGGAAAATCCTTCGTGACCAGTATTCATAGGGCCAATACTTAAGTATTTCTCCGCAGGCTTTGCAAAAATTAAGGAGGCAATTACAAGAATAGAAACAATAATACCTATTAAAATTCCGTAAAACTGTCTCTTTCGTAATGGATTTATATTAAACATTTTTTAACTGATTTCAATCGTTACTTTTTCGCTATTAGGATAAGTTATACAGGTTAAAACTTCTCCGTTTGCTACTTGGTCATCACTTAACAAATGACCCTGACTCATGGTAGTTTCTCCGTCTATACAGTTTCCTTTACAAGTACTACACATTCCTGATCTGCAAGAGTAGGGAAGAGGTATATTTTTACTCATGGCTTGCTGAAGAATGGTTTTATCTCCAGGAACTTCTAATTCGTAAGTCTCTTTTTTGTATTTGATGGTAACGTTGCTAACTAAATTTTTTCGATTGACCTTAACGGTTGGAGCTTTAAAAGCTTCTAGCATAATTTTGTTTCGCTCAATTCCCTTTTCTCTAAGAATTTTTACGGTATTGTCCATAAAACCACTCGGACCACACATCATGTATTTGTGGTCTTCATATTGTAAATCATATTTGCTAAAAATAGTGTCTAAAATATGCTCGGTTAAAAAACCAGTATGGTAGCTAGGATTAGTATTTTCACTTAAAACATGTTCAACAAAAAAGTTTTTTGGGTATTCTTTTTCTAGTTTGCTTATTTCGTTGTAAAAAATAATATTTTCTTTATTCTGGTTAGCGTATATTAAAATCACTTTAGATTTAGGTTCTTTCACCATGACCGATTTGGCAATGGAATACACAGGAGTAATACCACTACCGGCTCCAAACAAAACATAGGTTTTTTCTTCTTTTATGTTTGGTTTTACGTAAAAGCTACCCATGGCAGTATCTGCCTTTATTTTGTCTCCAACTTTTAGAATATTATTTACGTAGTTAGATACGTACCCACCTTTAACGCGTTTTACTGTAATTCTAAGATCTTTTTCAGTATCAGGACTACTACTAAAAGAATACGCTCTTTTAACAGTATCCTTGCCGATTTTAAAATCGAACATAATAAACTGACCAGGCAAATACTTTATTTTTCTAAAAAAATTGCCATTTTTAAAGCAAACAGTAACGGCTTCAGGGGTTTCTTTAATAATATCTGTAACCTTTAATATCATGTGAAGATGATTTATTTATTTGTAGTAAAAAACGGTAGCTATGTGTAAAAACATAATTCCGGTGATAAGCATAGAAAAACCTACGTGAAGAATCATCCACGATTTAAAAATCCATTCTTTTTGTGATTTAATCACATCAAGATTAATGGTACCTAGCAACATATTGCTAAAGAAAATATAGCTTAGTAAAGCCAAGTAACCGTATCCAAAACTAGTTGCGTGGATATAGAACAATAAAGGGCTAAATGCACCTAGCCACTTGTGAAAGTTAGTAAGTTTTAAAGAGTGTTTTCTTAATTTGGTAATTACCCTTGTAAAGGTTAAAAGCCATTGGAAAACAATAAAGAGAGCTACTGCTAATCCTGTCCATCTCTTAAACATTTCTTGTGATTGTAGCAGCTCGAAAGATGTAATTTTTAAGTTTAGTACCTCCTGTAGTATATAACTACAGAAGAGTACCAAACCAATAATTGTTATAATCTTTTGATTTTTCAAAATAGGTCTATTTCATTAATGATGCCATGGTAGTGTAAGAAGATAATTTTCTAACGCTATCAATAAATACCTCTGGAGTAGGTAAGTATTTACCTGAAGACGGCCATTTGTCACCAACTTCTGGTTTTTCACTTTCTTTGAAATCTGCAATTTCTGCTAAGTAATCATTATAAATAGCTGCTGTACCATCTCTATAAGCTTTTAACACATCCATAGCTTCTGTGTAGCTTAAAGAATCCGAAGGATACTGCCAAGTAGTTGCTCCCATTACATCTCCTAATTTCCAATCTTTTTTGGTAGTCTGAGGGTGTTTGTTATGACAACTTACACAAGCAGGAGCTCCAGCCACATCAGCAAACATAGCAGTGTAAACTTTTGCTTCTTCATCATAGAAATGTTGAGGTTTTCTGTCTTCTTTAATTTTTTTGAATAAGTCTGCTTGTTTTCCCACTAATTGGTTAGAAGCATTGATAGGGTAGTCTGAACCTAAGTACAAACCTAAAGGCACATCACCTTTACGGATATCGTTAGCAACTCCTCTTAAGAATAAAGCTGGTAACGGACCTGCTTCAACTTTTTCGTCTTGCCACTCTTCGTCAAACTTAAACCCTTGTTTTTTTCCAGCTCCTACAATAGCTTTGGTGTATAAAGTTCTTGTAACGTCATTTTCATGGGCTACCATGGTAAGTACATCTGCAACTGCAAAAGATTTTTTTTCAGTAGCAGTAGCTTTCGATTCTTCTGGAACTCCGCCACAAGAGACTAAAATTAACGCACACGTTGCAAAAGAGAATAATTTTTTAATTAGATATATAAAAGTTTTCATGTTGATTGTTTTTAAATGTAGTTTGTATAGTTTTAGTTTAGTTTTTTAGTATGCTGCTTCAATCATTACAGAGGCCATTACTCCGTAAACATCTGTCCAAGCTTGTTTTACTTCAGGAGTAAAATCGTCTCCTAAGCCAACAGCTAAGGTTCCTAATAAAGCTGCACCTACGGTATCGTAGTGAGATTTTTCTACTCTGTATGCTACGTGTCTTTTTCCTAAATCTTGTAATACGGGTACCAAAGCCTCAATGTTAGATAATCCTGCAACAGCTCCAGATAACATCGTCATTAATTTATTTCCTTGCTCTTTCATTTTGTCCTCATCTGCAGCTGGAAATAAAGGTTTAAGATTTGGGTCTAGTTCAAATAACTTAGAATAAAAAATTTCTGCAGCTGTGGCAGCGATAGGTTTTACTGCTTCAAAAGAAGTTTGAACTAATTCTACTGTTTTAGCAGGAATAATTTCTTCTTTCTCTACTACAACAGGTTCCACTTTCTTTTTTCCGAATAGTTTAGATAAAAATGCACTCATGATTTTTGATTTATTTACAGTTTAGTGAATATTAGTTTTGTAAAATTAGTTGATAACTATCAAGTTTAAAATGTTATTAATCAACGAGAATATTGCTTTTATAGGGTATGATAACTGCGATTTGACAGTTGGCTATCAAGGAGTTAATAATACTTGACAGTTTTATAAAACGAAAAAAGCTCGAGCAATTGCTCGAGCTTTTAACACTGAATATTAAGGTTTAAGGATTCCTTAATATCTTATAAGAATTTTGGCTTGATGATTAACATTAACCATGCCCAGTTTTGAGTGCTTTCTGCGTTCGCTGGTTCTGTGTCCCCTTCAAAAAATTGAGAGTAACCACCGACTAACTTAAATCCATTGAATTTTTTTGCTATTACCAAATCTAATTCTTGTCCAATGTTGTCTTCGTTTCCTGATTGTTGCGAGAAGTTGTGTCCTTTTAAAGATACTGCGTATCCAGAGATGTTAGTTTTAACTCCTAAGTTTAAGTCGATAAGTCCAGGTCCGTTAACATAGTTACCTACAAAAAATCTATCCATTAAACCATTAAATGCATGGTTTGTTCCGTATAATGGAGCGAAACCGAATGTACCATCATCTGTTCTACCTGAAATAATTTCACCTCCAGCTAATACAGTTAGCTTTTCAGTAGCCTTAAACGTAGCGTCTAAACTTACTAAATAAGCACCTTCAACCTCCTGTACTCCTGAAGCTGCAGGTGTAGCTGCTTGAGTGATATCATATCTCTCTCCGTCTTGTATAAAAGCATTAGCTTTTAATTTTAAAGAATTAATGCTGTAGTCTGCGTGTAGACCAACAGTCCCTAAAGTAGCTTTACGGTCAGTACCGTTTTGAAAAGTATTTACCATTCCTAAGAAAGATAGATTCAGTGCATCATATTTTTTATTTGCGTGCACAAATCCCATGTCTCTGTAAGAAAAGGCATTCAGTCTGCTGTAAATTCCAGTTCCTGGAGTTGTATTGCTTAAAGACCCACCTAAGTCTAAACTATATCCGTTATTTTTGTATTTGATTATAGCAGCATCATGTGTTCTCGCTTGTTGAGCCCATCCTAGTCCTCCTAAAATTCTTTGGTCATCGTAAGATAAAGGTTGACGACCTAATTTTAAGCTAGTAGATTCTGATAATTTAATATCTGCCCAAGCCTCTTGTACTCTAAAGTTTCCATTTCCCGAAGGTGAAATTTGCGGTCTGTCTCCGAAAAGGAATACTTCTTGTACTCCAATATGCAATTTGTAACCTTGCGAAGCATAATCAGCATTTAACGCTGCTCTTATAGAAGTGTTATAAACACCTGTGCTACCTTCTAAAGCGGTTGCTGATTGACCGTTACCAAATAATTCTGTACGTGGTCTAAACTCACCAGATAAAGAAAATTTTGGAGCTTCTTGTGCTTGTGCTAACGCAGAGACAGCAAAAGTAGCTGCTAATAATGTCTTTGTTAATTTCATGTTTAAAGTATTTATAGTTTTCGTTTATTTAAGTATTTACTTACGTATTACAAATGTATAGCTAAGTATTTATACGTATTTTGTTTTTTTGCAAAACATTACCTGTTTTTTAACAGGTAATGCACATTTTTATTTAGTGTTCTAAGAAATCAATTAAGTGTTTTCTGTATTTGTAGTAATCGTCATGTTCCAAAATAGCCTTACGAGTTCTAGGTCTTTGAAAATCTATAGAAAGTACATCTCCAATTTTAGCCCTAGGTCCACTAGTCATCATCACTACACGGTCTGCTAAGAATATCGCTTCATCCACATCGTGGGTAATCATTACGGCAGTAATCTTTTCTTTGTTCCAAACATCAATTAAAACATCTTGTAATTGTCCTCTGGTTAAAGAATCCAGCATTCCAAAAGGTTCATCTAACAAAAGTACTTTGGGTTTAATGGCAAATGCTCTTGCAATACCTACACGTTGTTGTTCTCCTTGAGAAATGTCAGAAGCTCTTTTATTAAAAGCACTTTCCATTCCCACTTTGTGTAAATAGTATTTACAAATGTCTTCTTTTTGTTTTTTTGTAGCGTGCGGATATACTTTTCTTACCCCAAGCATCACGTTTTCCATAGTCGTTAACCACGGCATTAAACTTGGAGCCTGAAAAATAACCCCTCTGTCTGGTCCAGGTCCTTTAATACTAGAACCTAATACAGAAATTTTTCCTCCTGATATTTCATTCAAACCAGCAATCATAGATAGCATGGTTGTTTTACCACATCCAGAGTGACCAATGATGGTGATAAATTCTTCTTTTCTTATTTGCAGATTTAGGTGTTCTAAAACTACGTAGTCTCCTTTGGGAGTTGGATATACTTTTTTTAAGTCTTGTAAATCCAACATTACCTCATTACTAGGGAAACGTTCTATTTTTGGGTGATTTGTATTTAGAGTCATAGTGGTAATGGTTTTATTTAGTGTGCCATCTAAAATCTTTAGGCTGAATGTCTGGTAATTCATAAGTTGCTGTACTTCCAGCAGCTTGTTCATCCCCTAAATTCATAAGGTACTCTATAATTTCGTTACGTGTTTTTTTGTACTCAGGATTGTCGTTTAAAGCTGTTTTGTCTCTTGGTCTTTCAATGTTTACTCTAAACTCTGGTCCTAAAGTTGCTTTAGGTCCTGGTTTTAGTGGAATAATTCTATCAGCCATATAAATAGCTTCATCCACATCGTTCGTGATTAACAAAGCTGTTCTTTTGTTACGCTCCCAAATTTTTAAAATCTCGTCCTGAAGATTTCCACGTGTTAAGGCATCCAAAGCTCCCAATGGTTCGTCCATAATAATCATCTCAGGATCCATAGCCAAAGCTCTGGCAACAGAAACACGCTGTCTCATTCCTCCTGATAATTCTTTAGGTCTTTTGTTGGTTGCGTGGGTAAGCCCCACCATTTCTATGTATTCTTTTACTCTAACGTCTTTTTCTTGTTTAGAAGCTTTTGGGAAAGCCTCTTGAATTGCCATGTCTATGTTTTGATAAACAGTTAGCCAAGGTAATAAAGAGTAGTTTTGAAAAATAACTCCACGTTCGTGGCTAGTATCTTCTACAGGTTTCCCTTTAAAAATAACTTCCCCCTCGGTAGGTTTTAGTAATCCGTTAATTAGGTTTACTAAGGTTGTTTTTCCACTCCCTGAAAATCCTACAATGGCTACAAATTCTCCTTCTTCAATGCTTAAGTTGATGTTATCAAGAATTTCACCCTTGTATTCCTTGCTAGGATTGTAGGACTTATGTATGTTTTTTAGTTCTAATATTGCCATGATATTGATTTAAGATTTAAATAATGAGAATTTTAACTTCTGGTTTAAATTCTTAGATCGTTTCTTTCTCGAAAGAGATTAAGTTTTGGATAAACATCATGATTTTGTCTAATGCAAAACCAATCAATCCAATCACAAACATGGCTACAATAATTTTTGAGTTTGAATCGTTTGCTCCGTTCTGAAATTCTTCCCATACAAAAGAACCTAATCCTGGAGATTGTGCTAATAATTCAATAGCAATCAATACCATCCAAGCTACAGATAAGGTAATTCTTAAACCTGTAAAAATTAAAGGTAAAGAGGCAGGTAATATCACTTTAAACGTTTTTTGTAAAGGTCTTAGTTTTAAAACTTTTGCTACGTTAATATAGTCTATGTTTACAGAAGCAACTCCCATAGCAGTGTTTACCAATGTTGCCCACATAGAACATAGTCCAACAGATATAAATGAGATGATAAAAGAACTATCACCATCAGAATCTCTTAATAATGTAGTAACAATCATTGTTACTAACAGTAGCCATACTACTGGAGATACGGGTTTAAAAATTTGAATAATCCAAGTAATAGAAGCTCTTAATGTTTCGCTTAAACCTACCACAATACCAATAGGAACGGCAATAAACAGGGCTAATAAAAATCCTGCAAATACGGTTTTTAAACTTGTTTTAATTTGGTCTACAAAAGAGGGTCTACCTGTGTACGTAATTGCTTTTTTACCCTGAGCAACACGTTTTTTGTTCATTTCAAATGTTTTTTCTTTGAATGCTTTTTTATCGGAACGAACCGTTTTAAAATCTACCCATAAAGAATAGAATGCGTTTTTGGTTTGTGCAGGAGACGGTAAAGTAACAGGAATTACTTTTTTTTCTTCAGGTGTTAATCCGCTAAAAATCTCGTAAGATCCATCTTCCTTTTCGATAGCAACGGCATTTACATCATCTTGCTTTGCTAGTTCCTTGTCAGCCATATCATCAGAAATAATAAACTCCCCGTTTAATTTTTCTTTAGCCGATTTAATTAATGAAGCCACTCTTTCTGCTTCTTTATCTCCACTTGCTCTACGAGCGTTTTCTATTTTGTTTTCAGATAAACTATGAAAAAGTGAGTTAGCCCCAACGTTCCATAATAGTAAAAATATAAATATTGAAGCTATGGGAGCTACAATTTTTCTCATGACCTGCTTAGTGTTTTTTTTAGGTTCTTCTCCACTCGCCAAACGAATTAGAGGTTCTAAAAAACCAAGTCCTATAAATTTTACTACTTTAATAGTTGAATCCTTCATAATGTGTTTTGTTTTCCTTAAATGCTATAAATATTCAGTGCTTTAAATAATTTGGAGCGCGATTAAGCGCTCCAAATTTTAACTTAATCTGTTTTGAAGAGGATTAGTCTTTGTTACCAATTTTGAATGAGTTGATGTATCCGATTGGATCTTTACCATCATACTTGTTTCCGTCGATAAAGTCAGTAGTAGCTGGTTTGTATCCATCAGTAGATGGGATGTCAGAAGCAGGAATCTTTCCTTCTTCAACTAACAACTCAGCAGCTTTTTTCCAAATCTCTGGCTTGTAAATATCTTTTGCTTTTTCAGCATACCATTCAGCAGATTTTGTAGTAGGAATTTGTCCCCATCTCCTCATTTGAGTTAAGAACCATACAGCATCAGAATAGAATGGATAAGTTGCATTATAACGGTAGAATACGTTAAAGTCTGGCATTTCTCTTTTGTCTCCTTTTTCGAATTCAAAAGTACCTGTCATAGAGTTTGCCAACACAGCTTCTGGAGCTCCTACGTATTGAGGCATAGATAAAATCTTTACAGCTTCAGTTCTGTTTCCAGGAGCATCTAACCATTGTCCAGCTCTAATTAAAGCTTTAGTAATTGCTACTGTAGTGTTAGGGTATTTTTCAGTAAATTCTTTCGTTAAAACAAATACTTTTTCTGGGTTGTTTTTCCAGATATCGTAGTTAGTAGTTACAGGTACACCAATTCCTTTAGAAACCGCTTGTTGGTTCCAAGGTTCACCCACACAGTATCCGTAGATAGTTCCTGCTTCTAAAGTAGCTGGCATCTGTGGCGGAGGAGTAACAGATAATAATACGTCAGCATCAATTTGTCCTTGAATGTTATCAGCAGAATACATACCTGGGTTGATTCCTGCAGAAGCTAACCAATATCTAATTTCGTAGTTGTGTGTAGATACTGGAAATACCATTCCCATTTTAAATGCTTTTCCTTCATTTTTATACTCAGTAATTACTGGCTTTAAAGCTTCAGCGCTAATTGGGTGTACAGGTTTACCATCTGCATCTTTCTTGACGTGTGGTTTCATACCCTCCCAAACTTTGTTAGAAACTGTAATACCGTTTCCGTTTAAGTCCATAGAGAAAGGAGTTACCAACTCAGCCTGACGTCCAAATCCTGCACCAGCAGCAATTGGCTGACCAGCTAACATATGAGAACCATCTAATTGACCATCAATTACACGGTCTAAAATGTTTTTCCAGTTAGATTGTGCTTCTACAGATACAAACAACCCTTCGTCTTCAAAGAATCCTTTTTCTTTAGCGATTGCTAAAGGAGCCATATCTGTTAATTTAATAAAACCAAAAGTTAACTGAGGTTTTTCAATTTCCAAACTTGTTGTTGCTGCTTCTGGAGCAGCTTCGGTAGTTTTGGTTTCTTTTTTCTTTCCACCACCACAAGATGCTACTAACATAGCGGCTGCGACAAGTGTAGAAGCTTTTAAAAATGTAATTTTCATATTAAGTGTTTTAAATAATTACGTATTGATACTTAGATAAGGCAAAGATATATACGTAGTAATATTCAGTAAATGTTGAATAAACACTACAAAACGAGTTTTTAAACACAAAAAAAACTGCTGATAGGCAGTTTTTTTTTGTGTTAGTGTGTATGTACTTAGTTTTGTTAACTATCTAAGAAGAAATTGTGTTCGGATATTTCTTTCTTTAATTTATTGATGTCTAGTATTTTAATCACTTTTGATTTGGTGAAAATCAAATTTTCCTTTTTTAAGGCAGATAATATACGTATCACTTGTTCATCAGTAGTACCTGCGTAGTCTGCCAACTCTTTTCTAGATAATTCTAGCCCCAAAGTATTTTCTTCTTTATTACCAAACTTTCTGTATATATATAGTAACATATCTATGACTTTTTCTCTAACCGTCATTTGGGACATGGTTTTTACTTTGGTTTCGCTTCTGTTTAACTCTTCTGCGTAAAAGTGCATAAAATCAAAAGTAACTCTTGGTTCCGCTAAAAGTATTTCCTTTAATAAAGAAGTAGAAAAGTTACAGAGAATGGTGTTTTCTAAAGCCGTGGCTCCAATTTTATAAGTTTCTCCCATTCCAAATCCACGATGCCCAATTACTTCTCCGTCTTTAGAAAGTCTTAAAATTTGTTCTTTACCGTTGTATCCAGTTTTAATAACTTTAACTTTTCCGCTATAAATAAAATATAAACCATTTACAGGAGCCCCCTCCATAATAAACTGTCTAGATTTTTTACATTGAATAGTGTGTTTTTGGTTAGTAATATCTGGATTGATATTATTAATGGCTTCTAGATTCTTTTTGATTAAGCATTTTTCGTTGACACAGTCTGAACAGCTATAACTCATTTTTTCTACGTATTTATGATGACAAATGTACTCATTAATTTTGTTAATCTAAGTATTACTACGTATATTTGCATTGTGGTACAAAGTAAAACAAACTTCTTTATATATGAAAACAATTTTAGTAATAGGTAACGGAATGGTAGGTTATAAGTTTTGTGAAAAGCTTATGGCTAAGTCTGAAAGTGGTGATTACAAGGTAGTTGTGTTTGGTGAAGAACCAAGACCAGCGTATGACAGAGTTCACTTAAGCGAGTATTTTGCAGACCAAAATGCTGAGCGTTTAAGTATGGCTCCAAGATCTTGGTACGAAGAAAACGGTATTGAATTAATTACCAACGAACGTGTTACCGACATTCATAGAGATAGTAAAACAATCACTACCATTAGCGATAAACAATACAAATATGACTATTTAGTACTAGCTACAGGATCTTCTGCATTTGTACCTCCAATTCCAGGAGTGGAGAAAAAAGGAGTTTTTGTGTACAGAACTATTGAAGATTTAGATGCTACCATGGCTTATGTGGCCGAAATTAAAAAAGCCAAACCAGATGGGAAAGCCGCTATTTTAGGAGGTGGTTTGTTAGGGTTAGAAGCGGGTAAAGCAATTATTGACATGGGACTTGAGACTTCTGTGGTTGAATTTGCTCCTAGACTAATGCCGAGACAATTAGATAACGATGCTAGTAAATCTTTACAAACAAAATTGGAAGATTTAGGAATTAAGATATTGCTAAGCAAAGGAACTCAAAATATAGAAGGAGATGGTGCCATTACAGGGATGAAATTTTCTGAAGAGGAAACATTACCTGTTGATATGCTATTAGTTTCTGCTGGTATTCGTCCTAGAGATGAGTTGGCTAAGACTTGTGGTTTAGAGGTTGGTACCCGAGGAGGAATTGTGGTAACCAATGATATGAGAACTTCTGATAGCGATATTTTTGCCATTGGTGAGTGTGCTTTATTAAATCAAATGATTTATGGATTGGTGGCTCCTGGTTATGATATGGCTGGTGTAGCAGTAGATCAAATTACAGGAAGTACTGATGCTCAAATGCCAAGTTCTATTGATATGTCTACCAAATTAAAATTGAGTGGTATTGATGTAGCAAGTTTTGGAGATGCTTTAAACGAAAGTGAAGAAGCAGAATCTATAGTTTACGAAAATAAATTTCAAGGGATTTACAAAAAGATTAATGTATCTAAAGATGGTAAAGCCCTATTAGGAGGTATTTTGGTAGGAGATGCTTCTGACTACAATATGTTGCATCAAATATTTTTAAACGGAATGGCTATTCCAGAGAATCCAGAAGATTTAATTTTGGGTGCTCGTGGAGGAGAAGAAGCTTCTTTTGGATCGGCATTAGATTTGCCAGATACAGCAGTAGTTTGTTCGTGTGAAGCTGTTACCAAAGGAGATATTTGTTGCAAAGTAGAAGAAGGAATAACCACCATGAAAGGAATTGCAGCCGAAACTAAGGCAACTACAGGTTGTGGAGGTTGTAAACCAATGGTTTCTGATTTAATTAACGAAACACTTAAAGCACAAGGAGTAACGGTAAAAGAGACAATCTGTGAGCATTTCGATTATTCTCGTCAAGAATTATATGATATTGTAAAAGTAACAGGTGTTAAAACTTACGAAGAGTTATTGGCAAAACATGGTAAAGGTAAGTTAGGTTGTGAAATCTGTAAGCCTTTAGCTTCGTCTTTATTTGCGAGTATCTATGCGGATACAGGAAACGACCACAATCAGTACCAAGATTCTAACGATAAATTCTTAGCGAATATTCAACGTAATGGTACTTATTCAGTAGTGCCAAGAATACCAGGAGGAGAAATTACTCCGGACCAGTTAATCATTTTAGGAGAAATTGGTAAAAAATACGATTTATACACAAAAATTACTGGAGGGGTTCGTATTGACTTCTTTGGAGCAGAATTACATCAATTACCTTTAATTTGGAAAGAACTAATTGATGCTGGATTCGAATCTGGACACGCATATGGTAAATCTTTACGTACGGTTAAAACTTGTGTAGGTTCTACATGGTGCCGTTACGGTATGGATGAATCAGTATCGTTTGGTATTGAAATAGAAAATAGATATAAAGGATTGCGTTCTCCACACAAATTAAAAGGGGGAGTTTCTGGTTGTATTCGTGAGTGTGCTGAGGCAAGAGGAAAAGACTTTGGAATTATTGCCGTAGAAGGTGGATGGAATCTATACATTGGTGGTAATGGAGGAGCTACTCCAAGACATGCGGAGTTATTAGCAGAAAAAATTACCAATGAGGAAGTAATCAAATATACAGACCGTTTCTTAATGTACTATATTAAAACAGCGGGTCCTTTAGTGAGAACTGCTGCTTGGTTAGACAAGATTGATGGAGGTATAGAGCATGTAAAAGATGTAGTTATTAACGATTCTTTGGGACTTTGTGCTGAATTTGATAAAGATATGCAAGGATTAGTTGATGCTTATAAATGTGAGTGGAAAGAAGCTATTGAGAATATTGATGATCAAAACAATCGTTTTGCTCACTTTGTAAATTCGGAAGATAGCGATAGCAATATTGAGTTTGTAGCATTGAGAGATCAAAAAATGCCAAAATTGTGGTCTTAATTTCTAACTATTAAAAACTAAACAAGATGAGTTCAATTCTAGAACAATATAAAACAATAGCAGAATCAGAAGTTAAAACATGGTTCAAAGCAGCTCCAGTTACCAAGTTTCCAGAGAATGGTGGAGCCTGTGTTAAGATAGACGATAAACAAATAGCAGTCTTTAATTTTACTGCAGAAGGTAAGTGGTATGCATCTCAAAATGTATGTCCTCATAAAATGGAAATGGTGATGTCTAGAGGTATGATTGGTGAAGACTGTGGTACTCCTAAAATAGCATGTCCATTACATAAAAAAACATTCTCTCTTGAAACCGGAGAGAACTTAAACGGAGAAGACTATTCTATTGCTGTGTATCCAGTAAAAATAGAAGATGGATTCGTTTACGTAGGTACTAATTAGTAAAATTATATTTTATTAATAAGTTTGTTTTATACTCAATTGAGCTCAATGGTAACATTGGGCTCTTTTTTATAAGCGAGGGATTCTATCATTTAAATATTCAACTCAAAAAAAAATCAAATTAAATTCTTGAATTTAATTTGATTTTTTTGCTTTCTTAAGCAGTCATTTTTTGTTGTAACAATAAAAAATGTTCAGGTTTTAAGTTTCGTTTCGCCTGATCATAGATAGAAACATACATTTCTGGATCTCTGTTTTTTATTCTTTCAATAAGCTTGTAATAGTAAGTGTAACTTAAACTTTTCATATGTTTTTATTATAAGGTTATGAGACAAAATTACGTTAAGTGTATGTTAACTCTGTTGTTCTGAATCAATTACAATACTGTCTTAGAAAATAAAACAATGATTTGTGTCAATTTTAATTTTGAATGTTTGAATAGTATAAATAGTCAGAGAGGTCTAAGAAATATCATCAACTGCAATGTTAAAAGATGGATTAATTTTATACAATAAATAGTCATCGAGAAATGTTGCAATTAACTTACTTCAGTATAGGATTCAAGAAATAAGTGAAATGATACTTGATTATTCGCTTTGACTCAATTAGAAACAAACCACACCAATACAAAGAATTAGAATAAACAACAAACTAGCAAATCAATAATTTTTAAGGTGAGTGCGCTTACAAATCACCGTCAATCTTGGCTTGTTTGATGATGATATCTACAAACATTTTATACGTTGTGTTATTCTTAAAGCTTTTGTTGTCTTTGTTTTTAAACAAATAGGTCATAATCTCATCCACAGAAAAGTGATGTAAACTAACGGGACTATGGTATTTGCTATCAGGTTCGTTTACGTTACTGCTTTTAGAAATATATAAATCATAATATTCTTTAAAACCATGTAACGAATTAAAAAACTTTTCTCTCGTTTTTTTTTGAGGATTACCTTTTTTATTTAAAAAATCGCTAATGGCTTGTTGAGAATCTCCAGTAAGGCTTGCAAGTTCAGATTGACTGATGCCTTTAGTTTTGAGGTAGTTATTTAAGATTTCTCTGAACATGAATTATTTGAAATAAAACTAGTTATTTTCTTGTTTACTTGTTTTTTACTTGTATATTTGTTTTTGTAATTACCGCAATTGCGGATGCTGTAGTTGCATACAGCGTAAAAGTACAAAAAGAATTGGTTTATGAATTCTGAAACAACAAAAAAGAAAAGACAAAGAGCAGCGTCTTTAAATGTAATGAAAAAGACAAATACATTGCTGATTGCTTTAAATGAAGAGTTTGATATATGGAACTCTTCTGATTTTAAACACATAGCTCGGCTAAACAATCCAGAGCTTAGTTTAGAGTCTGACTCAACTTTTAAAACCTTCTTTGGCGGACAGTGTAAAAATCCTGTTCTGTTAGCCAAAATGGAAGTAGTTTATCAAAACTTAAAAAAGAAAAAAATTGGAGGTTAAAGAATTACTTCAAAAAATGCTATGGGGTAGAGTGATGGCTCTCTATAAAAAGCCATGTGCACAACAAAAGCGTTCCGTCTGGGGTTGGATGGAACGTGTTGTGTAAACAACTCAATCACTTTGTATAAAATTACATTCCTACTGTGTAAGTAGGAATTGTATATTTGTAGCCATGTTATCAAAGAAAACAAAATATGGCATAAAGGCATTAACATATCTAGCCAAAAAAAATAGGGGGTGTCCTATTCAAATCTCTGAGATTGCCGAAAGTGAAAGTATTTCTGTTAAGTTTTTAGAACGCATTTTATTAGAACTAAGAAAAGCGGGTGTATTAGACTCAAAGAAGGGAAAAGGAGGAGGTTATTTTTTAGCTAAGTCTCCTGCGGATATTCCAATGACAGAAGTGATAAGGACTCTTGAAGGTCCCATTGCTATGGTACCTTGTGTATCTCTAAATTTTTATAAAAAGTGTGATGATTGTAAAGATGAGAATTTATGTTCAGTAAACAAATTAATGATACAGGTCAGGGACAATACTTTAGAGGTTTTTAGAAACAATTCTCTGCAAGATTTGATAAACATAAATGTTTAACTTGCTAATATGCAAAACGATTTATTATGGGATACACAAAAGTTTTTTCTGGAAGTTTGGTAGAAGTTCAACACGTTAAGCAGGTATTGCAGGAGCGAGGTATAGAGCCTATTGTTAAAGATCATTCTAATTCTGCAATGATGGCCGGTTTCGGTGCGGTTTTACCAAATTATCAAGAGCTCTTTGTGAGGGATGATGAAACAGAAGCGGTATTAAATTTTATTAAAAACATGTAAGTTAGTAGCTTTTAATGTTACTAAATGGCCAAACTTATTTTTATGAAAATTACTTTTGCTTTTTTCTTTATACTGTCTATCTCCTTGGCTAGTGCACAAGAAATGACGAACTATCAACTTCAAAAAATTGTAAGGAGCCAGTCCGATTCAATTTTTAATAAGAGTGTTAATTTTACAGAATTTAAAAAATTAGATAGAAAACTAATTTGTTTAACTGACAGTCTTGCCAACCGAATGAGAATTATTTCTCCAATTTCTAAAGTAGAAGATTTATCGGTAGAACATGTTTTGGCTTCTTTAGCAGCCAATTTTCATACAGCCTTAGACGTAAAGTATGCAGTTTCCGATGGAATTATGTGGTCTGTGTATATACATCCTTTAAAAGAGCTTTCGGAAGTACAGTTAAAAAATGCGGTTATGCAGGTCTACAATGCCAATGTAAGCTTTGGAACTACCTATCAGAGTACCAACTTAATTTTTGGAGGAAAATCTAATGAGTCTGTAGAGGAATCCGCAGAAGAAAACAAAATATAAAATTTATAAATAAAAACATTTATACCAACGAAATATATTATCCTACTTCTTTAGTAGGAATTTTTTATTTTTTATTTTGTTAGCTGTAATATAACTTATATCTTTGCGACCTACTTGTTGTTATTTCCTACTTATTAAGTAGGGTAATAAATAAGAGATAGAAGAACGACAATGATTACAGAAAAAATAATTGAAAATAAGTCTGATGCTAGCTTTAAAGAGTCTAGATCTTCAGAAACACCTATCAGAAGTGTAGTAAAAGCGGTGAGCTGGAGGGTAGTGGGTACTGTAGATACTTTGATAGTCTCTTGGTTTGTAGTTCAAGATGCAAAAACTGCTTCGGCAATAGCTTCTATTGACTTTGTAACAAAAATGATATTGTACTTTTTTCATGAACGTGCGTGGAACGCAATAAAATGGGGTAAAAAATGAGCAAAAAATATACAGAGGAGCAAATAGCTCAATTCAATCAAGATTTACAAGGAAAGACTCCTGCAGAAATTGTTGCATGGGCAATTATTAAAGCAGAAAAACCTGTAATAACAACAAACTTTAGACCTTATGAAGGGGCTATTTTACACGCAGTTACAAGCATCAAACCTTCAATTGATGTAGTTTGGTGTGACACAGGATACAATACTCGTAATACCTACAAACATGCAGAAGAGTTAATTAAATTATTAGATTTAAATATCGATTTATATGTGCCTCAGCAAACTTCATCACATAGAGATGCAGTTATGGGAATTCCTCAAATTGATGACCCTATGCATCAAGTGTTTACGGAACAAGTAAAGTTAGAGCCTTTTAAAAGAGCGATGGCTGCGCATCAACCAGATGTTTGGTTTACCAATTTAAGAAAAGGACAAACTGCGTTTAGAGATTCCATAGAGGTGGTTTCTCAAGATGCCAACGGAGTGTTAAAAGTAAGTCCATTTTACAACTATTCTGATGAGCAATTAGACACTTATTTAGAAGAAAATAATATCCCGAATGAGCACAAATACTTTGATCCAACAAAGGTTTTGGGAAATAGAGAGTGTGGATTGCATAATTAATACTGAGTATTGAGTGCACAGTATTCAGCAAGTCAGTAAAATAGAAAACAAACTAAAATATACGTAGCAGTAGTAAACTTAGTACTTAGTGCTAATTACTTAATACTAAAATAACAAATGAACGATTTAAGAGTAAATACATTAGAAAGCGAAGCCATTTACATCATGAGAGAGGTAGCTGCGCAGTTTGAAAAGCCAGTTCTGTTATTCTCGGGAGGTAAAGATTCTATCACCTTGGTAAGATTGGCTCAAAAAGCCTTTTGGCCTGCTAAAATTCCTTTTCCATTTTTACACGTAGATACAGGACATAACTTTCCAGAAACCGTAGAGTTTAGAGATCGTTTGGCTAAGGAATTGGGGATAGAGTTAATTGTACGTAATGTACAAGACAATATTGATGCTGGTAAGGTAACGGAAGAAACAGGAAAGTATGCTTCTCGTAATATGTTACAAACAGAAACTTTACTAGATGCTATCGAAGAGTTTGGTTTTGATGCTTGTATTGGTGGTGCTCGTAGAGACGAAGAAAAAGCAAGAGCTAAAGAACGTATCTTTTCTGTAAGAAGTGATTTTGGTGAATGGGATGAAAAAAACCAAAGACCAGAATTATTTGATTTACTAAACGGTAAAATAGAATTAGGACAAAACGTAAGATGTTTCCCTATTTCTAACTGGACAGAATTAGATGTATGGTCTTACATAGAAAAAGAAAATATTGAAATCCCTTCAATCTATTTTGCACACAAACGTAAAGTGTTTTTAAGAGACGGAATGATTTGGTCTGCCGAAGATGGTGTCGTGTACCGTGAAGAAGATGAAGAGGTACAAGAAATGATGGTTCGTTTTAGAACTGTAGGAGACATGAGTTGTACGGCAGCTGTATTGTCTGATGCTGTTTCTATCGGTAAGGTAGTAGAAGAAATTAGAGACTCTTCTATCTCTGAGCGTGGTGCAAGAATTGACGATAAGCGTTCTGAAGCAGCGATGGAAAAACGTAAGCAACAAGGATATTTTTAATAGTACAGCGTAATTAGTACAAAGTACAGAGATTATAAAAATTAAAAACATATAAGGTACTCGTAGCAACTGAATTTAGATACTCAGTACTCAGTACTTAATACTATAAAACAAATGGAAGTTTTAAAAATAGCAACAGCAGGAAGTGTAGATGACGGTAAAAGTACGTTGATTGGACGTATTTTATATGATACACGTTCTTTAACAGATGATAAATTAGAAGCCATAGAGCGCACTAGTAAACAGAAAGGATTTGATTATTTAGATTTTTCCTTAGCTACAGACGGTTTGGTGGCAGAAAGAGAGCAAGGAATTACCATTGATGTTGCTCACATTTACTTTTCTACTGCTAAAAAAAGTTACATTATTGCAGATACTCCAGGTCACGTAGAATACACACGTAATATGGTTACGGGTGCTTCTACCTCACAAGCAGCTATCATTTTGGTTGATGCACGTAACGGAGTTATTGAGCAAACTTATCGTCATTTCTTTATCAATAACCTGCTAAAGGTTAAAGATATTGTAGTAGCGGTTAACAAAATGGACTTAGTAGATTTTGCTCAAGATAAGTTTGAAGCAATCAAAGCTGAGATTACAGCATTGGCAGAAAGAGCAGGTTCTACTCAAAATATTACCTACATTCCAGTTTCTGCATTGCAGGGAGATAACGTAGTAGATAGGTCGGATAAAACACCTTGGTATTCAGGTAAAACTTTATTGGAGCATTTAGAAAAATTGGAGGCACAAGACGTTTACGAAGAATCTGTGGCACGTTTACCAGTACAAACTGTGATTCGTCCAAAAACTGAAGATTTTCATGATTTTAGAGGATATGCAGGAAAGTTATACGGAGGAAGTTTATCGGTTGGAGATGAAGTAACTGTGTTACCATCTAAAACAGCATCCAAAGTAAAAGATATTTACTTTTTTGATAAAACGTATCAAACTGCAGAAAGAGGTACTTCTATCAATGTAACGTTAGAAAATGATATCAATATTTCTAGAGGTGATATTATTGTAAAGTCATCTGAATTACCTAGAGAAACCAAAGCATTAGAAGCAAAAGTATGTTGGATGGATGCCACTAATTTGGTAGTAGGAAAAAAGTATTTGTTACAACAAGGAGCTAATGTAATCGCAGCAAAAGTAGCTGCTATTAATGGTGTAATTGCAACAGATTTTTCTGGGGAATCACAAGCTACAGAGTTAAAAGTGAACGAAATTGGAAAGGTTTCATTCAAATTAGCTAAAAACTTGTTTTATGATACTTATGCAGAAAATAAAACCACAGGATCTTTCATTTTAATTGATCCTCAAACGAATAATACATCAGGAGCTGGATTTATTCAGTAACTATAGAATAAGTAAAGAGTACAAAGTAGTAAGTACTAAGCATAAAAATAGATTTAAGAATTAAAGTTTTAGTTTAAAGTTGTTGTAAAAGACTCTGTACTTAGTACTCCGTACTTTTGACTAAAGAAAAAAACAAAGTTTTTAACATGCAAAGTTTTAGATCAGAAATAGAAAATCCTATTGTTCAAAAAGATATTATTGAATTAGGAGATAAAATTCAACAGTTTTACGATGGTAAAATTGATGAAGAAAAATTTAGAAGTTTACGTTTAGCTCGTGGTGTATACGGACAACGTCAGTTTGGAGTGCAAATGATTCGTATCAAATTGCCATACGGAAAAGTAACTTCAGATCAGTTGTTGAGAATTTGTGATGTTTCAGAAGAATATTCAAGAGGACGTTTACATATTACTACTCGTCAGGATATTCAAATTCACTACGTGAGTTTGGATAGAACTCCTGAATTATGGGCAGAGTTAGAAAAAAGCGATATTACTTTGCGTGAAGCTTGTGGTAACGCAGTACGTAACGTAACAGCATCACCAGATGCAGGAATCAATCCAGAGGAGCCGTTTGATGTGACTCCCTATGCAGATGCTGTATTTAAGTTTTTCTTACGTAACCCAATTTGTCAAGAATTAGGACGTAAGTTTAAAGTTTCTTTCTCTTCTGCGGAAGACGATTCAGCTTTATCTTACATGCACGATATAGGATTTATTGCTAAAATTAAAGTAGTAGACGGTAAGCCAGTTTTAGGATTTAAAGTAATGTTAGCAGGTGGATTAGGTTCTCAACCTCGTTTAGCTGATGTGGCTTTTGATTTCTTAGAGTCTAATAAAATAATTCCTTACATGGAATCTATCTTACGTGTGTTTGATAGATACGGTGAGCGATCTAAAAGAGCCAAAGCGCGTTTAAAATTCTTAGTAAAAGATTTAGGATTAGAAGCATTTAATGAGATTGTTGCTAAAGAACAAAAAGCACTTTCTAATCAGTCTGTAGCTATCGTTACAGAAGGTTTTGACAACAATCCTGATGTATCTGCAATCGTAGCACCAGAGGTTTCTATTGATGATGCTGAGGCTTATGAAGCATGGAAAGCAAACAATGTTTTTGCTCAAAAGCAAGAAGGTTTATTTGCGATTGGAATTAAAGTAAATGTTGGAGATTTCTACTTACCAGAAGCTAGAGCTTTAGCGGCATTAATTAAAGAATATGCAGCAGATGAATTACGTTTTACTTTACGTCAAAACATTTTAATTCGTCACGTACGCGAAGATTTATTACCTTTCTTTTACACAAAATTAAAAGAATTAGGATTCACGGATTTAGGATACGAATCTGTAGTAGATGTTACTGCTTGTCCGGGTACAGATACTTGTAACTTGGGAATTGCATCTTCTACAGGAGCAGCACAAGAAATGGAGAAAGTTTTAAGAGCTGAGTACCCTCAATTCGCTAATGAATCCAATCTAGTGATTAAAATTTCTGGATGTATGAACGCTTGTGGACAGCACAACTTGTGTAACATTGGTTTCCAAGGAATGTCTATAAAATCAGGAAAATTAGTAGCTCCAGCCTTACAAGTTTTACTAGGTGGAGGAACTGTTGGAAATGGAGAAGGTAAAATTGCAGATAAAGTAATTAAAGTACCTTCTAAAAGAGGACCAGAAGCATTGAGATTAATCTTAAACGATTATATAGAAAACTCTGGAGGAGCAGACTTTATTGAGTACTACGAATCTAAAGGAGGTCAAAAATATTTCTACGATTTCTTAAAACCATTATCTAGTACTGATGATTTGGTTGAATCTGACTTTATTGATTGGGGTTCTGAAGAAAAGTATGAAAAGGCAGTAGGTACGGGAGAATGTGCTGGTGTTGTGATTGACTTGGTGTCCACTTTATTATTTGACTCCAAAGAAAAATTAGACAACGCTAAAGAAACTTTAGCTGGAAATAAGCTGAGTGATGCCATTTATTTTGCCTATAGTTCTATTGTTCACACAGCAAAAGCTATTTTAACTGCTGAGGGTACAAAAACAAATACACACAACAAAATTATCTCTGACTTTAACGAAATTTTCGTTCAAGGAGGTAAGATTGATTTAGGAACAGATTTTGAATCTTTTGTATATCAAATTAATCAAAACGAACAATCTGAAGCATTTGCAAAATCATACATTGCTGATGCGGAAAAATTCTACAATTTGGTAGATGCATATAGAATTGCAGAATTGGCTGAATAAACGATATAAGAATTTAAGAATTTAAGAATTTGAGGAGTAATAGTTTGCATAGCAAGCAGTAGTTAAGAAGTTTCATAGAGACTTCTTAACTACTAAATAGCGAAGCTATTGCTAACTCCCAAATTTCTTAACTCCCTAAAAAGTATGAGTAAAGGAAAATTAACATTAGTAGGAGCAGGGCCAGGAGATCCAGAGCTAATTACTTTAAAAGGAGTAAGGGCTCTTAATGAAGCTGATGTTGTTTTATATGATGCTTTGGCTAACGAACAGTTGTTGGAGCACGCACCTAATGCAGAAAAAATCTTTGTTGGAAAACGAAGAGGAATGCATAAGTTCATTCAAGAAAAAATACAAGAATTGATAGTGGAGCACGCAATTCAAGGAAAGCACGTGGTAAGACTAAAAGGAGGAGATCCTTTTATTTTTGGACGTGGAGCAGAGGAATTGAAGTATGTGCTAAGCAAAGGAATTGATTTTGATATTGTATCGGGAGTAACCTCAGCAATTGCAGCACCAGCTAGTTTTGGAATTTCGTTGACCCAAAGAGGGGTAAACGAGAGTTTTAGAGTTATTACAGGAACAACCTCTGATGTTGAACTTAGTGAAGATATTGAAGCAGCAGCAGGATCCAACGTAACTATCGTCGTGTTAATGGGGATGAGTAAGCTAGAAAAAATAGTAAACGCATTCTTAGCTCATGGCAAAACAGAAATTCCTGTTGCCATTATAGAAAACGGTACTTGGGATAAGG
The DNA here is from genome assembly GCF_054111225.1 of Wenyingzhuangia sp. IMCC45533. Taxonomy (NCBI): domain Bacteria; kingdom Pseudomonadati; phylum Bacteroidota; class Flavobacteriia; order Flavobacteriales; family Flavobacteriaceae; genus Wenyingzhuangia; species Wenyingzhuangia sp. IMCC45533. Next base: position 803,914 of record NZ_CM134197.1, on the reverse strand, counting down.
AAAGATTGGCCATAGGAAAAATAGATACGATTCTAGAAATCATCAATCAAAAAGGATTAACCAATCCATCTATGATTGTGATAGGAGAAACAGTAAAAGAAAGCGAAGTTTTATATAGCTATTTGTTAAATAAAAAAGGATTAAGTCTCTAATGGAAAAAAATCAGTTATACCCAGTCTTTTTAAAAGTTACTGCTTTGAATGTTTTGGTAGTAGGAGGTGGAAATGTAGCATTAGAGAAAATATCTTTCATGTTAAAATCTAGTCCTGATGCTAGAATAACAATGATTTCTCCTATGTATAGAGAAGAAACCATAGAAAAAGCAGATAGCGCAGCCAATGTTCGTAGAGTTATTGGGAAATACGATAGCAGTATGTTAGAAGGAAAACATATCGTAATTGCGACAACAGATTTACCAAGTGTAAACTTAAAAGTTTATAACGACTGTAAAGAAAGGTCTATTTTGGTAAACTTGGCAGATAATCCCCCTTATTGTGACTTTTACATGGGAGGAATAGTGACCAAAGGAAATGTTAAAATAGGGATTTCTACTAACGGAAAATCTCCTACCATGGCTAAGCGATTACGTCAGTTCTTTGAGTCTGTTTTACCAGAAAACATTGATGATTTGGCAGAGTACTTAAATAAGTACAGAGATACCATCAAAGGAAACTTTGAGGAGAAAGTAGACAAAATGAACGAATTTACTAAAGGTTTAGTTGGAGACGTTAAAAATAAGATAAAAGAGTAATTAATAGTGATTGATTGGAAAATTATTACGATTTTTGCAGTCATTATTTAAAATGAGAATAAATAAAAAACTAAGATAATGATCAAGACAGATATCTTAATTATTGGAGCAGGTCCGTGTGGAATGTTTACTGTGTTTGAAGCGGGATTATTAAAATTGCGTTGTCATTTAATTGATGCATTACCTCAAGCAGGGGGTCAGTGTTCCGAAATTTACCCAAAGAAACCTATTTATGATATTCCAGCTTATCCAGAAGTGTTAGCAGGGGATTTAATAGATAATTTAGCAGAGCAAATTAAGCCTTTTCAACCAGGATATACTTTAGGAGAAAGAGCGGAAACCATTGAAAAATTAGAAGATAATTCTTTTTTAGTAACAACCAATAAAGGTACAGAGCACAATGCTCCCGTAGTTTTTATTGCAGGAGGTTTAGGTTCTTTTGAGCCACGTAAGCCACCTATTAAAGAATTGGTAGATTTTGAAGATAAAGGAGTGGAGTATATTATTCGTGATCCAGAATTATATCGTGACAAGCGCGTAGTAATTTCAGGAGGAGGAGATTCTGCTTTAGACTGGGCTATTTTCTTGTCAGATGTAGCTAGCGAAGTATCTTTAGTTCACCGTAGAAACGATTTCCGTGGTGCTTTAGACTCTGTAGAAAAAGTAGTTGAATTGTCTAAGTCAGGTAAAATCAACCTAATTACAGAGGCTGAGGTTAAAGGAATTAATGGAGATGGAAAAGTTGAATCGGTTTTAATCAAACATAAAAAAGATGGTGACATCGTAAAAGAGTGTGATCACTTTATTCCATTATTTGGATTATCTCCTAAATTAGGGCCAATTGCTAATTGGGGATTAGAGATTGAGAAAAATGCCATCAAAGTAAACAATGCAGTAGATTACTCTACCAACAGAGAAGGTATTTATGCAATTGGAGATGTAAATACGTATCCAGGAAAATTAAAACTAATCTTGTGTGGTTTCCATGAAGCTACCATTGCTTTACAATCAGCATACAACATTATTCACCCAGGAAAACGTAATGTAATGAAGTATACTACGGTAAATGGAGTAGAAGGTTTTGATGGAGAAAAGAAAGAAGCTAAAAAAGCAGCAGTGATTAAAATATAATTTTAAATTTTATTTTAAATAAAAGATAAGCCACTTTTAACAATTTTGTTAAAAGTGGTTTTTTTATGCAAGTGTACTTAGAAATTGAAACTTCTACACTAGATACGATTAAATTCAAGATAGGCTTCATTGTACTAACAAAGCTGTTAGTATTTTACTTATTTTTATAGAAAAATAAAACATGACCTTATTAGTAGTTTATGCTGTTTTATCCATCTTTTTTTCCTTTTTATGCTCTATTCTAGAGGCCGTTTTATTAAGTATATCTCCTACTTTTATAAATGTTAAAAAGCAAGAAGGAAAATCTTATGCATCAAAATTAGAAGTATTTAAAAAGGATGTTGATAAGCCGTTAATAGCAATTTTAACAATTAATACGGTTGCACATACAGTAGGTGCTATTTTAGTGGGTGCGCAAGCTAAAAAGGTGTTTAACGATGATGGTAATGGGGTTTTTATTGTCTCTGTGGCTATGACTATTTTGATCCTTGTAGCTTCCGAAATTATTCCTAAAACTATAGGAGCAACTTATTGGAAATCGTTAGCAAGTTTTACAACCAGAACACTAGAGATTTTAATTTTTGCATGCAAATACACACTTATCCTTTGGGTATTGCAGCTATTTACTAAGCTTTTTGGGAAAGGAGGGCATGGAGAAAGTATCTTAAGTAAGGAAGATTTTTCGGTAATGACGGACATTGCTGAAAAAGAAGGTGTTTTCAAAAAAAACGAAAGTCAAGTAATTAAAAACTTGTTGAGTTTTGACGAAGTTGCAGTAAGACATATCATGACTCCAAGAACCGTATTACAAACCGCAGATAGTTCCCAAACTATCCAATCTTTTGTTGAAGAAAACAAAAAGCTAATGTTTTCTAGAATTCCAATCTACACAGATCATCCTGATAATATTAAGGGATATGTGTTGAAAAATCAGTTACTAGAGGCTTTAATTGATGGAGAAGGAGATAAAACATTAGAGATTATTCAACGAGATATTATGGTGGTTAATAGAGATATAGCAATACCTCAGATCTTTAAAAATTTAATAGATAAAAAAGAACACATTGCTTTAGTTGTAGACGAGTATGGTTCTACGGTAGGAGTTGTAACCCAAGAAGATATTATTGAAACTCTTTTGGGTTTAGAGATTATGGATGAGAGCGATCACGTAAAAGACTTACAGATTTTAGCCAAAAAAAACTGGGAAGAAAGAGCAAAGAGTTTAGGTATAAATTCTGATATAAAATGAATGGTTGATATAAGAAAATCAATATAAGCTATTTACTTTAAAATTCCTTTTCCTAATTAATCCCTACATTGTATCTTTGCACCTCAAATTTAAGAACATAAATAATCAAATTTCAGTATTATGTCTGATATTACAGTTAAAATCAAGGATAGAGAAGGAGTAGTACATGAGTTACAAGCCCCTACAGATATGGCAATGAACCTTATGGAGCTTTGCAAAGCATATGAATTGCCTGTAGAAGGTACTTGTGGTGGTATGGCTATGTGTGCATCTTGTCAATGCTATGTAATATCTGATCATGAATTACCTGAAATGGGAGAGGCTGAAGAGGATATGTTAGATCAAGCATTTTACGTAGAAGATAACAGTCGTTTAGGGTGTCAGATTCCTATTACGGAAGCGTTAGACGGTTTAGAAATTGAATTGGCTCCTGAGAGCGAGGTTTAATGAACTGTAAATAATATTCAAGAGCCTTTCGTATCGAAAGGCTTTTTTAGTTTTAGTGAAACTTAAAAATAATATCTTTGTGTCTTAAGAAGTAAGACTTAAATCAGTTTGTTATGGTGAAAATAGGTGATATAGAGTTATGTGATTTTCCTTTATTGCTAGCTCCTATGGAAGATGTCAGTGATCCTCCCTTTAGAGCGTTGTGTAAAGAACAAGGTGCTGATTTGGTTTATACGGAGTTTATATCTTCTGAAGGTTTGATTAGAGATGCAGCTAAAAGCGTAAAGAAATTAGATATATATGAAAAAGAAAGACCTGTGGGTATCCAAATTTTTGGAGCCAATTTAGAATCTATGTTGCGTACCGTGGAAATTGTAGAGCAATCTAAACCAGATATTATTGATATCAACTTTGGATGTCCCGTAAAAAAAGTGGTCAGCAAAGGTGCAGGTGCAGGAATTTTGAAAGATGTTGATTTAATGGTACAGCTTACCCAAGAAATGGTAAAGCACACAAATTTGCCTATCACCGTTAAAACACGTTTGGGGTGGGATGAAAATTCTATTATGATAGAAGAAGTTGCAGAGAGGTTACAGGATGTAGGATGTGCAGCTATTTCTATTCATGGTAGAACAAGAGCTCAAATGTATAAGGGAGATGCCGATTGGACTAGAATTGCAGCGGTAAAGAACAACCCTAGAATGCATATTCCTGTATTTGGTAACGGCGATGTAAATACTCCTGAAAGAGCTGTTAAAATGAGAGACGAATACGGCCTAGACGGTTGTATGATTGGGAGAGCTAGTATTGGAAATCCTTGGTTTTTTAAAGAAGTTAAACATTTTATAGCTACAGGAGAACATTTACCTATAGCCTCTATTGCTGATAGAGTTGCTGTGGCAAGAAGACATTTAGAAATGGAAATTGCATGGAAAGAGAATGAAATACAGGCAGTTATGGAAACTAGAAGGCATTATGCTAATTACTTTAAAGGGATTAGAGATTTTAAAAATTACAGAATAAGATTGGTTACAGAGGATTCTGCACAGGGAGTTTACGATGTGATGAACGAAATTTTAGACAGATTTGGACATGTAGAGAATTTGATGCAGCCATAATCAAACAGAATCATATGGTTTGAGTAAAACACTAAAAAGCTTTTTAAGAAATTAAAGAGCTTTTTTAAATTTTGGAGACAAACTTTTTAGAGATTCTACTACTCGCTAGCAAACTTGCTAAAGCTCCAAATACAATGATGGTTAAACACACAATCCAAACATTTTTTATTTCAAAAGCTACGGGATAGGGAATGGAGGTATTAATCATAATCAAGCCCAACTCGAGTTGTAAGTATATCAATGCAATCCCCAATAACAAACCTATTAACATTCCCGTAATGTTGAGTAAAAAACCATAAACGGTAAAAATCTGCCTAACGCTTTTAATGTTGGCACCCATATTTAAAAGCGTTTTGATATCTTTTTTCTTGTCCACAATCACCATAATAATGGTACCACTGGTATTAGATAAAACCATAATAACTACTAGCAATGAAACTAGGTAAGCAATTAATTTTTCGGAATTCAAAATTTTATAGAATGACCCATTAATCTCTTCTCGCCTAGTTACGTTGTATTCCGTAAGATTTGTCTTTAAATCATTAATTAAACTGTTTAACTCTTCTGAGTTGTTTATTTTAAGATCCACATAACTAACCTCGTTTACTCTTTTTCCTAGTAGCTTTTGCGCAAGTTTTAGTGGGACATAACAAATGCTTTTATCGTCTTGATTTTGATTAGAAAAAACACCAATCACTTGAGGTTTTACTGTTCTAAAGGCATTTTTTGGATTGGTAATATATCCTTTACCTGTTTTAGGAACATAAATTTGTAGCCTGTCAGTATATACATTTAAGTCCAAAGCTCTTGTTAACGGATAATCTACGATACAAGCATTAGAACTTTCCGCAGAAAACCACTCGCCCACCATCATTAAAGAATCAATAGGGGTGGTTTCTTTAAATAAGCTATCTACCCCTTTTACAAAAGCAATTTCTTCTTTATCATTACTTTTAAAAAAAGCCCTTTCTTCAAGAATTTTAGTGGTAATAAAGTCAAAGTCTTGGTGTGGTAATTTGGAGATAAAAGAACTATCAGTTAGAAAAGTTTTTCCTTTGCTGGCAGTAATTCTAATATCTGGAGTGTTTTTGTCTAAAATATTAAGACTGTAATTCTTAATCCCGGTAAAAACTGACAGCACGATAAACAAAGCCATGGTACCTGCTACAACCCCCAAAGAAGCTAAAATGGTAACAATATTAATAATATTATTACCACTTTTAGATTTTAGATATCGTTGAGCTATATATAGCGAGAATTTCAAAAGGCTATGATTTTTTTCTTTTATCTAATATTTCTGGATTGTGGATAGGATTTACATCTTTTCCGTTTAGAGAGTCGTCAATGTTTTCAATATAATCCAAAGAATCATCACCAAAAAATAAGAGGTTAGGCATTCTTCTCAGCTGGTGCTTTGTACGCTGTGCCAATTCATGACGGATGGCAGGAGTGTTGGCAGTAACTGCTTTTAGGATAGCTTCTCTTTTATCAGAAGGAAATACACTTAGATAGGCCTTGGCTTGTCCCAAATCTGCTGTTACAGATACTTTAGATACAGAAATAATAACACCACGTAAACCATTACGAGCATCCGCTTGTAAAACTTCAGCTAAATCTTTTTGAATGACACCAGCAATTTTCTTTTGTCTATTTGTTTCTTCCATGCAACAAAGATACGATTATGAATGATAACCTAAATATTAATTATAAATATTGACAAGAAAGAAATGATAAACTTTAATTTTTGATTTATACATAGTACCTTGCAGCAAAATACCAAAATAGTACGATGTCTAAATCATTTGAAAAATATCAAAAAAGACGATTGTTAGCCTCTTACCTGTCTGTTGTACTGAGTATAACAATGGTCTTATTAATGGTTGGTTTTTTAGGTTTAACAGTTTTAAAGTATAGAAAGTTAAGTGGTTATTTTAAGGAAAAAGTATCAGTTACTTTATACCTAAAAAATGACATGAAAGACACTGAGAAAATAGGATTAGAAACTTATTTGCAGGACAAAGAGTACGTTAATAAAATTAATTTTGTCTCTAGAAAACAAGCTGCCGAAGAGTTTAGTAAAGATATTGGAGAAGATTTTTTAACTTTTTTAGGAGACAATCCTTTAAAAAGCTACTACGAAATTGGTTTAAAGGCAGATTTTGTGAGCCCAGGTCAACTCATTTACATTGCTAAGGAATTAGAGAAAAATGCTTTTATAGATGAGGTTGCTTATGATGCTCCGCTGGTTGATTTGTTAACTAAAAATATTAAAGCCATAGGGTTTTGGCTAGTTGTGGGTGCTTCTGTGTTGGCTTTTATCGCCATTTTGTTACTCAACAGTTCTATAAGGTTATCTATTTATTCTAAGAGATTTACCATTAAAACGATGCAAATGGTAGGGGCTACCAAGTCGTTTATCAGAAAACCGTTTATATGGACGAGTGTTCGCTTAGGTTTATTAGGGGCTTTATTTGCCTCTTTGATGATTGTTGCTTTTTGTTATAAAGTAGATGATAAACTACCTGCATTGGCTCTTTTAGATGACACACAAGTATTGTCTATGGTAATAAGTGGTGTCTTTTTGGTGGCTGTTATGATTACAACATTTAGTTCTTTTGTGGCTACACAGCGTTTTTTACGATTAAAAACAGATCAATTATATTTTTAAGATATGAAAGGAAAATTTGCATCAGACTTTGTGTTTGGTAAGAAAAACTATCAGTTAATGGTATTGGGCTTGATTGTGATTGCCATCGGATTTATATTAATGTCTGGAGGGGGGTCAAATAACCCAGCGGTGTTTAATGAAGAGATTTATAATTTTAGAAGAATAAGATTAGCACCAACTTTGGTTTTAATTGGCTTTGGAATTGAGATTTGGGCAATCTTAGCGAACCCATCAAAAAAATAAGATGGGATTAATAGAAGCTATTATTTTAGGAATTATTCAAGGACTTACAGAATTTCTACCCGTATCCTCTAGCGGACATTTAGAGCTAGCAAAATACATTTTGGGAGACACTTCGGTGCCAGAAGAGAGTTTAACTTACACAGTAGTACTTCACTTTGCTACAGCTCTAAGTACTTTAGTAATCTTTAGAAAAGAAGTATCTCAGATTTTGAAAGGCTTGTTTCAGTTTAAAATAAACGACGAATTTTGGTTCTCCTTAAAAATTGTAATCTCCATGATTCCTGCCGTATTTGTAGGTCTAATGTTTGAAGAAGAGCTAGAGTCTTTTTTTGGAGGAAAAATATTATTAGTAGGGGCTATGTTGTTAGTTACCGCTTTGCTATTGTTGCTCGCAGATAGAGCCAAAACCACAAATAAAGATGTTACTGTGGCGGGTTCTATAATTATAGGTATTTCACAAGCCATTGCAATGCTACCTGGAATATCCAGATCTGGAGCGACCATTTCCACTTCAGTTCTTTTAGGTGTAGATAGAAACAAAGCAGCTAAATTTTCTTTCTTAATGGTTGTACCCCTAATACTAGGAAAAATAGCCAAAGATGTTCTAGGTGGAGATATTCATTTTGCTTCCCAAGAAATGATACCTATGGGAGCTGGTTTTTTTGCTGCTTTTTTTGCAGGTTTGTTAGCATGTAAGTGGATGATTGCTTTGGTTAAAAGAAGCAAATTAATTTACTTTTCCATTTACTGTGCAATCGTTGGTTTGGTTGCCATCACTTATACATTTATAAAATAATATGGAGTCTTTAGAAGCGTACAAACAAGGACAGGTACTATTGATAGACAAACCTTTGCATTGGACATCTTTCCAAGTTGTGAACAAACTACGTTGGGTGATTAAGCAGCATTATCAAATAAAAAATATCAAAGTAGGACATGCAGGGACATTGGATCCTTTAGCCACAGGTTTGTTAATACTATGTACAGGTAAATTCACCAAAAAGATAGAAACTTACCAAGCACAGCATAAAGAGTATACAGGTACAATTACTTTGGGAGGTACTACCCCTAGTTACGATTTGGAAACGGAGATAGATAAAACTTACCCTACAGAACACATCACAAAAGAAATGATTTACGACACCACAAAGCAGTTTGTAGGGGAAATAGATCAAAAACCACCTATTTTTTCTGCCATTAAAAAAGAAGGTAAAAGGTTGTATGAGTTGGCAAGAGAAGGGAAGACTACAGAAATAAAATCTAGAAAGGTTACTATTTCTGAATTTGAAATCACGCGTATAGAGTTTCCTAACGTCTTTTTTAGAGTGGCTTGCAGTAAAGGAACTTATATTCGTTCTCTAGCGTACGATTTTGGACAAGCTTTAAATTCGGGTTCTCATTTATCTGCTTTACGAAGAACCAAAATAGGAGAATTTGATGTAAAAGAGGCAATATCCGTAAACCAATTTTTAGAAGAATTTGGTTTGGAAGTCGATTAGTAGCTAAAGTAAAAACAGTTATGAAAACATTCTAGCATACCAAGTGTCTTCTGCAGGTAGCTCCCAGTCAGATTCTAATTCCTCTTTGGTATTAATAAGGTTATTAAAGACAATTGTATTTGCATTTACACTTTTGCTCTTGATAAGTTTTTTAAACTCTTTTACATCCTTGTATTGTACAAACTCCCCTTGTTTAAAGCAAACATTCAGTTTATCCAGCAATTCTATTTGGTGTTCTAGTTGTAGTTTAAAAATAAAACTAACCAGTTCGTCAATGATGGATGTAGTAACAGGCTTATCATTGTCAATAGCTATAATGATGAATCGTTGATACTTAATAGTGTACCCAGCTTTGATAGTGTTGTTAGCCGTCCACTGCTCAACAAAATCACTTACTTTAGTCTCAATTTGTTGTAAAAGATCAGGGTAAAACTTTTTACTACTTGGATATAAAAAAACTTTAGCATCGCCATTTAAATCGTCAAAATTTACTAACATAAGTGGTTTTTATTTTACACAAATATATTAGCTATCTATCAAAAAGTAAGTCAATTAACCAATTATTATATAGTTTGAGGTTTGTTGGTTTTTAAAAGTATGTTATTTACATCATTCAAAGTATCTAAGCCCTTGTTTTGATTGTACCAGAGTTGAAGATTTTCTTTAAACTCTGCCGTTAATCCTCCATGCTCTTCTTTAAAATTATTTACCATTTTTGTAGCAGTTGTTGGTCTGGGACCCCAATCAGCAATCACCTTTTTCTTGTTGTCTAAAATAATTAGCTTTGGAATGGCTTGGTTTCCGTTGGTTAAAAAATGATTCATTAATTCACTATTTTCATCTCTATAAGCAATCCTGAGATTGATATGATTAGAGGCCTTTGCAATTTTGTACAGAACAGGTACAGTTTGAGCAGCATCTCCACACCAGCTTTCTGTGAGAATTAAGAAAGTAAGTTCAGTTTCTAAAGAGAGTAACGTATTGACAATATCCTCGTTCACTTTTTGAGTTTTGGTGAGTCTTTTCATTCTAGCGTGATTAAGCTTGGTGAAATTGGTCAACTCTTCGGATTGTACGTTGCCCGAACTTTTTCTTTTCATAGATAAATCTTTCATTTGATCTAAATATTCTTCATAGGTGAACGAAGTTTCAAGGGCATTTTTTAACGTTTTACTAAAAGCAGGCATATTCATTTGATTTGTTTGTTTTAGACGTTATACTTACCACAGCTTACACGTTTTACATAAACTTATTTTATATTTGTTGTTATGAAAAATGCAGTACTATCATTGTTATGGGTCGTTGCTCTAGTCACCTTTTCTTGTAAATCGGAAATTGGGAAAAAAAATGATACAATAACCAATAAGGAAAAGTACAATAATCCTAAAGACAAAATAATAGTTTTTGATACTGTAGGGGAGGTTCCTGTGGTTTACAAAGATTCTATTTTAGATTGGAAAGGCTATTTTAGAGTAAAAAAAACGTTGAAAAAATTGAGAAAAACTAGCGTTACCAATGTGTTAAGTAGTTCGACTGTGTTGGTTAAAAATGTTAAAGTGATGAAAGATTCTATCTCTACTTCTTTAGCTCAAAACAGAGGGATTAGGGCTAGGATAAACGGTTTATATAACCAATCTTTAAGATTACAAGACATGAGAGATATACCCGCTATTACTGTTGATGAGGTAACTAAACAAACTCAGGGATTATTTGTGATTTTTAGAACAATTGATAAAAAAATAAATGCCATATATGACCAAGTAGAATTTGAAAGGGAGATGAAAGATGACAATTTCTTCTTTTCAAAGATAGATTCTATACGTTAATTTATAATTAATGGTATTCGTTTAATTTATTGAAAATTAGACTAGATTCATATCCTTTTCGCAAAACAAAGTCGGCAACTTTTTTCTTTTTTTTGTAAAAATTATCTTCCGTGGTATTTTCCCATTTTTTAGAAATTAGAGTGTATAGAGTTTCCATATACTCTTGTTCATCAATTTCTTTTAGCGCAGTTTTAATGTTGTAGGCAGAGATGTTTCTGAATTTTAACTCTTGCGTAATTCTTACTTTTCCGTATTTTTTGATTCTGAATTTTCCACGAGCAAAACTTTTAGCAAAGCGTTCTTCGTTTAAAAAATTATGTTCCATGAGATGAAGCATGATAAGCTCGCAGGCCTCAGGAATCATACCCATTTTATAAAGTTTCTCTTCTACTTCTTTATGACACCGGTCTTGATAAACGCAAAAATTTTCTAAGGCTGATTTTGCTTGCTCAACTGTATAGCTCTTATTATTTTGCTTTTTAAACTCCATAGCGTAAAAATAGGATTTATTGGACTATTGGCAATGATAGAAATAGATGAGTTACGTGTTATTGCAATAGGGATTGACTGGTTTGTTTGAGCTCTTTTGTTTGGTGTTCTCAACTTTAGTTGAACACCAAATAAAAAGCGAGTAAGGAAAGCCCGACCTTTAGGATTGCCCAAAAAAAAGCTGCTTAGAGAATAAATCTAAACAGCTTGTTGTCAAGTTTTTACTACTTTTTAAACCCTCTGAGCCATACTTTTATTTTATGCTGTAAATAGAACATTACAGGTACAATAACCAAAGTAAGGAAAGTGGCAAAGGTCAACCCGAAAATAACGGTCCATGCGAGTGGTCCCCAGAAAATTACGTTATCTCCACCCACATAAACGTGCGCATCTCCTTCGTTGAATAGTCCGAAGAAATCTATATTGATACCTTGTGCCAATGGAATTAAACCGATAACGGTGGTAATCGCTGTTAAAATTACAGGTCTTAAACGAGCTTTTCCTCCTTTTACAATCACTTCGTAAGCTTGTTGGTTAGAAATCAGTTCTCCCTCAGCAAGATTCAATTCTTCAGCCTTGCGGTCAAACAATAGTTGCGTGTAATCTAGTAGTACCACACCATTGTTTACTACAATTCCGGCGAGAGAAATAATTCCCATCATGGTCATCATAATTACAAAGCTCATTCCTGCACCAATAATTCCGAAAAACACCCCTGTGAAACTTAGGAAAATAGCCACCATAATAATGGCTGGCTTAATAGCTGAATTAAACTGAAATACCAAGATAAAGGCAATTAGTCCTAGTCCAGAAAATAGAGCTCCCATTAAGAAAGCCATTTGTTTGTTTTGTTCTTCTATTTGACCTGTAAAATCAAATTCAACAGTATCTGGAGCATCAAAATCTGCCATTTCTGCTACAATTTGATTTACTACTGCTTGCGCATCCGTAAAACCAGGAGCCAGCGCAGAGTAAACTGTAACGGTTCTTTTACCATTTTTATGCTTGATAGCACTGAACGAAGAGGTATTTTTTCTTTGGGTAACCGCAGAGATGGGTATTTGTTTAATTTGACCATCTAATTGACTACGAAACGTGATATTCTGGTTAAAAATAGCACTAATGTTTGTCTTATCTTCTTCTTTAAAACGTACATAAATGTCATAATCTTCTCCGTTTTCTTTGTAAACACTTGCTTTTTCTCCAAAAATAGATCTACGCAGTTGATTGGCTACCATACCTACGGGTACTTGCAATGCTCCAGCCTTTTTACGGTCTACGCTTACTTCTAGTGCAGGTTTTTGTTTGTTTACATCAACCTTTAACTCATCTACACCAGGAACGTTCTTTGTAGCGATAAAACGTTGCATTTGATTGGCTACTGCAATAAGTTCGTCATAATCTTCTCCCTGAATTTCTATATTGATGGGATAACCAGCGGGAGGACCTACAGCTTCTTTTTCCACAGAGATAGATAGCCCGGGATATTTTCCTTTTAGAGTTTCTTGTACTTTGATACGTAATTCTTCGGAATCCAGTCCTTTACGATACTTAAATTCTCGCATAGAGGCTGTAATTTTTCCTCTATGGGGCATTTCCGTAGTTCCTGTATCTGTCTGAGGATTTCCAGCTCCCATTCCTACTTGAGACACAGCGGATTCTACCATAAAATTTCGTTTATCATCAAAATACATTTCGTTATTAAGTACTTTGAATACTTCTTTCTCTACTTTTTTGGTAATGGCATTGGTTTTAGCAATGTCCGTTCCTTCGGGATACTCTAAGTAAACTATAATTTGATTTGGAGTATTGTCTGGAAAAAACTCTACTTTGGTTCTTCCAGAACCAACCGAGGCACCAAAGAAGGCAAAGGATGCAAATAACATAATGAATGTACCTACAAAAAATATAACTGGCTTCCATCCACTTAAAGCAAAACGCAAGAATTTTTCGTATGCGTTTTCAAAAGCTTTTAGCGCTACGTCCTGAAACCAATTGGCAGCTCCTTTAATAGCATATCTGTATGCCCAAAATAAAGCAACTGTCACTAACATTACACTACCTAATCCTCTTACTGTACCACCAAATAATAAAATCGGAATACCGAAAGCAGCTAAAATAACGGTTAGACGTATCAATTGTTTTCTAGAGAGTTTCTTTTCATCAATACTCATGAATTGGGAAACCAATACTGAGTTAAAGAATAGGGCAACCACCAAAGAAGATCCTAAGACGATAGATAAGGTAATAGGAAAGTAAATCATAAACTGTCCCATAACCCCAGGCCACATTCCTAACGGAACAAAGGCAGCTACCGTGGTTAACGTTGAGATAATGATAGGGTAAGCAATTTCTCCAATTCCTTTTTTGGCAGCCTCTAAGCGTGTCATGCCTTCTTCATCCATCAAACGGAACACGTTTTCTACCACCACAATACCGTTGTCTACCAACATTCCTAATCCCATAATCATCCCAAAAAGAATCATAGTGTTCATAGTGTATCCTAAGGCTTCAATCAGCATAAAGGACATAAACATAGACATTGGAATGGCAAAACCAACGAACAGGGCGTTACGAAAACCTAAGAAGAACATTAAAACTACCACTACGAGAATAATTCCAAAAATAATGTTGTTGACCAACTCATCTACTTGATTCAATGTTTTGGAAGATAAATCGTTGGTGATGCTAATTTTTAAACTCTTTGGTAACAAATTTTCTTTAGCATCTTCTAATTTTTCACGCACTTGGTCAGTAGCAGCTACCATGTTGGTACCAGAACGTTTTTTGATATCTAGCATTACTACATTGTGTCCCCATTCTCTAGCAAAAGTTGTTTTTTCTTTTTCTTGAAACTTAATTTCTGCAACATCTTGTAGGTATACTATTCCTCCTTGGGTTTTTACAACCAATTCGTTTAGTTCTTTAGGAGAAGAAACTTCTCCCAAAACACGAATGGTTCTACGTTGTCCGCTGGTAATTAAGTTACCTGCTGATGTAGTAATATTTTCTTGACGTATGGTGTTTAAAATATCATCGAAACTAACTTGGGCAGCCATCATTTTATAAACATCTACGGCAATTTCTACCTCTTTGTCTTGAGCTCCGCGAATGTCAGCAGCTTTAATTTCTTGAATTTCTTCAATTCTATCTTGTAAAATTTCAGCGTATTCTTTTAGTTTTTCTACGGGATAATCTCCTGATAGATTGATGTTCATGATAGGAGTTTCCTCAGCAATATTCAAATCAAAAATAGCAGGGTCTACTTTAGCACCGTTAAAAGTTGGCCAGTCTTCGGTAGCTTTCACAGCATCTACTTCGTCCTTTACTTTTACTTTTGCTTGTTCTACGGTTAAAGACTCATCAAACTCCACAATAATAACACCTACGTCTTCTTGAGAGGTAGAAGTAATTTTGGTGACATTACTAATTCCTTTAAGTTCCTCCTCTAAAGGATCTACAATTAAGCGCTCTATATCTTCTGCAGTATTACCAGGATAAATAGCATTAACGTAAATTTTAGTTTCTTTTATTTCAGGAAAATCTTCTCTAGGTAGGCCGTTGTAGGCAGACAGTCCCAATATAAAAATCAATGCAATTACAACATACATGGTGTATTTATTTTCAATAGCCCATGATGAAAGTGCAAATTCTTTATTTGTTTTTTTATTGCTCATGATGTTGTTACTTTATAATTGATACCTCTTGATTGTCTTTAACAGATCTTGCACCTTCTATAATTACTTCTGTACCGTCTGACAATCCTGATAATACTTCGATGTCATCTCCTTGTGTTTTACCTGTTTTGATAAAAGTTCTTTTAGCAATAGTTGCATTTTTTTCTTTGCTTACCGTATAGATATACTGCTCGTTGTTTTCATTTTCAGAAATAATGCTTTGGGGAATTAATAGCGCATTTTCGTTGTGATAGTCGTTGATGTTTAGTTTTACCGTCATATTAGGTTTGGCATTTACTTCATTAGGCACATTCATTTCAACTTTAAAATTTCTACTTGCAGGATTGATAAAATTACTAGCCTGAGTTACTTCCGTTTCAGCAAACTTATTCAAAATAGGAAAGTGTGCTTTTACGGTTTTTCCTTTGGTAACAGAGGTAACGTAAACTTCTGGTATCATTGCAGTAATGGTCATGTCGTCTAGGTTTACAATTCTAGCAATTGGAGTTTGACCAGGACTTACTAAAGATCCTTCTTCGGTAATGATATCATCAATAGTTCCTGAAAAAGGAGCTCTAACATTTACTTTATCTAGCTGCGCTTTAATTTGTGCTACTTGATTTTTACCTGCAAGATAAGTTGCTTTGGCTTGTAGGAATTGTATCTCGGATCCGATTTTTTGTTTCCATAAACGCTCTTGCCTTTCAAAAGTAATTTCTGATAATTCTGCAGAGGCTTGTGCTTGTGCCAATTGACTTGTTAATCCAGCATCATCAATTATAGCAATTACTTGTCCTTTTCTTACTTGTTGCCCTTCTTTTACCAACACTCTTTTTAAGTTTCCACTAAACTCAGGTTGAATTAAGATGTTTTGTTTGGTTTCTACATTTCCTTGTACTTCAAAGGTGTGGTAAAAATCTGTGGCATTGATTTTTTTTGTAGATACCAATACCAATTTTTTAATAGTGTCCAATTTAGAAATAGCAGTCTCTAATTCTTTAATTTCTGAGAGTAAAGAAATTCTATGAGATTTAATTTCTTTTAAATTATTGGATTTTATAATATCCGCTGTTGATTTTTCTTTGGACCCACATGAGGCTAAAAGTAAACCTGCGATTGCTGTAAGTGTGAATATTTTTTTCATAATATTTTATATTGTAGGAGTTAGTTTTTTAATGCGTTAAGTTCTGCTTTTTTGTTGATCACATTTACCATAGCTTGTAAATACTCTTGTTGGCTGCTGTAAAGTTGAACTTGAGCTTGTCTCAAATCAAAACTACTGCTAATTCCCTCAGCGTATTTTATGTTATTTTTACGTTCTATTCTTTCTGCAAGACTTAGGTTTTTCTTTTTGTTTTCCAAGGTGTTAATAGCCAACTGAAGTTCTGTTTTAGTGCTTTGTATTTTAATAGCCAATTCTTCTTGAACATCTGCGAGTTCGTTTTGAGCTATTTCCCAGTTAAATTTGGCCTGTTTCATTCTCGCCAAACTTTTAAAAGACGAAAATATAGGTATGTTAATGTTTATTCCAAAAGTTGCAGTTTCAAACCAGTCTTGCTTCTTGGAAAAAAACTGAAATTCATCATCATTAGCGGCATTTGATTGACCAAAATATCCTGCATTTAAGAAAGCACCAACAGATGGGAGTTTTCTATTAATCTCTAACTTGTATAAAAGTCTTTTGGCTTCGGTGTTGTTTTCAGCTATTTTATAATCTATGGTGTTGAACACAGATAAATTTTGTTTTTCAAGATTGATAATCGATATGTCATTAGAGAGCGTATCTAGTTTATCAGTAACGTTGATGATGTGCTTGGTATTGTAGCCCATTAAAAGCTTTAAAAAATCCTTAGAGATTGTTTTAAAATCGTTTAGATTTTCAAGATTGTTTTCAAGTTTATTTAAAGTAAGCTGTAGCTGTTCTAAGGCCTCTTCTTCTACAAAGCCATTGTTAAACAATGAGCTAGTTTCTTGAATGCTGGCTTTTAAGTTGCTGATGTTTCTGTTAATAATATTGATGCTTTCTTTTGTTAATAGTACATTGTTATATGCAGCAGTAACAGATTTTTCAATTTCTTTATCTGTTTTTAATTTGGCATTGTTAGAAATTTCCAAGAAAACCTTAGAAGATTGTAGTCCTACTAAATAAGTACCGTCAAAAATTAATTGCGTTAATGTAATAGTAGGTGTTGCTTTATGTTTCGGAAAAAAGAAGGCAGGACTAAACTGGCCAGGGGCTGGAGCTGATGTTAATTCGTTTGGTCTTATAAAAGAATTTGTGTACTCTAAGCTGGCATCTATCTGAGGCAAGCCAGTTGCAATCGTTTCCCATTTTTGTTTTTCTGCTGCTTGTACGCTTAAATCTGCGTTTTTAACTTTTCTGTTGTGCAGTAGGGCGTAACTGATGGCTTCTTCGAGAGAAAAATCAGTTTTTTCTTTTTCTTGCGTTTCTTGCGAAAGCACTTGGAGCGGAATTATTAAATATGCAATTAGACATAAATAAATAATAAAATACTTTTTCATAATAGTTTATTTGTCGTTTTGTAATGTTTGTTCTAAAATTTGTATGCCTTTGGTAGTGGCAATAGCCCTAATATGATAATCTAAATAGGTAGTTGTTAATTCATTTCTTCCAAAGTTTTCAGCCGGGAAAATTTCTTCGTCTTTGATATTGTGCATACCAGAAAAATAAATTCTAGTGATAAAATCAGGATTGATGTTTTTTCTAAACAAGCCCTCTTTAATTCCCCTTTCTATATTGTCATCAACACAGCCTCTCATAATTTCAAAATGTTTTTTCTTCATTTTCAAATGGATGTCAGGAAAAAATTTTTGAAGCTGATATTGAGGTGATGATTTTTCGTTTTTTAAATTTTTCATCACATAAGATTTAATTTCAAAAAGCTCGCTAATTGAGTTAAGTTTGTTTGCACAGATACTGTTAATACCATCACATAGCTTATGGAATATTTGAAAACTAGATTCCTCTACTAACTTATTTTTATTTTTAAAATGCGTGTAAATAGTTTTTTTAGAGATGCCCAATTCGTTGGAGATATCGTCCATAGTAACACTCTTAAAGCCGATGTTTAAAAACATCTCGGTAGCTCTTTCTAAAATCTTATCCTTCATAATTCCTTTGTGTTTTCGTTGCAAATATAATAACGGAAACTTTAGAAACAAAAAAAGTTTCCATAGTTTAATATAAAATTTAGGTTAGGTTTTTGTAAACACTTCTATTGTTTTACTTTTACCAAAAAACACATCATTGGATTTATCAGTTTACACACAACATTTTTTGTCTTTTCTTAAAGAAGAAATAAAGGTTAAAGAACCCAAAAGCTTGTATAAACCTGTAGAATATATATTGCAGCTAGGAGGTAAGAGAATTAGACCACTTTTGGTTTTGATGAGTATGAATGCTTTAGGTAAAGATTACAAAGATGGGCTTAATGCAGCCCTAGCCATTGAGGTATTTCATAATTTTACCTTATTACATGATGATATCATGGATGCGGCTCCTTTAAGGAGGGGTCAGAAAACGGTACATCAAAAATGGGATGTAAATACCGCAATTCTGTCTGGTGATGCAATGATGATTTTAGCCAATCAATATTTGGAATATTATTCAGGCGATACTTATAAAAAGTTGATGGTCTTATTTCAGAAAACAGCATTAGAAGTGTGCGAAGGGCAGCAATATGACATGGACTTTGAGAACAGAAACGATGTAACGGTTGAAGAGTATATCGAGATGATAAGGCTAAAGACTTCTGTTTTAGTAGCTGCTGCATTAAAAATGGGAGCAATTATCGCTGAGATTTCAGACAAAGAAGCTGATGCTTTGTACGATTATGGCTTAAATTTAGGCCTAGCTTTTCAGTTGCAAGACGATTACCTAGATGCTTTTGGTGATCCCAAAACCTTTGGAAAACAGATAGGAGGCGATATTATAGAAAACAAGAAAACATTTTTAGTGCTAAAAGCAAAAAAAGCGTTGAGAGGGGATGACCTTGTATCATTTAACAATTATTTCAATCAAACTCCTGATGATTCAACAGTTAA
This sequence comes from Wenyingzhuangia sp. IMCC45533, assembly GCF_054111225.1. NCBI lineage: Bacteria > Pseudomonadati > Bacteroidota > Flavobacteriia > Flavobacteriales > Flavobacteriaceae > Wenyingzhuangia > Wenyingzhuangia sp. IMCC45533. The sequence continues at coordinate 784,751 of NZ_CM134197.1, read as the reverse complement.
AATACAAGAAGTTAAAAAGTTATTTGTAAAAAGTGGAGTAGTGGAGATGATAAAGAATGAAATATCTCATTACACAAACAACGCATTCAAAAAATTAGATGAAGTTAAGTTGACCGAAAGTTCTAAAAATCAATTGATTGAATTTGGAAGGTATTTAATGGCTCGAAGTGTTTAGTGATTTACTCAAAAAAAGTTTGTACGAGTGTAAAAATAGTGTAAATTTGCCACCGCTTTAGGTCTCATAGCTCAGCTGGTTAGAGCACCTGACTCATAATCAGGGGGTCCTAGGTTCGAGCCCTAGTGGGACCACTACTTAAAGCTTAGAGCCCCAGTTTTTACTGGGGTTTTTTATTCCTCAATGCGTTCTGGATACGCACAAAACAAAAGGTAACAAGTGTTAGCATACTTGGCTAACTGTTGTTTTTTTAAAATTAATTCAATTTTTTTTTTGATAATTGTTTTAAAATCATACTTTTGTTTAACCATATTTGATATATGTTAGTTACACAAAATAAAAGTTATGAATAGACTATTTTATTTACTAGTTATAATGTTGGTTTTTGTAGGGATGCAAGAATTAAACGCAACTCCTAGACCTCCATCTCCTCCAGGTGCAGAAGACAAAGTCCCTATTGATATGGGGTTAACTTTATTACTAGCTGCTGGTGCAGGATTAGGGATAAAGAAAATAAGAAATAAGAAAAGAGAATAGCAACATTCTAAAATAAAAAAAACATCTGATATTGTCAGATGTTTTTTTTTGCTGAAAGCTTATATATTTCCAATCAAGCATTCACTTGTTTAACGAACGGGGGGATGCCATGTTGTGTTTATACTGTTATCGCTAATAAATTAAATGCGTAATGTTCCTTATGGTAATCAACAACTTTAATTAAAAATTTAATTATTATTTATCTCAGATAATTTTTTTACGTATTTACCCAATACATCAAACTCTAAGTTTACGATTGTTCCAGTTTTATAGTTTTTAAATCGAGTATTTTCGTAAGTGTAAGGTATAATAGCTACACTAAAAGTATTGCTTTCTGAATTGATGACAGTTAGACTAGTACCGTCAATGGTAATAGAACCTTTTTCTATGGTAAGATTACCTAAAGACTTGTCAAACTCAAAAGTAAAAATCCAACTTCCCTCCTGATTTTCGATATTGGTACAAGTAGCAGTTTGGTCTACGTGACCTTGAACAATATGTCCGTCAAGTCTATCTCCCAATTTCATCGCACGCTCTAAATTTACTTTCTCGCCAATGTTTAAAGTGTTCAAATTGGTTTTGTTTAAAGTTTCTTCAATAGCAGTAACAGTATATTCTTTCTGCTCGATTCTTACAACTGTTAGGCAAACCCCATTATGGGCTACACTCTGATCTATTTTAAGTTCGTCTGTTATAGACGATTGAACCGTGATATGTAGGTTGGTGTCTTCTTTCCTTAAATTTTTAACAACTCCTATAGTTTCAATAATTCCAGTAAACATTAACAATATAATTTTAAATGAGTAATTTTGTGTTTCAAAAGTAATATTTAATGAGTGAAAATCGTATGATTAGAGTAGGAATCTCTGTAGGTGATTTGAATGGAGTGGGAATAGAATTAATTTTGAAAACATTTGAAGATAAAAGAATGTACGACTTCTGTACTCCTATTGTTTTTGGTTCGGATAAATCTGTCTCGTTTTACAAAAAAAGATTAAAAATCAACTATCCTACTTATAGCATTAAGGAGCTTTCTAACATTCAAGATGGGAAGCTTAATGTTTATAATGTATGGAATGATCTTGTTGAAATAACTCCTGGTCTTCCGTCGGAAATCTCAGGACAGAAAGCGTTCGAGTCCTTACAAGTAGCTACAGAAGCATTAAATAATAATGACATTGATGTGTTATTAACAGCACCTATTAGCAAAGATAATATTCAGTCAGAGGAATTCAATTTCCCAGGTCATACGGAATACTTAGAATCTAAAATTGAAGGAAAAAGTTTGATGATTTTAATGTCTGATGAAATCAAAATAGGACTGGTCACAGGTCATGTTCCAGTATCTAAAGTAGCGGAGTCTCTAAGCAAGGATATTATTACTTCTAAAATTGATATTATGTATCAATCCCTACAACAAGATTTTGGGATTTCAAAACCTAAAATTGCTGTTTTGGGCTTAAACCCTCATTGTGGAGATCACGGAGTTATAGGTTCTGAAGATGACGATCTGATATTACCCATATTAACAGAGTACCAAAACAACGGAAAACTAGTGTATGGACCTTATGCAGCAGATGGTTTTTTTGGAAACCAGAGTTATTTAAAATTTGATGGTGTTATTTCTATGTATCACGATCAGGGATTGGTAGGTTTTAAAGCCATTTCATTTGGAGAAGGAGTAAACTATACAGCAGGATTATCCAAGGTGAGAGTTTCACCAGATCACGGTACAGCTTTTGATTTGGCAGGAAAGGGAGAGGCTAATGTTTCTTCTTTTAACAAAGCCTTAAACCAAGGAATATCTATCGCTAAAAAAAGGAAAGAGTATTTGGAATTGACCTCAAATCAATTAAAAGTTAAAAAGTATTAAATTAATGGCTTAGGTTTTTGAATGAATAAAATGTTTTTATATCTTTGCCGGCTCAAATTGATGTTTCTGTATGAAAACGCTAAACGAATTTAAAATTCCATTTGTAGGGTTAAAAGAAGGAAAGCATCATTTTGATTATCAAATTGATAAAAAGTTCTTTGATGCTTTTAATTACGATGAGTTTGATCAAATTGATTTTTTAGTAAACCTTGAGTTGAATAAAAAGTTAACCATGATGGAACTTCATTTTTCTGCAAAAGGAACTGTAAATGTTCCTTGTGATGTAACGGGAGAAGATTTTGATTTGATTGTTGAAGGAGAGTTTCCTTTGATAGTTAAGTTTGGAGAAGTTCTAGATAATGAGAATGAAGAATTGTTAATACTTCCTCATGGAGCTTATGAAATAGAATTACATCAGTATATATATGAATTGATACTGTTATCGATACCTCAAAGACGAGTGAAGCCAGGGGTAGAAAATAACACTGACGATACAGAAGAGCAGGACAAAGAATTAGAAGACAAAGAAGTAAAAAACGAACAGAGAGATCCTAGATGGGATCAATTAAAACAATTATTAGATAAAAAATAAAAATTTATAGCAATGGCACATCCAAAGAGAAAAATCTCAAAAACAAGAAGAGATAAAAGAAGAACTCATTATAAAGCTGTAGCTCCTCAAGTTGCTGTAGATCCAACTACTGGAGAAGCACACTTGTATCACAGAGCTCACTGGAACGAAGGAAAATTATATTACAGAGGACAGGTTGTTATCGATGCTACTGAAGCCGAAGCATAATTCTGTATTCTACACTTTTTAAGAAAAAACCCTCATTTTATGAGGGTTTCTTTGTTAAATCTAATCAAAAACGTTAAAAAACGAGTGTTTTTAAGCAAAATTTAAAAATAAATTTTATTACTTTGGCACTCAATATTGTTTAAAGATTTCTTAACAATCAATTTATGGCAAAAATAAATGCTGCTATCACAGCTGTTGGAAAGTATGTTCCTGATTATGTGTTAACTAACAAAGAGTTAGAGTCAATTGTGGAAACGAACGACGAATGGATTACGACTCGCACAGGAATCAAAGAACGAAGAATTTTAAAAGATAAAGATAAGCCAACATCTTATTTAGCTATAAAAGCAGCTGAGGATTTGATCCAAAAGAAAGGACTAGATCCAAAGGAGATAGATTTAGTTTTAGTAGGAACTGCTACTCCTGACATGAATGTTGCATCCACAGCAGTGTATGTGGCAACACAAATTGGTGCTGTTAATGCCTTTGGTTACGATTTACAAGCAGCTTGTTCAAGTTTTTTATATGCCATGTCTACTGCGGCTGCGTATATAGAGTCGGGGAGATATAAGAAAGTTCTAATTATTGGGGCCGATAAAATGTCTTCTATTATAGATTATAATGACAGAGCTACCTGTATTATATTTGGAGATGGAGCAGGAGCTGCCTTGTTTGAGCCAAATGATGAAGGTTTAGGATTACAGGACGAGTATTTAAGAAGCGATGGTATTGGTCGTGAATTTTTAAAGATGGAAGCAGGAGGTTCTCTAAACCCAGCTTCGCACGAAACAGTAGACAATAAACAACACTACATAAGGCAAGAAGGAAGAACGGTATTTAAATATGCTGTTTCTAACATGGCAGATGCAGCGGTAAAATTGTTGGAAAGAAACAATTTATCTAAAGAGGATGTAGATTGGTTAGCGGCTCATCAAGCAAATACAAGAATTATAGAAGCCACTGCTAACAGAATAGAATTAGATAAAGAGAAAGTGATGATGAATATCCAGTATTATGGAAACACAACATCTGGTACTTTACCTTTGCTATTAGCAGACTATGAAAAGAAGCTAAAAAAAGGAGACAACATTGTTTTTGCTGCTTTTGGAGGAGGTTTTACATGGGGAGCTACTTACCTAAAATGGGCTTACAACTCATAAGCCAAAATAAAATTTAAAGAACACTTATCTTAATATAAAATATTATGGAATTAAAGGATATTCAGAATTTAATAAAATTCGTTGCAAGATCAGGAGCTAACGAAGTAAAATTAGAAATGGAAGACGTTAAAATCACCATTAAAACAGGTGAAGGAAAAACTGAAACTACTATTTTACAGCACGCAGCCCCTATATCTATGGCAGCTCCAGTAGCAGCACCGGCCCCAGCTGCAGCACCCGTAGCTCCTGCTGCGGAAGCAACTCCAGCCAAAGAAGAAGAAAATAGCAATTATGTTACAATTACTTCCCCAATGATTGGAACTTTTTATAGAAAACCATCCCCAGATAAACCATTGTTTGTGGAGGTAGGAGATACTGTACAACAAGATTCCGTTGTTTGTGTGATAGAAGCAATGAAATTATTTAATGAAATAGAATCTGAGGTATCAGGTAAAATAGTAAAAGTATTGGTAGAAGATAGTACTCCAGTTGAATTTGGACAACCGTTATTCTTAGTTGATCCTTCGTAATCATTAGTGAGATTATAGAGTAATTAAGTACTAATTTTCCAAAAGAAATACAATGTTTAAAAAAATATTAATTGCCAACCGTGGTGAAATTGCTTTGCGTGTTATTAGAACATGTAAAGAAATGGGAATAAAGACAGTTGCCGTTTATTCTACTGCAGATCAAGATAGTTTGCACGTTCGTTTTGCGGATGAAGCGGTTTGTATAGGACCGGCACCAAGTTCAGATTCTTATTTAAAGATGTCTAACATTATTGCTGCTGCAGAAATAACAAATGCAGATGCAATACACCCAGGTTATGGTTTTTTATCAGAAAATGCAAAATTTTCTAAATTGTGTGAGGATCATGAAATAAAATTCATCGGAGCTACTGCTGAAATGATCAACCAAATGGGAGACAAAGCAAATGCTAAATCTACTATGATTGCTGCGGGGGTACCTTGTGTACCAGGTAGTGAGGGAGTTATTAATGATTTTGATGAATGTGAAAAACTGGCCGTAAAAACAGGTTACCCTGTAATGCTTAAAGCTTCTGCTGGAGGTGGAGGTAAAGGAATGCGTGCTGTTTGGAAAGCCGAAGATTTAAGAGATGCTTGGGATTCTGCACGACAAGAGTCTAAAGCAGCTTTTGGAAATGATGATATGTATATGGAGAAGCTTATTGAAGAGCCTCGTCATATCGAAATTCAAATCGTTGGGGATGCCTACGGAAAAGCATGTCATCTATCAGAAAGAGATTGTTCTGTACAAAGAAGACATCAAAAACTAACAGAAGAAACTCCTTCTCCATTTATGACAGATGAATTGAGAGAAAAAATGGGAGAAGCTGCAGTAAAAGCTGCAGAATATATTAAATACGAGGGAGCAGGTACCGTGGAGTTTTTAGTGGATAAACACAGGAATTTTTACTTTATGGAGATGAATACTCGTATCCAAGTAGAGCATCCTATTACAGAAGAAGTGGTAGATTTTGATTTAATTAGAGAACAAATTTCTGTAGCAGCAGGTATTCCAATTTCTGGTAAAAACTATTTACCAAAACTACATTCGATAGAATGTAGAATTAATGCTGAGGATCCTTTTGCAGGATTTAGACCAGCACCAGGTAAAATTGTTTCTTTCCATGCACCAGGAGGACATGGAGTAAGATTGGATACGCACGTATACGCAGGATATGCGATTCCACCGAATTACGATTCAATGATTGCAAAATTGATATGTACTGCCCAAACAAGAGAAGAGGCCATAGCAAAAATGAAGCGTGCTTTGGATGAATTTATCATAGAAGGAGTAAAAACTACTATACCTTTCCACAGACAATTAATGGATCATCCTGATTATGTAGCTGGAAATTATACCACAAAATTTATGGAAGATTTTGTGATAGAAAAAACAGTTTAAGATCACTTAAACGCAGATAAACAAAAAAAGGAGCTATAATTATAGCTCCTTTTTTTATTTTTAAAACATGAAAACATTAGTCTTGTATACGGGAGGAACTATTGGAATGGTAAAAAATACAATAACTGGAACTCTAAGTCCTGGGAATGTATCTATAATTCAAGAATTTGTGGAGAATCAATTTCCGAATAACTATCATAAAATTGATGTTATCAACACCAAAGTAGCAATAGATTCTTCTAATTTTAATATAGATTTTTACCAAGAATTATCGGGGTTAATAGAAGCAAACTATCAATCTTATCATTCTATTCTAGTATTGATGGGTACAGATACGATGGCTTATGTTGCATCTTTATTATCATACTGTATAAAAGGTTTGTCAAAACCAATCCTGTTTACAGGAGGACAGTTACCTCTTGGTGTTAACAATTCAGATAGTTTTTACAATTTAAAAGAATCTATACAAGGATTAAGAAATGATAGTTTTCCTAAAGAGGTAGGGATTTATTTTAATAAGAAATGGATGAGAGCGGTAAACGCGATTAAAGTAGATTCTAAAAACAGAGCTGCATACGATACCCCTAATTCTAATCAAAACAAAATAGAACTGAATCATGAATCTTTTGAAATAACGAGTAGCTTAAACGGAAAGATTTCAGTTTTTAAATTTATTCCTTGGCAGGACTTGGATGTTTTAAAATTAATTTTAAAATCAAATAGGTTAGATGGTCTCATTTTAGAAGTTTACGGAGCTGGTAATTTGCCTAATTTTGATACTGAACTACAAGAATGCTTTATAAACTCAGTAAATAAGGGTTTACAAGTTGTTGTGGTTTCCCAATGTATAAAAGGAGGATTAAGCGTTGGAGCTTACGAAGCTAGTCAAAATATCAAAAAATTAAACTTTATTAACGGTCATAATTTGTCCACAGAATCGGCTTCAGCAAAATTACTTTATGGACTAACCAAAAAGATGAATCCGCAACAAATACGCAATTTTTTTAACATATCCTTTAGAGGAGAATAGAAAATATGTTAAGAAGATTTAACAATATAATATTTTTTAAAGTAAACATTTTTTTGTTACTTGCTCAACGTTTATCAATTATCATTAATAGTATTAATTAAAATAGAAATGAAAAAAGTTTTTAGTATCCTAGCTGTTGCAGGATTATTGATTTTAGGGACTTCAAATGCATTTGCACAAGAAGAAGAAGCTACTGTAGATTCTACAAGTGTAGCAGCAGAAGCAGTTGTACAAGACGAAGAAGCTGCTGTGGAGGTTGCAGAAGAAGTTGCAGAAGTAAATGATGCTCCAGTAGAAGCACCAAAAGAAGAAGCTACTTTTCACCAAATATTAAAACAACGTTTTATAGAAGGTGGAGCTGGATTCATGGGAATTGTATTGGTTGCTTTAATTTTAGGATTAGCTATTGCAATTGAAAGAATTATTTACTTGAACTTAGCGAGTACAAATACTAAAAAATTAGTAGCTAAAGTAGACGAGGCATTGGCTTCTGGAGGAGTAGAGGCAGCAAAGGATGTATGTAGAAATACAAAAGGGCCTATCGCTTCTATCTTTTACCAAGGTTTAGACAGATCTACTGAAGGTATTGATGCTGCAGAAAAAGCAGTTGTTGGTTACGGTGGAGTTCAAATGGGATTATTAGAGAAAAACATTTCGTGGTTATCTTTATTTATTGCCTTAGCACCTATGTTAGGATTTATGGGAACTGTAATTGGTATGATTGATGCCTTTGATGCAATTCAAGTAGCAGGAGATATTAACCCAGCAGTAGTTGCAGGAGGTATTAAAGTAGCCTTATTAACTACTGTATTCGGTTTAGTGGTTGCTATTATTTTACAGATTTTTTACAATATCATTATTGCAAAAGTTGATAGTATTGTAAATAAAATGGAAGATGCTTCTATCTCATTGATAGATTTATTAGTAAAATATAAAAAATAATATTCATTATGAATAACGATAATAAAATTTCAAAATTCTTAACAGCGCTTATTTTTATCATCGCGGTTATAGGTTTTGTCTTATTTGCACTGGTTTATGTTGCGGATACTTCAAGCTTAGGTGATGCTGTAAGTCCTTTTGTAGAATTTTCAGTATGGCTATTATATGCATCACTTATAATAACTGTAGTATTTGCAATAGTAAATATTATAAAGAATCCAGAAGATTTAAAGAAAATAGTCGTTAATGTATTAGTGCTTGGAGCTGTATTTGCAGTAGCTTATTTCACGGCTTCTGATGCTGCTGTTTTAGATGTTCAAGGACAAATATTAGAAGGAGGAGAAGCAGGGTCTACTTCTAAAATGATTAGTACTTTAATTAACTTTAGTACTTTCTTGGGTATTATTGCGCTAGCAGTTGTTGGTTTGGGATCAATTAAATCAGCAATTAAATAATATAAATCATGGCAAAAAGAGATATTCCAGAAATCAATGCAGGTTCTATGGCAGATATTGCTTTCTTGCTGCTTATCTTTTTCTTGGTAACAACAACAATGGATACCGATTCTGGTGTTTTTAGAAAGTTACCAGAAATTCAACCAGACAATACAGAAGCACCACCAGTAAAGAAGAAAAACATTCTGGAGGTGAACATCAACCGTTTCGATCAACTTTTAGTTGATGATGAAGAAGTTAAAATAGGAGATGTACGTCAACTAGCTATCGACTTTATAGACAACGGAGGAGGTACTTACGAAGGTAAAAAATGTGATTACTGTGAGGGTGAAAAGAATGAATCTTCTTCAGATCATCCTGGGAAAGCAATTATATCAGTGCAAACAGCCCAAACTACTTCGTACGGAATGTATATTTCAGTTCAAAATGAATTGTTAGCGGCCTATACTGAGTTGAGAAATAGATATGCAAAAAAATATTTAACAGGTAAGTATAAAGGACTTTCTTATACAGATTTATTAAATATTCAAAAAGCAGATAAAGAGAACGCTGATGTTAAAGCAGCTTTGTCTAAAATTAAAAAGGCATATCCTGAGATATTGTCAGATGCTGAACCTATAAAATAAGTATATATGTCTAAGTTTGGAAAAAAGAAAAAAGATGTACCTGCGGTAAATACTGCAGCCTTACCAGATATTGTATTTATGCTTTTGTTCTTTTTTATGGTTGCTACAACTATGAGAGAGACCACGTTACAAATTAAACCACCAAAATTGCCAAGTGCAACAGAAGTGAAAAAATTGGAACACAAGAGTTTAGTAAGTACTATATATGTAGGTAAATCCAAAAGCGCATCTGGAGGAAAAGGAGATAAAATTCAGCTAAATGATAAAATCTCAGGAGTGAATGACGTAACAAACTTTATTTATTCTGAGAGAGACAAGCACGATGCTGAAGAGCAAAAAGCAATGGTAACATCTATCAAAGCCGATGTTAAAACTAATGTAGGAACCATATCGGATATCAAACATGAGTTAAGAACCATCAACGCTTTAAAAATTAGTTACTCATCGGGAACTGGTGATGTATCTAACAACTTTAAATAATAAAAAAGAGCAGTGTTTAACACTGCTCTTTTTTATTTCTAATCACAATTACATTTAACGAATAGGTTTTCGAAACTTATTTTTTTTATTCTATTTTCCATTTGTAATCTTGTGTATATTGCACATCGAAAACATAATAATAATTAAAAATCTAATAATATGAGCGTTATAGTTAACATTCACGCAAGACAAATTTTTGACTCAAGAGGTAATCCTACTGTAGAAGTAGATGTAATTACTGAAAATGGAGTTTTAGGTAGAGCTATTGTTCCTTCTGGAGCTTCTACTGGAGAGCACGAAGCTGTAGAATTAAGAGACGGTGGATCTGATTTTATGGGTAAAGGAGTTTTAAAAGCTGTTGAAAACGTAAACACTACTATCGCTGAGGAATTAATAGGACATTCTGTATTTGAACAAAATGCTATTGATAAAGCAATGATTGAATTGGACGGAACTCCAAACAAAGCTAAATTAGGAGCGAATGCTATTTTAGGAGTTTCTTTAGCCGTTGCTAAAGCTGCTGCTAACGAATTAGATATGCCTTTATACCGTTACGTAGGTGGAGTTTCTGCCAATACGTTACCAGTTCCTATGATGAACATTGTAAACGGAGGTTCTCATTCAGATGCACCTATTGCATTCCAAGAGTTTATGATTATGCCAGTTAAAGCTAAAGATTTTACAGAAGCTTTAAAAATGGGTACCGAAATATTCCACAACTTAGCTAAATTATTACACGGACGTAACTTATCTACGGCTGTAGGTGATGAGGGTGGTTTTGCTCCAACTTTTGATGGAACAGAAGATGCTATAGAAACTGTATTGTCTGCTATTGAAAAAGCTGGATACAAGCCTGGTGATGAAGTAATGTTAGCCTTAGACTGTGCTTCTGCTGAGTTCTACGAAAACGGAAAATACAATTACGCTAAGTTCGAAGGTGAAGGTGGGGCTATCCGTACTTCTAAAGAGCAAGCTGAGTATTTAGCTGAGTTATCTGCTAAATATCCTATTATTTCTATTGAAGATGGTATGGATGAGAACGACTGGGAAGGTTGGAAATACTTAACAGAATTAGTTGGAGATAAAGTACAGTTAGTAGGTGATGATTTGTTTGTAACCAACGTTGAGCGTTTATCTACAGGTATTGAAAAAGGTATTGCTAACTCTATCTTAATTAAAGTAAACCAAATTGGTACTTTAACCGAAACAATTGCAGCTGTAAACATGGCACACAACGCTGGTTACACATCTGTAATGTCTCATAGATCTGGTGAAACAGAAGATACTACAATTGCAGATTTAGCAGTGGCATTAAACACAGGACAAATTAAAACAGGTTCTGCTTCTCGTTCTGATCGTATGGCAAAATACAACCAATTATTAAGAATTGAAGAGGAATTAAACGAAGTTGCTTACTTCCCTCAAACAAAAGCTTTTAAAATAAATAGATAATTTTAGTTATCATTTATGAACTAGAAAAACCCGCTTATTAAAGCGGGTTTTTTGGTTTTTTTATTTAGTTAAACTCTGTATTGAGTGTGTTTATTCAATAATCACTTTTTGAGTCTTTACTTCTCCGTTACTAACAGTTCTCAAGATATAAGTACCAGGATTGATATCGGATACGTCAATTTCGTTCTTGTTCTGTGCATGAATTGTTTTTATAACAGCCCCTGTTTGAATGCTGTAAATGTTAATTGTACTATCAGTAAATTTCGAATGAAAGAAGATACGACCGTTTTTTACAGGGTTTGGATAAAAGTTATCGTTGGTTTGATCGCTTTGTTCTGATAGCGTTTTTAAACTGTTCGTGTTGTTTTTCTTAGTTGGACAAACTTTTCTTTTATCATTATCATAAACAATTCTAGGAGTACAGCTTCTAAACCCTCTATAAGTTTGCTTATTAGTTCGATGTCCTGAATCTCTAAAGGTAACCTTGTACTTACCATCCCCTCCGAAACTTGTAGCGCTATTTTGCGCATCAAATAACATTGGAGCAATAGAAGGGGCTTTTCTTGCATCCGGATCCGTACCTTTTGTCTTAGGAAAAGAAGCAAATGGATTATCGTTGGTAAAACTTGTAGGATAGTAATAGTAATGTTTCTGTTTAATTTGTGCTAAGTTTCTTCCTTCATTAGAATTTCTAGTAATTTTAATGTTACCTCCTACCACTACTCTTTCATATTTTCCGGCAGGATATCTATCCTCCTTAAAGCCTTTATCAATTCTAATTCCGAAGCTACAATCGGTTGAAGTTACGTTTTTTATTACGGCAAACCCTTGTCTTTTAGTATGTGGAGAAACCATAACGGCTGCATTACCATTTGCACCTGAGATGTTTACTCCATATAGCTTTGTAGATGTTGCATTTCTAACACCTGCATCTCTCATAGCCTTCCATCCACTTTCAAATCTTAAAGTAACACCTCCGCTTCCTTTTAAATTTTTGAATAGAACATTTTCTGCTGCCTGTACTTGTACTAGACCATATCCATAATCAGAATTGGTAATACTACAGTTAATAACAATACCGTTCTTAGCTATTCTATTCCAATTTCCCCCACTTGGTGGACTCACACTAATTCCTGATAAAAAAGTTTGATTATCTTTGAATAGCACACCACTTATCATAAAATTTTCTACCCAACCTACTGAAAATCCTGCAACTTTTCTACCGGGAGAAAAATTAGAATAATCAATGATAAACTTACCAGCAGTAGAACTAATTTTAACGTTGGTTACTTTTTTTTGATTAGCTCCTCCATTGGTACCCAAATCAAATACTACAAAAGCTGAGGTTGGTTTTAATACGGCATCCTTGGCTACTCTGATGTGTACGTTAGATTTAAGATTAATTATTTTTCTTAAAGTATGCACACCACTTGGTATGTTAATGACTCCACCATTGTCATCAAAACTTTTAATAGCATTATTAATTTTGTCTGAATTCACAGGTTTAACAATAGTTACCGATTTACGAGGAGTTTTACCATTAAAGAAAGTATTGCTAGCAGGTATAATAATTTCTTGAGATTGTGTCGTGGAAAACACAATAAAAAAACACATAAATAGTAAATAATGTAATTTTGAATAGTTTTCAATCATAATATATTAGTTTTCTTATTAATTAATTAGTAATAGTGTAATTTATAGATGGATATTCAATGATTTGTCTTTTATTGTAAAAATATTGATGTGTTAGTGTTTCTAAGTTTTATGAATGTCTCTAATAATCATAGCGTTATTGCTTGTGAGTTTAAGAATACCGTAAAACTGATACTAAATTTTGCACACGTTTATATGTAAAATTAGTTTGCGGCGTAAAACCTGTTGTGTTTTTCAAAAATTACATAGGAGCATAAAAAAACCTCTAAAAAAGTGTGTCTGCTGTATAAAAAGTTGGTGATAACGTTCTAAAAAATGATTTATATCTACAATAGGCTAGTAAAATTATCGCAGTATAAATTTTAATATTGTCTGAAAGTGGTGGATCATTTGGTTTTGATAGAAAAGTATGTCTAGTCGTAGTTCATATTACTCGTGATATTACATATACTTTTTAAAAATAAAAGAGATACCTTAGGTATGTCTTGCTATGTTTTATCGGTAATGTTCAAAACATTAGATTTAACCGTAGTGAAGTTTTTGTTGCTTATTATAGATTAGATTTGACTATCAAGTCTATGAGACTGCTAAAAACGATATTACTCTTGAAAATCTAGTTGAGAATTTTAAGGAAAATTGGATCGATAGTTCTATCGAATCTATGGGAAATATAGTTTTATTGAAATCTAAAAAATTAGACACAAAAAAGCCTAAAACAAAATGTTTTAGGCTTTTAAATAAAGTAATAAAAAGTTACTAATTACTTAGCAGCGTTATATTTTTCAGAAACAGCATCCCAGTCAATTACATTAAAAAATGCATTGATGTAATCTGGTCTTCTATTTTGGTAATTTAAGTAGTAAGCGTGTTCCCACACATCTAAACCTAAAATAGGAGGGTTACCACAAGTAACACCTGGCATTAACGGATTGTCCTGGTTAGGAGTAGAACAAACGTTCACTTCTCCACCTTTTGCAACACATAGCCATGCCCATCCAGATCCAAATTGAGTAGCAGCAGCGTTGGAAAAAGCGTTTTTAAACTCTTCAAAAGATCCAAATGCTTTGTTAATTGCCTCAGCCAATTCACCTTTTGGTTCTCCACCTCCATTTGGAGACATTACAGACCAAAATAAGTTGTGATTGTAAAAACCTCCACCATTGTTACGAACAGCACCATTGGTCATGTCTAAACCACCTAAAATATCTTCGATTGATTTTCCTTCTAAATCAGTTCCTTCAATAGCTCCATTTAATTTAGAAGTATAAGCAGCGTGGTGCTTCCCGTGATGGATTTCCATTGTTTTTGCGTCAATATTTGGTTCTAACGCATCGTATGCATACGGTAATTTTGGTAATTCAAATGCCATTTTATATTTTTTTTAAAGTTGATTCTACTCTCAAAGATAACCAACTTTTTGTATTAAATAAATATTTTACATAGACTATAAATATAATAATATAAGAAAATCTTATGTATCGAATTGTTGACTTTTATTTGAGTTCAGTTTTGAATTTCTAAGCAACTCATAAATTAAATAGCCAATGGTAATGGTGTACTCTAAGCCAACTAAGTAAAGATTTTCATGATAGTTCGGATCAATATATGCGCTGTAACTTAATATAATAGTAAACGACCACACTATCGGAAATTTATAGTGGGTAAACACGCATAGAAATAGAGGTACTGCAATATACCAAGGATGTACAATGCTGGACAGTAAATAGTAAAAAACGATGGTAAAAATCATACTGCTAATGAGTACCTTGTTTTTCTGATTATTTCGAACTAATGAAATAATCATAGTAATGAATATCACAATCAAAGGAGTTATTTTTCCTACAGACTGTATAATGTTATAGCCTTTGACCTTGTACCCGATTTCTCGAATGATATAATAAATACTTGCGTTGAATTCAAAATTGTTGAAATACAATTCAATACTAGACATAAAGTTGTTATAAAGTTCCCAACTAGCAAACGGTATAAAAAGTATTGCATTTACAAGAATAACAACAGTCCCGTATATAACCGATTTTTTAAAACCGATTTTTTTTATCAATAAAGGTAAAAATATAAGAGGTACTAACTTGATAGAAACAGCCAAACCAAAATAAAAGGCAGATACAAAATATCTGTTTTTGATAAGATAGTACAAAGCTGCGGATACTAAAGCTAACATCATTCCCTCAAAGTGCAAATTACCTGTTAGTTCAATAATGACAAACGGATTGATAAAATAGAGCAAGATTCTCTTTGAGTTTAGTTTCAGTACTTTCAAAATTCTAAGACCAAATAATACAGTAACTAAATCCGACAATATCAATGTTAGTCTCATTACAATGGTACTTAACAGTAAATTGGAATCTGAAAAAATTGCGGGAATCGTAAAAGCAATTTGATTTAATGGGGGATAACAAGTGTAGTGACTACCATTCATGCTTCCCATTCCTTCATACAAATGAACCCCCTCCTTAAGAAGTTCAGGATTATTTTTGGGCAGAATTAAATAAGGATTGATGCCGTTAAAAACAGCTCTACCATCCCATAGGAATCGATAAAAGTCATCTGACAAATTGGGGATAGAAAATATAAAAACAAGCCTTAAAAACAGACCTATATAAATGAGACCATTTGTGGAGATTTGACTTTTGCAGAGATAAAGGAACAGCAAAAAAAGGGTGCTGTATAGGAATAAAACTTGATAGAAATTTGTTCTTACTGTGTGATAAGCAAACAGATAGTATAGTAGCATAGAAAACAAAATGACTAACAAATTAAGCTTGTTAGTCATTATTTCACTTATGTATTTTTTCATGATGATGTTTTGTACCTATCTAGTCGATTTCTAATGACTTAATTTACACTAAACTTTTTTGTAAACAGACTTATAAAAAATAAAACCAAAACCTAAAAATAACATGGTGTGGAAAGCTAAAAGTCCGCCATCAAAAGGGATATACCAAGCATCACAAGGCAATAATCCTAACCAACATTTTTCTGTGTACGTTTTGGTGTGATTTTGGCCGATTCCTCTAACCAACCATGCGCTCACAATTCCGAATAAAAAGTAAAGGGTTAGCATGCCCTCGTAAACTACTTTTTTAGACGGTTTGTTTTTGATGTATTTATTTTTTTTCCAACCGTCCAAAGATTTTATATTAAACTTGGGAGTTCTCACAAATTCACTTCTTTTTCTTCTGTGACCTTCTATAACAGCTCCAGTATTATTTAATGATAACCCCATAGCTACACTAAAAAAAGTAAAAAAGGTACGGGTGTATTGCACAAAAGCTTTGATACCTGTTTTTTGTTGTACGTTTTTATACATAAACCAGTAACAGATAAAAAAGATAACAGTACTAATCGCAAAAAAACTCATGGCTATGAAATACCCTTTAAAGTCTTCAAAATAATTTTTGATAAATAACATGGGAACACTCAAAACCCCCACTACAAAAACGTTTAAAAACATAGTGCTATTTAAAAGATGCAGTACACAATGTGCTTTGGTCTTAAAAGACAAATCAGATTTGATAATCTGCTTAAACATCTTTTGAAAATTTTCGGCTCCGCCTTTGTTCCACCTAAATTGTTGAGACCTTGCGGCACTAATAACTACTGGTAGTTCTGCTGGAGTTTCAACGTCTACTAAGTATTTAAACTGCCAACCTTTTAGTTGCGCTCTATAACTCAAATCCAAGTCTTCGGTTAATGTATCTCCTTCCCAATTACCTGCATCGTAAATACATTCCTTTCTCCAAATACCCGCAGTACCGTTAAAATTAATAAAGTGTCCTTTGGCATTTCTTCCCATTTGTTCCAAAGTAAAATGAGCATCTAACGCAAAAGCTTGAATTTTGGTCAGCAAAGAAAAATTTCTATTAATGTGCCCCCATCTTGTTTGAACTACTCCTATCTTTGGATTTTTAAAAAATGGAATTGTTTTATAAAGCCAGTCCTTTTGAGGCAAAAAATCCGAATCAAAAATAGCGATAAATTCTCCTTTGGCTATTTCTAATCCCTCCTTTAAAGCACCCGCTTTAAAACCTTGTCTGTTCGTTCTTGTAATGTGTTTTATATCTAAGCCAGTTTTGGCCAAATTGTTTACTCGTTCTTTTGTTTTTTCAACAGTTTCATCAGTAGAATCATCTAAGACTTGAATTTCTAATTTTTCTCTAGGATACTCTAATAAAGCAATGTTTTTTAGCAAACGCTTCATTACGTATTTCTCATTAAAAACAGGCAATTGTATGGTAACAAACGGCACCTCATCTATATCATCTAAATTAAATTGAGGACAGGTATCTTTCGTGTTTTTATTTTTTTTATTTGCTTTTAAGTAATTGACCAATAAGTTTAATTGTGCCAATGCATAAAAAAACACCATAACAAGAGATACGACATAGATAATTAAAAGTAGGTAACTAACTACGTATAAAAAGTCGTTGGCAGTCTTAGAAATTAAAAATAAAGGACTTAGCATTATTTTAAACTATATTTAAATATCCAGGTTAGTATTTTAATTCCGGCAAATATAGTTCCTTTTACTGTACCGGACACCTTAGAAATTCCAATTCTTTCTCTATATTTTACAGGAACTTCAATATAAGAAAAATTGTTTTTGACAGCTTTTAGTTGCATTTCAACCGTCCAACCATAGGTTTTATCGGTCATATTAAGTGCTAATAATTTGTCATATTTAATCGCTCTAAAGGGACCAAGGTCTGTAAAATTAGCATCAAAAAAAAGTTTCATTAATGAAGTGGCTAGCCAATTTCCAAAAACTTGCTGAGGGGTCATAGAGTTTTTAGCTCTTTGTTTATTATTTCTAGACCCTATAACCAAATCGTAATGCTGATGGATAATAGGGGACGTCACATCAATAATCTGTTCAGGATAGTCAGAATAATCTCCATCTATAAATACTACTATATCAGGATTCAAGTTGTTGCTTTCTATATATTCCATTCCTTTAAGGCAAGCGTGGCCATATCCTTTGTTAGCTTCATACAAAACGGTAGCACCTGCTTCTTTTGCTTTTTCCCCTGTTTTATCACTCGAATTATTGTTAACCACTACAATCTCTGAGACAAATTCTTTAGGAATGTCATTAATAACGTTTGAGATAGATTGTTCCTCGTTATACGCAGGAATGATAACTATTATTTTACTCATCTAATTTTTTATAATCTTTTTTAAAAGAACTCCACGTTGTCCACTCCTTAGTTTTAACCCCCTTAGTATAATATTGCCCTTTTACAATTTTACTATTGCTATAATAAATGCAATACCCGTTGATTAGATTTTCTTTGTACTCGCATTTTTTGAGTAAATTTCCATCAATATCGTAAAACAGCCACCATTTGTTTTTTTTGCCAGCCTTAAAACTACCCTTTTCTTTAATAGAACCATTGTCGTGATAGAAATGCCAGTAACCTTCTTTCATTCCATTTGAATAAGGTCCTGTAGCTATTAGGGTGCTGTTATCGGCGTAATGCTTCCAATAGTCTACCTTTTTATTATTCATGTATTTTCCTATGGTTTTTAGATTTCCATTTTGATGGTAGATTTCTACATAATAATCATTGCTATTAGCAGTGTACGTTTTTTTAGTAACTAACCGCTTTTTATTGTAATGTAACCAATCACCTGTAGGTTTACCTCGGCTATAATTACCAATAGCATCTAAGTGTCGTTTGCTAAAAAATCTCCACGTTTTGGTCCTTAAATTATCAACATAAAACCCTTCTTGTTTTACAGAATTAGCTTTTTTTTCTATCCAGAAACCTTGTTTATCGTTCCCTAAGTACCAACCCTCTTCCGTTACTTTTCCATCTTTGTCAAAGGTTCTATGATAGTGTTCTTTTTTATCTTTAAAATACGTTTTCCAATATTTAATCGGATGTTTTTGTAAAGTATACCATTCATGTTTAACGGTACCATCTTTAAAAAATTCCTGATGTAATTTAGGCTCTTTTTGTCCGAAAACAATAAGAGCCTGCATCAAAAATAAGTATTTTAAAAGTTTAATCATTTTTTTTAGTCATTGCTAATAAATCTATATCGTTACCCAGTACCACTTCATCAACCTCAACTCTTGACTCATCTGTGTTAGGTCCGTTCTCTAATTTTAATACTCCTCTAGGACAGACCGCAGAACAAACTCCACAACCCACACATGACGAACGAACGATGTTTTGCCCTTTCTGAGCGTAAGACCTTACATCAATTCCTTGTTCACAATAAGTAGAACAATTCCCACATGATATACATTGTCCTCCATTGGTCGTAATTCTAAATCTAGACTTAAATCGTTGAACCAATCCTAAATAGGCAGCTAAAGGACACCCAAATCTACACCATACACGATTTCCTAAAATCGGATAAAATCCTGTTCCAATGACCCCAGAAAAAATAGAACCGATAAAAAATCCATACCAGGTTTGTATATCATATACGGAGATTCCCCAAAATAGTTCTTTCCAACTAGGTATTTCTGTAAAATAAATATACAAAGTTAGTAGAGTCATAGTAACAGCAGCCGCTAAAACACCATGAATCAACCATCTTTCCACTTTCCAAGAGAATAAAGATTTGTCGGATAATTGTCTATATGGGTCTCCCAGTGTTTCTGCCAATCCACCACAACCACATACCCAAGAGCAGTACCATCTTTTACCGTAAAAGTAAACCATTACAGGAACTACAATTAGGGTTAAAACAACTCCCCAAACAAACATAAATATTCCTAGGTTTCCGCTATTTATTAAGCTGTTGATATTCCAATCAAAAAAGAAAGAATAATTTAGAGGCCAAGCATTTTTAAAATCAAACCAAGGCTTGTTAAAGGCTACTAATATTTCGGGGATTAAGAAAGCGAAGGCAACTTGAAAAAATAGAACAACAGCAGTTCTAATTAATTGATACTTATTGTGGCGATATTTGATAAACATTCTTACCGCAAAAACGGTCATTACGGAACAATACATAAAACCATATAAAAACCACTGGCTGGCAGGATTTCCACTCAAAGCTTTACTAATCCCGTCAACTGCTAATATTGGATTTACTATGTAATTTGGAAAAAAGTATAGAAGAATGTAAAAGCTTACGAAAAAGAAAGCAGTTATAAACCCTAAAACACCACGGTTGGTTGCACTGTGCTGAAAAATTCCGTTATTCTTTATTCCAGCAGGACCTAAAAGTTTGTAATCAGGAATAAAAACTAATAATCCTCCAATAATGGCTAATCCAAATGTTAAAAAGAACCAAAGTGTTGTATTTTGTACAAACCACCCTGTAGCAGATGATTTTGTTAAAGGATATATATATTCTTTAGAGGTTTTATTCCATTTTAGATGAACAATTTTATTCCAATCTATTTTTTCTTGATTTTTTTGAAATTCATTAGCACCTTCAAATTGTTTAGTAACAGTTTGGCTTAGTGTCCATGCACTCATTTCTTTACCTACAAGTGCTTTTTGTGCGTTTTCTATAAAGTACTCACTTTTAATTCCCTTGTCTTTTATCCAACTATCGTAGTTCTCTTGAGTAACTTTATAGTTACCTGTAAAAATACTACCTATAAAAAAGGAGAACCCCAAAAAGGTAAGTATATATCCTATATATTTTATTGCTTTCATCTTATTATTTGTATTTAGATATGATCAACCTTAGGTTTATAGGTTGATGCTATTTTGTAAAATTCTTTTCCAGCTTTTCTTTTTAGGAACTAAGTCTGTTCCATTCTCAGCATTAAACTTTTGAAGGATTTCTCCTTCGTATTGATTATAGAATTCGGGATCAAAATTAGCGTCCTTCAAATGCTCTAAGATATAATCAACAGTGCGTTCTTCTCTTAACCACTTATCAAACATATTATGTCTTAATCTAATTCCAAAAGTGTTTAAACCAATAAATTTTCTAGTCGTTTTGTCGTAATTAAAATGGACACAGATTTTACCATCTTTGTGTTCCCAGTAAAAGCGATTTTCATTTTCTCTAGGCTGAGCCCATATCCACCCATAGGTTTGGTATTCTATGTCTAAAAATTTAGCAGAATTAAACCAATGTCCAGGAGTGTATTCCGAGGGCTTTCCACAAATTGTTCTTGCTACAGTTTCTCCCATCATTCTACCCGTGTACCAAACTGCTTCTATAGGTCTGCGCTCTCCAATACCTTTGTGCTGCTGAGCACAATCTCCAATTGCATAAATATTAGGAACAGAAGTTTCTAAAGTTCTATTGACCAAAACACCTCTATCTAATTCTATGTCGGAGTCTTTCAAAAAATCAATATTTGGACTTACCCCAGCCGTTAATCCTACTAAGTTACACGCTATGGTTTCTCCTTTATCAGTTACTACAGCTTTAGCTCTTCCGTTTTCATCTGCAAGTATTTCTGATAAGTTGGTTTCTAATTTTAAGTCTATGTGATGTTCTCTAATATGTCTATTAATCATATCAGATTCACCTTCAGGTAACACACCATTCCAAAAGCTATTTTCTCTTACCAAAAAAGTTACGGGTATGTCTTTGGAAGCTAACATTTCTGCCATTTCAATTCCAATTAATCCACCACCAACAATCACTGCTCTTTTGCAATCTTTAGAATATTCAGTAATAGCATCTAAATCTTGTTTAGAATACATACCTGTTACTCCTTTTAAATCTTGTCCTGACCAGCCAAATTTATTAGGTTTAGATCCTGTTGCAATAATCAGATCATCATAATCTAATGTTGTTTGATTGTCTAAAATTACTTTTTTGTTATGCGTATCTACGTTTGTCACAAAAGCTTTGACCAAATCAATACTGTTTTTTTTCCAAAACCAATTTTCATAAGGTTGGGTATGCTCAAACTTCATATGCCCCATAAAAACATACATTAATGCGGTTCTAGAAAAAAAGTAATCAGTTTCTCCGGAGATGATTGTAATCTTATGGTCTGATTTTTTTCGGATATGTCTCGCTGCTGTAACGCCAGCAATTCCATTACCTATAATAATTACGTTTTTCATGTGTTTTGAAAGTTAGATATTTATTCAATTTACATTCTTTAGGTCGAATAGAATTTTGAATACTTAATTTTTTTATTCTATTTATATTTAATTAAAATAACCTTTCCTAGATATTTTGACTAGAGTATTATTCATTGTGGAGTGTAACTATATTATCAACTTGATAATGAAGGTTACATTAGTGAATAGTATTTTCTTATTGAATAGATCTGATGACTGTACAAAAATAAACTTTAGAGCAACTGTAAGAACTCTATTTGTATTTCTACCTATAGCATTCATATTAATTGATTTGATATTATGAGTTATGTTTCGCCTATAAAATTTAGTTTGCTTTGTTTGTTGTTCTTTGTAAGTGAAGCAAATGCACAGGTAATAAAAAGCATACAATATAAAGGAAACAACAAAACAAAAGAAAGTGTTTTAAATAATATTATTACGGCTAAGACAGGTCAAGTTTTGGATAGTTTGGTACTAGATTTAGACACTAAATTACTGAGCAGATTGGCTGTGTGCAACAAGGCAGAATATAAATTAAAAGAAGACAAAGACGGAAATTACGAGGTAACTTATATATTTTACGAAACTAATACTATTATTCCTGCTATTAGCATATGGACAGCTAGTAATGAGCAGTTTTCTTATCAGTTGGGTGTTAAAGAATTTAATTTTTTAGGTAAGAATAAAGAGATCGGCTTTTTTTATCGAAACAATGGATTTCATTCATTTTCTTTCAACTACAAAGACCCTACACTTTTTAATGAGACTACGGGTTTGGGTTTAGCAGTACAATCTTTAAAAAGTTTAGAACCCATTTTTTTGGAGG
This sequence comes from Wenyingzhuangia sp. IMCC45533, assembly GCF_054111225.1. Lineage (NCBI taxonomy): Bacteria > Pseudomonadati > Bacteroidota > Flavobacteriia > Flavobacteriales > Flavobacteriaceae > Wenyingzhuangia > Wenyingzhuangia sp. IMCC45533. Next base: position 761,791 of record NZ_CM134197.1, on the reverse strand, counting down.
AAAGACAAATTGATTACGAGTACACAAACTCATCAGTAGAAGTCTATGGAATTAAAAAAATAACTCCTTTTCACAAAGCTAAGCTTGGATTGAGCTTTTTTAAAGAAGATTACAAAATTTACGATAATCAGCTATTAGACAATACGCTACCTGATAATGTGAATATAGATAATTTAATGATGAGAATGGGTTTTGAGTATAACAAACTTACATTTTCAGAACAATATCTAGAGGGATTCAAAAGTGATTTTAACGGTCAGTTGGTTTTTCCTTTCGGAGATACTCAGCCTAATTATTTTGTACTGATTAACGATTTTTTGTATTACAACAAAATTCGCACAAAAGGAAATTTTGCGACTAGAACGAGATTAGGATTGGCAAGTGAAGTCAGTACTCCTTTTGCACCATTTTCTTTAGATAATAATCTAAATATTAGAGGAGTAGGGAACGTAATTGATAGAGGTACAGCAGCTGTAGTAGTGAATACTGAGTACAGACATACGCTGTATGAAAAAGGTTGGTTGGCCATTCAGTCTAACGTTTTTATAGATGCTGGTAGTTGGAGACAACCCAGAGGGAAGTTGTCGGATATTCTTACCACTAAAAATTTGAGAATACACCCTGGAGCAGGTTTACGCTTTATCCATAAAAAAATATACAACGCTGTTTTAAGGTTAGATTATGGTTTTGGAATTGTTAATGAAAAACAACAAGGAATTGTATTTGGAATTGGACAGTACTTTTAATATGCATTCAATATTCACAAAGGCCGTAACTCAAAGCTAACCTTTATTAAAGAACTTAAAATTTACATACGAAAAAGAGCATCATATTTTTGTTATGATGCTCTTTAATATGTACTCTAAGTTGTCTTACTTTTTTTCAGCCTCGATAACTTGTTTTCTATTACTTGGTAGCAACACGTCGTCTATGACATGTATCACTCCATTAATGGCTTGGATGTCATTAATTACAAAACTAGTACTTTCAGTATTTGCGTTTCCTTTGATAGAGGTACTAGAAATTATTCCCACAGTTTGTCCTTGTAAGGTAGCAGGAGTGGTACTTCCTAAGCCAGGTAAATCGCTAGCCACTGCGTTTGCTCCACTAATTACATGATATTTTAATACGTTGGCAAGCGCATCTCCAGTAGGAACAGATTCTAAAGCTTCAAAACCTGCGTTTAACGGGGCAAATACTGTTGCAGGATCTTGATCATCTACTGTTGTAACCAAACTGACTTCGATTAACTTATCTTTTAAGATAGAAATTCTAGCATCTGCAGTAGCAAACGTAGATATTTTTGGTAAATCGATAACTTTATCTACCGCGTGAACAATTCCATTGCTAGCATCGAAGGCATCAGGGGTGGTTACTGTAATATCCCCGTTGACCATTACTTTTTCATCTTCTACCGCATAAAATAATGAAAGATTGGTGTCTTTATCGGCAACATTTTTGGGTCCTACTGCAGCGTTCTTTATGTAAGCAGGTGCAGAATCTAATATTGTATTTGCTTTTGCTTCCGTTCCCAGAATAACATGGTTTAACAAGATGTTTTTTACCAAAGCTAATTCTTCTTCAGTATCTACGTCACTCAATCCATTCTCAAAACCTTTATCAGACAAAAACGTGGCGAAAGAATCGTTATCAGGTGCAAAAACAGTTATTGTTTGGCTTTGATCCAATGTGATATCCTTTAGACCTGTAGCAATAAGAGCAGCGTTAAGGGATGAATAATTGCTGTTAGTACTAACAAAAGCACCTACAGTAACTGGATTGTCATCATTGGAAATTGGATCATCGTTATCATCACAACTAACCGTTGTGAAGAGGCTAAGCGTTAGTAACGAAGCTTTAAAAAATGTTGTTTTCATGATTATATAATTTTATTGTTTGTATTAAAATTATGTATAGCATGTGATTTACAGTATTTTTTATATGTGATTATCTTATTTACGACAAATTCTAAATAAGTACCTTTTTGTTAGTTATTATTTAATTTGATTTTCAAAAATGTAATTTATTGAGCAGCAAATTAGAATTTTTTTAAGATGAGAATTTGAAAATGCTACCAAGTATGGATTGCTACAACTATCTTATGATAATATTTTTTACAAAAAAAAAACAGGGCTTTGAAAATGGTTCAAAGCCCTGTTTGGATATTTATGAGTGTTAATTAACAGCAACCTCCACCGTCATAGTGATAGGTAGATTCAGAAAAATAAATATCATCTCTTCCCAAGTTTTTTAGAGCCTGTGCGGTTTTATCGCAAATAGCCAAAGGTTGATTTTTTAGCAATGTGTGTCCTTTACCATCGTCAAAAAAGTCATCATCTCCATAATAAATGGCCGCTTTACCTGTAAAAATACAAGGACCATCTTCTGGCATCGGATCTTTAATAGCAGCTACTTCAATAGATTCAATATAGATTAACTCATCTGTAGGATAGTTCTTAGTATCCAAAATTCTATAAGGTTTTCTAGCTCTAATTTCTATGGTACCAAAACCAGCATCTGTTAATGCTTTTACATATTCTGCAATTGGCAAGCTACCGCTCAAACACAAAGCACGCAAACGTTCATCGTTGCGTAATTCATCATTCATAGGTTGTTCACAAGTAGGATCACTCATTACCAAACGACCATGCGGTTTTAATACACGATACATTTCTTCAATAGCTTTTTTTAAGTCTTCCGCTTTAAAAATATTGAACAAACAGTTTTGAGCAGCAACATCTATAGAGTTATCTTCAACAGGTAAGTTTAACGCATCTCCTTTTTTAAGATCTACGAATTCTTTTTTAAACCAGTCATTTTTCTCTTCAGCTTCTATAAAGTTTTTAGCAGAGGCCTCCAGCATTTCATCTACAACGTCAACTCCTACAACTCCACCTTTTTGTCGAGAAAAATAAGAGAATTGTAGTAATTCCATTCCACCACCAACACCTACGTACAAAATTTTAGGACTACGAGTAAGATCTCTTGCATGAACTGTAGATCCGCACCCATAGTTCATTTCTTGCATAATTTTAGGAATGGTTAATCCTGGTAATTCCCAAATAGGATTGGTTGTACAGCACAAACCCACATCTGGAGTGATTGCAGCTTCTTTATATACGTCTTTGGTTGTTTCTAAATAACTCATTTTATAATTTTTTAATCAATTCCTTAAATAATGTGACCAACTGTGGTTCTGCCTTAGCGGCCATTTCAAAAATTTCGGGAATATTGATGGGTTTCAAATGTTCTGGGTCACACTCATCCGTTAATACAGATACGGCAACGCATGGCAAATTAATTTGATTGGCAACTATGACCTCTGGCACGGTACTCATCCCCACGGCATCAGCACCAATTATTTTTAAATATTTATATTCTGCTTTGGTTTCTAATTGAGGTCCGACTACTGAAGCGTAAACTCCTTTATGTAAGTTAATGCTATTGTCTAGCGCAATTTTTTCCAATGCAGAATTTAAGTCAACATCGTAGGGAGCGGACATATCTACAAAGATATTTCCGAACTCTTTGGCATTCTTAAAAGCTAGTGGCGAACCTCCTTGCAAGTTAATATGATCTTCTATCAACATTAACTCCCCTTTGTTAAAATTTAAGTTAACGGCACCTGCTGCATTAGAGACCAAGAGTTGTTCAACTCCTAAAGCTTTTACAACTCTAACACCATAGGTGATTTCGTTAAAATTATAACCTTCGTACAAATGAAAACGACCGTTCATTACCACTACCTCTTTACCAGCAAGAGTTCCGAAAATTAGCTTTCCTGCATGAGACTCTAGCGTAGCCGACACAAAATGTGGAATATCAGTGTAGTCTATCTCGTGGGTAATTGTAATATGTTCAATCATTTTACCCAAACCTGTTCCCAATATAATGGCTATTTGGGGCGTGGGTATATTTTTTGTTTTGAGAAAGTTAACGCTCTCTTTGATGTCTTGTAAAGTCATAGAATATCAATTCAAACTATTAAAAGTCCAAGTTTTCAATTTGAGCTTCTGCGCTTTTAATTTTATCTTCAGCCCCCATCATCAATTGGTCAAATGGAACGATGGTAATATCAGTAATTCCTAAAAATGCCAAAATTTGTTTTAAATATGGAGTGTTAAAATCTGCTTCACTACCCACAGCTACACCACCACTAGGAACCACAATAAAGGTTTTTTTGTTTTCCAATAAACCTACGGGTCCGTTTTCTGTGTACTTAAAAGTTATTCCAGCTCTTACAATTAAATCTATATATGTTTTAAGAGTTGCAGGAATAGAAAAGTTGTAAACAGGAGCACCAATCACTAATACATCTGCCTCTTGTAATTCTTGAACTAGAGCATCAGATACTGCTACAGCATCTTTTTGAGCCTGCGTTCTTTCTCCATCCGCAAAAAAAGAATCCAACATAGCTCCATTTAAATGAGGTAAGTTGCTGTTTACAACATCTCTATCTATAATTTTAGCATCAGTGTGTTTATCCTTTATTTTACTAGCAATTACATCAACGTATTTTCTACTTACAGATGTTTGCATGTTTGCACTTGAATTGATTTTTAAAATTTTCATCGTTTTATTTTTTGTTTATAGGTTTCTATTAAAGGAAATAAGAAAGACTCTTCCGTAATATCTTCTAGGTAGTCGATATCATTCAACTCTTCTAACAAATAAATTTCTTCATTTTCAAAGTTGATTAACGTATCACGTAAAACAGTATCCGTTCCCCATTCTTTATTACTAAATACATCTGTTCTTGGTTCGTTCAATCCCAATAGGTAATAGCCTCCATCTTCTGCAGGACCAATTACGTTTTGTTCTTTAACTTGGTCAAAAGCCTCTTGAATAATTTCCGAGGTTAAGGTATCTACATCGCTACCAATCACTACAATTTCTAAATAACCAGCACCGAAACCTTTAAATACCGCTTCTTGCATTTTTGTTCCCAAATCTCCTTGAGCTTGAATCATTTTCATATATTCTCCCTCGTCCCACAAATCGTTGAACTCAATTTCATCGGTATAAAAAACCCATTTATCTACCTCAATATCTTTGGTGATGCTGTGCGTGTATTCTAATAATTGGTTGTAAACATTTAAGGCAGTTTGGTCTGATGTTTCTGCTGCCAAGCGAGTTTTTACTTTTCCTAATTCTGGTCTGCGCGTAAATATAATTAAGAGTTGACTACTCATGAAGTGTTGTTTTTTAAATAGTAAAAGTAAGTTTTTTACGGTTTAAAAAAGATACCTAAGTCCTAGATAAAATCTATATCTAGAACTAAATAATATGCTTTTTAGTTTGCTGAGATGCTAACTAAAGGAGAGCCTTTGTTAAAAATGTTACTTGAAGATAAATTCCAGTAGATGCTTTCTACTAAATCATATATGATTTTTGATTTAGGCAACACAGAGGATAACACTTCTTTTAAAGAAGTGCTAATATTTTGATATTGATATTTGTTAAGGTAAATAAGATCGTCGTAACAATCAATATCGTTCAAATGTTTTAACAATACGTAATCCGTTTCAGATAACTGTTGCAAAACTTTTTTGATAAGCGTAGAAGTTTGCCATGGGAGCGTATTTAACTTTTCAGGCTGAAATGATATACGCTTAAAAGTCATTAGATAAAAACCACCATCGTTAGAAGGACCAAAGGTTGAGAGTCCTTTAGCACAATTACTTACGGCAACTTTTAAAGCGTTGGTGGTCAATTGAGGAGTATCATTACCTACAGCAATCACATGTAAGTACCCAGCATTGAATATCTGCTGTACAGCATGAGTAAGCCTCTCGCCAAAGCTATTTCCAACTTGATTATTTTCGTTACACACAAAGTAGTCGCAACGTGTTGCTTGTACCTTGCTGATAATCTCCTTGTTTAAAGTATTAAACAACAAAGCAGCTTCAGGAATTTGTTTCAATTCTTGAGTACCATTCTGGGCAAATATTAATATGGCTACTTTACTGTTCATGCTTTACGCTACTGTACCTTGACAACTACTACCTGCACCGGCAGTACAGCCATAACAGTGTTGAGATACAATAATATTTCTTTTATTTAAATCTTCAATATTAAAATCGGATAAATGTTTTCCTTTCGTTGCAACTTTTAAGTCTAATTGCTGATTAAAATCACAATCATACAAGTATCCATTCCAGTCCACGGAAATAGTGTTTTTGCACATCACACTTTCTACAGCTGTTGGATTGTAGGCATCAACCAATTCGTCCATGTAATCTTCATAATTTTCAGAAGCGACTAAGAATTCTAAAAACCTACTGACAGGCAAGTTGGTAATGGCAAACAAATTGTTAAAAGTAATATCAAAATCTTCTTTTAACGCGGTTTTAAACTCCAACTCTAGTTCAGCCTGATTTCCTGGAAGAAAAGCTCCCGAAGGATTGAAAACCAAATCTAATTTTAAGCCACTTCCTGCTACACCATAACCCACTTTGTTTAATTCTTTTAAAGCTTCTATAGAAGCATCAAAAACACCGTCTCCACGTTGTTTGTCTGTCTTTCCTCTTTTGTAAAAAGGTAAAGAAGATACTACGTGAACATTATGTTTTTTAAAAAAATCTGGCAAATCGTAGTACTTTTTGTTGGCTCTTAAAATGGTTAAGTTGGAGCGTACAATAAAATCTTGCACTCCAATTTTGCTAGCTTCTTCTACAAACCATCTAAAATTGGGATTCATTTCTGGAGCTCCTCCAGTTAAATCCAAAGTGGTCGCACCAGACTCTTTTAACTTATCTAAGCACAATTGCATGGTTTCGGTGGTCATAATTTCTTTACGATCCGGACCGGCATCTACATGGCAATGTGCACAAACTTGGTTACACATATATCCCACATTTACCTGAAAAATTTCAAGTTTGTTGGGTTTTAGAGGAAACTGATTGGTTTCTGAAGTTTTTTGCTTAAACGTAGGTAGTTCGCCATTGGCAAAAACACCACTATTAAACAATGCAATTTGATTTTTAGGGTCTGCTAAACTATCTTTTCGTTTTGCGAGTGATTTCATTTTTCTAGGTATCAAATATCAGGCATGGTTGTAGTAAGTCTTAGTACTCGCTACTGCTTGCCAGATACTATTTAAATTACATGGATAGTTTATCGTATTTCTTCATCATTTGTACACCGTGTACCAAAGTAGCTCCAGATTTGATCGCAGCTGCTACGTGTACGGCTTCCATCATCTCCTCTCTTTCCAAACCTCTTTTAAGTCCATCTGTAGTGTAAGCATCTATGCAATAGGCACATTGCACAGTGTGAGACACGGCCAAAGCAATTAAAGACTTTTCTCTAGCGGTTAAAGCCCCCTCCTCAAAAACTTTTCCGTAGTATTCAAAAAATTTTTCTCCTAATTCTTCATCCCATTCGTTAATTTTTCCAAAATCTTTCAAATCTTTAGGATCGTAATAGGTCTTTTGCATATTAATGTTTATTTAGGTTCCAATCGTATTCTTTGTATTTGACTACGGCATTGGGGTTGATATGTATTTTACTGTATTGGTTGATAAATGTAATCAAATCCGTTTGTTGTGTAAAATCTCCTTTAAACCAATTGAATATTTGTGATAAATAAACCTCATCTGTACTTAACATATTTCTCACAGGGTCGTTCACAAAGCTCTTCATCCCTTTATTTAGCAATTCTTCTATGTTATCTTCCGTATAAGCTCTGTTGATAAGTGCGGGGCAAGACATAGAAGCACAGTTAACTGCTGAGTGAATACGAGGGTCGTTATATTGTTTTCTCAAAATTTCATGCTCAATTTGGTTCAAAGTATAAATATTGCCTCCCACTTTAGCAAAAGGAATTTCCCAGGCAGTTTTCCCCTCTTCTTGAATGTCTAAAATAGATTTTACAGGATAGTACTTTAAAATTAATTTGATGGTATAGGCATTATAAGCGTTAATCCAAAAGGCTTTGGTTTTGTTGGCCGTCCATGTTTTTTTAGGGCTGGTGTTGTTCAGATAACTCAAGTAGTTGTTTAACTCTTTTTCTTCTTTGGAAAAAGAAAAATAATCAACGGAACCATCAATATCCACATAGTGCATCAACAATTTATTCCAGTTTTCCGTTTGCGAAAAACTGTGTAAGCTAAAAAATGTTAAAAGTATTAAAATTGTTTTTTTCATAATAATTGTGTGATTAATTGAGCAGTAGCAGTTATGGTTAGTAAGCTACCGATAATGGTGTTTTTATAAGATGATTTGGTGCGATTTATTTTCTTTCCAATTTTTCCATACAGGAGAAGTGCAAATATCTTACCTAAATAAATGGCCATAAAAAAGTTGATTAAATGAACAGTGGAAAAATGATATCCGTACTGGGTTAAAACTTTTGTTTCTAACAACGAAATGGCGATAACCCAATATACCCAAACAGAAGGGTTGGCAATTCCTAGAAGCAAACCTTTGGCAAAGTCTGAGATTTTAATCCTATTGCTTTTAGGTGTTTGATCTCTTTTTACAAAAAAATAAATAGCCAATCCAAAAAGTATAACCACCATAGCATATTGCAGCACAACGTTGTTAGTGATGGTTTTTAAGATCATTTTGCCGTACAAATAAGCCAACAAAGCGATGGCAACCTCAGAAAATCCGGCAGCGATAGAAATTCTAGTAATGGCTTTTTTTTTGTTGAGAATGCTATTGTTAATTACGGCCAAATTTACTGTACCCAATGGCAACGCCCCTAAAAAAGCAAGAATCAATCCTGAAATAAAAAATAAAATCATTTCCATGTTTTCTTAGTAGTGTTTTGTACAGTAACATTACAGCAAAGCTTCAAAAGAAATAAAAAAGTGAAGCAAAGATAGATGAGTTTACTTTGTAGTAAGATATAGGTCTATCGCTTCGTTTTTGTTTTTAATGTTTAGTTTTTGATAGATGTTTCTGATATGATATTTTACGGTGTTTAAAGAAATAAACAGCTCATCTGCAATTCTTTGATTGGTATAGCCCTTAAAAATAAAAAGTAAAACTTCAGCCTCTCTTTCAGATAAATTGTGTTCAGTAATTAGATTGTTTAAATTGGTTTGTTGTTGTTCGGAACTGTGATTTTTCTCTAGGGTTTTAATTTTATCAAGAAATTCTTGTATTTCCTCTCTAAATTGTTCGTTTTCTTTTTGTAAAATATTAACTCGGTAAGTAATCGCATAGGTTAAAATAAGCATTTCTAACAAAGAGCCCACCTTAATATTGTTTAAAGAAGTAGTGTAGATGGGCAACCCCCAATCAACAGGAATAATGTACAAAGCTGCTGAGAAAAGGATAAAACAATAACCGATGACAAAGAATTTAGCGAATTCGTGTTTTTTAAAAATGATGATTCCTAAAATCCAGTTATACAAAAGCACAAAAAAAGAAATAGTATCTGCAATAGCAACAAAAAAGTATTGTTTGGAAAGTGTGAATAACAGATAACTCACAACAGCTATTAGTAATAAAAAGGTTCCGTATTTACCATAATTGGGTAAATAATAGGGGACGTTTAAAAATTTATATCCAAATAAATAGCCCAACGTAACAATTAAAAAATGAGTAACTGTAGGGGCATAAGTTGCCAAATAGGTTGGAAGTAAGGTTTGTAACAATCCATCGTAGGATAAAATACCCAATGTAATGGCAGCTAAAAACAAACAATAAAAAACAAAGGTTTTGTCCTTTAACGACAGGTAAAAAAACAAGTTAAGAATAAGTACTACGGTAGCAAATCCGTAATATAAGCCATTGATAAAAAAAGCGTGTTTTTCGTTTAACTGATGTTGATTAAAAACTTTAATGCTTAGTGGGAAGTAAGCAGCCTTGCGAAACAAAACTTTAAAATAGTAAACATTACTGTTTGCCTGATTTTTAACTTTTAAAGAATAATGTGTATTATCAATATTTTCGTAGGCTAAAACTTCATTTTCCTGATAAACTGTAACTTCATCAATATTACTTTCAGGCAAATCAAATACAATATGTTTGATAGGAGATTTGTTTAACAAGGTAATTTTAAACCAGTACGTGCCATTTTTAGAGCCAATGTTTGGACTCAACAAAGGAAGCATCTTTTCACTTGATATAGATTGAATGTGATAAACTTCATCAAAATCATCTATATAAGAAATCGAAAAGTCCAATGGCTCGTTCTTTACTTGTGTACAAGAAGTAAACACAAGAACCAACAAAACAAGTGATATATAAGTCTGTATAACTTTCAATTTATAGATTTTAAAGGCTTAAATTATTTTTTTGATTTTGTAACAATGTCAATCACCTCGTTCTTAGATTTAATATTTAACTTTTGATAAATATTACGGATATGATATTTTACGGTGTTTAAGGAAACAAAGAGTTCATCAGCAATTCTTTTATTTGTATATCCTTTATAAATCAGTAAAAGAACCTCCGTTTCTCTTTCTGATAAGTCGTGTTTGGTAATCAAAAGGTCAAACTCAACAGGATGTTGTTCAGAATCATCACTACTCTCTAATTCTTTAATCTTGTTTAAAAACGTTTGTATTTCCCTTTTAAATTGATCGTTCTCTTTCTGAAGAATTTTAACCCTGTAAGTAATGGCATAAGTTAATATTAACATTTCTAAAACAGCACCCACTTTTATAGTCTTAGAAGATACGCTAAGATGCTGAAAGCCCCAATCTCTAGGAAGTATAAACAAAAAGGCAGAAAACAGGATTAAACAATAACCTATGACAAAGAATTTAGCAAAATCATGTTTTTTAAAAATAACCACTCCAACACACCAATAATAGAGTAAAATTAGCAGCGAAATTGTATCGGCAATAGCTACAAACAAAAATTGTTCGGTAGGAATATAAAGTAGGTAGTTGATAAACGCAGCCATCAAAAGTATAAATCCCACGTAATTGCTCTTAGGCAGGTAATATTTTATATTTAAGAATTGATTGGCAAATAACGCACCACAAAGAGGAACTAAAAAATGGGTAATTAGACTTTCGTAGTACAAAAGATATGGAGGAAATACCTTGTTTAATAAACCATCATAACCTAGTAATCCTAACGTAATGGCCACTAAGAAAAAACCATAGTATAAAAAGGCTTGATCTTGTAACGAGAAGTAGAAAAATAAATTGACAATAAGAATCATCATTACAAAACCATAATAATAGCCATTGGCAAAGTAGTAATACTTTTCTTGGAGCTGACTACTAACATAGGGTTTGATATGAATCGGAAAATAAACTTCCTTAGTGAATAAAACCTTTAGATAGTACGAATGTTTAAAAGATGCGTTTTTTATGTGCAGAGATTTATAAGAGTTTTCTAGATTTTGAAAAGAAACAACCTTGTTGTTTTGGTAAATAGTTATATTGGCAATGTTTGCTTCAGGTATATTAAAGACAATATTGTGGTTCCAATTTTCTTTTTCAAAATCAATTTTAAACCAATACCAACAATTTTTATGTCCAATTCTAGAACTTACCAGAGGTTTCCATTCCTTTGTAGTGACAGATTCAAGAGCCTCTTTTTGGTTGAAATCCGCTAAGTAAAACACGGAATAATCTAAACTTTCTTCTTTCTGACTCTGAATGCAAGAGGAAAATGTGAGTGTTATAAAAATGTAGAATAGCAAGTATGAAACTTTTTTCAAGTCATTGGGTGTTTTTAAACAAATCAACTTCTCTTTTTAAGTTCCTTGCTATTTTATGTAGGCAGTAAAGTTACAATTTTGGATGACATATCACTTGCGTAACATTTATAAACATGGAGGGTTTCATTTGTCGTAAAAAATAATTAAAAACACTTGTCAATTTAAGAGTTTTTAAATCTCATTTTCCATTGCACTTTACTTTTCGGAGTCAATTCTGTACATATTCCTTGTCTAAAAATCAGTTGTACCATTTTTTCAAATATTTTTTAGGAACACAGTAAAATAAGGGTTTAAAGACCTGAAAATAGTAAAAACTACCCATTCTGGGTGGCAAAAAAAGAAATCAACAGGCTTAGTTTTGCAATAAATATGGCAACCATCACAAATTTCTTCAATTTTTAAAAACTGTAAAAATGAAAATAAAATTACATCTGTGTATCCTTACTATTCTGTGTTTAAACTTTGCGCTTGTAGCTCAAAATATACAGCCTAATCAACTTAAAGAACATACTACTTTAGTTCGTAAAAAAGCAACACAAAATACTGACAGCCTTAGGCCGCAAAAAACAAGAAAAAATGCCAAAATCCAACATATCAATAACAGTATAATATGGGGAGCTGGAGCTCTGGTGGGTAGTGCAGATGGCGAATTTGCCAACGATTTTGTAGAAGCAACCTTATTTACCCCAGGTGACAATCCAACGAGTTGGACAGCTCAGTCTATTAGCGAAAACTATGGAAATACAACTCCAGGAGCAGCCTATTGGACAAGAAACACGTTAGGTTATCTCCAAGGTGCTTTTTGGGGAGATCCTATACCGATAACATCAGATAGCCAAGCAAATGGATTTGCAGCTTTTGATTCAGATTTTTTAGACAACGGAGGAGACGATAACGACGAGGCTATTGGGAGTGGTACTTCACCAGCAGGACAGGTGGGTTCTTTAATTTCCCCGAGAATAGATTTAACGGGTTATTCGAACAAACCCCTAGCGATTAGGTTTTTTAGTTTTTATAGAGATTTTGACATTACAGCATTAAACGTAGGCTTGTCTTTAGATGATGGAGCTACTTTTACCGATGTGAATTATATGAATGTTGGAACGGACGAAGCAGAAGAATATTTAATCGTTCCGTTTGTTTCCACCACAGCAGGAGTAAACAATTTAACGCAATGTCGTATCAGATTTACCTTTGATGGGGATTATTATTTTGCTATTGTAGATGATGTGAGTATAAGTGAATACGAAGTTCCAAATTACGATTTAACAGTGGGGCCTTCTACAACTACGGGAGTAGCAAGCGAAGTAGGAGACCAAGCTCAGATAACCAGTAATTCAGTCGTATCCATTACTCAGCTTTCTAATGACTTAATACACAAAGGCTTTGGGGCTTACCTAACCAATTTAGGAGAAGAAGAGGTGAAACTTTCTTTAAATCCTAGAATAGAACTAAAGATTGAAAGAGATAATACAGGGAGTTGGGAAACTGTTTACACCCAATCTATCCCATCTTTTGCAAGCTTGGAAAAAAACAGGACGTTGCTTTTGGATGCCTCAATTTCAGACGACTCTTGGATGACAGTTGGAGCCTATAGAGTAACCTATACTGCTGCTCTTGATGGTATAGAAGAGGATGACGAGTCTAATAATACGTTACAACATTTTTTTACCGTAACTCCAGATACTCTAGTTTCCAAAGTACCTGTTGATGAATTTAACAACCCAATTGCTACTATCGCTACTTTTCCCGCAGATGAAACCCCTTCAGCTATAGAATTTGGTTCTTTGTTTTCTTTTAATGATGTGGAGGGAGAGAACTTTAACATTGAAAGTCTAAATCTAACTTATTTTTTAAGTGATGATTTTGATGGAGAAGCAAATCAAAAATTGTATGCACATATTTATAAAGTAGAGGCTTCTGGATTTCTTTTGGCTATAGGTGAAGATAATACAGAGCTAATTGCAAACGCTGAAATAAACTTGAACTCTTTGGATACAGCTCTGAGAGAAGTAGGCATTTCAGCAAGCTCAACTCGATTTATGAGTGAAGAAACAGGAGAAATACTCACTGCTTTGCCATCATCTGGTCTTTACCTGGTCACGGTAGAAGTCAATCCATCAAAAGAGATGAATACAACCACAACGTTTGATGCAGACGATGTGCCCAATATTGGTGTGAATACAACTAAAAATTACATTCTCAATAACAATTATTTCAATAGACCCAACGGGCATGAAAGACCTGCAATTTTAAAACTAACGGATGCAGATGATGAGGATGTCACTTTTATGTCTGGTTATGGAAATACGCTAGTACCAGCTCTATCATTAAATACTCGAAGCAATTATACAACTACAGGACCAAGACAGTTTGATGTCAAGCTGAATTCCCTAAACACAGATAAATATTTTTTAACAAACGCTACAATTCCCCTTGAAGTAGAGGTGTTTAATAACACAACTAATCCTGTTACTAGTATAGATTTAAATTGGAATGACGGAACAGACCACATAGCTACATTGCCTGTAGCGATAGGAGTAGGACAATCTGTTGTATTAGAACACCCTACTAGTTTGGTAATAAGCGAGGTAGGTGAAAAGAAAGTTTTGATATCTGTGTTGAAAGTTAACGGAGTTGTAGATGAAAATGCAACTAATAGTTCTGTAGAAAAATACTTTTATGCGGTTTCTAAGAATGGTAATAAAAAAGTTTTGATAGAGGAGGGTACTGGAACTTGGTGCGGATGGTGTCCACGTGGTTTGGTAGCAATGAAAAATATGTATCAAAATTTTTCAGATCAATTTGTTGGAATTGCAGTGCATAATTCAGACCCCATGGAAAACAAAGATTATGAGGAAGAGGTGGATTTTAACGCTTATCCGCAAATGAACGTAGATAGAATTTTTTTAAGACAGAGCGTTACACAAAGTTCCATGGAAACTACAGTCAATACTTTAAGGAGCAAGGTAACACCTGTAGATGTGGAAATAAGTGCCTCCATAGAGAATAGAAATTTAACGGTAACTCCCAAAGCCAATTTTTTCACCAATGTTTCGGAAGCAGATTTTAGATTTTCGGTAATTGTCTTGGAAAATAATGTTACAGGAACTACGAACGGATACGCTCAGCGCAACTTTTTCTCAGGAGGAGGAAATGGAGAAATGGAGGGTTATGAAGACTTGGCAGATCCTGTACCCGCAAATTTAATGACCTATAATCATGTGGGCACTGCTTTGTTAGGAGGTTACCATGGTGTAGATGGGTCCATAGCAACGGAAATAAATAACAATCAGGAATACGAATACACTTTTAATTACACGATTCCAGATGATTTTGATACGAATGAGATACAAATTGTAGTACTTGTTTTAGACAACGAAGATGGTTCTGTTGTCAACTCAAATACCATTTTTATGAATGATGTTACCTTGAGTTCAAAAAACGTAATCAATCACGAAAATTTTTCGCTGTATCCGAACCCAGCAACCGAATTTATCACAGTTACAGTTCCGTTTGACGACTCTTTTACTTTAAATATTTACAACTTAAACGGTAGTGTGGTACTTTCTAAAAACTTGGGTAAAATGACAAAACAAGAAACCTCTACTGTAGATGTTAGTACGCTTAGCAGCGGTAATTATCTACTGAGTTTAGAAGGTTCTAACAGTTTGATAGCAAAACAAATTATAATTAAGTAAATCATCAAAGTCAGTAACTGTAATAGCTTGCTGGCTTTTAAATTTTTGAATGATGAAAATATTTACCACTGCGTTAATTTTATGGATATCTCTTAGTTACCAAGTAAATGGTCAGTTTACCATGTCTGAGGTGGGGAGTAACGCACCTATTTTAAATGAGCAAACTTTTACTTTCAATACGACTTCTATCAACCCAGCCGAAGTCAAATTTCACATCAACAACACTACTCAACAACCTATAAAAGTATGGTCGCAAGTGGTTTCTATTGATGGAGCCGATGGAGATCAATTTCAGTTTTGTTTTTCGGGAGAGTGTTTTTTTAAAGTATCAGCAGGTCAGAACGTACCTAGTGAGCCTATCACCGTTCCTGCGGGTCAAAATCAAGGAAATAACTTTGATCATTTGTGGAATCAAAACACCTCAAGGTCTAGAATTGCCTACAGAGTTAAGTTTTTTCAAGTAGACAGAGCCAATAGACCTATAGGAGTTCCTTTGTTTGTCAATTACGTATATGACCAAACGCTGAGTGCCCGAGGAATATTCAAAACAGACAAACTTGCCATTACAAACCACATCGATACAGCGACATTGAGTATTGATACCAAAAAAGCGGGAGTGTGTACGTTGTACAATATTGTAGGCATACAGATTAAAAAAACTGATTTGAGCGAGGGACAAAACAACCTATCACTCGATGATTTTCCATCGGGTACCTACCTCTTACATATTGCCTTAAAATCTGGACGAAAAATCGCTAGAAAAATTATTGTCATTTAATATCAAACTAAAATCTAAAAGGATGAATTTTAAAAAACTCACTCAAATAGTCACTTTTTTATTCGTGACAGCTATTGTGTCTTGTTCCAAAAAAGAAGAGGATATGAAAGAAGACAATAATGTTGCTACTTCTATAAAAGTACTGTCAGACAGTAATGTTTATAGTCTACAGGAAACCATCGTTTTTTTGGTAGAAACTAATTTGGGAAACAATGTAACTGCGGAATCGGTGTTAACCATTAATGATGTTGTTATTGATGGCAATACCTACGTACCTCAAAAAAATGGTTCTTACAGTGTTAAAGCTAGCTATAATAATCTCAGTACTTCATCAACATTTACAGTGGGCAATGTTAGTAACGTAGAGTTGATTACCGATGCAAAAAGTATAGAGGTCGGAAGTACTGTTCAGTTTATAACGACAGCTGTATTGGCTAATGGTTCAAAAGTAGATGTGTCCGAAAACACTCAGTTTTTTGTGAATGAAAATTTGATATTTGGTAACAAATACATTCCTAATCAAGCAGAAAAAGCAATGAAAGTCAAGGCTGTTTTTAACGATGTTGCTAGTAACGAAGTAAGTATTGATGTTAACGAACTGATAAACATTCCTGCGAGTTTTACTCAAAAAGTTGTGGTAGAAGATTATACAGGAACTTGGTGTGGTTGGTGTCCAAGAGTTTCCCAAGCAATAGATTTGGTAAAAGCCCAGTCTAGTAAAGTATTCGTTGTTAAAATTCACGACAACGACATCATGGAAAACGATTATTCCATAGCGTTGAAAGCGGCCAATCAAGTAGAAAGTCATCCTACGGCTTTTATCAATAGACAAAATAAGTGGACAGGTTCACAGCCAGACAATTTAGATAAAGTTTTGAGCAAGGCTATTGGAACCACGCAGTTGGGGTTGGCAGTTAATTCCATCTTATTTAATCAGCAAATGACAATTTCTGTAGCTGCTGGTTTTGCAGAAGACACAACAGGTTTAAAACTAGTGGTTTTTGTTTTAGAAGATAAAATCATAGCTTCTCAGCTGAATTACACTTCTTTTTATCATGGTGAAAATCCAGTCCTCAATTTTGAACATAATAACGTAATTATCTACGCAGCAACAAATGTATTAGGAGATGATATAACGGCTACCCGAGGAATAAAACACAAACAATTCACGGTAGATTTGAGTGATAAAATTATTTCCAATGCAAGCAACACAGCAATTTTAGCTATGCTGGTAGATGAAAATAATAATCAGGTAATGAATGCCCAGTATGCAAAAGTAAATGCTCATAAAGTTTTTGACTAATCTCTTGATGAAAGTTTATCAATGAATCACTACAAAATGAAAAAAAACATACTTACAGGAATTTTGTTATTAGTGGTGACCTGTGTGTTCTCCCAAAAAAAAATGCCTAATGTATTTTTAAATACGCTCAATAGCAAATCTATTAACATTATTAAAGAATCAAAAAAAAATAAAATTGTAGTATTAAGCTTTTGGGCTACTTGGTGTGTGTCTTGTGTAAATGAGTTGGACGCTATCAATGATTTGTATAAGAGTTGGCAAAATAAAGTAGATGTAAAACTGATAGCCATTTCCGTGGACGATTCAAGAACTCAAAAAAGAATAAGACCCTTAGTTTTTGGAAAAGATTGGAGGTACGATGTTTTAATAGATGATAACCAAGTGCTAAAAAGGGCTTTGAACATTTCAGTTATTCCCCATACCATCATTATCAAAGACTCGAAAATTGTTTACAGACATACAGGTTATACACCAGGTTATGAAAACGATTTGCTAAAGAAAATTATATCATTTTCCGAATAAACACCCTTCCACTAGTATGAGAATATTACACCTTATCAGTGCATTCCTGTTTGTAGGTCTGTCATACTCACAAGCATTATATACCTCAGCGGGATTCGAATCCAACGCACAATATTATGTCGACGACCCCAAAACGGGTGATTTCTTAGAATCGCACCCATTTCGTTCTAATAATTATCTAAAATTAGAAGCTTCTCTTGATAATTTTTATGTTGGAGCGCAAGTGGAAAGCTACGCACCTATGGCGTTATTAAACTATTCGCCAGAATTTGAGAACAAAAATTTGGGGCTGTATTATGCGGGTTATAAAACGCAAACCATCACATTTACGGCAGGTCACTTTTACGAACAATTTGGGAGTGGCTTAATTTTGAGATTTTGGGAAGATAGACAGTTAGGCATAAATAATGCTCTAAGAGGGGTTAAAGTAAAATTGAATCCTCACAATGGTTTTAGTGTTACTGCTTTGGCAGGGAAGCAAAGGTTGGGCTTTGGGGTTTCTCAAGGAGTTATTTATGGAATTGACTCAGAGTTCAATCTTTCAAAAGCACTCAATTTTAATAACTCAGCTTTGATAAACTTAGGTGTTAGCTATGTAGGTAGATCTCAGGAAAAAACGAACACCCATTTTAATTATGATCAACTAACAAATTTAATAGCAGCCCGATTTGAAGTTAGTAAAGGGTCTTTTTACGTAAATACAGAATATGTTCACAAGCAAAAAGATGCTATTTATTTGGGCGATGAGATATCCAACGCAAAGGAGGGAAATGCAGCCTTGATAAATATGGGTTATGCTCGAAAAGGTTTAGGAATAGATGCAACACTAAGAAGGACAGAAAACTTGGGTTTGTATGCTAACAGAGCTGCAGCAGGAAATATTTTTAATGAATCTCTAGTAAACTACATTCCTGCTCTTACCAAACAGCACGATTATTTGTTAACCAACATATATGTATATCAGTCACAGTCACAAATTTCTTTTCAAGACCAAAGTTTAATTAAAACAGGTGAGATAGGTGGTCAAATAGACTTGTATTATCAAATAAACAAAAACACATTCTTAGGAGGTAAATACGGAATGGATATCGCGTTAAATACTTCTGCTTGGTATGGTTTAGACGGTAAAAAAGATTTTAAAAATACAGATTACAATAATAGATGGATTGGAGTTGATGAAAAATACTACTCAGATTTCAGTCTAGAAATTCGAAAAAAATGGTCACACAAGTGGAATACTATTTTTTATTTTGTTCATCAGTACTACAATACAAGATTTATAGAGGAAACTTTTGGAGAAGTAAACGCCTCTATTTGGGTATCTGAGGCAGTTTACCGTTTAGAGAATAACCAGTCCTTAAGATTTGAAGCCCAGTATTTATCAACAAAAGACGATCAGAAAGATTGGGTTGGAGGTACCGTGGAATTTCATGCATCGTCTTCGTTCTCATTTTACGTAAACGATATTTACAATTTTGGAAACGAGTCCGCACAAGACAGAATTCATTACTACAATGCAGGAGGTAGTTACACAGTTAACGGACATCGATTTTCTTTAAACTACGGAAGGCAGCGAGGAGGTTTAATTTGCGTAGGAGGTGTTTGTAGATTCGTGCCAGAAAGTACAGGAATTACTGCTAATGTCATCATGTCTTTTTAAAAATAGTATTACGAAAGGAAAAGATAATATAAGCATATAAATTAATAGTAGTTTGATTATTAAAGTGAAAGATTATGGAGCAGACAAAGAAATGTACGAACTAAAAACTGAAGGAGGATTTAGAATAGGATATCACTATCATTTTAAAAGGTTAAAAGATTAGCTATGTCTTTCAATTAGCTACCCAAGAAAAACAGAATAGCATATTTGGATTTTTGTAAATCTCAAGAAAAGAAGGAATATATTTAATAAACAATCCTTATTTTTGCCCCACAAAATTTAGAAAAAACTAATTTTTATGAAAGCATATGTATTTCCTGGACAAGGAGCACAGTTTACAGGAATGGGGAAAGATTTATATGATAACTCCCCATTGGCTAAAGAGTTGTTTGATAAAGCAAATAAAATTTTAGGATTTGATATCACCAAAGTAATGTTTGAAGGATCTGCTGAGGATTTAAAAAAGACGAACGTAACGCAACCAGCCATATTTTTACATTCTGTAATTATGGCAAAGGTTTTAGGAGATAGCTTTCAGCCTAGTATGGTTGCTGGACATTCCTTAGGAGAATTATCTGCTTTGGTAGCTGTTGGAACTTTATCATTTGAAGACGGGTTAAAATTGGTTGCAAAACGAGCTGATGCTATGCAGAAAGCTTGTGAATCAGTTTCAGGTACTATGGCTGCGGTTTTAGGTTTAGAAGATGCGGTGGTAGAGGAACTGTGTGAAGCTATTGACGGAGATGTTGTGGCTGCTAATTACAACTGCCCTGGGCAGCTAGTGATTTCTGGAGAATTTAAAGCCGTAGAGGCTGCGTGCGAATTAGCTAAGGAAAAAGGAGCAAGAAGAGCTTTGTTGCTACCAGTAGGTGGAGCATTTCATTCTCCGCTAATGGCTCCTGCGAGAGAAGAATTGGCAGCAGCCATTGAAGCTACAGAATTTAACCAACCATCATGCCCAGTATATCAAAATGTTGTAGCTAAAGCCATTACCAATCCATCTAAAATTAAAGAAAATTTAATAGCTCAGTTAACAGGGGCTGTAAAGTGGACTCAATGTGCGCAAGCCATGATTGCTGATGGAGCGACTGAAGCAATAGAAGTAGGTCCTGGAAAAGTATTACAAGGTTTATTTGCAAAAATAGATAGATCTGTAGCTAGAAGTAGTGCAGCTATATAACTATTTGACTGACACGATACCGAACAAAAATCCCTTTAGAAAACTTCTAGAGGGATTTTTTTATCAGAGCACACATTGTATACAATTAACACTTTCCCTTGTGTTTACCCAATGTGTGGGGTTCAAAGTAGTATCATAACCACATTGAGTCACTGCACCTTTATGTCCCTTATGGACAATTTCGTTTCCATTATTAAAATGTTTCACTCCCATAATTATTTTTTTCAATAAACATAAAGTAAATCAGGAGTTTATTGAAGATTACTGTATTTAGCTCTGAAAAACAAACCATAAAAGAACTTATTTAATTTATGAGTGTTGTTATTAAGGTTGTATTTGAGAAAAGTATCTTACGAATAGTACTTTTATAGCAGGTATATTTTTTACAATGAGAAAAGGTAAGGTAACCTAAGTTTTCTCAATTAATTTTACAGAAACCAGAGAGTTTTTATGAAGTTGCAAGAAAAAAATAGAGGTTGTAGAATTTCTATTTTTTTTAAAAGTTCTTTGGGTGAACTAGGAGTTCGGTGATACTTGTGTGAAATTGTTCATAAGAACATGTTTTGGAATGGGGAACAAGCCTTATCTCATCTATAATCTTGATGCATTGAAATGGTAACTTTTTCATCCTTATTTTAATGCGGTTACCTCAATTTCAATTTTCATAGAATCATCAGCTAATCCAGCAGAAAACATAGTTGCAGCAGGTTTTACAGCTCCTAAGTACTTGTTTAGTATGGGCCAGCATTTTTCAAAATCATCTACTTTGGGTAAAATGTAGGTAACTCGAACAATGTCTTTTAACGAGGAGTTAGCTTCTTTTAAAGCCTCTGTAATGTTTATAAAACACTGTTCCGTTTGCTCAATAATATTGTTGCTAATACTCATATCTGTGTAATTATAGCCTGTGGTTCCAGATACAAAAACCCAGTTCCCTTGAATTACAGCTCTAGAATATCCGATTTTCTGCTCAAATTCAGAGCCAGATGAAACTAATTGTTTATTCATAATATTGGAATGTGTAAATCCACAATACATTTATTATCAGGGTGAAGCCTATAGTCATTATGATATACTTCGTAAGGAGAAGCATTACTTGGAATGTGATAGTTTTCTTTCATCCATTGGTACATAGAGGTCCACGAATTTTGAAACTCATCTATTGCTATTTCAAAACGACTCGTAATTGCTTTGTGCTGAGGGATAATAATAGAAGATATTAGTGAGTCTTGCTGAAAATTTTCACTTGTATGTAAACAGATGCTCATTCTTATTTGGTCTTGATGTGTGTTGGTAAAACTATCGTGATAGATGCGCAATAACTTAGTGTTTTGTTCTTCTATTAATTTTTTTTGAGCCCCCCATGCAATAATCTGATCAAAAGATTTCTCCACTCCAACAATACCTTTGTGCTGGATGCAAGGGATTTTAGTTTTAGATACTTTGATTATTTTCATTTTTTTAAAGTTTAGAGTATTAAAATAAAGAATACATTTTCAATAATTTAAAAAAGGGTATGAGATGTCTCTTTTTTGGAATGTAGAATGTGTTTATCAAATTTGGTAGTACTTCTTATAAATTAGGCTCATTGGATATAGTTTTTTATGATTTGTTAATCAACTGCTTTTTTGGAATTCTATAAGCATCAGTAGCGTGAAAAAATGATTGTTATTTTCTGTGTATCGTAATACTTTCTACCCTTGTATTAGAAGGTATGACGTCTTTGTCCAAATCATATTTGTTATTGTTATAATTGAGTTGGTAGGTTAGGTAATCTTGTTTAACATAAGTTCTGCTATCTATTTCGGAACCGTGAACTTCCAAATTATCAATTTCCTCTTTTAGTTTATGATAAGGCATTCCTATTTGATAACCTTTAGAAGTGATTGCTTTTGGGCTTGTAATAGTGATGTCTCCTACTAATTCGGGATGATTAGGATTGCTACTGAAGTAACCGATTTTCTCGTTAAAATCATCGTAAATTAAATAAACAATAAAATCACCTTCACCCGTTTTTAAAGTATCTATTTTAATGTTTTTATCGGAGTAATCAGATATCTTGGTACCAGTTTTAATTCCGTAAAAGGTACTGTCATCAATCATATAGCTTTTATCGATACTACTCACAGTTTTTTTAATTTCACTATTTACATTCTTATCGTTTTTTGTAACACATGAACTACACATGACAGTGAGAACTAAAATCAATATATATATCTTCATATTTAAATCTTTTTATTCAAAGTTAGATATATTCTGGGATGAGGTTGAATCCGCTAATCAACGATGGAGTTGATTATGGTCAAATAGGTTACAGTTGGTTTTTGTTGGTTGTGAAATATTACACTAAACCCGTATCAAACTATGCTTGTTGTGTTGTTTTATTGATTGGCAACACGTTCTTTTTTTAGCAAACTAAACTGTGCCTTTATAAGTAGAAACTTAAATAAGATATGGATGAAGAAAAAACAACATAAATTTGCTTAGAATAAATCCGAAGCTTGACAAGAATAATGATGGTACTAAGGGGCTAAATTGTCAAAATGAGTATCTAGAAATGTTAGTCTCAATTTCACCCAATCAGTAAGGAAATTTTGTTCATCGCTAATATTCAAATTAGCTCCCCATCTTTTATTTTCGACAGTTATAACGTCGCTTTGCTTGATAATTTCAAAGTTTTGATTGAATAAACTCAGCAATTCAGTTTCAGAAAAAATATTATTTCTCAATTCGTTCCATCTACTTTTAAGTTTAGTTCTAAAGTTTCCACTGTTTGTTGCAATTAATCTATCGAACAAATTATTGGAAATGATGTCCGTATGTCCATAACGTCTTCCGTCATATGTGCTTCCCCAAGTAGCGTCTAAATCCCAAGGAATGTAATGAAGTTTGTCAGTAGCCCCCTTTTTAGCCATAAAAGTATTTTTACCAGTATTGTCTAAAGCAGACATTAGATTTATGAATAGGTAGAAATCTACAAAATGTTCGATATCTAAAAGATTAGAAGCCTGTGCTTGTAATTCGGTATCAGTGGTGTTAACAATCAGATTCCTAGCTTGATTTATAGGTGTCCAATCAATTCTCTCTTTGGGGTTAGGGCTTAGTTGTTCCCATCCGTCCCATATAATATTAAAAGGTGGTTTGCTTTTGAGTTTTTCAAAACGCGTACCACCATCTCCCCAGTCAAAACCTTTGTACAAAAACTCCGAGTTGGTTGTCATTACTAGAGTTTCGGCGTTTAAGTTATTGCTCAAACAGTAAAGTCCTCTACGGTTATTATTTACGAATACTTCCACGTATTTTCCTTTAATAGCTCTGTATTTGGGTTTACTCAACTTATTCCATAATTCAAACGACGTTTTGTTACGTGATCTAGATTTGTCTACCCACATAGCATTCAGTATCCAATCATTGTTTTTTGGTATGTCAAACAAGGATTCAGAAACTTCAGTATCTAAGCTAGGGTTTTGAAACAATGCAAAACCGAAAGATTTTTTATCAAATGATTGGGAAAAATTTCCTCTAAATTCAATCCCGATAAAATATTCCTCTAAATTTTGATTTGCATCTGTATGATTGATGGTTAGTTTGGCTAAATTTTTGGGTTCGTCAACAATAGTATTAGCGGTTGCGATTTGAATAATAGGCAGGGAAGTAAATCTTAAAAAAAACTGTTCTGTAGTTTCTCTGGCTTTAATGGTAAACGGGATTTTATTGTTAACATCAATATTACCTAGATTGTAATTCTCTCCATTAATTAATTTATTACCATTAAAGAAAACTTCGGCGATATTCTGAAACTCAATCTTTGGTGAAAATTGATTGATTGAAGTGTCAGAAATTGGATAACTCAATGTTTTAGTTTGATGGTCATATGAGCAATTCTTATCATTAATGACTAAAATCGGAGTGAGTTCAAGATTCCTATCTACTTCATTATCAAAGATAACTTCTGTTTTGTGACAGGATTGTAATAGAAAAAAGTAAAATGCCATTAATGTACATAGTCTAATCATAACTCGACATTGTAAATAAGTTTGACAAATAAAAACGTTAACGGATTCTTCGCATTTAGCTCTTTTTCATATCCCAAAGCAATATCAAAGTCTCCAAAGCCAGAGTTAACTTGATCTCCTATGTAGAAACGAATTTTATTAAAAGTAGACTCTTTAAAAGTTTCATTTAGCTTAAAAATCTCAGAAGAGAAATAAGGTGAGTTGTTTTTATTGAGTTTGTATTTGAGCCTAATCTTATTTCTGATTTCAAAAAAATTGACATGATTTGCATTTAAATCTTTGAAAAAGTCTAAGTACTCGTGCTGGTATCTTAGACGATAACTGAACTTTAATTTTTTTATAATCTTACCCGCAAAACCCAAATCTAAATTATATCTAAAATTATCTTCGGCAGCTTTTACTCTTCTTCTATTATGAGTGTATCTAACAGCAGCCCCTAATTTAAAATGTTTGTTTATTTTGTATTTACCACCTAAATTTAGCAAGTAGCTATCTACTTCGCTAGCGTTTGTCTGTAATCTTATTTGTGGATTGATGGATAAATCAAAATCTTTTAATACCTCCTTTTCAAAATTAGCTCCTATCCAAGCACCAAAGTCTTCGGTGACAACCACTTGTTGCGAAAATATAAACATAGAGCTCAATAGGCAAAGAAGAAGTAACGTATTTTTAATCATTTGATAGAGATTGTTTTCTTCTTCAAAGATAGCAAATATTAGTATTAAGTGATAAGATGAGCGTAGCTAGAGTGTTCTACCATCAAGAGTTACTATGGTATTCTCTCTTAAATACAAATTAGAAGTTAAATATTTGTTGAAATACTTCAATTATATGTTCAAGTTATGAGATAACATTATTATTTGTATTATAAATTATACACTCCACATCAAACTTTCGTTACTCATCTTTTTTACTAACAGATCTCAAAACCTTGTAAATATTTGAATTTTGAATGTTGTTGTTGTGTGAATTAAAGTAGAGTTTAAATTACGTTAGCCAAATAAAAAAGCTCATCACTTGTAATGATGAGCTTTATAGTTGGTAAAGAAAAATTGAATTATTTTTGCTTCAACTGCCATTCCCAGGCAGACTTTAAAGCAGTTTCTAAACTTAACTCAGTTTTCCAGTTTAATTCTTTATTAGCAATAGTTGTATCAGCATAAGCAGCAGTTATATCTCCAGCTCTACGATCTACAATTTTATAGTTTAACTTTAAGTTATTTGCAGTTTCAAAAGCGTTGATGACTTCTAAAACAGAGCTACCAGTACCTGTTCCTACGTTAAAATATTCGAACTTGGCTTTGTTGTTACCATCCAGTAAACGCTGTAAAGCAGCAATATGTGCTTTGGCTAAATCTACCACATGAATGTAATCTCTTACAGCAGTTCCATCAGGAGTATCATAATCATCCCCAAATACAGATAATTCAGCTCTCATACCAGCAGCAGTTTGCGTAATAAAAGGAATTAAGTTTTGTGGAACACCAATTGGTAATTCACCAATTTTGGTAGTTGGATGCGCTCCAATTGGATTAAAATAACGTAAAGCAATGGCTTTAAAGTCGTGTGCTTTGGTAGCGTCTTCAATAATTTCTTCTCCAATTTGCTTGGTATTTCCGTATACAGATTCTGCTTTTTTAACAGGAGCTTTCTCTGTAATAGGTAATTCATCAGCTTGTCCATAAACAGTACAAGAAGAAGAAAAGATAAAGTTGTCTAACTTTCTATCTCTCATTTCTTGTAATAAATACACCAATGCACCTAAGTTATTTTCATAATAATCTAAAGGTTTGTGCATGCTTTCTCCCACAGCTTTAAAGGCAGCAAAATGAATAATCCCATCAATTTGGTACTTGTCAAAAAATGCCTTTACATCAGCCTTAATACGTAAGTCAATTTGCTCAAAAGCTGGTTTAGTTCCAGTAATTTCAGTTATTTGATCTAAAACTTTAATTGTAGTGTTTGATAAATCATCAATCACCACTACGTTAAATCCTGCATTTTGTAATTCTACTACGGTATGAGATCCAATGAATCCTAAACCTCCAGTAACTAATATTTGCTTAGCCATGTTAATAGGTGTTAATATATTTAAGTATCGTGTTTGTAATTAATTCTAATTGCTCAAGCTCTAATGCCGTGTGCATGGGTAAAGATATTACTTCTTTTACCAATGCGTTTGTATTGATAAAATTATCTTCTATAACGTTTTCTTTTTGATAAGCTTTTTGACTGTGTAACGGAACGGGATAATAAATGGCATTGGGAATACCTTGTTGTTTTAAATATTTATGCAAATCATCTCTTTTACCATTGGTAATTCTCAGCGTATATTGATGAAATACATGATTACTAAAATTAGAGATAGCTGGGGTAATGATGTGTTCGCAATTTTCTAGTGCTTTATTATAAAAAGTGGCAGCTTTTAATCTGGCTTTATTGTAGTTATTTAGATAAGGTAACTTGGTGTTCAAAATAGCAGCTTGAATGCTATCTAATCTAGAGTTTACACCCACCACATCATAATAATATTTTTGATACATACCATGATTTGCAATTCCCCTAATTTTATGTGCCAAATCATCATCAGTGGTAAATATAGCTCCTCCATCCCCATAACATCCTAAGTTTTTAGAAGGAAAAAATGAAGTTGTACCCAATGTACCCATAGTCCCTGCTTTTTTTGTAACACCATTGTTAAAATTATATTCAGCACCCAATGCTTGTGCAGTATCTTCAATGACGTATAAATTGTGTTTTTTGGCAATCTCTAAAATAGCTTCCATATTGGCACATTGTCCAAATAAATGCACAGGAATAATCGCTTTGGTCTTAGGAGTAATGGCTTTTTTAAGCGCTTCGATACTTATGTTAAAAGTATCCAATTCAACATCTACCAAAACAGGATTTAGATGGAGAAGTTTAATCACTTCTACGGTAGCAGCAAAAGTAAAATCTACTGTAATCACTTCGTCTTTTGGCTGTAGACCTAGTGCCATTAAGGAAATTTGCAAAGCATCAGTACCATTACCGCAAGGAATTACATGTTCCACTTCTAAGTACTCAGCCAAATTGTTTGCAAAATCAGCTACTTGTGGTCCATTTATAAATGACGTTTTTGAAATTACTTCTTGTATAGAGTTGTCTATTTGGTCTTTAATCTCTGAGTATTGACTTTTTAAGTCTACCATTTGAAGCTTCTTCATTTTGCAGTTTGAGTTGATAAACAAAATAACAAAATAATCAATTGTTTTCCTAAGTGATGCAAGGGGTAATCTTTGTACATTTGGCTGTATATTTTGATTGAAGTCACAAATTGATTGAAAAGAGTTACAACTAAATAAACGGATTGTTACCTTTGATAGGTAGAAATTACAGAATTGTATGAAAGTATATTATTTAAAAATTACAGTAGCTTTTACAGCTATTCTTTTGATGTGCAATACTTTACAAGCACAGAAAGACGAAGAAAGTGAGAAGAAATTTGAGGATTTCAAAGAATTCTTCGTATTGCATCCTAATAAAAAAAGAGCAGCTCAGGATCCTGAGATTTATAAGTCTAGGTTGATATTAGCTCCAATTATTAGCTTTGCCCCAGAAACTAGCTTGGGGATTGGAGTAGGGGCAAAATATCTATTTAAGTTCAAAGGATCTGGAGAAGAAACTAGAACGTCTAATATGCCTATGACACTTCAGTACACCTTAAAAAATCAGTTTATTTTATTTTCTGGATTTGAGTTGTTCACTCCGCAAGAAAAATGGGTGATAGAGGGGAACTTTTCTTTTCAGAATTTTCCAAGAGCTTTTTATGGAATCGGTCCTAATTCTTTGGAATCAGATGAAGAAATTTACGATTCTTTCCAGTTACTTTTTGAACCTGTCTTCCTAAAGAAAATGTTTTTTGATTATCTTTTTGTTGGAGGAGGGGTTAGGGTAAATAAAATTTTTAATGTTGATATTGACCCTAACGAAAACTTAAGTCAGTTAAAACCTTTAGGATACAAAGGTTCTACTTCTGTAGGTACAGAATTGGCGGTGTTGTATGATAGTAGAGATAATATTTTAAATGCAAGAAAAGGTACTTATATTAAGGTAACTCATGGATTTTATGACAAGGCATTTGGTTCGAGTCAGAATTTTCAGTTGACAAGATTTGATGCACGTTATTTCCTACAACCCTTTAAAAACAGAGATGATGTATTAGGGTTTCACGCTATTGGTAGGGCTACTCATAACGATGTGCCATTATCAGAATTGGCATTGTTAGGAGGTTCAGATATTTTAAGAGGTTACACCGAAGGTAGATATATAGATAGTAACCTATTGGCTGCCCAAATGGAATATAGAACTCAAATTAAAGGGAGACTAGGTTTGGTGGCTTTTGTAGGAGCAGGTAACGTAGCAGATAAAATAGGCAACTTTAAACTATCTACCATCAAACCTAACTTTGGATTAGGACTTCGTTTTTTACTGGATAGAGAAGAAAGACTGAATATACGTTTAGATTGGGGATTTGGAGAGGATACCAACAGTTTGTATCTAAACATTGCAGAATCATTCTAATATTGATATTTAGAGAATAGCAAAAGATTTTTTAGAACTTTAGTTATCCTCTTCATTCTGTATCTCTAGTTTTAATTTACAAGGATGAAAAATTTAAAGAGAATTTTATGGGGAATAGCATCGCTAATTGTTTTAGGGGTGCTATTTGTTTTTATGTATTTACAGCACAACAAACCCAGCTATTCTGGTAGCGTTGAATTTGAGGAAATCTCGGGGGTGGAAGTGTATTACGACAGCATTGGGGTTCCACATATTTTTGCAAACACAGAACGCAAGGCACTCACAGCTTTGGGGTATTTGCACGCTAAAGAACGCTTATGGCAAATGGAGTTATTACGAAGAATAGCTTCAGGGAGATTGGCAGAGATATTAGGAGAAGATTTGGTTGATGTAGATGTGTTCTTCTCTAGTTTGGGAATTGATAAAACGGTACATAAGCAAGTGAAAAATCTTGAAAACAGTCCCCAAGTCAAACAAATGGCAGAGGCTTACCTAAAAGGAGTTAATAAGTATATTAACGAAGGTAAAACTCCTTTAGAATTTACCTTATTAGGAATTGATAAGGAATATTACTCAATGGAAGATACTTTTTACGTATCGGCTTACATGGCTTTTAGCTTTGCACATGCCTTCAAAACAGATCCGTTACTAAGTTATATCAAAGAGAATTACGGTAATGCTTATTTGGAAGATTTAGGAGTGCTTTCTGAAAATACCTTAGAACCGAAGAACGGTGGAGAATCTAATCTCACAGCGCAAACCAACGTAGACAAGTTGTTGAAAAAGTTGCCATTTCCTCAGTTTATCGGAAGCAATGGTTTTGCATTAGCTCCCAAAAAGACAACTACAGGCAAAGTTATTTTTGAAAACGATCCCCACATAGGTTATGCACAACCTTGCGTGTGGTATCAAGCACATATAAAAACTCCTACCTACGAAAATTATGGGTTTTATTTGGGTTTAATGCCTTTTCCTTTATTAGCTCACAATAGAGATTATGCATTTGGAATTACCATGTTCGAGAACGATGATATTAATTTCTATCAATTAAAAACTCACCCTACTAACAAAGACAAGTATATTTCGAGCACAGGGGAACATCGTTATAAAAAAGTAAAAAAAGTCATAAAAATTAAAGGTGGTAATACTAAAGAAATAGAGATAATGCAAACAACTTTAGGACCTATATTTAATCATCATTTAAAACCTTTAGATTCTTTGAATCCAATAGCTATTCAGTGGGTGTATAACGAAAAACCTAGCAAAGTATTAGAGACAGCTTACCACATTAACCACGTAAGTAATATTCAAGAATTTGAGAATAGTTTGCAAAATTTATCTGCTCCTGGATTAAATTTTATTTATGGTGATAAGGAAGACAATATAGGGTTGTGGTCTGCGGGTCAATTATATAGTTTTAAGGAAGAAATAAATACCAAATTTATACTAAATGGATTAGATTCTTTACACACAGAAAAGGAGTGGGTTTCGTTTCAACAGAATCCTAAAACCGTAAATCCTGATCATGGGTATGTGGTAACAGCCAACGCGCAAGTTCCTGCTGTAAACGGAGTCTTATATCAAGGGTATTACTTGCCCAAGAATAGAGAAAAAGCTATTGAGAAAAGAATACTGAATAAAGATAGGTTATCCTTTGGAGATGCAAAAAATATAGCAACTAGCCATACTAGTGAAACTTTAGTGACTAATGTTAAAAACTTGGTAAAAGGGATAGATATAGACGAGATGTCTGACTACGAACTATATATTTTGGATAGATTGTTAAAGTGGAAAGGGAATCATTATTTAGAAAATATAGAGCCAACCATCTATTATAAGTGGATGTTTAAAGTTTTTAAACATACGTTTAAAGACGAGTTGGGAGAAGAGCTTTTTAAACAGTTTACAAATACTAGTTTATCGAGAAAAGTAGAAAATAGATTTTTAATGAACACTCACTCGGTATGGTGGGATGATGTAAATACTAATAAAAAAGAAAGGTTTACATATATCGTTACAAATTCTTTTAAACAGTCAG
The DNA here is from genome assembly GCF_054111225.1 of Wenyingzhuangia sp. IMCC45533. Classification (NCBI taxonomy): domain Bacteria; kingdom Pseudomonadati; phylum Bacteroidota; class Flavobacteriia; order Flavobacteriales; family Flavobacteriaceae; genus Wenyingzhuangia; species Wenyingzhuangia sp. IMCC45533. Next base: position 730,398 of record NZ_CM134197.1, on the reverse strand, counting down.
TTAAAGAGCTAAGAATACAGCTGGGTGATGAGATAGAAGAGTGGCAATGGAAGAGAGTACATACTATAAGTCATGCTCATGCTTTGGCAAAAGTAGGGGTGCTAAAAACAATATTGAATGTGCAAGAGACTCCTGTGGCTGGGGGTAGAGAAACCATCAATAATATTATGTTTCCTCATAACGACAACGGTGTTTATAAAGCTGATGCGGGACCATCTACTAGAAGATTGATAGATTTTTCGGATGTAGAAAACTCTGTAGCGGTTTTACCTACTGGGCAATCAGGTCATTTTTTAAGCCCGTATTATAAAAATCAAGCGACTTATTATAATCAAGGTAAATATTATAAGATGTTGATGAATGAGCAGGAAATTAGAGCGTTAAAACAAAAAATTACTTTTGAGTAAGCAGTTGTTGCTTAAATGAGAAAGATTGATTTTAGTGGGAGTGAACAACAGGATTTATATTACAGAGTTATACTTTCAAAGAGGTGGATATTTTTGTAGTATAAACGTGGCAATTTTGCATGAGTGATTGAACGGTATGTTTGAGCTCTTTTGTTTGGTGTTTGAGCGGAGTGGAGAACACTAAACAAAAAGCGAGTAGTGAAAGCACGACCCAAGTGAAGGGAGGGGCATGCCCAACTTAGATACATGACATTATTTTTCAGACTATGATTTAGTTAATTGTTACCTTGAACTTGTTACAGGATTGCACTTTGCTTGACGTATAGTTATTGGGATGAGATGCTGAAACAAGTTCAGCATGACGTTCCAAACACAAAAAGTATTTTTTCATTTTGAAGTGATAGATGAATTGGGCACAAAAGTAAAAAGGATGATTGCTAAATAGTAATCATCCTTTTTTAAGATTTAAAATTGCTTCTTTTTACATTTCGTAATAGAATAAACGTTAAGACTTATGTTAAAGTTCTAAAGCCTTTTTAGGATTGTTGTTCATTAACAATTCAATTGGGTTTTCAATAGCTTCTTTAATTGCTACTAAGAAACCTACAGACTCACGCCCGTCTACAATTCTATGATCGTAAGACAGGGCAACGTACATAATTGGTTGAATAACCACTTGACCGTTCACAGCCATAGGACGTTCTACAATGTTGTGCATTCCTAAAATGGCAGATTGTGGAGGGTTGATGATTGGGGTGGATAACATAGAACCAAATACACCTCCGTTGGTGATGGTAAAAGTACCTCCAGTCATTTCATCTACAGTAATTTGTCCGTCACGAGCTCTTAAAGCCAAACGTTTAACTTCTGCTTCTACACCTCTAAACGATAAGTTTTCTGCGTTTCTAATCACGGGTACCATTAATCCTTTAGGACCTGATACAGCGATAGAGATATCTGCAAATTCGTTTTTAATTTGGTAATCTCCATCGATCATAGAGTTTACGTCTGGATACAATTCTAAAGCTCTGGTAACGGCTAATGTAAAGAAAGACATAAATCCTAAGCCAACTCCGTGCTTGGCTTTAAATTCTTCTTTGTATTGTGCACGTAAATCAAAAACTGGTTGCATGTTTACTTCGTTAAAAGTAGTTAACATAGCAGTTTCGTTTTTAACAGAAACCAAACGCTGTGCTACTTTTCTACGTAGCATAGACATTTTTTTCTTTTCAGAGGCACGACTACCTGTGGTAGAACCCATAGCGGGGGTAGCGTTTACAGCATCTTCTTTGGTAATTCTACCATCTTTACCGGTTCCTTGAACAGCACCAGCATTAATTCCTTTTTCTTCTAGTATTTTTTTGGCTGCTGGAGAAGCAGTTCCGCTTGCGTATGTTTTTTCGTCGTTAGAAGGTGCATCTGCTCTAGCAGCTTCTGGTTGTGCTTCTTGTTCTTTTTGTTGTGGAGCTTCAGCTTCTTCCTTTTTTTCTGGAGCAGCACTACCGTCAGGTTTTGCAGCATCCATATCAATCAAACAAACGACAGCACCTACTTCTACAGCATCTCCTTCTTCTGCTTTTAGCGTAATAATTCCGCTTTCTTCTGCAGGTAATTCCAAAGTTGCTTTATCAGAATCTACTTCTGCAATGGGTTGGTCTTTTTCTACATAATCACCATCCTCAACTAACCAAGTTGCGATTTCTACTTCTGTGATTGATTCCCCTGGAGAAGGGACTTTCATTTCTAAAACCATGATAATATTTTATTATGTTATTTGTTTATTTAGTGTGTTCTTTTTTATTGTTATGATTGAAATACTTTATCAATCACTGCTTGGTGTCTTTTCTTAAATCTTGCGCTAGATCCTGCTGCAGGAACAGAGAAGAATCTTAATGAAGCTCCTGTTAACGGAACCAATTCAAAACGTTGCAACATATATGGCCACGCTCCCATATTTTCTGGTTCTTCTTGTGCCCATACATATTCTATGTCGCTAGGGTAGCTGTCTATAATCGCTTGAATTTTTTCTTTGTGTAGAGGGAATAATTGCTCTACACGCACCAAGGCGATAGATTTATTATCTAGCTTTTCTCTCTCTTCTAGTAAATCGTAGTAAAACTTACCTGTACAGAATACTAATTTTTTTACATCTGACTTGTTAATTGTAGAGTCGTCTATCACTTCTTGGAAAGATCCTTCTGCCAGTTGTTCAATAGTGTTTACTGCTTTTGGATGACGTAGCAAACTCTTTGGCGTAAACACAATTAATGGTTTACGGTGGTTACGCTTCATGTGACGACGTAACAAATGATACATATTTGCAGGCTCGGTACAGTTGGCAATCGTCATGTTATCATAATCACATAACTGCAAATATCTTTCTATTCTTGCGGAGGAGTGTTCAGAACCTTGTCCTTCGTATCCGTGAGGTAGTAACATTACAATTCCGTTTTGTAACTTCCACTTATCCTCAGCAGCACAAATATATTGATCGAACATAATTTGAGCTCCGTTTCCAAAATCTCCAAATTGTGCCTCCCAAATAGTTAGGGTATTAGGATGTGCCATTGCATATCCATAATCAAATCCTAAAACTCCGTATTCTGACAATAAAGAGTTGTAAATGGTCATCTTCCCTTTGCTATTCTTATTGGTGTTAAGCAAGTTGATACGCTCTTCAGAAATTTCATCTCTTAAAATTGCGTGTCTGTGACTAAAAGTACCACGTTCTACATCCTGTCCAGAAATACGAACATTGTATCCTTCTTCTAACAAAGATCCGTAAGCTAGTGTTTCTGCAAGACCCCAATCTAATTTGTTATCTTCAAAAACCATTTTAGCACGTCCTTCTATAATACGTTGTGCTTTACGTACAAATTTTACTCCTTCTGGATTTTGAGAGACTACTTTGGTAATATCTTCTAGTTTGTTTTGGGGATATGTTGTGTCTATAGGAGCTAACATTTCTTCCAAACCTTCTCTTACAAAACCTTCCCAAGTTTCTTTCATAAAAGGGATAACTCTAGAAGTCTCATCACTTTTAGCTTGTTGGAATTTGTCTTCTAACAAGTTTTTATAGTCGGTCTGTAATTGCTTAGCATAATCTAAATCGATGCTATTTTCTTTGATCAATTTATCAATATAAATATCTCTAGGGTTTTGATGTTTAGAGATGTTTTTATAAAGTTGAGGTTGCGTAAATCTTGGTTCATCACCTTCGTTATGACCATACTTACGGTATCCTAGTAAATCGATAAAAATATCGCGTTTGAATTTCATTCTAAATTCCAAAGCTAGTTCAATAGCGTGACAAACAGCCTCCACATCATCTGCATTTACGTGTAATACCGGAGATAAGGTTACTTTTGCAACATCTGTACAATAAGTACTAGAACGAGCATCTAAGTAGTTGGTGGTAAAACCTACCTGGTTATTGATAACCAAATGTAGCGTACCTCCAGTTTTGTAACCGTTTAGTTTACTCATTTGAATAACCTCGTACACAACACCTTGACCTGCAACTGCTGCATCACCGTGAATGATGATAGGCAATATAGCTTCTTCTTTTCCATCGTATAAATTGTCAATTTTGGCTCTTGCAACTCCTTGTGCAACAGGTCCTACAGTTTCTAAGTGAGATGGGTTAGGTAAAAGATTCATTCTAATTTCTTTCCCCCCTTGGTAGGTCTTACTACGAGTAAGTCCCATGTGATATTTAACATCACCATCTAAATTTTCTTCTTCAAAGTCTTTTCCTTCAAATTCAGAAAACAAATCTCTTACAGGTTTTTTAAAGATATTGGTAAGCGTATTTAGACGACCACGGTGAGCCATTCCTAATACACACTCTTTAACGCCATATTTTTCCGTAGCACTTTTCATAGCCGTAGCCAAAGCAGGTACAACGGTTTCTCCACCTTCTACAGAAAAACGCTTTTGACCCACGTATTTGGTTTGTAAAAAGTTTTCAAAACCAACAGCTTGTGTTAGTTTTTTTAAGATGTATTTTTTTTGTTCGGTATTAAAAGTAGCGTGATTACCGTTTTTGTTTAATCTGTCTTGCCACCATTTAATTTCTTCAGGTTCACGAATATACATATATTCGACACCAATAGAATCACAGTAAATTTGCTTTAATCTATCTACAATTTTTTCTAAAGTAGCAGCCCCAATACCAATAACGCTACCTGCGTTAAAAACAGCTTTTAAGTCTGTTTGAGATAAACCAAAATTATTTATTTCGAGATTAGGTTCGTAAGACCTACGCTCTCTAACAGGGTTTGTTTTTGTAAATAAGTGACCTCTAGTTCTATACCCATTAATTAAGTCTAAAACCTGAAATTCTTTTGTAACTTCTTCTGGTACTTCTACCTTGCTTTCATCTTGGTATGATTCGTTAGCCAAATCATATCCTTGAAAAAAACTTTTCCAACTAGGCTCAACGCTATCTGGGTTTGTTTGGTATTGCTCGTATAAATCAGCAATAAAACCAGCATGAGCAGCATTAAGGAAAGAAAATTTATCCATGTTAATATGTTGTCTTTATGTTTTTTGTTCGTTGTCGAATCAACAAAAATAATTTATTTGTGGTACACAACGCATATCCAGTCTCTCTTATTCTCTTAAATGATGAAAATTATAACAGATTGATTTTTTTTGTTTTTTTTGAAAAAAGTTGTTTTGCATTGAGAAAAAGAGCTATATTTGCCACCGCAAAAATGTTTGCTATACGCAACTTCCTCCTTAGCTCAGTTGGTTAGAGCATCTGACTGTTAATCAGAGGGTCCTAGGTTCGAGTCCTAGAGGGGGAGCTCAAAGGTCTTAACTAAATTTAGTTAAGACCTTTTTATTTTTCATCACAGTCTTTACTAGTGTATGGTATTACCAATTTAAATATTCTTAGTGGTCATCTCCGTAGTTCATGTACTATCTTACAATTTTTAATAAGACCTGAGATGAGGGCAATTTTAGAAATAGATTGGTTAAAAATTTATTTTTTTGTTTATCAGGATATTCATGTTTTATGTGTAGAAAAATAAATAAAAAAGATAATTTTCTGTTGTAGCAATTGTAAAAAAAGTTATATTTGCAACCGCAAAACGGAAATGTTGCGTTACAAGCAAATTCCTCCTTAGCTCAGTTGGTTAGAGCATCTGACTGTTAATCAGAGGGTCCTAGGTTCGAGTCCTAGAGGGGGAGCAAGCAACACTAATTTAGTTTAGAATTTCTTAGTAAGCGTTAAGGTTTATTTTTCCTATATGGAAATTCCTCCTTAGCTCAGTTGGTTAGAGCATCTGACTGTTAATCAGAGGGTCCTAGGTTCGAGTCCTAGAGGGGGAGCCAAAAAGCATCAACATAAGTTGGTGCTTTTTTTATACCCTTATTTTACTGGGCTTATAGCTACTTTATTTTTTTACAAAATCTTTTATTATTTATTGAATGCCTTAAAATTGCCTAAATATGGCTATTTGGAGGAGTAAAAAAAGGAGGACTTTTTTATTTTTTAGGTGTCCCTATAGTTAAATGAGTTCCACTCTCATTTAAATCAAAGAACATTAAACTATAATAACAATAATTTTAAAAAGCTTAAAGAATCTTTTTAAGAGTGTACTTAACTTTTTAAGTAAATTTCTCAGGTGTCCCTTTTTTAAAATTAGGTGTCCTATTTTATAAACATAAATAATTGATAATGAATAACATAATTATACTTTTCTTCTTAAAAAAGACAAAGAAAAATAAAGCAGGAAAATGTCCTATGTACTGTAGAATTACATATTTAGGAGGTAGAAAAGAATTCAGTATTGGAATATTTATACCTCCTGAAATGTGGAATAGTAAGAAACAAGTTTGCTATAAGGACAAAGAGAATAATACAAAACTAAGCCTGATTAAAAATAAAATTGATCAGGCTTTTTTATTTCTAGAAGTGAATAAAAAGTCTTTTGATGTAGATGATATTTATCTACAGTATAAAGGAGATCATATTAAATCAGATAAAACCATTTCAGATGTATTTAAACTGCATAATGAAAGAATGCTAAAGTTAGTAGGTAAATCTTATTCTAAAAGTACTTATAACAAGTTTAAAGAGACAGAAAATCATATTTCTAATTTTATAAGGGCTGTATATAAAAAGAGGACTATGCTATTAAGAAGTGTAAAAATGAAATTTATTAATGATTTAGAATATTATTTAACTTCTGAAGTAAACCAAAAACCCATTACAGTTAATAAAACAATACAAAGATTTAGGAAAATAATAAAGTTAGCTATTGCAGAAGAATTTATTAAAAATGATCCATTTCTACTTTATAAACCATTAAAAGTAGATACTCAAATAGTTTATTTAACAGCTGAAGAATTATCTAGAATTGAAAAATATCATTTTAAGCAGCTAAGGTTAGAACATATCAAATCTATGTTTATTTTTTGCTGTTATTCAGGATTAGCATTTAAAGAAATGTCAGAATTAAAAACATGTAATATTGTTTGTGAGAATGGAACTTATTGGATTAGACTGATTAGAGGTAAAACTAATAAAGAATTATTTGTACCTATTTTAAAAAAAGCAAAAGCTATTATTGATTTTTATGATGGTGAAGAGTATGTATTTCCTAAAATGACTAATCAAAAATTTAATTCTTATATAAAGGAAATAGGAGATATAGTTGGAATTACAAAGAATTTATCACATCATACAGCAAGAAAAACTTTTGCTACTACAGTTTTATTAGCTAATAATGTTCCTATGGAAATAGTGTCAGCTATGCTAGGTCATAGTAGAATTGATATAACCCAAAAACATTATGCTAAAATAGATTTGAGTAAATGGATAAATAAATTAAATTTCTGATTCTAAAAAATAGAATTAATGCCAGAGATTGATATATCCCAATTATCAGTATTTGAAAATTGTCCAATAGAATTTAAAGAGGTAAATTCTAATGATTTTCAAGACCCATTTACAACAGAAGGAAAGATTATTATAGAACCTAATGAACAAGGTTATATTAATGATGCTTTGCAATCCAATATTTTACTAAATGAAAAAGATACTACTGTAATTAATGCAGCAGTTGGACAAGGTAAATCTTATGGAATTATACAGACAGTAAAGAGGTACTATGATAAGATGCAAAATGGAGAAGACAAGTATTTAATATTTGTAGCTTCTCCATTTGTTAGTTTGGTAAAGCAGTATGTAGATGATATACAAAAAGATGCCAATATTCCTAAAGAAGATGTTTTTAATTATGGAGAACTAGGAAGAAATCCAGAAGCTGAATATGTAGATAAACCTATTCAAGTAGTCACAGCAAATACTTTATTGGGAAATCATGGAGTTGATAGTTTTAAGAGTTCTAAAGCTAAAATGGATTATATTAATAATCTTATAAAATATAGTGAAGACAATGATTTAAAAGTGGTATTTATCTTTGATGAAATACATGATGCTTACCATAATTTTGAAAATAAATTCATTTTCAATCTATGGAAATGGAAGCATTTGTTACTAAAGAATTATGTGATAAGTGCCACTTTTAATGAAGCTTCTAAAATAGTAATAGAATTCTTAGCAGAATTAACAGATTTTAAGATTAGAATTTTAGAATCTAAAAGAACTAGATTTCCTGAAAAGCAAAGTAAACTCCATCTTCATTATTCTAATTCTTACTATTTCAAGGAAAATACACCTGAAATAGTTAAGCTGATTAAAAGTTTAGTTACTAGAAATAAGAATATAGATATTCTATGTCATTCTAAAACTTTAGCTAATTCTATTAAGGATAAGAAATCTGAAATAGGAAAACTACTACATCAAAAGTATGGAGATATAAAACTATGTGTTTCAGAGAATGTATCTAACAATAGAATGGGAAATGAGGAGCCTAAAAATCAGTTTTCCAACTATATGGATAAAGATGATATATCAAAAGGGTATCAGTGTAATATAGGTACAAATTTTAAAACAGGTGTAAGTATTAAAAAAGAGAATCATGCATTTGTAATTATATTTCCACCTAGATCAACAAGACTACCCTTTAAAAATTTATATGGTATTTTTTCTAAAGGAATGAATGATATTATCCAATCTTTAGCTAGGCAAAGAGTACAAGGAGAGATACATATTGTAATGCCTACACCTAATCAATTTAATTATAGTTCTTTAGAGTATAGTTCAATGAGTACTATTCAAAAAGAACTGTTTGCTAAATTCTATGATGAGGTTAAGATTAAGAATCCAAAAGAAGATGAGGAGGAAGTGAGGTTTTATCCAATAAAATCACAATATAAGTTATTATCTAATTTTTATAATGAGGAGTTATATCCTAATGTAAAAGACCAAGTAGAAGAAGTTGGTAAATCAACTAGAAATGGATTAGTGGCTATAAATTATCCAACATTAAAAGAATTTATATTTAGTGATGGTGAAAAGTTTTTAGCTAATCAATATTTACTATTTGGAGCAGACTTAAGTGCTTATGTAACTTACAGTGCCATTACCAATCAATTTATTAATTGTAGACTAGTAGAATTAAATGCAGCAGATGTATTGTTTTTTGAACCTGAAAATATAAGACAAAAATTAGCTGAGTATTACAAGTCAATCCATGGAATTGACTATTTTAACACTTCTGAATATGATAGCTTTGGTAGGTTTTTAGATAAGACTAGGAGGTTTTTATTTGATAATTACACTATTAAAATTAAACATGTTAATAGTTCTAGTGTAGTTAGCTGGAAGACCATTAATGAGTGGAAGAATAGGAATTTTGAAAAGCAGATTTTAGGATTTTGTATAGAAGTATTTTATGGATTAGAACATTTAGAAAATAATACAAATCAAATATTTCAAGATGCTGATATTTCAAGACAATTCTATTTATCTAATGGATTAAAAGATGGGGCACTTAATGAATTCACTGATGCTAAAATTGTTAGATTTTTTGAGATACTAAAAGTTTTAATAAATAAAATAGAGGATAGTGTACTTCATTATGAAACTTCACAAACAAGTTATGCTTACTTATTTAGTAAACCACCAAGGGATTTCTTTTCAGGTGAAGATGTAGTTTTAATAGATGAATTAATTGCTTTAATAGAGTATAATGAGTATTTAAAAAACAATATCTTTCATTTAAAAGCTAGATTAAATACTAATAGTTTAACTAAAAAGAAAGAAGCTATATATAAATTTATAACAGAGGATTTCTTTGAATTTGAACCAGATAGATTGCCTACAGGTAATCCTAGACCTAGAATCAAAAAGAATATTAGAAAAATAGATTTATCTAATTCTAATAAAGTAATCAGTTATTCTATGGATAATGGAGTAGTAATTGACACTACAGATGGTAAATTTGAAATACAATCAAATTTCACATTAGAAATATAAATTTTTAAAAAGTGTCCACTTTTGTATTTACTATATATAGACTAAACACAAAAGTGGACACTTTTTGTTTTTAGTAAAACACAAAAAACATTTTGGAAAATTAAATAAAAGTTTTCCCCTCTCCTTTACAAATCCACTTCCCCTTTCAAAATCTTATGATTTTTACAACACAAGAACTCTGGATGAGGAAGTCTGCAAAGAACTTGACTTTTTGTCTGTAAGTTACACAAAGTTAAGGGTTTAATTTTTAAGATTCAATCACTGATATAAAATTATAGCTAATAGCCTTTTTTTGAATTAGGCATAAAATAAAAGCACTTTACTATTTACAGTAAGGTGCTTTTATCATTTAGCAGAACTAGTAAAACTATTAAATATTTAAATTATGGAATTAAGAAAATCAGAAAGAAAGAGAGCTAAGATTAAGATGGCATTACAAGCTCCAAGTGGAGCAGGAAAAACTTATTCAAGTTTGCTGTTAGCAGAAGGGTTAGTTGGTGGAGATTTATCTAAAGTAGCTATCATAGATACAGAAAATGGTTCAGCAGATTTGTATGCTCATCTAGGTTCTTATAATGTAGTTAGCTTAACTAATTTTTCTCCAGAAGAATATATGAAAGCTATTCAGATTTGTGAAAATGCCTCTATGGAAGTAATTATCATAGATAGTTTATCTCATAGTTGGGACTTTTTATTGGATTACCATAGTTCTTTGTCTGGAAATAGCTTTACTAATTGGGCTAAAATAACCCCTAGGCATAAAAAACTAATCAATAAAATATTACAATGTGAAGCACATATAATAGCTACCATGAGAACTAAACAAGATTATGTATTAAATCAAAAAGATGGAAAATATGTTCCAGAGAAAGTAGGTTTAAAAGCAGTTCAAAGAGAGGGAATGGATTATGAGTTTACATTGGTTTTAGATTTAGATGTAAAACACATGGTTACTAGTTCCAAGGATAGAACAGGTTTATTTATGGATAAATCAGCTTTTAAAATTTCTGTAAAAACAGGTCAAGAGATATTGAAATGGTGTAACAGTGGTACCAATCTAGCTCAGGCTAGAGAAAAAATTAAACAATGTAGAGATATAGAAAATCTAAGAAAATTATATACTCAATATAGTAATTGGAGGGAGCTTTTAGAATATGATTTTATGAAGCAAAAGGATTTAATCTACAATAAAGAACAAGAAAAAATAATATTACCAAAATCAAGTAATTATGGAAGTCATAGCGCAACAAAATAATACATATTTAAGAAAAGAGCATAAAGAAGCTAAGCAAGAAGAATCTCCATTTATAGAATCTAACACCACTAGTATCACAATAACAGATTTAAAAGAAAACTGTATAATACCTGTTTTTAGTAAAGATAATGAAAGGACTATTTCTCATCATGAATTTATACAAACTGTGCTTACTGCTATCTCAGAAGTTTTTCCTAATCAGAAGATATTAGCTCCTGAAATAAGAGTATCTCACCAAATTAAGGGTAGAGCTCCAGAAGCTATTCATAAGTCTGTAAAAGAGCTACTAGATAATGAAAAGACTATGTACTTTGAAAGAATGGCTTTCATTATAAAATTACCTGATATAACTTTTACTGTAGCAGGAAATGAACTAGCCCTGAGTATTGGAGGAGTAAGGGCTTACAATAAGGAAAACTTGTACTCCAAGAAGTCTAGTGAAAAATTCAAAATTTTTGTTGGTTTTCAAAATAAAGTCTGTTGTAATCTTTGTGTTTCTACAGATGGATGTTTAGAAGAGGTTAAAGTATCTAGTATCTATGAATTAAAGCAGTCAGTTACAAATTTGTTGTTAAGTTTTAATCCTCAACAGCAAATAGAAACCCTACAGCAGTATGTGGGATATAGTTTAACAGAAGCTGAATTCACTAAACTGGTTGGAAGAATAAAAATGTACCAGTTTTTACCCAATGGGGATAAGAAACATTTATTTAAACTAGAATTAACAGAATCCCATTTATCTACCATAGTTAAAAATTATTATCAAGATGAAAATTTTGCTAGAGAATTTGATGGAAGTATTAATTTTTGGAAGCTATACAATTTATGTACAGAAGCTAATAAAAGCTCCTATATTGATACTTACTTAGCAAGACATTCTAATATATCAGAATTTATAAATTCACTAATACAAAGCATCAATGGAGGTAGTGACCATTGGTTTTTAAGTTGAGTGATTCCCTACTTCTTTAGTTTGAAGTAGGGATTTTTTATAAAATAAAATTTTTAAAAAATTTTGTGAGTGCATAGGGTACCTTGTAAAAAGTACCACAGGTAAATTTTCTTTTTCTTTCCCCCAGCCTTTGCTATATATTACAATTAAGAATCTTAGGATAATAATAATGATTTTAAAGACAACTGTTTTCAAATACAACAACTTCTGTGTTGAGTTAACTTTTAGTTACTTATCCTAGTTAAGATGAATCTACCTTAAAGATTTTACTTTAAATGTCTTTTGGTAACTAATCTATTACACAAAATACATCTAGTTGCTACACTAAATACCCTTACCAATTTCTGGAAGCTCATGTAGTTTTCTGATTGGGTAGTAAAACCAACTTTTCTAATTTCTAGTTGACAGCAGAAAAAAGAGAGTAGCTTTTATTTTCTAGTCAAATTATTTATTCACTTAAAAACTTAAAAATCATGGTAAAAATTATCAACTACAGAAAATTTACAAAAGATGATGAAACTATCTTTTGTGTATTAGAAGTTCAAGGAGGAGTAGAAATACTTAAAAGTAAGACTACAGGTAAAATGTATGCAACAGTAAGGAGTACAACTATTCCTACTACTTTTGATGAAATGACTTGTCAAGCTCTTTTAGGACAAGAATTAGAAGGAGTTATAGAAAAAAAGGAGTGTGAGCCTTATGAGTATACAGTAAAAGAAACAGGGGAAGTTATTATGCTTACCCATACTTATGAGTATTGTAAAGAAGAAGCTCCAAAACAGGAATATATGATGCAACCAATTTTATCAGATAATCATCAATTTTCAGTAAATGAAAGATTGGAAGAGCAAACCATTTAACATGGATAAAGGTTTAGTACAAAAAGTGCTAAACCTTTATTTTAAGTATTGTGAATTGGATTTACCTTTTAAAATAGGAGATGAATATGAAATTCATGAATTTGATTTGGAGTATCTACATGGTAGAATACAAACTAAATATGATACCTATCAATATGCTAAGGAATTAAATTTTAGTATAAATGATTTTAAAATGGATTCAGCAACTTTAATATTCTGTTGGGATGAATTGACAGAGTTTGAATTTAGTTTTATAAAACCTATTGAAAGAATTGGAAGTAAAAAATCTGATGAGATTTTACAAGAAGTATTTGCTGTTGAAAGCTTATTTATTATTGAAACAACCAAACAAATTAAGCTTAAATATGTGGTTGGTTTAGAAGGGTTAGAGTTTACTATTTATAAATAATTAATTAATCTTCAACATTAATATCCTTAAAAAAATCTCCAATAGGAACTTCTAAAGCATCTGCTATCCTAAATAAAGTAGTTGCAGTAGGATTTCTACTACCAGTTTCTATTCTAGATATATTAGTAGTATCAATATTTCCTTCTACTTTACCAACCAAATCTACCTGAGAATATCCCTTGGAAATTCTGATTTCTTGAATGTTATTGCCCATTTTTTTTAGAAAAACATCTTTATTCATGACTTGCCTATTAGAGCAATTCAATGAAAAGATTATATTTGTTTACTTAAATGCCTACTTAGGCATTTTTTGATAATAAAGTTAAATGATTTAAAACATAAAAATGAAGAGAAAAATAAAATTACTGCTACTATTACTTTGTTTTAGTGGTGCTTGTTTAGGACAAGTAGAAAAAGAAATAGAAAATGGAATATTTGTAACATTCCCCTTAGAAGTTAAATACCAAGTAAATAATAATCAAACTAGTTATGTATGTAAAACAGACAATTGTATGTTTATTGTGCTAACTCAGAGGAATGTAATCCCCAATTATCATTTATACGCTAAAGCAAAGAAAAATTGGTCTAAAAATGAGATTGCTAAAGTTGAAAATTCATTTTTAGATAATGCAGTACAAGGAAAATTAGCCTATACAGAGAGTAAAGGAGAATTTTCAAATTATAAACTAGATCATTTTAATGGTAGATACCTTAATTACAAAGCTATTAATCCTCTAACAGGTAAAAAGTCTACTAGATATTCAAAAATTTTATTGGTTAGAGACAGGTTGATAAATTTTGAATGTTGGTTTTTAAATGAGAACCATGAAGCTTTACAGCAAAAAGAAAATTTCTATAAATCAATCAGATATAAAAAATAAACTTAATTATGGAAAACAAAAAAAACTATTTAGCAGATGAGACAGGAGTTAATCATCCTTTAGAAGCTTGGATAATCTCTATACTCTGTGGAGCAATGTGCACTTGGATTATACTTTATAAAGAAAATAAGGATTTACTAGAGATATCATTTTTTTATTATTTAAAATCTATACTGTATGGTTTAAGTTCATTTGGTATTCTTAGGCTTCTATTTCTATTTTTTAAAACAGATTCAAGTAAATAAAAGTTATGAGTAGAAAATACTTTATTTATAAGAAAGAGAAAGAAGGTCCTTATACATATAAGCAACTAAGGAAGTTAAATATAGATGATACCTATTCAGTCTGGTTTGATGGATTGAAAAAATGGATACCTATTACTCAGGTACCTGAATTAGATGATGTGTTTATTTCTACACCACCAGATTTTGGGGATGTAATAGAGAAGTCAGATCAAGAAATAAAAGTAGCTTCTGATCCAGCTTACAAATATATTTCTGAAGAAGAAAATTTAACTAAAAAAGAAGTAGTTGAGTATTCTGATCCAGCTTTTAAATATATTGGCAAAAATCAAAATTTAGGTAATTCAAGAAAGGAAGCTAAAAAAAAATCTAGAGATGCCTGGTTAGTTGCTTTATTTATAGGTTTGGTAGTAATGATTATTGCTCTAGGTATAATTGAAGAGAGAGAAGATTTGTATAATTCTTATTCTAGTTACTATAGAAGAAAATTAGACCCATATAAGGTAACAGGTTATCTATTTGGGAGGTTTGCAGGAGCTACATTGTTTTGGAGGCTTATCTTCTTTATATTTAGACCTAAAGTAAAATGAAAAAATATATTTTAGCCTTTAGTTGCTTACTTTGTTTGAGTTCATATGGACAATCTTTAAGTGTTACTAAATTGACTCAATTTCTAGAAAGTCAAGATTTTAAAATAATAGAATCAAAATTAATTGCAATGAGTTTTGTAGTTGATAGTAAAAATAAAGAATATAATACCATAACTACTACCTATTTTAAAAAAGGAAGTCTTGGTTCAGAAATGTTAATAGTTGGTAAAAGTGATGAGATTTTTAGTCTAGTATATAAACCAAGTAAGAAACAGTTTTATTCAGTGTTAAAACAAAAATTTTTAACTAATGATTTTAAACATGCCTTTTCAGCAAAGGGGCATGTTTTTTATGAATCAGATTATATGAGAATAGGAATTAAAGACTCTTCCAATATTCTAAATTTAATTGTAAATCTTAACAATTAACTATTAATTCCAAATAACCAAACCACCTCAAAGCAGGTGGTTTTTTTATACCCAAAAATTAAAAAATGAAAGTATCAGAAATACAACTATCTTATAGTAACAAGGTTACTGATGAGGTTTATATTAAATCTCAAGAAGATGCTTATAAATGCCTTGTTAGTCATTGGGATATCAATACAATAGAATTGCAAGAGCATGCAAAAGTAATTTATTTAAACAGAGCTAATAGAGTGTTAGGAATTCAAAACTTATCTACAGGGAGTACTACTGGAACTACTATTGATATTAAACTGATTTTGGCTACTGCTATAAAAAGTAATGCAAGTGGAATTATATTAGCACATAACCACCCAAGTGGAAATTTAAAACCTAGTAAAGTAGATATAAATATTACAGAAAAATTAGCAGAAGCTTCAAAATTATTTGATATTAAGTTACTAGATCATTTGATAATTAGTAAAAGAGCTTACTATAGCTTAGAAGCTGAGGGATTGTGTTAATAGAATAAATAGTATTTATGAATTGTATACATGTGTATTTATTTAAATACACTAATATTTGGTGTATTTAGATAAACTGATAAATTCTGTAGATATATAATATAGCTTTTTTATATATTAATAAAAATATAATGTGTATATAACTTTGATTTCATAAAAGAGAAGATTTATTTTACAAGAAAAAAATATGATGACTTATGAAGATCTTAGAAGAGAACTAGTAACTAAGGAAAGATCCATTGCTGATTTAATAAGATATATTGGAACAAGGACAGATGATAATCCTAATTATAGTTTGTTCATCGGCTCTGGATGCTCAATTACTTCTGGAATAAAATCTGGAAACAAGCTAATAGAGAAATGGAGAAAAGATTTGTGTCCAACAAATGAAAAAAATATTGATGAGTATTTTAAAAAGCAGGTTTGGTATGATGAAAGAAATCCTTATTCAGCTCTTTTTGAAAGGAAGTATGATCTACCAAGGCAAAGAAGGATGTTTGTTGAGGAGGAAGTTAGAGATAAAACTCCTTCAATAGGGTACTCTTATTTAACCAAGCTAGTTGAGGAGAGTTATTTTAAAACTTTATTTACCACAAATTTTGACGATTTGTTGAATGAGTCTTTTTATCAATATTCTAATATAAGACCAATTGTATGTGCCCATGATTCTTCTATAAATAGCATAACAGTAACTTCTAAAAGACCTAAAGTAATAAAGTTACATGGTGATTATTTATTTGATGATATTAAAAGTACTCTAAGAGAAACAGAATCTTTGGAAGAAAATATAAAAAATAAGTTTATAGAGTTTTCAAAAGATTATGGGTTAGTAGTTGTTGGGTATGGAGGTAATGATAGATCAATTATGGATATATTAAATTATCTTTTAAAAAATGAAGAATATTTTAAATATGGAATTTATTGGTGCTTAAGGGAGGATACTGAAATTAGTGAAGATCTAAGGAAACTTTTGTGGAAGGATAGAGTTTATTATGTTAAGATAGATGGATTTGATGAATTAATGTCTGAGCTCAATGTAGAGTTAAATAATGGTGAATTACCTATTGATGGAAGTTTTTTGAATGAGAAAAAAAACAAGTTAATAGATAATTTAATAACAAATAAATACTTAAAAACAACTAAAAATGATTTTATAAAAAAAGACTTTCAAAGACTAAAAAAAGCTAAGAATATTGATATTGTCAATAGTTTTTTTGACTTTCTGAGTGAAAAAGAGACTTCAAAAGAAGATGATGAAAACGATTATATCAAGTCTAAATTCAAATTCAAAAATTCAAAAATTAAGGCTTTAAATAGAGAAGAAGAGACTGTTCTGAAAAAAATAAATAGAAGTTATCTTATTAAAGATTATGAAAAAACATTGAAAGATGTTGACGTTGAATTGTCTATAAATCCGTACAGTAGAACTGAATTAAGAGTAGAGCTGTTATTTTTTAAGGTAAGGGTTTTAATCAAATTGAATAGAGATTTAGAAGCAAAAATATATATTAAAGAATTAATTGGTTTTAAGGAAAATGAAATTAGTCTTTACTTAAAATTATTTGAATTAGAAAAAGAAAAAGATTTAAAATTAGAATGGTTAAATAAGGGGATTAAAAACAATCCTAATGAGTATACATTATATAATAGAAAGGTGAAATTTTTATTTAATCAATATTTAGAATCCCATGAACAAGAAAAAACTCTGCTAGATGAATTGTTAAAGCTAACAGAGATAAGCTTAGAAAAATACCCATTAGTAGAAAATTCCATTTATCAAACTAAAATAGATATTTTATCAGAATTTAAAGAAGAGGAGGAATTAGTTAATATCCGTGAAGGTATATATCAATTTATAAAAAAACAAGACGATTTACACCCCAGAGGAGTGAAAATAGGTTATAAGTTGATGCATGATAAAAATGTAGACAAACAAGAAATAATAGATTATCTAGAAAAATCAATAATCAATTCTAAAGATGATAATTATAAAAAATATAATGAGTTTAATTATTTACACTATTTGGCAGAGATAAATGATATAGATAATCTATTTAAAAGACTCAATTTTATAGAGGAAAATTATATCTTGGATAATGACTACTATGAGTTGAAAGCAGAATATTTATTAGAAAAACGGGGAGATGTGGTTGAAGCAATTAAGTGTTTGGAAAAAATTGAAAATAGAGATCAACTACAGGAAAAGACTCTATTTAAAAATTATCTTTTAAATGATGATTTGGACAAAGCAAAATTAATAATGAATAAGAGTCTTTGGGATAATTATTTAAAAGCTGATTATTATATTGCATCAGAAAATTATGATGAAGCTTTAAAAACTATAGAGCAAGATATTGTTGAAAAAGGGGATAATAAAGACAATGCAATAGCAAAATCTTTTATTTTATTAAAGAAGAAAGATTATCCGGCAGCTTATAATTTCACTAGTAAAAAATTAACTCTTTCAGCTTTTACTGATGGTTATTTATTGGTCAATTATTTTCTAGCTGAAAAAAAATTGAACAAATTTAAAGAGCAAAAAGTAATAGATAAATTTAAAAGGGTTAAATGTGACAATATTTTAAAAGCAGCAAAATATGCATTGTTAAATAAAAAAGATGATATGTATAGCTTTATTCAAAAATCTATTAGGTCTGATAAAAGTTTTAAATACAGAATAAAGAGTTGGGTGGTTTTCAAAGAATATTTGGAAGAACCAAGAATGAAAAGAATTTTAGACGTTTAGGAGTAAAATTAGGAGTGACTAAAATTGTGAATACTTATAATAGTCATAATTTCAGTTGTTTAAAATAAAAGTGGTGAGTCCTAGAGGGGGAGCCAAAAAGCATCAACATAAGTTGGTGCTTTTTTTATACCCTTATTTTACTGGGCTTATAGCTACTTTATTTTTTTACAGAATCTTTTATTATTTATTGAATGCCTTAAAATTGCCTCAATGTGGCTATTTGAAGGAGTGAAAAAAGGAGGACTTTTTTATTTTTAGGAGTGCATATCGGTGGATGATTAATTATCGATATCTGATAGGTTTTGAAAGCCTTGTTTACTTTTTATCGCTAGTGTAACTTATCTGATGCAAGTCAGTCTTAGGTATAAGATTTTCTAGGGTAATTTTGCATCCTCTAAATTTTATGAAAAGTTATGCAGGTTTCTTGTGTTTTGTTATTTATTTAGTTGTGTTTTTATAGTTTTGTTAAAAACTAGAATCATGAAAGAAGAAATTTCTATGATGCCTAAAAATGACAATGCAAGTTTGTTTATAGCGATTGCCATTGTGTTGTTTGTAGTAGGTATAGAGTACTTAGTTGCTAGAAGTAAAGGGAAAAGAATTTTTAGATTTGAAAATACGATTGCCAATTTCTCCATGGGAATATTTGACAGGGTTGCAGGTTTATTTATGATTCCTCTAATCTTTTTTTACTACCATTATCTACATCAAAATTTTGCTATCATCGACATACCTGAAACGACCGCTTGGTTTGTCTTTGCTGTATTTGTTTCCGACTTTATTTGGTATTTTTATCATAGATCTGGGCATAAAATAAATTTATTTTGGGGAGCTCACATCATCCATCATCAGAGCGAAGACTATAACTACTCTGTAGCCTTAAATTTAACTCCTTTTCAAGTATTTGTCCGCATTGCATTTTGGTCGTTAATGCCCATCATTGGCTTTTCTGCAAAAGTTGTTCTAGGAACACATTTGGTTATTGGGTTGTATCAATTCTTGTTGCATTCTCCATTGATTCCTAAACTTGGAATTTTAGAAGAGTTTATGGTAACACCATCTCATCACAGAGTGCATCACGGAAGTAATGAAAAATATTTAGATAAAAATTTTGGGGGGGTGTTAATCATTTGGGATCGATTATTTGGCTCTTTTCAAAGAGAAGAGGAAACAGTGAGTTACGGAATTACTAGGGATATCAACTCCAGAGATTTTGTCACGGGGGTATTTCATTATTACAGCAACTTAATTTTTATGATGAAGCAATTACCATCGTTTTCAGATAAGATTAAAGTTTTGTATAAAGGACCAGATTGGGTTCCTGCACAAGGGGCTTTACAGCAATTACCATTGTATATAGATAAAGGAACTTATCAATACAAAGAATACTCTCTTGTAGAGAAAAGCTATATCATAGGGCAACTTATTTTACTCATACTTGTTACAGGTTTTTTATCTTCTAACATTGCGAATATACCTGTGTTGGGTATAGAAATAATTACCATGTATATCTTAATAACTTTGGTATCTATTGGTAGAATGATGGAAAAACAACAAGTTCTATTTTTAGAGTTATTCAAATATGCCATAATCATTGGCTATGTGTTATTTCTTTAAAAGGTTGCCTATTGTTGATGATGGTTGTAAAACACTTTCACAATAAAATTAAGGGTCGACTTTAAATAGACTTTTCAATTATGATTGCCCAATAAATAATTAAAAAAGAGCGGAGTTTTACTTCGCTTTTTTTTAATCTCTATCGTGTATATTTGTAAATAGAACCGTTTGATGTATGAATGAAAATTTAAATCCTGAGAATTCTAATCTTTCAAATGATGAGTTAGATGTAGAAAAAAAATTACGTCCGCTTTCGTTTGACGACTTTACAGGGCAAGAACAAGCTATAGAAAATCTTAAAATATTTGTAGAAGCTGCAAATATGAGAGGAGAAGCTTTAGACCATACATTGTTTCATGGACCTCCTGGATTGGGAAAAACAACATTGGCTCATATATTGGCCAATGAACTAAATGCAGGAATAAAAGTTACGTCTGGACCTGTATTGGATAAGCCAGGAGATTTGGCAGGTCTATTAACCGGTTTGGATGAAAGAGATGTGTTGTTTATTGATGAAATTCATAGATTGAGTCCTATCGTAGAAGAGTATTTGTACTCTGCTATGGAAGATTTTAAGATTGATATTATGATAGAGTCTGGCCCCAACGCTAGAACGGTTCAAATAAACTTGGAACCTTTTACTTTAATTGGAGCAACCACCCGCTCTGGATTGTTAACCGCACCTATGCGTGCTCGTTTTGGTATATCGAGTCGTTTGCAATATTACGATACTGAGCTATTAAGCACCATAGTTCAAAGAAGTGCTCATATTCTAAAAACACCCATTAGCATGGAAGCTGCCATAGAAATAGCTGGTAGAAGTAGAGGAACTCCTCGTATAGCCAATGCTTTGCTAAGAAGAGTAAGAGATTTTGCACAAATTAAAGGAAATGGATCCATCACTATTGAAATTGCCAAATTTGGATTGAAAGCTTTACATGTAGATGCTTTTGGGTTGGATGAAATGGATAACAAAATTCTGACAACCATTATAGAAAAATTTAAAGGAGGTCCAGTAGGAATTAGCACCCTAGCAACTGCGGTAAGCGAAAACGGAGAAACTATTGAAGAGGTTTACGAACCTTTTTTAATTCAACAAGGATTTGTTATTAGAACCCCGAGAGGTAGAGAGGTAACGGATTTGGCCTACAAGCATTTAAAAATATCAAAACCTACCAACCAAGGAGAATTGTTTTAAATATGAAAAAATGGATTCCTATTTTAGAGTGGTTACCCAAGTACAGCGTTAAAAGCAATTTAAAAGCAGATGTAGTTGGTGGGCTTACAGTAGGAATCGTTTTAATTCCTCAAGGAATCGCATACGCACTAATTGCAGGTTTGCCTCCTATATACGGTTTGTACAGCGCTTTACTACCTCAGTTAATGTATTTGTTGTTTGGTACTTCTCAAAGAGTAGCAGTAGGGCCAGTAGCCATGGATTCATTAATTGTGGCAGCAGGAATTTCAACACTAGCCATTGCTGGTACGGAGGCATACATTACGCTCGCTTTATTGCTCGCGTTTTCTGTAGGAGTTATACAATTATTGTTGGGGATAGGAAAGTTAGGTTTTATAGTCAATTTTTTATCGCAACCTGTAATTAGTGGTTTTAGCTCAGCTGCTGCCATTGTCATTGGAATCAACCAATTTAAAAATTTGTCTGGAATTCCCATTCCACGAAGTAATCGCTTGCAAGAAATTGTTTACTCGATGGTTTCAGAAGCGGATAAAGTTGAAATCCAAACACTATTTGTAGGCTTAATCACGGTAGTAATTTTATTAGTCATTAAACTTACCAAATCAAAAATACCAGGTCCTCTGTTAGTGGTTGTTCTAGGAATTGTGGGGCTTTACTTTTTAAACAAAGAATTGCCTAATGTTGCTGTTTTAAAAGAAATTCCATCAGGTTTGCCTTCTTTTGAGCCTCCAGTAATTACTTTTAAAATGATTTCTGATTTATTTCCCATTGCTATGACTTTAGCAATTATAGGATTTTTAGAAACTATTTCTATCGGAAAAGCCATCGAAAAAAGTACGGATGAAGTGATGATATCTCCCAACAAGGAGCTGATTGCTTTGGGGATGATGAATATAGTTGGTTCGATGTTTAAATCCTACCCATCTACAGCAAGTTTTTCTAGGTCAGCTGTAAACGAAGATGCAGGGTCTAAAACAGGATTGGCAGCTTTATTCTCTATGCTTGTTTTAGTATTAGTTTTACTTTTTTTAACGCCCTGTTTTTACTATTTACCTAAGGCAGTTTTGGCTGGGATTATTATTGTTTCAGTGATAAAATTAATCAATTATAAAGAAGCAATCAGGTTGTGGAACTTAAATAAAAGCGATTTTTGGATGCTAATTGCTACCTTTTTAGGAACCCTGTTTTTAGGAATTAAAGAGGGAATTACCATTGGAGTAGTGTTGTCGTTAATGATGTTAATCGCAAGAACTTCTAAGCCTCATGTAGCCGTTTTGGGGAGAATACCTAACACCAATATTTTTAGAAATGTAGAGAGGTTTAACGAAGTAGAGGTAAACGATGAGGTTTTGATTTTAAGATTTGATGCGAGAGTTTATTTTGCCAATTCAAATTATTATAACGAAGTTTTACAAGTTGAAGTGGACAAGAAAGGCAAAAATTTAAAACTTATTTTGTTAGATTTTGAATGTATCAACGGTGTAGATAGTACTGCTATTCAAATGTTAGAAACAGCGATAGATTTTTATAACGATAAACAAATAAAAATCTTCTTTTCTAACGTTAAAGGACCTGTTAGAGATATGTTTACAAAAAGTAATATTGTAGATAAAATAGGAACCGACAAGTTCTTTATTAATAACAATGATGCTTTAACTTTTTACACCACAGGTAAGTTGGATAGAAAAGAAGATTTATCTAATTACGTTGAACAAGCGAACGTTTAATTAGGCTTGGTGCATAGGAGACAGTAAATCTGTAACAGTTTTAACAGGATTAAAAGTTTCTATGGGAACTTCTATAAATACAGATAGCCAACAGTGCATACCTCCATTCCACAAACCAGGTAATTCTAAGCCTTTTACGGGGTTTCCATTCACTGTTTTGTCAGTAATAAACACCGCGTCGTGATTTACGTATTCAGTCAAATCAAATTTATTTCCTTCAAAATCTTTAGTAGCACAAACTATATCTACAGGATTAAAGTGAGTTGCTTGGTGCAAAATATCCAACTGACTTTCGATGGTTTTATCTACTTGAGCCCCTTCAATAATTTGTATGGAAAGCTGGTCGTCATCATCTTTTATCCAAAATGGACCACCACCAGCATCTCCTTGGTTTTTAATCATTCCACAAACGCGCAGAGGCTTGTTTAAAAAGGCAAACAAATCATCAGAAGTGCAATCCTCGTTAAAGTTAATAAAGAAATTTGCCATGATAAAAAAACGAATTTCTCTCAGGTCTGCTTTCTTAGGGCTGTTTTTTAACAAAATCAAGTAACCAAAAATCTTTTCTTGCAAAAACAGCAATTTACCTGCCAATACTTGCTTGTATTTAATGGTTTCTTCCATGTGGTTTTGATGACTTACATTATCAATATTTTTGATAAAAATAAGATCAGCATCCAAATCATTTAAATTTTCAATAAGCGCACCATGTCCACCCGCTCTAAATAAATAATTACCTTCTTTATCTTTGTAAGGAGTGTTATCGGGATTTAAAGCAATGGTATCTGTACTAATTTTCTGAATAGAGAAATCAATATTGAAGGTAACCCCAGCATCACTATAATTATATTTTATATAGGATTCCGCTTGCTTTTTAAATTCATCTACAAAGTTTGGGTTTACCGTAAAATGCAAATTTACTTGATGATTTTTACTGATGGCATAAAAATATCCTTCATCGATTTGCTCCTCTAAAGCAGATTTATTGTAAATATCATATTGATGAAACTTAATTAAACCTTTAGGAGTTTGTTGGTAATTTAAACCCTTATCACTCAAAACAAAATTTAGGAAAATTAGTTTGTTGGTTAAATTATCTAGTTTTTTAATCTGAGGATGGATTTTATGGAATTCGATAATAACATCCTTAAAAAAAGGAAATTTATGTAAGTTATCAAAAAAGTACTGAGACATAGGGTTGCTAGTCTTGGTGTTGTAAAATTCAGAGAGCCCTTTAAACATTCGGGAGGCTAGTCCTGAGGCAGGAGTAAATTTGCAAATATTGATGTCTTGCTGTTTAAGATTGTACATATTCATAAACTTACTTCGGTCAAAGCTGTTGATTTCTATAATTCCATCACCAATAGTGGCTATTCGATCTAAAGCTATAGTAGAAGTACCCTTAATAAAAGCTAACATTTGATTAGACAATGTTTTCTCAGATATACCTCTTTTATCAATCTCTTCTTTTAATTTTTTTTCTAACCTCATAATTTTTTATTTAAATAAAATATTTTTTTCAAATGCTGTGCCTATTACAACTAATGTAGCTCCGTTGCTATGGGCTTTTTGAATTGCATCGAGAGTTTTAATTCCTCCACCTACAATAATAGGGATATTAACCGAATTATAAACTGATTTTATAACAGGTGTTCCTACAGATGTTATGGCTCCGCTACCGGCTTCCAAATACACAAGTTGTTGTCCCATGAGTTCACCTGCTTTGGCTGTTTGCGTAATTAAATCTATGTTATTTTGAGCGATAGGTTTTGTATTGGAGACCTGCATAGTGGCAGTTTGTGTATCTCCATCGATTAAAACATAACCCGTAGAAATAATTTCTAAAGAACTGCTACTTAAAAATGGCACTGATTTTATTTGCTGTTTTACTAAATATTCTGGATTGTCTCCAGAAATTAAATTTAAAAACAAAAGAGCATCCGCTTGGTTGGTTAACTGCTGATAATCTCCAGGAAACAAAATAACAGGTACTTGACTATACTTTTTGGTTGCCTTGGAAATAATTTCTGTCTGATTTTTGTTGACAATACTACCTCCCATCAAAATAAAATCAATAGGAGCATCGTTAATTCTTGTGCAAATATGTTCCACCTGAGATTCGCTTATTTTATCAGGGTCCATTAAAACTGCAATCAGTTTCTGATTATTTTTTTGTGCCTTTTGTAAAGTTTTTAAAATATTCATTTAAGTAGTTGCAATGGCAAGTGAATAGTTTTCTATCGGGTAAAATTTAATATCACAATTTATAACCAGCTCAGGGGTATTAATTAATCCTATAGCAGATGAATGATTGTAATTGCTTACAATTAAATCATTTTTAAAACTCATGCCCCCGCAAGGATGAATTTTATACATAGATTCCTTTGCACCCCAAATATAAGTAAGCTTTTGAATGTATTGCTCGTTGTCTAGTTGATATTGCTCAATATCCGTAAAACGATGTTTAATTACCTTAATTTTTTCTCTGTTTTTTTCAATATCAATCCCTACGTTTTTATCAGAAATTACAATCGCAGAAAAGTCAAAGGAGTGGGTAATGGAAATATGTAATCCGCTTTTTAATAAAGGTTTTCCATGTTCATTGTAATACAAATCATCATCACTTAAATGAATTTGCTTCAACAAATGTCTAATGCTCAGGAATCCTTTTTGGTGTTGAACAGATTTCATCGAATTTAATCTATTTAAACTGTTTTTAGATAGGTAAATATCCTTTAGGAAGTCAATACTTTCGGTGATTTTCCACACAAAAGCTTGCGTGGTTTCGTTGATTTGTATTGATTTAAATAAAGGCATTTATTGTAGTAAGGATTTTGTAAATTTGCAGTCTAAAAGTAACAAATATACTAATATGAGTTTAGAAACTACATACGTTCCTTATAAAGTAAAGGACATTACATTGGCTGATTGGGGTCGTAAAGAAATACATTTGGCAGAGGCAGAAATGCCAGGATTGATGAGTATTAGAGAAGAATATAAAGGGCAAAAGCCATTAGCAGGTGCAAGAATTGCAGGATGTTTACACATGACTATTCAAACAGCTGTTTTAATTGAAACTTTGGTAGATTTAGGAGCTGAGGTTACCTGGTCTTCTTGTAACATCTTTTCTACTCAAGATCAAGCTGCTGCTGCCATTGCTGCTGCAGGAATTCCAGTTTATGCTTGGAAAGGATTAAACGAAGAGGAGTTTGATTGGTGTATAGAGCAAACTTTATTCTTTGGAGAAGATAAAAAACCGTTAAATCTTATTTTAGATGATGGTGGAGATTTAACAAACATGGTGTTAGATAAATATCCAGAACTAGTTGAAGGGATTAAAGGATTATCAGAAGAAACCACTACGGGAGTTCACCGTTTAATAGAGCGTGTAAAGGCTGGTACTTTACCAATGCCCGCTATCAACGTAAACGATTCTGTTACCAAGTCTAAATTTGATAACAAATACGGATGTAAAGAATCTGCTGTAGATGCTATTCGTAGAGCTACTGATGTAATGATGGCTGGAAAAGTAGCCGTAGTTGCTGGTTACGGAGATGTAGGTAAAGGAACTGCTGCTTCTTTACAAGGAGCTGGAGCTAGAGTTTTGGTAACAGAAATAGACCCGATTTGTGCTTTACAAGCTGCCATGGATGGTTTTGAAGTGAAAAAGATGGACGATGCTATTAAGCGTGCGGATATTGTAATAACTACTACTGGTAATAAAGATATTATTGTAGATCGTCATTTTAAAGCATTAAAAGATAAGGCAATTGTTTGTAATATTGGTCACTTTGACAATGAGATTGACATGGCTTGGTTAAACGGAAGCTACGGAGCATCTAAAGTTGAGATTAAACCACAAGTAGACCAATATACGATTGACGGAAAAGAGTTTTTAGTATTGGCGGAAGGACGTTTGGTAAACTTAGGATGCGCTACAGGTCACCCAAGTTTTGTAATGTCAAATTCTTTTACGAATCAAGTGTTGGCTCAGTTAGAATTGTGGAATAATGCAGATGCTTATCAAAATGATGTGTACACATTACCTAAGCATTTAGATGAAAAAGTAGCACGTTTACACTTAGCTAAAATTGGTGTTGAACTAGATACTTTGTCAGAAGATCAAGCTTCTTATATTGGAGTAACTGTTGAAGGTCCATTTAAACCAGAGTACTACAGATATTAATATAAAGTAGTAAACGAATTATATTTTAAGCGATTCAGAATTTATTTCTGAATCGCTTTTTAGTTTTTATAGATACGTTTAACTATTATTCCGTACATAACACGGAGACTGGTTTTAGTGTAATTACTTATAGTGTCAACTGAATATCAAGTCGTGTAATGTCACTATCATCGTTGGTTTTTGCGAGTAAATTTTCTAGAGTATCTTTTAACACTGGATGTGTAAAATTTTTAACAATTTCGATGGTGGGAATTAATACAAATTTTCGGTCTTGAATTCTAGGATGAGGAATCTCTAAATGAGGTGTATTGATAATATCATTATTAAAAAAAAGAATATCAATATCCAAGGGTCTTGCTTGATAACCTTCAAGGTTTTCATTTCTAAGTCTACCCAATTCTTCTTCAAAAGTCAGCAGTTCAGTTAATAACTCAGATGTATTTAGAGAGGTTTCAATTTGGATAGAAATGTTATAAAAGTCATCACTCTCAAACCCCCAAGGCGGAGTTTGATAAATCGACGAAACTTTTAGAATATTACCAATACCTTTAATTTTTGACAGAGCATTATTTAGATTTTCTAGTTTATTTCCAAGGTTGGTTCCTAAAGATAAAATTGCGGTGTTCATATATTTTTAATCGTTGAACAAAGAAATCATTTATATTTGTTTAATAAAAAAATAAAATATGAATTTCATCAAAAGAGT
Organism: Wenyingzhuangia sp. IMCC45533; assembly: GCF_054111225.1. Taxonomy (NCBI): domain Bacteria; kingdom Pseudomonadati; phylum Bacteroidota; class Flavobacteriia; order Flavobacteriales; family Flavobacteriaceae; genus Wenyingzhuangia; species Wenyingzhuangia sp. IMCC45533. Next base: position 702,297 of record NZ_CM134197.1, on the reverse strand, counting down.
ACTGTCATCTTTAGTCGCAATCTGGATTGCCCTTATTATTTTTATTGTGGTTGGAATTGGAATTGCATTATCGTTTACAGGTGATGAGGTAAAAGAGGTTACAGACAATTCTATTCTGGAAATTAACTTGTCTGGACAAATTAATGATTACGTTCCTGTAGAATCAAACCCGTTTTCCAATATTTTGGGATTAGAAGAATTTAAATACGGATTTAACAATATCTGCAAGGCTATTGAGGTTGCTACTTATGATGAAAAAATAAAAGGAATTAGTTTAACAAATATCCCTAATAGTATGGGATGGGCTCAAACCACTGCCCTCCGCAAAATGTTAGTGAAGTTTAAAGAGAAAGGAAAGTTTATTTATGCTTACAGCGATGTTTACTCACAAAAGAAATATTACTTAAGCTCAGTAGCAGATTCTGTTTTTGTGTCTCCTTTAGGACGTGTAGAACTAAAAGGATTACATTCTGAAGTGATGTTCTACAAAGATTTTCAAGAAAAGTATGGTGTTAAAATGGAGGTAATAAGACACGGAAAATACAAAAGCGCAGTAGAACCATTTATAGCCAATGAAATGAGTGATGCGAATAGAAAACAAATTAGCGAACTTATTAACGGTATATGGAAAGAAATTGACAAAGCTGTTGCTAGTACTCGTAATATAGATGTAGAGAAAGCGGTATTAGAATTGTACGGAAAATCATCGGCTACCGCATTACAGAATAATTTGGTAGATGGAGTTCTCTACAAAAACGATTACCAAGAAAAACTAAACAAGAGACTGCAAACGGAAAAAGACCATACGGTAAAGTTTAAAGATTATATGAATCACGTGCTTTTAAAAGAGATGGAAAAAAAGGAATCTCAAATTGCGGTGGTTTATGCGCAAGGAAATATTATGTATGGAAAAGGAACTTTAGATATTATAGGACAAAAAAAAATGATAAAGGCTTTGAGCGCAGCTGCTAAAAACGACAAAGTAAAAGCGATTGTGCTAAGAGTAAATTCGCCAGGTGGAGATGCCTTAGCTTCTGATTTGATATGGAATGCAGTAGAACAAGCTAAAAAGAAGAAGCCCGTGATTGTATCTATGGGGAATTTGGCAGCTTCTGGAGGATACTATATTGCTTGCGGGGCAGATAGAATTTTTGCGGAGCCTACCACAATAACAGGTTCTATAGGGGTGTTTGGAATGTTACCCAATGCAGCTCCTTTAGCTAAAAAAATAGGAATTAACGCGGAAGTGGTAAGCACGCACGAAAACGGTGTTCATTACAGCGCAGTGCTCCCTGTCGACGAAAAATTTAAAAAAGTAGTAAAAGAAGGGATAGAGGAGGTTTACGATAATTTTTTAGATAGGGTTGCCAAAGGAAGGAATATGTCTATGGAAGAGGTTGATGAGGTAGCTCAAGGTCGTGTTTGGACAGGTGTCAAGGCATTAGAAGTCGGTTTGGTTGACGAGCTGGGAGGTTTAGATGTAGCCATTATGTATGCAGCTAAAAAGGCAGAGATTAAAGAATATTCTTTAAAAGAATTACCTAAGTATGATATGGAATTAAAAGATGTTTTAAGTCCAGGTTCTTTAATAAAACAGCAATTGAATGTAAATGCTATTGCTAAAGATATGGGAATAGCTGAGTTGAGTCCTTTAAAATCAATATTCAAAACAAGGGGAATACAAGCCAAACTTCCTTTTGAAATATCGGTTTACTAATAAAGTAGAAGCTCAACATAATGAGCTAAAGGTCTTAAAATCGTCATTTCGAGCAATTTTCCACCGAAAATTGCTCGAAATGACGATTTTGAACCTAAAAGGGATGGCTTATTCTACATCATCCTAAAATAATCTCACTCAAACTAATCTATTCTTCTGTGATATAATTTAGTCTTATTAGATGATAGAATACTAAGCGCTAAGATAAAAACGGCATTAAAGAGTTTGTCGAGCGGAGTCGAGATGCTAAAATCACAAAAAAAATCAATTTCTAAAAAACAAAAACTTTTCCCGTTTCCGCTAGTTCCACATGTTCAAACTCAGTTTCGGCTTCAACTTTAAACTGACTAATATCTCTGTACCTACTAGAATAATGTCCCAAAATAAGTTTTTTAACATTGGCTAATTTGGCAATAGTTGCAGCTTCTTTAGCGGTGCTGTGTTTGGTTCTTTCTGTAAGGTCTTTTCGGTCTTCTAAAAAAGTAGATTCGTGGTATAGCAGCGTAGCATTTTGTATAATAGGAACAATGTCTGGTTTATAGGCAGTATCACTACAAAAAGCGTAACTCAACGCTTTTTTAGGAGGAAGCGTTAAATCTTCGTTAGGAATAAGTTCACCATTCTGTTTTAAAAAGTCCTTCCCTTTTTTTAGGTTGTGATAATCGCAGATTTCTATTTCGGGTTCCATAGAAACGTTTTCCATGTTTAGCTTTCTTAAAGCTTCTTTTTCCTTAAATAAAAAACCGTTAGTATAAACTCTGTGATCAAGAGGAATGGTGGTTACGCTAATTTTTTTATCATCTAGAATTACTTTGGATTCCTTTGACCCTAGTTCGTGGAACAATAAGGGAAAAGAAGTCCAAGATTTGGATAGTTTTAGCTGTAAAGTGATAATTTCTTTAATTCCTTTAGGTCCGTAAATGTTGAGTTCAGTTCTACGGTCTAACAAACCAAAAGTAGAAATCAACCCAACCAGCCCAAAAAAATGATCCCCATGCAAATGAGAAATAAAAATATGTTTGATTTTAGCGAAAGGAACTTTGTGTTGTCTTAACAGAACTTGAGTTCCCTCACCACAATCAATTAAAAGATGTTGTTCGTTTATTTTTAAGTATTGTGCAGTAGGATGTGCATTGGTTCTAGGAGTTGCGGAGTGGCAACCTAATATGGTGAGTTGTATGCCCATCCTAAAATCCTAAATCGCGAGTCATTTCATCCATATCAATAATGTCTTCTGCTTCGGTTAAAGTAGGAACAACGTTTAGTTCTTCATCAAAAACATCTGCATCAAAAGTTGGGATTACAATCACAAAAGAATTATTGTTTTCTGCTTGGGCTTCTGCGTATTGTGCAAGCTCGTTTATCTGGTTTTCGGTAGTTTGTATATTACTTAAATCTAGAACCAAATTCCCAGCAGTTAATGGGTCATAAGCCGTTTTGAGAAAGTTTAAAAAGTATTCAAAATCCTTTTCTGCTGTTAAGGTTGTAAACTTATCGTTAGAAGTAGTTTTCATCTTTTATTTTTTTATTTGTTCGGCCAAAAGGTATATACAAGCCATTCTTACAGCCACACCATTTTCTACTTGATTTAGAATAATAGCTTGGTCAGAATCTGCAACATCAGAAGTAATTTCTACACCTCGGTTGATAGGTCCTGGGTGCATGATGGTAATTTCTGAATCTAACGAATTTAACAATTTTTTATCTACTCCATAAAGCTGCGTATATTCTCTGGTAGATGGAAAATAATTAATAGCCATTCGCTCATTTTGTACACGTAACATATTGGCAACATCCGCCCATTCTAAGGCTTTTCTTAAGTTTGTCTCTACAGTAACTCCTAAGCTTTCTATGTGCTTGGGAATTAAAGTAGCGGGTCCGCAAACTTTTACTTCTGCACCTTGCAATTTTAAAGCATATATATTTGATAGTGCGACTCTAGAATGTAAAATGTCACCTACAATTACTACTTTTTTACCTGCCACATCTCCTAATTTTTCTCTAATAGAAAAAGAATCTAATAAGGCTTGAGTAGGGTGTTCGTGTGTACCATCTCCAGCATTGATGATTTTGGTATCAACGTGCTTTGCTAAAAATTCGTGCGCTCCTACGTTAGGGTGTCTCATTACAACAATATCCACCTTCATAGACAAAATATTGTTGACTGTATCAATCAGTGTTTCTCCTTTTTTTACAGATGATCCCGAAGCAGAAAAATTGATCACATCAGCAGACAAGCGTTTTTCTGCCAACTCAAAAGATAACTTAGTTCTTGTACTGTTTTCAAAAAACAGATTGGCAATGGTAATATCTCTTAAAGAGGGTACTTTTTTAATTGGTCTGTTAATTACCTCTTTAAAATGGTCTGCAGTTTCAAAAATTAAATCAATATCTTCTTTTACAAGGTGTTTAATTCCTAATAAGTTGGGAACGCTTAAAGTTTTCATCTACTATGATTTGTTCTTGTTAATGATATATACTGCATCTTGAGAGGTGTCGTCACTCCAATTAACCAACACTCGCTCTTCGTTAATAACGTCTACAGCAGCTCCTTTATAATCTGGTTGAATAGGTAAATGTCTACTAAAACGTCTGTCTACTAAAACTAATAATTCTACATCTTTAGGTCTACCGTATGACTGTATGGCGGTTAATGCTGCGTTAATACTTCTACCAGAAAATAAGACATCATCAATAAAAACTACCTTTTTATCTTCTACCAAAAAGTTAATCTCAGTTGAATTTGCGTTTAAAGGAGCTTCTCTACGTCTAAAATCATCCCTGTAAAAAGTAATATCTAATTTACCTAAATCAATATTTCTTATTTGATAGTCATTTCTTAAAATATTTGCAATTCTATCAGCAAAATAAGTACCTCTAGGTTGCAAACCAATTAAAACAGTATCAGAAAAGTCACCGTGGTTTTCAATTAACTGACAAGCCAATCGCTGTAAGATGATTTGAATTTTTTTTGAGTTTAGAAGTATTTTATCACTCATAAGATCTAAGTAAATTAGTTGTACAAATATAGTTTTTTTGTTGATTAATTTGTTAAAAACATTTGATTAACGCTGACCTTGACAAGCCCAATTCTACTTATTTTTATATTAAGAATTGCTTAAAGAACACAAACAAAAAAATATGATGTCATTATCCAAATTTGAGAAAATGCTGAAGACAAATGATGTTTATTTTTTTGATACAACAGAATTTGAGGAAATTATTCATTATTACTTAGATGAAGGGAATACCTCGATGGCAAAAAAAGCAGTTTTTTTAGCTTTAGAGCAGCATCCAGATTCGGCAGATATTAAATTGATTCAAGCCGAAATCATGGTTTTTGAAAACAAATTTAATGAAGCTAGAAATTTACTAGATAATTTGATGGCTATCTTCCCCTCAAATGAAGAGGTTTATATACAGATTGCCAATTTACTATCCAAACAAGACAAGCATCAAGAAGCGATAAATTACTTAAAAATAGCCGAGGAATATACAGATGATTTGGCTGATGTTTCCTCATTGTTAGGGATGGAATATTTGTACTTGGATGATTATCAAAAATCGAGATCACATTTTTCTGTTTGTTTAGATTTTGATTTGGAAGATTATCAAGCGCTCTACAATATTATCTATTGTTTTGAAATGGAATCTAATCATAAAGAAGCCATTTTGTTTTTAAACAATTACATATATAAGAATCCCTATTGCGAAGTAGCCTGGCATCAATTAGGAAGACAATACTTTGTTTTAAAAAGGTTTGAAGAAGCACTGAAAGCTTTTGACTATGCAGTGGTGATTGACGAAGCTTTTATTGGAGGATATGTAGAGAAAGCTAAAACTTTAGAGAAATTGGAATCCTATGATGAGGCAATTAAAAACTATCAGGTTACTTTAGAGTTGGATGACCCCACAGCGTTTGCATATTTAAGGATAGGGGAATGTTACAAAAAGAAAAAAGAGGCAACAAAGGCTACTTATTATTATAAAAAAGCAGTACATGAAGATCCGTTACTAGATAAGGGTTGGATGCTCTTGGCAGTGATAAGTAACGAAGAAAAGAAATACGACAAAGCGTTGCATTATGCCCATAAAGCTGTGGCTCTTGATGAGACGAATGTAGAATATTGGCGATACTTTGCCGATATCAATTTGAGACTCAATTTTTACGAGGAAGCTGTTGAGGCTTTTGAGAAATGTATAGAACTAGGTGATTCTGGAGTTGAGGTTTGGATAACGCTAGCGGATGTTTTTGTTTTTATCGGTAATTTTTCGCAAGCTTTAAATACACTTGTAAAGGCCAAAAAGCAACATAGTAATTTTGCTGAAATAGAGTATCGCTTGGGTTGTTTGTTTCATATGACAAATCAAAAAAAAGAAGCTTACTTACACTTGCAAACAGCCCTAAGTCTAGATTTAGATTATTATCTAATTATGGAAGAGTTGTATCCTACTGTTTTTAATGATACTGAAGTAAAAAGATTGATTTCAAACTTTTTGAATAACTAGTTTTTAAAGCTACTTTTGTTTAAAAACACTTTAAATGAAAAGATCTATTAAAGATTACGTTGTTATTTCTCTAAAAGGAATGGCTATGGGTGCTGCGGATGTAGTACCAGGAGTTTCTGGAGGGACCATCGCTTTTATCTCGGGGATATACGAAGAGCTTTTAACAACCATCAGTAATATAAATCTATCTGTATTTAAAAGTTTAAAGCAAGAGGGCCTCAAGGCCACATGGGAAAAAATTAACGGAAATTTTTTGTTGTCTTTGTTAATAGGTATTGCAATTAGTGTTGTTTCCTTAGCTAAGGGAATTTCTTATTTGTTAACTACTCAACCTATTTTAGTTTGGTCTTTCTTTTTTGGACTCGTCCTAGCAAGTGTTATTTACGTGGGTAAGCAAATTGATAGATGGAGGATACAAGAAATACTCATATTAATAGTTACGTGTACCATCGCTTACTACATTACCATAGTAAAGCCTATGGTTAGCGACGAAAATTCTCTGTTGTTTCTTTTTTTAGCAGGAGCATTGGCCATCTGTGCTATGATTTTACCGGGAATCTCAGGAGCTTTTATTCTAGTGTTGTTGGGAGCCTATCAAACAATTTTAAATGCAGTGCATGCTAGAGACTTACAGGTAATAGCTATCGTGGGGTTAGGAACCATTGTAGGCTTGTTAAGTTTCTCTAGAATATTAAAATATTTATTTGCCAACTATAAAAATATAACACTAGCAGGACTTACAGGTTTTATTATAGGATCGTTAAACAAAATATGGCCTTGGAAAGAAACATTAACAACCAGAATAAACTCAAAAGGCTTTACAGTACCCGTGCTACAAAAAAGTATTTTACCAAATAATTATCAAGGCGAATCTCACCTACTATTGGCTGTGGTATTGGCTTTTATAGGATTTGCCTTAATTTTAGGAATGGAGAGATTGGCAAATCACAAATCTTAAAACATGGTTGTAAAAGGAAGTTTAACGTATAATCTACTGCTTTTTGTCAAAGGCATATCTATGGGAGTTGCCAATAAAGTTCCTGGGGTGTCTGGGGGAGCTGTTGCTTATGTGTTAGATTTTTACAACGAATTGATTTATTCTTTTCAAAAAATAAATAGAAAAGCCTTTGGCTTGTTAATGAACAGAAGTTTTGAAAGTTTTTACACTTATATCAACGCAAAATTTCTATTGTACATAGTAGGAGGGATGGTTTTTAGCTATTTCACAGTATCTAAGCTGCTAGACTATTTTCTGGAAAGACATGAGCTACAAGTGTGGTCGTTATTTTTTGGGATGATTATAGGTTCTGGAATTTATCTAATCAAAAAATATGAAGGTTGGGAACTCAAAAGCTATATTTCTTTAATAGTTGGTGCTTTGATGGGAATTGCGATTAATTACATAGAACCCAGCGGAGAGAATCACAATTTGTGGTTTGTATTTCTATGTGGTGCTATAGGAGTTTCAGGAATGACAATCCCTGGTTTATCGGGTTCCTACATTTTAATGTTGATGGGGAATTACGTTTTTCTTTTGGTTGATACGGTAAACGTGTTTGCTAAAGTTATTGCAGAGTTACTGGTTGGGAACTTTGAGGTTTTACAAAATCCAATAAATAGAGAATATCTTATAGTTTTGGTAGTTTTTACTTTAGGTTCTGTTTTTGGATTGATATTTTTTTCGCAACTACTAGCCTTTGTGTTAAAAAAGTGGGATAAAATAACCAATGCACTTATCATTGGTTTTATTATAGGTTCTTTGGGTACGGTATGGCCATGGAAACACAAAATGTACAATGCAGATATTGTAGATAAGTATAACAACGAAGTAATTATTGGTTACGAAAAGTATTTTCCCAATCTGGCTTCCAGTTACAATTTAACAGCACTAATGTTTATTGTAATAGGGGTTCTATTGGTTTTGAGCATAGAATATTTTTCTAAAAAGAAACACAAACAATGAAAAAAGTAACATTTGGATTGGTAGGTAGAAATATATCTTATTCTTTTTCGAGGGGATATTTTACAGAAAAATTCCAAAAACTGAACTTAGAAAGTCATCAGTATACAAACTTTGATTTACAAGATATTGCTTCCTTAAAAGAGATTATCAGTTTAAAAGAGAATGGACTCAAGGGATTAAATGTAACCATTCCTTACAAACAAGAGGTACAAGCCTTTTTAACAGATATAGATAATGATGCGAAACAAATAGGAGCTGTAAATACTATAAAACTGTCAGATGATGGTAGTGCGGTTGGGTTTAATACCGATGTGTACGGTTTTCAAAAATCAATTGAGCCATTACTAAAATCACATCACACAAAAGCATTGATACTTGGAACAGGCGGAGCTTCAAAAGCGGTTGCTTATGCTTTTAAAAAATTAGGAATTGAATACGAGTTTGTTTCTAGAACCGCTAAAAACACAATTTTAAGTTACGAGCAATTAACGCCAGCGTTAATCAATGAATTTACGGTAATAGTAAACTGTTCTCCGTTAGGAACTTCTCCCAATGTAGATTTAAAACCTGACATTCCTTACGCTGCTTTAACGGAGAGACATTTGCTGTACGATTTGATTTATAATCCGTCTGAAACTACTTTTTTGAGGTTGGGAAAAGAACAAGGAGCTGCTATTAAAAATGGTTTAGAAATGCTGCAGTTGCAAGCAGAAAAGGCCTGGGAGATTTGGAACAATTAATTTAAGGTATGGTATTTGTTTATAATAGTTAATAAACCTTTAAAATCTACGATGATGAAAACGTTATTACATATTTCCATTTTTATGTTTACATTGGGCTTGATGGCTCAAAAGCAACCTGTTTCTGACCAAAATCCAAATCACCAAATAAGTTATCAAAAATATCTAAAGGATAGTTCTCAATACACTAATAAACAAGGAACTACCGAAAATCAGACTTATGTTGCCATAGATCCGATGGAGGAGAAAAGAATTCGTAAAAAAACAAGAAAAGAGCATAGGTCTATGCGCGGATTGTGGAGACATCAAGAACGCTTAGAACGCGCAAAAAACACAAAATATTACAGATATACTCCTAGTTTAGGTTTTTATCCTAACTTTGGATATAGAAATTTAGGTTTCGGTTTTTCTAATCATCTAAATTATAGAAACTCAGGATTGGGATGTACTTATTTTATTAGATAAGCAAAAATAATAAACAAATGAAAAAAAGTATTTTAATAATAGCATTAGCTTCTTTAAGCATTTTTGGATTAGAATCTTGTTCTAGAAAAGTAACAAGAATTGATACCAACGAACAAATTGATTTGAGTGGTAGATGGAACGATACTGATGCTAGATTGTCTGCTGAGGCTTTAAGTGCGCAGGTTGTTACTGGAGATTGGTTAAGTACACATATGATTGAGAAAAAAGTCAAACCTGTGGTTATTGTAGGTTTGGTAAGAAATAAGTCTCATGAACACATTGATGCTGAGTTGTTTACTAAAGAAATGGAAAAAGCTTTGGTAAAGTCTCAACGAGCTAGAGTTGTACAAGGAGGGGAAATGAGAAATGAGTTGAGAGCAGAAAGAGCAGATCAGCAAAACAATGCATCTGTGTCTACTGTTAAAAAGTTTGGTTTAGAAACGGGTGCAGATTATATGCTACAAGGAACAATTAACTCTGTTGTAGATGCAATTAACAGAAAAAAAGTGGTCTATTATCAAATAGATTTAGAGCTTACCAATATTCAAACCAACGAAAAAGTTTGGTTTGGCGACAAGAAAATAAAAAAGTTTGTAAAAAACTAAATATCAATAATTTATTAAAAACTGTTTAGCTGTTATTCCATAACACTAAGCAGTTTTTTTGTTTACAAGACTATGAGAAAAGTAATTGTTTTTTTAGGGATCATGTTTGTTTTGATAGGACTGAGTTCGTGTGCCTCGTATCACGACTTAAGTGCAAAGTATCAGCAGCAGCTGCAGTCTCAAAATTACCAATCTGCTTTAACTAGCGTTGACAAAAACAAGTTCTTAAAAAAAGATAGAAACAAACTGCTGTTTTATTTAGAAAAAGGAAAGTTAGCCCATATCAACAAAAACTATAAGCTGAGTAACGAGTATTTTAATAAAGCAGATGATTTTATAGAGTTCTATAAAAAAAACTTAGCGAACAAGGTTTTGGGAGTGATTACCAATCCAGAAAAAGAAACCTACCAAGGAGAAGACTTTGAAAAAGTAGCAATACATTATTATAAAGCTTTAAATTATATTTTCCTAAATCTGTACGATGAAGCTTTGGTAGAGGCTAAAAGAATAAATTTAGAGTTACTAAAAATAAATGACAGTTACCCAGAAGGAAAAAAGAACAGATATAGCAATGATGCTTTTGCATTGAGCTTGCAAGGTTTAATTTATGAGGCCACAGGCAACATTAACGATGCTTTTATTGCTTACAGAAATGCAGTAGAACTTTATGCTAAGCAGGACGGGAGTTTTTTTGGTGTATCTATGCCAGATCAATTAAAACACGACGTGATAAACACAGCGCATGTTTTAGGTTTTTATGCAGAAGAAGCAAGGTTTAGCAAATTGTTTGGCAAAACATACGATTCAAATTTTACAAAGAAAAAGAGTGTTGTTGTGTTTTGGGAAAACGGATTAATTCCCTATAAATCTCAAACTTATTTTACTTTTACGGCAATCCCCGGAATCAATAGTAATTTTATTTCGTTTAACAACCAAGAACTTGGTTTGTCTTTTAACGTGCCAAGGAGAGGATCGGTATCCAATAGTTTTTCAGATTTGAATATCATCAACGTATCCTTTCCAAAATACGAAGTAAGGCCTACTTATTACGCGCAAGCTTTAATAGGGGTTAAAGAGAACGAAATGAAAAGGTTTCAATTGGCTCAAAACTATGAGGAGATTGCCACCAAAACTTTAAAAGATAGGACAGCCAGAGAAATAGGAAAACTAGTACTGAGAGTTGCCACAAAAAAAATAGCAGAAGGAGTAGTTGCTAATCAAAATCAGAATTTGGGAGCTATATTGGGCTTAATCAATGCTTTTACAGAAAAAAGTGATACAAGAAATTGGCAAACACTACCTAGTAAAATTTATTATTCCAGAATTGATGTAGAGAACGAAACTAGTTTGAAAATTAAATTAGTCGATAAAAATGGAGCAGAAAAATTAGATAACATAAGTATCAACCCTAATTTAAAGCTGAATTTTATTAATTATATAACTCCCCAAATTAATAGCGCTAATTAACTTTTATTGTATAAATTAGGAGAGAAATTAAATATTTGAAAAAAAAATATAAATGACACCGGTTGACGTAGATAAGAATATTCAATCAATTGACTATAAAACAATGTCTCTTGAAAGTTTAATTGCAGAATTAAATACCAAATTAAATCAACATACAATTCCTGAAATAAAAGAAGAGGCTAATGCCATAAGAGCTTCCTTCTATTATCAGTATAACGAAGCCTTAGAAACATCAAAGAAAGAGTTTTTTGAAAAAGAAGGAGAAGATGCTGTTTTTGAGTATGACAAACAATCCGTACAAGTTTCCTTTAAAAACTTATGGAAGCAATATTTGGAGAAGAAGAATGAATATCACCAAAAAATAGCGAAAGAGTTAACAGATAATCTGGCAAAGAAAGAGGCTATTATTGACCAGATAAAAGTTTTAGTAGACCAAGCGGATGTTTCTAATTCATACAAAGAGTTTAAACAATTACAAGAAGATTGGAAAAATGTTGGAGCTATTGTATCTGACAAGTATCAAGAAACTTGGGGGAATTACCATTTGTATGTAGAGCAATTTTACGATTTGTTACACATTAATAATGATTTAAGACAGATTGATTTTAAACACAATTTAGAAGCTAAGCAACAAATTATAGTAAAAGCAAAGGAGTTGTTGGAGCACGCAGATATACAGTTTGCTTTTAATGAGTTACAAGTGCTACATAAAATATGGAAAGAAGAAACGGGGCCTGTGGCCAAAGAGTTTAGAGAGCCCGTATGGGAAGAATTCACCAAAATAACCAATGAAATTCATGACAAGAAAACGGCTTTTTACAATGCTCTAAGAAAGCAAGAAGAAGAGAATTTGTCTTTGAAGTTGACTAAAATAGAAGAAATTAAAAATTTTGATTACAGTAAGAATAAATCTTTTGGTGATTGGAAAAAAAGTATAGAAAAATTTGAAGCCCTTAAAGAAAGTTTTCTAGACATAGGAAAAGTTCCAAAAGCTAACACAAATGAAACTTGGGAGCTTTTTAAAGAGGCCACCAAAAAATTCAACAGTGCAAAGAATGATTTTTTTAAAGAAGCAAAAAAAGAACAGGGCGAAGCGTTGATGCAAAAAGAAGCGTTGATTAAAGAGGCTCAGCAATGGAAAGATTCTGAAGATTTTGAGCAGGCTACTGAAAATTTTAAAAGGATTCAAGCAGCTTGGAAAAAGGTAGGTTTTGTACCAAGAAAACAAGCAGATGCACTTTGGAAAGAATTTAAGTCGTTGTGCGATGCTTATTTTGACAGGCTGAACTTGGTCAAGTTGGAAGGAACACCACAAGAACAAGAAAACTTAAAAGATAAAGAAGCTTTTTTAGAGAAGATAAAACCTTTAGAAATAACAGAATCTAATTACGGAGATATAGTTAAAGAGTGGTTGGCTATAGGTACAGTTCCTTCTCAAAAAAACAAAATAGATCAGGATATACAAACCGTTGTTTTGAGTGTTCTAAACTCTTTTGATGACAAAGAAAAAGCGGACTTGATTAAGTATAAGACAAAAATTGCTTATTGGAGCGCTATTGACAGCAAAAAGTTATATGATGAGCAAAGTAATTTGAGAAAAGAAATAGATCAGATTACAAAAGATTTAAAGCAGTTAGAGAATAATTTAGGATTCTTTGCCAATAGTAAAAAGGGAAATCCGTTGTTAGATACTGCTTTGAAATCAATAGAAAACGAGACCAATAATTTGAAGCAGGCAAAGTTAAAAATGAAGTTTTTGAGATCATTAAATTAGTAATAAAACCAATTTTCATCGAAGAACGTAAAGTCTAAAAAAAAGTTAGGATACAAACCTACAGATAGATAGACAGTATCCAATATTTTGTGTAAACAAAAATTCTACGGGGTTTAACTTTTTTAAAGTTGAACCCTTTTTTCAAATATAGTTAAGAACTGGTTAAGAATTAGTCCCCAATTGTGAATTGGCTGAGTCCATTTCTTAGTAATTTGCATCAAAGATAAATAAACTGATTTTTTCAAGGCATCGTCTGTTGGGAAGCTCATTTTGTTTTTAGTGTATTTTCTAATTTTGCCATTAAGATTTTCAATTAGATTGGTGGTGTAAATTATTTTTCTGATTTCTAAAGGGAAATCAAAGAACACGGTAAGTTCCTCCCAATTGTTACGCCAAGATTGTACTGCATAAGGATATTTATCATTCCATTTTTCAGCAAACTGGTCTAATTCGGCTTTAGCCATTTCTTTATTAGGAGCATTGTAAATATGCTTCATGTCTCCTGTAAAAGCTTTTTTGTCTTTCCAAACCACATAACGTGCACTGTTACGAATTTGATGAACCACACAGATTTGAGTATCTGCTGTTGGAAACACATTTTTAATGGATTGTGTGAATCCGTTGAGATTATCGGTAACAGTTACCAAAATATCTTCAACCCCTCTAGCCTTTAAATCAGTAAGTACTCCTTGCCAAAAAGCGGCAGATTCATTCATTCCTAACCACATTCCTAATAGTTCTTTGTGGCCTTCTCTGTTGAGCCCTACGGCTAAGTAAATAGTTTTGTTAACAACCTTTCCTCCTTGACGAACTTTAAATACAATTCCATCCATCCAAACTACGCAATAAACAGACTCTAAAGGCTTGTTTTGCCATTCTAATACTTCTTGATTGATTCTGTCTGTGATGATAGATATAGATGATGTGGAGAGCTTATAGCCATAAATTTGATAAAGTTCATCTTCAATATCAGAAACACTCATACCTTTTGCATAAAGCGAGATTACGATATTTTCTATAGACAGTGAAGTGCTTTTGTGTTTAGGAACCACAACAGGTTCAAAATCACTATTGCGATCACGTGGAACTTTAATCTCGCTTTGACCGAAGCGGTTCTTTACTTTTTTTGTAGTGCTACCATTGCGAGCATTAGTGTTGCTGCGTTTACCATTTTTGGGATAGCCCAAATGAGCATCCATCTCTCCTTGAAGCATAGCTTCTAAAGCGGCACTGTGTAATTCATTCAATAAATTACTTAAATCGTCTTCTGTTTTTAGGCCTTTTAATAGACCACTTTGTAAAAATTGATTTTTTAAATCATCCATAATAAAACTGTGTGTTATAAAATTAATCAAAAAATTAGGCGGGGTTTTAAAACCCCGCCTAATTTCTGTTTACACAGTTTTTTGGATACTACCGATAGATAAAAAAATGCAGCCAATTGGCTGCTTTTTTTTGATGTTAAAATTGCTCTTCTTCAAATTCAAGTTCTGCATCTTTTTCCCAAATTTCCATTTCACAAGGTTTGCAATTGAACTTTAGTTTGTACTGATTTTCTCCGTGAGTTAAAGTTAAAGGCTCTTTTACTTTTTCTCCCATGGTTTCTCTTTGGTATCTAGCACATTTACCCAATTCGTATTTAACGCAGTACTTAGTGGTCATTACTCTGGCTTTACCAGGTTCCCATTGTAATTCAAAAGCTTTTTCTATTTCTTCTACACCGTGCCTTTTGTAAAATTGCCTAGCCAATTTATTAGAAACATTGTAAGTGAAATCTAATGTTTTCTCTGGATAAGGATGGTCTGTTTTTACAATAGGTTGTTCATCTCTGTCATATTCTTCAATTCTAATATCAATCAATTTATCTAAAACGTTACGTCTTATTTCATTGATTTTAGAAATCGGTACAAACCAATTTTCGTTTAGTGATATTTGAACATCATCAACAATAAAAGGAGTATTTCCAGTCTTTATCAAATTCTTTTCTAAGTTGGCTTTTAAAGCTCCTTCTTTATTGGCTAATTCTTTAGTTATTTTTATTTCCTCAGAGTAAGTATGATGGTCTTCGTCTGTAGCAGTTAGAGTAAACCCATATTGAGTTTCTTCAAAAGACAAATGAACCCCTATTTTTCTGATGGCACTATTGTCCTTTTCTACTTGTTTATTAAAGTTTGCATCAGAATTTCTAGAAATCAAAGTACCAATAGCAATCTCTTTAAAATTGTTTGGAGTAATCCAACCATTATCAACGGTATTTACTTGTACACCGTCTGCCTCATTATTTTCGTTGATAAAATACAAACCATCACCGTTATTTAGCTTGTCAGCATTTTCTACTAAATATTTTCCGTTTTTTATCGCGGTCAGTTTTCCAATAATTTGGCCTTTGGATTTAGGGCTTTCCCAAGAACCTATTTTTTTGATACGTTTATTTACAAAGTAATCAGTATACCCTCTGTTGAAGCTACGTCCCATTTCGGCATCAAAAGTATAGAACGTTCTACCCGATGAAGCTTTTTGGTACTCGTCTTTTCCTTCTCCTTCTAAAAAAGAATCTAACCTGCTTCTTAGGAAAGAAACATTATTTTTAACATATACAACATCTTTTAATCTACCCTCAATTTTAAAAGACATTACCCCAGCTTTGATCATTTCAGGTAATTGATCACTCAAATCTAAATCTTTAATAGACAACAAATGACTGCTTTCTATTAACGTATCTCCATGACCGTCTGTCAATTTATAAGGTAATCTACAGTTTTGAGCGCAAGAACCACGGTTGGCACTTCTCTCTCCACCAGCAACACTCATATAACAGTTTCCGCTAAAAGAAACGCAAAGAGCACCAGAAACAAAAAATTCTAACTCTACATCACAAGCTTCCTTAATATCTTTTATTTGATCTAGGTTTAATTCACGAGCCAAAACCACGCGTTTCATTCCTGCTTTTTGTAAAAACTCTACCTGCTTAGGCTCTCTGTTATTGGCTTGTGTGCTAGCGTGAATAACAATAGGAGGCAAATTCATTTCAAAAATAGCCATGTCTTGTACAATCAAAGCATCTACACCAATACGGTATAAGTCGTGAATTAACTTTTCACAAGTTTCCAACTCATTATCATATAAAATAGTATTGATAACAACAAACACCTGTGCTTTAAACAAGTGTGCGTAACGTACCATTTCTGCAATATCTTCAACAGAATTATTAGCGTTGGTTCTAGCACCAAATTGTGGAGCTCCAATGTATACAGCATCTGCACCCGCGTTAATGGCAGCTATTCCTTGAATAAGATTTTTGGCAGGAGCTAAAATTTCAACTTTTTTCTTCATAATTACTACAAATACTTCGTATGTTATTGTGATAAAAAATGATAAGCCTTTTTTTATCAGAGTTTTACATTTAAAATGTAAGAGGTTTAAAATTTAAGGAAAAGCAAAGTTAAGGTTTTTAATGCTAAAATAATTAACAATCAAAGGATTAAGTTGAGGTTTGTGTATCAGTGAACAATGGTAAAAACACAGATTCAAATAAAATTAAAATGATAACTTTACCAGCGGTTACAAAAAACGCAAGTATGGCAACAACAAACTGGAAAACAGTAAAAGAATATCAAGATATTACCTATAAAAAATGCGAGGGTGTCGCAAGAATAGCGTTTAACAGACCCAATGTTAGAAATGCGTTTAGACCTAAAACAACATCGGAGTTATACGATGCTTTTTATGATGCACAAGAAGACCAAAATATAGGAGTTATTTTACTGTCTGCCGAAGGGCCATCAACCAAAGATGGTGTGTATTCTTTCTGTTCAGGAGGAGATCAAAAAGCCAGAGGTCATCAAGGATACGTAGGAGAAGATGGAGCTCACCGCTTAAATATTTTAGAAGTACAGCGTTTGATACGTTTTATGCCCAAAGTAGTGATTGCCGTGGTGCCAGGATGGGCTGTGGGAGGTGGACATAGTTTACACGTAGTTTGCGATATGACTTTGGCGAGTAAAGAACATGCAATTTTTAAACAGACTGATGCTGATGTAACTAGCTTTGATGGCGGATATGGTTCTGCTTATTTGGCGAAGATGGTAGGTCAGAAAAAAGCAAGAGAAATTTTCTTTTTAGGACGTAATTATTCTGCTCAAGAAGCTTTTGAAATGGGAATGGTTAATAAAGTTGTTCCTCATGACGAATTAGAAGATACAGCTTATGAGTGGGCTCAAGAAATTTTAGCGAAATCCCCATTGTCTATCAAAATGTTAAAATTCGCAATGAATTTGACGGACGATGGCATGGTAGGGCAACAAGTGTTTGCTGGAGAAGCAACACGGTTGGCTTATATGACAGAAGAGGCGAAAGAAGGTAGAAACGCATTCTTAGAAAAACGCAAACCTAATTTTGATAAAAAATACATTGTATAATTTAAGAATTAAAAGATTTAAATATTGAAAGAATAGGTCGTACATCAAATTCTTTAATTCTTTAATTTTTTAGTCATTCAATTCAAAAAAATGAAACCACAAATCATAACTTTTTTAATAAAGTGTCCCGATCAAAAAGGGATTGTAGCTAAATTAACTCACTTTTTTTATCAAGAAGGATTTAATTTGGTCAGCGCACAGCAATACACTAACTCTATAGATGGAATGTTTTTTATGCGTTTAAGAGTGGAGTCCGATGATTCTGTAATTATAAGCAAAGAGCAGTTGGAGGAACGTTTTGCACGCTTAGCAGAAGCCTACGAAATTATATGGAGTGCTGATTATGGGGATAGAAAACAAAAAGTTGCCGTGATGGTTTCTCATACAACTCATAATTTGTATGATTTGTTACAGCGTAATAAGGAAGAGAAATTGCATTGTGATATTAAAATGGTGGTAAGTAATCATACCAAATTAAAACCGATTGCGGACATGTTCGAAATTCCTTTTTATCACTTGCCAGTAACCAAGGATACCAAAAAGGAACAGGAACAACAGTTAATTGATTTGTTTGATGGTAATGATATAGATTTAATTGTGATGGCTCGTTATATGCAAATATTATCGAATGATTTTATCAATCATTATCCTAATAGAATTATTAATATTCACCATTCTTTTTTACCAGCATTTCAAGGAGCAAATCCATACAATAGGGCTTACGAAAGAGGAGTAAAGTTAATAGGTGCCACAGCGCACTACGCAACCGAAGATCTAGATGAAGGACCCATTATTGAACAGGATGTAGAACGCGTTACTCACGAGAGTACCCCAAAAACATTAAAAGCTATTGGTGCCGATATAGAAACAATGGTGTTGGCAAGAGCTGTAAAGTGTCATCTTAATAATCAAATTATAGTAGACAATAACAAAGCGATTGTATTTCCAGAAACAGGAGAGTAAATTTAAAAGTAAAAAGCGATAGAGTAACAAATATTAAGTACAAGACAAATGAAACAGCATTTCTTAATACTATATGTTCGGTACTTTGTTCACTAGTTGTATAAAGCAATAAAAAAATGAAAATTATTTGCGTAGGGCTCAATTACGAGCTACACATAGAAGATTTGGGTTGGAAAAAACCTGAAATGCCTGTGATTTTTTTGAAGCCAGATTCTTCAATTTTACCCAAGAAGAATCCATTTGTCATACCTCCTTTTACGGACAGGGTTGAGTATGAGATTGAGGTGCTTATTAAAATTAATAAAGTTGGAAAATGTATTAGTGAACGTTTTGCCCACAAATACTATGATGAGATTGGTTTGGGAATAGACTTTTGCGCAAGAGATTTGCAGTTAAAGTTAAAGGAAGAAGGGCATCCTTGGGAAATTTCTAAAGGTTTTGATGGAAGTGCAGTTATCGGAGAGCAGTTTTTTCCAAAAGAAAAGTTTTCAGATTTACAAGACATCAACTTTAGACTAGAAAAAAATGGAGAAGTTATGCAATCAGGTAACACCTCGGATATGATGGTGGGTATAGACAGATTGGTAGAACACGTTTCTAAATACTATACTTTAAAAAAAGGAGACATTATTTTTACAGGAACTCCAGCAGGTATCGGTAAGGTTGCTAAAGGAGACATATTACAAGGGTATTTGGAAGAGGATAAGTTAATAGATATTAAAATAAGATAAACAAAGAGGTGAAAGCCTCTTTTTTTTTGAAGTAGATTTATAATATATGAAAGCAAGTATTATTACTGTTGGAGACGAAATTTTGATAGGTCAAGTACTAGATACGAACACTCAGTGGATTGCCAATAAATTATATCATTTAGGGGTAGAATTAACGGAAACTCTCTCTATTTCAGATACAGAACAAGCAATTATTGATGGTGTAAAACGAGCAATGAGTATTGCTGATTTGGTTATTATCACAGGAGGATTAGGTCCCACGAAAGATGATATCACAAAGCATACTCTGGCAATGTTGTTTGATGATGAGTTGGAACTTAACGAGCAGGTGTTGTCACATGTAAAAGAAATGTTTGAAAAGCGAGGTAGACGGTTTAGCGATTTAAATAGAGCACAAGCAATGCTTCCCAAAAGAGCGAAAATACTTCACAATCCAATTGGAACTGCAGCGGGTATGTGGTTTGAGCAGGATGGTAAAAATATCATCAGTTTACCAGGAGTTCCTTTTGAAATGAAAGGATTAATAAAAAATGAGGTTTTGCCAAGGTTGATGAACATAGGAGGTTTTCAAGCGCAGTTGTACCAAACGTTTGTATTATATGGTTTGGGAGAAAGTTTTGCTGCGGAAATGCTAGAAGATTTTGAAAGTAACTTGCCTAGTTTTATCAATTTGGCTTACTTACCAGCCCCAGGCAGATTGAGATTAAGATTAACAGGAAAACATTTAGATAAAGACTTTTTGAGTGAGCAGTTAGCTTTGTTTGGAAGCCAGTTAGCTTTAATTTTTAAAGACCATAGTTTTATGGTTGGAGATGTAGACTATGTGGATTTTGTAAAAACGTACTTTATTAATAGCAAATTAACGTTGGCCGTTGCAGAAAGCTGTACAGGAGGAAGAATAGCCCAAGAAATTACAAGTAGGAGTGGAGTCTCCTCATTTTTTTTAGGAGGAGTGGTGGCTTACAATAAATTGTTAAAGGAAAATGTTTTAAAGGTCTCTAAAAAAACAATCGAAAAACATTCGGTAGTTTCAGAGCAAGTAGTTACCGAAATGGCACTAGGTATAAGGGAACTTACAGGAGCCAAATATGCAATAGCAACAACAGGAAATGCGGGCCCAACCGCAGATGATACTTTAGAAGATTTAGGAGTGGTTTTTATAGCGATTGCTACAGAAAAGAAAATCATAGTAGAAAAATTTAATTTTGGACAACCTAGAGAAAAAGTAATAGAGCAGGCAAAAAACAAGGCTTTTGAAATGTTGGCGAAAGAAATATCAAAAAATCATTAGATTTATTTTGTTAGTATCGTTAATTGTTGTTAAATTTGCACTCCGTTTAGAATTAAATTAAAACTGATACGAGATGTCAAAAGTTTGTGAACTTACTGGTAAAAAAGCAATGGTTGGGAATAACGTTTCTCACGCTTTAAATAGAACAAAAAGAAAATTCAACGCTAACTTAATTACAAAGCGTTTTTATATCCCTGAAGAGGATAAGTGGATTACTTTAAAAGTATCTACTGCTGCGTTAAAAAATATCAATAAAAAAGGTATTTCTGCTGTAATTAAAGAAGCAAAAGAAAAAGGTTTTTTAACTAAATAATTTTTCTTAATAAAAGCATAAAGAGATGGCAAAAAAAGGAAACAGAGTACAAGTTATTTTAGAATGTACTGAGCACAAGGCTTCTGGTCAACCAGGGACGTCTAGATACATTACGACGAAAAACAAAAAGAATACTCCAGATAGATTAGAGGTTAAGAAATTTAACCCAATCTTAAAGAAAATGACAGTTCACAAAGAAATTAAATAATAAAGGAAAATGGCAAAGAAATCAGTAGCATCGTTACAGACAGGTTCTAAGAGATTGTCTAAAGCTATCAAAATGGTAAAGTCTCCAAAAACAGGAGCTTATACTTTTGTTGAAGCTATTATGGACCCTACACAAGTAAAAGATTTTTTAGCAAAAAAATAATTTTGTTAAAATTTAATAATACAAAGGCTACTTTCATTAAGAAAGTAGCTTTTTTTGTATTTTACGGCTTCTTTTCAAAATAATACAACGAGTTAATTAGTAGACTTATGAGTTTTTTTAAAAAAATATTTTCGTCGGAAAAAAAACAAACCTTAGATAAAGGTTTAGAAAAATCTAAAACCTCTTTTTTTTCTAAGTTATCAAAGGCTGTTGCTGGTAAATCAAAAGTAGATGATGATGTTTTAGATAATTTAGAAGAGATTTTAATTTCTTCGGACGTTGGTGTTAATACTACGTTAAAAATTATCGATCGAATAGAAGAAAGAGTCGAAAAAGACAAGTATCTAGGAACTGATGAGTTAAACAAAATTTTACGAGAAGAAATAGCAGCTTTGCTTTCCGAAACTAACGATGAAGATGCTGTAGATTTTATAATTCCTAAAGATAAAAAGCCATATGTTTTAATGGTGGTAGGTGTTAATGGTGTCGGTAAAACAACTACTATTGGTAAATTAGCGGCTCAATTCAAAAAACAAGGATTAAATGTAGTATTAGGGGCAGCCGACACTTTTAGAGCTGCTGCCATTGATCAGTTACAAGTATGGGCGGACAGAGTTGAAGTGCCTATTGTAAGGCAAGAAATGGGGTCTGATCCAGCTTCCGTTGCTTTTGATACTCTAAAATCTGCAGTATCCAAAAATGCAGATGTTGTGATTGTTGATACTGCTGGACGTTTGCACAATAAAATTAACTTGATGAATGAGCTGACTAAAATCAAACGAGTTATGCAAAAGGTGGTGCCAGATGCTCCACACGATGTGTTGTTGGTTTTGGATGGTTCTACAGGTCAAAATGCTTTTGAGCAAGCAAAACAATTTACACTTGCAACAGAGGTAACTTCTTTAGCGGTAACCAAACTAGACGGAACAGCAAAAGGAGGAGTCGTAATAGGAATTTCAGATCAGTTCAAAATTCCCGTAAAATACATTGGAGTAGGAGAAGGTATAGACGATTTGCAGGTTTTTAATAAGTTTGAGTTTATAGATTCATTTTTTAAGTAAGATTTACTTACTGATTCCTCACCTTAATGAACACTCATCTTTAAACATATTTTACAACCGTCCAATTAAATAAACTTTAAACCCAGTACTTAATATTAAGTACTTTATAGATATGCGCACAAAATCAATCAAACAAAATAAAATAAATGTAGTAACCCTTGGGTGTTCTAAAAACGTTTATGATTCAGAGGTTTTAATGGGGCAGTTAAAAGCCAATGGAAAAGATGTTGTACATGAAGATGAAAATGATGAAGGAAATATTGTTGTTATCAATACATGTGGTTTTATTGGAAAAGCAAAAGAAGAGTCTGTAAATACAATTTTACATTATGCCAACAAAAAAGAAGAAGGACTAGTAGATAAAGTATATGTTACAGGTTGTTTATCGGAAAGATATAAGCCAGATTTGGAAGCCGAAATAAATAATGTTGACCAGTATTTTGGAACGCAAGATTTACCAAACTTATTGAAAGTTTTAGAGGCTGATTACAAACACGAATTAATTGGAGAGCGATTAACGACTACACCAAAGCACTATGCTTACTTAAAAATAGCAGAAGGTTGTGATAGACCATGTTCTTTTTGTGCGATTCCTTTGATGAGAGGAAAGCATCGTTCAACTCCAATAGAAGACTTAGTTACCGAAGCACAAAAATTAGCTGCTGACGGTATTAAAGAATTAATTTTAATTGCACAAGATTTAACCTATTACGGTTTAGACATATACGGAAAAAGAAATTTAGCTGATTTGTTAAAAGAATTGGTAAAAGTAGAAGGAATAGAATGGATTCGCTTACACTATGCCTTTCCAGCAGGTTTCCCTTTGGATGTTTTAGACGTGATGAAGGCTGAGCCTAAAATCTGTAACTATCTAGATATTCCTTTACAGCATATTAATACAGAGATATTAAAATCGATGAGAAGGGGAACAACTTATGAAAAAACAAATAAGTTGCTCAAAGAGTTCAGAAATCACGTTCCAGAAATGGCTATTAGAACTACGCTAATTGTAGGGTATCCCAGAGAGACAGAAGAAATTTTTGAAGAATTAAAATCTTGGGTTCAAGAAATGCGTTTCGAACGTTTAGGAGCATTTGCCTATTCTCACGAAGAAGACACTCATGCGGCTAATCTAGAAGATGATGTGCCAGAAGATGTTAAAGAAGCCAGAGTAGCGGAGATTATGGAAATCCAATCTCAAATATCGTGGGAACTCAATCAAGATAAGGTTGGGAAAACCTTTCGATGTATTTTTGACAGAAAAGAAGGTGAATATTTTATAGGTAGAACAGAGAGTGATTCTCCAGATGTCGATAATGAGGTACTGGTTGATGCCAAAAATCACTATATCAAAACGGGGGAATTTATTGATATTCAGATACATGAGGCAGGTGATTTTGATTTATATGGTTCGCCAGTAGCATAAACAAAGGTTGTTCAAAATTTCACTCTATTTCCTACTAGTTGTTTAGAATTTAACTTTTTTAACATTTGATATGGTTATTGAGTTTAACCTTTGTATATTTGAAACATAAATATTTAGGGGTAGGTATTTATATCAACATTATACATATACAATTTTTAGGGGTAGGAATTTATATGTTGTTTTAGATAACAAATAATGTTAACACAATAAACTCAGTTTATAAATTTTATATTTATAGCTGAGTTTTCTTTTTTTAGTAGACCCACATTTATTGCTTACAAACAATCAAATAGGTATATTTGTCTAGAATTAAATTCTCATATGGAACCATTTATAGTATCTGCGCGTAAATACAGACCACTTACATTTGAAGATGTTGTAGGTCAACAGGCCATAACCAATACTTTAGAAAATGCCATTGAGAATAATCATTTAGCACAAGCCTTATTATTTACAGGTCCAAGGGGAGTAGGAAAAACAACATGTGCGCGAATTCTAGCAAAAAAAATCAATCAAAAAGTATCTGGAGAGCAAGAAGAGGGCGATTTTGATTTTAATGTATTTGAACTGGATGCAGCCTCTAATAATTCAGTTGATGATATTAGGTCTTTGATAGATCAGGTTAGAATTCCACCTCAAGTAGGAAAATACAAAGTATACATTATCGATGAGGTACATATGTTATCTCAGGCAGCTTTTAACGCATTTTTAAAGACTTTAGAAGAGCCGCCAACTCACGCTATTTTTATATTGGCAACTACAGAGAAGCACAAGATTATACCTACAATACTATCAAGATGCCAAATTTTTGATTTTAAGAGAATCACGGTGATAGCCGCTAAAGAACATCTCAAAAAAATAGCAATTCAAGAGGGGGTTGAGGCAGAAGATGATGCTTTGCATGTGATTGCTCAAAAAGCAGATGGAGCGATGCGAGATGCACTATCAATCTATGATAGAGTAGTTAGTTTCTCTGGGAAAAACTTAACTAGACAAGCAGTTACCGAGAACTTAAATGTTCTGGATTACGATATATACTTTAAAATAACAGACGATTTACTGGCAAACAAAATACCTGAAGTTTTAACAGAATTTAACGCCGTTTTATCTAGAGGTTTCGACGGACAGCATTTTATTAACGGATTAGCTTCTCACTTTAGAGATTTGTTAGTTTCAAAAGACAACCATACAGTAGAGCTATTAGAGGTAGGAGATAACGCCAAAAAGCAATATTTGGAGCAAGCAAATAAAGCAGATTTAGCTTTTTTAATCGCAGCGATAGAAAAAGCAAACACCTGTGATTTACAATACAAAGCAAGTAAAAACCAACGACTGTTGGTAGAACTTTGTTTAATGCAATTAGCTTCCATCACTTTTAGTGAAGTAAAAAAAAAAGCAGTAACTTCATAATACCTGCATCTTTTTTTAAAGTAGATGTTTCAACATCTAATCAGCATAAAGTATCTGTAGAAATAAAATCCACAATCAAAACAACTGTTGTAACAGAAGAAAAGCCACAAGAATTACCCAAAGGTGCTCCACGCCGTAGAAGACCCTCTGCATTATCTCTAAAAAAAATACACAACAAATTAGAAGACATCGATTACATTGCAAGTGATGAAGATTATAGCAATAAACCCAAAGATGTATTTTCAGAATCGGAGTTAATCTCTAAATGGCAAGAATTTGGACGAAAGTTAGAAGCCGATGGAGATCTGAACTTAGCATCTATTGTTAATGCCAGTAAACCCTCTTTACAACAAAATCAAATTACTTACGCTTTACCCAATAAACTAATGGAAGAGCAATTTGGTGGGGTAAGGCCTAGATTAATGAATTACTTAAGGTTAAGTTTAAACAACTACAGCATACAAGTAAAAACAATTGTTGTCGCAAGCGAAAAGAAAAAATACGTGTACACACCTCAAGAAAAATTTCAAAAATTAGTAGAGGCTAATCCAAGCGTAATGTTGTTAAAAAACACATTCGGATTAGATATTTAAATCATAAAAACAAAAAAATGTTAGGTCTTAAATTACCAACAGATCCAAGATGGGTCAATATAGCAGAAAAAAACATAGACGAAATATTAATCGATCATGCGCATTGTGAGCAAAAAGCTGCCTCAACTGCAATTTCGTTAATTGTTAGCTTTCCAGAGTACACAGAACTAGTAACAGAAATGATTGCTTTGGTAAAAGAAGAAATGAGTCATTTCAAATTAGTACATGACAGACTCATAAAAAAAGGGATCCCCTTGGGTAGAGATAGAAAAGATGAATACGTCATGAATTTGATTAAGTTCTTTCCTAAAGGAGGAAGCAGAACAAATCAATTAGTACACCGTTTGTTGTATGCTGCACTAATTGAGGCAAGAAGCTGTGAGCGTTTTCGCCTATTATCAGAGAATTTGCAAGATAAAGAACTCGCTAAATTCTATAGAGATTTAATGGTTTCAGAAGCCAACCATTATACTTTGTTTTTAAATTTTGCTAGACAATATGGAGAAAGAGCCGAAGTTGATCAGAAATGGAGTGATTTATTAGAGCATGAAGCTAAACTGATGCATAATTTAGGTACCAAAAAATCTATCCACGGTTAATCATAATTATGTACAGCAGAGAAGAAGCAGCTAGAATAAGAAAAGATTTTTGGGTGAGTTACGGAAAATCTTTTCCTAGAAAATGGATTTTATACAACACTAAAATAAAAGACTTTGGATTTAAATTTGTAGCCAATAGAAAACAAGCCCAAGTAGCTTTAGATATCGCTAATTCTGATATAGACCAAAGAGAATTATTATTCGACCAGCTTCTGTCGTTAAGAAAAATTATAGAATCGGAATTTTTACCAAATATCATTTTTGATAAAGATTATGTATTAGAAAGTGGTAAAGTTGTTAGTAGAATCTACGTCGAATTACCTACAAAATTCAGCATACATAATAAAGATACATGGGCTTCGTGTTATTCTTTTTACAATGACTCTATGCATCAGTTCGAGCTTTTTTGGTACGAATATCAAGAATATATAGAGCAAGCCGTTATCAAATAATACAGTTTTTACAATTATTTATGGCGTTCCCCTTGTGGGTCGGGCTATTCGCTATATCTTTTGCTAGTTTTCGATACAAATTTATTCCGTTCCACTCCACAAATTCACTCAAACTGACCGTAAAAGGATGCCGCTACTATCCCTAACGCAAAAAGTAAAGTTTACTAAAGGTATAAGACAGAAAAAAAACATCAAATCATAACATTCTATTATAGCTCAAGAACCACAAAATCTCTAACTTGACTACTGACTACTGACTACTGACTACTGACTACTGACTACCAACCACCAACTATTCATATTACCCCCCTGACTAGCAACACCCTAAAGAAATAGATAAAAACTTCACAAAAAAACTACGTAAAAACATTAAAATATGCGTATGTTTGCAGCCCCTTAGTAGCGAGAAGTATTCGAGTTATAAAGGGAAAAGATCAGATACATGATATAGCATTTAATAAAGGAGCATCTCCTTTACAAACAAGTAAAAAAAAGATTTAGAAATAAATCAATAATTATTTGTTTGGGATTAAATAAAGTTAGTATATTTGCATCCGCTTAGCTGAAGAGCTAAGAGATAAAGTCACGAAGTGACAAAGTTCATTGAGAAATTTGAAATTGACAGCGTAAATTAGAGCGTAAATTACATGACTAGATCATGAGATTTTTTTGAGCATCGTCTAAATAAGCAGTGAGAGCTGTAAAAAAATAACGATGAAGAGTTTGATCCTGGCTCAGGATGAACGCTAGCGGCAGGCTTAACACATGCAAGTCGAGGGGTAACAGGGATAGCTTGCTATTTGCTGACGACCGGCGCACGGGTGCGTAACGCGTATAGAACCTACCATAAACAGGAGGATACCCTTTGGAAACGAAGACTAATACTCCATGGCGATATGATTTGGCATCAGATTATATTTAAAGATTTATTGGTTTATGATGGCTATGCGTCTTATTAGCTAGATGGTAAGGTAACGGCTTACCATGGCAACGATAAGTAGGGGTCCTGAGAGGGAGATCCCCCACACTGGTACTGAGACACGGACCAGACTCCTACGGGAGGCAGCAGTGAGGAATATTGGTCAATGGAGGCAACTCTGAACCAGCCATGCCGCGTGAAGGATGACTGCCCTATGGGTTGTAAACTTCTTTTATAGAGGAAGAAACGTGGTTACGAGTAATCATTTGACGGTACTCTACGAATAAGGACCGGCTAACTCCGTGCCAGCAGCCGCGGTAATACGGAGGGTCCAAGCGTTATCCGGAATCATTGGGTTTAAAGGGTTCGTAGGCGGGCTAATCAGTCAGAGGTGAAATCCAGCAGCTTAACTGTTGAACTGCCTTTGATACTGTTAGTCTTGAGTTATATGGAAGTAGATAGAATATGTAGTGTAGCGGTGAAATGCATAGATATTACATAGAATACCGATTGCGAAGGCAGTCTACTACGTATATACTGACGCTGATGAACGAAAGCGTGGGGAGCGAACGGGATTAGATACCCCGGTAGTCCACGCCGTAAACGATGGACACTAGTTGTTGGGCACAAGTTCAGTGACTAAGCGAAAGTGATAAGTGTCCCACCTGGGGAGTACGGTCGCAAGATTGAAACTCAAAGGAATTGACGGGGGCCCGCACAAGCGGTGGAGCATGTGGTTTAATTCGATGATACGCGAGGAACCTTACCAGGGCTTAAATGTAGGATGCATTGTTTAGAGATAGACATTTCTTCGGACTTCTTACAAGGTGCTGCATGGTTGTCGTCAGCTCGTGCCGTGAGGTGTCAGGTTAAGTCCTATAACGAGCGCAACCCCTATTTTTAGTTGCTAACAGGTTAAGCTGAGGACTCTAGAGAGACTGCCGGTGCAAACCGCGAGGAAGGTGGGGATGACGTCAAATCATCACGGCCCTTACGTCCTGGGCTACACACGTGCTACAATGGTAATGACAGAGGGCAGCTACCTGGTGACAGGATGCGAATCTTCAAACATTATCACAGTTCGGATTGGAGTCTGCAACTCGACTCCATGAAGCTGGAATCGCTAGTAATCGCATATCAGCCATGATGCGGTGAATACGTTCCCGGGCCTTGTACACACCGCCCGTCAAGCCATGGAAGCTGGGAGTGCCTGAAGTCGGTCACCGTTAAGGAGCCGCCTAGGGTAAAACTGGTAACTAGGGCTAAGTCGTAACAAGGTAGCCGTACCGGAAGGTGCGGCTGGAACACCTCCTTTCTAGAGAAACGAGATGTATGTTACAAAGAGATTATTTACCTCTAAGCTGTTAATTTAAAAAGATATAGAATACAATCACATATTGAGTCTCGTAGCTCAGCTGGTTAGAGCGCTACACTGATAATGTAGAGGTCGGCAGTTCGAGTCTGCCCGAGACTACAAACAAAGTTTGTTTAGGCAGGCATTAGTTACTAAAAGATTACTTAGGAAAGTAAGATTTAGATTGTATTTTAAAAAGGAAATTCTAGAAGCAACGCAATTCAATTAGCAATTGACAATAAGCAATTAACAATTATTGAAAATTGTATATTGGGGATTGTTCATTGCAAATAAGGGGGATTAGCTCAGCTGGCTAGAGCGCTTGCCTTGCACGCAAGAGGTCATCGGTTCGACTCCGATATTCTCCACAATAGATTGACGATTGATTATTTTACATTGACTATTTAATAATCAATAGAAAATAGACAATAATCAATTTTAAAAGTTCATTGACATATTGATATTATAAATATGGGAAACCATATTTACTTGAGTAGACATTAATAGTTAATATTGAGTACGAAGTACAAAGTATTAACTAAAGATAAAAATAAAATATTACAGTCGAAGACTGTAATAAAGATTAAAGACGCAAAAGAGTACAATAAGCTAATTAAGGGTGTATGGCGGATGCCTAGGCTCTCAGAGGCGAAGAAG
>NZ_CM134197.1:0-670000 GCF_054111225.1 Wenyingzhuangia sp. IMCC45533 | reverse complement strand
ATTTGCGTGGATTTGACTCTAGTACGAGAGGACCGAGTTGAACTAACCTCTGGTGTATCAGTTGTTCCGCCAGGAGCATTGCTGAGTAGCTACGTTGGGAAGGGATAAGCGCTGAAAGCATATAAGCGCGAAACCCACCACAAGATGAGATTTCTTTAAAGGGTGGTTGTAGACTACGACCTTGATAGGATATAGGTGTAAAGGCAGTAATGTCATAGCCGAGTATTACTAATAACCCATAGGCTTGTGTACTTGCGGACTTTAATGATTTTAGCTATTCAATGGATTGGAAACATGATTTATAATATCAATATGTTAACACATAATTAGTTGTGGGTTTTTCGTTGTTAGTATGATACTACTAACAAACAATGAACAACCACCAACCAAGACCTTAAGGTGATTATTGCAATAGGGCTCACCTCTTCCCATTCCGAACAGAGAAGTTAAGCCTATTCGCGCAGATGGTACTAGCACTTGCTGGGAGAGTATGTCATCGCCTTTTTTTGATTCTAAAATCACATTAGAATTTACAAACCTCATTCAATTCAATTGAATGAGGTTTTTTTGTTTTATAGGTGGATGGATAGTGTTGGGGGAGTGAAGTAGTTGAGAATTGCAGGAGTTAAGTAGTTAAGGAGTTAAGAAGGTAGGAGTTATAAAATATATAGAATTGTCGTTAGATTGCTTAAAGAAGCTAAAGATTAAGAATATTAAACAGTGAAATTTTACATTTCTTTATTAACCAACTAACCAACTAACCAACCATCAACTACTAAATAAAACGCGTTAGGGATAGTAGCGGCATCCTTTTACTGTCAGTTTGAGTGAATTTATGTAGTGAAACGGAATAAATTTGTATCGAAAACTAGTAAAAGATATAGCGGATAGCCCGACCCAAAGGGGAACGCCCTTGGAAAAGAATTTGTTATCTCAAGTGTCTTTAAAAAGGAAGTCCTTTTTTTGCGGCTGCTGCCATTTCTTGTTCGTTTATTTGGTCTGCTTGCTTTATGGCATCATTTAGAGCTAGTATTAGATAATCTTCTATGGCTTCTTTGTCATTTAACAGATTGTCACTGATATCAATTTTTTTTACTTCTCTGTTAGCTGTTATTGTTACATTTACTAATCCACTACCAGAATTGCTATGAACCAAAACAGTGTTAAGTTTTTCTTTTGCTTTTTCTACGTGTTTCTGAGCATCTTGTAATTGCCCCATTATTTTAGACATATCTCCGAACATGAGTC
The DNA here is from genome assembly GCF_054111225.1 of Wenyingzhuangia sp. IMCC45533. Classification (NCBI taxonomy): domain Bacteria; kingdom Pseudomonadati; phylum Bacteroidota; class Flavobacteriia; order Flavobacteriales; family Flavobacteriaceae; genus Wenyingzhuangia; species Wenyingzhuangia sp. IMCC45533. The sequence goes on along the minus strand of NZ_CM134197.1, from coordinate 668,752 downwards.
TTAGTTTTTATTTGTAGCAAGATATAAAGATTATAAATATCTTCACACAAAAAAATAGATGAGAAAGAATGTAAAAAGAATTTTAACTATCGTGTTGGGATTCATTATTTTTGCAGTCACAATTAAATGTAAAAAGATGAAGGTAATTAAAGCACCTGTAGCAGATAAAATGCCCGCTAAGTTGGTAAAGCATGGGGATGAAAGAATTGACGATTATTATTGGTTGCGTTTGTCTGATGAAGAGAAAAATGCAGAAATGCCTTCTGAAAAAACAATTAAAGTATTATCGTATTTGAACGATGAAAACTCTTACTACGAGTATAAAACTGAACATACTGTAAAATTTCAAGAGGATTTATTTGAAGAAATGAAGGGTAGAATTAAAGAAGATGATAGTTCTGTTCCTTATTTTAAAAATGGATACTATTATGTAACTAGATACGAATTAGGTAAACAATACCCCATTTATACTAGAAAAAAGGAATCGTTAGAGGCTAAGGAAGAAATATTGTTAGATGTTAATATACTTGCTGAAGGCTATGATTATTTTGATGTTGGAGGTTTATCGATTACCAGCGATAATCGTCTAATGGCTTTTAGTTTTGACGACACAGGAAGAAGACAGTATACTATAAAATTTAAAGATTTACGAACTGGAGAAATTTTAGAGGATTCTATAGAATTTACCACAGGTTCTGCTACTTGGGCTAATGACGATAAGACTATTTTTTATAGCAAAAAGGATCATGTTACTTTGAGAAGTGATAAGGTGTATAAACACTTTTTAGGTACACCTAGTGTAAACGATGCTTTAGTATATCACGAAAAAGATGAAACCTACAATGTTTATGTAGGTAAAACTAAGTCAAAAAAATATTTGATAATTGGTTCTTACAGTACATTACAAACTGAATATAGAATTTTATCTGCAGATAAGCCAAACGGAGATTTTAAAGTTTTTCAAAAAAGAACTGACGATTTGGAATATAGTGTTATGCATTATCAAAATTCGTTTTATATTTTAACCAATCATGGCAATGCGACCAACTTTAAGTTGATGAAAACCTCTGAGGATTCAACAAGTATAGAAAACTGGGAGGATGTAATTCCACATAGAAAAGATGTTCTGTTAGAGGATGCTACTATTTTTAAGAATTTTCTAGTTTTAGAAGAAAGAGACCATGGACTCAATAAAATAAGAATCATCAGTTGGGATGGAAGTAAAGATTATTATTTACCATTTAGCGAAGAAACTTATACTTGTTACGTAGGTAGTAATCCGGAGTTTGACACTAATTGGTTACGCTATGGGTACAACTCTATGACGACACCTAGCTCGGTGATAGATTTTAATATGGTTTCCGAAGAAAAAGAAATTAAGAAAGAGCAGGAAGTCTTAGGAGGGAATTTTGATAAAGAAAACTACACGAGTAAACGAATTTGGGTAAAGGCTAGAGATGGTAAAGAAGTTGCTTTATCCATAGTTCATAGAAAAGATGTTGAAGTTAATAGTGATACCCCAGTATTTATGTATGCTTATGGTTCTTATGGACATACTGTGGATGACAGCTTTAGTACAGCCAGGTTGAGTTTGTTAGATAGAGGGTTTGTTTTTGCGCTGGCACACGTAAGGGGGTCAGAGTATTTAGGGAGACCTTGGTATGACGACGGTAAATTATTGAACAAGAAAAATACTTTTACTGACTTTGTAGACTGTGCAAAATATATGATTAATCAGAAAATGACATCTCCTGAGCACTTGTATGCCATGGGAGGTTCCGCAGGTGGTTTGCTGATGGGAGTAGTTGTTAACACAAATCCAGAGTTGTTTAACGGAGTAATAGCCTCAGTACCTTTTGTAGATGTTGTGACTACTATGTTGGATGAAACGATTCCTCTAACAACTGGAGAGTATGATGAGTGGGGAAACCCTAACGATAAAAAATATTACGACTACATTAAGTCATACTCCCCTTATGATAATATAGAACGTAAGCAGTACCCAAATATGTTAATCACTACTGGATTACACGATTCTCAGGTTCAGTATTGGGAACCTGCAAAATACGTAGCTAAACTTAGGGCGTTAAAAACAGATAACAATCAACTTTATCTAGATACAAATATGGATGCTGGTCATGGTGGAGCTTCTGGTAGGTTTGATGCGTTAAAAGAAGTTGCGAAGGAATATGCATTTATACTAGACTTGGAGAATAAGATTGAATAGTGTTTGAAAAAATGATTATGAGCGAATGCTGATTGAATCAACTTTTTGTAATGCAAGATTTACGTATCAAGAGACACGAATTTTTTTTTAAATTCAAAAATAAATGTAAGGTTTGGGTAAAGTATACGATATCTATTATTAGAGCTACTTAAATTAAAATTTGAGAATTGCTGCAATGTGCGAGTTTTAGCTAGGACTTGAGAAGTGTACTAAATCGGCTTTTTTTTAAAATTGTTACTAGATAAAAATGTTGTTTCGAGATTTGGTTAAAACCTCTAATTAGTAGCTTAAAATAAACTAGATTATATTCTAATTTCATACTCAAATGATACTCTTAAATTTTTGATAATAAAATATGTTAATTACGAACCATAACAGTATAAATTATTGAGTTTTGTGATATATTTGCCAAAAATATTATTAAATGATTAAAAAAATAACCCTATTTCTGTTTTTTTTATTGTTATCAGTTAAAACACCTGCCCAGAATAATGAACTCTCTTATTATAAATCTTTAAACATATCTAACGGATTAACTCATAATGGGGTTACTTCAATTTTTAAAGACTCAAAGGGGTTTGTGTGGATAGCAACTTACGATGGTTTAAATAGATATGATGGTTATAGAATTAAACAGTTTAAAAACTCCTATCAAAATAAAATACTAAACAGTAACAGAGTTAGAATTATTACTGAGAATGATAGAGGAGAATTATTACTAGGTACCGATAGGGGGTTAACAGTGTATAATATAGAGCAAGAAAAGTTCACAAAATTATATACAACTAATACCAAAGAACTCGCCAAGGAACCTATAATTGTCAAAATATCTATTCATCCAACTACTAGAGAAATTGTATGTAGTACTGAGGGAGATGGTATTTATATTTTTGACAAAAATTTTAAGTTTAAAGGACAATATCAATTTAACATAGATATAAAAAATAAAAAGTGGATTCTAAATTCAATTCTTTTAGACAAAGAGAACTATTTATTCGTAACCACATTTTATGCAATTATTTTCAATATAAATACTAAGAAAGCAAAGTTGATAAAAGATTCAAATTTGTTCGATTGCACTTTTATAAAGAAATATGATGGAGATACTTTTTACGTGGGTAATTCCAATGGAGGTTTGACCATGTTTGACTTTAAACTTTTAAAGGAAGGGTATGTTTTTCAGAAAAAAGCAAAATATTTAAATGAAACGGTATTTAATTGTTCAAACGTAGATTATAAAAATCAGTTATGGTTAGGTACAGCCATGTCTGGAGCTACAAGAGTATCTAGTATTGATCGTTTAAAAAACAATAAAAATTACAGTCTTAAATATTTTAAGGCTGGGCATAACAGATTAAGAGTTAGCAGTATTGTAAGTTTTGATCACAAGTATGCATGGATTGGTTCTTATAACAAGGGTGTATTTCTCTTAGATTTGAAGAAAAATCCTTTTTACACGAGTCCAATTCAGTATGATAGATTTTTGAGCATTGTAGCCAAAAATGATTATAGTTTTTATACCGATAGAAATTTTAATAGCTCTAAAATATTTAATATTAAGACTAGAACATTTGAAAAAGTAAAATTTGATGCTATAGCAAAAAATAATTTTAGAATTATATATGTAGACTCTAAAGGGAACACATGGGGAGTATTTAGTAGTGAGTATCAAGAATCTGTAGGGAGAGTTAAAAAAGGCTCTTCCGTTGTTGAAAAATTGCTTATATCAAAATTCTCACACGGTAAGAACAAAGGAATTACAGAAGACCCCGAAGGTAATATTTGGTTAACTTATAATAAAGATGTTTTTAGAATTAATATTGATAAAAATCAGAAAATTTTAGGAGTCGAAGATTTAAGTGACAATCCATCCTTTGCCAAAGACGTTTACACAACCAATCGTTTTTTATACGCAGACCCTGTTTACGATTATTTATGGATAGGTGATAAAACCGATGGTTTGATTCGTATTACTTTAAAACCTGAGGAAAAACTAGACAAAGCACAAATAGATTTCTTTACTACAGATACAAACAATCCTAAATCATTAATTAACAATTTTGTCACTTCCGTACTTAGACTCCCTAACAAAGATTTATGGATTGGTACCGAGGGTGGAGGGATTTCTAAAGTTTTAAATAGTAACTCCAACAACCCAGAATTTATAGCCTATACAGAAAAAGATGGGTTATCTAATAATGTAGTCAAAAGCATTTTGGCAGATAGCGAACAAAATTTATGGATTACTACCAATAAAGGACTAAACAAATTTGATATCAAAACAGAAACATTTAGAAACTTTACCAAAGATGATGGATTGCCTTTTGAAGATTTTTACTTTGGCTCTCAAGCATTAGGTGAGAATAACTTTGTGTTAGTTGGTAGTGACAGTTTTTGTTATTTTAATTCTAAGGAGATTGTAGATAATGACGAAATTCCATCTTTAGAATTTGGGGAACTATCTATCTATAACAGTGTGGTTAAGGTTAACGATACGGTTAACGGAAGAGTCTTGTTAAATAAACGCTTATCTCATAAACAAACATTAACCTTAAATTCTAATGAAAACGTATTCTCATTAGAAGTAATTCCTTTACATTATTCCAACAACAATAATTACCCAATTCAATTTAAATTAGAACCTCTGAATAAGGAATGGATAAGTTTAACGAGTGGGCAAAATATTATAGAATTTAACGGTTTACAATCTGGCAATTACACCCTAAGAGTAAAAGCAGCGAATTCTTTAAATCAATGGACAGCTCCAAAAATGCTGTATATCAATGTAAAACCTAAATTTTGGAAATCTAATACTGCTTATACAATTTATGTATTATTAGGTTTTATCATCATGTATTTGATATTTCAAATTTTTTATAAAATTCAGAAGCTTAATCATACATTAGAGATAGAACAATTAGAAATAGATAACATCAAAGATATCAACGAATCCAAGTTGAAATTCTTCGCAAATATCACTCACGAAATAAAAACTCCAATAGCATTAATTTCAGGACCCGTGGATTTTTTAGTGGAAAAAATAAAAAACGGAGAATCCGTAGATATTTTGTCTAAGTTAAATATTGTAAAAAGACAGTCTAATAGAATATCAGAATTAATAGATCAAGTTAGAGATTTTCAGCAGTCCGATAGAGATCAATTAAAAATGGAGTACGAATCGTTTTGTTTTGATGATTTTATCAAAAAACTATCTATCGATTTTGAGTTTTTAGCTAAAAAAGAAAACAAAAAATTAACAATCAATAATTTATCTGAAAAAAGAATATACGTCAAAGCAGATAAAGATAAAGTGCAAAAAGTTTTTAATAACTTATTCAGCAACTCTTTTAAGTATACAAAATCTGGAGATAATATTATATTGGATTACAGGCAGGACGACAATAGTTTAATTGTTTCTTTTAGAGATACAGGTAAAGGAATTGCTCCAGATGATTTACCTTATATTTTCGAACGCTTTTACCAGTCTAAAAGGATGACAAAAGAATATATTGGAGGCTCTGGTATAGGTCTCGCTTTTTCGAAGAGATTGGTAGAAATGCATTATGGCTACATTCATGCAGATAGCGAACTAGGTGTTGGAACTACTATACATTTAGATATGCCAATTGTAGACGTGGATAGGCTTTATGAAAATCACATGGAAGAAGTTCTGCACAGAGAAGAGATTTTAGAAGTTGAAATTGAAAAACAATCTCTGCCAACTATTGATTTGTCTGAGATAAAGTTTAATGGTGAGTTTTCAGAAGCTAGAATATTTTATGCGGAAGACAACGTAGAATTGAGAAACTTTGTAGAAGAAATATTAGCCAACTTTTTTAAGGTGACTACATTTACCAATGGAGCAGAATGTTTAGCAGCAATGCAAAAAGATTGGCCTGATATTGTATTAACAGATGTATTGATGCCAGAATTGAATGGGTTTGAATTGTGTAGAGAAATAAAAAACAACATAAAAACAAGCCACATTCCAGTGGTGATGCTTACCGCTTGCATTTCTGACGAAGAACAGATACAAGGAATCAACGAAGGTGTAGATGCGTATATAAAAAAACCGTTCAACAATCAGAGATTGGTTTCTACAATAGAATCGTTGTTAAGAAACAGACAAGTACTAAAAGAAAGATTTAAGGCAGATTTTCCTTTAGAATTGGAGAAATCTAGTCAATCTCAAAAAGATGTTGAATTTATTGAAGGTTTGTATAAGTTAATGACTGAGAATTTAGATAACAAAGATTTGGATATGGATCAGCTAGCAAAGCAGCTATATTTAAATAGAACTCATTTTTACCAGAAAGTAAAAACAATTACTGGACAAACTCCTTTTGAGCTACTCAAAGACTTTAGAATCAAAAAAGCAGCCGAATTTTTAGTCAGAGACAAATTAACTGTTAACGAGGTTTTTATTGAAACAGGATTCAAAAGTAGATCTCATTTTAGCAAAGTTTTCAAAGATAAGTACGGAGTTACGCCTGGCCAATACGTAAATAAAGGTCTAGAAGAGGGTTAAGTCTGTTTAAAATTCAATAAAAAAGCAAAACATACTATTCCATACTTTGTTAATTGTTGTTTGTCTAAGTCTAACAAAATCAATGTATTAACGTATTTAAATATGCGTTATGTCAGTATATTTTACGAGTAAACCCATATTATTTACCTTTGTTAACTAAATAGCACTTGCTATAGTTGAAATTTGTGCGTATATTGAATCCGCAAATTTAGACTTAAATTCTTGTAGATTTTTTATCGATACACTGTTAAAAATGATTAATAATTAAGGTCTTAAAGAATTTATCCATGAATTATCAATTTATAACAAACCAAACTAACTTAAACGCATTAAAATCATGAGGAAAGAAATGTTTTGCAAATTCACAAAGGGTACTCTATCGGGTAGGATTTATAAAAAAGAGCAGGATTTAAATAATTAAAACTAAACTAAATGAAAAAATATAAAATAATTAAAACTAAAATTATAGCTGCTAGGACCTTTCTTATCGCAACTATAGCTTTGGTTTGTTTGTCAAGCAATACTGCTTACTCTCAAAAAAACGTAACAGGTGTGGTTACTAGTTCGGCAGATGAATTTCCTGTTATCGGGGCTACAGTAACCAAGGTAGGTTCTAATGTGTTGACTGTTACTGATTTTGATGGTGTCTATTCAATCAAAGCGGAGAAAGGGGATGTACTAGAATTTAGTTATATTGGTATGGCTACTCAAAAAATAAAAGTGAAAGGGCCTACACTAAATGTAGTATTAGAACAAGAATCTAATGAATTAGATGAAGTCGTTGTAATTGGGTACGGTAAAGTAAAAAAGAAAGAAGTTACAGGTGCTGTTGCTCAGGTTAAAGCAGAGCAAATTGAAAATTTTATAACAGCGGATTTATCGAGTGCTTTACAAGGTCAAGTAGCTGGTTTAAATGTAAATACAAATTCGGGTCAACCAGGAGAACCTTCTAGTATTTCAATTCGTGGAGTCTCTTCATTAACAGGAACTAACAATCCACTGTATGTTGTAGATGGAATCCCTTATGACGAAGATCCAAATATCAACCCTAGTGAGGTTCAAACTATTGATGTCTTGAAAGATGCTGCCTCGGCTGCAATCTACGGTACAAGAGGTGCTGGTGGAGTAATTTTGATAACTACAAAAAAAGGAGAGCCTAATACGAATACAATTAGTTTTGATGCAAACATAGGTGTACAAAACTTACCGTCAGGTGAATTTACACCGTTGTTAAACGGTCCTGAACAGATATTTGTAGATAATGTTTCTAGCGCTGCTGTTGGAGGGTTGTCTATATTTGCATTGTTAAACGATACAGATTTAACAGATTTTGCTATTGAAGACAACGCTTTAATACAGAGATATAATTTGAGATTCTCTGGTGGTAACAAAAATGCAAATTATAGTATCTTAGGTGGGTATTTTGGGCAGGAAGGAATTGTGACTGGTGCAAAGCTAGACAGATATAGTTTACGTGCGAATGTTAGGGTGAAAAAAAATAAATGGTCTTTTAATTCAGGTTTTGGTTTAACTATAGATAATAACCAATTGGTTGGTAGTTTTCTTATTAGAAATGCAATCATTTTTAGTCCATTCTTGCCAACTATAGATGAAGTGTTGGACTTTCCTTCTAATGGTACTGCAAGAAACCGAATAAGTTCTCTTTTAAGTAGTTTGCAAAATAAAAATCAAAGAGATAGATATAGAACAGATGTAAACTCTCAAATTAACTATCAAATTACACCAGATTTACAATTTACAACTTTACTTGGAGGTAGTTTTACTCATCAATATCAATCAAGTTCTAACAGACCTTTTGTGATTTTAGGGCTAGACGGAGCTGGTGGAGATAATTTTATACAAGGATCTACCACTGAGGGCGTGAGCAGAAACTTTACTGTAAATTGGAATGCTGGATTGAATTATAAAAAGAAATTTAAGAAAAATTCAATTACTGCAACTGCGCTCGTTTCAGCAGAAAGACAAAAAAACACTTCTTTTGCACTAAATGCGCAAGGATTACTAGATAACGGGCTAACAGGTTTTAGTAATGCCACTGGGCCAATAGTAGCTACTTCTGATTTGCAAATTCAGAGATTGATAAACAACTCTTTCATAACTCCAGACTTCGAAATTACGAGGATAGGTACTATTGCGAGAGTTTTGTATGATTATGATAAAAAATATTTGCTTAATTTGAGTGCTAGATATGACGGTTCTAGTCAGTTTTCAGAAAGTAATAGATGGAATTTGTTTCCCTCAGCCTCTTTTGCATGGAATGTGTCTGAAGAAGAATTCTGGAAACCACTTAAATCTGTTGTGAACAGTTTTAAGTATAGAATAAGTTATGGAACTACGGGTAATGATAGATTTACGTCATATCAAGATATACCAACATTCAATACCGGATTAAATACAGTGTTCGGAAATTCGACTAACCTTGCTGTAGGACAAGCTCAAACCAGGCTATCAAATCCAGATATTAAATGGGAAACAACAAAACAGTTTAATTACGGTGTGGATTTGAGTCTGTTAAAAAACAAGATTACTTTTACTGCGGACTACTATAGAACGAGTAAAGATGACTTATTGTTGAATGTAATAATCCCTCCTAGTTCTGGTGTTGGACTCAATGTTGGAGTTGCGGCGGGAGAGGCAACAACAGTTATAAACGTAGGAGATATGATTAATGAAGGTTTGGAGTATTCATTAAGATATAGAGACAAAGTCAAAGACTTTTCTTGGGATATCATGGGAACATTTACAACAAACAACAATAAGGTTACAAAACTATTTGGTAATACTGATATTGTACCATTGAATGGAGCGCAGTTAGTAAATGGAGACGGAAACTCATCTGTACTTCATTTAGTCAAAGGTTTTGAAGCAGGGTCTTTCTTGTTATATAGAACAGATGGAATCATTAACGATGATGCCGAATTGGCTGAGTACAAAGATGCTACCAATCTAAATAACGCACGAAAAGGTGATTTAAAATATGTAGACGTGAATGGAAACGGACGCATTGATGAAGGTGATAGAGAAGTTAGAGGTAGTGGATTACCCGAATTTGAAGCTGGTTTAAATGCGACTATTTCCTATAAAAATTTCAGTCTAACAACTAACTGGTATGGGTCATTTGGTAACGAAGTTTTAAACGGTTCTAGAGCTACGGCTTTCTCTGAAAGGAGACATAGAGATTTATTGTATCAGTGGTCACCAACAAATACAAATGCTAACGTCCCTGTATGGAGAGATAGAAGTAGAGCTGACTTGAATTATGCAGCCAATACAGATAGACTTTTAGAAGACGGAAGTTACATTAGACTAAATAACATAACGTTTTCTTATAAATTTCCTAAAAAATGGCTAAGCGCGTTGGCTTTAAGTTCTGCGAGCGTGTATGTATCGGGACAGAATTTAGTTACTTTCACCAAATATTCAGGATTTGATCCAGGTACTGGAGGTAACAACATCAATAGAAGAGGTGTGGATACTAGTGTTTTCCCATTAGCGAAAACACACAATATTGGATTCAAATTAAAATTTTAAAAAAATGAAAAAAAGATATAACATAATAGTAAAAAGTTGCATTATACTATCATCTTGCTTTGTAACTATCAGTTGTACAGATGACTTTTTAGATCAGAGTAACCCAAATAGACCAGAGGTAAGATTTGAAGACTTAGATGATACTGATCAAGGATTAAATGCTTTATACAACAACTTATACAATCAAAACATATTAAGTATTTCCTTTGAGGCGCTAACTACAGATTTAGCAGCACCAACAAGATCTCGTATTCCTGGGGGAGAACCTGAATTAGAGTTGGTTAGGTTAAACAATTTAGAGCTGAACAATAGCCTTCTTCAAATTAACGGTAAATGGGCTGCATTGTATAGAGGTATTTTCTTAGCGAATCAAGTAATTTTTGGTCTAGAACAAATTGAGTCATCTATTGCCTCTCAAGAGGCAAGAAATGAATGGACAATACAAATGGCACAAGCGAGACTTTTTAGAGGGATGTACCACTTTTATGCGCACTCAACCTTCAATGAAGGGAAAGTAGTTATAAGAGATAGGTATATACCATCAGCAATAGAAGCTCCAAGTAAATTGTCTAGTTCTGAAGAAGTTATTGAATTCTACTTGGATGACTTGAATTATGCTTTAACAAACTTACCTAACGTTCAAGATTTTGAACCTGAAGATAAAGGAAGAGTAACCAAAGGTGTGGCTGCTATGCTGTTAGCAAATCATTACTTATACCAAGAAGAATACGATTTAGCAATACCTATTTACGAGAAGTTAACCCAGACAAGTGACTTTGGAGACTATACTCTTGCAGAACCAGAAATTATGTTTACCACTGCTGGTGAGTTTAATAGTGAATCTATTTTGGAAGTTAATTACACGGTAGATGTCAATTTTGAACAATCTGAATTTGACGATACAAGTCTACATAATAGTCTTGCTTTTGAAAGCTCGTTGGTAAGAGCTAGAGCTGAATATTTGCCAGCTTCTTGGCTTATTCAACTATACCAAGATGAAGAATCTGCAAATCAAATAGATGATGGTTTTGGCGGGTTAAGAGATAGAACGGTATCGAAGAGAGCTTCTGCTATGATTGCCTTAGTAAAGGACGAGGAGCCTACAGTATATTACGGAGAGCCTTCAGTTAACGTTGGTTATGGAAGTTTGTTAAGGCAAAGAACCATAAATGATGGTCAACTACCTGTTGCATATTTGGCGATGTTTAAAAAGTACACCAATCACGATATTAGAATTAGTGAACAGGATATTACTGATATGCGAAATAGAAAATCCGGTAAAAACGTAACCATTTTAAGGTTGGCTGAAGCTTACATTAATTTAGCAGAATGTTATATTGAACGAGATAGACTTGACGAAGCCCTTGAACAAATGAACGTGGTTAGAAGACGTTGGGATGTTGCGGAGTTAACTTCAGGCTCATTCTCTCCCTTTAATAAGGAAAATGTACGTCAGCATTTGAGGCACGTCGAAAAGCCCTTGGAACTATCAGTAGAAGGTCATGCTACAAGAACTATTGATTTGAGAAGATGGGGAGCGCAAGATAGGTATAATGATGTATCTCAACAATCTTTTTCTCTTCAAAACCATGGAACTTTGCTTCTTGACAGACCAGTCGTAAACCCAAATTCTATAGTAATCAAAGGAGATTCTGGAGCGAGTGCACACAGACAATTTGTAGAGGCTGCTCAAAACTATGGAAGTTATGGAGGTTACTTACCTTTGCCATCTGTTGAAATTTTAAATAATGAAAACCCTTTAAACTTATAGATATGAAAGCTTATGTATATAAATTTTTACTTACAGTTTTTACCAGTATACTTTTATTTTCTTGTGGTGAAGAATTGTTAGTAGAACCAAGAACGGATGTAACTAGTGGTTTTGTGTTCTTGCCTGATAATAGCATCAGCACATCTGAAGTTAATCAAATAAGGCAAAAAGATTTTGTTTCTTTGGGAGATTTATCTCTTGGAGATGTTTCCCGTACTTGGACACTAAGTTCTGGTAATTTTTTGAAGAGCAATTTTAGAGCTAGCGATACTTTAGGTTTAAAATCTTTTATAGATACAAATAAAGGAAAGTCTACAAGTGATAATATTGTACATGTACTGTTTGATCAAGGTGGTATGCAATCCGTTACCTACAGAGGTATTTTTCCAATAGCAACTGATGTTAGATTTTCTAATGACACTATTAGCACCGTAAAAAATTCAGATGGAAAATGGGAAGTGTCTAAAGTATATCAATTTGAAGTTTTTCCAGATCCAGTACCTTCTTTTATAGTTACACAAGAAGATGTTGAGATAACAGAAAACAAAATTGTTATAGAGGCAGGAGAATCTCTGGTTTTTACAGACTTAAATACAGAAACTTCTATCGGTTTGCCTAATACAAGAACATGGAGATTTAACGGTGGTAGTGTAGAGACTAGTAGAGCTCAGAGTGTAGAAGTTTTTTTTAATTCTTTAGGAACATTCAGAGCAGGTAGTATTACAACTACACGTTCTGCACCTCTTAGGACAGATGTTTTAAAGATTATAGATTTAGAAATTGAAGTAATACCTTCTACAAAACCATACGTAGTAGTGCCAGGAAGTTTGGTGGCTGATATGGAAAATAATAATATTGAATTTAAAGTCGGTGGTGAGATACAATCGTTAGCTACTGGAGAAATAAAGAATTTTACTGTTCGTGTAGTGAACCCGGATGCTGGTTTTAATGAAAAAATTAACATCAATGCTATAAAGATAGACTCTGATGATAAAACGAAAATTGTATTATCAGTAGATCCTTTATTTAATACTGATCAAGTAACAATTACTTATAATCCTACTACTGATCCTGCTGCCCCTGGAGGTATTAGATCTGTAGATGAAAGACTATTACAAAGTTTTGTTGATGAGGAAGTTTTGGTCCCTTTAGGTGAAAATATTTTACCCGAAGATTGGGCTACCTTTGGATCTGCATCGACTATTAACGAAACAAATAGATGGAAAGCTGCAGATGCATTTGGATATTGGGTAGGTAATGGCAACAATTCTCCAGATAATCCAGTATATCTCAGATCTACAGAAAGAGGTGCTAACCGAACTCCAAGTAGTATGTCTTACACTCACAGAGAAGGATTAAATTCTGTGAGGTTGCAAGGAACTAACTTCAATAGAAGTACCGGTGCAGAACCTTATGAAGCAGGAACTTACAGAGTTTCTTATGAAATTTTTAGAGAAAGTGCTAATATAGTAAAGATGACAAATACGAATGCTCTCAATATAGATTGGGACTTAAGTGCCGTACCTCTTGGAGAGTGGACAACAGTTACTCAAGATGTTGTGGTAGCATCAGCTATAGCAGTTAATAGAAGGCTAGATACTAATATTACTTTAGCTGATAATCCAGCTATGGTTAAGGGAGATAAAATTTATTTTGATGAGTTGAAATTCATCAAAATAAACCCGAGAGAATAATTATTGAGGTATTCATAAAAAAAAGGATTAACTAAACTAGTTAATCCTTTTTTTTTATGAATATCATATATAGTTCTATATTTGTGTATCAATGGATAGATTCAATTTTTTAATACTTAGAGTGTGTAATACATATGCTCTATTTTTGACCTTAATTGTTACATGTAGTTGTAAAAATTCGACGAAAGAGATTAATGATTTTCTAGCAGATCAAAACTTACCTGTGGGGATTGCAGAAAACATCAATCATATGTATAAAGATTCTGGAAGCGTAACGAGTAGGTTAATTTCTCCACTTTTTCTGGATTTCAGCAATAGAAAAGAACATCCATACTCCGAATTTCCTGACGGAGTAAAATTTGTGAACATTAATAGAAAAACTAGAGACTCTGTAACTATTACAGGAGATTATGCAATTAGCTATGCGAACACGGCATTTTCAGAAATAATTGGTAATGTTGTAATTGTCAATCACAGCCAATCTGTTACGTTAAATTCCGAACAAATGTACTGGGATCAAAAAGAAAATTATTTTTTTACGGAGACTCCGTTTGTTATTTATACAGAACAAGACACAATTAATGGAGTTGGGTTTGAGTCTGATAGTGGATTGAATAATTGGATATTAAATAATACAAACGGTAACTTTGTTGTCGATAATTAAGAGAAATAACATGTATAAGTTTTCAAAAATAATAGCTTGGGCGTACCTAGTTGTTGGAATAATCTTTATTGTAGAAGTTTTTTTGAATTGGAATGTTGATAGACAAAAGTCTATAGTTTCTGGTTTAATGGCTGCATTGGCAATTTTTATGTTTGTTTTTAAACTAAGATTTAAAGGCAGAGGAATCAAAAAATAACATCTATGGATATAGAAGTCTTTATCATTATCACCTCAGTTTTATTTTCTGCTTTTTTTTCGGGCTTAGAAATTGCTTTTGTTTCGTCAGATAAATTGCAAGTAGCTTTAGAAAAGAAAAAAGAAGGAATGACTTCTAAACTTTTGACGATACTTACAGAAAAATCATCAAAGTTTATCACTACAATGTTGGTGGGAAATAATATTGCCTTGGTTGTTTACAGTTACTATATGGGCGAATTGCTGTTATCTTTTTTACCAATTCCGTTCAACGACTCGTTAATTCTACAAACTATAATTTCTACGATTATTATATTAGTCTCTGCAGAATTTTTACCCAAAGCAATATTTAGAGTATATGCCAATGAGATGCTAAGGTTTTTTGCATTACCGGCCTATATATTTTTTGTGGTATTTTATCCTGTCTCAGGTTTTATAGAAAATATATCTAACAGCCTGCTAAAAATGTTTTTCGGTGCCAACCAAGATGAAAATGAAGCTGAATTTAGCAAAGAAGAACTAGGAGATTTTATAGATAAACAAATAGAAATAGGTAAGAAAGACGACGAGGAGATTGACTCCGAAATTCAAATTTTTCAAAACGCATTGAGTTTTAATTCGGTGAAGGCCAGAGAAATTATGGTGCCTAGAACAGATATTGAGGCTATGGAAATTCATGAGAGAGTTAGCAAACTAAAGCAGCGCTTTGTAGATACAGGGTTTTCTAAAATTTTAATATTTAAAACTTCTTTAGATGATATTGTAGGTTATGTGCATGCGTTTGATATGTTTAAACTACCTAAACAAATTAAGTCTGTTATTTTACCTGTAGAATTTATTCCAGAATCGATGTTTATTAACGACGTACTAAACGTGATGATGAAAAAAAGGAAAAGCATTGCCGTTGTAATTGATGAGTACGGAGGTACATCCGGTGTGATAACCGTAGAAGACATTGTAGAAGAATTATTTGGTGAAATTGAAGACGAACACGATAAAATAGCTTTAACGGAAGAAAAAATAGCAGAGGATGAATATCAATTTTCTGCAAGACTAGAAGTTGATTATTTGAATGAAACTTATGAGTTGAACATCCCTAAATCGGAGTCTTACGAAACCTTAGGGGGGTTTATCATAGAAAATATAGAAGATATTCCTCAAAAAGGAGAAGAGTTTGTAATCAATGACTTTTACATAAAAACTACGGAAGTTTCCAACACTCGTATTGATGAGGTTTATATCAAATCAAACTATAAAGAAGAGTAACCTTTTTTTCGTTTAAATCTTTTCTTTTTATTTCTTGAATTCAATTGAAATCGTATTTTAGCGGACAATCAAAAAAAATTAAAAATAGCAAATGGCAATATTATCAAAAATTAGAGATCGTTCAGGGTTTTTAATCATCGTTATTGGTTTAGCGATGTTCTCATTCGTAGTAAGTCCTAAGGATATCATTGATTTTTTTAGTAATAAAAACAGTGATGTAATAGGAGTAGTCAATGGCAAAGAAATTAGCTACAAAGAATATGCTACAAGAGTAGAAACTACGAAAGCTCAATCGGGTAGATCTAACTATGGAGCTATGACTATTGAAAATATGGTTTGGAATCAGTTAGTAAGTGAAAAAATTTACGAGTCTAAACTAGAAGAAGCTGGAGTTGTAGTTGGAGAAGGCGAAATTTGGGAAGCGATTATTGCTAACAATGAAGTGAAAAATTCTCCTCAATTTAAAGATGCTAATGCGAGTTTTAGTGAAGACAAATTAAAAGCTTACGTTGCAGATTTACAGAATGATAAAACTGAGCAAGGTAAAGCTCGTTTACAAGGGTGGCTTAATTACGAGAAAGCTGTAAAAAAGAATTTATTGACTCAAGCATACAATAACTTGATTAATGTAGGTCTTAATGTTTCAGAAAACGAGGCTGTTAACGATGAGGTTTTAAATAACTCCAAAGTGTCTGCGGATTATGTTTACTTGCCTTTTTCGTCAATAAAAGATACTGAGGTAAAGGTAACTAAGGATGAGGTAGCGAACTATATCAATGACAACGAGTCACAGTTTCAAACAGAAGCAACAAGAAATTTAAAAGTTGTAAAATTCAACTTTCAAGCATCTAAAGAAGATGAACAAGCAATTAAGCAATCTTTAGAATTGTTACTAGAAGACAAAGAAGAATATAATAAAATTACCAAGTCTACTGAATTGGTTAAAGGCTTTGAAAGTACTGATAATATTAAAGAATTTGTAGACGAAGTAGGAACAGACTTACCTTTGGTAGACAAATTTCAAAAAGAAAGCGAATTACCAACAGTAATTAAAGAAGATGTTAAAAACAGTGGAGTAGGTAGTATTGTAGGACCTTATAAATTCTCTAAATATTACAAAATATCACGATTATTAGATGTTAAAAAAATTCCAGACTCTGTTAAAGCTAGTCACATTTTAATTAGCTATGCAGGATCTAGAAGTGCACAACAAAACGTTACAAGAACCCAAGAAGAGGCTAAAAAATTAGCAGATAGTATTTTGCAAGTAGTGCAAAAGAGATCAAAAAAATTCGGTGAATTGGCCGAAAATTATTCTGCAGATCTAGGATCTGCTTCTAAAAAAGGTGATCTAGGATGGTTTTCATACAATAGCATGGTTCCTGCTTTTAGAGATTATTCTTTTGAGAACAGTAAAGGAGATATAGGGGTAGTTAAAACGAGTTTTGGCTATCATGTGATTAAAATAGAAGATCAGAAAGATTTTAACAACGCATACAAGTTGGCCACTATTTCTAGAAAAATAGAAGCTTCAGAAAAAACAGAAAATAAAACTTTTGAAAAGGCAGAAACTTTTGCGAGTGAGTTGAAAAAAGGAGGGGATTTAGAAGCTCTAGCTAAAGAGAAAGGATATTCAGTTAGCCCTGTAAATGGATTAAAGGTGCTAGACGTGTATGTAGGAGCTCTTGGAGAGAACAGAAGTGTAGTAAGATGGGCTTTTAATGATGAAACTGATTTAAATGATTCTAAAAGGTTTGATTTAGATGAAAAGGGATATGCAGTTGTAGCACTAGTGGCCAAACAAGAAAAAGGTTTGATGTCTGCTGAAAATGCTTTTAGTAAAGTAGAACCTATTTTATTAAAAGAAAAGAAAGCAAAAATTTTAAAGGATAAAATGCAAGCATCTAATTTAGAGGAGATTGCTAAGTCTAATAACACAGAAGTAAAGTCTTTTTCTGATGTTCGTTTATCTGCTGCTATGATTCCAGGTGTAGGAATAGAGCCAGGAGTGATAGGAACAGCTTATGCATCCAATAAAGGAGATGTGACTAAGGAAATTGTAGGAGATAAAGGAGTCTTTGCTATTGTAACTAAGAATGTTGAAAAACCTAACAAAGAGGAAACTAAAGTTCAATTGAAAGAATCAACCAATCAACTAAAATCAAATGTGTCTAGAAGTCTATTTAGCGCTTTAAAAGAGGATGTTGAGATCGAAGATTATAGAGCATCTAGATATTAAAATAGGTTTTAAATTTTTAAAAAAGAGGCTTTAAAGCCTCTTTTTTTGTAGCCATAATATACCTTTTATACCTTTGTTATATGATTACTCAAGAACAACTACATCAATTAGTAAATAGAGTTACTAATTTGAAAGCATATTTAGAGATTGATAAAAAGAAGATTGAAATTTCAAACAAAGAAGAGCAATCTTTATCTCCAGATTTTTGGAACAGACCCAAAGAGGCAGAAGCTCATATGAAAGTTTTAAGAGGGCTTAAAAAATGGGTAGATGATTATGATAAAGCAACCACCCTAGTAGATGACTTGTCCATTACACTTGAATTCTTTAGAGAAGGGGAAGCTACGGAAGAAGACGTTGATATTTTAAACAAAGAGACACTAGATCTGATTGAAAGTATCGAATTTAAAAACATGCTTTCAGAAGAGGGTGATGAAATGAGTGCTGTACTACAAATTACTGCTGGTGCCGGAGGTACGGAAAGTTGCGATTGGGCAGCAATGTTGTTAAGAATGTATTCTATGTGGTCTGGTAAACAAGGCTTTAAAATTAAAGAACTAAATCTTCAGGACGGAGACACTACGGGTATTAAAACGGTAACGATAGAAGTGGATGGAGAATACGCTTTTGGTTATTTAAAAGGTGAAAATGGCGTACATAGGTTGGTGCGTATTTCCCCATTTGATAGCAATGCTAAAAGACATACTTCTTTTGCATCGGTATATGTGTACCCTTTGGTTGATGATTCAATTGAAATCAAAATAGATCCATCAGAATACAGCTTTGAAACCATGAGAGCTAGTGGAGCTGGTGGACAAAACGTAAATAAAGTAGAGACAGCAGTTCGCTTACGTCATCACCCCTCTGGAATTATTATAGAAAATTCTGAAACTCGTTCTCAATTAGACAATAAGACCAAAGCGATGCAGCTACTAAAATCTCAGTTGTATGAGTTAGAATTACAGAAAAAAATGGCTGCACGGAATGAGATTGAAGCTAACAAAATGAAGATTGATTTTGGTTCGCAAATTAGAAACTATGTAATGCACCCTTATAAATTGGTTAAGGACGTGAGAACAGCTTACGAAACAGGAAATGTTGATGCCGTGATGAATGGAGACATTGACGGTTTTATAAAATCGTATTTAATGCAACAAGGTCAGCCAGAAACTAAAAACGAACTGTAGCAGATGATTGAAATATACCACAATCCGCGTTGCTCTAAAAGCAGACAAGGAGTAGCTTACTTGAAAGAAAGGGGAGTAGATTTTTTAGTTGTTAAATACTTAGACAATTCTTTAACGGAAGATGATTTGACTAGAATTGTTAAAATTTTAGATATATCACCAATGGATTTGATAAGGAAGAATGAAGCTGTTTGGAAGAGCGAATTTAGAGGTAAGAATCTTACAGATGGAGAACTGATAAAAGCGATGATAATCAATCCCAAATTAATTGAAAGACCTATTGTGATTAATAACGATAAAGGAGTTGTAGCCCGACCTGCAGATTTGATAGATAAGGTGCTATAAATGACTTACTTGTTAATACCAAATTTTTTCTATATTCTTTATACGAATGGAAAGACATTTCTTAATACATAAACCTTATGGTTATATATCGCAATTTGTAAGCGCTGAGAAAAATGCACACAAAAAAAAGTTTTTAGGAGATTTGTATTCTGTTCCCAAAGGGACTATGGCTATTGGACGTTTGGATGAACCCAGCGAGGGATTATTGATATTAACTACTAGTGGAAAGGAAAGTGAAAGAGTCCGTTCTAAATCAGTTGAAAAAGAATATTATGTTCAAGTAGATGGCTTATTAGACTCACAGGTTTTAGAGCGATTAAACGCCGGAGTTGAGATAAGTGTTGGGAAAGAAAACTACACTACCCTATCTTGTAAATCCGAGATAATAGCGGTGCCTGACAATTTACCCAAGAGAAGAAAAGGAGTTAGAGATGATAGACACGGACCCACATCATGGGCGAGTATTACAATTACAGAAGGAAAATTTAGGCAAGTAAGAAAAATGTTTGCATCTATGGGTTTTCCGGTGCTTAGATTGATCAGAGTTAGAATAGGAAAAATGTCTTTGTATGATATTCCCGATATGTCAATACTAGAAATAGACAAAATTAATCTATAAAGAAAGCCTCATATAAAATGAGGCTTTCCGAACTGGGAGGTTCTTTATACTTTTATCTTTCAAAAAGTACAATACTTTCTATGTGAGCAGTATGTGGAAATTGGTCCACCAAACTCATTTTAGATATTTTGTAACCAGCCAGCATCAAAGTTTCGGTATCTCTTGCTTGCGTTGCAGGATTACAGGAAACATAAACCATTCTACTAGCTCCGATTTGAATTACTTTTTTTAACGTTTTTGGAGCAATACCTGCTCTAGGCGGGTCTAAAACAATTGTTTCTATTTCGCCAATGTATTGTGGGTATTCTTGTAGAAATTTTCCTACATCAGCAGCATAAAAATCTACTCCTTGTACGTGGTTTCTTTTGGCATTTTTCTTGGCATCATTAATAGCATCTTGTACAATATCAACACCAATTATTTTGGTATCGGTAGTTTTAGAAGCCAAAATTTGTCCTATTGTTCCTGTTCCGCAAAACAAGTCCATCACAATTTTACCATTTATGGTTTCTTCCTTTTCTAATGCGTAATCAATTACTTTAGCGTACAGTTTTTCTGCAGATTTTGGGTTGGTTTGGAAAAAACTCTTCATAGAGATCTCAAAATCTAGCCCCAGTAAGTTTTCAATAATTCTATCCTGTCCAAAAATTAACCTCTCGTTTCCAGTAATTGCAAGTGTTCTATCTCCAATTTCATCATTGGTTGTGTGAATCAAACCAGCAATTCTATCTCCAAAAATATCTTTGAGTAACTTCACAAATCCATCCATATCAAAATGAGATAGTTGTGCTGAAGTTGTTACCAAATTACATAGAATTTGATTGGTTTTGTAGGTTTTACGTACGACAAAATATCTAAAAAAACCTTTTTTCTGAGGAGCGTGCCATGCCTCTAAACCAGAATCTATACAGTACTGTCTAATTAATTTCAAGTTATTTTCTACTTGTTCATCAAACAATCCAGAATCTTGATCCAAATTTTCTGTACACCACCAAGTTCCTCGTTTTTTAAAGCCCAAAGCAAATTCATCAACGTCAGTCTTTTGTTCAAAATCATATCTTATGGCAGAAAAACCATATTCCATTTTATTACGATAATGAAAAACCTCTGGAGAAGAAATAAACTCATCAAATAAATCTTCTATATGATCTACTTTACCAATGCGTTTAAACAATTCTAATGTGCTCTGTTTCTTGTACTGATGCTGTATATCTATAGGGAGTTTTATATATGGGGCTCCAGGAATTGTTTGATAAGGAACCTCAGTTTCTTGCTCAGAATAAGATAAAACTTCAAACAACTTAGCTTCAGCATATCTCTTACTCGTTTTTTTTATTTGCGCTTTTACCGTCTGTCCAGGTAATGTGTTGGGTACAAATACCACAAACTCCCCCTCATCATTTCTTATGCGTCCAATACCTTTTCCTCCAAAGGCATAATCTTCAATAGTAATTGAGATGATTTCACCTCTTTTTACAAATTTGTTTCGTTCTCTTTTTGGCATGGTGCAAATTTAACTTTTTACAGTCATATTTTAAGAATTAACAAAAATAATTGATAAAAAAACGATATTTTTGAAAAAAAAACAACATAGACTGTTTAGTTAGCATTTTTTAATTATAACTTTAGTGAAACTAACAACCCCTATTTAATTAATTATTAATTATGAAAAAACTAGTAATCAAGTATTTATTTCTCACGCTAATCTTAGTGAGTGGTCTAGCGAATGCACAATCTGTCAATTTTGATACAGATTTGGAAGGATGGAACACAAATTTCGGTTCTTTAGGAACTGTATCCTATGAAGGCAGTGAAGGAGTAGATGGTGCATTAGCATTAACCAGAACATCAGACAATGCCAATTTTGGTGTCAAAGGAACTGCAGCTTCAGATTTAGCTATTGATGCCACAGCTAACAAGTACATAAAAATAAGATTTAGAAACAACACCCCTGGTACTCAGCTAAGGATAGGAGGACTAAATGGTTCTTCCGAAACTATTGTGAACAACTCAGGTGGAGCCATTGCTTTTAATATTCCTACAAGTATGGGAGGCTATATTGTAAGATATTTGGATGTTTCTTCTTTTACAAGATGGTCTGGTACTCCAAGTAACTTTTACTTTCAAGTAAGATTAAACTTTGGACAGCCCGGAGAAGACAAGTTTTATTTAGATGAAGTAGAATTTGTAAGTGCTCCACCTGGAGATACCACAGCACCAGTTATCACTCTAAACGGAGGAGATGTTACTCAGAATTATTTGGTTGGTTCTTATACTGATGCAGGAGCAACAGCTAACGATAATTTAGACGGTGACATTTCCGCAGGAATTATTGTGGGAGGTGATACCGTAGACCCAAATACCCCTGGTGTCTATAAAATAACTTATGATGTAGTAGATTCAGAATCTAATGCCGCTACTCAAGTAACAAGAACTGTAGTTATCAATTTTACACCTCAAATTTTATATACTTTCGATACAGATCTTAGTTTTTGGTCCAATGGTACGGTGAGTGCTGGTTCGGGTGATGTTACCTATGATGCAACAGAAGGAATTAGCAATGATGGAGCTTTGGTTCTTGATAGAGCAAGTGTAAATTCAAATTTTGGATTGGAAGTTGCAGGTATAGATGCAGATACTTATAAATTTATAAGGATTAGACATAAGAACGGAACCGATGCAACTCAATTAAGAGTTCAAGGTTTTCAAGATATTGATAAAAACAATCCAATTAGTCAGGTTAGCCAGACCATAGAAGCAAATAGAACTGAATACACAGATACTTATTTTGATATGTCTTCTTCCACCAATTGGAGTGGCACCGTACAAGATTTGGACGTTTTAGTTAGAAACAATGGGGCAAACATTTCTACGGAAGGCAACTTTTTTGTAGATGAGGTTGAGTTCTTAACTTCTATACCTCCAAGTACATTTTCAGAGTTCATTATCAATCCTGATTTTGAAGATGC
Organism: Wenyingzhuangia sp. IMCC45533; assembly: GCF_054111225.1. Classification (NCBI taxonomy): domain Bacteria; kingdom Pseudomonadati; phylum Bacteroidota; class Flavobacteriia; order Flavobacteriales; family Flavobacteriaceae; genus Wenyingzhuangia; species Wenyingzhuangia sp. IMCC45533. The sequence continues at coordinate 645,496 of NZ_CM134197.1, read as the reverse complement.
AGCAGGTGATCCTCATGTGGGGTCTAGGTCTTTTGCAGTAAGGGATATCACTACTTCTGAAGCGCAATCAGGTGATAAAAGTTTGAGAATAACTTATACTTCGGATGCAATTGACACACCAGATGATCCTGGTACCTCTGGCGTTAATGAAGCCGAGTCTGGAATTTTTTGGTCTTTCTCTACTTATCAAGAAACCTATGCAAGTGCGTTTCCTGTAAATACGGTTGTACAAGTAAAAATGTGGGTTAAAACAAATAGAACAGACCCAATTGTTGTAAGTTCTAGAGTTAGAACCGTTAACGGAGGATCTAACGTAAGTCCTTTTCCAATTACAAATGTGACTACAACAAACACAGCTATGGAGTGGGAAGAACTAACTTTTGATATGACCGTTACCAATGGTGCTTTTGATGCTCTAACATTTTGGTTTGCTATTAATTATGACAGTGCCGTACCATCGAATGTAACGAACTTAAATTCTGGAGATGTTGTATTTGTAGATAACTTTTCAGCAACGATTACGCCTCCCGATACGGAAAGTCCAGTGATTGTTTCAAGCAACACAGCAACTGCAATTGATGAAGAAACCGGATCGGGTCAATTAGTTTATACTGCTACAGCTACAGATAATATTGCGGTAACAAATTATAGTATTGGTGGGACTGATGCTTCCTCTTTTTCTATAAATCCGTCAAACGGACAAGTAATATTAATAGAAAATCCAGATTACGACGTAAAGTCAACCTATACTTTTGATGTTACGGCATCGGATGCTTCTGGAAATACAGATGTTGAAACAGTGACCCTGACCATAAATAATATTATTGAAGAAAGAGAAGTTATTACTTTCGATTCTGATCTTGAGGGGTGGACAAGTTTTGGAAACTCGCCCAACATATTTGCAACAGAAATCAATTTTGATGCAGGTTCAGGACCTAATACAGGTTTGGCTATCGTAAGTCCAAAGGAAGATGATGATACACCTAATCCTGGAAATACTTTAACCGAGAATACAATTATGTATCCACCAACAAATTTAAATCTTGGGGGAGCTGGTTTTAATGCAGATGCATTTAAGTTTGTTAAGGTTGTATTAAAAAACGAGACGGCTGGTACTACTTTAAGAATTAGATGTAGACCTTCTGGAGCTAGTTCATGGGCTAATTTAGATTATATAATTACTGCTAACGATACTGATTTTAAAACCTATAATTTTGAATTAGATGAAACGAGATGGAATGGAGTTAATTCTGATTACGCGATACTAGTTACAGATACTTCTGGAAGCTGGACTACGGATACAAAAGTTTCGTTTGATTCAATAGAGTTTTATAACACCTCTATTGATGGTTTTGTACAAAATCCAAGTTTTGATGATTTGATTGGTTCTAGTACTGTTTGGTCGCCAGAAAGTAAGCCTTACGCTAACGTACAAGTAAGTGACACGGAAGTTAACGAAGGAATACAAAGTTTAGCACATACTTACACAGCGACACCAACTGATACGCATTTTGTAGAAAATACCTACATTCATAATTTTCAAGAGACTTTAAATAAAACTTTGAGAGTTTCCATGTGGGTTAAAGTGGTAAGATCTGGTTTAAGTTCACCTTTAGTAACTATACAAGGTCAATTCAGAACTGGAACTACTTTGGTGGATGGTGATTTAACTTCTAAGAGTGAGAATATTACAACTACGCAAACAGACGGTTCTTGGGAAAAAATTACTTTTAACGTAACTCCAGATGCTTCTTATTCAACAGGACAGTTCAGGTATGGTATTCAAATGACTAATTTACAGGCGGGAGATATTGTATATGTTGATAGAATACAATCTGCAATCGTAGATTGTACTTACGACATTGTTTATGATGGATCTTGGTCAGGGGGAACTGGTGCCGGAAATGCAGCAGGTGTTAATGACGATACCAAAGGAGTGGTAATAGAAAACAGTGTTACTCTTTCGGAAGACTTTGAATGTGCCTGTTTAAAAATTAATACAGGAGCTGTGTTAACTGTACCTACTGATCATTTTATCAAAACAGATCAGTTGGTATTAGACGGAGATTTATATTTAAGAGGAACATCAGAATTAGTTCAGACGACTACTGACACAAACTTGGGTAGCGGATCGTTGTACAAGATTGTTGGAGAAACTCGAACATCTATTTACAGATATAACTTTATGACTTCTCCAGTAAATACAAGTGGAACCTACAGTATTTCTAATAATGTTAAGTTTAGCATCGGACCGAATTTAACAGATACTAGAAATATTAGCTATATTAACTTTGTAGACGGTTCAGAAAGCACGTTGAGTAGAAAGTGGTTAAACTATTTAAATAATTTTTCAGATTTTCGTCCGTTGTCGCCAACTAGAAATTTAATATCTGGTTTAGGATATACAATTAAAGGAACTGGAGTCGTTAGCGAATATAGTTTTATAGGAACTCCTAACAATGGAGAGATTAACGTTCCCATTGGTATAGATGAAATTTTACTAACAGGTAATCCATACCCATCTACTATTAATATTGACACATTTAACAGTACGATGTTGGCATCCAATATAACTGACGGGACAGTTTATCTTTGGGAACAACCTGTAGGAGATGAACATGCAGCAGGAGAAAGAGACGATATTGGTGGCTATGCTACGATTGTGAATGGTATTAAAGTAGCCGCTATCAACCAAAGTAACGATCCTGTTTCTGGAACGACAACACCTACCGAATTTATAAAACCAGGTCAAGGTTTTGTCGTAGTAGGAGGTAGTAGTGGGGGTAACGTACAGTTCACGAATGCTTTGAGAGACGGAATAGTTTATGACGGAAGTAGACACTTCTTTAAGACCAAAGAATTAAAATCTCTAAGGGCTATTGTTCGTGTAGGGTTTGAGTACACTAAAGAAAGTGGTGTTATTTCTCATAGACAACTAGTTACAGCTCTAGAAGGAGGAGTTATGGAAAGAGAAGCAGGTAAAGATGCTTATATGTTTGACTATAATAACGACGATGCTTATTGGAGACTACCTGGAGAAACTGAATATAACAGGTTTATTATTACAAGTGTTCCGTTTGAAAGCGAAGATTTAGAATTACCTATAGGTGTTTCTATCGATACGGAAAAGGAAATCACCTTTAAGTTAGACGGTACAGAAAATTTACAAGGACGTGCTTACCTGTATGATGATACAGCAAAAACACTAACAGACTTGCACGAAGATATTTATAAGGTAAATTTGGAAAGTGGAGAATATAATGATAGATTCAGTTTGGTGTTCAAAACGGAGGAAACTCTAAGTAATGCCACTGTTGTAGATGAAACAACGAGTACTAAAACAGTAATTAAAACAGAAGAGGGAATTATTTCTGTTGTTTTAGAGGATGACAATATTGATACAATAAATTTATATAGCCTAACTGGAGAAATTTTATTAGATGCTACAATGGAAACAAGTTCTAGTAGTACCATAGTTAATGCTACAAGCTTAACCAGCGGAGTTTATATTATTAAAATTAAAACTAAGAAAGCAACTATAACAAAGAAAATAGTTCTGTAAATAAATTTATTTTAATCGTTCCATGAGCGAACAAATAAAGGTCAGCGTAAATGCTGACCTTTATTTTTTATGATGAGTGCTCTAGTCTTAATCGATACTTGCAATAGTTTGTTGGAGCATCAATTGTACTCTAACGCATGTGACTTTGCATTTTATAATTAAAATTCATTACATCGTATAAGTCAAGTCAGAAATAAAGTTATCTATTTTTAAGATGGTTATCTTGAATGATTTTTAATGTAAAAGTTCTAGCAGTATTTCAGCGGAACAGACGTACATCTTCTGTTTTAACTTTCTTCATCAACAACTAAAAGTAATATAGTGTAGACTTACAAAAGGTGAATTTGTATTGTAAATGCGGTATGTTATCAGTAAAAGTTAACTCGATACGAATCAAAGTAAGGTGGTCTGCTTAGTTGTTTAATACAATATATAAGTTTAAAGAGCAAGCAATCATCAACCAAATAAAATAAGGGAGAATCAATAGCGATTTGGCCTTAAGTATTTGTACGTAACGAAATAGAAAAGTAGTAATGACAACTAGTAATGAAAGAATAATAACAAGCCCTAAATGGGTGTTTTGGAAATAAAAAAATACGGGATTCCAACTTACATTTAAAATCCACTGTAAAACGAACAGTCCAATAATTTCTTTGGATTTTTGATATTTAAGCAAGTAGCTCACATATACAGCAAACAAAACCATAATTGTACTCCATGCGATACCAAACATATAACCAGGGGGAGTCCACGGAGCTTTGTTAAGCATCGTATACCATTCAGATGAAACTCCGGATTTTGTAAAGATACTACCTACACCTAAAGCAGTAAAGTTGATGATGATAAATAGAACGATTTTTTTTATCATATTATTTAGTCGTTGGGTATAATTCTATTGGTAAGTAAAAGGTAATCTAAGTAATTGGTAATTAATTTGTTTTGCGTACTTAACAATTTCAATTTCGACTCAATCAATTTTTCCTGTCTTTTGTTAATTAAAAATAGAGAGCTTTCTCCATATTCAAATCTCGTGGTTTCAGCATTTAAAAGTTTTTCGTAACCGTTAATATTTTGCTCTAGAAGGATTATTTGATCAATTAATGCGACTTGATTTTGCTTATTCGCAGCTATTTTATTTAGAATTTCAGTTCTTTTATAAGCGATGTCGTAGTTAAGTTCTTCTACTTTATACCTACTTTCTCTATATTTTCCTCTCGCTGTTCTAAAAAATATAGGTAAGGTTAAACTCGCTCCCCACTTGTAATCATCCACATCGTATATAGGGTCAAATACTTCACCTCTTTTAGTACTAAATAACTGATTGTATTTTAACTTTAACTTAGGCTTAAGCTTTTCTCTATTCAATCGTTGCTTTAGGATTAGAACATCTCTTTTACCTATTTTTTCTGCAATAATTGGAATACTATCCAAGTTGTCCTCTAACACAATTTCATCGGATTTGTGAGGTATAATATCGTTTTCAGGTACAATATTATCTTTCAATCCTACAGGATTATTGTCTAACCATAAATTGTTTTCCACCTTTATTTTTTTTTCGACAAGTAGTTGTCTGTATTTTAAAAGTTGGATGTTACTGTTTTGCAAATACACACCCGCTTCTAAAGTATCAATCGCAGTTTTTTCTCCATTAGAGAAAGATGTTTTTGTGTTCTTTAAATACAACTCGCTTAAGCCAACGTTCAATAGCATGGTTTGATAAATTGATGCATATTGTTGCCATTCTGCATAAGCTTTAGAAGCGTTGTATACCAATTCGTTTAACAGCTGCTGTTGCTGTTGCTGTGCTATATTTTGATAAACTCTCGATTGTTTCAAGGCTATTCTTCGCGTGTTCACCAAAAGGCCTTGAATTACATCAACTTCTAAACCAGCACTCCACAATCCAGCTCCAGAAATATTATTTTCAGGATTTAGAAACACACCACTATTATTTTCAAAACCACCAGTAACATTTACCCCAATAGGAGTGGGGATACTCACTTTATTTTTAAATATGTTGTAGTACTCAAGTCCTTTAAATTGCTTTTGATCTATACTAGAAGCCAATGTGGGATCGAATTCACCTTTGGCACTTAACAGTCTTGCTTTGGCAACCTTTTCTTTTAGTTGTGCACTTTTAGAAAGAGGATGTTCATTAATAATATTATTGATGTATTCCTTGTATGAAAGCACGTTGACAAGCGTATCTTGAGCTACAGCTTTGTAAGAAAATAACACTATAAATATCCAAATAATTTTGTCCATTACTTTACCGATTTTATAGGTGCTTTTTTCTTTATTTCTTTAGATTCTCCGTCTTGCTTCTCTTCATCAGATCTATAAAAGTCTGGAGGGAATCCGTTTAAGTTACGCCATAATTCGTACCACACGGGAACATCTTTTAGTAAGATAAATGTATAAGTACCAGTTCCCACTCTCAAATTTTCGGGCCATGGTTTGGTATTTAAATCTGGTGCTATTAAAACTCTGTATTTGCCATTTTCACTGATATGCTGGTCAATCGCAAAAATTCTTCCAGAGAATATACCTGTAGATTTTTCGGGCCAACCGCTAATAACCAATGCAGGCCATCCATCAAAACGCAATCGGGAATGATCGTTCAATTTTAAGAGTGGTAAATCTTGAGGTTTAACATACACCTCAACAGCTAAATCGTAGCTAGAAGGCATGATGGTTAAAATGTCAGTTCCTTCCTTAATCAACTGTCCTGTACCTTTTTTAATGGTTTTTGTGATGTACCCGTTGGTAGGAGAGGTAATATAGTAGAGATTTTGCCTTTGCTCGTAATTACTCAACTGATTTCTAAGTTTAGAAGTGTTTGAAGTAGCCTCTAACTTAGCGGATAAAGCACTTTGAATATCGGAATTGGTTTTGGCTATCTTTTGATTATAGTCCTGTTCTGTTGATGATAACTCTAGTTTAAAGTTAATCAACATATTTTTTTGATTCTCTAACTTGTTTTGTTGAGATAAATAATTGGCATAAACTTCTTGTTGTTTAAGTTCTTTTTCTTGTAAGTCAGATAAAGATTTTAGCCCCTGATTATACAGCTCTTTAGTTCGATTGTATTGATTAACAGCAATATCGTACTTTATTTTGTACGCATTCAAATCAATGCTGTCAATGCTGATTTTGTTTTTGGTCTGAATAATTTTATTTCTAACCTGTTCTAATTTTAGCAACCTACTTTCTCTAATAGATGCGAGTTGTGCTCTTAAAGCAATTACTTTATCATCATAAGAGGTAATGCTTTCTGACTTAGCATTTACTTGTTCTTGTGTTCTCTGAACTAAATTAGGATCAAAATAGTCATTTTTTACTTCCGTAATATATATTAATGTATCCCCTTTTTTTACGTAATTACCTTCTCTCACATACCATTTTTCCAATCTACCAGAAATGATAGATTGTATAGGCTGAGGTCTTTGCTCTGGTAAAAGGGTAGTAACATAACCCTTTCCTTTAATATTTTGAGTCCATGGCACAAATACAACAATAATAAGTAGTATTAAAAGTACAATACCGTAGTACATCCTTTGTTTGCTGTGATCTTTACTTTTTAAAAACCTAAAAGATTTAAAGCTGTTAGTTCTAACTAATTTGCCTATGCTGTTTTCTGATATGTTTAACATGAGCTTATAGTTTTATAATTTGATTAGATTTGTCAGCCCAGTACAAGTGGTCTGCAATTACAATAACAGTCCAGTTTTTATTAGGATTCATGATATAATCTATAATACTTTTCTTTTCATCTTCGTCAATAAACTGTAACGGGTCTTCCAGCAACAACAACTTTGGAGAGCCTGCCAAAGATCTAGCTAAAATAATTTTTTGGATAATACTCCTAGGCATTCTTCTACCTTCAGAATCTACCTCAGTTTTAATTCCAGATTTGAGTTTCGAAATATATTCAGTTAATTGTAAAGCATCTAAAACATCACTTAACACTTTTTGGTCAATCTCTCTATTCAACAATATATTCTCTTCAATGGTTCCTTCAAACAACCCTGTGTTTGGATTGATAAAACTAATATGCTCGTTATAAGATTCTCTTTTATAAAACCCTATTGGTCTATCGTTGATAAGAACTTCACCTTTGTTGGCATCGTGAATTCTAGCCAAAATATTTAGTAAGGTAGATTTACCTGAACCTGTATCTCCCTTTAACCAAACTTTTTCTCCAGATTCAATATCAAAAGACAAGTTTTGAAACAAGTAACTATCCTCATTAGGATACATAAAATCTATGCCATCAACTTTAACGGATAATCCCTCTTTTGTAGTCAAGTCACCTGATCCGGTTTCTTTATCCAATTCCAAATCTGTTACGTAACCAATTTTATCTAAAGCAGTTAATACGTCGTAAATAGTTTCCATGATTCTGATGACTTTTTCAACAGAATTGATAATCAAAATAATAATAATTTCAGAAGCTACGAACTGACCAATATTCATTTGTTGCTGAAAAACAAGATATCCCCCAAGTAATAATAAACCAGCAGCTACCCAAACCTTAAAACCAATAAATAAAACAAATTGTTTAATTAATATGTTAAAGTGTTTTTCTCTACTTTCTAAGTAATTAATATTGATATCATCAGTTTTATTCAAGTGTAAATTTCCTTTATTGTGAACTTTAAAGGATTTTGCATTGCTTGCAACTTCTTCAATCCAATGTGCTAAATTATACTTGTACTTGCTTTCTTTAATACTAGTTTCTAAACCTTTGGGTCCCGTTATTTTAAAAATTAAATAGATAATTAAAACCAATGTTACTCCTAGAAAAACAAAATAAGAACTGTAAAAAGTAAGTAATAGCAAACCAAAAACAATTTGGAATACGGCTAAAGAAAAATCGATTAGTATTTTAGGCATTCCTTTTTGAATGGTCAAGACATCAAAAAAACGATTGACAAGTTCTGGAGCATGAATTTTATCTAAGCTAAGTTGTTTAATTTTGGGAACTCTAAACGCAAATTCAAAAGCAGAACGAGCAAAAATATCTTGTTGAATGTCCTCTACAATTCTTAGCTGGTTGATTTGTATTTTACCAGATATAGCAATACCAATTAACACAAAAACTACTAATACAATCCAAGAAGTGGTTAATTCTCCAGTTTGCAAGTAGTTTATAATGGCTTGTATTCCTAAAGGTAAAGATAAGTTTACTATTCCACTCATAATTGCGTAGTAGTATATGAGTCGGATAGGTTTTTTATATTGATTAATTAAATTCCAAAATCTTACTAAAGGAGATGTTGACATATTTTTATGTTGTTTGTTCAAAAATATGAAATTGAAAACACAAAAAGTATTAAGATTCATTAATACTTTTTGTGTCGTGTATTAGTTAAATTTATTGTCTACAGCAGCAAATCTAAATTTAAAAATACTGTTAAGCTGTTTTTTAATAAATAGGCTATTTGCAATGGCTCCTAAAAACCCAAAAGGAGGCTGGTAAGTAACAATATCTTTCATATAAACTCCACCATCTCTTTCTTCTATGATATGCTGATGATGCCATAGCTTGTAAGGCCCGATGCGTTGCTCATCAACAAAGTACTTTTTATCTACAACGTGCGTAATTTCTGTAACCCAAGTAGTTGGAATGTTTAGCATAGGTTTTACGATGTAGCTAATGATCATCCCTTGATACATCTTTTCATCCTTATTATCAGAAGTAATGTCAAAACCCATGTGTTTGGGAGTAATATCTTTTAAGTTTTTGGGTGAAGACATAAAGTCCCAAACCTCGTCAACGCTCGCGTTGATAAACTGCTCACTTTTTAATTGATAAAATGCCATGATGCTATTTTTTTAGTTGTTCTATTTCCAAAGCAATCTTTTCTGCTTCAGCAATTTTTGCATCACTCTGCGTTCTATTAACCGTAGATAACTGATGAGCTTCTTTAAGTAATTTTTTATACTGTTCCTCTAGTTTTTCTAAAGGACTTTTCTTTCTTAAGAATGAAAACATAATTCGTTGAGTTTTACCAAGGATTAAATTTTTTTATATTTTGTATGGTGGTTGCAACCCTTTCGGCTTTTTGAATTTTGTAATAGGACAATTCTTTGTCTGTTCCTAAGTACGTTAAAGCTTGTGAAACAAGTTTCTGATGTTTTCCTTGTAAAATTTTAATCGGAAGTTGTTTTAAGATTGCAATCATTTTATACGAATTTTATATTTTAAGTGTAGACATTCCTCCGTCTACATGTATAATTTGTCCTGTAATCCAACTAGCGTTGTTTGATAATAAAAAAGAAACCATATTGGCAATATCCTTAGGATCTCCAATTTTTTTCAAAGGGTGTCTTTGGGCATTGGCTTCAATTTTAGCATCGTTTCCTAATAACTTACCTGCTAAAGGTGTATTAGTGATAGACGGTGCCACACAATTAACTCTTATCGTTGGTGATAACTCTGCTGCCAAACTTTTAGTTAATCCTTCTACAGCTCCTTTGGATGCTGCTACTTGCGAATGAAAATTAAAACCGTTTTGAACCGCTACAGTAGAAAACATTACGATAGAAGGATTCACTCCTTTTTTTAATTTTTTAACACAAGCCTGTATGACTTTGATAGCTCCAATGACTTGCAAGTTATAATCACTTAAAAAATCCTCAGGTTTAATTCTAGCAAAAGGCAAAAGATTAATACTGCCCGGACAGTACACAATACCGTCTAAAGCATCTGGCAACGCGGACAAATTTAATTCATCATCTAAAACATTCAGTTGATGGTAATCAACGTTTTCAAAATTTTCAACATTAGTTTTATAATAAGTTCCTATTACCTGATGGCCCTGTTTCGCAAGCGCTTCTGCAGTAGATTTTCCAATTCCTGATGAGGCTCCTATAATTAAGTATGTAGACATATATTTATCTTTTTGATATTTTATTTTGCGTAATATTTCTCTGTAGGCTGCATTTAAAATTACCCTTTACAAAACTTCGTTTTTTCAAATGCTTGGTAGCTCTACCTTGTACTCGTTTTCTCCACATTTTAAAGCTAGAACTTTTCATCTCTGTTCTCATCAGCTCTATGACTTCCTGCTCTGATAAGTCGAACTGAAACTTAATAGCTTCAAAAGGAGTTCTATCTTCCCAAGCCATTTCTATAACTCGGTCTATTTGTGTTTCTGTTAATGCGTGTTTGTTATTCATAAAAGTGATTAGACATGTTGCTTTTAAGCGCTAATATTTTTTTGATGAAAGTTAGATTGCTGTTGTATCTATCGTCTTTTCTTATTTTGATGTAATTCCCTTGGGCATGAATACTCAGTAAATTGCTATCAAAAATTGATAGGTAGTGATAAGCTATCGGCCAAGAAAATCTATTTAAGGCTTGCGTTAGATGAACTAAAATACCTTTAGGTCTTAATTCAATGTTAATGTAGTTCACATCTCCTACCGTATTTAAATAGGAATAGTATTTTGGAGAAACTTCTTCAACAATCATTCGTTGGGAGCCCACTCTTTTTAGTTTGATTCTATCTAAAAACGAGTAGGGTTTACCAACAATGGCATCAATAGCATTTTTTATATCATTGTTTTTATAAGTAGTGTTATACAGCATGGTGTAAAGAATCATTATTGGTGTGTTTCCCTAAAATTCTATCGTTTTCTTCCATCACCATTGGGTCATTTTTCATTTCCCATAATATTTTACTAGCTCTTTTTCTGTTTGCTTTTAAATCGATGATAGGATGTGGGTAATCAATCCCCAATTTCAAATTAAATAATCCTTGCTCTAAAGGAGTCATTAAATAAGGTTCGTGGATGTGTTTGGTTTGCAAATGAGCCAATTCAGGTACCCACTTTCTAATAAAATCAGCATTGGCATCTAGCTCGTGTCCATTTTTTACAGGATTGTAAATGCGCAAGGTGTTCACACCAGTTTCTCCGGCTTGCATTTGTACTTGTGCAAAATGAATTCCTGGTTCAAAATCGATAAACATTTTAGATAAGTACACAGCACACTCCTGCCAAGGTTGCCAAAGTAAGTGTGTAAAGAAAGACACAATCATGGCTCTCATTCTAAAATTAAGATACCCTGTCTGGTTCATACATCTCATACAAGCATCAATCATAGGAACTCCTGTTTGTCCTTGTTCCCATGCCTCCTGATATTTTTGAGAAATATTTTTCTTTAACATTTGATACCCTCGGTTGATACTAGATTCTTCCATGGTGTGCTCCATTTCAAACTTTTGTATAAAATGAGCTTGCCACTTTAATCTGGCCATAAAAGCATCTAAATCTTTTTTGTTTTTACTCAAAGGCCTAATAGCCCTAGAAGATTGCCATACTTCTCTTGTTGATAAATTTCCCCAAGCTAAATAAGGAGATAATCGACTACAAGATTCTATTTGAGTGTTGTCTTTCTCTTTTTTAGGATTTAAATACTTGTCCTTAAAAAAAGTATTTTGGTATTTTAACGCTTCTGTGATTCCACCTCTTTGTATCAGACTTTGTTCTGGGGTAGATAAATCTGTAGCGGAGAATTGTTTTTCTAGTTCTTCAACCTCGTGAATGGTTAATAACTGGTTTTTTGGGTGAAAAGGAGCCTGTGGAGCTTCCATATATTCTTTCCACTTTCCAACCCAGCCTTTTCTGTTTTTTATTCCTCTTAGTACACCATTCCAAATGCTCTCTGTCCATTCAATAAGGTTATTATGGCAATACCTTTTAATTTTTAAGTCCCTATGATAAGTACACATCAATCCTGTTTCCTGATGGGAAAACAAATCTCTAATATTATAAAACTGTTGCAATTGATTAATGGTTGCAGCCAGCTCAGAATTTACCGCCAATACTTTAGAATTGTAAGGCAATAAATGCTTGTTAATATCTCTGATAGATTCTTTAATAAAATCCCAATGTCTTTTATCGTAATGAGGATCTTTAATCAAAAATTCTTCGAACACAAAAAGGAGTAATACTCTTTTTCCAGTTCTAATTGCGTTTTGTATAGCTTCGTTATCCTGCAATCTAAGATCGCGCTTTAACCAAACCACAGCTAATGATTCTTTGTTATACATATTGTTATGGTTTTATGGGTTAATAATATTTCTTAACATTCCGTTGAATATAAATCCGTGAAAAGGCCAAACTGCGTACCAATAAAGTCTGCCTAATACACCTTTAGGTCTGTAAATGGCTCTCTGAAAAAGTTTGTTGTTTAAAATTTTAAACTCCAACCAAGCTTCACCAGGTAATTTCATTTCTGCATAGAGCAGTAGTTTTTTTTCTTCCTTATTGGCATAAATAACTCGCCAAAAATCTATAACATCTCCTGTTTGTATTTTGTCTACGTGAGTTCTTCCTCTTCTTAGTCCTACACCTCCAAAAAACAAATCAATATAACCTCTTAACTTCCACAAAAAATTTCCGTAATACCAGCCTGTGTCTCCGCCGATAGACCATATTTTGTATATGGTTTTTTCTTCATCAACAATTTGTTTAGACCTAATATCTTTAAAACAACCATATTGTGGCGGGTTCAAGTGTTTTCCTAAAGACTCACTTAGAATAGGAGAGTTCACAGCATCTTTCCAACTAGAAACAATAGCATTTTGCTCAATAATTACAAAAGCATTTTTAACAGCTTCTTGGTAACTAATAGGAGTGATGTTTAATATTTGGTTGATGTATGAAGGTTTCCCTATAATTTCCACCTTCATACTATCAACCAAACTAACTGCTAATGAATAAGTTGTAGTAGTTACAAAATATAACCAGTAAGAGGACAATTTGGGAGTCATCACGGGAATTGTATAAATGTATCTCTTAAATCCTCTTACTTTGGCAAATTGTAATAACATTTCTTTGTAGGTGAGTACCTCTGGTCCCATAATGTCGTAAGACTGATTGTATAGCTCTTTGACAAGTACGGCTCTAGATAAAAACGAAATTACATCCGTTACAGAAATGGGTTGCGTTCTAGTATTCAACCATTTTGGAGTAATCATGATAGGTAGTTTTTCTATCAAGTCTCTAATAATTTCAAAAGAAGCACTTCCGCTACCTACAATAATCCCTGCTCTGAAAGTGGTTAAATTAAAGGTTCCCTTTCCCAATATACTTTCAACTCTTTTTCTAGACCTTAAATGTTTTGATAAATGTTTGTCATTTACAATCCCACTTAAGTAAATGACTTGTTCACATCGAGTTTTTTCAATATACTTCTTAAAATTTTTAGCACAGTTAGACTCCAAAGTTTCAAAACTTGTTGAGGTACTAGACATGGAATGAATCAAATAATAGGCGATACCTATATCAGTAGGTATGTTTTTTAAAGTTTTAGGTTTCAGAAAATCGACTTCTATAAACGTGATGTGTTTATGGTCTTTGTAGTCCTCAGGAATTCTATTCAAATCTCTAACACAGCAAACCAGCTCGTGTTTGTTTTGCAACAAAACGGGAATGAGCCTTAGCCCAATATAACCTGTAGTTCCTGTAATTAGTATTTTCATTTTTGTGTTGCTTTGATGTGTTTAAAACTCCTGTCATAACCAATGAGTACAAAGGGTAAAGGAATCTTAAATAACATCTAATTTTTTATAACGATGCTTGCGCATTTACTATACGATTGTTGATTTGTGTCAATCATCTATGTCTACTTGTTGATGGGTTTGGGTCGTTGATAGGGGATACGCTCAATTAAATCAGTTTTTACGTATCCATCTAAACCATTGATGGTTACTACTTTTCCCTTTGCCAAATCAATAAAACCATCTTGATGTATCAAATCTTCTTGTACGTATAGTTTTACAATTTCCCCAATTAAAAGAATGGTTCCGTTTTCTTTGATATCGTATTCGTTTGCATATTTCATCAATATTTGGACAGGTGCATCCTTAACAAAAGGAATCTTACTGTCTGGCTTAAATTCCTGAGTCAACGCTGTTTGATTAAACTCGCTTATTTCAAAAGGATACTTTGCACTTGTATGATGAGCATCTTCTATAATATTCTGGTATATATGGTTGATGGAATAATAACCATTCTCTTTAATATTATCGTAAGTGTTCCTCGCTACCGTTGTAGGCCTAAAAATCATACCCAGCAACGGAGGAGCTGAACCCATATGTACTACAGAGCTAAAAACAGACACATTTTCAATACCGCTATCAGAAATAGATCCAACCAAATTGGCAGACTTAAAGCCTGTTGCACTGTTGATTAGATTGATCTTAAAAATATGGTCTAACTCTTTAATTTCTTGGTGTGTATAAGTTTTCATTTACAAAGTTTTATAGTTGTTGATGACAATATTTTTAGCCTTTAAATCGTGCATTAAATTGTACACACCAAAAAACGTTCTATTCATGTATATAAAATGTTTAGAACCCCTGTTTCCATTCATGTTTTTTAGTTGGGTATCGTTGTTAAAACGTTCTCCCAAGGCTGCAATTTTCCCAAAGAAAACTTCATCAGAAAAATCAAAAGTTTCCACGTGAAATGGTTGCGTAAAAAGGCTTAGTAGGTCGTGAAATAAGCTAGTAAAAAAGAACAGTTCTTCTTGAGAATCCTCTTCTAATAAAATTTCTAATTCGAATAATTTCTCTTTAAATAAAACAGGGTCATCAATTACCTTTGGGTCTGCCAACTCAAAATATGGAATGTAAAAGTTGTCAGGAATTTGCTTCATGCACCCAAAATCTAGAGCAATCAAATCATAATTTTCTGAAATAAGAAAATTCCCTGGGTGAGGGTCTGCATGAACTTTCTTTAAAACGTGAATTTGATACATATAAAAATCCCAAAAGGCTTGACCAATTTTGGTTCTCGTACTCTCATCAACTTGATCAATCTCAAATTCAGAAAGATGAACTCCCGTCATCCAATCCATAGTGATGATTCTGTCTGTAGATAGCTCAGGATAATACTTTGGAAATTTTAAATTAGGAATGTCTTTACAAGCCTCAGAAATTTCTATACTCTGATTAACTTCTAAAATATAATTGGTTTCTTCAATTAACTTATCTTCTACTTCCTTAAAGTATTTGTCAGATCCCTTCCCTTTAATATTAAACATTTTAATAGCTACAGGTTTAACAAGAGCCAAATCTGAACTAATACTTTGGGCAACTCCAGGATATTGAATTTTTACAGCTAATTTTTTTTGATCTAAGGTGGCTTTATGCACTTGACCTATACTTGCTGCATTTACAGAATTCAAATCAAATGTATCGTAAATTTCACTTGGGCTTTTTCCAAAATATTTTCTAAATGTTTTTAAAACTAATGCAGAAGATAGAGGGGGAACTGAAAATTGAGATAAAGAAAACTTTTCTACGTACGCTTTAGGTAGCATACTTTTTTCCATACTCAGCATTTGAGCCACTTTTAAAGCACTCCCCTTTAGGTCTTTTAAACTATCATAAATATCCGTGGCATTTGCTTTGTCTAAATTCTGTTTAGCAACGGAAGCATTCCCAACAGTTTTCTCTACGTTGTATTTTAGGTAATTTATTCCCACCTTGGCACCCGTGCTTATCAATTTGGAAGCGCGTTGTATTTTTCCTGTAGGTATGCTATCGAGTGTTTTCATATATTATAGGTTAGGTTTAATTTTTTCTTTGAAAAAGAATTTTCCAAAGTCAATAATGCTTTTAATAGGAGTTAGGTTCATCACATCAAAGCTTGCATTTACAGATTTTTCTATAAACAAATCTGTTTTTTCAAAACCGTTAGAAGTATCATCTAGCCAAAATTGTATTGTAAACACTAGTTGTTTCCATTTAAACTCTTCTAAGCTCTTTTGATTAAACTCGTTAATTTCTTCTTTTTTAAAGTCAAGAGTATCTATTTCTAGCGAAGCCACGTACTCCTTAAATTTTACCTTAAGAGCGTTTAATAGTTTAATTTTTTCTAAAATATTTTTGTTTTCTTTCAATGTGATAATCACATAGCTTCTGTTAGCTGTTAACATTTCAAAAAACGTAAAATAAAATACGAGCAACTTATTTCTAGCATCTAAATCATGATAGCTTTCATCTGCACTAATCAATTTTAAAGTTTCGTCAAAAAAAGTACTGTAAACATCTTTAGCAACACTTTCAAACGAACTGTAATGATTGTAAAATTCCTTCTCGTCAATTTCTAAAGTTTTCGTAAAACTGTAAATTGATTTAGGAGCTTCTCCGTTTTCTAAAACGTGCTCCATGTATTTTGAAATAATTTCGTTTTGTAAGTTTTCTTTGGTCGACATAATATTTTTTTAAAGGCTTTACTTAAAGTTAGCTTACAATTGGCTAAAAATATCACGTCTAATCCTTTTTTTTCTACTGATGATGTTGTGGTCAATGGAAAAGGTATTTGTTACGCAGTGCTAGAAAAATCTAGACTTTTATTGTGTGTGTGATGAATAGGAAGGGGGTAAAACTATCCCAAAAGTATTTTTTTTACAGATTGGTGTTATTGGGTGTTAAATGTTTCGAATGGGAAAGTGGATGTCTAAAAAACAGAAATGCCAACTAACAATTTGTTAACAATAAGTTAACTGATTCTACATGTTTTTGGTGGTGTTGAGAAGGTATATTTGCAACGCAGTTTACAGAAAACAATGGACAGATTTTTAAGAAATACAATTTTGGGATTAGCAATGATGATATCATCATTAGCCTTTTCTAACAACCCTGGAATTGAAGGATTGGACAATATAAACGAAGTCGTTCCCGAATTAAAAGAATCTATTCAAAGAATAAACAAAGTCAATACTAAAGAGGTTGAGAAAATGTTTATGAAGAAGAAAAGAATTGATAAGATTTTTACTCCTAAGAAAAGACTTTCAAAAAAGAAATACTTTATAGCTTAATTATTTTAGATAGCTAATTCTTATTTGATGCCATCAATTACGGCTTGAGGAGCGAATTTTGTTAAATCTCCGTGGTGCTTAATAATATCTCTCACAATACTAGAACTTATAAAAGCGGTGTCTGCACTCGTTAATAAAAATACAGTATCTATACCTGTTAATTTTCTATTGGTAATAGCAATAGCTTTTTCAAATTCAAAATCTGCAGGATTTCTAAGTCCCCTTAAAATAAAATTGGCATTAATGTCTTTACAAAACTCGGTAGTTAAGCCTGTATAGGTCATTACACTAAGGTTTGAAACATGTTCAAAGGTCTTTTCTATAAAAGACAAACGTTCCTTTAAAGAAAACTTGTACTTTTTGGAGTCGTTAATACCAATGGCAATCACGAGCTCATCAAACAAAGGCAAAGCCCTATTAATCACATCTACATGACCTAAAGTAATAGGATCAAAAGATCCTGGGAATACAGCTTTTTTCATAAAGTTTAAGGTATTACTTTTTTGTGGCCATTTCAATAGCGTTCGTCAACAATTTTTCGAGCGGTATTCCAGCAGCCTTCGCTTGTTGCGGTAGTAAACTTTCTGTGGTCATACCAGGAACAGTGTTCATTTCTAAAAAGTAGGGGGTGTCTCCAATAAAAATGAATTCAGATCTCGAAAAACCACTCATGTTAAGTGCTTTGTAAGCTTTTAAAGCCTCATTGTGTAAATTTTGTAGTTGAGTTTCAGAAATTCTCGCAGGAGTTATTTCCGTAGATTTTCCTTCGTACTTGGCTTCGTAATCAAAAAAGTCATTTTCTGATACAATTTCAGTAGCAGGTAAAGGAATAATTTCGCCTTGATAATTAATAACTCCGATGGACACTTCTGTACCCTCTAAAAAAGCTTCTATTAAAATTTCAGAGTCTTCTTTGAAAGCTTTGGTTAAAGCAGCTTCAAAATCATCTATTTGATTTACTTTGGAGATACCAAAACTAGACCCAGCGTTATTAGGTTTTACAAATAAAGGAAGCCCTAACTCATCAACAACCCTTTGTTTGTTAATAGTCTCTCCCTTGTTAAAGTAGAGTGATTTTGCTACGTGAATCCCCTGCTTTTTTAAAACACTTAAGCAATCTCTTTTGTTAAAGGTTAATCCCATTTGGTAACTAGGAGCCGAGGTGTGAGGAATGTCAAGCATTTCCAAATAACCTAACATTTTTCCATCTTCTCCAGGAGTACCGTGTATTACATTAAATGCACAATCAAATTTTACTTTCTGTTGATTGTGCACGAAAGAAAAATCGTTTTTATCAATACCCAATAATAAGCCTTCTTCAATTTCTACAGACCATTGATCTTTAGTAATCGTTACTTTATAGGGAGTGTATAAATTAGTGTCAATATGGTTAAAGACAACATTTCCACTAATCATTGATATTTGATATTCGCTAGAATATCCTCCCATCATAATGGCTATATTCGGTTTCATAATTAGGTGTAATTTGGTCTAAAAATATTAAATATTAATTCAAATCCATGCATCTAGGTTTTATATCTTTGTCAAAAATAATTTTAAATGAAGTTGTTACATTTCTTAAAGAGTAAGTACTTTTTGCTGAGCTTATTAACAGCATTGATTATTAGTGTTTTGTTAGTTTTTGGGGTAATGAAATTTTTACAATCGTATACACATCAAGATCAAAAGATAGAAGTACCCAATTTAACAGCACTTACTTTAGAGGAGGTAAAAATAGTTTTAGAAGATTTAAAACTAGATTGTGAAGTACTAGAAACAGGAAGCTACAATCCTGAAATTCCTAAAGAAACCGTTTTAGAGCAGCAACCAGAAGCAGGACAAATTGTAAAAGAAAAAAGAAAAATATATTTAACAATAAATCCTAACGGTTATGCAAACGCTCCCATTCCATCTTTTTATGGAAGTACCAAAAAAGAAATAGTACAACTGATTATTAACAGTGGTTTTAATATAGGAGGATATGAAGAGGTTGATGATATAGGAACCGTTGTGAGAGGTTTAAAATTTAAAGGAAAAGACTTAAAAGAGGGAGATATGTTGCCTAAGATGTCTGTGATAGATATCGTTATTGGTAACGGACAATTGAGATAAATATGGAGGGAATAGGACCAGAAATGGAGCAGAATTACGAGCATTACAATTTTACAGCAGAACAAGGGCAAGAGCCTTTAAGAGTTGATAAGTTCTTGATGAATTTTATTATGAATGTTACTCGTAACAAAGTACAACAGGCTGTTAAAGATGGGAATGTGTTGGTGAACGATGAGGTAGTTAAAGCCAATCATAAAGTTAAACCAGGAGATGTTGTAAAAGTAGTTTTTGAGTTTGCCCCTGGAGAAACAGAGATATTACCTGAGGATATTCCTTTAAATGTAGTTTATGAAGATGATGAAGTAATTGTAATTAATAAGCCTGCAGGAATGGTTGTGCATCCTGGTCACGGAAATTACGATGGAACCATGGTAAACGCTTTAATGCATCACTTTAAAAATTTGCCAGAAAATGCTGATGGTAGGCCAGGATTGGTTCACCGTATTGATAAAGATACTAGTGGTTTGTTGGTTGTTGCTAAGACAGAACATGCTTTGGCTCATTTGTCTAAACAATTCCACGACAAAACTTCAGAACGTTTGTATCATGCCATTGTATGGGGAAATGTGAAGGACGATGAAGGGACGATTGAGGGAAATATCGGAAGAAATTTAAAAAACAGATTGCAGCAAGATGTTTTTCCAGAAGGAGATCAAGGAAAACCTGCAGTTACACACTATAAAGTTTTAGAACGTTTTACTTATGTAACTTTGGTGCAGTGTGAATTAGAAACAGGTAGAACTCATCAAATTAGAGCCCATTTTAAGCACATTGGTCATACTTTGTTTAATGACGAACGTTACGGAGGGAATGCTGTACTAAAAGGAACTACCTATACCAAGTACAAGCAGTTTGTAGAAAACTGTTTTAAGATAATTCCTAGACAAGCTCTGCATGCAAAAACATTAGGTTTTGAACATCCCACTACTGGAAAAATGATGAGGTTTGACTCTGAAGTGCCTCAAGACATGGTGCAAGTACTAGAAAAATGGAAAGGTTATACGTTAACTAATAAAGATTGATTTAACACACGTTACATAACTTATAAAAAAGGTTGGCTAATTTTAGCGAACCTTTTTTTTATGAGTTGTTTTGTTCCAAAATTATTTAGCAACTTTTATTCTATGTATTAAATTCTTTTTACTAGAAATCTCTAAAAAGTAAATACCAGAACTTAAATTTTCAATTGCTGTTTGATTTGTGCTAGATTGAAGCAACAACCTACCCTGGAGGCTGTATAGTTTAAGGCTCTTAAATTCAGACCATTCAATACTTAATATAGATTGGTCAATGGTTAATCTGATTTCAGAGTCAGTTGAATTAAAAAATAATTCATTTGATAGGATTCTAGTACAGCCGTTTTCGTCAACAATATCAAAAATAGGAGTGTTAGGACATAAATCATCGGGATTTAGTACTCCATCATTGTCATCATCTTTTTGGCTATTACTACACCCTCGCGAGTCAACATTATCTCCCGAAGAGGTGTTTGGACAAAGGTCGATACTATCTAATACATTGTCATTGTCCATATCACCGATAGGGCAGCCATCTGCATAAATTTTAACTCCCTCAGGTGTGTTAGAACAAATATCTTTATCATCAGTAACACTGTCATTATCGCTGTCAAAATTATTGTTTTGACAAAAGGTATATTCAACAAAATCATTATATCTAATATCAACTCCGTTTCCTCTACTTATTAATCTAGGATAGTCTTTATTTATTACTCGGGGATAGTCTTCAGTTGTATATAAAGGTAATAATTCACAATAGTTTTCTAATAAAGCATTGTTGCGGATTATAATAGAATTTACACTGTTGAGTTTTCTTAAACCATTTAATGAAGTTAACGATTCATTTTTCCATATATCTAATCTATCGATACTTGTTACGTTTTCTAGTCCTGTCAGTGATGTTAAAGAGTTGTTACCTTTTGAAAGAAATCCAATATATAGACGATTTACTTTATTTAATTTATCTAGACCAGATAATGTTCTTAATAAGTGATTACCTCTTATGTAAAAACGTTCAACTTCTTCTAAAGAATTCAATCCTTCTAAGCTAATAAGACTAGGGTTATCATCTATGAATAAATAAGATAATACAGTTGAGATGTTTTCAAGCCCCCTTAAACTCGATAGTCTTTTGTTGTCGGAAACAGATAAATGATCAATAAATGAACTTACATTATTTAAACCGTTTAAGTTTTTTAAATGATCGTTCTTTTCAATTTTTATATAATCTGATTCTGTAATATTATTTAAGTTACTTAAGTTGGCTAAATATTTATTGGAAACTATGGTTAGATAATGACATGTATGGATATTGTCAAGCCCTCCAAGTGATTTAAGATTTGTGTTATTGGTAATATTTAATGAATAAAGAGTATTTAAGTTATTTAAGTAAGTTATATTGGTAAGTAGCGTGTTGTTAGATAGATTTATTGATTTGGTATTTGCTAAATTACTCAAGCCATTTAATGAACTAATAGTGGTCTCGTTAATGGAAAATATTCCTTTCACAGAAGTAAGATTATTTAGGTTTTTGATATTATTAATATTAGGGGTTTCAATTGTTAAATTACCCGTTACTGTATTAAAATTAAATACATCAACTTCTTGTTGATTACTAAGCGTTACACTACCTCCAAAAATACCGTTACCGTTATCTCCACTATCAATAACACATTCATCGTTAATTAAATCTGCGTAAGTAGGATTATTTCCATTATGGTATATTCTAATCTGCTCAGAAGTTAATGTGGGAAGAAGATTTTTTAAAGGACAAAAGTCTAATAAGTTATCATTATAAAAAATAGTAATAGTACTTCTAAAGTTTTGAATATTTTCTACAGTAGCAATAGAGTTTAATGCTTTATTATCTCCAATTCGAATATTACCATTAACAGTTGTCAGTTTTTTAAATCCATCTAAACTTGTTAAATGTGGACTTCCAAATATTGTCAAATCTCTTTTAATTTCAGTTAAATTATCCAAGCCTTCTAAAGATTCTAGTAAAACGTCCATTTCACCGTTTTCTTCAATAAAAGAGGTAGATAAAGAAGAGAATAAAGAAAAATCTAAAAATATTTTTTCTAAACTGTTTAATCCTTGAAAGTTTTTTAGCAATGGAGTTCCAGTAATATTTAAAGAAATTACAGTTTTTAAATTATTTAATCCATTAAGAGAGTTTAATTCTATATTGTTTGAAATAAGAAGTCCTCCAGTATTATCTCTGTCTAAATCAAGTTCAGAACCAATATTTTCTAGTTTATAAAGACCTAAAAAAGAAGTTAGACTGTTATTTGATGAAACAAAAAAAAGGTGTCCTATTTGTGTCAAACTGTTCAACCCTTCAAAAGAAACTAAAGAGTTGTTGTTGGTGATGTAAATACTACCTTTTACCTCTGTTAAATCATTTAAGCCTCTTAAAGATACAAGATTTTCATTATCCTCAATTATAAGCCGAGGAAAGTTATAAGACACTTGGTATATAGAATCTTTAATTCCAATAGAAGTGAGCGAATTTAAGCCTTCTAGAGAGGATAAGGATGAGTTTTTACTTATAGTAAAATTATTATTTACTTGTTCTAGTTTCTCTAATCCCCCTAAGTTTGTAATACCACCAGGAGTAGCTTCAGAAATAGTCAAAGACCCATTAACTTCAGTGTAGTTAAAATTGTCTATTTCCTCTTGCGTAGTTAAAGTTAAATCTCCGTTATGCGATTGCGCGTAAAAAGGAGTGTAAGTAGATAAAAAGAGGCAAAGAATGAGAAGCCATAAATTTTTCATAAAAATATTTTTGCCTTCAAATATAAGGATTATTGTCTTTTTAAAATTGATTTCTTTGATTTATGTTATGGTTTCACTTACTTTTTTTAGTTGAATTGAAAGAATAAATAACTATTTTTAATTTTATAATAAATTAATAATGAAAATAGTTGTATCCCCTGCCAAGTCATTGGATTTTGAATCTGAGGTGCCTACAGAAAAATTTACACAAGGAGCATTTTTAAAGCAAGCAGAAAAATTAAATATAGTTTTAAAAGAAAAATCTCCCAAAGATTTATCTGCATTGATGAAAATATCAGATAAGTTAGGAGAGTTGAACTGGCAGCGCAACCAAGAATGGGGTTTGCCATTTACTAAAGACAATGCACGTCAGGTTGTATTTGCATTTAACGGTGATGTTTATACGGGTTTAGATGCCTACACTTTAAAAGCAAAGCAGATAGAAGTTTTACAAGATAAACTCAGAATTCTATCAGGTCAGTATGGAATCTTGAAACCTTTGGACTTGATGCAGCCTTATCGACTGGAAATGGGAACCAAATTAGCTGTTGAGGAACACAAAAACTTATATCAGTTTTGGGGGAATACTGTTACGGAAAAGTTAAACGAAGAATTAGTAGAGAACGAAATATTTGTCAATTTAGCTAGTAACGAATATTTTAAAGTGGTAAAACCAAAGCAGTTAAAAGTTCCAGTAATTACTCCTCACTTTAAAGATTACAAAGATGGCAAACTAAAAATCATCTCCTTTCATGCAAAAAAAGCAAGAGGATTAATGGTTCGCTACATTATTGACAAAAACATTGACACGCTTGAAGGTCTTAGAGGCTTTAATTACGAGAATTACGCGTTTGATGCCAATCTATCTACTGAAACAGATTTGGTATTTACAAGGTAATAGCCGTTAAAATTACATATTACAAAAGAGACAGTTGTTTAGTTTAACACTGTCTCTTTTGTGGTTTTTATGGAGTTCTGACACCTTGTCAGAATTTTCTGACAATTTGTAGAGAGGCAACCCATGGCATACATATTGACTAATCCATATTGTAAAATTGAATTAACAACATAAATAAATAACATAATTATGAGTAAGATTATTGGAATTGACTTAGGAACAACCAACTCATGCGTTTCTGTAATGGAAGGGAATGACCCAGTGGTAATTCCTAATGCAGAAGGAAAAAGAACAACACCGTCTATTGTAGCATTCGTAGATGGAGGAGAGCGTAAAGTAGGAGATCCTGCAAAAAGACAAGCAGTAACAAACCCAACCAAAACAATTGCTTCTGTAAAGCGTTTTATGGGAAACAAGTTTTCTGAAGTTTCAGAAGAAATCTCAAGATCTGCATATAAAGTAGTAAAAGGAGATAACGATACCCCACGTATCGATATTGACGGACGTTTGTACACACCACAAGAAATTTCTGCAATGACTTTGCAGAAAATGAAAAAAACGGCCGAAGATTACTTAGGTCAAACGGTTTCAGAAGCTGTAATTACAGTTCCTGCATACTTTAACGATGCACAACGTCAAGCTACTAAAGAAGCGGGAGAAATTGCTGGTTTAAAAGTACAACGTATTATTAACGAGCCAACTGCTGCTGCATTAGCTTACGGTATTGATAAAAAAGGGCAAGATCAAAAAATTGCTGTTTACGATTTAGGAGGAGGTACTTTTGATATTTCTATCTTAGAAATTGGAGATGGAGTTTTTGAAGTATTATCTACCAATGGAGATACTCACTTAGGAGGAGACAACTTTGATGAGGTGATTATCGACTGGTTAGCAGATGAATTTAACGCTGCTGAGCAAGTAGATTTACGTAAAGACCCTATGGCTTTACAACGTCTAAAAGAAGCTGCTGAGAAAGCAAAAGTAGAATTATCTTCTTCTGCGCAAACAGAAATTAACTTACCGTACGTAACAGCTACTGCTAGCGGACCTAAGCACTTGGTACAAACTTTAACGCGTGCTAAATTTGAGCAATTAGCTGCTGAATTGGTAGTTCGTTCTATGGAGCCTGTTAAAAAAGCTTTACAAGATGCAGATTTAGATACTTCTGATATTGATGAGGTAATCTTAGTAGGAGGATCTACTCGTATTCCTGTAATTCAAGAAAAGGTAAAAGCATTTTTTGGAAAAGAGCCAAACAAAGGAGTAAATCCTGATGAGGTGGTTGCCATTGGAGCTGCTATCCAAGGAGGAGTTTTAGCTGGAGATGTTAAAGATGTATTATTGTTAGATGTTACACCTTTATCTTTAGGGATTGAAACCATGGGGAATGTATTTACCAAATTAATTGAAGCAAATACAACTATTCCTACTAAAAAGTCTCAAGTATTCTCTACAGCGGTAGATAACCAACCTTCTGTTGATATTCACGTATTACAAGGAGAGAGAGCTATGGCAGCGGATAACAAAACAATTGGACGTTTCCAATTAACGGATATCCCACCAGCACAGAGAGGTACTCCACAAATCGAAGTAACTTTTGATATTGATGCAAACGGAATTATTAAAGTATCTGCTGTAGATAAAGCAACAAACAAGTCTCAAGAAATTAAGATTGAAGCTTCTTCAGGTTTATCAGAAGAAGAAATTGCTAAAATGAAAGCAGATGCAGAAGCAAACGCTGAAGCAGATTCTAAAGCTAAAGAAACTGCTGAAAAGGTAAACGGTGCCGATCAATTAATTTTCCAAGTTGAAGCACAGTTAAAAGAAGTAGAAGGTAAATTACCAGAAGACAAAAAAGCTCCTATTGATGCTGCTTTAACAGAGTTAAAAACTGCGCATGCCGCTAAAGATGTTGCTGGAATTGATAAAGCTACAGAAACTCTAAATGCTGCTTTACAAGCTGCATCTGCAGAATTCCAAGCTGCTGCTCAAGAAGCACAAGCTGGTAACGCTGGGGCCGGGGCTCAACAAGCAAAGCCAGAAGGAAGTCCTGAGGATTCAGTAGAAGACGTAGACTTTGAAGAGGTAAAGTAAACACTCAACTGTAGTATATTATTTAAAAAGGGAATCAGAGATATCTGATTCCCTTTTTCTATTTCTAACTAATGGCTTTTGATTTATAGCTGGAAATGCTTGTACGAAAAAAATAAGTATTGACTGATTCGTAGCTACTCTATCAAGTTTCCGTGACTTCATCCAAAACCAAACTGAAAAAATTGAACTGTGTAATACCTTTTTCAAGCATCTAAATAGGATAAAAGCCTACATCAAAAAAGGGATATCACTATATCTATTTTATTTTCTACTCAATGTAAACAACGTAATCTCAGGTCTTACATTAAACCTTACTTGCCATAAGTGACCCAATGCTCTATTAATGTAAAGAGTTCTATTGTTGGATAAATTATATTTACCAGCAGCATACCTTTTGTTTTTTACGGGTAGCATAGGAGGATTTAAAAAAGGAGGTTTTACTTGTCCTCCATGTGTATGTCCAGAAAGTATCCAACTGTTATAGTCTCCCCATACATCCAAATCACAAACATCAGGATTGTGGCAAAGGGCTAAGTTGGCCTCATGACTATTCATATCAGACATCGCTTCTGTTGCATTAAAATTGGTTCCCCAGTAATCGTCTATTCCAATAATATTCAATCCCTTTATATTTATCTGTTCATTTCTAAGAATTTTAACCCCTGAGGATTTTAATATTTTAACGATAGAATTTGCGACATCATTTTCTAACCAGTCTTTTCCATAATCGTGATTTCCTAAAACACCGAGAGTTGCAATTTTGCCACGGACACTATTTTTCATCACAGTAGTTAATTGCTCAAGCTGTTTGTAATCTTCGTAACTCACAAAATCTCCAGTGTAAACCACAATGTCAGGGTTTAATTTTCGTGCTTTTTCAAAAGACTCAATAATGTATTTCCAGTCAAATTTATTGCCTACATGAATGTCACTTATTTGCATTACTGTTTTTCCGATGAGACTTTCTGGTAAATGTTGAATAGGCATTTTAATCTTAACAAACTCTAGCCAAAAGGGTTCAATTTTCCAAGAGTACAATCCGGAAAGGAACCCAATTCCAATAGCACTAAAAACTCCTTTCTTTATAAATTTTCTTCTTTCCATTTTTTATCAATTGATTATTAAATATAAAACGCATTTAGTTTTTTTTATTCTATAAAACCAAAAAAGCAGAGCTTTAAATAGCTCTGCTTCTAATTTTTTACGAATTAGTTATTGAAAACACATCGAGTGAAAATTGACCTAACCTAGTGTTTTAACTGGTAAAAAGCTTCGTACATCGCTGTTCCTAATCTCTTTTGACCTTCGGTAGTATAGTGCGTATCGTCTTTTAATTTTGGGTAATCACTCCAGCTCGGATCCATACTAGTAGGTACCATAGCCGTGTACTTAACTTTTTTGTTTACGTTTTCCATGGCTGTTCTTACCATTTCAATTCCCCCTTCAAATTCTCTACTACTTCTTTTAACGTTATTTACCTGTCCGAAAACAAAAGGCATACATTTTACATCAAATTCCTCTCTGTAAGAATTTATTAGGTTTTCTAAGTTTTCTTCATAATTTGTAGCAGACAGTTCCAAACGTGTGTCTCTTTCACCTTGCATCCAAAACATTCCTATAATTTTATAAGATTTTCCTTCTTTCTCTAATCTTTCAATTTCTTTACGAATCTTGTTAGTGTGTTCAGCATACAATTTCATTTTTTTTCTAGCTTCATTAAATTCTGAGGCATTGGCTTTTTCTTGTGTCCATTGCGGACTCCAAGCTCCGTGTAAAGAAGTACCTCCTACAGATGTTTTAATAAATAAAAATTCTTGGTCAGGGTATTTTTCAGCTAAGTGTAGTCCGATAAACATTTCTGGTCCAAATTTTTCTGTATGTTCCTTTCTAGGGTTGTAAGACAGGGCAGTTCTCCAAGCACCTATTACCAACGTAACCCTATCACTAATTTTTTCTATGCGTTTGGCTGTATCCTTATCTAGTTCACTAAAAACTCCTCTACCAGCCATGTTAGATTGACCCGCAAACAGTACGATATTGATGGGTTTCGACTGGGCAAAAATATAATTGCTGGACAAACCGGTAAGTAGTAAAGTAAAAAATAAAAGTATTTGTTTGGGTGTAAAATTCATCATATTAAGATAATTAAAAGTTTGCTATTAGCTATTTGAACCACTTGTATAAGTTCATTGTAAAAATAGATTATTTTTTTAGTTGAAGAGAAAAGCCGTTTCATTTTTTTGAAACGGCTTTAAAGTTATTTTATGCTATCATATTCACAATCTTCACTAAATGCTTACAATTTCTACTTTGCTAATTCTCGTAAAAGAAAATCGATTGCTAATTTCTTCTAGCTTTTGAATAAAATTCATCAATTTTTTTTCAGGAACTTTCTCTACGAGAACTTCTGAAGTGCTTCTCCATGTAAATTTCACCTTTTGGTAAGAAGTTCTCTTGCTAATAATTCTATTAAAAAAATTCTTAACAGGGGGGTTGGAACTCCTGATAGATCTCTTTAAAACACCGCTCATAGCAGATCCATAATCGTAATCCCACTTAACTAATACAGCAAATAACTTTTTGTTTTTATTGAATACTAAATTTTTCATAAATTATTATTTAGTATAAATATACAAACAACTAATCATAATTTTTTATTTATGTTTTTTATGTTTATCATATTTAATGTTTATGTATTTCTTTTTGAGAAAGCTAGCCCCGCATCAAATTTTGTGCAATTCTAAAAGTATTGCAGTGTGCCTCTATAATCACTTTAATATCCTTAGAATAGCCCCCTCCCATGCAACAAACTATCGGAATACTTTGTTTGAATAAGGTTTGTAATACAAACAAATCTCTTTGCTTACATCCGTCAATAGTACAACTAAGTTTACCTAGTTTATCTGTTTCTAAAATATCTACACCAGATTGATAGAATACAAAATCGGGTTGCTCCCGCTGTAATATTTTGGGTAATATCTCTTTAAGTAAAGATAAATATTTAAAATCTGTAGTGTCTGTTTCTAATTCAATATCCAAATCAGATGTTTCTTTAACAAAGGGATAATTATCTTTTCCGTGCATAGAAAAGGTATACACGTTAGATTCATCTTTAAAAATTTCGGCAGTTCCATTGCCTTGATGTACATCTAAATCCAGAATTAAAATTTTTTTGGCTAATTTATGCTTTAAGAGGTAGTGAGCTGCTACTGCTTGATCGTTTAAGTAGCAAAAAGGCTCGGGTCGATTACTATATGCGTGATGTGTTCCTCCTGCCACGTTCATAGAAATTCCATGTTTTAAAGCGTAATTGCTAGCATCTATAGTTCCTTGAGTAATGATTAATTCTCTATCCACAATTTTCTTACTTAAAGGAAATCCAGATTGGCGAATTTCATCTTTGGTCAATGCCAATTTTAGTAATCTGTCTACATAAGTTTGAGTATGAGCTCCAATTAAATCATTTTTTTGAGCTTTCTCAGGTTTAAAAAAGTTCTCAAAATCGCAAGTTCCCTCGTGCAAAAGCTGCTTGGGAATTAAATCATATTTCTCCATTGGGAAACGATGTCCTTTTTTTAATGGATGTTCATAACAAGGGTGGTAAGCGATTTTTAGCAAAATTAAGGTTGTTTGTTACGTAAACAAAGTTATATTTTCAATCTTTGATATTCATATATTTTTAGTTAATCACTATGAAATTTTATCAGAAAGAACTACAATTAAAACCGAGGGAAAGAGGATACCACCTAATAACGGATGAGATATTAGACTTTGTTCCTGAAATTAACAATATCAACGTTGGCCAAATACAAGTTTTTATAAAGCATACGTCCGCTAGTTTAACTATTAATGAAAATGCAGACCCAACGGTAAGATTGGATTTTGAGACCCATATCAACAAAATGATTCCAGAAAAGTTACCTTACTATAAACACAATTACGAAGGTGACGATGACATGCCAGCACACATAAAAGCTTCTTTTTTAGGTTGTTCTATAAATATTCCTATCACTCAAGGAAAATTAAATTTGGGAATATGGCAAGGGATATATTTGGGGGAGCATAGAAATTACGGAGGTGCGAGAACCGTAGTGATTACAATTTTTGGTGTGCAGTAAATAGCTGCTATAATGTAATCTTAGTTTGATACATTCTTAATTGTTTGTAGTTAAAGACTATTTTTTATAGGCTGAGACCACTTGGCTAATCATGATAAACAAGTTAATCAAAGAGATGGATATTGTTACAATTCGTTGTTTTCGAGTCATCTTTAAAGGGCTTTAAATCATCAGTCAATAAAAATATGTAAAGTTTACAATCTAGATGAAATTTATCATTGGGAAATTTTTTGATGTATTTTGGAAGAAAATTGCATCAACTCAGCAATCCTTATTTTAACTTTAATAATTCTACTTTTATTTATGAGAAAGCTATATAATTTGATTATTAATCAAGGAGTTAAAAGTACATATTCAACAACTCAGAATAAAAGAATAGCTCTTGTAAATACTTATGCATTAATTTGGATGCATTTTACACTTTTATTTCCTTTAGCAGACTTTTTATCAAGAGAAATCGATGCTGTAGTAATTATCTCGACCGTAGCTCAAGCACTAACTTTTTTGAGTATGATACTGGTAGTTGTCTTGAACAGGTACTCTTTTAATCAATCGGCTATTTTTTTATGGATTTTTACAGCCTTTCTAAACTTTTTTAGTTTCTCTATCTACATATTGCCAGGTACTTATATGGAGTATTATTACATCATTATACCCGGTATTGCACTTTCACTATACAAAAAAAACATTATTCCATGGTTTACACTGATAGTTGCGTTTGTATTGTATTTAGCTCCTTATTACATCATTGTTGTTTATCCGCAGGATTATATAGATAGAGTTGAAGTGCCTGCTATGTTAGGAGTATTTTTAAGCTTATTTTTTTTAGTAAACTATTTTAAAAAAACAAATTTGGCCAATGAGTATAAATTAGAATTGGCATATGACAAATTAGAAGAGACAAAAAAAAGTGAATTGGCTCATTTACAGTTAAAATCTTTGAAAGCTCAAATGAACCCACATTTTATGTTCAATGCGATGAACTCTATTCAAAGCCTAGTTTTAAAAGGAGATAAACATGAAGCTTATCAGTACCTATCAAAATTTTCGGATATGATTAGAGAGAATTTGAATATGAGTGAAAAAAGCTTTGTGTCTTTTGACGAAGAATGTTCACTCCTTAAAAAATATTTAGAACTAGAAAAATTAAGATTCAAAGAAAATTTTATCTATCACATTGTTGGAGATGATTACATTGAAGATATTAAAATTCCGTCAATGATTATTCAACCTTTTGTAGAAAATGCTATAAAACACGGTTTACTACACAAAAAGGAAGGAATAAAAAAATTGCATATAAATTTTACAAAATCAGACGTGTTAGAGTGTGAGATAACTGATAATGGTGTAGGGTGTGAGCAGTCTTTAGAGATAAATAGAAAAAACGAATCTGTACATACCTCTTTTTCTACTAAAGCCATTAAAGATAGATTGGAAATTTTAAAGGAATATTACAAAACAGATATCGGCTTTAGTTATTTGCCTGCAAAAACAGGAACCATAGTAAAGGTTAAAATACCGTATTTAAAGACAGAAGATTAATAAATTGAAAATTATCAAACGCATTTATAATTACATCCTAAAAATAGGACAGTCCTCTAAATATCCTACCCCAAAAAATAAAAAAATTAAGCTGCTAAATATTTATATTCTCATCAATATTCATTTTAGTTTATTAATGCCTGTGGGAGATGCAATAACAGGTATTCTAAATTTTAAAATTTTTACATTTTATGTGGGTATGTTTTTAGCAATGTTGCTGTTATTAAAATTGGTTTCCATTAATAAAATTAAACTCGTTACAGTACTTTGGATTGTAATTCTTTTGTTTTCGATATTCATGTTCTCAGTAGTATTGGTACCAGAATCCTACAACGAATATTATTTTGTTTTTGTCCCTGGCATTGCGCTAACACTTTTTAACAAGAATAAAATAGCAATCTGCATCACAATGATTAGCCTTTTTTTGTTTTGTGTACCTTATTACATTATTAGAGTTTATCCGCTAGCGGTAGTAAACAAATTAGACGTTTTTGCAGTAATTGGGCTTTTTTCTTGCGTATACTTGCTTGTTAATTACTTTAAAAAAACGAATATAGAAAATGAGCAAAAGTTAGAACTGGCTTATGCAAAACTAGAAGTATCCAAAGAAAATGAGCTAGCAAGTTTGCGTCTAAAATTATTAAAATCTAAAATGAATCCTCATTTTATGTTTAATACACTAAATTCTGTTCAGAACTTAGTCATTAAAGGGGAGAAAAAGAAAACGTACACTTATCTATCTAAGTTTTCAAGGCTTGTAAGAGAGAATATTAATACAAGTGAAAAAATTTGTATCCCTCTAGAGAAAGAAATTTTACTTATTGAAGAGTACCTAGAGCTAGAAAAATTAAGGTTTAACGGTGAGCTGAAATTTGATATTATATCAAATATAAAAAATGAAAATATTGGAATTCCCTCAATGGTAATTCAACCTTTTTTAGAAAATACTTTGCATAGAATTTTTCATCAGGTAGATAGATACAAGCGTATCAAAATAAAAATTTCTAAAAATAAAAATACAATTGATTTCACTTTGTTGGATAATGGAATTACGGCAGAAAATTTGAGTAAAATAACTGGTGTTGGTACTTTTTACGATACCATTAGGCATATAGAAAAGCATATAGAATTGATCAATTCGTTCTACAATATTGATGTAGAATTTGAACACTATTCCAAACGAGGTGTAACTGTTTGCAAAATAAAAATTCCCTATTCTAAAAAATGTTAATATGGGGATTTATCAAAGAATAGTATCAATTGGACAGCAGCATACTCAAAACAAGCTTGAGAAAAAAAGAATAGCCTTGCTCAACACCTACATTATCATTTGGATGCATTTGAGTTGTTTTTTTATTACATTGGATTTGTTGTTTAAGCCTAAAAATCAATGGAAAGACATTGCTATTCATACCATTTCTCTAAGTATTTTATCTCTTTTTCTATTTTTAAATCACATTAATCAATTTAAAATAACTAGAGTTTTATATATTTTAAAATCGTTTACAATTTTTTACATCTTATCTTTTGTAATTACCTACAGCCCTTATACAGTTTGTTATTTTATTTTTTTACCCTTGGTGGTGATGAGTTTGTATGAAAGCAATAAGCCAGCCTATTTTTTTCTATTGGTGTGTTTATTAACCTGTAATTGGAGTGACTTGTGGATGCTAGATATTGCAGACTATAAACAATGGATAAGAAGTTTTTTTTTATTGAAAGACCCTGTGGTGAGCTCTTTATTCTTTGCAGGATTTTATTTGTTTCATTATTTTAAAAAATTAAATCAAAAAAATGAGGAGCAGTTAGAACTTGCTTATCAAAAGTTAGAAAAAACTCAAAAAGCAGAAGTAGCTCATTTACAGTTAAAGTCATTAAAAGCACAAATGAATCCTCACTTTATGTTTAACGCAATGAATTCTATTCAGAATTTGGTTTTAATGGGTGATAAACGAGAAGCTTATCAGTATTTAGCTAAGTTTTCGTTATGGTAAGAGATAATTTAAATATGAGCGAGAGAAGTTTTATTTCTTTTGATAAAGAAAAATCGTTGCTTATTAAATACCTTGAGCTTGAAAAGTTGAGGTTTAGAAATCAATTTTCGTATCAAATTTTAGGAGCAAAAGCCTTATTGCATATTAAAATTCCTACGATGATTATTCAACCTTTTGTAGAAAATGCTATTAAGCATGGACTCTTGCATAAAACAAAGGGCAGTAAAAATATTAAGATAGAGTTTGAGCTAAAAGAGGTTTTTCACTGTACTATTACAGACAATGGGATTGGAATTGAACAATCCAAAAAAGTGTATATAGCTAATAATGACTGCCACGAGTCTTTTAGTACCAACGCAATTAGAGAGCGGTTAACATTACTAAAAGACTATTATCAAACAGATATTGGGTTTGAGTATTTACCCGCAGCAATAGGAACTAAAGTATTAATAAAAATTCCATACACATTGAGCAATGAAAAAGATTAAAGCAATTATTGTTGATGATGAGTTAAGTGCAAGAGAAAATTTAGTTTATCTGCTAAATAATTTTTGTACAGATATAGTTCCCGTAGATACTTGTTGTAACGTTGATGAGGCTATTATGAGTATTGACAAAAACCAGCCTGACGTAGTTTTTTTAGATATTGAAATGCCTCAAAAAAATGGATTTCAGTTATTAAAAGAATTTTCAGATATAAATTTTCAAATTGTGTTTGTTACTGCTTACGACCAATATGCAATAAAGGCTTTTGAGGTTTCTGCTTTAGATTATTTACTAAAACCTGTGGATATTGACAGGTTGGTTGAAACCGAAAACAAGATAAAACAACAACACACTATTCACAATTTTAAATCCAGAATAGATACTTTTAAAGCCAATCGAAAAAAAGTAACAAAAATTTCTATTCCTTATAAAAGCGACTATGTAATTATTAATGTAGATGATATTATCTGTATAGAGGCAGATAGAATGTATAGTCACATTTATCTCAAAGAGGGTAAAAAATACACAGCTGCTAAAAAGCTGAGTTATTACGAAGAACTTTTTTTTGAAATCTCTAATTTTAATAGAGTCCACAGGTCATGGATTGCAAATTTATCAGAAGTAACTTCGTACTCTGTGGCCAATAAGAAAATCCATTTAGATACAATAGAAATTCCGGTAAGCAAAACATACAAAGGTGTTGTAGAGCTCTATTTGGGTAAATAAATGTTATTGGGAAACAATCTTTCGCTATTGGGAAAGATTAACATAGGTTAGTTCCTTAATAGTATCATCTTTGGTTTGGAAATAAAAAACAGTCCAAAATGAAAAACAAACCAATGAGTTTATTTTGCATTATTTGTGCCCTTACTTTGGTATCATGCGGTAGCAACTCAGACGAAATCGACGAATCTAATTCTTCAAATTCTGGACAATTACAAATAAAGCCTCAAGCCGCTACCAGCGTAGTCTTTGTGGGAGAAAGCATTTCAACAGACAATGCTTTTGATTACTCAACATTGGATTTAGATGAATCCAATGAAGATGATACTTATGTTCAGATACAAAATTACGAAGCTACTTATACTTACGTCTTAAAATTAACGGGAATATATTCTAACGAAAAGTACACTGTAACCGCAGTAGATAAAGGTAATTTAATAAGTAACGCCAAACAGTCGGCAGTCTCTCCTTCTATCCCTAGTAAAACTTTGCATTTTGACTTAGCATCTTTAGATATGAAACCGGATTTTTACACAGGAGTATTGTTAGAGTCTGAAAGTGGAAATGAATTGCCATTAAAAAACTCACTATCAACAGATTCGCGCACTATTAGATTTACAGATCAAGGGAATTCTGAATTTTACACGACCATTAGAGCTTCACAAACCAACGGAGTTATTTCCAGTAATGGTCATCCTAAGGGTCTTCAAATAAAAGCAAACCTCTATGTATTGACTAAAGCCAGAGCTTACAAAAATGTGGGAGAAACACATCAATTGGCCTTTTATACAGTTACTGATCAAACCTTGGTTAAAAAAACAGCCACGTTCACAAGAAATCAATCTGCAACCAGTGGAGGAGGTCCGAGCTACTTTACATCTATAGACTTTATTAGTCCTAGCAATATTGGTTTAGCAGCGGGGGATTATTTGGTCAGAATGGAAGTTTTTAAAAATGGAGTTGGAATTATAAAAAAGTCTCCTTTCCAAAAATTCAAAATAAGTAACTAGAAAAACAAATAACTAAAATTTATTACAAAATGAAAAAACCAAACTATTTATTAAAACTTTTATTGGCGAGTATCTTTTGCTCATCAATGTTTATCATCAGCTGTTCTGATGATAATGGAGATGATACAGAAGAAACCTTTGAAGAACAAAGCGTTTCCTCGGCTAAATTAAATGCAAATACATCTATAACTGGCAACACGTACAAGTTTGCACATGTAGACAACCAACCTATTGAATTAGAAGTTGAGGATTATAACGAAGAATTTACCTATTCATTAGAATTTACTGGTGATAATTTTGACGAAAAGTATTCTATAGATTTGACTAAAAAAAACACATCGTCAGGACCTGTCAAAGGAGATGGAGAATTTGTTAAATTGAGTAAAACGAATATAGTTGGACCTATTTCAACGACTACCTATACGACACTAGTTGCGAGCGTAGAGAATTTAGATATGCTTAGCGATACTTACAGTATTCAGCTATTAGAAAAAGAGAGCAATTCTTTAGTAGAAATTACAGGTGTTAATGAAGATTATGTAGTTGTAGATAACGATGCTACTAGTTTTTTGAGTGGAACGCAACTAGAGGATAATAATTTTGGAAAATTAACAGAACTAGATTTAAACCAAACTTATTTTAGAGTAAGACCAACCATTGTGAACTTTATTAATGGAATTGGAGTAACACTAGGTGTTTACGATTCTAACTTGAAATTAATAAATACCGTAAATAGTAATGGTAGCAATGGACAATTTGGAAAAGGTACGTTTTCCTACCGTTTTTTATCATCTAAAGTTGATGAGTTACTTCAGGACGACGGTACCTATTATTTTAGACTAGAAGAGAGTAAAAACCCCAACGATGCCAGCGATAAAGTATATAAAAATGCTATTTTTCAAAAGATATCTGTTAAAAAGAAGTCCACTTTATCAGACTCTAATGTTATCGTAGCAGTTAAATTATAAAAATTATGAAACTCAAAACATTATTTACACTTGCCATAATTTTATTAACGATGTCATGTAGTTCTGATGATTCGGATACATTGCAGCAAGCAAGCGATACACTACAGCAAGCAAGCGATACATTACAACAAGCAAGCGCAACTCAATCAGTTCTAAAAGTAAAAACAGGAAGAACCTTTCCAAGAATTTCAGATGACACAAACGATATAGAGACATACAACGTAAGTGCAGCATCTCAGATTGAAATAGAAAACCACAACAGTGGCTACACTTACAAATTACAGTTTAAGGGACAACAGTTTGGACGTACCTATTTGGCTTCTGAGGAAAAAGAAGAAGAACAAAATTCAAGAGATTTTGAAGCTAAGGTAAACGTAAATAGATTAACTGTTGATAATGAGTCTGATAATACATCAAATGCAACGGTTGTTGAGTTTGAGGTTGATGATTTAAAAATGGAGGTAGATTTTTATGAGGTGTCTTTATTAGAAGTAGAAAGTAACAATACCATTTCTGTAGGAAACTTTGCTGGAAATACTCAAGAGTATAGGCTTTTAGATACAAGCCAATCTGAGCTAGCAACGACCATTGGTATTCAAGTACCAGGAAACATTTCATATCTCACAGAGATTTCGGAAATCAGCAATTTTAATCTAAACTTTGTAGGTCAAAACGATGTAAGATTATTTACGGATAGTAACGAGACACCTCACTTGGCTTTTCTCAACGTTACTAGTAAAGCTTTAATTAAAAGAGTTGAGGTGCAAAATGCTACCACTTTTTTTGATAATAATACAAGCAGAAGGTACTATAGCTTTGATAGAATGGATTCTCCTAGTACTTTAGGAATTAGTCCAGGTAAATACTCAATAAGGTTGGAAATGCTAGATGCAGACAATCAAATTGTTTCTAAATCTCCTTTAATTCCGTTAGAAATTACAGCAAGTTTAGTTCAGTTTGAATAGGCAAAACGATTAGAAAAAGAAAAATTATCAATAAAATTTTGTTTTGTTTATAACCCTCCGTATACTGGCTATGTACGGAGGGTTTATTTTATATTTAGCGTAAAGTTGGTTTAAAAAAAGTACGTTGATAAGTGCAAATTCATATGAATATTTTGTGTTACAATCCATGATTTACTCTTTAAAATTTATTTTCTCGATGTAAATTTTTTACCGAAAATCATTAGTAATAAAAAAATGAAATCTAATCTAATCTAATCTCTTCCGTTATAACAAACTCTCGTTCTTTAGGTCAATTTCCAGTGTTGCTTTTTGTGTACGTTTAGCATAATATATCCAAATGGAATCCACCAAATTAGATCATTAAAAATTAAAGTGTAAAAAAATTCAAAAGGAACAATGCCTTGAGCGTAATTACCAATAAAGCCAATAGGGCCAAAAATTTTTCCTAAAAAACCAACAGCTATGACAGGCCAATGTTTAAGTGGGTTATAAGATGCCCACCAATAACCTAAACCATAAACACCGACAATCATTCCAACTCCTTGCCAAATCATGGGGAGGTTAAGTCTTTCCATTCCTACCAAATCAAAAAAGTGATTAGGGAATAAAACTACCCAAGTGCCCCATACTAAATTATAAATTGCGGCTAGTTTTAGCGTTATTTTCATATTAAAGATTATTTAAAGCTTGTTTATAGGTGTCAATAGCGCGTTCTCTAGCAAATTTGTGTTCAACCATAGGTTTAGGATATGCAGGTTCGTCTAATTCAGGAACCCATTTTTTAATATAGGTTAAATTTTTATCGAATTTTTGTATTTGCGTAGTAGGATTAAACACTCTAAAATAAGGAGCAGCATCGCAACCCGTACCTGCAGCCCATTGCCAGTTTCCGTTGTTGGCTGATAAGTCATAATCTAACAGTTTACTTGCAAAATACGCTTCTCCCCATCTCCAGTCTATCAGTAAATGTTTGCACAAGAAACCAGCAGTAATCATTCTAACTCTATTATGCATGTGTCCCGTAGTATTTAACTCTCGCATTCCTGCATCTACCATAGGATATCCAGTATTTCCATCGCACCATTTCTTAAACTCCTCTTCGTTGTTTCTCCAAGGAATATGATTGTACTTGGCTCTAAAGTTTTCATTTTTTACATGTGGAAAGTGGAAAAGTATTTGCATAAAAAATTCTCGCCAAATCAATTCACTTAAATACACATCACTCTGTTCGGGTAAATCGAGAATTACCTGTCTAACGCTCAAGGTTCCAAAACGCAAATGTGGTCCAATATGCGTTGTGTGGTTTTCAGAAGGGAAATCCCTGTGATCTCCGTAATCTTTAATTTTTTTTGGTTGATAGTTGGGTACTTCAATATCGGATTTGGAAAAACCAATATCTTTGAGTGTAGTAATATCAAATTGATGGTGGATGAAATTTCTGTAATTGATATCTACCGCCTCTAATTTGATGTTTTCAAAAGCTTTTAACCATTTGTTTTTATAGGGTGTGTAAACAGTATAGGGTTTACGGTCTGCCTTTAAAATTTCATTTTCTTCAAAAATGACTTGGTCTTTGTATCTCGAAAATACACACTTATTTTTTTCTGCTAGTTTATATATTTCTCGGTCGCGTTCTAAAGCATAAGGTTCGTAATCCTTATTGGTATAAATGGTCTCTATATCGTAATTTTCAAATAACTGTTGCCATACTTCTAGAGGTTTTCCTTTAAGAACTAAAAGACTACTGTTATGTTGTTTTAGTAAATCGTTTATTTTTAACAGTTGATGGTGTATGAAAGTAACTCTAGCATCTTGTTTATCTAAATGCGTTAAAATGTTGTCATCAAAAATAAAAATAGGCAACACAGGGTTTTTACCAGACAAAGCATTGTTAAGTCCTGTATTGTCGTGTAAACGTAAATCTCTTCTAAACCAAAATATATTAACTTTTTGCATTTAATTTTTGCTTGAAATATTGATGTAAATAAATGTTACTGAAGATAAGTAGCATACCGTAAAAAGTATCTTCTAAAGGAATGGTAAACATCCTGATTCCCAAATTCTCAAAATTGTTATACCAAACAATAGGCTCTTGTAAAAAACTACCCGTTAAAATTCCATTACTCACAAAAAAGAAAGGGAGTATAGTAATAAAACTAACGTAGTAGTAAAAGAGATTTATCTTTTGTTGTCTTAAAAATAGTAGAAAGATACCTGTTAGCAAAAAGGTTAGAAAAGTATACCAACGGTTATAGTTTAAAATGCTAATCCCCAGTAAAAACATAGCTAATACATAATTAATTTTATGTAATTGAATATTAGTTCCTTTGTTGGGTAATAAATATTGATAGGCAAAAAAGGTAAAAGAACAAGCGTAAGGAATACAGATAAAAAACAGGATTTCTTCTAAGGGTAAGTGCCCTACATATATTCCAGTTAAATATTTTGGGTTGAAACCCCAAATTCCCATGCTCGTAAAAACTTCATCCCAAACCAAAAATAATAGGGCAATAGTAAAACAGCTTAAAAAAAAGGGTTTCCACTCTTTGTAAAAAGCATGTTTAGGATAAAAGCTAAATATAAACGGAATTAAAATACAGCTAATATCAATAATCAAATAGGTGTATTGCATTTAGAAATACTGTTTAAAATATTTAATAGGTACGTATAACATACCGTAACACTCTCCGTCTTCTTTTCCCAAATGTTTGTGATGGACTTTGTGCGCTTTCCTCAGAGATTTTATATAAGGATTTTTAATGTTTTTGAACAAATCAAATCTTTGGTGTATAATAATATCATGAACAATAAAATAAGCAAGTCCATAAAACAGAATTCCCAAACCAACAAAAAATAAATAATTTAACTCGGGTCTTATTCCATAGAAAAATAAAGCGATACTTGGAATGGCGAAAATAACAAAGAAAGCATCGTTTTTCTCGAACACACCTTGGTATTTAGGTTGATGATGATCTTCATGCAAATACCATAGAAAACCATGCATCACGTATTTATGTGTACACCACGTA
Source organism: Wenyingzhuangia sp. IMCC45533 (assembly GCF_054111225.1). Lineage (NCBI taxonomy): Bacteria > Pseudomonadati > Bacteroidota > Flavobacteriia > Flavobacteriales > Flavobacteriaceae > Wenyingzhuangia > Wenyingzhuangia sp. IMCC45533. The sequence continues at coordinate 604,358 of NZ_CM134197.1, read as the reverse complement.
ATACATTCCATCAGTAAAAAAGTACCAAGGGTTGTCAGTATATAGATTGGTAAATTATTCATTAGCTACTTTCTTTATGTGTTCTAAAATTGTTTTTTTGTAATCCTCGTCCATATCATTACTGTGTATATTTTGCATGATATAATTGTAGTCTTCTTCTATGTCTCCATCATAGCCTAGAAAGCCAGGAGCCATTTTTTGTGTAAGCCATCTGATATACCTAGCTTCAATATTATTAGGGTATTTTTTAATAAAATCATCTAACATTTTTTTACCAGTATTAAAATAAGTTAGTTTTTTCAAAGGAGACCATCCAAACTCTGCCTTTTTCATGGTTGCAGCTGCATGGTACGGAGTAATTTTGTAACAATCTGACTGTTGACACAGCAGTATCATTTCGTTCAATTGTTTTTCATCTACCCCAGCTTGAAATATATTTCGAATTGTACTTAAGTTATCACAATCGGGTTGTGCTGTGTTAAAAAAAAAAAGTAAAGTAAGAATGAGTGTTTTCATAATCAAACTAATTTTAATGAGTACTTAGTGTAAGCTCTCATTAAAATTAAGATTTTTGTTGGATTAGAAACTCTAATTCTTTCATTCATTATTTGTTCGCTAGTTGTTTTTTTAAGTTTGTGTAGCAATTTCAAGTAATATTTATAAGCTAAATAGACTCCCATTTTACTTTCTATGGGTAGTTTTTTAATTCCAATCAAGGCTTCTTCAAAATCACGATCGATATCATTGATAATTTCTTGCTTAGTTTCTCCATCCATTGGTAACGAAGTTAAATTAGGAAAATAAGATCTTTCCAAACTTTCCAAATCGTTTTTTAAATCTCTTAAGAAATTTACTTTTTGAAAAGCCGAACCAAGCTTCATAGCATAGGGCTTTAGCTCTTGGTATTTTTGTTCGTTGTTGTTAACGAAAACTCTCAAACACATCAATCCTACAACATCTGCAGATCCGTATATATACTCTTCGTATTCTTCTTGCGTGGCATAAGTGGTTTGAGATAAATCTCTTCTCATGCTTTTTAAAAAATCTTCTACAAAGGGTTGTAAATCATATTTGCGCACTACCTCCTGAAAAGAATTGAGAATAGGATTTAAACTTATTCTACGCTCTAAAGACTTTCTGTATTCACTTTCAAACTCGTCTAATAATGTTTGTTGTGAGTAATCAACAAAAGTATCAACTATTTCATCTGCATAACGAACAAAACCATAAATGGCATAAATTGCGGGTCTTATGCTAGGCTTAAATAGCAATATCCCCATAGAGAAAGAGGTGCTATATCTTTTAGTAACCAACTGGCTACATTCGTAACTAGTACTATCAAATAATGCTTTCATGGTTAATGGTTTTTATGGATTAATTCACTTACAATTTCTCCCGATATAATAGCAGGTGGTACTCCGGGCCCTGGAACAGTTAATTGTCCTGTAAAGTACAAATTGTCTACTTTTTTACTTTTTAATTTGGGTCTTAATATATGAGTTTGCAGTAGGGTGTTGGCCAAACCGTATGCGTTTCCTTTATATGAGTTAAATTGATCTTCAAAATCTTTAATACAATAGCTTTCTTTAAAACTTACGAAAGAAGCAATCTCTTGGTTTGTGTTTTTTTCTAATCTATTAACAATAATGTTAAAATATTTTTCTCTAATAGCAGGTGTATCTTCTATGCCAGGAGCAATAGGAATTAGAAAAGTTCCAGCTTCTTTCCCTTCTGGGGCAAAATAATCATCGGTAATACTAGGGAAACTAGCATAGAATAAAGGTTTTTCGGGCCATTCGGGGGTGTCGTAAATAGATTTTGAATGGGCTCCAAAATCGGTATCAAAAAATAAGGTGTGATGCTCCACATTTTCTATTTTTTTATCAAAAGCTACGTAAAATAACAATGCCGAGGGAGCAAATGTTTTCTTATCCCAATACTTTTCAGAATATTGTTTTAATGATTGAGGCAGTAACGTTTCTGTAAAATGATAATCTGCTCCGCTTAAAAGAATGTCGCAATCAAAAGAAGAGTCGATGGTGCTTACAGAGGTAACGGTATTGTTCTGAGTATTGATAGCAGTAATATCTTGATTTAACACAATGGTTACGCCCAACTCTTCTGCCAATTTAGCCATACCTAGGGCTACTTGGTGCATCCCTTTAATAGGATGCCATGTTCCTAATTTAAAATCGGCATAGTTCATGAAATTGTAAAAACCAGGAGTAGTTTCTGGTTTAGCTCCCAGAAAAAGTACTGGGAATTCTAAAATTTGCTTTAATTCAGGATTTTTTAAATGCTTTGCTACTTGAGATTTAATGTTGCTGAAAAAAGAGCCTACTTTTAAAGCAGTTTTAGGAGTTATAATTTCCATTAGATTTTCACCAGGCTTGTACACTAAATCTTTGATGGCTAAGTTGTAGTTTTCTTCTGCATCAGCAATGAATTTTTTAAGAGATTTACCAGCTCCTTTTTCTATGTTTTCAAAAGTGGCAACAATAGTTTCAAAGTTTGCAGCAATTGTGATAGATTTTTCTACGTCAGAATAAACTTGATAACCAGGATCTAGCTGTTTAATCTCGTAATACTGCGAAGTAGTTTTGTTAAAATCATTAAAAAATTTATCAAATACATCGGGCATCCAATAAAACGTTGGTCCCATATCAAAAACAAAACCATCTTTTTTCAATTGTTGTGCTCGTCCACCTACATGGTTGTTTTTTTCCAAAATGGTTACGTCATATCCTAATTTGGCTAAATAGCAACTTGCGGACAAGGACGAAAACCCAGCACCTATGATAGTTATTCTTTTGTTCTTTTTCATATCCTAGTTTAGAAATCTCTTTTAGTTAAGAGTAGTACAATAATAAAGATATCAAAATAAACTAGTAAATATAAGGTGTGTTTTGGTTGTTTTTGTGATTAATGGGAGGTTTGGGATAGAATTTTTAGTTAACAGGCAACCTAAGTTTTACTGTTTTAACAGTTCTTCCTTAGGAAAAGAACGAGATACAGGAATAATGTCGTTAACGTATCTCAGTTTTACTTGCAAAGATCTGGCGTTACCCTTTACCTCAATAATTTCGTTTTTATTAACCAAAAAAGATCTGTGACATCTCGCAAACTGAGGATAGGTTTTTAATATTTCATAAACCTTTTTTAAAGTAACTCTTATGAGTTCTTGCTTAACTTTATTGTCCTCTATATATACAATGGTCGTATAATTGTTGTTAGATTGCGCAAACAAAATATCGTCTATATCTAAAACTAGGGGGGGCACGTTAATATTATCCGATGGTATACTAACCATCTCTTTCTTTTCTTTTCTTATTTTCTCTATAATTTCAGTAGGGACGGTATTGTGCTTTTTATACAAATAACGTTCAATCATAAAAATAATAAGTAATACAGGGAATATACCTATAGATAATACCAAGCACATAAATTTTAAAAAAGAAAATTTGGGCATGTATTGGGCGACAAAAGCATTGTGATAGAAGTAATTTGAGATAGAAATAATCAAAAAAGAAATTAGCAAAAAGCTAGCTTCTTTTTGTACGGTCCAACTTCTAACGCTAAAATAATATGGAAAGTATTTTGGTAATGCAAAATAACTAATGAATAAGCTAAAGCTAACTAATACTGAATAACCAACAATTAGCAAAGGGTTTTCATTGATAACAACTTCTATACCGTATGGCTGAAAAATTAAGAGGAACATATAGGTAAAAATTCCCACCCCAATAACCATTGATAATTTTACGTTATTCTTATCTATTAAAAAATAAGGTTTGTTACACCATTCTTTAAATTGTTCAATCATGTTTTTTTATCGTGGGGGTTGTTTTCCTATGTGTTTAAATCTATCATGTGTCCAAAAATATATTTCAGGATTTTCAGAAACATCACGTTCTACTTGTTTCAGATAGATATCGGTTAACGGATAACCATCGGATTTTTGTGGGTTTGTAGATAGTATTTCGAATGTAATTTCATAGTAGCCTCGCTTTGGCATTTTAATTTTCATGTAAATTACGGAAAAATTAAATCTTTTAGCCAACATTTCTGCTCCAGTATGTATGGGAACTATCTCGTTAAAAAACGGGGCCCAATAGTGAGTTTTCTTTAGTGAGGGGGATTGGTCACTTAGCAATCCGTAGATAGAAGGAATTCCTTTTCTGTAATTGCTTACAATTTGAGGTATAGTATCGTGAGTAGGAACAAAATAAGAACCAAATCGACCTCTGTTCTCTCTAACGTACTTATCAAAGTATTTGTTTTTCACTCTTTTATAAGCTCCGAAACACTTTAAGCTAGTGTGGTTGTTGATGTTAAACAACCATTCCCAGTTTCCGTGATGAGCACCTAGTAAAATAACGCTTTTGTTCAATCCTTCAAGTTCTCTAAAGACCTCAGGATTCATATACTTATATCTTTTATTGAGTTCTTTCTGAGAAATACCAAAGCCTTTTAACATTTCAATAAAAATATCAACAAAGTGCCTAAACGACTTTTTTTCAATATCTAATCTTTCTGTTTTACTTTTGTAAGGAAAGCAAATTTTTAAGTTTTTTCTAACCGTTTTTTTTCTGTAGCCTATAAGGTAATAAACCAAATAATATAATAGATTTGAGATGCCATAAAGAATCCAAAGAGGTAATTTTGATATTAAAAAAATGATTGGATACAGTATCCAAAAAATAATTTTGTCTTTATTCATTTCATTAAAATAGAGAAACAAATATCGTATATATATTGGAGAAAACTAAATCTTAACAAAATGAAATTAATTGTCATCATTCTAATTGCAGCCAACGTATTGTTTAGCTTACAAGGTTTTAATAATGTATTGTTTTTTAACAAATATAAATTCAACGTATTAAGTATTCAAAGAGGGGAGAAGTACAGAATGTTTACGTCCGGATTTTTACATGTAGACTATCTACATTTGGGTTTTAATATGTATGCTTTATACCTATTCTCTAATACAGTTTTGTATTATTTTAACATACCTCAATACCTATTAATATATGCTTTAAGTTTATTAGCAGGTAACTATTTATCCTTGCTAATTCACAAGTCAGATCCATATTACTCTGCTGTGGGAGCTTCTGGAGCCGTAACGGGTATCGTTTATGCGAGTATCGTTTTATATCCCAACATGGAATTGTATATTTTTCCTTTGCCCATTGCTATTAAAGGTTATGTTTTTGGAATTGGATATTTGTTTTATTCCATTTACGGAATGAAAAAGCAAATAGGTAACGTTGGGCACACTGCACATATTGGAGGAGCTATTGCAGGTTTTGGATTAACACCGTTGTTCAATCCCAAAGTTTTACTAGTTCATCCGTTGCAAACGCTGTTACTTGCCATCCCGATTGTTGTTCTATTAGTGCTTCAAAAAAGGAACCTTTTTCAGTAAGTAATTCAAAGTCATAATATTGGTTTAGCTCATTTTTAAAACCTATTTTTGCAGTTCTTAAAAATAGAGAGATATGGGTCAATTTTTTAATGGTTTTACCATAAAACCTAAAGATGATATTTTAGCAGGGATGACGGTTTCTTTAGCCATGATACCAGAGGTAGTTGCCTTTGCTTTCGTTGCTCAAATAGATCCTTTGGTAGCTTTGTCAGGAGCATTTATCATTGGGTTAATTACAGCAGTCTTTGGAGGGAGACCAGGTTTAATTTCTGGTGCTGCTGGAGCAGTAGCTGTTATCTTTGTACATATGATTCAAGAAGGTCATCAAAAAGGAATGCTATTTGACCAGCCCATAGAAAACATGGGATATTTCTATTTGTTAGGAGCGGTAATACTTATGGGGATTATTCAGATTTTGGCTGGGGTTTTTAAATTGGGACGTTTTGTTAAATTAATACCGCACCCCGTAATGCTAGGATTTGTGAATGGTTTGGCCATTGTTATTTTTTGGGCTCAGGTTAAAATGTTTAGCCACAAAACATTACAAGTCTCTACGGATGGGGTAAAGCAATACATTACCACTTTTATGGAAGGAAGTGAATTGTATACCATGATTGGTTTGGTAGGTTTAACCATGGCCATTATTTTTTTATTACCAAAGCTCACTAAAAAAATACCCGCATCTCTAACAGCGATCATCATTGTTACTTTAATTGTTGTATTGTCTGGAATGGATGTTTCTACAGTAGGTTCTTACATTAGAGAAGGAGGAGGAGAAGGTTTAAAGGGGGAATTTCCTACACCCAATATGGAGCTATGGCAAAACTTACCCTTTAACTTAGATACGTTCACGTTTTTGCTTCCGTATGCATTTTTGGCAGCTTCTGTAGGGTTGATAGAATCTCTAATGACTATGAATTTGGTGGACGAACTTACAGATACAAAAGGAAATGGGAATAGAGAATGTATTGCTCAAGGAGTGGGAAATATTACGAGTGGACTTTTAGGGGGTACTGGGGGTTGTGGTATGATTGGTCAAACAGTAATTAATATCAATGCTGAGGGAAGAGGACGTTTGTCTGGAATTACGATGGCTTTAACTTTGTTGTCATTCATTCTTTTTGCAGATAGATACATTGAGCAAGTTCCTATTGCTGCGTTGGTAGGAGTGATGTTTGTAATGGTGATTGAAACTTTTGCATGGTCAAGTATCAGAATTTTGAGAAAAATACCTAAAGCCGATGCTTTTGTATTGATAGCGGTATCTGTAATTACAGTTGTTTTTGATTTGGCTATTGCCGTTTTTGCAGGAGTGATTATTTCTGCATTGGTGTTCGCGTGGGAAAATGCAGTGAGAATTAGAGCCAGAAAAAGAATTAAAGACGGAGTGCCTACCTACGAAATTTGGGGACCCTTATTTTTTGGATCGGTTAATGTATTTAATGAAAAGTTTGACCCTAAAAATGATCCAAAATACATAGAAATAGATTTTATAGAATCTAGAGTAAGCGATCATTCTGGTTTAGAGGCTATAAAAAGTATTGTTAATAAGTACAATGACTTAGGCAAAGAAGTTAAATTGAGACACTTGAGTGAAGATTGTAAAGTACTGTTGAGAAAGGCTGATGCCAAATTTAACGATATGATTATTGAAAATATTGATGATCCTCGTTATCATTTAGTTGAAAACCCTGAAGCTTTTACCAAGGGATTAAATGATGCTTAGTTTTTATTCACAATATTTGTTTAACAGGGGGGATAAATTATTTCATTATACCTTGACAATGTAAGTCAATGGTGCTATTTGTTGTAGACAATTGAAAAACTGCAAAAATGAACGAAGAAATACTCTATCGTAAAGGAGCAAGAAAAGCACAAGATATTCCAAAAGAAGTATTGGGATTGCTGAATGACGGAAAAATTGAATCCGTTAACTTAACGGAGTGGTTAGCGGTAGACCATTTAAAACTTGTAAATACAAGCTTTTTAAAAATCGGCATCTCCAAAGAAAAAATAAAGTTGATTTCTGAGAACATTAAAAATCAGAAAAAACCTTCTACAATGAACACAACAAAATTAGTTGGTTCAATGCTTTATGAATTATATTCAACTAGTAAAGAATTAAGCTCAATCTTTGATAATTTGAGCACACATCCATCCGATTCTATTCGATGCTATGCACCGTATCTAAAATCTTTAGATAAAAAATTGTGTATAAGCGAAAAACTTTATCAATCAGAAAAATTAATTGCCGATACTCATTTTGGAGTTCGTGAAGTTGTTTGGATGGCCTTACGACCTGAAATTGATACCAATTTGATAAAGTCCATAGATATTTTAAGTGGTTGGACAAAAAACAAAGACGAAAATATAAGACGTTTTACAACTGAATCAACAAGACCGAGAGGCGTTTGGTGTAAGCATATTGAGAAATTAAAGGAAAATCCCGAAATGGCTTTACCTATTTTGGAAAATTTAAAATCGGACAAGTCTGACTATGTTCAAAATAGCGTTGGAAATTGGCTGAACGATGCAAGTAAAACGAAACCTAATTTTGTAGTTGCGCTTTGTGAAAAGTGGAAAAAGGACTCTCCTACAAAGGAAACTGAGAAAATAATAAAACGAGCTAGACGAACGATTGATAAAAAATAACTGCTTGCAGCAGAAGCCACAATTAATAAAGATTTAGGTATTCTACTTTCTTGTATTTTACATAATAATACGATGTAAATCATAATGTTACATATGTAAAACTGTTTGTCTACAATCGTCTAACTTTCCACCCAAGTTACATCCTCAAAAGGCTAATGACAGTTTACTATGCTGCTTCATCAGTATGATGAATCTTTGCTACTAATGGGACTTCTTACTCATTTTTTTTTCAAAAGTTAATAAAAGAGAAGGAAGAATAATTAAGTTAGAAAGCATGGCAAATAACAGCGTAATTGAAACCAACCCACCTAAAGCCTTTGTACCTCCAAAACTAGAAATGATAAAAACTAAAAAACCAAAGAATAAAACAATGGAGGTATAGAACATGCTAATTCCAGTTTCCTTTAAAGCTTTGTATACAGAATTTTTTATCTGTCCTCCACTAGACTTCAATTCCTGTCTGTATTTAGCCAAAAAATGAATAGTATCGTCGACAGATATACCAAAAGCAATGCTAAACACAAGTATAGTAGAAGGCTTTAAAGGAATTCCCAAAAAACCCATAATTCCAGCAGTTAACAATAGCGGAAACAAGTTAGGAACTAAAGAAATTAAAATCATTTTATAGTCTTTAAATAAAGAACCAATAAAAAGGGAGATGAGAATAATTGCTAAGCTGAGCGATATCGTTAAATTGTTAATTAGGTAATTGGTTCCTTTTACAAACACTAAGGCTTTTCCAGTCATGCTCACAGCGTATTTTTTACTTGGAAAGTTCTTATCAATAATTAATTGCAAACGGTGTTGAATTTGTTCCATTCTCTCAGTACCAATATCTTTCATAAATGTAGTGACACGAGCATATCTACCCGTTTTATCCACCATGTTGCTCAAAGCATCATTGTTAGCACCAGAGTTTTTGGCAAATCCTAAAATAAAGTTTTTTTCCTGTGAGGTTGGTAGGTCATAGTAGTCAGGGATTCCATTGTAAAAAGCTTGTTTAGAGTATTTTACCAGATTGTTGATAGAGATAGGTTTGGAAAGTTCAGGTATTTTTAAAATTTCTTCCTCTAACTTTTGAATACGCTTGAGCGTACTCAATTTCATCACCCCTTTATTTTTTTTAGTATCGATTAAAATTTCCAAAGGGAGAATACCACCAAACTCTTTTTCAAAGAAAACAATATCTTTATAAAACTGAGTTTTTTTAGACATATCTTCAATCAAACTTCCCGACACCTTAATTTTGCTAGCCCCAAGAGCACCTAATATGGCCAGAGCAAGAGTTACCAAATACACATATTTTTTTTGATGACTCACTACTCTTGTCATTCCCTTAATAATACCATCAGCCCACTTTTTCTCTAAATGTTTTAAGTGTTTGGCCTTTGGCAGAGGCATAAAACTATACAGGGTTGGAATTAAACACAAAGACAGCACAAATATTCCTAAAATACTAACCGATGCCACAACACCAAACTCTTTAAGAATTTGACTCTTAGTAAATATAAACGTTGCAAAACCAGCAGCAGTGGTAACATTGGTCATTAGCGTGGCATTACCGACTTTGGTAATAACTCTGTGTAAAGATTTAATTTTGTTCCCATGCTTAAATACTTCTTGCTGATACTTATGAATTAGAAAAATAGCGTTAGGAACTCCAATAACAATAATTAGCGGAGGTATTAAAGCGGTTAAAATAGATATTCTGTAGTCAAACAATCCAATAAAACCAAAAGACCATAAAACTCCTACGATAACCACCGTAAGGGTGATGGCTGTAGCTCTTACGGATCTAAAAAATAAGAAAAAGATGAGTCCAGTAACGCCCAAACCTAAAACGACAAACATACCCATTTCAGACTTTACGCTTGCAGCATTCATGCTTCTTACGTAGGGCATACCAGAGATTCTAACTTGTACGTCGTTATCTTTATTAAACTGATTGATTAAAGGATTAAAAGTGTCTTTTATAAAATCTGATCTTCTCTTGGTGTTTACTACCTCCTTATCGATATAGACAATGGTTTGTACAGTCTCAGTTTTTTTATTGAATAATAGATTGTCGTAAAAAGGAAGGTTGTTGAAAATATGACTCCTAATACTGTCTATTTCTTTCTGATCGAATAATTTTTTATTGAACAGGGGAGATAGCTCAAATTTTTGGAGAGCAACATTTTTTTTAAGTTCTTTAATGTTGCTGAAAGAGATAACTCCTTCAATTTCAGTTTTAAAGTTGGCAATATCATCAGCCAAAACTAACCAGTTGTTGAACTTTTTGGCATCTCGTAGTAGCGTGCTGTCTTGTACAGCTAGTACCACAATGTTCCCCTCTTCTCCAAAAATATTTAGAAATTCGTTGTATTCAATATTTACTGGATGATCTTCGGGTAATAAATTAGCTTCGTTGTACGAGAATTGCACGTTTTTAAACTGAGAACCTAATAAAACAGTAATCAGTAAAATAAATATAAGTGTGCTAATTCTGTTCGTTAAAATAGTTCTAGCTAATCGATTCCAAAATTTCATTTGATATAAAGGGAAATGGTAGTGATATTAAAAAGCTATCTAATTTAGTAATAAAATACTTTGTTAGATAGCTTTAAATGGTATTATGTTGTTAATGGTAAAATAATGAAAGTTAAACCTTCATAATTTCCCCATCTTTTACAGTATATAATTCGTCAATTTTCTTGATAAATTTGTCTGTTAATTCCTGAACATCAGCTTCTGCAGCCTTTTTCTCATCATCAGAAACATCAGTTTTTTTAATATCGTTGTTAGAATCTCTTCGGATATTTCTAACGCTTACTTTAGCGTGTTCTGCTTCTGCTTTAGCTGTTTTAGACAGTTCTTTACGTCTTTCTTCAGTTAACGCAGGAACGTTAATAATAATACTTTCACCGTTATTCATAGGATTAAAACCTAAGTTTGATAACATAATTCCTTTTTCAATTTCAGGAATCATATTTTTTTCCCAAGGTTGAATGGTAATGGTTTGTGCATCTGTGGTGTTCACGTTAGCTACTTGACTCAATGGAGTCTGAGATCCGTAGTAATCTACCATAACGCTTCCAAGCATTGCTGGACTTGCTTTTCCAGCTCTAATATTTCCAAATTCTTTAACCAAGTGAGCAATGGCAGCATCCATTCCTTCTTTGGTGCTATCTATAATAAATGTAACTTCTTCGTTCATCTTGTATATTATTTATTTGTAACTATTGTTCCTATATCTTCTCCTTGAATTAATTTTTGCAAGTTTCCTTTGGTATTCATATCAAAAACTAAAATAGGTAAACTGTTCTCTTCACTCAACGTAAACGCAGTAGAATCCATGATTTTTAAGCCCTTGTCTAATACGTCTCTATAAGAGATGGACTCAAATTTGGTAGCATTTGGATCTTTTTCTGGATCAGCGCTATAAATTCCATCTACGCGTGTTCCTTTTAAAATAACATCTGCTTGTATTTCGATAGCACGTAGTACAGAGGCTGTATCCGTGGTAAAGTAGGGGTTACCAGTTCCTGCACCAAAAATTACGACTCTCCCTTTCTCCAAATGCCTAACCGCTCTACGTTTGATGAAAGGTTCTGCAATTTCTTCCATTTTAATGGCTGTTAACAGTCTTGTTTGTACACCAACAGCTTCTATAGCACTTTGTAATGCCATACCATTGATACAAGTTGCCAACATTCCCATGTAATCTCCTTGAACTCTGTCCATTCCTTGAGCGGCACCAGAAATTCCTCTAAAAATATTTCCGCCACCAATCACAATTGCAATTTCTAAACCAGTGTCTACAGCCGCTTTAATTTCATCTGCATATTCCGCTAATCTTTTAGGATCAATACCATATTGATTATCTCCCATTAAAGCTTCTCCACTTAATTTTAAAAGTATTCTTTTGTATTGCATAATTGTTAGTTAGGTTGTGCAAATATAAAATTTTGAGATAAAATTAGGGAATCTAATTACATGTTTTACAAAAGAATTACAAATACAAAAAAACCTCTCATTGCCTAATGAGAGGTTTGGTATAAGTTATAATGTTTAGAATAAATTATCCTAAAGATACTCTTGTAAATGCAGTAACTTCAACGTTGGAAGCTGCAACATATTCTGCAACAGTTTTCTTTTCGTCTTTGATAAAGTTTTGATCTAGTAAACATTGCTCTTGATCTAAAGTAGTGTTGTCAGATACGAATCTTTCCATTTTACCTGGTAAAATTCTATCCCAGATTTTTTCTGGTTTACCTTCTGCAGCTAATTCAGCTTTAGCAGCTTCTTCTGCCTTAGCTAAAACTTCTTCTGTTAATTGAGACTTAGAAATAAATTGAGGAACATTTTTTAATGTTTTCCCTAATCTTCCTAGTTCAATATTGTCTTTTTCAATCGCAGCAATTCTTGCTTCAGTTTCAGCAGTAACAAATGCAGGATCAAAATCTTTATAAGATAAAGAAGTAGCTCCCATAGAAGCAACTTGCATTGCAATGTCTCTAGATAAAGCATCTGCACCCTCAATAGCTTTAGATAAACCTACTAAAGAAGCAATTTTGTTTCCTACGTGAATATAAGAACCTACAAAAGGAGCTTCTACTCTTGTAAAATCGTTAATTTCTAATTTTTCACCAACAACACCAGTTTGCTCAACTAGTTTATCAGCAACAGTTAAACCTTCGTACTCAGAAGCTAAAAACTCTTCTTTAGTCTTAAAGTTTAAAGCGTGAGCTGCTAAGCTTTTTGCCAAAGCAACAAAATCATCGTTTTTACCAACAAAATCAGTTTCACATCCTAATACGATAGAAACACCCACAGTTTTGTCGTTATTTACAACAGAGATAGCAGCACCTTCGCTTGACTCACGGTCAGCTCTTTTTGCAGCCATTTTTTGACCTCTCTTACGTAAAACGTCAATAGCTTTATCAAAATCTCCTTCAGCTTCAATCAAAGCTTTTTTACAGTCCATCATTCCAGCTCCTGATGATTTTCTTAATTTCATCACGTCAGCTGCTTTAATATCTGCCATAGTATTATTATTTAAAGTTTTTATAAAAATGAACGGTACAAAAATATAAAAGATTTGTACCGTTGCATGTTAATTTTGTATGATTATTTTGCTTCTTCTGTAGCTGCCTCTTTAGGAGCTTCAGCAGGAGCATCTTTACCAGCTTTTCTTTCACTTAACCCTTTAGCAACCGCTTCAGTAGTATAAGATAAAATTTTATCAATAGACTTAGAAGCATCATCATTAGATGGAATTACAAAGTCAATTGGGCTAGGGTCAGAGTTGGTATCTACCATTGCAAAAACAGGAATGTTCAATTTCTTAGCTTCTGCTACAGCGATGTGCTCTTTTTTAACATCAATTACAAATAAAGCACCAGGTAAACGAGTCATATCAGAGATAGAACCTAAGTTCTTTTCTAATTTAGCTCTTTGACGGTCGATTTGTAATTTTTCTCTTTTAGATAAAGCATCAAAAGATCCATCAGTCTTCATTCTATCAATTTGAGCCATTTTTTTAACAGCTTTACGGATAGTAACAAAGTTAGTTAACATACCACCTGGCCATCTTTCAGTGATGTAAGGCATGTTTACAGCTCCAGCTTTTTCTGCAACGATATCTTTAGCTTGCTTTTTTGTAGCAACAAATAAGATCTTTCTTCCTGATGCAGCTATTTTTTCTAAAGCAGCAGATGCTTCGTCAATTTTAGCTGAAGTCTTGTACAAGTCGATGATGTGAACTCCGTTTCTTTCTGTGTAGATGAAAGGAGCCATACTTGGATTCCACTTTCTAGTTAAGTGTCCAAAGTGTACACCAGCTTCTAATAATTCTTGAATATTTGCCATAATATGGGTTATTGTTTAGATGTTAGCAATAGGAGAGTAGTTCTGTGTAGAAGTCTCTACTATTTTTGCTAAACAATCGATTAATTTTAATATATAATTGTAAAAGATTAACGCTTTGAGAATTGGAACTTCTTTCTTGCTTTCTTTTGACCAAATTTCTTACGTTCAACCATTCTAGGGTCACGAGTTAATAATCCTTCTGGTTTTAAGATCGTTCTGTTTTCAGCATCAATTTCACATAAAACTCTAGAAATAGCCAAACGAATTGCTTCTGCTTGTCCAGTAACTCCTCCTCCAAATACATTTACTGTAATATCAAAAGATTCTAAGTTTTCTGTTAATAATAAAGCTTGTTTTACTTTGTATTGTAATGTACCCGTAGTAAAGTAGTTTGTTAACTCTTTACCATTGATAGTAATGTTTCCTTTCCCTTCAGAAACATATACTCTTGCTACGGCAGTTTTTCTTCTACCAATTTTGTGAATAGTTTCCATGTTTATTTAAGGTCGTTTAAGTTAATAGCTGTTGGTTGTTGAGCTTCTTGTGCGTGCTCAGTACCAGCATAAACGTATAAGTTTCTGTAAAGAGCGCTTCCTAATTTGTTTTTAGGTAACATTCCTTTTACTGCTTTTTCGATTAATCTTGTAGGATCTTTTTCGAACATTTCTGTAGCAGATAAACTTCTTTGACCACCTGGATATCCTGTGTGACGGATGTAAGACTTGTCATCCCACTTTTTTCCAGTTAATTGAATTTTTTCAGCGTTGATAATAACAACGTTGTCTCCACAATCTACGTGAGGAGTGTAACTTGGTTTGTGCTTACCTCTAATTAGTTTTGCAACTTTAGAAGCTAAACGACCCAATGTTTGTCCGTCCGCATCAACCAAAATCCACTGCTTGTCTACAGTAGCTTTGTTAGCCGATACTGTTTTGTAACTTAATGTGTTCATTTACACTTAGTTTTTGTAATAATTAAACAATAATTCTTCTTGGATTCTCCAAGGGATTGCAAAAGTATGATTTATTATTTATTTGACAATCTGTTTTTTAGAATTATTTTTAGCCAATAGCTTTTTTTGATATTTCCCTTGTACAATATCAATAAGCACCAATACAGTAATTACAAAATAAAAAGTAGTTTTACTCATAGGGGTCACGTGGTTGTCTAAAATACTGATATGTGCCAAATGACCTCCCTCAGATAACAACATAATTCCTACAATTAACAATACAAATAAACCGAGCACTTCGTACATTCTGTTTTTTTGTAAAAAGGTGGAGATTTTATCAGCAAGAAATATCATTAGCAATCCTCCCGTTACAATGGCAATAGTCATTAATATTAATTGAGTTGAAAAAGGCAAGTGACTGGTTAGAGCCATGGCACTCAAAATAGAATCAAAAGAAAAAATTAAGTTCATCACCACAATCCAAGCAATAACGCTTTTGGCAGATTTATTTTCACCGTTGTTTTGATGATGATCGTTAGGGTCAATGTGCATCATATGCCATATTTCTTTTACAGCAGTATATAAAATAAAAACACCCCCTACCAAAACAATCACTGCATGCACATTAAGTTCTAAATGAAAGATTTTCGTATCGATTTTTAAAAAAGGATCCTGAAAAAACTGTATCAAATACATTAAGACAAATAGCAATACAATTCTTAAAGCGATGGCCAAACTGATTCCAATTTTTCTAACAGCGCTTTGTTTTTCTTTAGGAGCTTTTTGTGACTCTAAGGAGATATATAAAAGATTATCGAATCCCAGCACAGCTTGTAAAAGGATTAACATAAATAATGTAATTAAGCTTTCAATTGAAAATAAATTTTCCATAGCAATAAGTTATTGTATTATAGTATATAATTTAACGTGTAGGTTTTTTAAAAGAAATTAAAATTAATGTGCATCTAGCCAATTATCTCCCATATCCGTATCCACCACAAGAGGTACGTTAAGTTTGTACGCATTTTCCATTTTAGAAACAATTAAGGGTTTTAAAATTTCCACCTCTTCCTTATGCATATCAAAAACCAATTCATCATGCACTTGTAGTAGCATTTTGGTTTTATAATCACCCTCTTCCAAGGCCTTTTGAATATCAATCATCGCTATTTTAATAATGTCTGCTGCGGTACCCTGAATAGGTGCGTTCACCGCATTTCGCTCATCAGCGGAGCGAACAATAGCATTGGCAGAATTGATGTTTTTTAAATATCTACGTCTGTCGAGTAAGGTTTTTACATATCCATTTTCCTTGGCAAAGTCTACTTGGCTAGACATATAAGCTTTTAAAGTAGGATACGTTTTGTAATAAGTATCAATTAATTCTTTAGATTCTTTTCTGCTTAAATTCGTTTGTTGGCTCAACCCAAATGCAGATACACCATATATAATTCCAAAGTTTACCGTTTTAGCATGGCTACGTTGCTCTCTTGTTACCTCTTCAATAGCAATTCCAAAAACTTTAGCAGCAGTAGATTTGTGGATATCATCACCGTTTTGAAAAGAAGCCAACATTTCTGGATCCTGACTCAATTCGGCGATTAATCTAAGTTCTATTTGAGAATAATCTGCAGCAAATAACACATAGTCATCATTCTTTTTAATAAATGCTTTTCTTATTTGCTTACCTCTTTCTGTTCTAATCGGTATGTTTTGTAGGTTTGGATTGTTAGAACTTAATCTACCTGTAGCCGCGGTAGACTGGTTGTAAGTGGTGTGGACTCTTTTAGTTACAGGATTTACCTCATTAGGAAGTGCATCTACGTAGGTGTTCTTTAGCTTAACCAATCCTCGATATTCTAATATTTTCGCTACGATTTCGTGCTCTGTTGCCAGCTTACTTAAAACATTTTCTCCCGTAGCATACTGACCTGTTTTTGTCTTTTTGGGTTTGTCTATCAATTTCATGTTCTCAAACAACACAATACCCAATTGTTTAGGAGATGCAATATTAAATTCCTCTCCGGATAATTGAAAGATTTCTGCCTCCAAACTTAAAATATCTTTGGTTAACACATCAGACAATTCACTTAAGTAATCTACATCTAAATTAATCCCCTCTAGCTCCATAATAGCCAGTACTTTAAGCAAAGGGAGCTCTATGTTGTAAAATAATTTTTCTAAATTATTTTCAGTGAGTTCTTTGGAGAAGAAAGTTTCCAACTGAAAATTAACGTCCGATTGTTCGCACGTGTAAGCGGTGATACTTGTTAAAGCAACCTCTGAGAATTTTAATTTATTCCTTCCTTTTCCAATGACAGATTCTTGATTTTTAAGTTCGTAACCCAAGTATGTTTCCGACAATATATCCAATTGATGTCTCATATCTGGATGCAGTAGATAATGAGCCAAACTAGTATCAAAAAAAGCACCTTTAAATTCAATGTCGTACTGTGCTAAAAGCTTTATATTGCTTTTGGTGTCGTAAGAAATTTTAACAATATGTTCGTTTTCAAAAAAGTGTTTTAACTCGTTAAAAACAGTCTGTTTATTATTGTTTACGGGAATGTAGTATCCTGTTTTGGCTTCGTAAGAAAAACTAAAACCAATAATAACGTCTACAAAGTTTTCCTTTTCTGTGATGATATCAAAAGCAACTTTAGGCTGATTGATTAATTTTTTTAAAAACAACCTTCTAGCCGTATCGGTATCTAAATATTGATAGAGGGAATCGGTGTCCGTGATGGTTTTAAACCCAGAAGTAATAGTTACTTGTTGATGATGAGTATTAGGAGTAGCAAACAAGTCTAGTTGAGGTTCTCCGTCTGTAGATTCAGATTTTGGTACTTCTAATTGGGGTGCATCTATGGCAAAAAGTCTATTAAAACTATCCGCAATTCTTCTAAACTCCAACTCTTGAAATATTTTGGTAGTTTCCTCTTGGTTGGGTTTACACATCGTATAATCTTCTTCATTATACTTAACGGGACAATCCAACATGATGGTAGCTAATTGCTTAGAAAGTAGCCCTAACTCCTTATTGGCTTCAACTTTTTCTTTCATTTTCCCTTTTAGCTCATGTGTGTTCGCAAAAAGGTTTTCAATGGAACCGTATTGTTTGATGAATTTTTTAGCAGTTTTATCTCCAACACCAGGGAGTCCTGGGATGTTATCTACAGCATCTCCCATCATTCCTAAATAATCTATCACTTGTAGAGGTGAGTCTACCTCAAATTTTTCTTTTACTTTATCAACGTCCCAAATCTCAATTCCGTTCCCTATTCTAGCAGGTCGGTACATAAAAATATTTTCAGACACTAGTTGTGCGTAATCTTTGTCGGGAGTGACCATATAAACCTGGCAACCATTTTTTTCTGCTTGTTTTGCAATTGTTCCAATCAAGTCATCAGCCTCAAATCCCTCTACTTCAATAATGGGAATGTTCATCGCTTTTAAAATTTCTTGTATATAAGGAATGGCAATTTTAATAGCTTCTGGAGTTTCTTGTCTGTTGGTCTTGTATTCGGTAAAGGCCTCAGTTCTTAAGGAAGAACCCCCTTTATCAAAAGCAACAGCTAGCAGTTCTGGTTTTTCTCTTCTGATGACATCTAGTAAAGAATTGGTAAATCCTAAAATAGCGGAGGTGTCCATTCCTTTAGAATTAATTCTAGGGTTTTTAATAAGAGCGTAATATCCTCTAAAAATAAGTGCATAAGCATCTAATAAAAAGAGTCTTTTTTGATTGGCCATAACTATTGTTTTGAGATGGGTAAATGTAATTAAAATTGATAAAATTTAAAGACTGGTTTTGGTTGATTTGACACCTAAATCATTAATAATTATTAAAAAATGTTCAGAATAAGCCTATATTAGGGTGCTTTTCTTTGTTTTTTTGATAAAAAAGTTATATTGCAATACGGAGTTGGTCTTCTATAGACTTACTTCTTAGTAACTTAAAAGTATGTTGTATGACTAAATTTGGAGATTTAATAAATGTTGAAATACCTGTTTTAATAGATTTTTATGCTCATTGGTCGGATGAAGATAAGGTGACAGGAGTGGTATTGAGAGATGTTGCTGCTGCCCTGGGAGATAAAGCCAAGGTGATAAAAATTGACACACAAAAAAATGAAATTTTAGCAGATGCCTTAAAAGTAGAGGCGAGTCCAACTTTTGCTATTTATAAAAACGGAGTAATGCAATGGAGGCAGGCCGGGGCTCAAGATGCTGATACGCTAATTTCCTTAATGCAGCAATACGTTTAACCAATCAATTTAAAGGTGTAGCCTTGTTCGGTTAAATGCTTCAATACAGCAGGAAGTGTTTCTTTAAGCCTAGGGAAAGCTTTAATGCTGTCGTGAAAAACAATAATATCTCCTTTATTACAATTCTTTATCACATTTTTTGTGCATTGTTTGGCTGATAAATTTTGGTCAAAGTCACCACTAAGCACACTCCACATAATTATTTTATAACCCAATTTTTGCAACTCATTAGACTGATTTCCTGTTAGCTTTCCATAAGGAGGTCTAAATAGTTTTTGCGATACGTTTTTAGGAAATAAATTTTCCGCTAGAATAGTGTCTTCTACGTATTTTTTGGTCTCTATATTCCATCCTTTGAGATGGCTAAAAGTGTGGTTACCTACAGCGTGATTTTGTTCCAAAATTTGCTCAAAAATTTCAGGATTTTTTTGCACATTATCTCCGATGCAAAAAAAGGTGGCTTTCGCGCTATGCTTTTCTAACTGATTTAAAACCCACGGAGTAATTTCAGGAATAGGTCCATCGTCAAACGTTAAGTATATTTCTTTTTCCAAGGTGTTAAAACTCCAAACCCATTGTTTAAAAAGGGATTGAAGTATTTTGGGAATTTTGACAGGATAAGGTCTGAACATTATTTAAGGATATCTTCAAATAACTTGATATGACCGATAAACTCTGTTTCTACTTTGTTTTTGTAATCTTCGTCGTTGTCATATTTGTTAACGTCCGCAGCAATGGTTTGGTAAAGTTTAAAAGAGTTTTCAACATCACTAAAAACAGTATCAATTTGTCGGGGACTTAGATGGCTGTAATATTGCAACTGTTCCTGAAATATCTGAATCAATTGATTGGCAGCAAGCCTAGCTTTTTTAGGTTTGTCTAGCAAGTAGTACTGTTCTGGAAATCCAAGACATACTCCATATTGCATATAATCTTTAATAGGCATCTTGTTGTAGCTAATGTCTAGTACTTCCTCAGCTTTTTCTAATTTTCCATCATTCATTAAAACTTCTACTAATCTAGAAATATTGTTTCTGTATGATATAGAGTTTTTTCTAGACTCTGCATCTAAATAAAAATCTTTACCTCTGTGTCCAAAGTCCCAGTTTTTTACTTGACGATACATTTTATCAGAATCAATACGACCCATTCCTAAGATACCATATTCGCTTTCTGTTTTTATAGGAACTAGTTGAAAAGCCATTCCATCTAATTGTAAATAATCTTTTAACCATAGATATTCTGCATCGTCGTTAGAACCACCCGTAAAATAAATAGGTCTTTCCCAGTTGTTGTTTGCTAAAATATCCAGCATCAAAGTTCTGTTTTTGGTTAGACCCCTATCATCTACATCAAGATCCATAAAATCTACAATAAGTGCGGAGTCTTTAGCTTTTACAATGCCATTTTTTAAAACAGCTTGTTTATCCACATTTAATCTGAGTTTGTTAGTTGGGTAGAATTTTTCAAACTTATCTTCACCAATTTCTATGTAAGTTCTTTTGTCTGAAGAATCAATCCATTTCATGAAATTTCTAATATCCCACCTCTCATTAGATTGACCTGTGTGGTAAGCTACATCTAAAGTACCGTGTTTGTATTGCTTGTGAGTAAGCTGCGATGGAATAGGAGGTGCTTCGTAAGTCTTGCGTTTCATTTGGTCTATATACCAGTCGGTAGCAAGTAAACTTGTATTTACAATTTTTATATCTGTTCTATATCCTTCCACTTCTTGCAAATACCAAAGCGGAAAAGTATCATTGTCGCCAATGGTAAATATAATAGCATTTTTGTCACATGAATCTAAGTACGCTTTTGCATTAAAATGAGCGGTGTATTTGTTAGATCTATCGTGGTCGTCCCAGTTTTCAGAAGCCAAAAGAACAGGGGAGATGAGTAGGCAACATAAAGGGACAATGTATGCAAAAGATTTAAGAGGTTTCACTTGGTTGATTTTATTCCAAATAGCGTAAACACCAAAGCCAACCCACATGGCAAAAATGTAAAAAGAACCTACAATTGCGTAATCTCTTTCTCTTGGTTCAAAAGGTTTAGGATTGGTGTAAAAAATGATAGCAAATCCTGTGAAAGCAAAAAATAGCAATAAATTGTAAAAATTTCGTTTGTCCCTGTTATACTGAAAGACCAAACCGATAATCCCTAGTAAAAGAGGAATACCATAATAGATATTTCTTCCTTTGTTATTTATAACTTCTGAAGAAAGATTTTTTTGAGAACCTAGAAAAATAGCATCTATAAAGTCTATGCCTAATATCCAGTTTCCGTTGAACGGATCCAATCTTCCTTGGATATCGTTTTGTTTTCCAACAAAATTCCAGAATAAATATCTAAAGTACATATAGCCAAATTGATATTTGACCATAAACTCTACATTCTGAGCAAAAGTTGGTTTGGCTTTACTCTTGGCCGGAATACCTACAATTGATTTGTAATTTTGTTCCAATCCCGGTACAACCATTCTTGGTATAAAACCTTTGTGTTTGTCAGATGTTTTTTCTTCGGCATTCTTGTAATCATTCACAATAATGTATTTGCCAGATTTATAATCCTTTTCGTATTTGGGTTTTACATCAATCAATATAGGATCTCCATTGCTGTCCAAAGCGGGTTCTCTATCGTATTTAGAGGAGTAATAAGTATCATAAAAAATATTTGCATCACCATATTGCTCTCTATTGTAGTAGGCCAATAATTCTCTAGCGGATGACGGATTATTTTCGTTAATGGTGGTGTTGGCATTTGCTCTTATAGGAAGCATTAACCAGCAAGAAAAACCAATCATCACAAAAGCTATAGATAATAGGGCGATGTTTGCTACGTATTGCTTACGTTTTTTAGTATAGGATAAGCCAAAGTAAAACCCGACAACAATCACAATACCCGCAATAATACTACCAGAATTAAACGGCATACTTAGGTTGTTCACAAAGAATAATTCAGAAGCGCTGAAAAACTTTAAAGTAAAAGGGAACAAGAATTTAAAAATAAAAACAAGCGCACCAATAGCAATGACATTGGCCATAACAAAATTTTTGATAGTATATTTTTGGTAGTAATTGTTTAAATAAATAAAAACCAAGGAAGGAATTACCAATAAAGCAAGTATATGAACTCCAAAAGACAAACCAATAACAAAACATATTAAAATTAACCACTTGTTACCCCTGGCCGTTGAAAAAGACGATTCCCATTTTAAACCTAGCCAAAATAAAAGAGCCATTAAAAAAGAAGACATGGCATAAACCTCTGCTTCTACAGCGCTAAACCAAAAACTATCGGAAAAGGTGTACGTTAAACTTCCTACAAAGGCAGCTCCTAGAATTGCGATGGCTTTGCTATTAGTTAGTTCACCATTTTTTACAGCAACTCTTTTAATTAAATTGGTCAGAGACCAAAACATAAATAGAATAGTAAAGGCACTAGCCAAACCAGACATAAAATTCACCATATAAGCAATGTTACTGGGAGAAGTGCTGAAAGTGGCAAAAAAAGCTCCCAACATTTGGAACAATGGAGCACCAGGAGGGTGTCCAACTTCTAGTTTAACAGCTGTAGAGATATACTCCCCACAGTCCCAAAAACTAACCGTAGGTTCAAGGGTTAAAGTGTATGTTATTAAGGAAATACTAAAAGCAATCCAACCAAGGACTACGTTCCATTTTTGATATGAATGTTCTTTCATTACAAGAGTTAAGACTATTTTTAAATCACAAATTTAGTCAAATATAAAGATTGATAAATGCTTAGCTTAAAAATGTTCTTTTAAATCACCTTATTTTTTCTAAATATGAGTAAAACCTTGTATTTCAATAGCTAGTATTTTACAAGCCAACAAAGTGTTATTTTTTTCGAAAAAGTATTGCAAAATTATAGAATAGGTGTATATTTGCCACCGCAAATGCACTGTCCCATGGTGTAATGGTAACACAGCGGTTTTTGGTACCGTCGTTCAAGGTTCGAGTCCTTGTGGGACAACAAAGCAATCTTAATTTTAATAAGATTCTAAGATAGTTTACCTAATAAAGCATTTGCTACTTATTGTCCCATGGTGTAATGGTAACACAGCGGTTTTTGGTACCGTCGTTCAAGGTTCGAGTCCTTGTGGGACAACTTTTGAAACTATCAATTCTCAACACTCTCAGCCATCTTTTAATTTTAATAACTATATTCTAATATCGCATTGTGTAAATTAATGTTTTAGCAGATTAACGTAATTAAAAATCTTCAGTTTATTTAACGTCTATTTACATATCTTGTAAGTATTCTGGATAATAGAAAGTAATTACCTGATGTTTCTCTATTTTTAAGTAGGAATTGAAGTTTTCTTGAGTGTATTTTCAACCTTTTTATAGAAATAGACTCAAACGAGTAGGACAAAATCAATGCTTAATAAACTTAGCGAAATTATTTAAATCATGCGATGAGTCTGTTTTTTTAGGTTTGTTTAAAAAAAGACTTTAAGAGGTAGAACACATGTTTTGGTTTGGGGATTGATGTAAAAATTACTTTTATAAACAATAAGAATCTCTAACAAGTAAATTCAAACGTATTATTAAATATTTCAATGATGAAAAATATAATCTTGGTCCATGTATGCATGGTCTTTTTTGTGTCGATTTCTGTTTGTGGACAAAAGAAAGGGAGACAGAAACTATCCTTTAATAAAGATTGGAAATTTATCTTAAAAGATAGTTCGGTTTTTAAAACAAAGGATTTTGATGATTCTGATTGGAGGGAGTTAGATCTACCTCATGATTGGAGTATCGAACATAAAACCAGTAAAAAAAATTCAGGAAGAAACGCTTGGTTTCCAGGAGGAGTGGCATGGTATAGTAAAGAGTTTATCTTACCATCAGGTAGCCAAGAAAAACATGTGGAAATTCAATTCGATGGTATTTACAGACATTCAAAAATTTGGATAAATGGAGAGTATGTTGGTGCACAGTATGATGGTTATACGAGTTTTTATTTTGATATAACTGAATTTTTAAATCCAACTGGTCAGAGAAATAGAATAGCGATTAGGGTAGATAACTCAGTACAGCCTAATTGCAGATGGTACTCAGGTTCTGGTATCTATAGAAATTCTTGGTTAACCATTACAGATAAATTGCATATTAAAAACTGGGGAGTAAGTGTAACGACTCCTCAGGTTTCTAAATCTAAGGCTGTCGTTAAAGTGAATGCGGAGATAGAAAACTTTAAAGGATATGAGGACCTAATTGTAAAGACAACAGTTTATGACAAAAATAAAATTCTTGTGGCAAACTCTAATAAAGCTATCGTTGTTAATTTGCTAAAGGACTATAATGAAGAGTTAGAGCTAAACATATCAAATCCCAATTTATGGAGTGTTGATACTCCAAATATGTACAAGTTAGAAGTTGAGTTATGGACTCGAAACGAGTTGATAGATAGCTATGTCACTAATTTTGGAATAAGAGATATCAGATTTGATGCTGACAGAGGTTTTTTTCTGAACAATAAAAATCTCAAAATAAAAGGAGTTTGTTTGCATCACGAGGCAGGTTCTCTCGGAGCTGCTGTTCCTTTAGAGGTTTGGCAAAGGAGACTATCTAAGCTCAAATCTATAGGATGTAATGCAATTAGAACAGCACACAATCCGTTTGCTCCAGAATTCTTGGATTTATGTGATGAGATGGGATTTCTTGTAATGGATGAATTCGTGGATAAATGGAATCATGATGAGACTTATTTGTCAAAAAAAAATAAAAAAAGCAACTTTTTTAACCCTTCGGGTTTTGGAGATCCATTTTTTGAATTGGAATGGCAAAAAAATTACGAACAAACAATCAAGAGGGACAGAAATCATCCATCTGTAATTATTTGGAGTGTTGGTAACGAAAATCACAGCCCAGGTAGTGTTAATCAAAATGTAGGGTTAAAAAAATACACTTCTTTTGTTAGATCCATAGATAGCACAAGACCTGTAGTTTCTGGAATGGAACGAGGAAAAGATATGCCTTACAGACAAAAAATTAAAAATATATTAGATTCTTGCCAATTCATGGACTTAATAGCTCTTAACTACGGAGAGCAATGGTGTGAAGAAATAAAAAAACAGCATCCAGATAAAGCCTATTTAAGCACTGAGAGTTATAGGTATTTTAACAGTGAGTTAGAAAAAAGATTTGCTTCCATGGAAAAATCACCTTGGTTGGACGTGATGAGTAATGATTATAATGCTGGCTTATTTTTATGGTCTGGTATCGATTATTTGGGAGAGAGTAAAAGTTTTTCAAAATTAGGATCTAATTCAAGCTTAATTGACTTCGCAGGATTCAGAAGAGAGGTATCGTACTTATATCAAGCGTTATGGTCTGATGAGCCTATGGTGAGAATAGCCGTTTACAAGGGCGATTCGGACGATTTTTCTACATCAGGTAGATGGTCTTCTCCTCCTGTTAACGAAACATGGAACTTAGAAGAAGGAAAATCATACGATTTGGTAACCTATACAAATTGTGAATCTGTCAATCTCTACTTAAACAACCGTAAGATTGGAAATAAGCAGTTAAAAGACTTCTCTAATTGGATTGTTAAATGGAAAGAACTTAGGTTTGAGCCTGGTACATTGATTGCTAAAGGTGTTGTTGGGGGGCATGAGGTTTGCGAATTTAAATTAGATACTTACGAAAAACCAGAAAAAATAGATGTTCGAGTTTTTCCAGAGAAAATAAAGGAGGGGAGTGTGGTTCAAGTAGAGGTTCGTGTACTCGATAAAAAAAATCACTTAGCGAACATGGCTAGCCTAAATCTTAATTTTGATTTATCAGGTGATGCAAAAATTTTAGCGTTGGAAAATGGAAATCATCTCAATGTAGAAGGTTATACAAATAAAAATGAAATAAAAACTAACAAAGGGAGGTGTCTAATTGTTTTGAAGGTTAATACTTTTAAAGAAAAAATCACACTTCAAATAACATCTAAAAATCTTAAAACTAAAAGATTTCTTCTCAAACCTTGATTTTTATGATGTCTTAAAGCTATGTGTAAAATATTTTTAATAAATAGCTCTTCTAAGTTTGTATTTTTCACATTATCAGATGTTTATGTTTTTTTTGTGTTTTGGTAATAATGATGTTTAAGCACAAATTATTTATTAGTAGACATACATCGAGTGCATTAACTAAACTATTTTAGTCCCACATTAATTATAAAACAAATTACATTATGAAAAAACAATTACTTAAGATTGCAAGTGTAGCTTTATTATTGGGAGCTAGTGTTCAGTTAAATGCACAAAACATACTACCTGAAGCCGCTTTTGGATTTGAAAATGATGGCGATGTGACTTTTGGTGGGGCAGATCCAGCTACCAGAAACGGTGCAACTTCTCCTTCTAACATTGTCAATGCTATGACGCAAGTAGATGGTTTTACACAATCTAGTGAGCAAGCACAAAGCGGAACTTACAGTGCGAAAACTGATTTAGTTGCTATTGGTACTACAATACCAAAATTACAGACTTGGAGAGGTAGTAACGGAGGAAGTTTTTTTACCACCGTTGTAGATAACTACACTTTAAAAGTGTGGGTTTATTTAGTAGGGGATACTCCTACAACACTTAGGTTGAGTATGAATTCTCAGGCAGGTAACCCTGCAACAGCTTTCGATTTTACTGGTTTATCTAAAAACACATGGCATCAAGTAACAGCGAATTCAACAATTAATTCTGTTGAAGCTGAGGCAAATGGTTGGTTTAACGTTGATTATACAGGTTTCCAAGCATCCCCTGCTGCTGGTAGTGCAATATATATCGATAACATTACTATGGAATTAACTTCTACACTAAGTACAACGGTAGCTACTAAAATTGAGGGAGCTTCTGTAGATGCAAGTAATGGTGCTATTACTGTAACAGGTGCTAATTTAGATGCGGTTTATTCTATTACAGGTCAGCAAGTAGATGCTTCTGGTTTGGCAAGTGGAATTTATATCGTTAAAATTTCTAAAGGAAACAAGCAAGAATCTGTTAAAGTTATTTTGTAAGAAATACACTTTTTAAATTAAAAAGACCCGATAATTTTATCGGGTCTTTTTTTGTTTTGGTAAGTTCTTCAAACGCTTTTTTAGATAAATTATAATTAGATCAGTGGTAGTTCAGTCCTTCAGTAAACCTTTTAATTTTAAGACTTACCTTCGTTGGTGTTTCTTTGATGAAATTAAGCAGACAAAGAACATCGATCAAAAGCGCAAAATCAAAGTAAATAACTTTTTAAAAGCTCTATGGGTATATCAAACAAACGCATTTAAAAATTGCTAGAATAAGCCGCGCAAGTTTTTATTAAAAATAGTTTATTTTTGCAGCTCAAAAAAAATGTCAATGTGACATTTTTTTTACAATTGGCAGATGTTTTGCCATAAGAGCTACAACTATTATTGATAATCCTATTACCATGAGTAAAAAAGAAGATATACAAGAAGAAAAAATTGTTGAGGAGCAAGCTTCTACAGAACAAGTAGAAAGCACTAATGAAGCTTCGGACGAAGAAAAAACAAAAGAAACAGAGGAAGAACAGCCGTCTTCCGATGAGTTGATTCAAGCAGAAAAAGACAAGTACCTACGCTTGTTTGCGGAATTTGAGAACTACAAAAGACGTACTTCAAAAGAGCGTATCGAATTGTTTAAAACTGCGGGAAAAGATATCATCGTGTCATTATTACCTGTAATAGACGATTTTGACAGAGGAATGGTAGAAATCAACAAATCTGAGAACGAGGAATTAATTAAAGGAATTTCTTTAATTCAAGATAAGTTGGTTAAAACTTTAGAACAAAAAGGTTTAACAGCAGTAGAGGTTAATCAAGGAGATGCTTTTGATGCTGACACTCAAGAAGCAATTACTCAAATTCCTGCTCCAACGGAAGATTTAAAAGGAAAGGTAATTGATGTGGTTGAGAAAGGATACAAATTAGGTGAAACAATTATACGTTATCCTAAAGTAGTCATAGGACAATCATAGGTAGTATTAACGAACAATATTCAATTCGCAAAGAATAATTAGTGTAAACTACTAATTATTAATAGCAAAATCTTAATTGAAAAAATATGGCAAAACAAGATTTTTACGAAGTATTAGGAGTTTCTAAAGGAGCTACTGCTGCAGAGATAAAGAAAGGATACCGTAAAATGGCTGTTAAATATCATCCAGATAAAAACCCTGGAGATAAGGAAGCAGAGGAGAAATTTAAATTGGCTGCGGAAGCATACGAAGTTTTAAGTGACGAGAATAAAAAAGCCAGATACGACCAATACGGTCATCAAGCTTTTGAAGGTGGTCACGGAGGCGGAGGTGGAGGCTTTGGTGGTATGAACATGGACGACATTTTCAGTCAGTTTGGAGACATCTTTGGGGGCGGAGGCTTCGGAGGCGGTTTTGGCGGAGGTCAACGCGGTGGACGTAGAGGCATGGTTAAAGGTACCAATATGCGTATTCGTGTCAAACTAACCTTAGAGGAAATTGCTAATGGAGTAGATAAAAAAATTAAAGTCCGTAGAAAAAAACAAGCCAAAGGAGTTACTTACAGTACTTGCTCTACCTGTAACGGAGCAGGTCAAGTTATGCAAGTAACTAATACTATTTTGGGTAGAATGCAAACAGCTGCTACTTGTAATACTTGTGGTGGAGCAGGAGAGTCTATCAAAAGTAAACCTAACGGAGCAGATGCTCAAGGTCTAATCGTTGAAGAAGAAACCGTTACGATTAATATTCCAGCAGGAGTAACAGATGGAGTACAATTAAAAGTTGCCGGAAAAGGTAACGAAGCTCCTGGTAACAATTCTGTATCGGGAGATTTATTAGTGTTGATTGAAGAAATTCCACATAACACTTTAAAAAGAGAAGGAACTAATTTACATTACGACTTATATATAAGCTTTGCAGAAGCTGTTTTAGGAGTTGGGAAAGAAATAGAAACGGTATCCGGAAAAGTTAAAATTAAAATAGAAGCGGGAACTCAGTCTGGCAAAATTTTGAGGTTGAAAGGAAAAGGTTTACCTAGTATAGAAAGATACGGTAATGGAGATCTAATGGTGCATGTAAATGTTTGGACTCCTCAAGAGTTAAACAAAGAACAAGCAAAGTTTTTTGAGTCTAATTTAGATCACGAAAATTTTGATCCTAGCCCATCCAAATCAGACAAATCATTTTTTGATAAAGTTAAGGATATGTTCTCTTAACACACAAATGTTAAAAAGGTTAAAAAACAAGTGTTTTTTAACCTTTTTTCTTTGCTACATTGTATAAAGTACGTACCTTTGAACTGTTGTGTTATTTATAACACACTTTTTCTTTTTCATAGCAATTTTTCCCACCTAGTTTACTAGGTGGGTTTTTATTTTTAAAAACCAAAGATCATTGAAAAGTAGGTCGTCTTATCGCTGCGTATTTATACGGAGAGGAAAGTCCGAGCATCGTAGAACAGCATAGCGGATAACATCCGTCATTTCAAATTATTGAAAGAGGACAAGTGCAACAGAAAGCAAGTACAGTTCGGCTGTAGTGAAACCAGGTAAACTCTATGCGATGCAATGTCATGTATATTGGAGTCCTGACTTAGTTAGGTAAGAGTCGTTCGCTCAATTTCAAGGGGTAGGCAGATAAAGATTGTTGGCAACAGCAGTTTTAGATAAATGATAAGAATTCTAAATTTAATTTAGAAAACAGAACTCGGCTTATAGACCTACTTTTTATATTACGCTGTTTAATTTTTAACAAAAAGCAGAATACCGTAATTTATCATCAATATAAATATAATTTTCTACGTACAAATACTTGTTTTTGTGTGGTAAAATATGAGTTATTTTAAGAATTTGTTAAAAATCAAGTGTTTCGTTAAAGCTATTGATTTCTACTTTCGATATGGTAGTCTTATTTTGTATATTGGCAGACCAAAATAAATAATTCAGAAAATTCTATTTATGAGTACTTATAACGATTACATTAAAGAAATCGAAGAAAGAAAAGGTTTAGGCTTGAGCCCAAAACCTATCGATGGTGGTGAGTTGCTAAGCGAAATTATCGAGCAAATTAAAGATACAACCAACGCACACCGTAAAGATTCTCTTAACTTTTTTATTTATAACATAGTACCTGGTACTACCGAAGCAGCAGGAGTAAAAGCTAAATTCTTAAAAGAAATTATTCTTGGAGAATCTGCTGTAGAAGAAATTACACCAGCATTTGCCTTTGAGTTATTGTCTCATATGAAAGGTGGACCCTCTGTAGAAGTGTTATTAGATTTAGCTTTAGGAGAAGATGTAGATATTGCTAAAGATGCCGCTAAAGTATTAAAAACACAAGTATTTTTATACGAGGCGGATACTGAACGTTTAGAAGCTGCTTATAAAGCTGGAAATACCATTGCCAAAGAGCTTTTAGAAAGTTATGCCAAGGCTGAGTTTTTTACTGAATTACCGGAAGTAGAAGAAGAAATTGAAATTGTTACTTATATTGCTGGAGTGGGAGATATTTCTACAGATTTATTATCTCCAGGAGCAGATGCTCACTCAAGATCTGACCGTGAACTACACGGACAATGTATTTTTGAGCATAATAAAGACATGCAGAAAGAATTAACTGCATTAAAAGAAGAGCACTCAGATAAACGCGTAATGTTAGTTGCAGAAAGAGGTACAATGGGAGTTGGTTCTTCTAGAATGTCTGGTGTAAATAACGTTGCATTATGGACAGGTATCGCTGCCAGCCCATACGTTCCATTTATCAACATTGCTCCTGTAATTGCAGGAACCAATGGAATCTCTCCAATTTTCTTAACAACTGTTGGTGTAACAGGAGGGATTGGTATTGATTTACAAAATTGGGTTAAGAAAAAAGATGCTGATGGAAATGTAGTTTTTGATGCTGATGGAGAGCCTGTTTTAGAAGAAGTATATTCTGTAAAAACAGGAACTGTGTTAACCATTAACACAAAAGACAAAAAATTATACAAAGATGGAAAGGTTGTTAAAGACATTTCAACTGCTTTAACTCCACAAAAAGTTGAGTTTATCAAAGCAGGAGGATCTTATGCAGTTGTGTTTGGTAAAAAATTACAGACCTTAGCATCCAAGGTTTTAGGAATTGATATCGTACCAGTTTACGCCGCTTCTAAAGAAATTTCTATAGAAGGTCAAGGTCTAACAGCTGTTGAAAAAATATTCAACAAAAATGCTGTAGGTACTACTCCAGGAAAAACGTTACATGCAGGTTCTGATGTTCGTGTAGAAGTGAATATTGTAGGGTCTCAGGATACTACTGGTTTAATGACTTCTCAGGAGCTAGAATCCATGGCAGCAACCGTAATTTCTCCAATCGTTGACGGAGCTTACCAATCGGGATGTCATACGGCTTCTGTTTGGGATAGTAAGTCTAAAGCGAACATTCCTAGATTGATGAAATTCATGAATGACTTTGGATTGATTACAGCGCGTGACCCTAAAGGTCAATATCCTGCTATGACAGATGTGATTCACAAAGTATTGAATGATATTACCGTTGGTGATTGGGACATTATTATTGGTGGAGATTCTCATACTCGTATGTCAAAAGGTGTTGCTTTTGGAGCTGACTCTGGAACAGTAGCATTAGCTTTGGCAACAGGAGAGGCTACAATGCCAATTCCTCAATCTGTTAAAGTAACTTTTAAAGGAGAAATGAAAAGTTACATGGATTTCCGTGATGTAGTTCATGCAACTCAACAACAAATGTTAAAGCAATTTGGAGGTGAAAATGTATTCCAAGGTAGAATTATAGAAGTACATATTGGTACTTTAACTGCCGATCAAGCATTTACATTTACAGACTGGACAGCTGAAATGAAAGCTAAAGCTTCTATCTGTATTTCTGAGGATGATACTTTAATTGAATCTTTAGAGATTGCGAAAGGACGTATCCAAATCATGATTGATAAAGGAATGGATAACGCTAAGCAAGTATTAAAAGGTTTAGTAGACAAAGCAGATAAGAGAATTGCTGAAATAAAATCTGGAGAAAAACCAGCTTTAAGACCAGATTCTAATGCAAAGTATCATGCAGAAGTAGTAGTAGATTTAGATCAGATTATTGAACCAATGATTGCTGATCCTGATGTAAATAACGATGACGTTTCTAAACGTTACACACACGATACGATTAGACCATTATCTTTCTATGGTGGAACTAAAACGGTAGATTTAGGATTTGTAGGTTCTTGTATGGTGCACAAAGGGGATATGAAAATATTAGCTCAAATGTTAAAAAACATTGAAGCTCAACAAGGGAAAGTTGAATTTAAAGCTCCTTTAGTAGTAGCTCCTCCTACTTACAATATTGTAGATGAGTTAAAAGCAGAAGGTGACTGGGAAGTGTTGACTAAATACTCAGGGTTTGAGTTTGATGACAACGCTCCTAAAGCAGCAGCTCGTACCAAGTATGAAAACATGTTGTATTTGGAACGTCCAGGATGTAACTTATGTATGGGTAATCAAGAGAAAGCTGAACCAGGAGATACCGTAATGGCTACTTCTACTCGTTTATTCCAAGGAAGAGTTGTAAAAGATTCTGGAGAGAAAAAGGGTGAATCTCTATTATCTTCAACTCCAGTGGTAGTCTTGTCTACTGTTTTAGGAAGAACTCCTAATTTAGAAGAGTATCAAGCGGCTGTAGAGGGAATTAACTTAACTAAGTTTAAGCCTTCGTCTAAGTTATTAGTTTTATAATCTAGAGAAATACATTGTAATAGCAAAAAGCTCGAGTTTTAACTCGAGCTTTTTTTATGTCAAAAATGAAATTAGCGTGATTTTGACTCAACATAACAAAGTTTTGAAACTGTTTTTTGAGTGATTTTAGATAGAAAACTATATAGAAGTTCTATTTTAAGATAGTTAGCGTAGTTTTTCAACTCAAACTCTCACGTAATTTCACTTAAACCCATCTGTTGTTTTCAGATTAACCTTGCGATTAGTTTATTTATTGCTTTTAATCAATTATCAAACGTTCATATCCAAATGTATTTTTTGTAACTTAAAATCCGTAACAAAATATAAATCTGATAAAACAAATTTTATGGCTTTTGATATTGAAATGATAAAAAACGTATATGCTCGCATGAGCGAGCGTGTAGATGCAGCAAAAAAAATAGTAGGCAAACCATTAACCTTGTCTGAAAAGATTTTGTACAACCACCTTTGGGATGTAAATGCCTCAACGTCATTTAAAAGAGGAGTAGATTATGTTGATTTCGCTCCAGATAGAATAGCTTGTCAAGATGCAACTGCACAAATGGCTTTATTACAATTTATGCAAGCAGGAAAATCCAAAGTAGCAGTTCCTACCACAGTTCACTGCGATCATTTAATTCAAGCTAAAGAAGGTGCGGCTAAAGATTTACAGTTCGCAAATAAAACAAGTGCTGAGGTGTTTGATTTTTTATCGTCAGTATCGAATAAGTACGGAATTGGTTTTTGGAAACCTGGTGCAGGAATCATTCATCAAGTGGTTTTGGAAAATTATGCTTTCCCTGGAGGAATGATGATTGGTACGGATTCTCATACGGTAAATGCTGGTGGATTAGGAATGGTTGCCATAGGTGTTGGTGGGGCAGATGCTGTAGACGTAATGGCTGGTATGCCATGGGAATTAAAATTTCCCAAATTAATAGGAGTAAAATTAACTGGAAAATTATCGGGTTGGTCCTCTCCTAAAGACGTTATATTAAAAGTAGCGGGTATCTTAACCGTTAAAGGAGGGACAGGTGCAATTGTAGAATATTTTGGAGAAGGAGCCAAATCTTTGTCCTGTACAGGGAAAGGAACTATTTGTAATATGGGGGCAGAGATAGGAGCAACTACTTCTACTTTTGGATACGATGCTTCTATGGAACGTTACTTAAGAGCAACCGATAGGGCTGAAGTAGCAGATGCTGCAAACAAAGTAGCTACATATCTTACAGGGGATGATGAGGTGTATGCCAACCCTGAACAATATTTTGATCAAGTAATAGAAATTAATTTAAGTAAGTTAAAACCGCACATCAATGGACCTTTTTCTCCTGATTTGGCTTCAGAAGCTGGAGCGGATGTAAAAGCCAAAGCAGAAGCCAATGGTTGGCCATTAACGGTGGAATGGGGATTGATAGGTTCTTGTACCAATTCTTCTTACGAAGATTTATCTAGAGCAGCCTCTATTGCAAAGCAAGCCGTAGATAAGGGAATAGAAGTAAAGGCAGAGTTTGGAATCAATCCTGGTTCAGAACAGGTTCGTTATACAGCAGAGAGAGATGGTTTGCTACAAACTTTTGAAAACTTAGGAGCTAGAATTTTCACCAATGCTTGTGGACCCTGTATTGGTCAATGGGCTCGTTATTCAGATCCTAAAAATGCACCCAAAAATTCAATAGTACATTCGTTTAATAGGAATTTTGCCAAGCGTGCGGACGGTAACCCCAATACTCATGCATTCGTGACTTCTCCAGAATTGGTAGCAGCTATTGCTATTTCTGGGCGATTAGATTTTGATCCTACTAAAGATACTTTAACTAGTAAAAGTGGAGAGTCTGTTATGTTTGATGAGCCCGTAGGTGATGAGTTGCCTACCAAGGGATTTGATGTAGAAGATGCTGGATTTACTCCTCCCACAAAAGATGGTTCTGGAATAGAGGTCGTGGTGTCTCCAACATCGGAAAGGTTACAGTTGTTAACTCCTTTTGAGCCTTTAGGAACGAATATCAAAGGAGCTAAATTATTAATTAAAGCGTTTGGAAAATGTACAACCGACCATATTTCAATGGCAGGACCTTGGTTGCGTTTCCGTGGTCATTTAGACAATATATCTAATAATTGTTTGATAGGAGCTGTGAATGCTTTCAATAAAAAGACAGATATGGTAAAAAATCAACTAACAGGAGAATACGGATCTGTGCCTGCAACTGCAAGAGCCTACAAAGCAGCTGGAATTCCTTCAGTCGTTATAGGTGATCATAATTATGGAGAAGGGTCTTCAAGAGAGCATGCAGCCATGGAACCACGTCATTTAGGAGTAGCAGCGGTTATTGTAAAATCTTTTGCTCGTATCCACGAAACTAATTTGAAAAAACAAGGAATGCTAGGTCTGACATTTGATAACGAATCTGATTATGATTTAATTCAAGAAGATGATGTTTTCAATTTTACAGATTTAGATGGTTTTGCTCCCAATAAACCCATTACTCTAGAAATTGAGCATGCAGATGGATCATCAGACTTAATTAAGCTAAATCACACGTATAATGCGAGTCAAATAGCTTGGTACAAAGAAGGCTCTGCTTTAAATCTCATCAAAAAAGAAAACGCAGCTTAACATTTTAGAAATAAAAAAAGTTCTTACTTCAGAGTAAGAACTTTTTTTTGTGGTATCATTTATCAACCCATCAAAAAATAAATTGATTGGTTTTGATGTCGTATTGTATATCATCAGAATTAAAACTAGAAATGAGTTGCTGTTGAATACTATTGTCACTGCATTTCCCAACGTTAAAATTATTTTGATGAATAAGCATCAGTCTACTTGAGTGTTTTAGTGCCAAATTAATTTCATGAGTGGATATCAATACAGTTTTATTAGTTTCCTTAGTAATTTTTTTCAAGATTTTAAAGACGTTAATTTTATGATGAATATCTAAATGGGAAGTGGGTTCGTCTAATAAAATAATAGGGGTTTCTTGTGCCAAAGCTCTCGCAATCATTACTCTTTGCAATTGCCCATCACTAAGCGTTGATACTAGTTGATTATGCAGTTCACTTGTATTGGTAAGTTGCATTGCTTTCCGTATTATATGTTGGTCTTGTTCTGTG
Organism: Wenyingzhuangia sp. IMCC45533; assembly: GCF_054111225.1. Lineage (NCBI taxonomy): Bacteria > Pseudomonadati > Bacteroidota > Flavobacteriia > Flavobacteriales > Flavobacteriaceae > Wenyingzhuangia > Wenyingzhuangia sp. IMCC45533. The sequence continues at coordinate 568,359 of NZ_CM134197.1, read as the reverse complement.
ACCACGCCAAGCCAGTTTGTATAGGGCTGCCTTCCTAGAGCAATGGTTTCATACACAGTTAAAGAGTTTTCGGGTAGTTTTTCTGTTAGAACAATAGCTAGATTTTTGGCTATTATTTTTTGGGAGATGTTAGAAGCATCGTGGTTATTGATATAGTACTTGCCATCTAAAAAAGGAATCATACTAGCTAAAGTTTTTAACAAGGTAGATTTCCCAACTCCATTTCTTCCTAGCAGGCAAATCATCTCACCTTTATGCAGTTCAAAATTAATATTAGTACAAATTGTTTGGTTGCCGCTAGCATAACCAATGGATAATTTTTTTGCAGACAAAACAACATTTTTCATCAGCTATACTTTTTTGATTTGGAGATTAATAACCACACCACTACAGGTGCTCCAAACAAAGAGGTTATGGCATTAATCGGTAATGTTTTGTTAGCAATATTTATGTGAGATAAGGTGTCGCAGAAAAGCATAACGATGGCCCCTACAAAACATACTGCGGGTAAAAGAGTTTTGTGTTTAGAAGTTTTAAAAATTAATTTAGTAATATGAGGTATAGCGAGACCTATAAAAGCAATGGGGCCGACAAAGGCCGTAATACTCCCTGTTAATAGACTAGTAATTAAAAACACAAAAATTTCGGTTTTTTTTAGAGAAACTCCCAAGCTTTTTGCATAGTTTTCTCCCAAAAGTAAAGCATCCAAAGGTTTTATAATGATGATTAAACCTATAAAGCTCAGTATCCATATTCCGTACAATATAGACAGTTCTCCCCATTGCAAATTACCCAAACTACCAAAGCTCCAAAAAATGTATTGCTGTAATTCCGAGGCCGAACTAAAATAGCTGAGTATGCTTATAATAGCAGAGGCAAAGCTACCGAACATCAATCCTATAATGAGTATAGACATCGTGTTTTTTATATTTCTAGCAGCAATCATAATTACGCTCAAAACTACAAACGATCCTAAACTTGCACTTATGGGTATAGAGAAATTCATTAGTAAAGGAGAAAAACCAATAAAACTACTCCCCATAATCAACAAAGCAACTCCCAAACTTGCACCAGAACTTATTCCCAAAACAAAGGGACCAGCCAAAGGGTTTCTAAAATAGGTTTGCATTAACAAACCGCTAATTCCCAACCCAGCTCCAGTGATAATACTTGTTAAGGTCTTAGGAATTCTATATTGATTTACAATATAACTCACATTACTTTCTTCAATAAAAAACACACTTTTCCATACTTGATTAAAATTAATAGGAACACTTCCTGTGCTAATATTTAGAAAACATAAGACAACAAGAATTACAAATAATAGTGAAAAAGAGGAATAATATGTTTTTGGCTGTGTTAGCATATTACAAGTTTTGCAAAAACTCAATGAGTTTCTTCACAGCCAGACCCCTATGGCTAATCTTACTTTTTTCATCTAAACTCATTTCTGCAAAGGAAATGTCGTATCCTTTTGGTTTAAAAATAGGATCATATCCAAAACCTTCTCTACCTTGTTTAGAGGTCAAAATACTACCTTCACAAACCCCATCAAATAAATACTGTTTGTTGTTTAAGTTTAAACAGATAATAGTTTTAAAGTAGGCATCTCTTTGATCTTTATGATTAAGGTTTTTTAAAAGTAAGTCCATGTTCTTCTCGGCATTGCCGTCTTCACCAGCGTATCTGGCAGAATAAACTCCAGGGGCTCCATTTAAAGCACCTACAAGCAAGCCAGTATCATCAGCAAAGCAAGAATAGCCATATTTATCTGTAACATAATTGGCTTTTATTTTTGCGTTTCCTTCCAAGGTGTCTGCTGTTTCAGGAATGTCTTCGTTACATCCAATATCACTTAAAGAGAACAATTTTATATTGGGTAGCATAGCGGCTACCTCTTTTAATTTGTTTTTGTTGTGCGTTGCAAAAACTATTTCCATATGAAACATATTTTTTTAATGATTATTCGTGATGATAAGGTTCGTTTTTTAAGATAGTAAAACCTCTGTAAATCTGTTCTACCATAAATAAGCGAATCATTTGGTGGGAGAAAGTCATTTTGGATAAAGAAATTTTTCCTTTGGCTTTTTTGTACACGGTATCGGAAAAACCGTAGGGACCTCCAATTACAAACACAAGTTGTTTGATGCCTGTGTTCATCTTTTTTTGCAGAAAGTTTGCGAATTCAATAGACCTATAATCTTTACCTTTCTCGTCAAGTAGAATAAGGTTGTCTGTAGCCTGTATTCTCTTTAAGATCAATTCTCCTTCTTTTTCCTTTTGTTGGCTTTCAGAAAGATTTTTTACGTTCTTAATATCGGGTATAACATCAAGTTCAAACTTAATGTAGTGTTTAAGCCTATTCTGGTAATTCTCAATAAGTTGATTTAAATTTTTGTCATCGGTTTTACCAATGGCCAAAAGAATAATTTTCATACAATGTACTTTCTTAAAAATACAAATGTACTAAGAACCTTTTAGTTAAAAGTATTATTCAGCAGTTGCGTTTGGTGTATAGAAAAATTCTTCTTTTATGATTTTTTCATCCTTAACATGGTATACACACAGTTCGTCTAGTTGTACTCTACCCAACCCTCTAACGGTTACATCTACAGAAAGTTTAAAGCAAAAGTGATCATCAATAATCAAAGGATCAGACAACTCGTATTTGTGAATTTCTTGGGCCATTTCGTAAAACATAGCTGTTTTGCGTTGCACTTTTTTGATACCTCTAGTTTTTCTGTACCTAGTGGCTTGAGACTCTATACTTTCAATATCATCATCATATAACTCCACTTGAGCAAGAGCATTTTGACCTTGCCTACACAACTCAACCAATCTATTCGCAATTTTTTCCGTTGTCATGATTTTTTAAGTTTACTTTTTAATGCAAATTTAACGGAGGTATTATTTTGTGATGCTGATACATATAGGCTTTTTTTCTGTTTTTACGCATTTTATATAATTGGATAATTTTTTATTTTATGATAAAATGTATTTGTAGTATTTTATCTTTGCTTCAAAATAGAATTAATACATGATAAGCCAAGAGCAATTCGATAACGAAATTCAGTTGATTATAGCCAATGCTATAAGAGAAGATATAGGAGATGGAGATCATTCCTCTTTGGCGTGTATTCCCAACACAGCGCAAGGTAAGGCTAAGCTTTTAGTAAAAGATAATGGAATTATTGCTGGAGTAGATTTTGCACTCAAAGTTTTCAACTATGTAGATACTAGTCTAAGAGTTGAGGTTCTAATAAACGATGGTGAAAAAGTAACTTATGGAGACGTTGTGTTGTATGTAACAGGAAGTTCCCTTTCTATACTAAAAGCAGAAAGGTTAGTTTTAAATGCGATGCAACGAATGAGTGCTATTGCCACCAAGACTGCTTATTATGTAGATTTGCTAAAAGGCACAGGAACCAAAATTTTAGACACTAGAAAAACAACTCCTGGGATTAGAGCTTTAGAGAAATGGGCTGTTAAAATTGGAGGAGGGGAGAACCATAGATTTGCTTTATACGATATGATTATGTTAAAAGACAATCACATTGATTTTGCAGGAGGAGTATCTCAAGCAATTAAGCAAACCAAAAATTATTTAAAAGCCAATAATAAGGACTTGAAAATAATTGTAGAGGCTAGAAATTTAAAAGAAATAGAAGAAATTATTCAACATGATGGAATTCATAGAATTTTAATAGACAACTTCAATTATCAAGATACCAAAACAGCCGTTTCCTTAATAGGAGAAAAAGCAGGCACAGAATCTTCTGGTGGAATTAACGAAGATACGATTAGAGAATACGCAAATTGCGGTGTGCAATATATTTCGTCTGGAGCCCTAACACACTCAGTTTATAATTTAGATTTAAGTTTAAAAGCAGTAGAATAAACAACGTGTTAAAAACTAAAGAGATACATAAAAAAGATTCTGTAGAAAAAGAATTAAAAGCTGTACCTGTAGTAAATTGGTTTGTAAGAACGGGTAAAAAAATACCTGTTCCCGGTTTAGAAGGAATGAGTTTTTACGATTTACTAGAAATGTATTTCTTAGGAATTATTAAAGGAGCCCTAACTTCAAGAGCAGGAGGAATTTCTTACAGTTTTTTCATGGCATTGTTTCCGTTTATGCTATTCATGCTTACCTTAATACCATACATTCCCATTGATGGTTTTCAGAACAGTTTTATGATGCTCGTTTCTGACCTGCTACCTCCAGATACCTTTAACGCCGTAGAATCTGTTCTAAGAGATATTGCCAATAACAAATACGGAGGACTTTTATCTTTTGGTTTTTTAGTCTCCATTTTTTTGATGACTAATGGTGTAAACGCTGTGTTTGCAGCTTTTGAATACTCGGTACACGTTCAAAAAATAAGGAACGTAGTAAGGCAATACTTAATTTCACTCGGAACCTCAATCACCATGTCCGTTATGCTAATTTTAACAGTAGCGGCAACAATATTTTTCGAGTTCGGTTTAGATTTTTTAACAAAAAACGGTTGGTTACCAAGCAATATTTTATGGATGGGAAATCTACGTTACCTTTTGTTTATGTTCCTAATATTCTGTACCGTTTCAATGCTGTATTATTTCGGAACTAGAGAAGGTAGGCAAACGCGATTTTTTTCAGCAGGCTCAGTGTTAACTACAATCCTCTCGCTGTTAACTTTCTATGGCTTTGGAATTTATGTAGTCAAATTCTCAAAGTACAACGAACTATATGGTTCCATAGGTACTCTTTTGGTATTAATGCTATTTATTTGGTTAAATGCCATTATACTACTGTTGGGATTCGAACTGAATGCAAGTATTACCAGACTAAAAAATCAGCAAAGAACAAAAAGCAGCTAGTTTAGATTTTTTTTCGTGACAGACATTTTACAATTATTCAGGGCGTTCCCCTTGTGGGTTGGGCTATTCGCTATATCTTTTACTAGTTTTCGATACAAATTTATTCCGTTCCACTCCACAAATTCACTCAAACCGACCGTAAAAGGATGCCGCTACTATCCCTAACGCAAAAAGTAAAGTTTACTAAAGGTATAAGACAGAAAAAATATCATCAAATCATAACATTCTAATAGAGGTTAAGAGCTCCAAAATCTCTAACCTCACCAACCACCAACCACCAACCACCAACCACCAACCACCAACCACCAACCATCAACCACCAACTATCCATATTAACCCCCTGACTAGTAACCCACTAAAAAAAGACACAAAAACTTCACGAAAAAAGTATATAAAAACATTAAAATATGCGTATGTTTGCAGCCCCTTAGTAGCGAGAACTATTTTAGTTATAAAGGGATAAGATCAGATACATGATATAACATTTAATAAAGGAGATTCTCCTTTACAAACGAGTAAAAAAAAGATTTAGAAATAAATCAACAATTATTTGTTTGGGATTAAATAAAGTTAGTATATTTGCATCCGCTTAGCGAAGCAGCTAAGTTATAAAGTCACTATGTGACAAAGTTCATTGAGAAATTTGAAATTGACAGCGTAAATTAGAGCGTAAATTACATGACTAGATCATGAGATTTTTTTGAGCATCGTCTAAATAAGCAGTGAGAGCTGTAAAAAAATAACGATGAAGAGTTTGATCCTGGCTCAGGATGAACGCTAGCGGCAGGCTTAACACATGCAAGTCGAGGGGTAACAGGGATAGCTTGCTATTTGCTGACGACCGGCGCACGGGTGCGTAACGCGTATAGAACCTACCATAAACAGGAGGATACCCTTTGGAAACGAAGACTAATACTCCATGGCGATATGATTTGGCATCAGATTATATTTAAAGATTTATTGGTTTATGATGGCTATGCGTCTTATTAGCTAGATGGTAAGGTAACGGCTTACCATGGCAACGATAAGTAGGGGTCCTGAGAGGGAGATCCCCCACACTGGTACTGAGACACGGACCAGACTCCTACGGGAGGCAGCAGTGAGGAATATTGGTCAATGGAGGCAACTCTGAACCAGCCATGCCGCGTGAAGGATGACTGCCCTATGGGTTGTAAACTTCTTTTATAGAGGAAGAAACGTGGTTACGAGTAATCATTTGACGGTACTCTACGAATAAGGACCGGCTAACTCCGTGCCAGCAGCCGCGGTAATACGGAGGGTCCAAGCGTTATCCGGAATCATTGGGTTTAAAGGGTTCGTAGGCGGGCTAATCAGTCAGAGGTGAAATCCAGCAGCTTAACTGTTGAACTGCCTTTGATACTGTTAGTCTTGAGTTATATGGAAGTAGATAGAATATGTAGTGTAGCGGTGAAATGCATAGATATTACATAGAATACCGATTGCGAAGGCAGTCTACTACGTATATACTGACGCTGATGAACGAAAGCGTGGGGAGCGAACGGGATTAGATACCCCGGTAGTCCACGCCGTAAACGATGGACACTAGTTGTTGGGCACAAGTTCAGTGACTAAGCGAAAGTGATAAGTGTCCCACCTGGGGAGTACGGTCGCAAGATTGAAACTCAAAGGAATTGACGGGGGCCCGCACAAGCGGTGGAGCATGTGGTTTAATTCGATGATACGCGAGGAACCTTACCAGGGCTTAAATGTAGGATGCATTGTTTAGAGATAGACATTTCTTCGGACTTCTTACAAGGTGCTGCATGGTTGTCGTCAGCTCGTGCCGTGAGGTGTCAGGTTAAGTCCTATAACGAGCGCAACCCCTATTTTTAGTTGCTAACAGGTTAAGCTGAGGACTCTAGAGAGACTGCCGGTGCAAACCGCGAGGAAGGTGGGGATGACGTCAAATCATCACGGCCCTTACGTCCTGGGCTACACACGTGCTACAATGGTAATGACAGAGGGCAGCTACCTGGTGACAGGATGCGAATCTTCAAACATTATCACAGTTCGGATTGGAGTCTGCAACTCGACTCCATGAAGCTGGAATCGCTAGTAATCGCATATCAGCCATGATGCGGTGAATACGTTCCCGGGCCTTGTACACACCGCCCGTCAAGCCATGGAAGCTGGGAGTGCCTGAAGTCGGTCACCGTTAAGGAGCCGCCTAGGGTAAAACTGGTAACTAGGGCTAAGTCGTAACAAGGTAGCCGTACCGGAAGGTGCGGCTGGAACACCTCCTTTCTAGAGAAACGAGATGTATGTTACAAAGAGATTATTTACCTCTAAGCTGTTAATTTAAAAAGATATAGAATACAATCACATATTGAGTCTCGTAGCTCAGCTGGTTAGAGCGCTACACTGATAATGTAGAGGTCGGCAGTTCGAGTCTGCCCGAGACTACAAACAAAGTTTGTTTAGGCAGGCATTAGTTACTAAAAGATTACTTAGGAAAGTAAGATTTAGATTGTATTTTAAAAAGGAAATTCTAGAAGCAACGCAATTCAATTAGCAATTGACAATAAGCAATTAACAATTATTGAAAATTGTATATTGGGGATTGTTCATTGCAAATAAGGGGGATTAGCTCAGCTGGCTAGAGCGCTTGCCTTGCACGCAAGAGGTCATCGGTTCGACTCCGATATTCTCCACAATAGATTGACGATTGATTATTTTACATTGACTATTTAATAATCAATAGAAAATAGACAATAATCAATTTTAAAAGTTCATTGACATATTGATATTATAAATATGGGAAACCATATTTACTTGAGTAGACATTAATAGTTAATATTGAGTACGAAGTACAAAGTATTAACTAAAGATAAAAATAAAATATTACAGTCGAAGACTGTAATAAAGATTAAAGACGCAAAAGAGTACAATAAGCTAATTAAGGGTGTATGGCGGATGCCTAGGCTCTCAGAGGCGAAGAAGGACGTGATAAGCTGCGATAAGCTACGGGGATTTGCACATAAGAATTATATCCGTAGATTTCCGAATGGGGCAACCCACTATGTTGAAGGCATAGTACCGAGAGGAGCAAACCCGGTGAACTGAAACATCTAAGTAACCGGAGGAAGAGAAAATAATAATGATTTCGTTAGTAGTGGCGAGCGAACGCGAAAGAGCCCAAACCCATTCTGTTACGGCAGGCTGGGGGTTGTAGGACTGAGTTATTGAGAAGCAATCGAATTAGAATAACCTGGAAAGGTTAACCACAGAGGGTGATAGTCCCGTATAGGTAAGAGAAGCGATCATATCAGATTCCTGAGTAGGGCGGGGCACGAGGAACCCTGTCTGAATCTGCCGGGACCATCCGGTAAGGCTAAATACTCCTGAGAGACCGATAGTGAACTAGTACCGTGAGGGAAAGGTGAAAAGAACCCTAAGTAAGGGAGTGAAACAGATCCTGAAACCGTACACCTACAAGCGGTCGGAGCCATTTTACATGGTGACGGCGTGCCTTTTGCATAATGAGCCTACGAGTTACTTTATCTAGCAAGGTTAAATTCTTAAGGAATGGAGCCGTAGCGAAAGCGAGTCTTAATAGGGCGTTTTAGTTAGGTTGAGTAGACGCGAAACCTGGTGATCTACCCATGGGCAGGTTGAAGCTGTGGTAACACACAGTGGAGGACCGAACCCGTTGACGTTGAAAAGTCTTGGGATGACCTGTGGGTAGGGGTGAAAGGCCAATCAAACCAGGAAATAGCTCGTACTCCCCGAAATGCATTTAGGTGCAGCGTTGTATTATAGTTATATAGAGGTAGAGCTACTGATTGGATGCGGGGGCTTCATCGCCTACCAATTCCTGACAAACTCCGAATGCTATATAATGCTTTACAGCAGTGAGGGCATGGGTGCTAAGGTCCATGTCCGAGAGGGAAAGAACCCAGACCATCAGCTAAGGTCCCCAAATATATGTTAAGTTGAATAAACGAGGTTTGACTGCCTAGACAGCTAGGATGTTGGCTTGGAAGCAGCCATTCATTTAAAGAGTGCGTAACAGCTCACTAGTCGAGCGGTCGAGCATGGATAATAATCGGGCATAAACATATTACCGAAGCTATGGATTTGTAACGTAAGTTATAAGTGGTAGGGGAGCATTCTAGTTGTGCAGAAGGTGTTCCGTAAGGAATGCTGGAACGGCTAGAAAAGAAAATGTAGGCATAAGTAACGATAAGGCGGGTGAGAAACCCGCCCTCCGAAAGACTAAGGTTTCCTCAGCGATGCTAATCAGCTGAGGGTTAGTCAGGACCTAAGGCGTACCCGAATGGGGAAGTCGATGGACAACAGGTTAATATTCCTGTACACGCACCCGTTAAAAGTGACGGATTGCCTAGATCTTTACGTACTGACGGAATAGTACGTTGAGCCTAGCCTTCGGGCGAAGCGAAAAGAAGTAAGCGGTTCCAAGAAAAGCGAGGGCTGCGTCCTGTACCGTAAACCGACACAGGTAGTTGGGATGAGTATTCTAAGGAGCTCGAGTGATTCATGGCTAAGGAACTAGGCAAAATCGACCCGTAACTTCGGGAGAAGGGTCGCCCTTAATTAAATTTAAGGGCCGCAGTGAAAAGGTCCAGGCGACTGTTTATCAAAAACACAGGGCTCTGCTAAAACGAAAGTTGATGTATAGGGCCTGACACCTGCCCGGTGCTGGAAGGTTAAGTGGAGGGTTTAGATACAAATCGAAGATCTGAAATGAAGCCCCAGTAAACGGCGGCCGTAACTATAACGGTCCTAAGGTAGCGAAATTCCTTGTCGGGTAAGTTCCGACCTGCACGAATGGTGCAACGATCTGGACACTGTCTCAGCCATGAGCTCGGTGAAATTGTAGTATCGGTGAAGATGCCGATTACCCGCTACGGGACGAAAAGACCCCGTGAACCTTTACTATAGCTTAGTATTGGCTTTGGATAAGTAATGTGTAGGATAGGTCGGAGACATTGATCATGCGTCGCTAGGCGTGTGTGAGTCGTTGTTGAAATACGACCCTTTGCTTATCTAGAGTCTAACCCAGTGATGGGGACAGTGCTTGGTGGGTAGTTTGACTGGGGTGGTCGCCTCCAAAAGAGTAACGGAGGCTTCTAAAGGTACCCTCAGTACGCTTGGTAACCGTACGTAGAGTGCAATGGCATAAGGGTGCTTGACTGGGAGACCTACAAGTCGATCAGGTTGGAAACAAGAGCATAGTGATCCGGTGGTTCCGCATGGAAGGGCCATCGCTCAAAGGATAAAAGGTACTCCGGGGATAACAGGCTGATCTCCCCCAAGAGCTCACATCGACGGGGGGGTTTGGCACCTCGATGTCGGCTCGTCACATCCTGGGGCTGGAGAAGGTCCCAAGGGTTGGGCTGTTCGCCCATTAAAGTGGCACGCGAGCTGGGTTCAGAACGTCGTGAGACAGTTCGGTCTCTATCTGTAGCGGGCGTTAGAAATTTGCGTGGATTTGACTCTAGTACGAGAGGACCGAGTTGAACTAACCTCTGGTGTATCAGTTGTTCCGCCAGGAGCATTGCTGAGTAGCTACGTTGGGAAGGGATAAGCGCTGAAAGCATATAAGCGCGAAACCCACCACAAGATGAGATTTCTTTAAAGGGTGGTTGTAGACTACGACCTTGATAGGATATAGGTGTAAAGGCAGTAATGTCATAGCCGAGTATTACTAATAACCCATAGGCTTGTGTACTTGCGGACTTTAATGATTTTAGCTACTCAATGGATTGGAAACATGATTTATAATATCAATATGTTAACACATAATTAGTTGTGGGTTTTTCGTTGTTAGTATGATACTACTAACAAACAATGAACAACCACCAACCAAGACCTTAAGGTGATTATTGCAATAGGGCTCACCTCTTCCCATTCCGAACAGAGAAGTTAAGCCTATTCGCGCAGATGGTACTAGCACTTGCTGGGAGAGTATGTCATCGCCTTTTTTTGATTCTAAAATCACATTAGAATTTACAAACCTCATTCAATTCAATTGAATGAGGTTTTTTTGTTTTTATGAGTAAGTGGATGTCGGGGGAATAGAGAAGTGGAAATTAAGTAGTCAGAAGTGAAGGAGTTATATGAGTTAAGAATTATAAGAGTTAAGCTGGTAGTCGCTTCTCGACTCCGCTCGAAGACCATTATAGGTGTTAGAGCTAAATCCGAGAACTATTTGTGTTATAGTTTTCCTCTAATGCGTTTTGTTATTTTGGCTTAGCTGGATAACTTGAATATTAGAATTTATAGATATTGAAGTTCGATTGAGTAATCTTTGTGACTTTTTATCTCAACTTCGTTCAAAGACCGTTGGCTGTATGAAATTTTATTAGTGCTTATATTGATACCAATATCAATAACTGTTGATGCTGCTTTTAGTCCACTCGAATTTTATTGATTATCATATTTAGATGATTCAAAACATAAAGGAGTATAATTATAATTACTTGTTGTAAAATACATATTAGTTTGTATAACGACATACTTCTCGGCTTTGATTGAAGACAGTTTATTGATGGTATTGTATGTAATTTGTATGAGGTCAGTATGAAAGTAGTATTGCAAATGAACATCTTCTCAACTTTGATTGACGAGTTCTCTAGGTTTTTGAGCGGAGTCGAGAACGATTCTAGAAAAGATTACACTGTTGAAAATTGGATTTTATTGTTTGCGTTAGGGATAGTAGCGGCATCCTTTTACGGTCAGTTTGAGTGAATTTATGAAGTGAAACGGAATAAATTTGTATCGAAAACCAGTAAAAGATATAGCGGATAGCCCGACCCAGAGGGGAACGCCCTTGTGAGAAATAAATCAAAATCCATATTATCTATATAAATGTATTAGGACATTGTGTCTAAACAAAAAAAGCACTTTGAACAAGACAGTATCCAATATTTTGTGTAAACAAAAATTCTACGGGGTTTAACTTTTTTAAAGCTGAACCCTTTTTTCAAATATAGTTAAGAACTGGTTAAGAATTAGTCCCCAATTGTGAATTGGCTGGGTCCATTTCTTAGTAATTTGCATCAAAGATAAATAAACTGATTTTTTCAAGGCATCGTCTGTTGGGAAGCTCATTTTGTTTTTAGTGTATTTTCTAATTTTGCCAGACAGTATCCAATATTTTGTGTAAACAAAAATTCTACGGGGTTTAACTTTTTTAAAGTTGAACCCTTTTTTCAAATATAGTTAAGAACTGGTTAAGAATTAGTCCCCAATTGTGAATTGGCTGGGTCCATTTCTTAGTAATTTGCATCAAAGATAAATAAACTGATTTTTTCAAGGCATCGTCTGTTGGGAAGCTCATTTTGTTTTTAGTGTATTTTCTAATTTTGCCATTAAGATTTTCAATTAGATTGGTAGTGTAAATTATTTTTCTGATTTCTAAAGGGAAATCAAAGAACACGGTAAGTTCCTCCCAATTGTTACGCCAAGATTGTACTGCATAAGGATATTTATCATTCCATTTTTCAGCAAACTGGTCTAATTCGGCTTTAGCCATTTCTTTATTAGGAGCATTGTAAATATGCTTCATATCTCCTGTAAAAGCTTTTTTGTCTTTCCAAACCACATAACGTGCACTATTACGAATTTGATGAACCACACAGATTTGAGTATCTGCTGTTGGAAACACATTTTTAATGGATTGTGTAAATCCGTTGAGATTATCGGTAACAGTTACCAAAATATCTTCAACCCCTCTAGCCTTTAAATCAGTAAGTACTCCTTGCCAAAAAGCGGCAGATTCATTCATTCCTAACCACATTCCTAATAGTTCTTTGTGGCCTTCTCTGTTGAGCCCTACGGCTAAGTAAATAGTTTTGTTAACAACCTTTCCTCCTTGACGAACTTTAAATACAATTCCATCCATCCAAACTACGCAATAAACAGACTCTAAAGGCTTGTTTTGCCATTCTAATACTTCTTGATTGATTCTGTCTGTGATGATAGATATAGATGATGTGGAGAGCTTATAGCCATAAATTTGATAAAGTTCATCTTCAATATCAGAAACACTCATACCTTTTGCATAAAGCGAGATTACGATATTTTCTATAGACAGTGAAGTGCTTTTGTGTTTAGGAACCACAACAGGTTCAAAATCACTATTGCGATCACGTGGAACTTTAATCTCGCTTTGACCGAGGCGGTTCTTTACTTTTTTTGTAGTGCTACCATTGCGAGCATTAGTGTTGCTGCGTTTACCATTTTTGGGATAGCCTAAATGAGCATCCATCTCTCCTTGAAGCATAGCTTCTAAAGCGGCACTGTGTAATTCATTCAATAAATTACTTAAATCGTCTTCTGTTTTTAGGCCTTTTAATAGACCACTTTGTAAAAATTGATTTTTTAAATCATCCATAATAAAACTGTGTGTTATAAAATTAATCAAAAAATTAGGCGGGGTTTTAAAACCCCGCCTAATTTCTGTTTACACAGTTTTTTGGACACTACCTTTTGCCATTAAGATTTTCAATTAGATTGGTAGTGTAAATTATTTTTCTGATTTCTAAAGGGAAATCAAAGAACACGGTAAGTTCCTCCCAATTGTTACGCCAAGATTGTACTGCATAAGGATATTTATCATTCCATTTTTCAGCAAACTGGTCTAATTCGGCTTTAGCCATTTCTTTATTAGGAGCATTGTAAATATGCTTCATATCTCCTGTAAAAGCTTTTTTGTCTTTCCAAACCACATAACGTGCACTATTACGAATTTGATGAACCACACAGATTTGAGTATCTGCTGTTGGAAACACATTTTTAATGGATTGTGTAAATCCGTTGAGATTATCGGTAACAGTTACCAAAATATCTTCAACCCCTCTAGCCTTTAAATCAGTAAGTACTCCTTGCCAAAAAGCGGCAGATTCATTCATTCCTAACCACATTCCTAAAAGTTCTTTGTGGCCTTCTCTGTTGAGCCCTACGGCTAAGTAAATAGTTTTGTTAACAACCTTTCCTCCTTGACGAACTTTAAATACAATTCCATCCATCCAAACTACGCAATAAACAGACTCTAAAGGCTTGTTTTGCCATTCTAATACTTCTTGATTGATTCTGTCTGTGATGATAGATATAGATGATGTGGAGAGCTTATAGCCATAAATTTGATAAAGTTCATCTTCAATATCAGAAACACTCATACCTTTTGCATAAAGCGAGATTACGATATTTTCTATAGACAGTGAAGTGCTTTTGTGTTTAGGAACCACAACAGGTTCAAAATCACTATTGCGATCACGTGGAACTTTAATCTCGCTTTGACCGAGGCGGTTCTTTACTTTTTTTGTAGTGCTACCATTGCGAGCATTAGTGTTGCTGCGTTTACCATTTTTGGGATAGCCTAAATGAGCATCCATCTCTCCTTGAAGCATAGCTTCTAAAGCGGCACTGTGTAATTCATTCAATAAATTACTTAAATCGTCTTCTGTTTTTAGGCCTTTTAATAGACCACTTTGTAAAAATTGATTTTTTAAATCATCCATAATAAAACTGTGTGTTATAAAATTAATCAAAAAATTAGGCGGGGTTTTAAAACCCCGCCTAATTTCTGTTTACACAGTTTTTTGGATACTACCTTGAACAACAATTCAAAGTGCTTTTTTTTAGTGTGATACTATTTATCTATCTCTTATAATTGTGTTGTTTCAAAAACAGCATATTCTACGTCGTCTTGTACTTTATCGTGGTACTTCACTACGAAGTGATCATTTTCATTGAAATAAATATTTTTCTTTGAATCTGCTTTATTTGAATGGTGCTTATGGTACATTTTGTTGATAGCTTCTTTTTCATCATTGTCCATGCTAGACATTTCACTATCGGATAATAACTGGTTACCACTAATTGCAAAGTTGTATTTTTTATCGTTATGTACGGAGTACTTAACTTTTACTATTTTGTCGTATTGTGGGTCGTCATCATTATCAACCATAATTGTTTTTTCTACTTGCGTAGGAGTACTTAATCTGTCTTGGTTTAAGCTATATTTTTGATTTGGATCCATTTTTACAGCTTTTGTTTTTTCTGTAATTACTTTTACCTCTGTAGTATAAAGGTTTCCATTTTCCATTTCTTTTACTTCTTTATCTACTTTGGTAACGATAATTTGATCTGCTTGTGCATATGTTGCAATTCCTGCGAATGCGAACATTCCTAATATTAAATTTTTCATGTGAGTATATATTTTGATGTTAATAATTGTTTGTACTGTAAAGATATAGACTGTTTATGATTGGTCTTTACTCATATAAAACTCATGTTAACTCATATGATAATCTTTTATTTATTATGTATTAATTTTATCAGACTCAATAAAAAAAGCTCCATTACATGAATAATGAAGCTTTAATGGTATGGTTTAATCAATTAGAAAATACTATTCGATATATTTTAATTTTTTTTCGATAGCTTGAATAATGTTGCCTGCGATGTCTTTTCCTGTAGCGTTTTCTATTCCTTCTAGACCTGGGGATGAATTCACCTCCAATAACAAAGGTCCTTTGTTGGAACGAATTAAGTCGACCCCTGCAACAGGAAGGTTTAATATTTTGGCAGATTTTAAGGCTAGCTTTTTCTCTTCGGTATTAATTTTAACGATGGATGCGGTTCCTCCTTGATGAATATTGGCTCTAAATTCTCCTTTGGCAGCACTTCTTTCAATGGATGCTACTACTTTTCCGTCTACAACAAAGCAACGTAAGTCTTTACCGTTGGCTTCTCTAATAAACTCTTGTACTAAAATATTAGCATTTAAACTTTTAAAGGCATTGATTACGGATTCTGCTGCTTTATTGGTTTCTGCCAGTACAACTCCCTTACCTTGTGTACTTTCTAATAGTTTGATAATTAAAGGAGCTCCTCCAACCATATGGATAAGATCTTTGGTATCTAGAGGAGATTTGGCAAAACCTGTGGTTGGAATATGAATATCGTTTTTAGAGAACAACTGCGATGAGTATAGCTTATCTCTAGATGAACTAATGGATTCAGCATCATTTAAACAATAAACCCCCAAAGATTCAAACATTCTTAGTAGAGCGCATCCGTAAAAGGTCATACTTGTTTTAATACGAGGAATAACAGCATCAAAATCATTAATTACGTTTCCTCCTCTATATCTAATTTCTGGAGTTTCGGTATCTAATTTCATGTAACACTGTTGCACGTTAAGAAATACCATTTCGTGACCTCTAGCTTTACCAGCTTCCATCAGTCTCTTATTGGAGTATAGTTCTGGATTGCTTGCGAGTACTGCTATTTTTAATCCAGATTTTTTCTTTACAAACGTTTTGTATTTGTCTTCTATAACTTCGTCAATAATATCTCCTTGAAGAAACTCTTCCGATGGATTTACAATAATTTTGTTGTCCATGGCTTGCCTTCCTAATAGCATTTTAAATTCCATGGTATCTCTATTGGTTAAAGTCAGTTCAATATCCCAAGTTTCATTACCAAGCGTAACGGGAGAGGTAATAACGTATCTTTTCTCTGGAATCCCCGATGAACTTTTTACAATTCTAGTACCTACTACTTTAGATTCACATTCTATAGAAATACTTCTGTTTTCTGTAAGGGGTTGTACGTTAAAACGGACCCACGTTTCTTTATTTTTTTTAAACGTGGAGATATCTGTCGCTTGTATGGATGATGTTTTAGCACCAGAGTCTATTCTTGCTTTGATTGCAGGAATATTTAGCTGATTGAAGTGACACCATTCTTTATTTCCAACAATTTTTAATTCGTTCATCATGTGTTTAATTTTTATCGAAATAATGCTAATTATAAGTGAGCAATGTTATGTAAATATTAATTTTAAAGATATTTTATTTTCTTGATTTTAATACTTTTTTAATCATAATGAATTCTTATATTTGTGGCATAATTTAAGAACATGAGTTTGGTAAAATTACATCATCATCACATCCAGTACTGCGCTTAAGCGAGTTAGGAGGATTATGTTGTAATGTAAACATATTTTTCAGACCCGTTTGAGCTATCTCAAACGGGTTTTTCATTTTAAAATTGAATATAAACTATATACTAATGAGCACATTAAAAATTGCCATTCAAAAATCAGGAAGATTAAATGAAGATTCTTTACAACTTTTAAAGGAGTGTGGAATTTCAATTGATCATCGTAATGCACAGTTAAAAGCTACTGCAAGAAACTTTCCTTTGGAGGTTTTTTACTTAAGAAATGGTGACATACCTCAGTATTTAGAAGATGGAGTTGTAGACATTGCTATTTTAGGAGAGAATACTTTAATAGAAAAAGGAGAGAATTTGCCCATAATTGAGCGTTTAGGTTTTTCTAAATGCAAAGTTTCTTTAGCAGTGCCTAAAAATGTTGAGTATAATGGGCTTTCTTACTTTGAGGGTAAACGTATTGCTACAACTTATACCAATACTTTAGATAAGTTTTTAAAAGAAAAAGGAATCAATGCTAGTTATCACAAAATAGCTGGTTCTGTAGAGATTGCACCGAATATTGGTTTGGCCGATGGTATTTGCGATATTGTTAGTTCTGGAGGTACGTTATTTGCAAATGGTTTAAAAGAAGCTGAAGTAATGTTTTGGTCTGAAGCGGTATTAACTTCCTCTCCAACATTATCTAAAGAGAAGCAAACTCTGTTAGACACTTTGCAGTTTAGAATTCAGTCTATTTTAAAAGGTAGAGCAAACAGATATGTTTTACTAAATGCTCCAAATGATAAGGTAGATGAGATTATAAAAGTAATTCCTGGAATGAAATCTCCTACAGTTTTGCCTTTGGCACAACAAGGGTGGAGTTCTGTTCACACAGTAATTCCTAAAGATAAATTTTGGGATATTATTGATGAGTTGAAAGGACTTGGAGCCGAGGGAATTTTAACTACAGAAATTGAAAAAATGGTTTTATAATAGTACAATGTAATTAGTACAAAGTAGATGGTACAGAGTATAAGTTAACACAACGACTGAACTCAATACTTAATACTTATTACTCATTACTCAGTACTCAGTACTAAGTTAGACAAATGAAAACATATATAAACCCAGCCCCATCAGAATGGGAAAAAATATTAGAACGACCTGCTAAAGAAGCTGTAAGCTTAACGGCAACAGTTAAAGGTGTTTTTGATGATATTAAACTAAAAGGAGATAAAGCTGTAAAAATATATACAGAAAAATTTGATGGTGTTTTATTAGATGCTATAAGAGTCTCTGAAAAAGAAATTAATACAGAAGTATTAAGAGTAAGTCCAGCAATGAAACAAGCCATAGAGGTTGCTGTGCAAAATATAGAAAAGTTTCACCAATCTCAGGTTATTGAGAAAAAAGTGATTTCTACCACGGATGGAGTGGACTGTTGGCAGGAAATGAAACCCATAGAAAAAGTAGGCTTGTATATTCCAGGAGGGTCAGCACCTTTGTTTTCTACCATTTTGATGTTAGGAATTCCTGCAAAAATAGCAGGAGCTAGTAAAATAATATTGTGTACTCCACCCGATAAAGAAGGACACTTGCATCCAGCAATTTTATATGCTGCACAAAGGGTAGGTATCACAGATATTTATAAAGTAGGAGGAATACAGGCAGTAGCTGCTATGACCTATGGTACAGAAACTATTCCTCAAGTATATAAAATATTTGGTCCAGGAAATCAATACGTAACTGCTGCCAAGCAGTTTGCTTTAAGTCAAGGAGTAGCTATAGACATGCCAGCAGGGCCTAGTGAAGTAATGGTAGTTGCAGACAAAAATGCAAATCCTATATACATTGTTGCAGATTTGCTATCTCAAGCAGAACATGGAGCGGATAGTCAAGTAATTTTTGTAGCAGATTCAAAAGAATTGATTGCTCAAGTTAAAGAAGAATTGGCTTTGCAATTAAACATATTACCTAGAAAAGAGCTAGCAACAAAGGCAATAGAGAATTCAAGTGCTATTCTAATAGAGGATATTAAAACGCAAATTGAATTAATTAACGAATACGCACCAGAACACCTAATTTTAAACGTATTAGAAGAGGATGAGTACTTGGCCAACATAGTAAATGCAGGATCGGTTTTTATAGGACCTCACACACCAGAAAGTGCTGGAGATTACGCATCTGGAACCAACCATACGCTGCCAACAAATGGATATGCAAAAATGTATAGTGGTGTAAATTTAGATGCATTTACCAAAAAAATCACCTATCAAAAAATATCAGAGCAGGGATTAAAGAATATTGGACCTGCGATAGAGTTGATGGCAGAAGCAGAAGGTTTACAAGCACATAAAAATGCGGTTACTTTCCGTTTAAAAGGATTAAAATAACAACCATGAGTAATGAGTTTCAGACTTATTTAAGTGAACATCAAAAAACAATAGGTTACATAGCCACACCTATAGCGATTATCATGTTTGCTTCTTTAATAGAGATTTTTATTTCCAATTTAAAAGGAGAAAGTAACATTATCATTCAACCTTTGGCAACTTTCATCAATGGTATTGTTTGGACTTTATATGCTTATGGTCGTAAAGATTATTTTTTATTAATACCCAACGGTTTGGCTACCGTGTTGGGAGCTATGACAGCAATGGCTGCATTTATATAATAAAGTAAATATGGAATTTAATTTAAATAATATCATTAGAGAAAACGTAGCTAATATGAAAGCGTATTCATCTGCAAGAGATGAGTTTACTGGAGCTACGGATGATATGGTGTTTTTGGATGCCAATGAAAACCCTTTTGAAAACGGTGTGAATCGTTATCCAGACCCGATGCAAAAAACTGTGAAGTCAGAATTAGCCAATATTAAAGGGGTTTCTCAAAAAAATATTTTGTTAGGAAATGGTTCTGATGAAGTTATTGATTTACTATTTCGTGCGTTTTGCGAGCCAAAAGAGGACAACGTAATTACGTTACCCCCTTCTTACGGGATGTATGATGTTTCTGCAAACCTGAATCATATCGCTATAAAGGAGGTGCCGCTAAAGATTAATTTTCAGCCTGATGTATCAGCTATCTTAAAGACTGTTGATTCTAATACTAAAATCATCTTTTTGTGTTCCCCTAACAATCCGTCAGGTAACTTGTTTGATTACGCAAATGTAAAAGCTATTGTAGATGGTTTCAATGGCTTGGTAGTGGTAGATGAAGCTTATATTGATTTTGCCTCAGAACCAAGTTGGGTGTCTCGTTTACAAAAGCATCCTAATTTAATTGTAAGTCAAACGATGTCCAAAGCGTACGGAATGGCAGGAATTCGATTAGGTGTTTGTTACGCATCCGCAGAAATTATTACGGTTTTAAATAAAATTAAGCCTCCGTATAACGTAAATGAACTTACGCAACAAAGAGCTTTAGAACGTTTGTTGGCTCATGAAGATGTACAAGAGGAAATTGAAGCTATTTTAGTTGAGCGAGGTAGCTTGGAAATTGCGTTAAAAGAAATTTCTTTTGTAGAAAAAGTATACCCTTCTGATGCTAATTTTTTATTAGTAAAAGTAGACAATGCAACCAAACGATACAATGAATTGATTGAGAAAGGTATTGTTGTGAGAAATAGAACTACACAAACTCTGTGTGAAAATACATTGAGATTTACGGTAGGAACTATTAAAGAGAATTTAGCGTTGGTTAAAGCGTTGAAAGAGCTTCAGTAGAAGCGAATTCCTGAACTTGTTTCAGAAAAAAAATAGAATAAATAATTAGTACAAAGTACATAGTGCTGAGTACAAAGTTTTAAAGTTGAAAAAGTCTTGGTACTTAATACTTTATCCTTAATACTTTGAGTCATGAAAAAAGTTTTATTTATAGATAGGGACGGTACGTTGTGTATAGAGCCCCCTGTAGATTATCAGTTGGATAGTTTAGAAAAATTAGAATTTTATCCAAAAGTATTCCGTTATATGGCAAGAATTGCCGAAGAACTAGATTACGAATTGGTGATGGTTACTAATCAAGATGGATTGGGTACAGCCTCTTTCCCAGAAGATACTTTTTGGCCTGCTCAAAACAAAGTTATTGATGCTTTTAAAAACGAAGGTGTTGAGTTTGCAGCGGTGCATATTGATAAAACTTTTCCTCATGAAAATGCTGAAACACGTAAACCAAGAACTGGTTTATTAACGCAGTATTTTGATAAAGAGCAATATGATTTAAAAAATTCATTCGTATTAGGTGATAGAATTACCGATATGGAGTTGGCCAAAAACCTAGGAGCTAAAGGAATCTTTTTATCAGAGAATCCAGAATTGGGAGCTGACGAAACAGAAGCTGATACTAAAGCAATTCACGATTGTATTGCTTTGACTTCTACAGATTGGAAAGAAATTTACGAGTTTTTAAAATTAGAAGATCGAGTTTCAGAAATTACACGTAACACGAACGAAACTAAAATTTATATCAAACTAAATTTAGACGGGTCGGGTAAGAATCATATAGATACAGGAGTCAAGTTTTTTGACCATATGTTAGATCAGATTGGTCGTCATGGAGCGATGGATTTAACGGTAAAGGTTGACGGAGATTTAGAAGTGGACGAACATCACACCATTGAGGATACGATGATTGCTTTGGGAGAATTATTCCATAAAGCCTTAGGCAATAAATTGGGAATAGAACGTTACGGTTTCTGTTTACCAATGGATGATTGTTTAGCACAAGCTGCGGTTGATTTTGGAGGAAGACCTTGGTTGGTTTGGGATGCTGATTTTAAACGCGAAATGATTGGAGACATGCCAACTGAAATGTTTTTACATTTATTTAAATCGTTTACGGATGGTGCAAAATGTAACTTAAACGTTAAAGCAGAAGGAGATAACGAACACCACAAAATAGAAGGAATATTTAAGGCATTTGCTAAAGCGATGAAAATGGCTGTAAAAAGAGATGCCAATAAAATGTTTTTACCGAGTACAAAAGGAGTGTTGTAAAATAAGTTGTTAAGAATTTAAGAAGTTAAGAAGCTCCTTAACTCCTCATTTCCTTAACTCCTTAACTACTATTAAAGAATGAAAATAGCAATTATAAATTACGGAGCGGGAAATATACAATCTATCCGATTTGCCATTGAGCGATTGGGGTACGATGCTTTATTAACCAACAATGTAGAAGAAATAAAAAATGCAGATAAAGTGATATTTCCAGGAGTGGGAGAAGCAAGTAGCGCTATGAAAATGTTACGGGAATCTGGGTTAGATAAAATAATACCCACTTTAACACAGCCAGTTTTAGGAATTTGTTTGGGTATGCAGCTCATGTGCAAGTATACAGAAGAAGGGAACACAGCTGGTTTAGGTATTTTTGATGTGAGCGTAAAGCGTTTTGAAAATATTGTAAAAGTTCCTCAAATAGGATGGAATCAAATAAAAGGTTTGGGTTCTAAAATTTTTAATAATGTTAAAGAGAATGCCTATATGTATTTAGTACATAGTTATTACGCACCTATCACTAAAGAGACCATTGCCTCTACCGAATATGGTGTAGAATATTCTACGGCATTGCAGAAAAATAATTTTTACGGAGTACAGTTTCACCCAGAAAAAAGTAGTACCGACGGTGCTATGATTTTAGAGAATTTTTTGAATTTATAAGTAGTACAAAGTACGGAGTATTCAGTACGAAGTAAAGAGTTATGAATAAATATCAAGATTTAAAAATTTGGAACAAAGCAATGGAATTGGTAGAAAAGATATATCTATTAATGAAATTGTTACCTGATGATGAAAAATTTGGATTGATTTCGCAGATTAAAAGATGTAGTGTTTCAATCCCCTCAAATATTGCGGAAGGGGCTGGTAGGAATTCAAATAAGGAATTTAAACATTTTTTAAGCATAGCAAATGGATCTACTACTGAACTAGAAACACAAATATTACTGACAATTAGATTAGGCTTAGTAAATAGAGACAAGACAGAAGAAATATTAATTTTATGTAGAGAGATAAGGAAGATGAATTATGCACTTCAAAAAAGTTTAAGTTGAAAACTTTATACTTTGTACTCAATACTTAATACTCAAAAAAAAATGAGAATAATACCAGCTATAGATATCATCGACGGACAATGTGTTCGTTTATCCAAAGGAGATTACAGTACTAAAAAAGTGTATAATGAAAATCCGCTGGAAATTGCAAAGCAGTTTGAAGCACACGGAATAGAGCATTTACATTTGGTAGACTTAGATGGAGCCAAAGCAAGTCACATCGTAAACCATAAAGTATTAGAAGAAATAGCTACTAAAACATCTTTAAAAATTGATTTTGGAGGTGGGTTAAAAACAGACGAAGATTTAAGAATTGCATTTGAATCTGGAGCGAATCAAATTACAGGAGGAAGTATTGCTGTGAAGAACGCATCGGTTTTTAAAAGTTGGATTTCTAAATTTGGAGCCAATAAAATTATTTTGGGTGCTGATGCTAACAATGAGAAAATAGCAGTAAGCGGATGGTTAGAAGAATCTGATGAAGATTTGATACCTTTTGTTCAAGGATATCAAAAAGAAGGAATACAATATGTGATCTGTACAGACATCGCAAAAGATGGAATGTTACAAGGACCCTCTTTTGATTTGTACGAAAAAATGTTACAGCAATGTACCAATATCAAATTAATTGCAAGCGGAGGAATTTCCACATTTGATGAATTACCTAGATTAGCAGCGTTGGGTTGTGAGGGTACTATTGTAGGAAAAGCTATTTATGAAAATAAAATAAGCTTAAAGCAATTGGAAACGTATATAGTACAGAGTAGTTAGTACAAAGTATTAAGTTTAATGGTGCTTTGTACTCAGTACTTAGTACTCAATACTAAATAAAATATGTTAGCAAAAAGAATAGTTCCTTGTTTGGATATTAAAAATGGACGTACCGTTAAAGGTGTCAATTTTGTGGATTTACGAGATGCTGGAGATCCTGTAGAATTGGCAAAAAAGTATGCGGAAACAGGAGCAGATGAATTGGTTTTTTTAGATATTTCTGCCACAGAAGAGAGAAGAAGAACTTTAGTGAATTTGGTGAGAGATGTGGCTGCGCAGGTAAATATTCCGTTTACGGTTGGTGGTGGAATTTCGTCTGTTGAAGATGTAGATTTATTATTACAAAACGGAGCAGATAAAGTATCTGTGAATTCATCAGCAGTTAAAAGACCGCAATTAATAAACGAATTATCTCAAAAATTTGGAAGTCAGTGTGTGGTTGTGGCCATTGATGCCAAAAAGATTGACGGAGAATGGATTGTTCATTTGGTAGGAGGTAAAGTACCTACAGAGTTAAATTTGTTTGAGTGGGCCAAAGAAGTTGAACAACGAGGTGCCGGTGAAATTTTATTTACATCGATGAATAATGATGGAACTAAAGATGGTTTTGCAAACGAGGCTTTGGCACGTTTGTCAGAAGAATTAAACATTCCGATCATCGCAAGCGGTGGAGCAGGAAATATGCAACACTTTGCCGATACCTTTATCAATGGTAAAGCAGATGCAGCTTTAGCAGCAAGTGTGTTTCACTTTCAAGAAATTGAAATCCCAGAGTTAAAAGAAGAATTACAGAAACAGGGAATACCTGTGAGATTATAAATTTAATCAGTATTAAGTAAACAGTAGTAAGTACAAAGTACGAATACTTATTACTCTATACTCTATACTCAGTACTAAAATATATGGAAATTAAATTTGATGAAAAAGGACTAGTTCCTGCAATTATACAAGATGCTGAAACCAAAAATGTATTGATGTTAGGATACATGAATCAAGATGCATTTGACAAAACAATCAGTACCAATAAAGTAACTTTCTTTAGTCGTTCTAAACAGCGTTTATGGACCAAAGGAGAAGAAAGTGGTAATTTTTTAGAACTGGTCTCTATAAAAAATGATTGTGACAAGGACACTTTATTAATACAAACGAAGCCTGCAGGACCTACGTGCCACAAAGGGACTGGTAATTGTTGGGCAGAAGAAAATGAAGAAAACTTTGGATTCTTATCTACTTTAGAAAATGTAATTGCGGAGCGTGTACAAAATAAAGAGGTACAAAAATCTTACGTTGCTAGTTTGTTTGCCAAAGGAATTAACAAAGTAGCTCAAAAAGTAGGAGAAGAGGCCATAGAAACTGTAATAGAAGCGATGGATAATAACGATGAGTTGTTCTTGTATGAAGCTGGAGATTTATTGTTTCATTACTTGATGTTGCTGCAAGCGAAAGGTTTTACTTTAAAAGATATTACGGCAGAGCTAAGAAAAAGACAAAAATAAAAAGAGTTCATATGGGTTCTTATCAAAACTGTATGAGTTATTGATAGTGTTCTAATCTTGTTAATTTTAACCTGAATATTAAAATTTAAAACAGATGATAAAACCAAAAGAACAAGCACCAGACTTAAAAATAAGTTTGGTAAACGATACACAATGGAGTTTACAAGATCAGACTCCAAAAAATTTTACTTTAATCGTTTTTTATAGAGGGAAACACTGTCCAGTTTGTAAAAACCAACTAGAGGAATTGCAATCCAAAATCTCTGATTTTACAGATAGAGGTGTAAACTTAATTGCAGTTAGTATGGATGGTGAAGACAAAGCTAAGGCAACTCATAAAGAATGGGATATTAAAAGCATACCATTGGGTTACGAACTTTCCGAAGACAAAGCAAGAGAATGGGGATTGTTTATTTCTAAAGGTATATCAGACAAGGAACCCGAAACTTTTTCTGAAGCAGGTTTGTTTCTAATCCATAAAGACGGAACTGTTTACTGGGAATCTATACAGTCTATGCCATTTGGAAGACCTCCATTAAAAGAAGTTCTATCGGGAATAGATTATATATTGGATAAAGGTTATCCTGCGAGAGGAGGAGCATAAACTACTACAACCGAAAACATAAAAAGGCTTTAGATAATTCTAAAGCCTTTTTATGTTTGTATGAGCGCATCATGATAGCTTTAGAGTTCATCGATAATAGGGATAATGACTATTTTTAATGTATCATTTAAAACAAAGAAATATGGAAATTAATTTTGAATATCACGGTGTTAAAGCAAGCAACCTTTTAGAAAGCTTTACCAAAGAAAAACTAAACAATTTGAACAAGAAATATCATTTTTTAGTCGACTTGGATGTATATTTTAAAAGTGAAAATACAACTTCTGATGAAACAGGAATGATTGCTGGTTTAAACGCAAATATTCCAGGAACAAGAATTCATGCGAGTCATAGTTCAAACTCATTTGAAAACTCTATTTCTGAGGCGATTAGAGAATTAGAAATTCAGCTACAGAAAAAGAAAGAAAAAATGGCTACTTATTAGACATCATAAAAACATAAATTTTAAGAAACTGCCTATGGCAGTTTTTTTTTGCGCTCGCTAAATCTCTATATTTGTCATATCAGTATTTTAAAATCTTACATACTTAAAATATACTGCGAGCATTTATTCATGAAAGACACTTACAAACATCAAGGATTAAGGAATAGATTAATTGCTGTTTTACAGAGTAAAGGAGTAACGGATCAAGCGGTTCTATCTGCGATAAAAAGTATTCCTAGACATTTGTATATGGATGCAAGTTTTGAAGAATATGCTTATCAAGACATTGCCTTTCCCATAGCTGCTGAGCAAACGATATCTCAACCTTATACGGTTGGTTTTCAATCTCAATTATTGGAAATAAAGCCAGGGGACAAAGTATTAGAAATTGGTACAGGTTCTGGATATCAGACGAGTGTGTTGGTAAACCTAGGAGCTCACGTTTATACGGTAGAAAGGCAACAAGAATTGTTTAAAAAGACAGGAAAGCTACTTCCCTTAATGGGCTACAAACCTAAGTATATGTCTTTTGGAGATGGTTACAAAGGATTATCACAATTTGCACCTTTTGATAAAATTATTGTTACCTGTGGTGCTCCATTTATACCTAAGCCTCTACTGGCCCAATTAAAAATAGGAGGTAGAATGGTAATTCCAGTAGGAAATGCTCAACAAATGATGACCTTAATTGTTAGAAAATCCGCTAAAGAATTTGATAAGCAAATTATTGAAGAATGTGCTTTTGTACCTATGCTAACAGAGAAAAAGATTAAAAGCTTTTCCTAAAAATTAAAGGACTATTTACTCTTTAAAGTTCTTAGATGTAGTTCTCTTTCATCAAAATTTGTTTCTTTTAAGGGTAACACAATTTGACTAAATAAACTCATTAATTCGGCACTGTGTTCTGTAGTTTTACTTTGTGTTAAGTCTACGTGTACAAAAGTCATCCATGCTATAGATTTGAGTTGTGTTTTACTTTTACTGAACATTCTCATCTCAACTTTTAAATGTTTTTTAGAGAACGCTATCGTTTGCGATTCAAAAGCAATTTCTTCCATAGTAAAAACTGGTATCAGATAAGCTAGTTGGGTATTAGAGACTACCCAGCCTAATTTTTCTTCGCGAATCATTTTAAAAATATCTATACCGTAAGCTTTCAAAACCTGATCTTCTCGTTGGTTGATAAAATAATCGATATACCTACCGTTGTTTAAATGATTAAAAGGGTCACAGTCTTGGAATCTAATTTTTGTGCTGCTGGTGAGTATTTTTTGGTTATCCATTTTACCTGATGTATATAATAGCTTGCAAATGCATTAGGGATTGAATGTTTTGTTTGAGCTCATTTATTTGGAGTTTGAGCGGAAACGAGAAAACCAAATAAATAGCGAGTAATGAAAGCCCGACTCCCAAAAGTTATTTTGGGAGAAATGCCATGATGATTCGTTTATGTATCTTTATTTAGGTGTAAAAATACTACATGGAATAATCATTTCTTCCAAAGAAATTCCTCCGTGTTGGTAGGTGTCTTTGTAATACTTGGTAAAATGATTTTGGTTGTTAGGGTATACAAAAAACAAATTGTCCTTGGCAAAAATGAAAGAGCTATTCATACTTTGTTGTGGCAAAAATATTTGTTTAGGGTCGTGTTCTACATACACATCTTTTTCTTGAAAAGTTAAACTCCTACCCGTTTTATAGCGCAGGTTAGAGGCTATAGCTTTAGTTCCGATTACTTGAGTGGGTTTGCTACAGTTGATGGTACCGTGATCTGTGGTTAGGATGAGTTTGATATTGTCTTTTTGCGCTTTTTTTATCAATTCTAACATGGCTGAGTTTTGAAACCAAGAATCTGTTAGAGCTCTGTAAGATTTGTCATCTGACACCAATTCTTTAATAACTTTTGTATCTGTTTTAGCGTGAGATAGCATATCTACAAAATTGAATACCACAATGTTGAATTTATTGTTTTTGTATTGATTGTAGTTGTTAATTAACTCTTTGCCTGCTTTTTGATTTGATATTTTGTGATAAGAGAATTCTATATTTTTACGCAAAGCCTTCAATTGCCTTTTTAAAAATTCTTCCTCTGACATATTTTTTCCACCTTCATCGTTTTCATCCAACCATATATCTTTGTGTTTGGTGGCCATTTCTAAAGGAGTTAACCCAGAAAAAATGGCATTTCTAGCATAATGAGTGGCTGTTGGCAAAATACTATAATAAGGCTTTTCGTCTTGTTTTTTGTAGTAATTGGCAATGGCTTTTTCTATAATGTAGTATTGGTCGTATCTTAGATTATCTACTACAATTACCATTGTTTTGTCACTTTTCTCTATCTCGGGTAAAATAGTTTTTTTAAAGAGTTGATGAGATAGAACTGGAGCATCACTATCATAAAACCAATCGGCATAATTGTTTTTGATGAATTTGAAAAAAATCTGATTTGCTTCCTGTTTTTGACTTTCTAAAATACCCAGTAGACCAGCATCATCTATATTTTCCAATTCTACTTCCCAATGCACCAATTTTTTATAAATATCAATCCAAGCCTCGTAAGAATTAACAGAGGCAAGTTCCATAGAAATTTTTCTAAACTCTTGCTGGTAATTGATAGAGGTTCTTTCGCTGATAAGCCTATTATGGTCCAAGTTTTTCTTTAAACTCAGTAAAATTTGATTTGGATTTACAGGCTTAATTAAATAATCTGCTATTTTGGAGCCAATAGCTTCTTCCATAATATATTCCTCTTCACTCTTGGTAATCATAATAATGGGAACGTTAGAAACCACATTATTAATTTCTGTTAGCGTTTGTAAACCACTAAGCCCTGGCATATTTTCATCTAAAAAAATAACATCATAGTTATGTTCTTTAACCAATTCCAAAGCATCTGCACCATTAGTGCAGGGGGTTACCTGATAGTTTTTTTTCTCAAGAAATAAAATATGTGGTTTTAATAGATTGATTTCGTCATCAACCCATAGAATTTGAATGTGGCTCATATGGTTAAGAATCTGTTATTTACTAAGGATAAAGGAATTAGATTTTTATATTTGTGTACCATTAAAAGTACAAAATTTGAATACCTTGTCCAACAAAGTCAAAATTATAAACGATCCTATTTATGGTTTTATTACAATTCCAAACAAATTAATTTTTGATTTAATAGAACACCCTTATTTTCAGCGTTTAAGGAGAATAACACAAATGGGTATGTCCAATTTGGTGTATCCGGGAGCACATCATACTCGCTTTCATCATGCAGTAGGTTGTATGCATTTAATGCAAAAGGCAATCCAAGTGTTAAGAAACAAATCTGTAGAGATTTCTGAAGATGAAAAAAATGCTGTTTGTATGGCTATTTTGTTACACGATATTGGGCATGGACCTTATTCTCACGCTTTAGAGCATAGTATTGTAGACGGAGTTAACCACGAAACTCTTTCCCTAAAGTTTATGAAAGAGTTGAATGTTGAATTTAAAGGAGCGTTGACTTTAGCAATTGAAATTTTTGAAGGGAATTATCAACGAAAATTTTTAAATCAGTTGGTGTCTAGTCAATTAGATATTGATAGAATGGACTATCTAAAAAGAGATAGCTTTTATACGGGGGTAGCAGAAGGAAACATTAGTTCTGAGCGTTTAATTGATATGCTTAATGTTTATGATGATAAATTGGTGGTGGAAGAAAAAGGAATTTATTCTGTAGAAAAATTTATTGTAGGTAGAAGGTTAATGTATTGGCAGGTCTATTTGCACAAAGCAAGCGTAGTGGCGGAAAAAATGTTGGTGAATTTATTAGCAAGGGCAAAGGAATTGGCACAGAATGGAGTAGAGCTACCTTGCAGTAAGGCATTGCGTTATTTTTTGTACAAAGATGTTAACGGAGAGTTTGATTTAGAAACCCTAAAAACGTTTTCTAAGTTGGATGATTATGATATTTTGTCTGCGATAAAAGATTGGATTAGTCACCACGATAAAGTGCTATCTAAATTGTCCGAAATGATTATTAACAGAAGACTTTTAAAAGTTCAATTAAGTAATACACCATTCACGGATGAATATGTTGTTTCAATAACAAATAGCATGGAAAAACAGGGGTGGAGTCAAAATGATTTGAAATATTTCTTTATTCAAGATCAAATTCAAAATCAAGCATATAATGACGAGCACAGTAAAATTTACTTGTATTATAAAACCGGTCGAGTTGTAGATATTGTAGAAGCATCAGACCAGTTAAACATTCAAGCGCTAACAAAACCAGTAATTAAACACTTTCTTTGCTATCCAAAAGGAATCAAATTGGGTTAAATATAATTTAATTTTATACTTTTGCGAGCAATGGAATTTAAAGCAACACAGATAGCTGAAATTTTAGGGGGGGAAATAATAGGTGATTCTTCAGTAACAGTTTCTACTTTATCAAAAATTGAGGAAGGTGAAAAAGGATCGATGACCTTTTTATCTAATCCTAAATACACACAATATATATATACTACTAACGCATCTATTGTAATTGTTAATAGAGATTTTGAAGCTACTGACAAGATAACATCTACCTTAATTAAAGTGGATGATGCTTACCAAGCTTTTACTCAGGTTTTAGAGTTTTATAACGAGTACAAAAATCAAAAATCAGGTATTGAATCTCCTGTAAGTATTGCAGAGTCATCCGCAATTGGAAAAGATGTTTATATTGGAGCATTTACTTCCATAGGAGGAAATGTAACGATAGGAGATAATGTTAAGATTTATCCCAATTGTTATATTGGAGATAATGTTATTATTAAGGATAATACCACAATTTATTCTGGCGTAAAAATATATATCGATTGTGAAGTTGGTGCTAATTGTAAAATACATGCTGGTGCTGTAATTGGAGCCGATGGATTTGGATTTGCACCTACGGAAAGTGGTGAGTACAAAGCCATTCCTCAAATAGGGAACGTTGTGGTAGAAGACCATGTAGATATTGGAGCCAACACAACGATAGATAGGGCTACAATGGGTTCTACTATCATTAAAAAAGGAGTTAAATTAGACAATTTAATTCAAGTAGGTCACAATGTAGTGATTGGTAGTAATACTGTTATTGCAGCTCAAACGGCTATAGCAGGTTCTAGCAAAATAGGAGAAAATTGCATGATTGGTGGTCAAGTGGCTATTTCAGGACATTTAACTGTTGGAAACAACGTAAGAATTTCTGGGAAAACAGGAGTAGGTAAAAGCGTTAAAGACAATTCGGTTCTAAGAGGTATTCCTGCGATGAATTTGAATGACTACAATAAATCGTACGTGTATTTTAAAAAACTACCTCAAATTATCAACGAATTAAAAAATAATAAAAGCTTATAAAAGTAAAAAGGGATGCTAAAACAAAAAACAATCCAAAAGGAAGTAACATTAACAGGTGTAGGACTGCACACAGGTAAAAATGTTACCATGGTCTTTAAACCAGCTCCAGAAAATTATGGTTATGCATTTGTTCGCGTAGATTTAGAGGGTACACCTACCATTGAAGCAAAGGTAGAATATGTTACTGAAACAGAGAGAGGTACAAATCTTGAAAAAAAGGGAGTAAGTATCAATACTTCTGAACATGTTTTAGCAGCAGCAGTAGGCTTACAAATAGATAACCTTATTATTGAGATTGATGCATCCGAACCACCAATTATGGACGGTTCTTCAAAGTTTTTTATTCAAGCACTTGAATCGGCAGGAGTAGTAGAGCAAGAAGCATGTGTAGAAGAATATATAGTTAAAGATATTATTAGTTATAGAGACGAATCCACAGGTAGTGAAATTATTTTAATGCCTGCGGATGAGTACCAAATTACTACGATGGTAGATTTCGGAACCAAAATATTGGGAACCCAAAATGCCACTCTAGATAAGATTAGCAACTTTAAAGAAGAGATTTCTGCTGCCAGAACTTTTAGTTTTTTGCATGAATTGGAGATGATGCTAGAACACAACCTAATTAAAGGAGGTGATTTAAACAACGCAATTGTTTACGTAGATAAAGAAATATCTGAAGACACTTTAACCAAACTAAAAACAGCCTTTGGTAAGGATGAAATTCAAGTTACTCCTAATGGAATTCTTGATAACTTAGAATTGCACTGGGCAAATGAAGCTGCTAAGCATAAGTTATTAGATGTAATTGGGGATTTAGCACTAGTAGGTACGCGTATTAGAGGTAAAGTAATAGCCAACAAGCCAGGACATAAAGTAAACACTTTGTTCGGGAAACGTTTGGCTAACATTATCAAGCAAGAAAAACGTAAAAACGTTCCTGTATACGATTTAAATCAGCCACCATTAATGGATATTCATGCCATTATGAAGTTGTTGCCACACAGACCTCCATTCTTATTAATTGATAGAATTTTGGACTTAGGAGACGATTTTGTGGTTGGGATGAAGAACGTTTCAATGAACGAGCCTTTCTTTGTTGGACATTTTCCAGAAGCACCTGTAATGCCAGGAGTACTGCAAATAGAAGCAATGGCTCAATGTGGTGGAATATTGGTATTGAGTACGGTACCTGATCCGGAAAATTATTTGACTTATTTCATGAAAATGGATAATGTTAAATTCAAACAAAAAGTATTGCCTGGAGATACTTTGATATTTAAGGCAGAGTTGATTACTCCTATTAGGAGGGGAATTTGTCATATGAGATCTGTTGGTTATGCCAACGGAAAAATAGTAGTAGAAGCTGAATTAATGGCTCAAATCGCAAGAAAAAAATAAAAGGATGAATCAACCGTTAGCATACGTACACCCAGGAGCAAAAATAGCTCGTAATGTTGTGATAGAACCATTTACAACAATCCATAACAATGTAACTATTGGTTCTGGAACTTGGATTGGTTCTAATGTAACCATTATGGAAGGAGCTGTTATTGGCGAAAATTGTAAAATTTTTCCTGGAGCAGTGATATCGGCAATGCCTCAAGATTTAAAATATGATGGAGAGGAAACTTCTACCATTATAGGAAACAACGTGACCATTAGAGAATGTGTTACTGTGAATAGAGGAACGTCCGATAGAATGAAAACTGTAATTGGAGATAACTGCTTAATTATGGCATATTGCCACGTAGCTCACGATTGTATTGTAGGAGATAACTGTATTTTCTCAAACGGTAGTACTTTGGCAGGACATGCCAACGTAGGGAACAACGTAATTTTAGCAGGAATGACTGCAATTCATCAATTTTGTTCCATTGGAGATCATGCTTTTGTTACAGGAGGATCCTTGGTGAGAAAAGATGTCCCACCTTTTGTAAAGGCAGCTAGAGAGCCATTATCCTATGTGGGAATAAACTCCGTAGGATTGAGAAGAAGAGGGTTTAGTGTAGAAAAAATTCGTGAAATTCAGAATATTTACAGAATACTATTTCAAAGCACTTATAACAACACACAGGCAATAAGAATTATAGAAGCAGAAATGGAAGCCTCAAGTGAAAGAGATGATATTATCAATTTCATTCAGACATCGCAAAGAGGAATCATGAAAGGATATTTTAGTAATTAAGAAATAAAAATAAAAAGATGGCAACTACATCAGATATAAGAAACGGTTTGTGTATTGTATACAATAGTGATACTTATAAAATAACAGAATTTCAACACGTTAAGCCTGGAAAAGGTCCAGCGTTTGTTAGAACTAAATTAAAAAGTTTAACCTCTGGAAAAGTGATAGATAATACTTTTTCTGCGGGTCACAAGATAGAAGAAGTAAGAGTAGAAACTAGAAAATATCAGTATTTGTATGCAGAAGGAGATACTTTTAACTTTATGAATACTGATGACTACAATCAAATCACTCTAGAAAGAACAGCTTTGGATGCTCCAGAATTGTTAAAGGAAGGAGAGATTGTTACTATTATTGTACGTTCAGAGGACGAAATGCCGTTAGCGGTAGATATGCCTCAATCTGTAATTTTAGAAGTCACTTATACAGAACCTGGAATAAAGGGAAATACAGCGACCAACGCTACTAAACCCGCTACTGTAGAGACTGGAGCATCTGTTAACGTACCTTTATTTATTAATGAAGGAGATAAAATAAAAATAGAAACAGCTAAAGGAACCTACCAAGAAAGAATTAAAGAGTAATTCTTAAATATTCAAGAACCAACTAAAGCCCAAAATGATTTTCATTTTGGGCTTTGTTATAAAATTATTACAGGTTTTACAATTCTGTGATAAAAAGGCAAAAGAACGTTTTTTTATAGACAAATATTTATATTTGTTCGCAACGAATTTTCAATAAAAAAAATAAAATTAAATGAGTGTTTTAGTAAATAAAGATTCTAAAATTATAGTTCAAGGATTTACTGGAGGTGAAGGTACTTTTCACGCTTCTCAAATGATTGAATACGGAACAAATATTGTCGGTGGAGTAACTCCAGGTAAAGGAGGACAAGAACACTTAGGTAAACCAGTATTTAATACAGTTCAAGATGCTGTTGATAAAGCTGGAGCAGATACCACTATCATTTTTGTACCACCAGCTTTTGCTGCAGATGCTATTATGGAAGCTGCGGATGCAGGAATTAAAGTAATTATTTGTATTACTGAAGGGATTCCAGTTGCTGATATGGTGAAAGTAAAAGGATACTTAGAAAATAAAGAAGCTCGTTTGG
Organism: Wenyingzhuangia sp. IMCC45533; assembly: GCF_054111225.1. Classification (NCBI taxonomy): domain Bacteria; kingdom Pseudomonadati; phylum Bacteroidota; class Flavobacteriia; order Flavobacteriales; family Flavobacteriaceae; genus Wenyingzhuangia; species Wenyingzhuangia sp. IMCC45533. The sequence continues at coordinate 533,540 of NZ_CM134197.1, read as the reverse complement.
TAGGTCCTAACTGTCCAGGGGTTATTACTCCAGGAGAGGCTAAGGTAGGAATCATGCCAGGTTTTATTTTTAAGAAAGGTAATGTAGGTATCGTTTCTAAATCAGGAACATTAACTTATGAGGCTGCTGATCAAGTTGTAAAACAAGGATTTGGAATTACTACGGCTATTGGTATTGGAGGAGATCCAATTATTGGAACGACCACCAAAGAAGCTGTAGAAATGTTAATGAACGACCCTGAAACAGAAGCTATCGTAATGATTGGTGAAATTGGAGGTCAGTTAGAGGCAGAAGCAGCAAAATGGATCAAAGCTGATGGTAACAGAAAACCAGTAGTAGGGTTTATAGCAGGACAAACAGCTCCTGCAGGACGTACTATGGGACATGCTGGTGCTATTGTAAGTGGTGAAGGTGAGTCTGCTCAAGCTAAGATGGAAATTTTAGAAGCAAACGGAATTCACGTTGTGGCATCTCCTGCTAAAATAGGTGAAGCCATTGCAAGCGTATTGGCAGAAGTAGCTAAATAAGCATCATAAAGAAACTATATAATGGGATTATTAGAGAATAAAACAGCGATTATAACTGGTGCCACTAGAGGGATTGGTAAAGGAATTGCTTTAGAATTTGCTAAGCAGGGTGCAAACGTAGCTTTTACTTATAGTTCGTCTGTGGAGGCAGCAAATGCTTTAGAATCGGAGCTATCGTCCTTGGGAGTAAAAGCCAAAGGATATCAATCTAATGCAGCAGATTTTGATGCAGCACAAGAGTTAGCATCAGAAGTATTAAAAGAATTTGGTGCTATTGATGTGTTAATTAACAATGCAGGTATCACTAAAGACAACTTGTTAATGCGTATTTCAGAAGAAGATTTTGATAAGGTATTAGAGGTTAATTTAAAGTCTGTATTCAATTTAACCAAAGCTGTTATTCGTCCTATGATGAAGCAAAGAGCAGGTTCTATTATCAATATGAGTTCTGTAGTAGGAGTTCAAGGAAACGCTGGTCAAACTAATTATGCGGCCTCTAAAGCGGGAATGTTAGGTTTTTCTAAATCTGTAGCTTTAGAATTGGGATCTAGAAATATTAGATGTAATGCTATTGCTCCTGGTTTTATTGAAACTGAAATGACGGCTAAGTTAGACGAAGCTGTTGTGGATGGTTGGAGACAAGGAATTCCATTAAAAAGAGGAGGTCAGCCAAAAGATATTGCAAACGCATGTGTGTTTTTAGCTTCTGATATGTCTTCTTACATAACGGGTCAAACTTTAAACGTTGATGGTGGTATGATTACTGCTTAGATTATAAAAAAATAAATATTAAGACTGCTCTAAAGTTTATCTTTAGAGCGGTTTTTTTATATTGGAAGAAACCGTTTACGCTATGAAAATATCAAAAATTCAAGAAAAGTTGTTAGCAAACACTTGGAAGCCCTTAAAATTGTTTTCTTATAACTATACATCTTCGCAAGGTAGTGTATGGAAGCAGTCTAGAGAAGTTTATGACAAAGGAGATGGAGCGGCTGTCTTTATGTATAACAGTAAGTCTAGAAAAGTATTGTTAACCAAACAATTCAGAATGCCTACTTATATCAATGGTATTTCTGATGGGATAGTAACAGAAGTACCTGCTGGTATGCTGGACCAAGATGATCCTGAAACTTGTATTGTTAGAGAAATAGAAGAAGAAACAGGTTATAGAGTACCCAAAGTAAAAAAAGTACGAGATTGTTTTATGACTCCTGGTGCCGTTACAGAAATAACTCATATGTTTATAGCTGAGTATGACGAAACGATGAAAGTGTCAGATGGTGGAGGTGTTGATAACGAACAAGAAGATATTATTGTATTTGAAATGGACTTTGATGAGGTAAAAAAGAGCGTAAGAAATAACGAAATTAGGGATGCTAAAACTCTAATATTGTTGCAGTATGCTATGATTCATCAATTATTAGATTAAATAAACTAAGATAAATTATATAAAAATGGGGAAAGTAATAATCAATGGCTTTGACGATTTTAAAGCACTTGAAGGTAAAGAAATTGGCGTATCAGAATTTTTACCCGTACCACAAGAAAGAATTAATCAATTTGCAGATGCAACCTTAGACCATCAATGGATACATTGTGATGCAGAAAAAGCAAAAGAAGGTCCTTTTGGTACTCCTATTGCTCACGGTTATTTAACTCTATCTTTAATGCCGAATTTATGGGAACAAATCATAGAGGTAAATAATAGTAAAATGTTGGTTAATTACGGAATAGAAAAATTAAAATTCAACAAACCCGTTCCTGTTGACAGTAAAGTTAGATTGAGAGCCAAACTGAAGTCTATCAATAATTTAAGAGGAATTTCTAAAGCAGTATTAGCTATTAACATTGAAATAGAGGGAGAGAGAAAGACGGCCCTAGATGCTGACATTATTTTCTTATATCACTTTGTAAATTAAGAAAGCTGTGTGGTAGTTTTTGTCTTTTTATGCGACTCAATTATTAGTAATTAATAAAATGAGATAGAATGAAAGATACAAACGAAATAAAAATAATAATTAAGGATAACATTCATCAAATAAAAACTAGTGAATTTGTACCTAATGGTGGATATCCCGATTTAGAGAACATAGATATCAACATCTATAGTTACTCAATAGAGCATGAAATAGAAACGTTCAATTTAGGAATTAGTTTTTTAGAAAGAGAAGCAGATTTTTGTGATATGTTTGGGCATGATGTTTATCACACGATAGACAAGCAACTAGTGATTAGTAGAACTTCAACAGTATTAAAGTAATAAAGATGAGAACAGAGCTAGAAATAAAGCAGATAGTACAGCAAAATATCAATCAAATAAAAATCAGCGAGTTTGTTACAGATGGTGGTTGGCCCAATATAGAGCATATTGATGTTGCTGTTTATAGTCAAACGGAGAGCAACGGAGTAGAGATTATAAATTTACACATTTTGTATACTGTAGATAAGGCTGGTTGTTGTTTTATACCTGGAAGAGAAGAACAAAATAGAATGTCCAAAACATTAATTATAGAAGGTAATAACATTAAAATAAAATAATAATGAATACAAAACCAAATATGAGTTTTCCAAAGAGTTTGCCTATCGTTATAGCAATTATAGTTGTTGTTTTAATTTTTGTCTCAAAATCCGCCCTAACTATAGATTCTGGTAAAGCAGGAGTGTTATATAAAACATTTGATAAAGGAGTGGTAACAGATGAGCCCTCTTTAGGAGAGGGATTTCACTTGATTGCACCGTGGAATAAAGTAATTGTTTACGAAGTGAGACAGCAGGAATTGTTTGAAAAAATGAAAGTTTTATCTTCTAACGGACTTGATATTTTATTAGAGGTTACTGCATGGTATTTACCTCAAAAAGATAAAATAGGATTTTTACATCAACAAAAAGGACAGAGCTATTTAGAAACTGTAATCAAACCTTCTTTGAGATCTGCGGCCCGTTCTGTAGTGGGACGTTATACTCCTGAACAAATTTACTCTAGTAAAAGGGATGTGATACAAGAAGAAATTTACACTGAAACAAAGAAGATTTTAGATAAGCAATTTATTCAGTTGAACGATGTTTTGGTGAGAGACGTTACTTTACCACCAACCATTAAAACAGCTATTGAAAACAAATTGAAACAAGAGCAAGAGTTTTTAGAGTATGAATTTAGATTAGAAAAAGCTAGAAAAGAGGCTGAGCGTCAAAAAATAGATGCAGAGGGTAAAGCCACGGCTAATAAAATTTTAAGTGCTTCTTTAACCGATAAAATTTTAACAGAAAAAGGTATTGAAGCGACGAAAGAATTAAGTAATTCTCCCAATGCAAAAGTTATTGTAATAGGGTCTGGTAAAAGCGGAATGCCTATTATATTAGGAAATCAGTAAATGGTAACTATTCTTAAAAAATAAAAGCTGTCTGATTATCAGACAGCTTTTATTGTCTAATCTTCATCGGAATTCCAAAATTCACGCTTTTTATTTAACTCTTGTTCTTGTTTGGCATATTCTTCTAAAGAAATAACTTTTAAAAACGAAGGATGTTGCTCAATGGCATATTCTATTTTTTTTATGATATCATTCATATCTTCGTTATCATAATCTATATCCAGAGGCTTTTTGATAACCATAGATTGTAAGATTCCTCTTTTTTTAATGAGCAATCCTTTTTTATCAAAAGATCTTCTAAATCCATCAATAACGATAGGCACTACAATAGGCTTGTAAGTTTTAATTAAATGAGCAGTTCCACGTCTAACAGGGTTAAAAGGCTTTGTAGTACCTTGAGGAAAAGTAATCACCCATCCATCGTCCAAAGCAGTTTTAATGTTGGTAATATCAGACATTTTAACCTGTCGATTTACATTTTTACCAGCTGCTCTCCAAGTTCTTTCAATAGAAATAGAGCCAACGTAAGCAAAAATCTTAGGAAGTAAGCCAGCCTTCATAGTTTCTAAAGCTGCTATATAATATAAATTTAATTTAGGCTTTAGTAAGTAAGTCCATCTTCTTAAACTATTATCTCTACCGTTTAGCGTAGCGTAAAAAACGTGATACATCGCAGCGACATCGGCAAAGTAAGTTTGGTGGTTAGAGATAAAAAGAACATTTCTTTCTGGTAACTCCTTTAATATTTCAGATCCTTCAATTTTTAGTTTGTTAAAGCCATTGTATCTTCTATAAGAAACAGCCCCTACAACACTAATAATTATTCGTTTTAAAAAAAGGTATTGCCCAAAAGGGTTCTTTTTTAATAATCCCATGGATTTATCTTTGTTTTTTTATTGGTTAGCAAATTTACAATAAATTGTACCTAATTATATGTTTTTTAACACTTCTTTAACTTCGTTAAGTATCATTGCGGTAGCCCCCCAGATTTTATGATCATTGAAAGCAAAGCAAGGAATGTTTTGTTGGCTGCCCCCAGCAGTGTTTTTTGTAAAGGTGGTTATACTTCTGTCTTGCAATAAATGCTCAGCGGGCAAATCAATGATTTCTGCAACTTCGTAATTGTTCACAAAATTTGGGATATCGTTTATCATACCCAAATATGGGCTTACCTTAAAATTGCTAGGAGGAATGTATATTGGAGTCAAACTTTTAACAATTGTAATATCGGTATCATTAATGCCAACCTCCTCATTAGTTTCTCTCAGAGATGTTTGTCTCAAACTAGAATCATTAATGTCGTATTTACCTCCAGGGAAACTAATTTGATTTCCATGAGTACCTTTATAATTTGCTCTTTTAGTTAGCAGAATATGAGTTTTATTATTTTCTTTCGGATACAAGAGCACCATTACACCTGCCTTTCTAGCATCTTTTGGAATCTGGTATTCTGTAAAGGTAGGGCGAGAAAAAGGAGCTAATTTTCGGTGAGCTTGGACACCTAAAAGTTCAATACTTTTTAAATGTTCAATTTTCTCTTTTAGTTGTTCAAAAATCATTTTTTATATACTTTCACTAAATGAAGTCTAAATATATAAAACTACTTTTAAGTATAGTGTTTGATTTAGTTGGAATGCTGTCTTATTTTGTGCCCCAATTGGGAGAAACAATAGATGTAATCTGGGCCCCGTTATCTACCTATATTTTGGTTAAAATGTATAAAAATAAAGTGTCTAAATATACGGCTGTTCTAGGATTTGTTGAAGAAATTTTACCCTTTACAGATATAGTTCCTACTTTTACTATTACTTGGCTGTTGAGTAATTTTGAAACGAAAAGGAGTTAAGATTTTAACTTCATTCTCTTCATCATTTTGCTTTGCATGTTTTTAAAAAAAGAGTATTGACCCACTAGCCATCCTACATATGGAAGGGTAAACTGATAAACTAAAAAGACAGGAACAATATATAATACGTAGTATACAAACAAATTTAAGTTTTGTTTTGAGATGCCAATGATTGACAAGGCAGGTCTAACAATAAATGCAGCAAAAGAACCATTGATGCTAAATGCTATCAAAATAGCAAGTATTTCCCAATTAGATTTTAGCCCCCAACGTTGTTTTAATTTTTCCATTCTGGATATTTTTTGCAAAAATAATTGATAATGCACGATATACAATAAAAAGAACGCATTATAAAAATTTATTTTTGAGTTCTTTGGTAGGTATCATGCAATGTTCTTTTTTTCCAAACCACTTGTAGCGGTTTTTGGCAATAAAATCGTAAACAAAATCTCTTATAGGTTTAGGAATGATATAAAATATATATAACAAAGGATATCCTCCTTTTAAGTGCTTAGCAATAATAAGAGCAGCGCTAGATTTGGTATATATTTTATTTGATGTAACCAATATTATCGAGTCTATTTTAGATAAATTCGGGACTTGTTTTTTTAAATAAAATTGAGCTAGGGGAGATTGGAGTGTTGAAAATTTGAATAGATTTCGCTGATCATTTTTTATGATAAGTTGCACAGAGTCACTGCATAAGTTACAAACACCATCAAATAATACAACTGGGTTTTTTTCGACAACATCTTCTATCTTTTTCAAACCATTAATCATTTACTTTCGCTAAATTTGCCGAGATTTTATACAAATATACTTAATTGATGTTTATGAAAACTACCAGATTATTTTTGCTATTAGCTTTGTTTGCCCTAAGCACACAGGCCCAAGAAACAAAGTTAAAAAATAAAGGGAAATTTTATGCGTACTGGGGATGGAACAGAGCATCTTATTCAGCATCAGATATTACTTTTAAAGGAGACGATCACGATTTTAAATTATCCAATGTAGTTGCCAAAGACAAACAAAATAAGTTTTCGTTTGATAAGTTTTTAAATCCAGCAAACTTAACCATACCGCAAACCAACTATGGTATTGGTTATTTTTTTAAAGAGAAGTATAGTGTATTTGTAGGAGTAGATCATATGAAATATGTAACTGTTCAAGATCAGAATTTAACAATTGACGGAGAAATAAACACAGGAAGTATTCATGACGGAGTTTATGGTGTGGATACTGCAAACGGGGATTTTATAAAACAAACAGAAGATTTTTTAAAATTTGAACACACCGATGGGTTGAATTATATTCATGTTTCTCTTAACAGATTTGATGATATCAGTAGTCATTTTGGATTACATTCAGAAAATTTCGTAATCAATTTAACAGAAGGTATAGGAGCAGGTCCTATGTTGCCCAAAACAAATTCTACCTTGTTGGGTAAACAAAGACACGATAATTTTAATATCGCTGGTTATGGAGTTCATGCTCAAATGGGGTTAAACTTTGTTATTTACAAATACTTTTTCATCCAGACAGATGTGAGAGGAGGATATATCAATATGAGCAATATTAGAACAACTCAAAGTAAGTCTGATAAAGCCTCTCAAGAGTTTACGTTTTTACAAGGAACCATATTGATAGGAGGTAGGTTTAAATTATTTTAAACATCTGCCAACTTACAAGTAGAAAACAAGTACAAATTTTACAAGTCAAAAAATAAAAACCCCGATCTAAGTTTGGACTACTCCCAAAAATTTAGGTAGTCAAAGATTTAATTATTCATACGGGTTCCATACTGTATCGGTCTCATTCTATTTAAGGCTAACGATATTCTCTCGTTATTTTAGTAACGAAAATATATTGTTTTTTTTTCAAGCTGTTCAATGCAGTCACCTTTTTTAAGGCAAATTAACTCTGATTATATCTCCCTAAGAAGTTTTCAATGACAGCACTATCTGAATAATTACTCTTTCTGGACATGAATTGAATCGCGTTGTTGTTTTTAAAATGCTGAATATGTTCCATCCTAAAGTAGTGATACGGCAAAACATTATTATTTATAGAGAATATTCCTCAGAAATATAGATGGAAAAATCATATTTTATCGCTTGAAATATAGGTTGTTGTAGAATTAGAATTAAAGTATTTGACATTAGTTCAAGCTTTAGATAAGTATAATGTTTAAGCAGATTTAACGATTTATTTTCGGTTAAAGAAATATGGGGATTTCGATTACAGTCACACTGTAAGTCAAAAATAAAGGATAAGCAAAACTCCAAAAACAACAAATTCTAGAACTTGCTTAAGGGTTGTGTTTAAGCTAAAAAAAACAAATTCTTCTAGTACACAAATTTAAAAAATCAAGTAAATAGGTGATTCTGTAAGATGTGATGGAGATATAGCAGTAGCAGAATAGAAGTTAGAAATTTCGATTAGAAAAAGTTGGATTCCGAGTTGTTGGAATGTATGTTAAATAAGAATAAGAAAGCATAAGAGCTACTTGTGAACTACTCGGGATGAATCTATAAATATTATAGAGACATACAAAGGATAAAGCATCGCCAATCTTCAGAAAATCAGATGATGGATTTCGTGTGAACTACTCGTGTCCAGATACCACGGGTAGGAGCTGAAAAATTATATGATATTTTAGAATCACAATTAAGCGACTAAATATCTACGGAGACAAATTGTTCAAAATCTTAAAAGCAAACAACATGCTTATTTCTCATGAGTATAAATATCATGTAACCACATACTCACATCATCACTTTAAAAACGTAGAAATAAAGTGGAGGATATTCAAATGAGTAAATCCAATCAAACTTGGTTTAGAGACATTATTTTTACTAGAGGTAGAGAAAACTAAAATTATTTAGCCTTAATAACCGGTGCACACTTGAAAAAAATAAGGTATATGTTTCTGATAGTTTGAATGTAATAGGTGTTTTGAGGGTTTTAGAAGGCTATAGAAAATATACAGATAGACTCTTAATACACCATTCTAACAAAGGGTTACAATATTGTTTTTCTATTTATCAGAAAGAATTGACAAAGCAATTACGACACCACCAATGACAGATGAAAATATGATTGTTGTCAAAATACATTAAAGGAGAGAGTTAATGGTACTCCAAAAAGGGGATTCATAATAAACAAATGCAGTACGGCAATAGAACTTAAAGAACTAGTTGTAGAAGTAACAAATACTTGTAATTAGCAAAAGACCGCGTTGTAGGATTGATTATAAAACGGTCAACCTGTACTTTAGGGCAAATCACTCAATTCTCTTAATAATTGATTTTTTTGTTTGATAAACATATTAAACCTCTTATATTTGCAACCGCTAACGCGAAAGCGCGCAAATGGTGGTTGTAGTTCAGTTGGTTAGAACGCCTGATTGTGGTTCAGGAGGTCGCCGGTTCGAATCCGGTCTTCCACCCTTTAAAGTAGTAAAGCCCGTCTAATGATTTAGATGGGCTTTTTTTATACCTGTAAGTATTGAATCCACAATCGTCTAAAAAAACATGAATAAAGCAGCATTGCAAATAGAATTGGTTTACGATATCATCTGTCCATGGTGCTACATAGGGCATCATCGTTTGTTAAAAGCTATTAAAACAACGAATGTAGAGGTTATTAAATTATTGCCGTATCAGTTAAGGCCTCATCTTCCACAAGAAGGTATCAGCACCAAAGATTATTGGAAGCAGAAAGGGATTACGGACATAGAAACTGCTTATAAAGATGTTAAAGAAGCTGCCGAAAGCGAAGGTATTGTTATTGCACCTTTAAAATTCAACAGAATTCCCAATACTTTAAAAATTCATCAGGTAGTAATGCTTGCAGAAGAAAAAGGTTTAGGTGTAGAGGTGCTACAGGCTATACAAACAGCTTATTTTAAAGAAGGATTAGATTTAACCAAAATGACAACTGTGCTAGAAGTTACCGAAGATTTTTTGAGTGGGAAAGAAATTAAGAAAGCATGGGAAAGTGAAGATTTTTACGAAACGATGGTTTTTACTAAAGAACAAAAAGTAAAATCTAAAAAAATATCAGTAGTTCCAACCTATATTGTAAACGATAAACACCGAATTTCTGGAGCAGTAAGTAATTACACAATGCTTGATATGTTGAAACAGTTAACTACTGACAAAAATCATTCAGGTTTTTGTGAAATTGATTCAGACGTTTGTTGATAAAACACACGTGTTTGGTTTGTGTTAACGAAATACAAATCACTTAAGGAGTAATTTTTACATCAACTTGATCGCCAATGACGTAATCAGCAGAAATAACTTGAGATCTTTCAATTTTGACGGTTTGTGTTGCTATTAAAACAGTAATCATGGAGTTATCTATTTTTAAAACAGTTCCTCTTAAAGTGTTATGAGTGTTATTGCTTAAGAGTATTTCTGGCTTGCCTTCGTCTATAATTTCTCCGTAATTCATCATAACCACATAGTCAGCCATATTTAAAACTTCCTGTAAATTATGACTTACCATGATGATCGTAAAATTGAGCTTTTTTTGAAGCGCTTTTAAATAGGATTGTATTTTTTTTCTCAATACTTCATCAATAGCAGTTAAAGGTTCATCTAACAATAATAAATCGGGTTTTTGAGCAATAGCTCTTGCCAAGGCGACTCTTTGCTTTTGTCCACCAGATAATTTACTAGGTTTACTATGAATAATATGCTTTATTTCCAAATTGATGATCAAATCATCAATAAGAGCTTTTGATTTTTCATGATGAGCAAACTGAATATTTTGCAAAACAGTCATATTAGGAAATAAAGCGTAGTCTTGAAATACATAAGCAATATTCCTTTTAGAGACGGGAACTGTTTTATTATGATGCGCGTGATACCAAGTCGTTTTTTTGTATGTAATACTACCACTATCAGGCTTGTCTAAACCACTTATTAAGCGTAGTAGCGACGTTTTGCCTGCTCCAGAAGTCCCAAAAAGTATATTAATACTATTTAATTTAAAATGAGCATCGATATTTAAACTAAAAGGTTTTTCCTCTGAATGGTATGTTTTGTTGATTTTACAAGTAATCATTAGTAGTGTTTTTTAAAATAACCTCCATTAATCAAATAAACACTTAACAATACTAGGAAAGAAATCAGTAACAAAATAATAGAGTACAGGTTCGCACTATGGTAATTCAAGGCTTCTACTTCGTCGTAAATCGCAATGGAAGCCACTTTTGTTTTACCTGGAATGTTTCCCCCAATCATTAAAACAACTCCAAACTCTCCAATGGTATGTGCAAAACTCAAAATAACTCCTGTAATGACAGAAGATTTGATGTTGGGTAAGAGTATTTTATTGAGAATTGTAAATCTGGATTTTCCCATAAGCATGGCTGTTTCCATATAAGATTTTGGTAGTGAAGTTAAACCTGCTTGTATGGGTTGTACCATAAATGGTAAGCTATAAATCATGGAAGCTAGTACCAAACCATTAAAAGTAAATAGAAGCTGAATACCCAAAGTGTTTTCTAACCAATAACCAATAGAGGTATTTGGACTTAAAAACAGTAAAAAATAAAACCCCAAAACTGTAGGAGGCAATACCAAAGGCATGCTTACAATGGTTTCTATAAACGGTTTTAGTTTAGATTTTGTAAATGCAAGCCAGTAACAAAGGGGTGTAACAATAATAAACAACAATAGAGTTGTGATGATGGCTAGTTTAAAAGTAAGTAAAAGCGGATTGAGTTCCATGCGTTACAAGCGTTGTGTCAAATATGAGCAATTAATCTAGAATAACGTTAAGAATTGTGTTATTCGTTTTCGATAACAACTAAAGCCATTTTGATAGCAGCATAATCTAATTGCTCATTAAAATATTCATAAAAACTTTTTAAAGATTTAGGATTTTCTACTTTATCCATAGCTTCTCTTACTGCTTCTATTTCCTTATTTGATACAAAATCACTCAAATCTATTTTTATTCCTTCATTGTATAGTTTTACAAAATGACTTTGAATGGTATTGGGAGTTAAGCCTCTTTGCTGTGCTATTTCTTCAATAGACAACCCCTGTTTTTGTAAATCGTAAGTTTCTAAATGCGTTGCAGTTTTGCTTTTCTTTTTTCTAATTGGTTTTACTACTTTTTCTTTGTTAAACCTTATGATTTCGGTGATAAAGTCATAACCATAATCTTGGAGTTTTTTTTGCCCAACACCATCTATTTGCAAAAACTCTTCATCAGTAACAGGCCTTTCGTTGGCCATATTTTTTAAAGTAGCATCTGTAAATATATGATAAGCAGCCAATCCTTTAGCTGTTGCTAATTCCAAACGTAAAACTCTTAAACGCTCAAACAAATTATTTTGTGGCTTACTAGCTTTTTGTTGTGTTTTGTTACCGACGTTAACATAATCTACGGATTTAGTAAGAGAAACTTTAGCTCCGTTAAACAATACTTCTTTAGATAGTTCATTTAATTTGAGAGCATTATTCTCGTGGAAAGCGATTTCACAGTATCCTTGATTGATTAACTGTACCATGTATTGTTGCAAATCTTTCCAAGCAATATCTTTGGCAACCGCATAAGTTTTTAGCTGATAATATTTTTTCTCTACTATTGTTGCGTTCATAGAGCCTCTTAAAAAGTCCACAACCACGTTTAATGGCTCTTGCTGACGAAGTCTAAAAATTCCTGATAACACCTTTTGAGCAATTACAGTACCGTCTAAAAAAGTAGGAGGATGCTTACATACATCACAATTGCCACAATTTTTCGTTTCTGTCTCTCCAAAATAACTTAACAATATGTTTCTTCTACAACTAGTAGCCTCTGCATATTGTCTCATTCTCTCTAACTTGGCTAGTTGTACCTCTTTGTTTCCAGAAGTTTCTGCGAATTTTTGTAGCTGAACTACATCTGCATAAGAATGAAAAAGAATGGTTTCGGAATCTACACCATCTCTACCAGCTCTACCAATTTCTTGGTAATAGCCTTCAATGTTTTTGGGTAAGTTGTAATGTATAATCCACCTTACATTAGATTTATCTATCCCCATACCAAAAGCAATGGTTGCGCAAATAATCGGAGTAGTATCGTGTATAAAACCTTCTTGAACCTTACTTCGTTCGTCAGCAGGCAAACCTGCATGGTAAGCAGCCGCTTTATGCCCGTTTTTTTGTAATCGTTCAGCTAGCTGTTCTGTTTGTTTTCTACTTAAACAATAAATAATTCCTGATTCTTTAGGCTTGGAATTCACAAAATCAATAATCTGATTTACGCGATCTTGCGCTGGACGAACTTCTAAACTTAAATTAGCTCTATTAAAGGAACTGATATTTCTTTTGGCTTGCCCTATGTTTAATTGATTGGCAATATCTTCTCTCGTGGCTTTATCTGCAGTTGCGGTTAGCGCTACCAACGGAGTGTTTGGGAGTCTTTTTTTTAAGAAAGATAATTGAGTGTATGCAGGTCTAAAGTCATGACCCCAAGAAGAAATACAATGAGCCTCGTCTACCGCAATTAAGCCAATATTACAAACTTGGCTAATTTGTTCAAAAAAAACCAAACTTTCAGGAGCTAAATACAACAGCTTAAGGTTTCCTTCTTTTACATTTTTTACAATTGTGTTATTTTCAGTATCGGTTTGAGAGCTATTCACAAAGGCAGCATGAATTCCATTTGCATTTAGAGCATCAACTTGGTCTTTCATCAAGGCAATCAATGGAGAAATCACTAAGGTTAATCCATCAAGTAAAATGGCTGGTAATTGGTAACAAATAGACTTACCACCCCCAGTAGGCATTATTACTAGATTATCCTTACCGTTTAAAATACTTGTTATAATAGACTCTTGTAACGGTCTAAACTGTTCGTACCCAAAGTAGTCTTTTAAAGTTTTGTGCAGTAACTCTTGTTGTTTCATTCTTTCAAGCAAATATTTTTAAATAAAATACAAAAACGTGTATTCAGTAAGCTAGTATAACTGCAAAGCTTCATCTAGTATTTCAGCGATGGTTTTAACATCAATATTTTGATGCGAGGGCACACGCAGTATCTTGATAGTTGTTCTTTTACCCGAAATCAATTTTGGATGATTCATTAAATGTCCTTTTGCAAAGCCTAAATAAGGTTCGTTGCTTACTTTCTCTTTCCAAATATAGCATAGTGGTTTTTCTTTATAATAAAGGTAAGGTAACCTCCACTTAAAATATACACGTATTTCCGGATGGTAATCAGAAATGAAATTTTTGAGAAACAAGAAAACACTTTGGTTAGGCTCTTCTAATTTCTCAAAAAAATCATCGATATTATTCATTATAGACTTAGAGTTATGAAAGATAGTAATCCAAAGACTCTTCTATCAATTCTGTGGAAACTTTGCAATCAATCTTATATTTTTCTATACCCTCTAATAGAACAAAATTTACCTGACCGTTCACATTTTTCTTGTCGTGTTTCATTAAATCTATCACCGCAGGATAATCACTTTTTAGAACGGGTACTTTACCAAAAATACGTACCATTGTTTTTTTGATGTTTTCTAATTCTTCTGAAGGAAAGTTATAAAGTTTGGTAGATATGTAGGTTTCGGTAATCATTCCCAGAGCAATAGCTTCACCATGAGTTAAAGTTTCTTTGTCTTCGGATTCTAAAAAATGCGATTCAACAGCATGACCAATGGTATGACCAAAATTCAATATTTTTCTCAAACCACCTTCTAGTCGATCCTCTAGGACTACTTCGTTTTTAATTTCTATAGAACGATGGATTAAATCCAAAATATTAACCTCTACAGTTTGATCAGCAAATTTGGTCCATAAACTCTTATCGTAGGTCAAGCCGTATTTGATAATTTCTGCCATGCCAGAAGTAATTTCTTTTTCTGACAACGTTTGCAAATAAATAGGATCTATAATTACCATTTGAGGATCTGCAAAAACTCCAATCTGATTTTTTAACACTCCTAAATCAACACCTGTTTTTCCACCTACAGAGGCATCAACCATACTTAATAATGTTGTTGGAATATTAACAAATTCAATTCCTCTTTTATAGGTAGAAGCAACAAAACCACCCATATCTGTAATTACCCCGCCACCTATATTAATTAACAAACTTTTTCTGTCGGCACCCAAGTCAGTTAGAGCTTGCCACAAACTCATACATGTACCTAAGTTTTTATTGATTTCTCCAGACTCTATCTCTACAATTTCAAAAGTAACCTCAACTTCCAACTCCTGTTGCAAAATAGGCAAACAATGTTGGTGCGAATTTTCGTCTACCAATACAAAAACAGTCTTAAAATTTTTAGAATTGATAAAATGGCTTAGTTGCTTGTAGCCATTTTCTTGAAAATGAACAGGATAACTCGTTGATGTAATTGTTTGCATATTTTCTAATTAATGTAGTGCAAAATAAAGGGAAAAAATTGAATAATAAAGATTTTTTGATATTTATGAAAAATCAAATCAATTAACATTTGTTAACAAATAGATGCTTATTAGAAAATCACCTACATAAAGCCGTATTTTTAACCCAAATTGATTAAAAATGAATAAGATAATATATAAGTTATTGATGCTTGCCAGCTTTACTGTGTTTTCACAATCTCCGGGGAACATAAGTTCAGACATTAGATTATGGTTAAAAGCAGATACAGGTACGAACACTACTACAGATGGGGGCGGAATCACCTCTTGGAATGATCAAAGTGGTAATAGTTTCAACGCTACAGGTACAGGAGCTGCTGTTTATTCAGTAAATGATGAGTTTAACTACAACCCAGTAATATCATTTACAAACGATCAAAGACCAATTTCTGGAACTATTAATAGACCTAACGGAGTGGGTTCAACAGTTTTCGTGATTGGTAGTGCTGCTTTTAATAATCCCAGACGAGCTATTTTTGAGTTTGGAGTGGAAGGAGCAGGAGGTATTCCAAATTCTGCCAGTAGACAGATGTTCTTTAATAACCAATATGGAACAGCTACAAGTTTTCAAAACGATGTAAACATAGGTCAAAAAACTCTTTGGTCTATTTTTGACGAAGGAGGGCAAAACACCTACACTATAAATCAGAACAATAATTTATTAATTACGGGAAACAAAACAAGTACTTCCTTTAATTCATCGTGGACTAGCGGGTTTTACTTTTTTGGGGATGATGCCACTGGAGGAGATCAGTTTACTGGAGAAATTGCCGAAATTGTTTATTATGATTCAGAATTGTCTGTTGCAGATGCTCGCAAAGTTGAATCTTACTTAGCATTCAAATACGGATTAACTCTAGATAACTCGTTAGGGGGAGAAAACGGAGATTATGTTTTAAGTGATAATACTACTGTTTGGGATGCTTCTACAAATGCAGCCTACCAGAATAGAATTATAGGAATAGGTAAGGATGATGACTCTGATTTAGAACAAATAAGATCAACAGATACTGAGGGAATTCTAACGTTAGACAAAACAACTTCTTTTGCCACAGACTTAGATTTTATAGCAATAGGTGACGATGGTAACGCTTTTAGTTTGTCTGCTGGTAACACACCAACAGGCATTATTAGCAAGTCAGAAAGAACTTGGAGAGTTGCAACAAATGGGACTCCTGGTTTAATATCGGTAAGTTTTGAATTAGGAAATGGTATCGTAAATACAACAGTGCCATCAGATTATGAGTTAATTATTGATAATGATACAGATTTTACGGATGCAACTACGCTCTCAACAGGTGTAACTATTGTGGGTAACACATTAACATTCTCCAATGTTAGTCTTTCTAACGGAGATTTTCTTGCGTTAGGTGTTGGTTCTTTAACTTCTTCTCCAGGTTCAGTAAGCACAGGAATTATATCTTGGTTCAAGGCGGATGCTGGTACCGGTACTACCGTAGATGGAGCAGTAATTACTCAATGGTCTAATAGCGCTAGTTCTAATCACGCTATGCAAGCAGGAACAAGTGATTTTGCTACTTATGCAGAAACCAAACATAACTTTAATCCTTCAGTATACTTTGCGAATGGGGATAATGGATATTTTGATGTGGATTTAAGTGGAATTAAAGATTCGGATTACAACATTATAGCTGTTGTTGAAAGAGATAATTCTAACGATGATAATTTCTTTATAGGAACCAATTCAACAGCAACTAACGAATCTTTGAGGCTGGGGTACTCAACTAATACTGCTGTACAATTTAATCAAGAGGGAACAAGAGTAACGGCTGTGACTGATGGCTTTGTAAGCGATGCTGAAGAGCAACCTTCCTTATTTAGAGGAACCCTAGACAACGGTGTTGAGCAAAGAATCTCTTTTTTAAATAGAGGCTCAGAATCCGTTGTTTCAGATGTACTAGATTCAGATTTTTTAACAGGATCTGCAGGAGGTTTCTTAGGAAGAGGGAATACAAGTTTTAGAGGTTTTGAAGGATATATATCAGAGTTAATAGTTTATAATAGTGCTCTACTGGATGAAGAAATTTCTAGAATAGAGAGTTATTTAGCAGTAAAATATGCTTTAACGTTAGATAATTTTGGTGGCGGAGACAATGGAGATTATCTAGATGGATTGGGGAATGTCATATGGGATGCTTCTGCAAACGCAACTTATCACAATGAAATTATAGCTGTTGGAAGGGATGATAATTCTTTTTTAGATCAACAAAAATCATCAGAACCTATTTCTAGTACCATTTTAACTATTGATAAAGGTGAATCATTTACAAGCAATCAAAGTTTTATCGTTGTAGGAAATAACGATGCAACTATTGGTTTAACAACATCAGGAGTTCCAACAACCTATACTAATAGAATAGAAAGAACATGGAAGGCACAAGTTTCAGGCACACCAGGCTCGGTCAACTTTAGTATTACTTTAGGAGGTGCAATTACCGAAACAGGTAACGCATTTGATTATGCTTTGTTGATTGATACAGATACTGATTTTTCTGATGCTACAATCCATACGGCAGGGGCTTCTTTGGATGGCAATGTGTTAACATTTACAAATGTAGATTTACCTAACAATGCTATTTTTACACTTGCGGTAGGGAGCTCCCTTACTGCACCTGGAGATGTAATAGGCAACTTATCCCTGTGGTTAAAAGCCGATGCTGGAACTAGTACTACGGTAGATGGAGGTTCACTAACTAGTTGGTTCGATCAAAGTGGTAGTAGTGCTAATGCAACAGGAACTGGAGCACAGTATAAGCAAGATGGTTTTAATAATAACCCGTCGATTGAATTTTTCGATACGGATCAGCCTTTGTCAGGACCTATCAACAGAGCAAATGGTACAGCTTCAACCGTTTTTACAGTTTATAAAAAAAATGCCATTGTAGATGATTCCTTTTTTGAATTTGGAACGACTAACAAAAGACAGTATTTCTTTGATAGAAGATACGCAGCTAATACAATATTTGCTGTAAATATTAATCAACCAACAATTGTTTCCATAGAAGATCCAGGGGAAAAAGATCCTGCTATTCTGTATCAAAATGGTGGAGGAGCCATTAACACGGGTAGCAAGGCATTCGATGGAACTAGTTTTAATTCGGGGACTTATTTTATTGGAGATGATAGAACCGGTGGTAATGAATTGACTGGGGAAATCGCAGAGGTTTTGTATTATGATAGAGAGCTAACAGCTGCGGAGAGACGTAAGGTAGAGAGTTACTTGGCTTTAAAATATGGTATTACTTTAGATAATTCTGCAGGAACTACGGCAGGAGATTATGTTCTAAGTGATGACAGTATTTTGTGGGATGCCTCTGAAAATAGTATTTATCACAACGATGTGTTTGCAGTTGTGAGAGATGAAGATTCTACTTTAAGTCAATTAAAATCAAGAAGTGAAAATCCAGATTCTTTTATCGAAGTAGAAAAAATTGGAGTATTTTCCAATGATTTGGACTTTATTGCATTGGGTAATAATAACGGAAGCTTAACTCCTACTGAAACTGATGCTCATCCGTCTTATTCAACAAGACTAGATAGAACTTGGTTATCTCAATTGGGGGGGACACCAGGAGCCGTTAATCTTAGCTTTTATTTAGATGAACTTTTCGTGCCTAATAGCGGAGATGTTTTAGACTATGCTTTGCTAATTGATAACGATACAGACTTTACCTCAGGAGCAACTGTTCATACTACAGGAGCTAATATTTCAGATGGAGTGTTAACATTTACCAATGTTTCGTTGGCTAACAATAATTATATAACCTTGGCCATTAATAATCCTATCGTACCATTTCCTGGAGCCATAGCCAATAATATAACACTATGGTTAAAAGCAGATGTAGGTACCAATGCTACTACTAACGGAACTGGAATTACATCTTGGATAGATTTAAGTGGAAATGGAGCGAGTGCGACGGGAACAGGAAGAGCCGTTTATAATACTTCTGCTCCAATTAATTACAATCCTACAATAAGCTTTACAGATGATGTTAGACCTATTTCTGGAAGTGTCACAAGAACCAGTGGTACTGGTTCAACTATGTTTGTTGTAGCAAACTTAGAAGACGTTGTGACAAGGCAAGCCGTGTTTGAGTTTGATGGAGGGGCAACTCAAGGTAGCGATAGGCAAATGTTTTATACTGACGAATACTCTAGTAACGTAACTACAGGAATTAGCAAAGGAATTAGTAATTTATATGCAATACAAGATACGAATGGTACTTCCTCCGTGAATATATATGAAAATAATAATCTAGTAGGCTCTGGTAATATAGGTACATTTAATTCGGTTTGGACCACAGCCAATTACTTCATAGGGGATGACGTTACCGGAGGAGATAGACTAACAGGAGAAATATCTGAAATTATTTATTACGACGAAGTTTTATCTACTGCTGACAGGCAAAAAGTAGAAAGTTATCTAGCGATCAAATATGGTATCACATTAGATAATTCTCTAGGTGGAACTTCTGGAGATTATATAGACTCGCAAGGAAATACAATATGGGATGCTTCTGCTAACGTAACCTACCATAATGATATTGCTATTATTGGTCAAGACGAAAGTTCAGGGTTGTCTCAAAAGCAATCTAGATCTGAAAGTGCTGACGGAATTTTGACGATTGCTTTAGGAAACTCAATTGCAGCAAGTAATCTAGATAACGCAAATGATTTTGATGACGATTTAGACTTTTTAGCTTTTGGACATAACGGAACTGATGATATTATATCTTTAATAGACAACGGTGTAGCATCAGGAACTTGCCCTACAGTAGCTAAAAAATTGGATAGAGATTGGAAAGTTGTAAATGTAGGTTCAGTAGGTACTGTTTCATTATCTTTTGATATATCTACACTACCAGATCCTAATGACTACAGCTTGGTGATTGATAATGATGGAGATTTCGGTTCAGGAATTATAGAAACCAATTCAAGCGGTGTTTTATCTGGAGATAATTTGGTTTTCTCTGGGATTACTAACTTAACGGATGGAGTAGTTTTTACTTTGATTAAAAATACACCTACAGCTCAAATATTATTTGCTAATGGAGTATGGTCAGGTGGAGCAGGTACAAATGATATACCTACGACAGCCGATAGTGCAAAATCTATAGAGATAAGAGATGATGTTACGTTAACAGCTAATTTTGAATGTAGCTGTTTGAGTGTAAATTTAGGAGCTATTTTAACAGTCCCAACTACAAATTATATTGATATTTCAGGAGATTTAACGTTAAACGGTAGTATTTATTTAGAGGGTGATGCTGAATTGGTACAAACAGATTTGACCAATACGAATTCAGGTTCTGGACAAATATTTAAAATTATAGATGATGCTACTGCTTCAGAATATAGATATAATTATTTTGCTTCTCCGGTTAACACGTCTGGAAGCTTTACACTGTCAGATAACTTAAAGTTTAATACAGGAGTAACCTTGGGAGATAATACAAATCCAAGTTTTACAAGAAGCTTAGAAGGATTTGGAACATCTATAAGCACAAGATGGACTCACACCTTAAACAATGGAGGTTCCTTTTTAGAAATAGACGAGGACGAGACTATGGCCCCAGGAGTAGGGTTTACGATGAAAGGAACAGGAGTAGCCAATCAATATAACTTTATAGGAAGTCCAAACAATGGAAATATCAACGTTCCTATTACGACAGGTAACTTCTTATTAACAGGTAACCCATATGCTTCTACTATAGACTTAGAAAAGTTTAATGATTTGAACTCATCAACTTTAGAAGGAATAGTATATTTATGGGATCAACCTTCAGGAGATGTCCACGCAACAGGTGTAGAAGATGATTTAGGAGGTTATGCTACTTTTATGGGAGGAGTTGGATCTGGAGTAGGAGTTTCGGCAGCAACTTTAGATATGACAGATGCAGACTTTTCTGAAAATGGACCTAACTCTGGGAATAACCAACCAAGTGGTTTTGCTAAGCCAGGACAAGGATTTGTAGTTTATGCAACAGCTACAGGAAACGTTCAGTTTGACAATAGTTTAAGAGATGGAGTATCTTTTAATGGAAGTAGACATTTCTTTAAAGCCAATAGCTTAAAAACGTTAACATCAATAATTCGTTTAGGTTTCGAATATACAAAAGCAGACGGTCGTATTTTCCACAGACAAATAGCCACCTCTCTATCCGGGAATAGCTTAGAGAAAGAAGCAGGAAAAGATGCTTTTATGTTTGACTACTTTCCAAACGATGCCTTTTGGGTGATTCCAGAAGACGAAGATCGTTACGTTATTACAAGCGTACCTTATGCAAGTGATGATTTGGTACTTCCATTAGGAGTAGTTGTAGAGAACGACAAAGAGATTACTTTTAAACTAGATGGAGTAGAGAACTACAATGGAGAGGTTTATTTGTACGACGAAGTTTTAAAAACGATTACAAACATCAAAAAGGAATCTCATAAGGTAACTTTACCAAATGGAGAATACAGAGATAGATTCAGTATCATGTTTAACAATCAAGGAACTTTATCAAATGAGTTTGTTGATAACAAAACAAAAACATTGATAAGAACAGATAAAAACGAGATAGAAGTAATCTTAGAAAAAGGAAATATTAAATCTATTGAATTGTACAGTTTATCAGGCGGAAGGATGTTGAACTACTCTCCAAGGAATTCAACAAACAGTGCCACTATCACTACTGATGTGAGCTCAAACTTTTACATCATCAAAATAATTACTGAAATAGGTACAGTAACAAAAAAGATATATATAGACTAAAGTTATATACATATTCAAAACAAAAATCCATCATTTAACTATGATGGATTTTTTTGTTACAAATAAAGCTCAATGTTTGCTGTTATACTTTTTTTATTAAAAAACAGTAGAGAAATCAACAAATTACTTTAGTCAGGAACTATCAATTCCAACATCATAGGGACTTATTTCAAATCAGAACAGCTACTAACACAGAGCGATGATGATTTCGTAAAGTGATACAGCACTCTATCATACTAGTATTAATCGAACTTATCAATCAGAATGAGTCTTTTCTTAAAATATATAATATATGTATCCATAAAATCTGAATTTTAGCAGAAGTACTTATTTGAGTGGTTTAACTATTAATTCACATTAACCAAAACCATAATTTGAAGGCCGCAGTCTCAAGAGAAATTGATATCAAACAATCGCTGTTTTGTTGATATAAACATATGTTTATCAGTAATTGAGATAAATAGGTGAAATTTGTAGTGGATAAAAATAGGTCAAAATGAAAAAGTTTTTTTATAAGAGTCTTACTGCGATACTGATAAGTATATCTTATATAGTACCCAGTTACGGTCAAACAAACCCAGGAGGTATTCCGGGAAGTATACTTTGGTTGCGTGCAGATATTGGTACCAATGCCGTGTCTGATGGTGACGGTATAACTTTTTGGAACGACCAAAGTGGAAATAACTTTAATGCTAGCGGTACTGGAGAAGCAAAATTTTCTACTGCTAATGCTATTAACGGTAATCCAGTTATTTTATTTTCTGATGATGTTGAACCCATTAAAAATGTTAATACTCCTTCAACCAGTCAAATTACTAGAGGAGCAAGCCCTACAAGTGGTACGGATCAGAGTACAATTTTTGTAGTTCAAAGATCTCCAGATATGAATGATGATGGTTGTATGGTTGAATTTGGTACACCTAGCAACAGACAATACTTAATTGATAGAAGGTATGACAGTAACGATTTTTTCAATCCACGTTTACCAAACAACAGACGTAATTTACTGACTGTATCTGATCCAGGAGGGTCTGGAGCAGGTAATAATTCTACCATTTTCTTAAACTCTGGTAGCTACGATGTGTCACAAAATTTATTTTCTACTTCATGGACTACAGGAAGTTATGTAATTGGAGATGACGATACTGGAGGTAATAGATATACGGGTGAAATAGGAGAAATTATTTACTACGATTACGAATTAACAACCATACAAAGAAGGAGAGTAGAAAGTTATTTGGCACTTAAATATGGTATTACTCTAGTTACAAATAATCTAGTAGGACATACACCAGCACCTGTGGGTAATTCTAGCCCTGGGGATTATATATCAAGCACAAACATTTTATTATGGGATGCTTCTGCAAACGCAGCTTATCACAACGATGTTATCGGTATAGGTAGAGATGACGGTACTGCTTTGGATCAACGTGCATCTACAGAGTTTAATGAAGATCCTTCACTGGCCACAGCACTTTCTATAAAAAAAGCAGACACGAGCACTCCATTTGACAACGATTTAGATTATTTAATGACTGGTCATGATGTTGAGTCTTTAGATTTTGATGCAATTGGTGTTGGGGTACCATCAGGTATAACTCAGAGATCACAAAGGACTTGGTTTGTACAAACAAACGGAACTCCAGGTTTAGTTACGATTAGTTTAACGCTAGGAGGAACTTTTCTAAATACAGGTAACGCTACAGAATATGCTTTATTAATAGATACAGATGAAGATTTCACTAGTGGAGCAACAGTAGTAAAAGCAGGTGGAGTGTTAGAAGGTAATCTATTGACTTTCCCTAACGTAAATTTATCAGATGGCGATTATTTCACGCTGTCACTAACGCCAATAACGGAATTTCCAGGTAATGTGTCTACAGATTTATCTTTATGGTTAAGAGCTGATGCTGGTACTAATACTACAACAAATGGAGGTGGTATTACTTCTTGGGAAGATCAGAGTGTAGAAGGTTCCAATGCTAGCGGTACAGGTAATGCGGTATACTCAGACGTAAATGATTTTAATTTTAATCCAGTAATTTCTTTTACTAATGATCAGAGACCAATTACGGGTCGACTAAACAGAACAAATGGTGTGGGGTCTACGGTTTTTGTTGTTGGAGAACTAACAGCTGCAAGTCCTAGGAGAGCCATTGTAGAATTTGGAGCAGAAGGTCCCGCTGGAACTCCTGATTCTAATACAAGACAATTTTTGTTTACCGAAAATTATGGGACTGTAGGAACATTTGCCAATCCAATTAATGTTAACGAAAAGACAATTTTCACCATATCTGATGAAGGTAATCAGGATGCATTTATTGTAAATCAAAATAATTCTTTACTAGATTCTGACACCAAATCAGGTACCTCTTTTAATTCATCTTTTACAAATGCTTCCATAGGGAGACAAGGATATTATTATTTAGGAGATGATGCTACAGGTGGTGACCAATTTACAGGAGAAATAGCCGAAGTTATTTACTATGACACTGAACTATCTGCATTGGAAAAGAGAAAGGTTGAAGGATATTTGGCAGTCAAGTACGGAATTACGTTAAGTAACGCTTTAGGTGGTGTAGAAGGAGACTATCTCGACAGTGATGGAAACTTAATTTGGGATGCTTCTGCTAATGCATTATATCATAACGATGTGATTGGAATAGGTAGAAACGATATTACCACGTTAAATCAACCTAAATCAGCAGAATCTACTGAAACTACTGCCTTAACCATAGAAAAAGCAGGAGGTTTTGAAGATGATCAAGACTTTATGTTGGTAGGTAACGATAATGGAGGATTGATTTCTGAAACAGCTGGACTAAACCCTGTATATGCAGAAAGAATACAAAGAACATGGAAAGTAGCCAATACTGGAAATGTGAATGACGTAACTGTTAGTATTACTTTGCCAGCATTTGCAACGTCTACTAACGCGAACGATTATGCATTACTAATTGATAATGATACTGATTTTTCTGATAGTGATATACATATCAGCGGAGCTTCCCTAGTAGAAGGAGTTTTAACATTTACAAACGTTAACTTTCCGAATAATGCAGTCTTCACTGTAGGTGTTGGTCTTAGTGTAGGACCAGCAAATGTAACTTCTGGACTTACGCACTGGTTTAGAGCAGATAGTGGAACCTCTACAACCACCAACGGTAGTCTGGTTAACACATGGAACAATCAAACAGGTAGTAACAATGCAACTATTAACACCGGAGGAGTAGGAGTTAATTACAACACTAATAACAACAACTTTAATCCATCTGTGTTTTTCGATAATGGCGATAATGGATACCTTAATTTTAACTTAAGTGCCTTAGTCGGGACCAATTATAATGTACTAGCTGTAGTAGAGCGTGACGTAGCATCTGCGAATGATCATTTCTTAGGAGCAAATTTTTCAACGGGAACGCCCCATGATAACCAAAGATTTCGCGTAGGTTATAGAACGGATACCCGAGCTTCTTTCACTCAGCAAGGTGTATCAGGAAACGCAAATGCAAACATAGCAGCTTATAGTGCTAGTAATCAATCTCCGGATCTGTTTACTTCTTCATTTGATGGTGGAGCTAATAGAATTGGACTGGTAAAACAGGGGGTGTTAACTAATGGATCATTAGCTAATATGAGCCCATTAACGCAAGATGGAAGTAGAAGTACAGGGTACATCGGGAATGGACATAATTTAGGGAGTCATGGTTTTAACGGTAATATTTCGGAAATCATAATTTACACTAATATATTATCAGCCCTAGATGAGCAAAAAATTCAGTCTTATTTGGCTATCAAATACGGTATTACACTACCTTCTGGTGTTAATTATTTGAATAGTGTGGGAACCGTTATATGGGATGCAACTGCAAACAGCGTTTATCACAACAATATTGCAGGTATTGGTAGAGATGTGGCTTCTAATTTATTGCAAAAGCAGTCTAAATCAGAAAACCCTGGAACTATTTTAACAATTTCTAAATCGAATTCTATTGCTGTAAGTAATAATGCAAATCCAGCCAACTTTACGTCTAACTTAGATTTTCTAATATGGGGTAACGATTCTTCGGCAGCACTTGCTTTAGTACCACACGATAACGCTCTCAATGATTGTTTGGATCAGGTTAATAGAAATTGGAAAGTTAGCAATTCTGGAAATGTTAACAATCTAACACTGAGATTTGATATTAGTGGATTACCAACTTCATCTACATTTAATTTAGTGATTGATGTTGACGGTGATGGGAATTATAATACGGGTACTATTAACACTATTTCTACAGGTACGGTTGCAGGAAGCAACATATCATTTAATAATGTCTCTTTACCTAACGGAGCAGTGTTTACTTTGGTAGATATTTCTACCGATGTAAGTTATACTTCAGGTTTTTGGAGTGGGGGTTCAGGAGTTGCAGGTGAATTTGATGATTCTGTAACTGACCTAGTAAAGTCTGTTACTATTAACAATGACGTAATGTTGAGTGCATCGCACAACTGTAAGTGTTTAAGAGTGGCTAATGGTGCTAAAGTTACGGTAAGTGATGATGAATTTTTAAAAGTAACAAACACATTGAATTCAAACGGTAGTATTTATTTAGAGGGAGATGCTGAATTGGTACAAACAGATTTGACCAATACAAATTCAGGTTCTGGACAAATATTTAAAATTATAGATGATGCTACTGCTTCAGAATATAGATATAATTATTTTGCTTCTCCGGTTAACACGTCTGGAAGCTTTACACTGTCAGATAACTTAAAGTTTAATACAGGAGTAACCTTGGGAGATAATACAAATCCAAGTTTTACAAGAAGCTTAGAAGGATTTGGAACATCTATAAGCACAAGATGGACTCACACCTTAAACAATGGAGGTTCCTTTTTAGAAATAGACGAGGACGAGACTATGGCCCCAGGAGTAGGGTTTACGATGAAAGGAACAGGAGTAGCCAATCAATATAACTTTATAGGAAGTCCAAACAATGGAAATATCAACGTTCCTATTACGACAGGTAACTTCTTATTAACAGGTAACCCATATGCTTCTACTATAGACTTAGAAAAGTTTAATGATTTGAACTCATCAACTTTAGAAGGAATAGTATATTTATGGGATCAACCTTCAGGAGATGTTCACGCAACAGGTGTAGAAGATGATTTAGGAGGTTATGCTACTTTTATGGGAGGAGTTGGATCTGGAGTAGGAGTTTCGGCAGCAACTTTAGATATGACAGACGTAGACTTTTCTGAAAATGGACCTAACTCTGGTAATAACCAACCAAGTGGTTTTGCTAAGCCAGGACAAGGATTTGTAGTTTATGCAACAGCTACAGGAAACGTTCAGTTTGACAATAGTTTAAGAGATGGAGTATCTTTTGATGGAAGTAGACATTTCTTTAAAGCGAACAGCTTAAAAACGTTAACATCAATAATTCGTTTAGGTTTCGAATATACAAAAGCAGACGGTCGTATTTTCCACAGACAAATAGCCACCTCTCTATCCGGGAATAGCTTAGAGAAAGAAGCAGGAAAAGATGCTTTTATGTTTGACTACTTTCCAAACGATGCCTTTTGGGTGATTCCAGAAGACGAAGATCGTTACGTTATTACAAGCGTACCTTATGCAAGTGATGATTTGGTACTTCCATTAGGAGTAGTTGTAGAGAACGACAAAGAGATTACTTTTAAACTAGATGGAGTAGAGAACTACAACGGAGAGGTTTATTTGTATGACGAAGTTTTAAAAACGATTACAAACATCAAAAAGGAATCTCATAAGGTAACTTTATCTAATGGAGAATATAGAAATAGATTCAGTATCATGTTTAACAATCAAGGAACTTTATCAAATGAGTTTGTTGATAACAAAACAAAAACCTTGATAAGAACAGATAAAAACGAGATAGAAGTAATCTTAGAAAAAGGAAATATCAAATCTATTGAATTGTACAGTTTATCAGGCGGAAGGATGTTGAACTACTCTCCAAGGAATTCAACAAACAGTGCCACTATTACTACTGATGTGAGCTCAAACTTTTACATCATCAAAATAATTACTGAAATAGGTACAGTAACAAAAAAGATATATATAGACTAAAAATTATATATATTCAAAACAGAAAATCCATCATAATTAAATGGTGGATTTTTTTGTTCATAATAAATAGGTTAATTATTAACATATGTTGTATAATTTAAGTTGATTTTTATATTAGTACAATTAAGTATTACTTTGCCCTTTAAACATATGTTAATTATGAGAAAGGTTTTATTATTCATCATACTTTGTAATTTTAGTGCTATTAACGCTCAGTCCCCAGGGGGTATTGGCACCTCAGATATCAGTTTCTGGTATAAAGGAGATTCAGGCTTTACAGACCCAGGTATTGACGGCGGATTAGAATGGGGAGATGATAGTACAAACTCCAACTATGCATTTCAAACTACATCTGCTTCAGAACCGTCATATACTGAATTAATTAATTTTAATGAAGCTTTTACTTTTGATGGTACAGATGATTTTTTCTCAATTAAAAACTTGAATTACACTGCCAACGAGGAGATAGAGAATTTATATGGTTTTGTGATTTATAAAAGTGATTTTTCTGGGGGGAATACAACAAATAACTCATTTATAGGTTTTGGAACAACCACAGGTTATTCAATGGCCTTGAGAGGTAATGGTAGGTTAGCTTTTAGGTATAGAGATGTTGTAAATGGACAAAACGAAAATGCGCAGGTGGGAGGTGGTTTTGTTTCGAATGATGATACTCCTCACTTAGCTAGTTTTGTTTTTGAAGAAGCAAACGTAACTGATACTCAAATTAGATTAGATGGGCAAGTTGCTCTTGCTTCTGATAGAGTTACCGGAAATCTTATCATAAGAAGTAACCGAGTTGGATTTATTGGAGATAGTTCTAATTCGGATACAGAAGGCATAGGCAACAGTGGAAATCACTATGATGGAGAGATTGCTGAAATTATTTTAATTAGAAAAACAACGGCTTTAGTAGCATCTGAACTTGCTAGAATAGAAACGCACCTAGCTTTAAAATATGGTATAACCTTAGATAATACTGACGGTGGAGATTCAGGTGATTATTTAGATGCAAGTGGAACAGTTATTTGGGATGCTTCGGCAAACGCAATATATCATCATAACGTAGGAGGTATTATCAATGATACTTCAGGAGATGTTCATCAAAGAATTACTTCACCTGTTGGCTCAGATATCATAGTTTCTACTTCAAATGATTTTGCTTCTGCCAATAGTGATCTAGGGAGAACGGATGTAACAGCAGATACTTATTTAATGTTTGGAGATAATAATGCTCCTCTAGGGTTTTCATCAACAGGCATTTCTGGGAAAATTGCATTGAAAAGAAGATGGCTTTTTAAAGAAAGTAGTCCAGAAACAAATAATGTGTTTATAGCTGTTTCAGAAGATTTATTTCCTTCTGGGGCTACAGTGCAGTTGATTATTAGTAGTGATGGTGTTTTCGACTCAGAAACGCCTGTTTCTTTAACAAACTCAGGAGGTTTATATCATACAACAACAGCTCAAGATATTGAAGATGGAGATATTGTATCTTTTTTAATTGACGAAACTAAAATTGCAGGAGTTTCAGTGGGTAAGTTCGATTTGATAATACGTGCAGATGATAATAGTGTAGATGGAAGCACCTTAATATTCAAAGATAATAGTTTAGGTTTTGCTGATGCCGTGCAAGATGTTATTGTAAATACTCCTACTGTTACTAATTTAATGAACTATAATCCTACCATTACTTTTGATGGAACTGATGATTATTTATATATAAAAAATAAGCATTACAACAGTGGTGATGAAATAGCAGATTTACATTCATTTATAGTTTATGGTACCGATTTTAACGACGGCGGAAATAGAACAAACAGTAGTTTTTTAGATTTCGATAGGCAAGGTACTTTTTCTAATTATATAAGAGGAGATGGTAGATCTGTTTTTCAATACAGAGCTAGTTCAAGTAATTTAACAGAAACGGGAGTGTTATTTTCTAATGAAGGTTTTCCGCATTTGGGTGAATTTGTTTTTGATGGAGATGCTGGTGGAGACGATACTGTAATTAAATTAGACGGAGCTCTTGATGATAGTGATGATAAATTACCTGGAAACATTATTCTAGATAGAACACGATATGGAATTATTGGTAATGAGTCAAATGCGGCTTCTGAAAATGCTTCTACAAGAAGTATTTACTATAAGGGTAACATCTCTGAAATTTTAATGACCGATACAGAGGAATTTACAACTCAAGAAGTTCTTCAGATACAATCATATTTAGCTTTAAAATATGGTATTACTCTAGATAATTCGTTAGGTACTTATAAAAATTCTCAAGGAACAACTGTGTGGGATAATATAACTTATTGGAACGGAATAGCAGGTATTATTAGGGATGACGTGGATAGTGATTTGGATCAGAGAATCGCACAGTCGCAATCAGACAATGATATAATTTTAGCAACAACCGCAGATTATACTTCTGCAAATAGTGACGGTGGAAGAACCTCTTTAAATAACGAAAGTTTCTTGATTTTTGGTAATAATGGTGGAACATCTGGTGCTGGAGAAGACAACGTTACATTGGGAAAAAAATTAACATCAAGACACTGGTTGTTCAAAGAAGGGGGAACTAATTTAAACGATAATGTACATGTCGCTATACCAAAATCATTTTTTCCAGACGGATCTATAGGAGTAGAGGCTGTAATTAGTACAGATGGTATTATGGATGGTGTAGGGGAAACTACAGTCGCTTTAACAGATGATGGTACTTTTTATCATTTTTCTAGAGATATGGATGATGGAGAAATACTAGCTTTTGTTTTTGTACCAGTCACTAATGCCCCAGGTAATATAGACACGGGTTTAACAATGTGGTTAAAATCAGATCAAGGAGTCGTGAGTGCTGGTGGAAATGCTGAATCAGTCTTAGATGCGAGTTTTAATGGAAACAATATTTCTCAAACAGATAATCAAAGAAAACCGATTTATACAACTAACGAGGTTAATTTTAATCCAACGTTAACATTTTCAACAGACAGAATGGCTATAGAAAATCTTAACTACAATGGAATAGGAGCCATTGACAAGTTGTATACTTGGATTATTTACAAATCAGACTTCATTGAAGAAGGAGTCGGTTCTGGAATAGATGATACGAATGCGAGTTTTATAGATTTTGATAGGAGAGAGTACTTCCATATGCAAATGCGTGGTGATGGTTTTTTAGATTTCACCTACGAAGATGCAAACGGATCCAGAAGAAATGCCAGAGGTACGGCGGTAACCAATACGGGTACAACTCAATTAGCAGGATTTATATTTGATAACAGCACAATTAATGAAACAACTATTCGTTCTAATGGTGCTGTAGATTTTGAAGGTGATTTGACTTCGGCAAATATAGGTACAAATGACAGCGGTACAGCAGAAACACGTTTCGGTTATATAGGAGACGGGTCTAATGCAGCTACTTTTGATGGAGCTTCTAGAAATAGTTATTATGAAGGAGGAATTTCAGAAATAGTCTATTACGAAGGTGAAACTTTAGATGCTGTAGCTATCAATAAAATAGAAAGTTATTTAGCTATTAAATATGGAGTAACGTTGAGCACCAATTATATTACTAGCGCTTATGTAGATGGTTCTAATACTAACAATATTATATGGGACATTACCTCTGATACTAACTACAACAATGATATTACAGTAATAGGTCAAGATGATGATTCCAGTTTAAATCAAAAGCAGTCTAAATCAGAAAATTCTGATGGTGTATTGACGATATCAATCGATACTTCTGTAGCAGATAGCAATGTAAATAATATCGGTGCTTTTGATGAAAATTTAGATTTCTTAGCGTGGGGGAACAACGGGGTAGAAGATAATTTTGTTATTGATTGTGCAGCTGTAGGTACATTAAAAGTAAATAAAAATTGGTTCGTACAAAATACTGGTAGCGTAGGGGCTGTTACAATGCAGTTTGATATGTTTAACATTTCTGACCCTGGTAACTTTGATTTGGTAGTAGATACCGATGGAAATTTTACAACTACAGGAGATCAAACTATACATACTGCTGGCTCTTTATCAGGAACAGATTTGACATTCAGTAGTATCACTTTAGCGGATGGTGTGTACTTTACCTTATTCAGAAAAGCAGGATTTGATATTACCTATAACGGTTCTTGGTCTGGTGGTTCTGGAACTGGAGGAGCACCTAATGCATTAAATGATATAGGTGCTAGAGTTACCATAGAAAATTCAGTAACAATTTCAGAAGATTTTTCTTGTAACTGTTTAAAAATAAATTCAGGACAAATACTAACAGTTCCTACAGGTCAGTTCATTAATGCCAATGAACTTATTTTAGATGGAGATTTATATTTAGAGGGAACAGCTGAGTTAATTCAAACAGATGATAATACTGGCAATTCAGGAAGCGGTCAGTTATATAAAATTATAGATGAGGCAACAGCTTCATCGTATCGTTATAATTTCTTTAGTTCGCCTGTAAATACTTTAGGAAACTTTAATATAACTAGCAATTTTAAATTTAATACAGGTGTTACTTTGGGAGATAATACAGATCCAAGCTTCACAAATAACTTAGAAGGATTCGGGACATCTATTGCTAGGCAGTGGTATCATACCTTAAATAATGGTACCAACTTTACTGAAATACCAGAGAATACAGACTTAGCTTCGGGAGTTGGTTTTACTTTGAAAGGAACGGGATCTACTAATAATTATAATTTTATAGGTAATCCAAATAATGGAGAGATTAAGGTACCAATTACTACGGGTAATTATTTATTAACGGGTAATCCATATGCTTCTACTATAGATTTGGAACAGTTCAATGACTTAAACACATCAACATTAGAAGGAACTGTTTATTTATGGGATCAACCATCAGGAGATGCTCATGCTACTGGATCAGAAGATGATTTAGGAGGATATGCAACTTTTACAGGAGGAATAGGCTCAGGAGTAGGAGTTGCTGCTGCCTCTGTAGTTGATTTTACCAACGGTGTTAATTCAGGAAGCACGGAGCCTAGTGGTTTTGTAAAACCAGGTCAAGGTTTTGTTGTGTTTGCTGAAGCTACAGGAAATGTTCAGTTTAATAATAGTTTACGAGAAGTAACTACATTTGATGCAAGTAGACACTTTTTTAAGACTAGTAAACTCAAAACATTGAGACAAATATTGCGATTAGGTTTTGAATATTCTAAAGAAAATGGAAAAGTCTTTCATAGACAATTAGCAACAGTATTAGAAGGAAATTCTATGGAGAGAGAAGCAGGTAAAGATGCTTATATGTTTGACTACTTTGGAAATGATGCTTTTTGGTTACTGCCAAATGAAGAAGATAGATTCGTAATAACGAGTGTGCCAAATATTGTTAGTGAAGAAGATGATAGAGAAGAGTTAGAATTACCTTTAGGAGTTGTTTTAGATGAGGATAAAGAGATCACTTTTAAAATAGATAAAATAGAAAATATTGCAAGTGGTATTTATTTACATGATAGCCAAACCAATTCATTGTTGAATTTAAAAAACAATGATTTTACTGCTTCTTTAATTTCAGGAGAGTATAATGACAGGTTTAGTGTAATATTTAGAAATGAAGAAACACTATCATCAGAAGAGACTGAGGATGAACGAAATATAAGTTTGTTTGAACGTAATGGGATTTTATATATAGAAATTAAGAATGGTCTGATACGTCAGATTCAAATATATAATTTTTCTGGAGTAGAAATTCTCAATCAAAAATTAAATAGCAAAACGGCGAACATAAATATGTCTGATTTATCAAGTAAATTGTATATTGCAAAAATTATAACAAATAAAGCAACAATATCTAAAAAAATAAGCATATCAAAATAAAAGTTCATTATTTGACAGTATAGCAATAGATTTATTACCAGATTCAACTGGTGTTTCTAAGATGTGTATATTAACAATGTTAATAAATGTTGGTTCGTTTACATAATAACTTTTAATATGCGTAATTTATGATTTCAAAATTTAACTACATGAAAAGAATATTACTTCTAGCTTTAGTATTGATCTCCAATATTTTGTCGGCTCAAACACCGGGGGGAGTTCCCTCAACAGACTTAGATTTGTGGGTTAAAGCCAATACTAGTGTTACAGATGCTGGAACTCTTATTTGGGGTGATGAAAGCGGTAAGGGTAACAACGCATTTCAAGCCACTACAGATGATAAACCTGTACAGAGTGAATTTTTTAACTTTAATGAGACATTTACTTTTGATGGAGCTAATGATTTTTTTGCCATTAGTAATATTAACTACACAGGAGGTTTGTCAATAGACAACATATATACTTTTGTAGTTTATAAGACACCCAATGCAACTGGTGGGGCCAATGGGAATTGGGCTTTTTTGGATTTTGATAGAAGTGAAGTTTTCAACGTTTATGTAAGGGGAGATGATGGTCGCCTAGGTTTTTCCTTTCCAGACAATGTTAATGTGCCAGCTACAGATAATAATATATTTGATAACTATGGTTCTACAAGTTCAAATAACGACGTACCACACATAGGAACTTTTATATACGATAAAGATGTAACTCAGAATACTAAATTGAGACTTGATGGGAATGAAGATTTTTCTGCAAATCGTATTTCGAGTGGTATAATTACTGATAATGAAACCAGATATGGTTTCATTGGTGATGGATCAGAGGCGAATGTTGAAAACGGAGGTAAAAATGATGTATTTTACGATGGAGAAATTGCTGAAATTATATATTTTAACGATTTGAGCTTAACAATTTCTGAAAGAACAGATGCAATAAGAAAAATAGAGTCATATTTAGCATTAAAATATGGAATCACATTAAATAGTTCTTCTGGAAGCTACAGGGATTCTGGTAATAACATAATTTGGGACAACACGTCGTACTGGAACAACGTTTTTGGTTTAATCAACGACAACGTTGTAGGTTCTATTGATCAAAAAGTAGCGTCAGCGCTAAACACTTCTCTTATTATCTCCACCACTAACGATTTTACATCTTCAAACAGCAATATAGCTAGAACTTCTTTAACAGCTGGGACATCTATTTTATTTGGAGACAACGGTTTAACAGGTTTTCAAGTTTTTGATGCAGGTGCTAGTGAAAATGTTTTAAGAACTACTTGGTTAGTCAAGGAGAATGGAGGAGACTCGGGTACGATACATATCGCCATACCAGAAGAATTTTTTCCAACTGGTATTGATGTTGATATTATCACGAGTACGGATGAAATCATTGATACTGGCGATAATGCCAATAGAACAACAATGGTTTTAAATTCAGGTTTTTACACAACTACTTTAAATCTGATAGATGGACAGTATTTCTCGTTCGTAACATCTGATATTCAGATAGCAGGTGTTTCTGTCACCGAATTCGATTTGTTTATTAGGGCAGATCAATCTCAAACCTCGGGAGGAACTTTAACAATAGAAGATGCTAGTTATAATAGTGCAGATGCTGTACAGACTAACGGAACTTCGACACCTTCTACCGCATCTTTAATGAATTTTAATCCGACTTTAACTTTTGACGGTCAAGACGATTACTTATTTATTAAAAACAAAATGTATGAAGCAGGTACCGATATTACAGATATGCATGTAATGGCAGTTTATAGTACTGATTTTGATGAAGACGATGGTAATGGAGAGTTTAATAACAACTGGTCTTTATTAGATTTTGACAGAAGTGAAGCCTACAATGCGTTTGTTCAACCTACAGGAGAATTAGCTTTCTCTTACGAACAAAGAGGAGGTGGTATTATAGATTTTAAAAGCACCTCGGTAGCAAATGATGGTTTGCCACATATTGCAGAGTTCTTATTTGATAGATCTTTAAGTAATATTGCTGCATTAAAGTTTGATGGGAATGTTGAAGGTTCCGTGCCTTTGACTACAAATGTTACCAATCCGAACGTAAATAATGGAGCTACTGCTAATTTAAATAGAAATATAGGAATCAAAACAAACAGATTTGGTTTTATAGGAGACGGTTCTGAGGCATTATCAGAAAACGGAACGAGAAATGGTATTCACTATGATGGTCAAATATCTGAAATTATACTAGCAGACAGAAAGACTTTTACAACGAATGAAACATTTAGGCTAGAAACTTATCTGGGATTAAAATATGGAATCACTCTAGATCAGAGTGTACAATATTTAAACTCCGCTGGAATAACCTTGTGGGATAATACAGCATACTGGTCTGGTATAGCTGGAATCGTTCGAGATGATGTTAACTCAGACTTAGATCAAAAAATTGCAACATCTACATCAGCCAAAGATTTAATATTGTCTACGGACTTAGATTTTACTTCTAGCAACTTAAGTGGCTCTCGAACCTCTGTTCCAGAGGGAGTATCGTTGTTGTTTGGTAATAATGGTTTGAGTACAGGGTTTACAGATTATAACGTTGCTTCAAATGAATTTATAACGGTAAGAAAGTGGTTGTTTAAGGAGGTAGGTACGTATTCGGATAATGTATATGTTGCTATACCAAAATCATTTTTCTCAGAATCGGCTACTGGTGTAGATTTGCTATTAAGTACAAACGATAATTTTGAATTTGCTGAAGAGGGTGTAACCAACACAAGAATATCTTTAACTGACGATGGTACCCACTATTACATTAATAGAAATATGATAGATGGAGATAGAATAGCATTTATTTTAACAATACCGATAGTTCCATCACCAGGAGCGGTTAGTGGTGGCTTAAATATGTGGATAAAGGGAGACCTGAACGCTGTTAGTTCTAATGGGATTTTAACGTCTATAGGAGATTCAAGTGCAGCAGGTAACGGTGTAGTACAGTCTGTGAACAATGATAAACCTTCTAATGACGAATTGTTTAGCTACAATCCTGCCATAAGTTTTGATGGTGTGAGCGATCACCTAGCCATTGAAAACTTGAACTTTAGTTCAGCAGGGGAAATAGATAAAATGTATTCATGGGTAGTTTATGAAACTACATTTAGTGATACACCTGCTACCCCTGATGATACTAATTGGGCTCTATTAAGTTTTGATAGGGATCACTATTTTAATATGTCAGTAGGAGGAGATGGTTCTTTAGATTTTTCTTACACAACATCTGGAGGAATATTTGACAGTTCAGGAACAACAATTACAAATACAGGATCAACAAACATAGGAGGGTTTATATACGATACTGCTTTGGGGGCAAACGAAACTTTAATTAAGTTAAATGGTGCAGAAGATTTCTCTGGTGATGTGGATGATAATAATATAGGTTCTGGATCTGCAACGCGTTTTGGTTTCATTGGGGACGGTTCAAATGCTACCTCTTTTGACGGAACCACCACAGGAGACTACTATGATGGTAAAATATCTGAGGTTTTGTATTATCAAGGAGTAACACTGTCTGATTTAGATATTAGTAAAATTGAGAGTTATTTAGGTTTAAAATATGGAGTAACGTTGGATAATTTAACAGGAGGAGATGCTGGAGATTATCACTTGAGTACATCTACAACGATGTCTCCAGTAATAGTTTGGGATGCTTCTACTAATGCAGATTATCACAATAACATTGCAGCTATCGGAAGAGATGATGATTCACAGCTGAACCAAAAACAGGGGCGTTCAACAGGTTTAAATTCAATGTTAAGCATTTCTATAGATACATCTGTAGCATTGGACAACGCATCGAATATGGGATCTTTTGATGATAACTTGGATTTTTTAGTTTGGGGTAGTAAAATTACAGGAGGAGATGCAATTACTTTAATTGATGCAGATACACCTACAGGAGACTGTTTACGTAGTACTAAACAAGTTAATAGGGACTGGAAAGTGCAAAACACAGGAAGTGTTGGTACCGTAACGTTACAATTTGACATGTCAGCAATACCAGATCCAGATAACTATAATTTGAGAATAGATCAGGATGGAGACGGTGATTACACCACAGGTGTTATAGAAAATATTACCTCAGGAGTGCTAACAGGAAATAACCTGATTTTTACGGGGGTAGATTTATTGGATGGTGAAGTTTTTACCCTAGTTAGTAAAACACGAACAGGTACTATTATTTTTGGTAATGATGTATGGTTTGGTGGTTCGGGTACTGACAACGCACTTTCTACATCAGACACAGGAGAGTCGGTACAAATTTTAAATGACGTCACTTTATCGGAAAGTGCAGTTTGTTTTTGTATGAACATAGCTTCTGGTACAGCAGTAACTATTCCAACTACGCAATATTTAGAATTAGAAGAGGACTTAGAGTTGGATGGAGATTTATATTTAGAGGGAGATGCAGAGCTTATTCAAACAGGAAATGGCATTGATGGTAATTCAGGTTCTGGACAAATCTTTAAAATTATAGACGATGCCACAGCCTCTGAATACAGATATAATTATTTTGCATCTCCAGTTAATACCTCAGGTACATTTACATTATCAGGAAACTTAAAATTTAATTCAACCGATCCCGCTGATGACTTAACGGATAATACCGATCCTAGTTTTACAGACAGTAAACAAGGATCAGGAACTACGATAAGTAGAAGATGGATTCACACACTTAACAATAGTGGTGCTTTCTTGGAGGTTGATGAAAATGAGACAATGATTCCTGGAGTAGGGTTTACCATGAAAGGAACAGGAGCTGCTAATGAGTATAATTTTATAGGAAGTCCAAACAATGGAAATATAAATGTTTCAATTACTTCTGGAAACTTCTTGTTAACAGGTAATCCTTATCCATCAACAATGAATTTACAGACTTTCTTAACCAACAATGCATCTGTATTAGAAAATACAGCATATTTATGGGATCAACCTGCTGGAGATGCTCATGCTACAGGGATTGAGGATGACCTAGGAGGGTACGCAACATTTAATAGTTCAGGAGTTGGGGTATCTGCAGCAACAATTGGTTCTCCAGATAACGGACCAAATTCAGGATCAACAACACCAACAGCTTTCATTAAACCAGGTCAAGGTTTTGTAGTTTATGGGGAGACAACGGGAACTGTACAATTTACCAATGCCCTAAGAGATGGAATTACTTTTGATGGAAGCAGACACTTCTTTAAAACCAATAGCTTAAAAACATTAACTCCAATTATTCGTTTAGGTATTGAATATGTAAAAGAAGATGGTAGAGTATTCCATAGGCAAATAGCAACAACTTTAAATGGAGGGACGTTAGATAAAGAATTTGGAGATTCATTTATGTTCGATTATTTCTCAAATGATGCCTTTTGGGTAATTCCTGAGGATGTAGATCGTTATATTATAACGAGTGTGCCTTTTGTAAGTGATGATTTGGAACTGCCTGTAGGTGTGGTAGTAGAAAACGAAAAAGAAATTACCTTTAAATTAGACGAAGCAGAGAACTATAGTGGAGAGGTTTATTTGTATGATGAAGTTTTAAAAACTATTACAAACATCAAAAAGAAATCTCATAAGATAACTTTACAAAATGGAGAATATAGAGATAGATTCAGTGTTATGTTTAGCAATCAAGAAACATTATCTAATGAATTTGTTGATAATAAGACGAAAACTCTCATTAGAACAGATAAAAATGAGATAGAGGTAATCTTAGAAAAAGGGAACATACAATCTATCGCTCTGTATAGTATTGCTGGTGAAAAAGTTTTAGATTATATAGAAGATAAAATTACCAATAGATCTAACGTAAAAGACATAGTATTGAGTTCTCAGTTTTATATTATCAAAGTAAAAACTGACATAGGTACAGTGAACAAAAAAGTGTTTATTGAATAATAATATTTATTCTAAACATCTAAAAAAAGTCTGTTATACAATAACAGACTTTTTTTGTTATTATATTTGGACAGATATACAACTACACTAATGATAAAAAGAATATTGATTTTTGTTACCCTCTTATTAATTTTAGATATATACTTATTAGCTAGTTTTAAAAACTACTTTAGCAATAACAATCACAAGCTAATTTTTAAATGTTTCTACTATTTTAGTATGTTAGTGAGTTACGGATGTTTCGCTTTAGTCTTATTAAAGTTTGATGATAGACCTACCCAAGCCACTTTACCTCTAAACTTATTATTTGGGTATACATTCGCTTTTTTAGTGCTAAAGATAGGGCTGTTTTTTACTGCTGTTTTTGATGATATTCTCAGAATAACAGTTTACGTATCAGAATGTGTTTTTAAATTATTCTCATCTACAGATAATGATGTATCTTTTGGAGACAGGCGTAAATTTGTGGGTCAAGTAGGATTGGGGTTAGCAAGTATTCCTTTTTTATCGATGTTGTATGGAATAACTAAAGGCAAATACAATTACAAAGTAAAAAACATCAACTTAGGTTTTAAAAATTTACCAAAATCTTTTGATGGTTTAAAAATTGTCCATATTTCGGATATTCATTCAGGGAGTTTTGACAATATAGACGAAGTTAAAAGAGGAGTAGATCTAATCAAAGAACAACAACCCGATCTGATTTTGTTTACAGGAGATCTAGTAAATAATGATGCTGTGGAGATTGTGCCTTACAAAG
The DNA here is from genome assembly GCF_054111225.1 of Wenyingzhuangia sp. IMCC45533. NCBI lineage: Bacteria > Pseudomonadati > Bacteroidota > Flavobacteriia > Flavobacteriales > Flavobacteriaceae > Wenyingzhuangia > Wenyingzhuangia sp. IMCC45533. The sequence continues at coordinate 492,980 of NZ_CM134197.1, read as the reverse complement.
AATTATTTGGAAGCTTAAAAGCATCCATGGGAGTATTTTCTAGCTTAGGAAATCATGATTATGGCACTCATAAAAGATGGAAAAGTACTAAAGAAAAAGAAGATAATTTGCAAACCCTATTTCAACATCAAAAAGACATGGGTTTTGAGTTGTTAAACAATACTTCTAAAACCATTACACAAAACAACGAACAGATTGATATTGTTGGAGTAGAAAATTGGGGAAAACCACCGTTCCCTCAAAAAGGAGACTTGTCAAAAGCTTTAATAGGAACAAACTCAGATAACTTTAAAATATTGCTCTCTCACGACCCTACTCATTGGGATGAAAAAGTAATTCCTCATCAACAAGCAATCGATTTAACGTTATCGGGACATACACATGGAATGCAATTTGGCGTTGAAATACCTGGTTTTAAATGGAGCCCTTCAAAGTATATTTACAAACGTTGGGCAGGTTTATATCAAAAAAATAATCAGTATTTATACGTGAACAGAGGTTTTGGCTTTTTAGGATTCCCAGGTCGTGTAGGAATTTGGCCAGAAATTACGGTGCTTACTTTAAATCGAAAAGCTTAAGGGAATGAATACTTTTGATCAAAAAATAAAACATTGGTATGAGAAATCTAAACAAGCTTTAGCGCACAGAAAGAATAAAAAACAAGAGCTTTTAAAGAGGTTAGATTTATACGAAAACGCTTCTCAACACCAAGAGTTTTCCGTCAACATGGTAAATGTTTGTGGTGTATACGAAATAGTGGGTGGCAATCCAGACATTAAAGATAGCTATTATGTAGGCTTATTAAATATAGACTTAATCAGTAATCAAATTGAGGCCAGTTGGTTGATAGAGGGAGACCAACATCAAACAGGATACGGATTTGTATTTAATGACACCTTGGTCATTCACTTTAGTTATATGGTGGAGGAGGAGTTGTTTAATGGAATTGTAGCTTATCATTTTTTGACACCAGATATTGTTATAGGAAAGTGGACAGAAGAAGTAGCGATAGAAAATGCCTTTGAAATGGGACGTAAATTAACCCCCAAAGAATTAGGAGAACCTTACCCAGAAGACTTTTTTAGTGCCAACTAAATTTTTTTAAAACTGTTTGTAGTAATAAACCTATCTTAATCATATTTTCTAACATCTTTTAACTACTTTTGCGCTTTAAATTTAAAGTGCAATCATGCAAGAAATAAGAAACATTGCTATTATAGCTCACGTTGACCACGGTAAGACTACTTTGGTAGATAAAATTATTGATCAAGCAAAAGTATTAGATGAACGTAAAGAGCGTACAGACTTATTGTTAGATAACAATGATTTAGAGCGTGAAAGAGGGATTACCATTTTATCTAAAAACGTATCCGTAAACTACAAAGGGACTAAAATTAATGTGATTGACACTCCTGGGCACGCCGATTTTGGTGGTGAAGTGGAACGTGTATTAAAAATGGCAGATGGTGTTTTATTACTAGTAGATGCCTTTGAAGGTCCTATGCCACAAACTCGTTTTGTATTAGGTAAAGCAATTGAGTTAGGATTAACTCCAATTGTAGTGGTAAACAAAGTAGACAAAGAAAACTGTACACCAGATATTGTACACGAAAAAGTTTTTGACTTGATGTTTGCTTTAGAAGCTTCGGAAGAGCAATTGGATTTTGCTACTATCTACGGTTCTGCAAAGAACAACTGGATGAGTACTGATTGGAAAAATCAAACAGAAGATATTGTTCCTTTATTAGATGCTGTGTTGGAATCTATTCCTGCAACTACTTACAATGAGGGAACTCCACAAATGCAAATTACTTCTTTAGACTTTTCTTCATTTAAAGGAAGAATTGCTATTGGACGTATTTTCCGTGGAGATTTAGAAGTTAACAAAGATTATACTTTGTGTAAAGCTGATGGTTCTACTAAAAAAGTAAGAATTAAAGAATTACACGTATTCGAAGGGATGGGTAAAGCTCAAGTAGAATCTGTGCGTTGTGGTGATATTTGTGCTATTACAGGTATTGATGATTTTGAAATTGGTGATACCATTGCTGATTTAGAAAATCCCGAAGCATTACCGAGAACCGAAATTGACCAACCTACGATGAGTATGTTGTTTACCATTAACAATTCACCTTTCTTTGGTAAAGAAGGAAAGTTTGTTACTTCTCGTCACTTACGTGATCGTTTATTTAAAGAATTAGAGAAAAACTTGGCTTTAAGAGTTGAAGAAACTGATACGGAAGATAAATTTAACGTTTTTGGTCGTGGGGTTTTACACTTGTCCGTTTTAATTGAGACAATGAGGCGAGAGGGGTATGAATTACAAGTAGGTCGTCCTCAAGTTATTTTAAAAGATATTGACGGTGTAAAAAGTGAGCCTTATGAAACTTTAACTATTGATGTTCCAGAAGAAGTATCTTCTAAAGCTGTAAACCTAGTATCTTTGCGAAAGGGAGATTTAATGGTGATGGAGCCTAAAGGGGATTTACAACATTTAGAGTTTACCATTCCTTCTCGTGGATTGATTGGTTTGAGAAATAAAATATTAACAGCAACTGCTGGTCAAGCAATTATCAACCACCGTTTTTCTGAATATGGACCTTATAAAGGGGAGTTTCCAGAGGAATTAAAAGGAGCTATCATTTCTTCGGAAACTGGGAAAGCAACTGCTTACGCAATTGATAGATTACAGGACAGAGGTAAATTCTTTATAGATCCTAACCAAGATATTTACAAAGGTCAGGTAGTAGGAGAGAACAGTAAATCTGACGATATGGCTGTAAACCTGATCAAAGGTAAAAAATTAACAAACGTTCGCTCTTCTGGTAACGATGATGCTGTAAAAATTGCTCCGAAATTAGATTTTTCTTTAGAAGAATGTATGGAATATATTAGAGAAGATGAATATTTGGAGATTACTCCAGAAAGTTTAAGAATGAGAAAAATCAATTTTAAATAATACACTTTTCATATTGTAAAAAACTCCTTTGCTTTCTAGCAAAGGAGTTTTTTTTGATTTATACTATATACAATTGACTACTGTTTTGGTAATTTTCATAGAATAACGTTATTTTTACTTTAAAACCTATATTAAATGAAATATCTCTACAGTCTTTTTATTTTATTCTCTGTTTTGGGTAGTGCCCAAGAAGTTGAACTTGTAGAAAAAACATCTTTACCTAAAAAAATTAAAGAGACTTCTGGATTGTTATGGGATGGCAAAAATTTGATTACTCATAACGATTCTAACGGTAAGGCTAAACTCTATGTGGTTGACGAGAAAAAGGGGTCTATTAAACGAGTAGTGAAAGTGAAAGGAGTCAAGAATATTGATTGGGAAGATTTGGCTCAAGATGATACTCACATATACATAGCCGATACAGGAAACAATTCTGGATACAGAAGTAATTTAGTTATTCATAAAATATCAAAAAAAGACTTTTATAAAGGAGATGAAGTAGTTTCAGAAAAAATTTATTTTAACTATAAAAATCAACAAATCAATAACAAATCTAAAGGCAAAAACAATTTTGATTGTGAAGCAATTACTATTTGTGATAATAAGATTTTATTGATGAGTAAAAACTGGGAGAATTATAGAACGGACGTGTACACTTTACCAACCTTACCAGGTAATTATTCTATTGCACCAATATCTACATTAAAGGTAAATTGTTTAATAACCGGGATGGATTATCACAAGGAGTCCAAAAAGTTAGTCGCCATTGCCTACGATAAAAATCAGAAATCTTATTTAATTGAGTTCGATGACATCGCTTCGGGGTTTAACAGTTTTAGTAAAATAAATCTTACACCTCTGTTAAATGATGCCAACCAAATAGAGGGAGTTGCCTTTAAAGACAAAAACGAAGTTTATATTACAAGAGAGCGCAATTCAAAAAAAGTAAAAGGTCATAAGTATAAGCATAAGGAAAAGCTCTTTTTGTTTAAATTAAAGTCTAAGTAATTTGTTTTTCTATGTCTAAATTTTCAAAATTAGTTCAGAAGCAAAAAGATGCCAAACAAGCAAAAAAACAAAAATTTAATTTAGAAGCCATTACCAACGCTAATAGAAGAGTTGCTAAATGTTTTTGTGACTCAAAGCGTTTATATAGAGACTGTTGTGGGTTGATACATCAAGACATTTATCAGGCTAAAACCCCCATAGATTTAATGCGATCTAGATATAGTGCTTATGTATTGGCTGATCTGGTTTATTTGATGCAAAGCCATCACTCATCTACCAAACCCATCGATGAAAAGGAGGAAATTTCAATATGGACCAAATCTGTTTTATGGAAAGGCTTAGAAGTAATAAGTTCAAATATAATTAATGATGATTTAGGTTATGTTACTTTTAAAGCTCGTTTTATCGAGCAAGATAAGGAGTGTGTGATATATGAAAAATCTAGATTTGTCAAAGAAAATAATCACTGGACTTATATAGATGGAATACATTTATAAGTGGATGATTGTTAATTTTTGAGGATTACGGAGGCATAAAAACTATGATGCTAATTTTATATTTAGCATAAAAATAATAATTAAGCGTATAATTCTATTTAAAGATGGCAAAAACAGGAAGTGATAAGAATACAAAGAACAAGTCTAAGCATACAAAGTTAATGAATAGAAAAAAGAACAAGCTTAAAGAAAAGGAGCAGGCTCATAAAGACCGTTTGAAGCTTCTAAAAGAAAAGATAAAAAATAAAGAATAAAAAAACCAGAAATTGAGTTGCTAAAGCTCAGTCTCTGGTTCGTGTAAATTTTATTCAACCCAAATTTACTTAGTCAAATGTAGTGAAATATTAGAATTAAAACTGTTTTATGGTAGTTTTTTAATGTTAATTTGACACAAATCAATCATTTCACTTAATCAAAAGGTGTGCGATTTGTTTTTTTAAACCAATTACGTTAGGGTAGTTTGCGTATTTGGTAAAACGTTTAAGCCCCATTAATAACATTCTTTGTTCATCGTTCTCTGTAAAGGATATAACGGCCTCTTTACTCTTAGATATAATTTTTTCTACAGCGTTAAACAAATTCAATTTGCTCATGGCCATTTGTAACTCGGCTTTACCTATACTGGTTTTGCTAATCAGTTTCTCCGTTTTTAGTATAGCAGATTCCGCCATGTAAATCTCAATTAGAATATCGGAAGCACACAAAACAATTTCTTGTTGTTTTTCCAAATCTGTTCCAAACTTTTCAACCGCTTTACCTGCAATCATTAAAAACACTTTCTTTAGTTTGGTAAGCATTTCTTTTTCCTCAGATAAAGTTTCCGAATAGTCTGGAGTCTCAAAGGATGGAATAGCCATCAAATCGTTAGCAACAGCCATAGCGGGAGTCATCAAATCAATTTCACCTTTTAAAGCTTTTTTCATCAACATACCAATCGTTAGTAGTCTATTGATTTCGTTAGTTCCCTCATAAATTCTAGAAATACGAGCATCTCTCCATGCAGATTCCATAGGAGTATCTTCTGAAAACCCCATACCTCCATAAATTTGTATTCCTTCATCGGAAACAAATTGTCCAACCTCGGACCCGTATACTTTTAGTATAGCACATTCCATGGCAAAATCTTCTACACCTTTTAATTCTGCTTGCTGATGATTCATTCCGCCAGCCACTAAATCGTCAATTTTGTGCTGAATATCTCCAGCAGCTCTATAAACACCACTTTCTGTTACAAATGTTTTTGTAGCCATTAAAGCAATTTTTTCTTGAATGGCTCCAAAATTAGAAATAGCAATACCAAATTGCTTTCTTTCTTTTGCATAATCAATTGAGTTTTTAATGACACGTCTACAAACATCTAGACAAGCAGCAGCCAGTTTAATTCTACCAATATTTAAAATATTCAATGCAATCTTAAATCCATTTTGCCTATCCGAAAGCATATTTTCTACAGGCACGACCGTCTCATTAAAAAATACTTGTCGAGTGGAGGAGGCTCTAATACCCAATTTTTTTTCTTCCTCTCCCATTGTGATTCCGTTGGGGTTGTTTTTATCGTATTCAACAATAAAGGCCGTTAAGTTTTTATCTTCCTCAATTCTAGCAAATACAATCATTAGACTACAAAAGCCTGCGTTGGAAATCCACATTTTCTGTCCTGAGATTTTGTAAGTCTTCTCATCTTCAGATAATACTGCTTTCGTCTTACCTGAGTTAGCATCAGAACCTGCTCCAGGTTCCGTTAAACAATAAGCTCCAAACCATTCTCCAGAAGTTAATTTGGGCACGTATTTCTCTTTTTGGGAATCTGTTCCATAAAGTACAATGGGCATAGTTCCTATACCGGTGTGAGCCCCAAAAGCAGTAGCAAATGAGCCAGAAGCTCCAGAAATATAATCGCAAACCAAAATAGTAGACATAAAGGGCATTCCCATTCCGCCATGTGTTTCAGGCACAGCGATACTTAGAAAGCCCATTTCTCCTGCTTTTCGCATTAATTCTTCTGTAAAAGCATAATCCTTTTTCTCGAAACGTTCCTTGTGTGGCCAAACTTCTCTGTCTATAAATTCTATGACAGATTCTTGCATCATCCTTTGTTCTTCTGTAAAATCTTCTACTATAAATATGTCTTTACATTTTGCTTCGCTAACAATAAATTCTCCTCCTTTTATCTTGTTTTCCATTTTTTTTGCTTTTGTGGCTTTCAACTTTAAGTCTATAACTATCAGCATCAGCGTAATTAATACTAAATTGTTTTACAGGTAACCTTTGGTAGATAGGACGAATCTCTAAAAGTGAAAGGTTACTTTAAGAATTCATAGACTCCAGCAGCACCTTGTCCAGTACCTACACACATGGTTACAATACCATACTTGTTCTTCCGTCTTCGCATTTCGTTAATCAACTGAACAGATAATTTGGCTCCAGTGCAACCCAAAGGATGCCCTAATGAAATGGCTCCACCATTGACGTTTACAATTTTGGGATTGATATTTAATTCATTGATAACAGCTAAAGATTGAGAAGCAAAGGCTTCATTCAGTTCAATTAAATCAATATCGTCCAATTTTAGATTGGCTCTTTCTAGCGCTTTTGGAATCGCTTTGACAGGTCCAATTCCCATAATTCTAGGCTCTACACCCACAGCTGCGAATGAAACCATTCTTGCCACTGGTTGTAAATTGAGTTCTTTTACCATTTCTTCGCTCATCACTAAAACAAAAGCTGCACCATCGCTCATTTGGGAGGCATTTCCAGCAGTCACAGAACCGTTGTTTGCGAACACAGGTTTTAGTTTGGATAAAGCTTCTAATGAGGTGTCTTTTCTCGGACCTTCATCTTTAGAAACCGTGTATTTTTTTGTATTCTTTTTGCCTTTGTCATCCACAAAAATTTCTTCTATATGAATGGGTACAATTTCATCATCAAACAAATTTAATTCTTGGGCATTCAAGGCTTTTTGATGCGAGTTATAGGCAAATTCATCCTGTGCCTCCCTAGAGACTTTGAATTGATTTGCTACCGCTTCGGCAGTTAAGCCCATTCCCCAATAATATTCTTCATTACCTGCTTTAGTTTCTTTATAATTGGGAGAGGGTTTATAACCTCCCATGGGAATATAAGACATACTTTCTACACCACCTGCTATAATGCAATCGGCCATTCCAGATTGTATTTTGGCGGCTGCGATTGAAATGGTTTCTAACCCTGAGGCACAGTATCGATTTACCGTCATTCCCGGCACATCATTAATTTTTAATCCCATCAAAGAAATCAAACGTCCTATGTTTAAACCTTGCTCAGCTTCGGGCATAGCATTTCCAACAATTACGTCGTCAATTCTTGTTTTATCTAGTTCGGGTGTTTTTTCTAATAGATATTCTATAGTTTCCGCAGCCAACTCATCAGGTCTTTTAAATCGAAAAAGCCCTCTAGGAGCTTTTCCTACTGCGGTTCTGTATCCTTTTACTATATAGGCTGTTTTGGTCATTAGTGTTGCTTTTTAGGTTTGATTGTTTAGTTGTGCAATCGATTTAACAATTGAACGTTTCAACAAAAAACATTAATTACGTAGGGGTTTTCCTGTTTTTAACATATGCTGAATTCTTTCTAGAGTTTTTCGTTCTCCTAATAAAGACATAAAAGCATCCCGTTCCAAATTCAATAAATACTGCTCGGAGACTTCGGTAGGTTCAGATAAATCTCCACCAGCCATCACGTATCCAAGCTTATTGGCAATCAATCGGTCGTGTTCCGATGCGTAGTTACCTGCTACTAAACTGTCTGCACCTACTTGAAACATTCCCAAAACTTGTTGCCCTAGTACACGAACTTTATCGGACGTAGGCTTTAGGTAGCCATCTTCTAACATTTGTATAGCATGTCTTTTTGCAGTAGCTATTTGCTGATGTTCGTTTACCACCACCATATCTTTATGCGGAGTATAGTAGCCCAAATCAAAAGCTTCGTATGCTGATGTGGCTACTTTTGCCATGGCAATGTTGATGAAAGCTTCGCGCATACGGTTTAATTTTACATCATCTTTTAAAACAGCATCTGATACGCGCTTGGTCATTTCTTTAGTTCCACCACCGCCGGGAATTACGCCCACTCCAAATTCTACCAATCCTGTGTAAGTTTCAGCAGCAGCAATTACTTTATCAACATGCAAACTGAGTTCACACCCACCTCCAAGAGTTAATCCTCTTGGCGTAATTAGGGTAGGGCAGGAGGAGTAGCGCATTCTCATTACCGTGTTTTGAAAATACTGAATAGCATAATTCAATTCCTCGTATTCTTGCTCTACAGCCAACATAAACACCATAGCTAAATTAGCACCTACGGAAAAGTTGGTCGCTTGGTTTCCGAGAATTACAGCATCGTATTCATTTTCTGCCAAATCAATCCCTTTATTAATGGCTTGTAAAACACCTCCACCTAAGGTGTTCATTTTAGATTGAAATTCAACGTTTAGGACTCCGTCACCCAAATGCTGTATAGAAGCTTCTGAATTGGACCAAATAGTTTTACTTTCTCTAATATTTTCTAAGATGATAAAACTGTCTTGACCTGGAATTTTACGCTGTTCTTTTTTCTCTATATCATAATAATATTTTTTAGATTCTTTAATGGTGTAAAAAGAAGTAACCCCTTTTTTCTTGAGCTCATCAATCCAAGGAGCATGAGATAAATTCTCTGCTTTAATCAATTCAATACCCTTATCCATCCCAATAGCATCCCAAATTTCGAAAGGACCATGTTGCCAACCAAATCCAGCTTTCATAGCATCGTCAATTCGGAATAATTCATCAGAAATTTCAGGAATTCTATTACTTACATAAGCAAATAAGGCAGCAAAGGTTTTTCTGTAAAAACTTCCTGCTTTGTCTTTTCCTTTGATCAATATTTTAAATCTGTCCGCTACTTTATCAATCGTTTTAGTTGCATTCAAACTATTAAAACTAGCTTTTTCTAAAGGATGATACTCTAAGCTATTTAAATTTAAGGCTAGTATGGATTTTTTTCCTTTTTTATCGATGTGTTTTTTATAGAACCCTTGATTTGTTTTACTACCGAGCCATTTATTGTCGAGCATTTGTTGTATAAAACTTGGAAGTACAAATAGCTCCACAGCTTCGTCAGTCTTGCAATGATCATACAATCCGCGAGCAACATGAGCTAGCGTATCAAGCCCTACAACATCCACAGTTCTAAAAGTAGCAGATTTGGGTCTGCCAATAATAGGCCCTGTTAGTTTGTCCACTTCTTCAACGGTTAAATCCAAATCTTTAACAATATGAAGCATACTCATAATTCCAAAAATTCCAATTCTATTGGCTATAAAAGCTGGAGTATCTTTAGCTAACACGGCAGTTTTACCTAAATACTTAGCACCAAAATCCATCAAAAAATGGGTAACATCGGGTTTGCAGTCAGGGCCAGGGATTACTTCAAATAATTTTAAATATCTCGGCGGATTAAAAAAATGTGTAACCGCAAAGTGCTCTCTAAAATTTTGAGAACGTCCTTTGTTCATAAATCCAATAGGGATTCCAGATGTGTTACTAGTAATTAAACTATCGGTTTTTCTATTAGCCTCAATAAGTTCGAATACTTTTTGTTTTACATCTAATCGTTCTACCACCACCTCAATAATCCAGTCTATTTCTTTAAGTTTAGAGATATCATCTGTTAAATTTCCAGTAGAAATTCTTTTTATAAAAGACTTATTATATAGTGGAGCTGGGTTAGATTTTACAGCTTTTTGTAAGTTGGTGTTAACAATACTATTCTTTATTACTGAATCGGTTAAGTTGAATCCTTTCGCTTTTTGTTTATCGGTAAGTTCGTTTGGAGCAATGTCTAATAAAAGTACTTCTACACCAATATTAGCAAAATGGCAAGCAATACCAGATCCCATAATTCCGGAACCTATAACAGCTACTTTGTTTATTTTTCTTTTCATCTTAAAAAATGCTTTTATCTTCTATTAATTGATGTATGGTTTTGGTGACTTCTAAAAAAGTATCAATTTGCTTTTCTGACAGACGTTCTTTTACAGCGTGATTAAACTTTAAAACAATTTGTTTCGCAATTTCCCTTTCTTGTTTTCCTTTTTCTGTCAGTTTAATTAACACACTCCGACCGTCATCAGGATTTTTATCTCTGTAAATTAATCCTTCTTTTTCCATTTTTTTGAGTGTTCTAGACAGGCTAGTTGCTTCAATTCCCATCTTAGGTCCAAGTGTAGTAGAAGGAGTTCCATTATTGTAATGAATATTTACCAATACAAAACCAATATTCATTGGTCTACCATTTTGCAATGCCTCTTCGGTATACATCTTATTAATCATCTGCCAAGTTGAACGATAATAATAATCAAACGATATTTTTTTTGAACCACTCATCTCTTAAATATATGAAAAATAAACTATGCTTGCATAGTTTATTTTGTTTAATTTGCGTAATTATCACTTATACACATATCAAACTGATAATTTGAGAGTTTTTTAATTGATTAATTAGTAAAACAGTAGTAGGTTTTCTTATGAAAAAATGCTAGTGTGATGTGGTTTTCATACCACAAAATAATATATTGGGCACTCGGTAACATTAAAAAAATATATGGTAGCGTCTATTTTAAAAATTGAGAACCTTAATAAATCTTACGGAAATAAATCGGCTTTAAAAGATGTTAGTCTGAATATAAATCGTGGGAGTATTTATGGTTTAATAGGTCAGAATGGTGCAGGTAAAACGACTCTAATTCGTATTTTAAATAAAATCATTGATGCCGATGGGGGTTCTATTCATTTTAATGGAAATGAACTAAATACAGTTGATGTACAAAAAATAGGGTATTTGCCTGAAGAAAGAGGACTCTATAAAAACATGTCTATAGAAGAGCAGGCTTTGTATTTTGGTCAGCTTAAAGGAATGTCTAAAAAAAGTGCAGCTGATCAATTAAATTATTGGTTACAAAAGTTTGATATTTTAGATTGGAAAAAGAAAAAAATTGAAAGCCTCTCAAAAGGAATGGCACAAAAAGTTCAATTTATCATTACGGTATTGCATCAACCCAGCCTAATTATTCTTGACGAACCTTTTAGTGGTTTGGATCCTGTAAATGCAGAATTTATAGCTAAGGAAATAAAGTTTTTGGCTAGCGAAGGGAAGACCATCATTTTTTCATCTCACAGAATGGAATCTGTCACAGATATGTGTAACGAAATTAGTTTGATTCATAAAGGACGAATTTTGTTACAAGGTGGTATTAAAGAAATTCAAGAATTAAATGCAAATCAGGTTTATCACGTAGTTTTGGAGCTAGATAATGTAAATATGCTAGACAGTTTAAAAATTCCCTATCGAATAATTCAACAAGAAAATCAAGAGCTTACCTTAGAAGTTGTTTCCTTAAATATTGATAATAACACTTTAATAAAACAGTTTGCAGCCATAGGAAACATCAAATCTTACAAGCAACACGTACCCACTTTACAAGAAATTTTTATCAAAACAATAGCAAATGCATAAACTGTTATTAATTATTAAAAGAGAGTTTCTAACTAAGGTGAGGAGTAAAGCCTACTTGGTATTAATTTTTTTAAGTCCGATGTTGATGTTGGCAATGTTTGCTGCGATTTTTTATTTTGCTAGTAAAGATAAAGGCATAGAGAACAATAAAAAGGTATTGCTGATTTCTAATCATATTCACTACCAAGAAATCACCAGAGAATTTAAACATATCTCCTTTGAAGAAAATCACAGTCTATCTTTTGAAAAAGCAAAGTTATTGTTTACTGCTAATGTATATGATGGTTTTATTTATGCCGATACCCTTACAAATAATTATATAGTCTACGGAGATAAGTCTTTACCTCTAAAGGCTTTTAAAAATTCTTTAGAGAAATACGCTCAATTAAAAATTCTGAAAAAAAATAAGGTAGACCAAACTATTATAAAGAATTTAAACTCAAAGCATGTAACAATTACTCAAATAAGCAATAGTGCCAATGTGGCAAAGTGGGTACAAGGAACTGTGGCAGTAGGTTTGGGTTACTTAATTATGATGTTTGTTATTATTTACGGGAACTCAGTCATGCGTAGCATTATAGAAGAAAAGAATAGTAGAGTGATTGAAATTCTAATCTGTACGGTTAAACCTTTTCAGTTGATGCTCGGAAAAATTTTGGGTAATGCTTTGGCGGGTATATTACAGTTTTCAATATGGGGGTTTATATTGCTATCAGGGTTGTTTATTCTTCAGAACAATATACATGTAACAGGTGATGGTATGGAGATAATTCCTCAGGTTTTAAGTGCTACTAAAGAAATTAATTTTGTGGAAATATTTAGTTGTTTTGTGCTGTTTTTTTTAAGTGGTTATTTGCTATACAGTAGTTTTTATACCACAGTAGGAGCAGCCGTAAATAGTGAAACAGACACGCAACAATTTGTACATCCCATTTTGTTGCCTTTAATGTTTGCAGTATACATAGGTATTGTAACCGTTGTTAACGGAAATCCTCACGGAGAAACGGCTGTTTTATTCTCCATGATACCTTTTACTTCGCCTATTGTGATGCTTATGCGTATTCCATTCGGTGTTCCACTGTGGCAAGTTATGGTATCGTTGGCATTATTGTTGGTCAGTTTTGTTGTAACTGTGTATATTGCCAGTAAAATATACAGAATAGGAATATTAACTTATGGAAACAAACCGACTATAAAGCAATTATTGAAATGGATGTTTTCTAAACATTAAGTAAATGAGTAAAATATTAATTATAGAAGACGAATCTGCCATTAGAAGAGTTTTAAAGAGAATCATCAGTGATGAGAATAAAGCTTATGACGTATCAGAGGCAGAAGATGGTTTGCAAGGATTGGAGCTAGTTACAAACAGTGACTTTGATTTGATATTGTGCGATATTAAAATGCCCAAAATGGATGGAGTTGAAGTTTTAGAGAAATTAAAAGCTTTAAAACCTGAAATTCCTGTAGTAATGATTTCTGGTCACGGGGATTTGGATACAGCTGTACAGACGATGCGTTTAGGTGCATACGATTATATTTCAAAACCACCTGACTTAAATAGACTTCTTAATACAGTTCGTAACGCTTTAGACCAAAAGCAATTGATTGTAGAAAATAAAATATTAAAAAAGAAAGTAAGTAAAAAGTATCAAATGGTTGGGGAGAGCGAACCCATCAATCACATAAAAGAGATGATTGATAAAGTTGCTCCTACTGATGCGAGAGTCCTAATTACTGGGCCTAACGGAACAGGTAAGGAGTTGGTAGCGCACAGGGTTCACGAACTAAGTAATCGTTCTAAAGCCCCGTTAGTAGAAGTGAACTGTGCAGCCATTCCATCAGAATTAATAGAAAGTGAGCTTTTTGGACACGTTAAAGGATCCTTTACTGGAGCTAACAAAGATAGAGCTGGTAAATTTGAGGCTGCAAATGGAGGTACTATTTTTTTAGATGAAATAGGAGATATGAGTTTATCTGCTCAAGCTAAAGTATTAAGAGCATTGCAAGAAAGTAAAGTTTCTAGAGTAGGTTCTGATAAAGATATAAAGGTAGATGTTAGAGTATTGGCAGCTACTAATAAAGACTTAAGAAAAGAAATAGAGGAGGGACGATTTAGAGAAGATTTGTATCATCGTTTGGCAGTAATTTTAATAAAAGTTCCTTCTTTAAACAGTCGTAGAGACGATATCCCTTTATTGATTGAGCGTTTTACGGAACAAATAGCTAAAGAACAAGGGATGGTTACCAAACAGTTTTCTAAAGAAGCTATAGAAAAGCTACAAGAATATAATTGGACAGGGAATATTAGAGAACTGAGAAACGTGGTAGAACGTCTTTTGATTTTGGGAGAAAATACAATTAGTGCCCAAGATGTTCAATTATTTGCTAGCAAGTAATTTGTAGTTTTAATAAGAAAAGTCTTATATTGATAATAAAATTGTAAAATGTGGTCTTAGAAAATAGTAATATAGAAATAGGAGTTGGAGTAGGGGCAGTTAAATTTGGAATGTTAAAAGAAGATATCTTGTCTATTTTAGGAATGCCCACAGATAAAGAAATTGAAAAAGATTTTGAGACAGGTGATGCTGTAGAGACTTGGGACTATGAAAATTTTGGCCTTGCTTTTTCCTTTGATGAAGAAGAAGATTGGAAATTGGAAACAATAACCATTAATTCTAGTAATTTTTTACTAAATGGGGTTGGACTTATAGGTAAAGATATTAAAGAAGTTCAAGATTTCGTAGAAAAAGAACAGATAGGAGAAATGGAGTTTGAGGATTATTCAACTCCAGAAGTCCCCAATCATGAATTAATAGATATAGATTCGGCAAATATGTTTCTATGGTTTACTAATGATGTACTGACGGAAATTCAGTTGGGTGTGAAATGGGATGAAAATGATGAAGCTAGGTGGCCAGAGTTATAGTATCACTAAAAAAATATTGAAAAATTTAGCTAAAAACATCAAAATATTAATAAATTTAACATTTATACTAAACGAAAAATTCACATATATGAAAATATTTAATATAACCTTCTTACTTTCAATGTTGTTTGTATTTGCTGGTGCTAATGCACAAGATAAAAGTGAAGCAGCTAAAAAATTATCCTTTCTAGACAAGAACGGTGACGGAGAAGTTTCTTTTGAAGAAATAAAAATTGGTTACCAAGGTAAAACAACCAAGCAAGGAAAGCCACTAGATCCTAATTTGGTATTTTTAGCATTTGATTTAAATGGTGATAAAAAAGTAGTTTTGTCTGAAATAGAACAAGGACCCAATTGGAGACAAGGGAAAGATAGACTTAAAGAGAGATTTGGTGAGGATTATGTTTCTCCAGATTCCTCTAATATTACTGCAGAAATAGTTCCTCCTTCTAAAAGTATAGAAGAAATGTCTTTAGAAGAATTTAAAGCGAACTTTAAGAAAAATAAGCTTAAAGTAAGTGAAGCAAAGAACTCTAAATTTGAGTCAATGTTCAGAAACATGGACAAGGATAAGAACAATTTTGTTGATATGGAGGAACTAAAGGTATATTACAAAGGTAAGAAAGATAGACAGGGAGATTTAATACCAATTGCCAAATATATGTATGGTTATGATAGAAATAACGACAATAAAGTAACACTTGATGAAGTTACCGAAGGAGTAGATTGGAGAGTTGCTAACGAGAAATATAAAAAACCAAAAGAATAATCTTTGGTGCAACAAAAAGAATAAACAAAAAAACAGGCTTGAACTTAAATTCAAGCCTGTTTTTTTTTGATAGGTTAAATTATGTATGCATTTCTTCTTAGATATGAAATAGAAATCTCTTCGGATTGGTTGAATTTCTTCAAAGTCTCGACTAATTACCTTAAAACACGATAGATATTTAAACTTACTCATCTATCTATATTTAAGGTTTCCCAATTTTTGTACATTTTCGGATAAAAAAATGAAGTTTTTTATTAATATTGAACCTTTTGTTCTTGCAGACATTTTTTTGATAATTCATAATCCACATTTGATACATCAATATTAATGTCTGTGAAAAGAACACCACCAACAGAAGGTCTTTGATAGTCTTTTCCATCAGGAAGTTTAGGAAAAATTCTTTGTAGTATACATGGAAGTCGCTTAATTTTTTTTGATTTGAGAACTGTATCCATTCCGAAAATAGCCGTTACATTAGCAATAGTTGATCTTGGATTAAAATGTCCAGAAGCGTCCCCGTTATTGTTTGAGTATCCAATACCGGCTGAGCCTGTAAACTCACAGCTTACGGTTTTTACTCCATCAATACTTACCAAGCCATTATGGCGTGAATGTGGTCCTATAATAAATGCAGATCTCGCATTTCGTGCTCTAATGTTACGGGCATGTGCTTGGTCAAAATTAATATTGGCAGAACCGTGAGTTTCCCGTCTCAAGGTTACGCCTCCTTGTCCGCTGAAATTTTTGAATAGCAGATTATAACCTGAATTTGCTTGTAACAACCTATAGCAGCATGCGATTGAATAATATCGGCATTTTTAAGAATGCCGTTTTTACTTCGAAAGAATTCTTCTTTAACTCACCCAAGTGGTAAGTAAATGCTGAAATTTTTGAGTAGTTGTCTTTAATATTAACATTGCTCACCATAAAATTGTTGACGTTCCAGAAGCTTACAAAGGTCAACTTATCGGGTGGATTTGCAATTTTAGACAGGTCTACTAAAATCATCCATTGATTCCACGAATGCTTACATTTTTAACTTCATTGATAACCTCTCGTCCTTTTTTTGCTCCAAAGGCAAACATTACACCTTGCGCGTTCGCTTGAAGAGTTGTAGAATTATCCAAAGTAATGTGCACATTCGATTTCATATCCAAATTTGAAAGCAAAAACCTCCCTTTTGAGAAATAGATAATCCCACCTGTTTTGTTACCTTCAGTTAAAATACTAATATCATTTATAGCATTTTGTATGGCTTGTATATCATCTTTGTCGTCATCAGCGATTGCGTAGTAAGGGCTTGCTGTAATATCAATAGTCTTTACAGTTTGGTCTATCATATCCATATAAAAGTCTGATTCCTTAATTTGATATTTTGTTAAACCAGGGCCATTGTCAAACGAGTGGAATGCCGGTGAAATTAATAAACGACATACTAAATACTGAAAATATGACAAAAGCTAATATTTTTTGCATGTTGATTTACGTTGATTTAAGTAGGATATGAAAAACCTAGGAGAATTTTTCACTACTGCAATGTTATCTTTCTCACGGTACATCTTGACTTGTCCTACGATAAGTTCTGTTTTAAGCGTTAATAAACTCTACGATATAATCTAGCATAATAAACACTTGCTCAAGTATAGAGTGATTATTACACAAAAGGTTTAATTTAAAATTGATTACATAGAAACTGTAGTCGGGAGCAGTAGGAGATTATATCAGAGAGTAGACGTTATACAATTTTTTTGGGATAACTGTTTAATAATTATTAACAGTCTTTGAGAGTTTTATATTGTCAATAAACGTTGTTTTGGGAAACGAGATAAAAAACATTTTAAGACTATGCACGTTGATATAATACGGATTTTGCTATCCTCTGTACATATTATACATCAATCAGCAATCGCAATTTTTAGCTACTGAATTACCTTACTAGTAAAAAGATAGACCCAATAAAACACAAATAGATAATTGTCCAGAGTTTATTGCTTATTGAATCAATGATTGTAGTCATATCCACAGTGTCGAACTCAAATATGTACAACTTAAAAAAACACACTACATATTTTATAGAACGGTTCAATTGCCGCTTTAGAAGAGGGATGGGTGATAAGTATAATATATGGCTTCAAATTAAATAAGAGTGTAAACACTAATAGTGCTTCAAAGACTGTATTAAGCGGAAACTCACGATGGTTTAGATTAATTATTACCAATAAATAAGCAGAAAAATAACTTTATTAAAATTAGTTCTGATTATGAGACGTGCGTGAGTAATGTTATCAAATGTAGACCAATAATCAAAATAACATTTCAAGTGTTAATAAACCAATTTTGTTTTTATATTTTAGTACAACTAATTATAGCTAAAAATTATGAATCGAGATGTTGTAATCAATTTTTGTCCGACAGGTATGGTGCCAACAACCAAAATGACTCCACATGTACCAGTTTCAGCATCTAAAATTATAGAAGAGGTTCATCAGGCAAATGAACTAGGAATTACAGTGGTGCATTTACACGTAAGAGATAAAGATGAAATACCTTGTTATAAAAAAAATGCTTACAGAGAAGTTTTCGAGGGTATTAGAAAGCATTGTTCAGATTTGGTTATCTGTGGTAGTTCTTCAGGAAGGAATTTTCCTGAGTTTGAAAAAAGATCTGAAGTGTTGGAATTAAAGCCAGATATGTGTTCCCTTACATTGAGTAGTTTAAATTTTTTAAAACAAGCTTCCTTGAATAGTCCAGACATAATTATTGCTTTGGCAGAAAAAATGAACGATTATGGGGTAGTACCTGAATTAGAATGTTTTGATTTAGGAATGATAAATTACGGGAAGTATTTAATTAAGAAAGGTATACTAAAAGGTCCTTTCTATTGGAATTTAATTTTTGGAAACATAGCAGGGTTTCAACCAACTCTAAGACAAATAGGAACTGTCGTTTCGGAAATACCAGATGATCATTATTTAGGTTTGGGAGGTTTGGCTGATTGTCAATTGACAATTAATGCGACTGCTGTAGCTTATGGTTATGGTGTAAGAGTTGGTGTTGAGGATAATATTTGGTGGGATATGAATAGAACAAAAAAATGTACTAATCTAGAACTAATAAAACGAATACACCTACTAATGAAAATTCATCAAAAAAAACTATTGACTTCTAAAAAATTTGGAGAATTGGGTTTCTACAACAAAAATAATTTTTAACTCGTAGCTAAAAATTATTTTTCGTTAAATCAGATACATAAAAACGCTAATCTACAATAAATTTTACCCTTACTAGTACCGTAAAAGTTTTCTATTTGATGTAGAATAGATCCGAGAATTATGACTTCCGATATTTAATACCAAATTAGCAAACCTATCATTCATCTTAAAATGTGTATGATTATACCTTTAGTATAACAGATATTGATGTTAGTAAATTCTCCTTCATTGCAGGAAGGGAGTTATAGGGTTTTTTGTTACTTAAGAGTATCATATGCTATTAAATACAAGTACTCATCTTTTCTCTTATAATGGTAGTTTTCTCTAGCATAATTATTGATGTTTTTTTGGACAGAGAGCTGATCTATAGTTTGTCTATTTTTTTTAATTTCTTTTTCGTAATGCTCTATGGTTTGTTCAAGTTTATCTATATCGTTATTATATTCGCGCTGATATAAATAAGAATTAGCATCAAAAAACAACATCCAAATCACGAAGATAACGATGACTAAAGGAAGGATTATTTTTTTGTTTTTTAATAGACGATTGAACTTCATAATTAAGAAGTTTTATTTCTACTAAATATGTTTTTTACTTTATCCCACAAAGATATTTCGTCGTCAGAATGGTACCCATAAGAACCATATCCGTATCCATACCCATATCCGTATCCGTATCTATATCCATATTTAGATGATTGTACAAAATCATTCAGCACAAAAGCAATATTTTTAACTTCGTTGTTCACGTATTTTTGATCCACCATTTTCATCATACCTTTTTTGGTGTAACCTTGTCTTGTGATATAAATATTGGCATCAGAGTATTTCATCAAATCTAATCCATCAGAAACTAGTCCTATTGGAGGAGTATCAATAATAATATAATCGTATTTTTCCTTAAGCAAAGCAATCATTTCGGTAGTTGCATCACTCAAAATTAATTCAGAAGGGTTTGGAGGAATGGTACCTGTTAATATAATATCTAGGTTTGGAACAGAAGTAGGTTGAATTACCTGATCTAAGGAATTCTGACCTACTAAATACTCAACAATACCGTCCTCTGATGGCAATTCAAAATCCTTGTGAATTTTAGGCTTTCGTAAGTCAAATCCTAACAATATAGTTTTCTTACCACTTAAAGCATAAGAACTGGCTATATTCATGGAAGTAACCGTTTTACCTTCTCCACCAACGGATGAGGTACAAAGAATGGTCTTGTTTTTTTGATTAATTACGTCTTTCTTAAAAAGGTAGGTTATACTAGACCTAATAGCTCTGTAAGATTCGGCTGTTGATGATTTAGGCTCATTCAGCAAGACCAAGTTAGACTTTTTCTTGTTTCTACCAATAACACCCAAAACAGGAATGCTATACATACTCTCTATCTGCTCTACTGTATAGATGCTATCGTCCAATACTTCTATAATGGTAATAAAAATCAATGGTAATATAATAGCTAGTAGTATGGCAATAACGTAATTAAAGGATGCTTTAGAAGCTAAAGGTTTTTGACCAATATCTTTAGCATCGTCTATTATTTTGATACTAGAAGAGTTTGCAGCAATAGCAGCTCCAGCATCGTAACTTTTTTGCTTTAAAAGGTTATAGTTGGTTTCTGACAAAGTGTAAGCCTTTTCCAACTGTAATAGTTTATATTCTTTAAGTGGTAAGTCTTTAACTGAATATCTTAGCTCATTAATGTTTTCGTTAATCTTTTTAACCTTTTCTGTATTAAAAGTAATCAATGTATTGATTCTACTTTTGATGTTCTCCTTGGTGATGCTAATTTTATTCTCTAGTTCAATAAATTCTGGATGCGATTGATATACACTACTACTCAGTAATTTGTCTTTTAAAATTAAATAGTTAATCAACTCCGTAAAAGATTTTTGAAGTCCAGGATTTTGAATTTCTATCAAAGGAATGCTCTTAATTTCTAGGTCGTTAGTAATTGTGTTGTTTTTTAATTTTAAAAGTAAGCTTGTATTATCTTTTAACAACCTTAAATCATTTTCTAATCGCACAATATCTTGATAAGCTGTTTGACCTTCTGCAGATAATTCAACAGAGTTGTTCGCTTTAAATTTAATAAGCTGATCCTCTGTTCTTTTTAAAATTTCTTTTTCGATGTCAAAAAGAGAATCAATAAACTTTCGTGTGTTAATTGCGTAAGTTATTTTCTCGTTTTTTTCTCGTTCTTCTAAGATGGTAACAGTTTGATTGATATAATCTATTAACCTTTTCTTATTATTTCCTTCAAGGCTTAATTCTAAAAGAGAGGTTCCTTTAGCTACATTTGCGATTTTTAAATTTTGGTACATGGCTACCGTAGCATCAAAAGAATGGAACCTGATGTAATAATCTTGGTCACTAACTACTGGCTTTAGTTTGTTAATTTTAAAAGAGCAGTAAGGGGTTGTAATTGTTTCTGATATGTTAAAAGTTTTGCGAAAGCTAGAATTCGTAAGCTGCAATTTTTTAGACTCATCTGTTAAATAATTGTATAACTTTAGCTGTTGAATATCCTCGTCTAATTCAAAAGAAATTTCTACTTGATTTTCGGATATGAATTTTAGCTTAAGTAGAGTGTTCAAAGCTTGATACCCATTAACCACCTTAACCTCAAACGGAGTGTAGCCGTAAATATCTCTATACACATCGTTAAGAAGAACTTTGTCTTTTTTTAAATAGTTTACGTAGAATTGTAGTTTTCTAACCACCTTTTCATTGTGAGTTCTAGACTTAAACTCGGCTTTAACAGATTCTACCATGTCACTAGCTCCTCCCCAATTAAAAGAAATATTGGTGCTAGAGGAAAAACCCGAATTAGAGCTTTCTTTAATCGTAATTTGAGTGTTTATTTTATAGACATCCTTGTTCATCATATTTTTATACTTGGCAAAAGCCAATGCTATCATTGATGAAAACAAAAAAAGTTTCCAGTAACTAGTTACTTTAAGTAAATAACTTTTTAAATCTACAGTTCCAATATCTTGAGTAAAATTTTTGATGTTTTTGGTATCCATAGTATCTATAAAGTTCTAATAAATAAAATTGTGGTTAAGGTAACGCTAAACGTAGATAAAATAGTATTAAACACGCTTAAACCTGTGGTTCCTAAACCTATTGGCTTTTGATTGATAGGTTTGATATTTATGATATCATTATTTTTTATCAGGAACACATCGGAGTTAATACTGTTGATGTTAGTTAAATCTACAATGTGTTTTTTTACAGCTCCGTTTTCTTGTCTAATAATTTCTACGTTGGTTCTGTTACCGTATTGAGTAACATCACCAGAATCTGCAATAGCATCGATAATATTAGCTTCGTATTGCAATAACAATCTACTTCCCGGATTGGAAATTTCTCCCAAAATAGTGTACTTGATTCCTCCTCCTTTTACAGAAACAAAAAAGGCATCCTTGTTTTTAATGTATTGGCTTAAAAGGTTTTCTAGTTTAATTCGTATTTCATCAAAAGTCATATTCAATACACCCACTTTACCCAAGTAAGGCAAGCGAACATTTCCGTCTTTATCAATTCTGTAACCTGTTACATATGGGTTTATTTGTTGAACGTTACCAGCAGATTGAGAAGAATTATTTCCTAACGAATTAAAAAACTGAGTCAATTCAACGTCTTTAGACGTAACGTTAATTAGCAGCAAGTCGTTTATCTGAGTTTTATAAATTTTATGTTGAAAATTATATTGATTTGAAGTAGTTTCTCCCTGTAAATAGGTACTCATTTTGTTGCTTACACAAGAACTCAGTAAAGTCAGCGTGAAAAGATAGAAAATCACTTTTTTCATGAACAAATAATTGTATTTTCCACAAATATAAAATTATAAATTAGAGTTTCTAATTTTAATTTGCTTTACTTTTGCAGGGTTTTAAGGATAATTTTGAATGTTAAAAGACATATTTAAATTTTTAGTAAAAGCAACCAATCAACATGGAGTTCATTCGCCATTTGTTTATCAAATAGTCACTCAATGTATTTATGCTAAAACAGAGAAAGAGACTGCTACAGCCATCCAAAATTATAGAAGTGAATTACTCAAAGATAAATCAACAATACAAGTTAACGATTTAGGTTCAGGCTCAAAAAAAATAAAGACCCATCAAAGGGTTGTTTCCCAAATAGCTAAGAATGCGGGTTCATCAAATAAATACGCTTGTTTACTAAATAGATTGGTCAAATATTTAAAGGTAACCAACGCTTTAGAATTAGGAACTTCTTTGGGAATTAGTTCACATGCAATGGTGCAAGCAAACAATATCCAATTGGACACTATTGAGGGTTGTAAGCAAACGCTAAATGTTGCTAAAAGTAAGTTTGAAGACTCTAAGGTTAAAGACAGCATTCATTGTTATCAAGGAGATTTTTCTCAAATACTTTTAAAATTACTCGATACTCAAGAATACGACTTAATTTTTTTTGATGGAAATCATCAGAAAGAACCCACACTCAAATATTTTGAAGCCTGCCTAAAAAATAAGCACAACGACTCAGTTTTTATTTTTGATGATATTTATTGGTCTAAAGAAATGGTGTCAACTTGGGAACATATTAAAAATCATCCAGAAGTAACCGTTACCATAGACCTCTTTAAATGGGGGATGGTTTTTTTTAGGAAAGAACAACAAAAAGAACATTTTAAAATAAGATTTTAACGCTGATGAAAATATATACCAAAACGGGAGACAAGGGTCAAACTTCACTATTCGGAGGACAAAGAGTTGCCAAATACCACCAAAGGATAGAAGCGTACGGAACTGTAGATGAGTTAAATTCTTATTTAGGATTAATTAGAGACGATAAAGAAGCTACTAGCCATAAAAATTTCATTGTGGAGATACAAAAAGAGCTTTTTGTGTTGGGAGCTTTTTTAGCGACTCCCCCGAGCGATGAAATGTTAAAAAACGGTAAGAGTAGAGTAGGAATTGAGGTAGATAGAGAACATCAAATTAATTTATTAGAAAACGAAATAGACCGTCTAAATAATTTCTTACCTCCAATGACTCATTTTATTTTACCTGGAGGTCATACATTGGTGTCACATTGTCACGTAGCAAGAACCATTTGTAGAAGGGCAGAACGAACAACAGTTTTACTTAACGAAACAGAACCTGTCAATACAGGAGTTATTAAGTACTTAAATAGACTATCTGACTATTTATTTGTGCTGGCACGAATGTTGTCAAATGAGTTACAAGCGGATGAAATTAAGTGGATTCCATCCAAAAAGAAATAAGTTCTTTAAAAAAATAAAAAAAACTTGACTTTTTTAATTAAAAAATTATTTTTGCAATAATTATAATCGAAAAAAAATGTATTGGACTTTAGAATTAGCTAACTATTTAGCAGATGCACCTTGGCCAGCTTCAAAAGACGAATTGATAGATTATGCTATCAGAACTGGAGCACCTTTAGAAGTTGTAGAAAATTTACAAAGTTTAGAAGATGAAGGAGAAATCTACGATGATATTGTAGAAATTTGGCCGGATTATCCCACAGAAGAAGATTATCTTTGGAATGAGGAAGAATATTAAAACACATCAGAATTAAATAAAAAAAGTCTCATATAAGAGACTTTTTTTATTTAAAACTTTGAAAAAAACAATATAAGTAATGGGGATACTAGACTCAGTAATTAAAATATTTGTTGGAGACAAACAACAAAAAGATTTAAAAATACTAAAGCCTATTGTGGCTGAGGTAAGGTCTTATGAGGAGGCTTTAAAACAATTAAATATTGATGAATTAAGAGCCAAAACAGTTGAGTTTAAAAACTTAATTAGTGAAGCAACAAAATCAATAGAGGAGGAGATTGCTACTTTAGAAGATAAGGCGAAAGCAGCTAGTGTAGATGACAAAGAAGGAATCTATAATCAAATAGATGCACTTCAAGATAAAGCCTATGAGGCTTCAGAAGAGGTTTTAAACAAAATTCAGGCAGAAGCTTTTGCTGTAATGAAAGAAACAGCGAGACGTTTTACGGAGAGTAACGAAATAGAGGTTACAGCAACTTCATTTGATAGAGAGTTGTCTGGTTCAAAAGAGTATGTTGCTTTAAAAGGAGAGGATAAAGCTGTGTGGCAAAATTCTTGGGATGCATCAGGTACGCAAGTAACTTGGAATATGATTCATTATGATGTACAGTTAATCGGTGGATCCGTTTTACATCAAGGTAAAATTGCCGAGATGATGACAGGAGAGGGTAAAACCTTGGTAGCTACTTTACCTATTTACTTAAATGCTTTAGCCGGTAGAGGAGTACACGTGGTAACGGTTAATGATTACTTAGCAAAACGTGACTGCGCTTGGATGGCTCCAGTTTTTCAATTCCATGGTTTAACGATTGATTGTATAGATAATCATCAGTCTAATTCCCCAGAGAGAAGAGCAGCTTACAATGCAGATATTACTTACGGAACAAACAACGAGTTTGGATTTGATTATTTGCGTGATAACATGGCAAGTAACGTTGAAGATTTGGTACAACGCAAGCCTAACTATGCGATTGTAGATGAGGTGGATTCTGTTTTAATTGATGATGCTCGTACTCCTTTAATTATATCAGGTCAAGTACAAGACGGGGATAGACATGAATTTAACGAATTAAAACCAAAAGTATCAGATATTGTTGCTTTGCAAAGCAAATATTTGGTAGGAGTTTTGGCCAATGCTAAAAAATTAATCAAAGAAGGAGATTCTAAAGAAGGAGCTTTTCAATTACTAAGAGTTTATAGAGGTTTACCTAAAAACAAAGCGTTAATTAAGTTTTTATCTCAAGAGGGAATTAAACAGTTATTACAAAAAACTGAAAATTTCTATATGCAAGATAATAACAAAGAAATGCCTAAGGTAGATAAGGAATTGTACTTTGTGATAGAAGAGAAAAACAATTCTATTGAATTAACAGAAAAAGGAATTGCAGCTTTATCTGGAGAAGATGCAGCCAACTTTTTTGTACTTCCAGACATTGGTGTTAAAATTGGAGAGATTGATGGTTCAGAAATTTCTGACGAAGAAAAAGTAGCACTCAAAGAAGACTTGTACAGAGACTTTAGTATTAAGAGCGAACGTATACATACTTTAAATCAGTTACTAAAAGCTTATACTTTGTTCGAAAAAGATGTTGAGTACGTAGTGATGGACAACAAAGTTAAAATTGTTGATGAGCAAACAGGACGTATCATGGACGGTCGTCGTTACTCAGACGGTTTACACCAAGCCATTGAAGCTAAGGAAAACGTTAAGATAGAAGCAGCTTCTCAAACCTATGCTACTGTTACGTTACAAAACTATTTTAGAATGTACCGTAAATTGTCTGGAATGACAGGTACTGCCATTACGGAAGCTGGAGAATTTTGGCAAATCTATAAATTAGATGTGGTAGAAATACCAACCAATAGACCGATTGCTAGAGAGGATAAAGAAGATTTAATTTATAAAACAGCAAGAGAAAAATACAATGCTGTGATAGAAGATGTTGTAAAGCTGGTAGAAGCAGGAAGACCTGTTTTAGTAGGAACCACTTCCGTTGAAATTTCTGAGTTATTGGGTAGAATGTTATCTATCAGAAAAATTAAGCACAACGTATTAAACGCAAAATTACACAAAAAAGAAGCAGATGTTGTTGCAGAGGCAGGTAAGCCAGGAGTTGTAACCATTGCGACGAATATGGCCGGTCGTGGTACCGACATTAAATTATCGGATGAAGTAAAAGCAGCAGGTGGTTTGGCAATTATTGGTACAGAACGTCACGATTCTCGTCGTGTAGACCGTCAGTTACGTGGACGTGCTGGTCGTCAAGGAGATGTTGGTTCTTCTCAGTTTTACGTTTCTTTAGAAGATAACTTGATGCGTTTGTTTGGTTCTGACAGAATAGCCAAGATGATGGATAGAATGGGGCTTGAAGAAGGAGAAGTGATTCAACATTCTATGATTACCAAGTCTATTGAAAGAGCACAGAAAAAAGTGGAAGAAAACAACTTTGGAATACGTAAGCGTTTGTTAGAGTATGATGATATTATGAACTCTCAGCGTGAAGTAGTTTACAAGCGTAGACGTCATGCTTTAGATGGAAAGCGTTTGCAAGTAGATATTTCCAATATGATTTATGATGCTTGTGCAGCTATTGTTGATAATAACAAAGCCACTAATGATTATAAAAATTTTGAGTTTGAATTGATAGTGAGCACTTCTATGAGTTCTCCTTTTTCTGAAGAAGAGTTCGAAAATACATTACCTCAAGAGCTATCAGATAAATTGTACGAGGTGGTGATGAAACACTACCAAGATAAAATGGCAAGAAATGCGAGTACAGCATATCCTATCATTAAAAATGTATTTGAGAATGAAGGAGATAAATACGAGCGTATTGTAGTTCCTTTTAGTGACGGTGCTAAAACATTAAGGGTCGTTACAAATTTAAAAAAATCGTACGATTCAGAAGGGTCCGAATTAATTTCTGATTTTGAAAAGAACATTACATTAGCCATTATAGATGATGAATGGAAGGATCATTTACGTAAAATGGATGACTTAAAGCAGTCTGTTCAAAACGCATCCTACGAACAAAAAGATCCTTTATTAATTTATAAGTTTGAGGCTTATGAATTGTTTAAAAAGATGTTAGAAAAGGTAAACAAAGAAGTGTTGTCATTCTTGTTCAAAGGAGAGTTACCAGAGAGCAATCAAGAAATATCAGAAGCAGAAGAACAAAGAGCACCTCAAAATGTTCAGACTTCTAAGCAGGAAGTGTTAAATTCCTCAGAAGCTGCCAATCAACAAGCTATGCAAAACTCGGGGCAACAGCAACCTGTGCAGGAAACTATAGTAAGAGAGCAACCTAAAATTGGTAGGAACGATAGAATAATAATTCAGAATGTACAAACAGGAGAAAAAAAGGAAGCTAAGTTTAAACAAGCGCTCCCTTTACTAGAAACTAGACAATGGGTTATTGTAGGTTTAGCATAAAAACATAAAAAAACAGTAAATATTTATTTACTGTTTTTTTATTTTAGGGGGTATGATTATTAAAGCTTATAACGTTAACGACTACTATCCATTTGGTATGCTAGTACCTAACAGACATGGAGGTACAGATTATAGATATGGATTCCAAGGACAAGAGAAAGACAATGAGGTAAAAGGAGAAGGGAATAGCTTGAACTATAAATACCGTATGCACGATACAAGAGTGGGGAGATTCTTTGCGGTGGATCCGTTAGCTGCTGAATATCCACATAACAGTCCTTATGCTTTTAGTGAGAATCGTGTAATGGATGGTATTGAACTTGAAGGATTGGAGTGGAAGCCAGTTCATAAAAAGAGTAGTTTCGGTCCTTTTAAACTAGCAAGTCCTACGGATATAGCTTTAAGAGCTGTTCTTAGAAATGCCAATAGCAATGATGTTAAAAGACAAGCTTCAGTAGCTACTATAACTGCCAAACATAGTAATGAGATAGGTATTGGTATAGCTACAGTAGCTGATCCCGATGATTTGGAGGATGCATTTGATATATCTGATGGATTACCAACAGCGCTTACAACACTTTTCTTAGATTTTACTGGAGGTGTTAAGGATCTGTTTTCTAAACTTGGCCTTGGAAGTAAAGTACCTGGAAATAGAGAAAGACCAGGTGTAAATACGAATTCGTTAGGTAATGCCAAAGACTTATCAGAATCAGTCGAAGATAAGGTTAAAAAGAAAGTTCAAAAACAGGTCAATACTAAAGTTCATGATCAACTTGATGTTATACCTGATTGGCATAATAATACAGCTACAATTGATAGGAAAATGAAGGATACTTTGGTAAATCCAAGTGATTTAGATAATATAATTAATGAAACAGATTCATTAGATGCTCAAGCAAAAGAAATATCAGACGGTATCAAAAATAAGAAAATTCAACCAATGTTTCCAGGGAATTATTATGGTATAGATGTGAAAAACAATAAAGAGTTATAACAGATGAATAAAGCTATTAAATATTTTCTTGTATTTTTTTTATTTATGTCTTGTATTAATAATTCAAGTAAAAATAGACATAAAAATGATTTTTCAAATGTAAAAAGAGTTTCAGATGATGGAGGATTCTCTTATAGTTTTTTTACAAAAGACTCAGTATTAATTAAAAAAGACAAAATATTGGGTTTTATAAAATATGTAGGTGTTTTTGATACAATTACGACCAAGCTAAGAAATAAAAACTCAGACTTTCGTTATATTACGTATAAGTATCATATAACATCGGAAGTCCCTACTTTTTCCGTAAATGACTTTGAATTTAATGAAAATAATAAGCAAGGTAAATTTGGAGCATTAACAAATAATGAAATACCATTTGAAATAGATGTGTTAAATCGTGATTCAGGGATTTATTATTTAGATGGAATAATTGAGGATAAAGTTTATATGAAAGTGGAAAATGATACGATGTTACGTTTATTATCCAATAATATAAGAGCCAGTTATAAATTTGAAGTTAAATAGGACTTCCTCCGCTAGCGCTAGTTTGTAACTAGTGCCGTTAGCTATGGGAGTATAAAATAAAAGAGCAGTAACATTATTAAATTAGTGTTGCTGTTTTGTTATTTTAAGAAAGTTGTTTCTATATACCCCCCGCTAGTCCTAGTTTATAGACTGTTTGCTAGTGCTAGTTTTTAACTAGTACCGTTAGCTACTGAGATACCAATAATAAAAACTACTTTATTCCTTTAGAGTAGTTTTTGTATTTTGTGTTTGCTATAAGTAGGAAATACAAATTTCACAACAAAAACGGTTTATACTTTGTAAGTTTTGCTACTGTCCATTGGATAGATGTATTTACCAGAATAGTATATTTAGATGTTTTAGCAGACAGCGTTGTTCATTGCCGAAAAGAAAAAGGGATGGAATTGTATTGCTATTGTTTTATGCCTCTAGCACCTGACCATGTGCAGGATAGCGCAGATTGACATTTAGCGATAATGTAGTGGCAATTTAATACGCAGCTACTTTAAAAGAAGCTAAACGAAAATAGAAATGCAATTACCATTTGCAATGATATTTAAGAATTTTAAACTAAATAAAACCAATTTGCTTAGTCATAGGTTAGTTTCACCGTCATCATAATTATTGAAATGCTTTTATTCGCAAATTTAAATCAAAGCAGTTAGTTTTGTTTAAAAATTATAAGTGGCAAATCATATAACTTTAAATATTGTTTTGGTGTATCCACAAATACCAAACAATACAGGAAATATAGGTAGATTATGTGTGGGTTGTAATGCAAAGCTACATTTGGTAAAACCCTTAGGTTTTGAAATTACCGATACTAAAGTAAAGAGAGCAGGTTTAGATTACTGGAAAGATTTAGATTTAACAATCCATGAATCCTTTGAAGATTTATTAAAAGTAATTCCCAATAAAGAAAGAATGTTTTTGTTATCCGCTAAAGCAGAAAAATCTATTTACCAAACCACTTTTAAACAAGGAGATTGGTTGTTGTTTGGTAAAGAAGCAGAAGGTCTGTCTCAAGAAATACGAAAGCGGTTTAAAACAGGATTAAGAACCATCCCTTTCCCAGGAAAAATAAGAAGTTTTAATTTAGGAAATGCAGTAGCCATGGTTTTAGGAGAAAGCCTAAGACAACTTAGTTAACATGAGTTAAACGTGTAATGTACCATTTTTAAAAAGGTTACATTAAAAGTCATTTTATGAAGGAAAATTCTAAGTGTTATGGTTAAAATAGCTCAACGTTTTAAAGGGGCTAACTAAATAGGTACTATTTATTTTTATATATTTGGCTTGCATTGAAATTTTAACTTTTGGAGAATTATATACTTATTGACAATAGAGGGATTGAGCAGTTAATATCTCAAGGATGTCAATCAAATAATTGGGATCAATTACACATTAAAAAGACAACAGATTTATCTAGAATAAAAAATGTTTGTTTTTCAGGAGCCAATTATTTAGGAAATATAGCTGGAGATAGAACTTACTACGGAGGTATTGTAAAACCAAACGTTGTTCAGAATGTACATATACATAACTGCCGTATTGGAGATAACCCTAGTATTAACAACGTAAAAAGTTACATTGCAAATTACCATATTGGAGATAATGTTTTAATTGATAATGTTGATATTATTGCTGTAGACGGAAAATGTAGTTTTGGTAATGGGGTAAGCGTAGATGTGATTAATGAAGGAGGAGGTAGAGATATATTGATTTTCAATCACCTATCAGCTCAAATAGCATATTTACTAGCTCTTTACAGACACAAATCAGTTTTAATTGACGAGTTAAAGAGAATGATTGGTGAGTATACAGCATCCATAACTTCTGAGATAGGAACCATAGGTGACGATGTAAGAATCTTAAATACAAATACCATCAAAGGGGTTAATATTGGAGATCAAACCTCTATCAAATCAGCATCAAAATTAATTAACGGAAGCATCAACTCTAAAAACAATGCTAAGGTTAGAATTGGTAGTGGAGTAATGGCTACAAATTTTATTATTTCTAGCGACACTACTATTGATAATTCATCGGTATTATCCAATTGTTTCATCGGTCAAGGTTGTCAAATAGATAAACATTTTTCTATTGAGCACTCCATCTTTTTTGCAAACTGTCAAGGTTTTAACGGAGAGGCTTGTTCTATATTTGCAGGTCCTTACACGGTTACTCATCATAAGTCTACATTACTCATTGCAGGATTATTTTCTTTTATGAATGCAGGGAGCGGATCTAACCAAAGTAACCATATGTACAAGTTAGGACCGATTCATCAAGGAATTATGGAAAGGGGTGCTAAGACCACAAGTGATTCTTACGTGTTGTGGCCCTCTAAAATAGGACCTTTTACTTTGGTTATGGGAAGACACTACCAACACGTAGATTCTTCGGATTTTCCTTTTTCGTACCTTATAGAAGATCAAAATAAATCGTTTTTGGTACCAGGAGCCAATCTTAAAAGTGTAGGTACGGTAAGAGATGCACAGAAATGGCCAAAGAGAGATAACAGGTCTGAGAATAACAAAATGGATATTATCAATTTTAACTTACTAAGTCCATATACTATTCATAAAGTTACCAAAGGGTTAAAGCATTTAGAAGATATACTGGAAATTTCTGGAGATAAGCTAGATCAGTATAATTACCGAGATATGGTGATTAGAAAGAGTAGTTTACATAACGGAATTAAGATGTACCACATCGTAATTAACAAGTTTTTAGGGAACTCTATCATCAGTAGAGTAGAAGATAAAAAAATAGAAACCGTAGATGATTTAAGGGCTATCTTAAAACCAACATCATCTATTGGTCAAGGTAAATGGATTGACGTAAGTGGTTTAATTTGCCCTATTACAGCTTTGAATTTGTTTGTAGACAAGGTTGAAAAATTAGAAGTACAGTCTATTGATGATGTTATTAATGAATTAAATGAAATTAATAACAAATATTACGAGTACGAGTGGAATTGGGCTGTGGAATTAATAGAAAGCTTTTATAAAATTAATATAGAAACCATTACTAAGGAGCAGTTTATTGGTATTGTAGAGGAATGGAAAAGTTCGGTAATAGAGTTAGATAATTTGCTTTACAAAGATGCGAGTAAAGAATTTGCATTGCATACCCATGTAGGTTTTGGGGCAGATGGTGACGAGGCTGAAAAACTGGCCGATTTTAAAAATGTAAGAGGAGTTTTTGAAAGTAACTCAACCGTAGTAGAAATACTAAACCATATCAAAAGAAAAGAATTATTGAGTGATAAAATTATTGCTCAAATTAAAGATATTAAATAAGAAATTATGTGTGGAATTGTTGGATATATTGGTCACAAAAAAGCTTCAGATATTTTAGTTGAAGGTTTAAAAAAACTTGAATATAGAGGATACGACAGTGCAGGGATAGCAGTATTGGACAAAGATATTTTGATTTATAAGCAGCCAGGAAAAGTGGTAAACTTAGAACAAAGTATTGATGATAAAGTAAATCATGTTACAACAGGTATTGCGCACACACGATGGGCAACGCATGGAGAACCTACGGTTGAAAATGCACATCCTCATAAATCTAATAATGGTGAGATTGTTTTAGTTCACAACGGAATTATAGAAAACTACAAGTTTTTAAAAGATGAATTGATTGATAAAGGTTATTCTTTTTTAGGTCAGACAGATACAGAAGTACTGGTAAACTATATTCAGTTAATTCAAGAGGAGCAAGGATTAAATATAGAAGATGCTGTAAAAAAGGCCTTACAAAATGCCAATGGAGCTTATGCGTTGGCTATTATGGACAAAAAAGAGCCTAACAAAATGGTAGTGACCAGAAAAGGTAGTCCATTAGCTATAGGTTTAACAGCTTCGAACGACGAATTTTATGTGGCTTCTGATGCTATTCCAATTATTGAGTATACGCAGTCTTTAGTTTACTTAAATGATAACGAAGTGGTTGTTTTAGAAAAAGGTAAGAAAATGAAAGTTACCGATATCTACGGAGTTAAAAAATCGTACAAAGTAAAAAACATCGATTTAAACTTAGATAAAGTAAGCAAAGGTGATTATGAACATTATATGCTTAAAGAAATTTTTGAACAGCCTGCTACTATAAAAAATACGTTGTACAGTCATTTAAATCACGAGAATTCAGACATTCATTTTGAAAATTTAGATGAGTTAAAAGAAAAGCTAGTAAACGCTAGCAGAATTATTATTGTTTCTTGTGGTACTTCTTGGCATGCGGGAATTGTTGGAGAATACATTTTAGAGGAATTGGCAAGAATACCTGTAGAGGTTGAGTATGCTTCGGAATTTAGATATAGAAATCCTATCATTACCAAAGATGATATTGTAATGGCTATTTCTCAGTCTGGAGAAACAGCAGATACACTAGCTGCACTACGCTATTCTAAAGAGCAAGGAGCTACTACCTTTTGCGTGTGTAATGTGTTTGGCTCTTCTATGGCGAGAGAATGTGATTTTACAGCTTATACGCACGCAGGTGCAGAGATTGGCGTTGCTTCTACCAAAGCTTTTACCGCCCAAGTAGCAGTTGTTTCTCTTTTGGCGATTCAGTTAGGTTTAGAAAGAAATCAAATCAGTCAAGAAAAGGCAGCTAGTTTGGTAGAAGAAATTAAAACAATTCCTTCGGTTGTCAATCAAATTTTTGCGACGGATGACCATATAAAAACAGTGGCTAAAAACTATACGGAAACCACAAGTTTCTTGTTTTTAGGAAGAGGAATTAATTTTCCTATCGCTTTAGAAGGAGCTTTAAAGTTAAAAGAAATATCATATATACATGCAGAAGGATATCCAGCAGCAGAAATGAAGCACGGCCCTATTGCTATGATAGAAGAATCTTTACCTACGGTAATTATTGCCACTAACAATGAGTATTATGACAAGTTGGTGTCTAATGCTCAAGAAGTAAAAGCACGAAAAGGACCGATTATCGCTGTGGTAAACAACGATGATAATGAAATGATACACACAGCAAACCACGTGTTTAAAGTGCCTAGAGTTTCAGATATGTTACAACCCATAGTTTCTGTAATTCCACTACAATTATTCTCGTACCATGTAGCTGTTTTTAAAGGTTGTAATGTAGATCAACCACGTAACTTAGCAAAGTCCGTAACAGTAGAATAACATAAACTACATACAAACTATAAAATAAAAACAAAGCCTACCTCTTTAGATAGGCTTTGTTTTTATTTTTGTTTCCTTAAGATTTTATCAACAGTTGCAATGATGTCCTGAACGGGAGTTTGGTAATCAAACCAAAGTGTTTCTTTATCTTTTTTAAACCAAGTGATTTGTCTTTTGGCAAAACGTCTGGTATTTTTCTTTATTTCTGACACGGCAAAATCAATATCTATTTTACCATCGAGATAATCGAATAGCTCTCTATAACCCACAGTTTGCAGAGCGTTTAAGTGTTTTGATGCGTGTAGTTTTTTAGCTTCGTCTAACTGTCCTTTTTCTAGCATGATGTCAACTCTGCGGTTAATTCTTTCGTACATCACTTCTCTATTAGCAGTCAATCCTATTTTGATAGGCGTAAAGTTTCGTACTGCTTTTGGTTTGTTTTTAAAGGAACTGTAAGTATGATTACTACCTATGCAAATTTCTAAGGCTCTAATAACACGTTTTGGATTGTCAATGGCTATGGTTTTATAACTTTCTGGGTCCAATGTTAAAAGCTGTTTTTGCAGGATTTCTAAACCTTCGGATTCCAGTTGTTTATTTAAGTTTTCTCTAATTTCAGGAGCCACCTCAGGAAAATAATCCAATCCTTTTAACACAGCATCTACGTATAGACCACTACCACCCACCATGATTGCAATAGGATGATTTTGATATAAATCATCTAGTTTTTTAAGTGCTTCGCGTTCAAAATGCCCAACACTATAATCATCATTAATACTTTTGTTCTGAATAAAATGATGTTTAGCAGCAGCGAGTTCCTCAGGTTCTGGCACCGCAGTACCAATAGTCATCTCCTTAAAAAATTGTCTCGAGTCACAGGATATAATTTCTGCTTTAAAATGCTGTGCTAATTTTATGCTTAGCGCAGTTTTACCAATAGCTGTGGGACCTACAATAGTAATTAAATAGTTCATCATCAAACGTTAAAGAGGTTGCCCACACTCGTGACAAAATTTGGCATTGTCATGATGTTTTGTTTGGTTACAATTGCTGCAGACTTGCGTATTGGTATTTATTTTTGCCGAAGAGGTGTATTCAGAAGACACTATTCCTGTAGGAACCGCAATAATTCCGTAACCCATAATCATCACTATGGTTGCAAAAAACTGGCCTAAAGGAGTGGCAGGAGCAATATCACCATAACCCACTGTAGTCATCGTTACTACTACCCAATAAATGCTTTTAGGAATACTAGTAAAACCGCTATCCGAAGTTCCTTCAATTAAATACATACAGGTTCCCAAAACGATAGATAGAATAATAACCGCAAAAATAAAAACACCAATTTTGGCTTTGCTATTTTTTATCGCTTTAATTAATTCATTAGAAGCCCCAATATAACGAGCCAATTTTAAAATGGTAAAAACTCGCAGTAATCTCAAAGATCTTAATGCCAATAGAGCTTGCGTGTTTCCTATAAATAATCCCAGATACTTAGGCAAAGTAGCAATCAAATCAATAATACCATACCAACTAAAAATATACTTCCAAGGAGATTTAACGGTAATGATTCTTAAAACATACTCAATAGTAAATAAAATGGTAATGATCCATTCAATCATATTGAAAGTATCTCCATAGACAGCTTGAATAGGAACGACAGTTTCTAGCATCACCACCAATACGCTAATCAAAATAAGGATGAGTAGAATAATGTCAAACAATTTACCAGCCGGAGTATCTGCTTCGTAGATTATTTCGTGTAGTTTCTGCTTCCAGTTTTTAGAACTCCTAGGTTTCAAAACGAATGATTTTTTTGAATTTACCGCCATCTAAGTATTTTTTTACTTGTACGCGATTGAATAAGTTATCTTCAATAGGAGAGATGATGTTTTTTACAATACCTATGTTATTAATTTGATGTGCCAAGTCTGTATAGCCATATCCTATGATTTGCCCATCTTGTAGTAAAAAAATAGACTTTTCCGCTACATTTCTACCTAAATCTACGAATAATGCACTTTCAGAATTGAAAACAGTACTTGGAATGTTCTTTTTTGATTTTGGATTGAACTTAGGGGAATGTGCTTCAACGGCATTGTAATGTTTTAGATGTGCTATTAACAAGCTTCCTGTTTCTTCAAAACTAATATCTGCTATTTTCTTGTGTAGTTGTAAAGCTCTGTTAGACTTTCTCAACAAAATCTGATTGACCC
The DNA here is from genome assembly GCF_054111225.1 of Wenyingzhuangia sp. IMCC45533. Classification (NCBI taxonomy): domain Bacteria; kingdom Pseudomonadati; phylum Bacteroidota; class Flavobacteriia; order Flavobacteriales; family Flavobacteriaceae; genus Wenyingzhuangia; species Wenyingzhuangia sp. IMCC45533. The sequence continues at coordinate 456,186 of NZ_CM134197.1, read as the reverse complement.
CACTTCTGATATTTTTGTTTTTGCCGATGTAAATAATATCTCCTTTTTTATTGTGCAGATAAAAAACTCCAGTTTTACGGGGGCATCTATCCAAAATTTTTTGAAAAGAATTGTTAGCGAATTTAGAAATTTCCTTTCCTTCAGCTTTTAAGTTGGCCTTTAAAATTTGTTTTTCGTTGTCCTTGTTTAACAACATTTTAAACAACTTTACCGTGGCAACAGCATCCCCATTGGCTCTATGTCTATCACCCATAGGAATACCCAAGCTTTTGCACAATTTACCCAAGCTATAAGATTCTTGGTTGGGAATTAACTTTCTACTTAACTCCACGGTACAAAGAGTGTCTTTTACATAACTGTAGCCCAGTCTTTTAAATTCGTTTCTTAAAATTCTATAATCAAAATTGGCATTGTGAGCTACAAGAATACAGTCTTCTGTAATTTGAACTATTTTTTTAGCTACTTCGTGAAACTTGGGAGCTTTGACCAACATTTTGTCGTTAATCCCAGTGAGTTTGACAACAAATGGCTGAATCGGTTTTTCGGGATTGATGAGCGTAATTAATTTATCGACTACCTTTTTCCCATCAAACCTATGGATAGCTATTTCAGTCATCCCTTCCTCATTAAATTTACCTCCCGTGGTTTCAATATCTACAATAGCGTACATTCAGTCAATTTGCAATTAATAATCAGCTTATTAATACTTTGTTAGCAAATATAAAACAAGTTAGTTATATATGCTTACATCTAGCTAATTAGTATAATTTCTCTGCCCAAAAATAGCACTTCCCACCCTAACCATAGTACTACCTTGCTCAATGGCCACAGAATAATCACCACTCATTCCCATAGAAACAACTGAAAATTGGGGATGGGTAGTTTTTAACTCGTCATAAAAGTGTTTTAGACTTTCAAACTCTTTGCTCACTTGGTCTTTATCATCAACAAAACTAGCCATTCCCATTAAACCCACTACTTGTATATTGTTCATTTGTTTGTAATCGTAGCAGTTTAAAATATTGTTAATTTCCTCTCGGCTCAAACCAAATTTTGAATCTTCTTCTGCAATCTTGTACTGTAACAAACATTTAATAATTCTATCGTGTTTTTTAGCTTGCTTATCAATTTCTTGTAACGTTGTAAAGCTATCTATCCCGTGAATTAGGTCTACAAAATGTGCCATGTACTTTACCTTGTTACTTTGTAGATGCCCAATCATATGCCATTGAATATCTTTAGGCAACTCATCGTATTTGGCAACCATTTCTTGAATTTTGTTTTCTCCAAAAACTCTTTGACCAGCATTGTATGCTTCTTGAATATCTGCCACAGGTTTAGTTTTAGATACGGCTACCAGCGTAACATGATTGGGAATACTTTTCTGGATGTTATTTAAATTTTGAGAGATAGTCATAATAGATAGTTTTTGAGATTATAAAAATAAGAAAACCTTAAATAGAAAATTTAAGACGTTAGATGAATATTTTTATTTACTGGGATTTTACTTTAAGAAAAGGCTTTAGGTGGGGTTTGAATTATCTCAATAATTTTAGGTAAGGTCATCAACTCAAAAAAAGTAGGGTAGGACACAAACAAAAAATTCCCAATCAATTTTACTTGATTGGGAATTTTGAAATATTTTGACGGGTGTATTACTTTAATAAAGTAATAATTTGTTGCGCTAATTCGCTACCAATTCTATCTTGTGCCTCTGCAGTAGCAGCTCCAATATGAGGAGTAACAGATACCTTAGGGTTCATTAAAACTTGTACAGCAGGTTTAGGTTCAGCCTCAAAAACATCAATGGCAGCTCCTCCTAATTTCCCGCTATCTAAAGCTTCTAACAAAGCAACCTCATCAACCACACCACCACGAGCAGCGTTAGCTAAGAAAGCTCCGTTCTTCATAATTTCGATCTCTTTTTTACCAATCACATACTCTTTTTGAGCAGGAACGTGTAAAGTCACAAAATCAGCTTGCTTTAAAACTTCTTCCTTAGAAATAATATCAACATTAATATCTAAAGTAGCTCCGTTAAAAAAGTCTAGAGTAATGGTAGCAGTTTCTCCCATAAACGGGTCAAAAGCAACAACATTCATCCCTAAACGTAAAGCTACAGCAGCAGTGGCCTGACCAATACGTCCAAAACCTAAAACTCCTAAAGTTTTACCTTTTAACTCTAAACCATTAGCGTAAGACTTTTTAAGACCTTTAAAGTTGGTTTCTCCTTCTAATGGCATGTTACGGTTAGAATCGTGTAAGAAACGAACCATTCCAGACAAGTGAGCGAACACCAGTTCTGCTACAGAGTGAGAAGAAGCAGCGGGCGTGTTAATTACGTGTAATCCTTTATCTTTTGCGTATTGTACGTCAATGTTATCCATTCCAACACCACCACGTCCAATAATTTTTAAAGAAGGACAAGCATCAATTAATTCTTGTCTTACTGTTGTTGCGGATCTTACTAAAATAACATCAATATTGTTCTCATTGATATAGTTTTCTAATTGATCTTGAGCAACAGTATTTAAAATTACTTCAAATCCTGCTTTTTCTAAGGCATCAACACCAGATTGTGCTAAACCGTCGTTTGCTAAAACTTTCATTTAATATTTATTTATGCTTACAATTAAGCGTTAAAATTTCTTCATTACATCTACTAAAACTTGTACGCTTTCGATAGGCATTGCATTGTAAATAGAAGCTCTAAATCCACCTACAGAACGGTGACCTTTTACGTTGCTAATTCCTGCTGCTGTACACGCTTCCAAGAATTCAGCATCTCTAGAAGCATCGTTTAATAAGAAAACAACATTCATTAAAGAACGGTCTTCTTTCGCTACATTATTTACAAAAGAAGGATTGTTGTCAATCTCGTTATAAAGCAAAGCAGCTTTCTCTTCATTTCTTTTTTCAGCAGCTTTTAAACCACCATTTGCTTTTAAGTATTCTAAGTTTAACATAGAAACGTAAATGGCAAAAACAGGAGGAGTATTAAACATACTTTCTCCTTTGATATGTATTTGGTAATCTAACATAGAAGGAATAGTTCTTCCTGTATTACCTAAAATATCTTTTTTTATAATCACTAAAGTAGCTCCGGCAGGACCTAAGTTTTTTTGTGCTCCAGCATAAATAATTCCGAACTTAGAAACATCTAAAGGCTTAGAGAAAATATCAGAAGACATATCTGCTACTAAAGGAGCTTCGGAATTAGGAAACTCTTTAAATTGAGTACCAAAAATAGTGTTGTTAGAAGTGATGTGAACATAATCAGCATCTGCAGGTACTGTATAATCTTTAGGAATATAATTATGGTTAGTATCTTCAGAAGATGCAATCACCTCCACTTCACCAAATAATGAAGCTTCTTTAATGGCTTTTTTACTCCATGCTCCTGTATTGATATAAGCAGCTTTACCACCGTCAACTTTCATTAGATTCATAGCGGCCATTAAAAACTGAGTAGAAGCACCACCTTGTAAAAATAATACTTCGTGAGTAGCGGGTACGTTTAAAATTTCTTTAACCAATGCTACTGCTTTGTCATATACAGCAACAAACTCTTTACTACGGTGAGATATTTCAATTAATGATAAACCGGTGTTGTCAAAATCTAAGATAGCTTGACTAGCTTTCTCAAATACTTCTTGAGGGAGAATTGAAGGACCTGCGCTAAAATTATGTTTTTTCATTATATATTTAAATTTTGGAAAGCACAAATTTATAAAATCTGTTTGCTTAACCTTTATGAAAAACTATTTATTTTTAACGTTTTTTTACAATGTTAACAAAAATTTAAGAGTATCAACATTATCCGCATAATTCCATAATTTTGGAGCTTGCGTTTGCCCTAATTTTACAGCATTTTCAATATTTAATTCACTTGAAATACATTGTATTTTATCAGCATCCTGATCTAAGTGTAATTTCAAGCTTTCTAAGTCTTCATAAAACTCATAAAACAACGTAGCAATAGGAGAGGCATAGCTAGCATCTTCTTTGATCATCAAAAAACCATTTTCTTTAATATCAAAAAGACTCATTAAATAAACAGCTTTATTATAGTCATAATTATTAGCATACTTGGTGTAATTAATAATGTCTTTGTGTTTATAAACGGCATTAAATAATTTGTCAAAGTCGTAGTCTTTTGGAACGTATATTTTAGAAATACTTCTACACCCTAATCCGTAGTATCTAAAAATGTCATCACTTAAGTTTTCTAACTGTTGCTTGGTTTCATTACCCTCCAAAACAGCTACCGCATTTCTACTTTTTCTAATGATATGAGGATGCTTCCCAAAATAATAATCAAAATAACGAGCAGTGTTATTGCTTCCTGTTGCAATAACAGCATCATAATAATCTAATTTCTCTTCGGAAAATGTAAACATACCTTTAAAAGAAGGTTCAGCATATTCGAGGTATTTAGCAACAAGCGGAATAAAATATTTATCATTTGACGATAGTTTAGCGAGTACTTTATTTCCTGTGATGGCTACGCATAAAAAATCGTGAAAACCAACGAGGGGTATATTACCCGCCATTATAACAGCAATAGTTTTTGGGTTGTTGTCTGCTTGCTGTTGATCTATAGTGTAGGAACTCAACCAAGTATTCAAATGATCCTCAGATAATGCCTCAGACCAACTTTGTAAAGAAAATAACACATTGTCTTTAGTAAACCAACTATTGTATTCTTCGGCTCTTTTGATTTGTTTTTCGAATACATCAAAAAATAAGTCATTATTTAATATCCCTTCTTTTTTGATGATATCGTTACATGTAAATTGACCTAAAAAGACTCCTAAATTGATAAATGCTTTTTTTCTCTTATCTAAACTCATTATAAGTTAGTTTGGGTGTTTTGAATGAATACAAAATGTATTATTTTTGTACGACAAATTTAAAGAAAAAAGATCGATGGCAATTATAATAACAGATGAATGTATAAACTGTGGGGCATGCGAACCAGAATGTCCTAACAACGCTATTTATGAAGGTGCAGAAGAGTGGAAATACGCAGAGGGTACTTCTTTAGAGGGAGATTTTGTGTTGCCTAACGGAAACACGGGAAATGCTGACGAAGAGCAAGAGCCTATTAGTGATGAGGTTTATTATATTGTACCAGACAAGTGTACTGAGTGTAAAGGTTTTCATGACGAACCTCAGTGTGCTGCTGTATGTCCTGTAGATTGTTGTGTTCCTGATGAGGAAATTGTAGAATCTGAAGACGAATTATTAGCAAAACAAGCTTTTTTACATAAAGAGTAGTTGTCTTAGTAGTTCAATAATATTCAAAAACTCCAAACTAAATTTTAGTTTGGAGTTTTTTTTTGAATTATTATTAGCAGTTTTAAGGCCATCCAGAAGAATAAATTTTTGGACTGTAAATGTTTTAGTTTATTCTAAATAAGCATTTCTAGGTAATTTAACTTTAGAAGAATAGCGATAACAGGTGGTTTGTTATCTACTAGTGGTAATGGGCAAACATTAACTTTACAATGTTTACGTTAAACTAACAAAAAGAGTCATTTTTCTTAAGCTTTTGCTTACACTCTTTGTTTTAAATGGGGCGTAGTTTTGAGAACATCAATTAAACAAAACAAACTATTTAAAAATGAAAAATTTATTAAAATTATTACCCTTAGCTTTAATAGCAAGTTTCACTATCTCTTGTAGCGAAGATGGTTTAGATGGAACGAACGGAAAAGATGGTGTGGATGGAAAAGATGGAATGGATTTTACACCACCTACCTCAGAAACTATTTTTGAAAACAAATCTAATCTAGAACCCTTAGTATCTATACATTCAGGATTTAAGAACGTAAAAGCCTATTCTTTGTTAAGTTCTTCGGACGTTTTATCTAACGGATTTACTTTATTAGGAGCACAAGATGGGGCTGGGTTATTAAAAGATCCTAACAGCGACGGATACATTTATTTATCTAACGCAGAGGATGACTACTCAGTTTCTCGTACTTTTTTTGACAGAAATATGAATCCTATCAAAGGAGATTGGTTGCTAAACGGAGAGGTTGCAGATAGAGCTCGTCAATGTTCTGCTACCATGTGGGAAAAAGAAATACACGGAGGAACTAAAGATATATTCTTATCAGCCTCTGAAAGTATCGCATACGACGTTAAGGGAATAGATCCCTACGTGGATACACCTACACCAACAGCAGATTTTGGATTGGATGCTTTGGGAGAGTTCTCATGGGAAAATGCGGTACCACTACCTAAAAATGCATATGCTGGCAAAACTGTAATTATTGGGGGAGATGACGATTCTAGTGGTTCACAAGGGCAAGTGGTATTGTATTACTCCGAAAATGGAGATCAGGATTTAGAGAATGGAAAAATTTATGTTTTAAGATTAAAACAGTATTCGGAAGCAGGGACTACAACAGTAGTAAACGCAGGTGAAATATATAACGAAGGACAATTGGACTTTCAAAAAACCTACGATGTGGAATTTGTGGAAATTGTTGGAGGTAAGGACATGACCAAGAACGAAATGGAAACAGCATGTGTTGCTGTACAAGCTTCTGCTTTTATGAGAGTTGAAGATGTTGATTATCAAAAAGGGTCCGATGACAACGGAAGAAATGTATATTTTGCTGTTACGGGTCGTGGTCCAGATAGAGGAACTTATAACGATTGGGGAACTGCTTATAAATTGGAACTAGATGCTGCAAGTCCCCTAAAAGGAAAATTAACGCAAGTAATTAGCGGGAATACAAATACAAATAATCAGGACGGAAATTTAGCTACTTTACAGAGCCCAGACAATATTTGTGTAACAGAAAACTTTATCTACTTGCAAGAAGATCCAAATTCTTTTACAAGAGGACATGCTGCCTACATTTATCAGTCAGATTTAGACGGAAATAATTCAAAAGTAGTTTTAGAATTAGTAGTAGAGCAAAATTTAGCAGAAGATGGTACTACCGGATTGAGTGGTGAGTTTGGTGCCTTAACGGACGTTTCAGATAAACTTGGTATCCCTGATACATTTTTGTTAAATCTACAACCACATTATTGGAGAAATGATGATTTTGTAAAAGGAAGTGCTTTTCCTCACAACCAAGGTGGTCAAATAGTATTGCTACAAAATTTGCCTAGATAATTTTAACGATATAATTTTTCTTAAGCCTTCACATTTGTGAAGGCTTTTTATAGTAAAAAAACTTAATCATGGACATAAATAAGAGCGTTCAATTCTTTATTATTTGTATAGGCCTTGTTTCCTGCAGAAAAGAGAAGAACAAAGAAAAAACCATTTCACCTGAGGTCAATTTTGATGCTGTACAGCAATTTTACACTCAAAGCATTAAAAATTCAATTACCTATATAGATTCTCTTGCTATGTACGAGAGCCATAGCGATAAGGCTAAAAATTTGTTTAAAAAAATAAGGGTCGAATTTAAAAAAGCGGAACCTTATGTTTCGTACTTAAACCCAGAAGTGGGTCACAGAGTAAATGGCCCTGCTTTACCAAACTTTACTGATGATACACACAGAGTATTAGCTCCTATTGGACTTCAAAAAATAGAAGAATCTATTTATGACGGAGGAGTTTCTAAAAAAGTGTATTTAGAAGAAATAAGATTAACTAGAGGTCTTTTGCACGTACTTCAAAAGAATATTGATAAGAGAAAAATAAACAGTCAACGTTTTTTTATTTCCATACATCAACAACTGCTAAGAATAGTGAGTTTCGGAATTACGGGTTTTGATACTCCCGTAAGCCATTTGGGAATACAAGAAACAGGTGTTTCTTTGCAAGGACTAAAATTTGTTTATGAAAACAGCATACAAGAAATTGTAGAGACTAAAAATAAAGATTTAAACAAAGAATTAATCACTAATATTGATAAAGCCATACGTTTTACTGAGGATAATAATGATTTTGATACTTTTGATAGATACACTTTTATCAAAAACTACATAAATCCAATTACGAGAAATTGGTTAGCTGTAAGAAAATTAACTGCGATTTGGGAACCTGTAAATACAACTCCGTTTAATTTTGAAGCTCCTACTTTTTTTGAAAATAATTCGTTCAATGTAAATTACTTTACACAACCATCAGACAGAAATCCGTCATCAGAAAAAATAGCTCTAGGTAAAAAGTTGTTTTTCGAAAAAAAACTATCTTCTAACCAGTCAGTTTCGTGTGCTTCTTGTCATAACCCTACCAAAGCATACACAGATGGTTTTAAAACAAGTAAAGATAATAGAGGCAATAATTCTTTAAGGAACGCACCGACATTGATTAACGTGGCTTTTCAGAAGAGTTTCTTTTTAGATGGAAGATCCAAAACGTTGAACGACCAAATAGGATTGGTATTTAAAAATAAAAATGAATTTGACACAGAAGTTCATCAGTTTTCTAATCGTATTTTAACAGATACCACTTACACTAAAATGTTTGTAGATGCTTACGGTAAAATACCTACTAAAAATACAGAGGTCATTAAATCTATATCAGCCTATATATCTACCTTAAATGGTTTTAACGCTAAGTTTGACAAGAATATAAGAGGTGATGAAAACACATATTCAGCATCAGAAAAAAGAGGGATGAATTTATTTATGGGTAAAGCCTTGTGTGCAACGTGCCACTTTATGCCGCTAACAAACGGTACGGTTCCTCCATTTTTTACAGAATCGGAAAGAGAGGTAATTGGAGTATCTAAGACGGCTAAAAATAAGGAATTAGATACAGACGATGGTTATTATTGGTTGTATAAAAAAGACATCCATAAAGGAATGTTTAAAACACCTACATTGAGGAATATCGCTTTAACGGCTCCCTATATGCATAATGGAGTGTATAATACTTTGGAAGAAGTGATGAACTTTTATAACAAAGGAGGTGGAGCAGGTTTAGGCTTTAAAGTTCTTCATCAAACTTTGCCTTTTGATGAGTTAAACCTATCAGAACAAGAAATAAAAGATCTCATTGCTTTTATGAAGACTCTAACTGATATTAGTTTTGAAGAAAAACAGGAATATTAATAGAAAAGAGTTCGTAAGTAAGAACGTTAATAATTACTTACGAACTCTTTTAATTTTGTAAATAATAACTAAGCATAATATTCCACTAACACCAGAAATCATCAAACTTATCAGAAGAAGAATGTAGTTTACATTTTGATTGACAACAATGTGATTTGGAGTAAAGCCTAATCTTCCAAAGGTTTTGAGAATTAAAATACTACCAAACACCCCCACAATAATATTGCTAGTTAAACCTAAAGAAAATTTGGGTTTGAGTTTTCCGAAAATACTCGCCCCTAGGATTCCGAAGAGAATACTTAATAACGATATGATGGTTTGAGTCATCTTTTTTTTTGTTTAGTGACCGTATTCTCTGTCATCAATTTTACCTGCGTTTAATTTTTTCTGAACCAAAAAGTAAACTACAATTAAAATAACGCCAATAATTATCCATGGCAATGCTACAGACAAACCATAATTGCTCGTAGCCGTATTGTAGATAGTTAAACTAGAGTTGACATCATTTGTAGATCTTAGTAAAATAGGGAGCATAGTTGCTAACGTTGAGCTAATTCCACCAACAATAATAAGTGAAGAGCAAATAAATCCATAGCTTTCTTTCTTGAGTTTTTTAATAAAAAACAATCCTAAAAAACCTGTAAAATATAATAAAGGAAAAATGATGAATGAAGGATGTTTTAAGTAGTTACTCAACGGCTCAGGCTCTATTAAGTGCCAAATAGAAATAGAAAAAATAGTGAGCACCCCTAAAAGGATATTCAGTTTTAAAATAACGCTTTTAAGCTGAGTATTTATACTAGCATTGGTTTTTAAAATAATCCAGTTGGCACCGTGTATAGCTAAAGTAACTACTGCAATAATCCCAATAACCAAAGTAAACCAATCAATAACCCCAGGGTGCGTAGTGGTAGGGCTAAAATTACTGTTCCATAGCGGTAAAAAGAAATAATGAGCTTCATAAGTAGAGACTCCGTTTTCTACACCGCCTAAATTTACCCCTCTAGCAACGTTACCTAATGCCACTCCAAAAAACAAAGCAAGTAACAAACTTGAAATTCCAAAAGCTCTGTCCCAGATAGTCTTCCATACACTGTGGTTAAATTGCCCTCTTAATTCTAATCCTAAGGCTCTAAAGATAATTAGCCACAAAATGATGATTAGAGGCAAATAAAACCCGCTAAATACAGAAGCATACAAAGTAGGGAAGGCCATAAACATTAAACCCCCAGCAGCAACCAACCAAACCTCGTTAGAATCCCAAAACAAGCCAGCAGCTTTAGAGATTATCTCTTTATCTTTTTCTGATTTTGCCAAAAATAAGTGTATAATCCCCGTACCAAAGTCGTAACCATCTAGAATAAAAAATACAGTTAAAACAATTGCGATAATAATGTACCAAAATATTTCCATGACGTTAATGATTTTGTGGTTGAGGACCTTGATAAATAGTTTTACCGACCAATACTAAGAATAACAAGCCTAATAACATATATAGAGCTACAAACCCCAACAAGGTAAATAAAGTGTTTCCAGAAGATACTGTTGGTGAAATACCCTCAACGGTTTTTAACAGTCCATAAACTAAATAAGGCTGTCTACCCAGCTCAGCGACGTACCAACCTGTTAAATTGGCTATAAAAGGAAAAGGCACTAAAAAGAGTAAAGTCCAGAGTATGGGTTTGTACACATAAATCTTTTTGAAATAAAGGAGTAAAACGGAAATTCCCATAATACCTATAAAAATAGTCCCCAAGCCTACCATAATATGATAAGAATAATATAGCGCAGGAATGTTATCTGGTAATTCTTCCTTTTTAAAATGATCCATTCCTATAACTTGCTTTTCCCAATCTTGATAGGTTAAAAAACTCAGTACGTTGGGAACGGCTATTTTATTATCTAATTTTTTTTCTACCATATTGGGTTGACCAATTAACACAATTTCGGCACCGGCTTCTTCTGTTTCAAAAATACCCTCCATAGCAGCAAAGGCAGCGGGTTGGTATTTGGCTACGTTTTTAGCGTTTAAATCTCCTGTAGGAAAAGCAACTAGCATGCTTGAGATAAGTCCGCCAATAATTCCTGTTTTCACAAATAGTTTTCCGTACTCAGAGTATTTGTTAATTAAAAGGTAAAAAGCTCCAATACTAGCCACTACAATGCAAGATGTTACCATAGATGCCATTTGGTTGTGTAAAAAAGCTGGGAGTAGCCACGGATTGCTAAATAATTCCGAGAAATGAGTTAATACAAATTTTCCGTTTTCTAGAACCTCATATCCAACTGGGTGTTGCATCCAAGCATTGGTAGCTAAAATTAGGTATCCACTAGCCCAAGAGCCTAGGAAAACCAAAAATCCGGTTAGCAGATGTAGTTTTTGGCCCATGATTTTTTCTCCGAAAATGAATAAGGCTAAAAAAGACGATTCTAAAAAGAAAGAGAAAATTCCTTCCATGGCTAAGGTTTGTCCTATAATTCCACCCGTTAATTCAGAGAACTTAGCCCAGTTAGTTCCGAATTGGAATTCCATTGGAATTCCGGTAATTACACCCATGGTAAAATTAATAGCAAAAATTTTCATAAAGAACTTTGCAGCATTGTTGTAAACTTCCTGATTGTTCTTTAAGTAGTAGGCCTTAAAAAGAACAATAATAAGCGAAAGTCCCATGGTAAGTTGAGGGAAAATGTAGTGGAAAGTAATCGTAAAAGCAAATTGTAAACGATCGTAAAAAATCATGTCTTCCATGTAGGGTAGGGTTTAGATTTTCAACATGATTCAATGTTGAAAATTGTTGAACAGCATCCTTATTTTATTGGAGTTTTTGCGTTCAAAAACACCGCTATAAATTTACGATATTTTGTTTGTTTGGTAGCAACTTTCATCGTTTAAAAAACTAGTTTTTTGATAAGAATTTGTACTTTTAAAATTCATCAAAAACAATCATATGTCCGTAAAAATAGCACCCTCAATTTTTGAGTTTTTAAATCAATTAAAAGAGAACAACAACAGGGAATGGTTTGCTGAACACAAGCCGAGGTTTGTGACTGAAGAGGAGCAGTTGAAATTGTTTTTTACTCAAGTAATGGAGGGGGTAAAAGAGGAAGATGATATAGAGGCAATGAAAGCTTATAGAATATACAGGGATGTACGTTTTTCTAAAGACAAGTCTCCTTATAAAATATATAGAAGTTGCAGCTATAAAAGGGCAACCGAAGCACTGAGAGGAGGTTACCATGTAGAGATCACTCCCAAAGGTTCTTTTATTGCTTGCGGATTTTGGCAGCCCAACAAAGAAGATTTATTAAGAATTAGAAAAGAATTTGAAATAGATGCTTCTGAAATAAGAGAAATCTTGAATCACCCAGATATTAAGGATACTTTTGGTGGCTTTCACGCAGGAGAGTCTCTAAAAACAGCTCCTAAAGGATTTGACAAGGAACACGAGGCTATAGAGCTTATCAGAAAAAAGGATTTTATGCTTTTAAGAAAGTTTAGTGATCAAGAAGTGTTATCAAATAACTTTTACAACGAAATTATAAAATCGTTTAAAGCAGCAAGACCTTTCTTGGATTATATGAGTAGCGTTCTAACCACAAATTTAAATGGAGAGTCTATTATTTAACGGTTCTTTCTTTAAATGTGCTTCCTTTTTTTAAAGCCCTGTGGTTTTCATAACATTCTAAAACGGCTTCAATTAACTGTAAGTCTGTAGCTTTTTGAATAAAATAGGGGGAGTAGTTACATTCAGCTAATATCTCGGTTAACTCGTTGATGTCCATCTGTAAATAGTCCAGAATAATTTCTCGATCAAATCGATTGGCCAGAATTTCCCTAGTAGCATCCTTTTCTTTAAGCTCTTTTAAATCCCTTAGCTTTTTGGGTTTTTTTCCAAACAAATTATACACAAAATCAACAGGGTTTGTCAGTGCTTTTCCTACACTTAAACCAGATACATCGTTGTTGTTTTTTCTAACCTCATAAGTTTGAGGTAAACCATTAACGTGTATTCTATTAAACTTGTCTTTGGGAACATTTTTAACATCAATATCTAAAATACCGATGAGCTTGTAACCAATTCGCACCTCTTCTAACGCTTCAACTTTAGGATACAATTCAATGTTTAGTTCAGTTCCTTTAGACAAATCTCTGGTAATTTTTAGCTTGATAGATTCGTAACCAATATGAGACACCAATAACGTATCACTTTCTTTAATATCAATTTCAAACAACCCCTCTTTTCCAGATAAGGTTCCGTTAATGGTAGATAAGTTCAGTAGTGTAGTACCTTCAATAGCAGTACTGTCAATAGCGTTGGATATTTTCCCTTTAAGCGTGAATTTAATTAAATCCTGAGAAAATAGTTGTTGGCTTATAGATAATAAACAAATTATGAATAAGCTATAGATGTTTTTTTGAATCATATTATTTTTTTACTCCTTCCCAAGCTTTCTTTTTCTTCTTTTTAGTTTCTTTTTTAAACTTGGTAACTATATCTTCTTTAGGAGTTTTTTCCTCAGTTGACGTTCTTTTTTTAGTGGACGATTTAAATTTTTTGGAAGTCACTTTGGGTGCTTTATGACTGTAGGTAATATCATTTTCGTCACAAGTGTCAGACTCGTGAGTTACGTTGATAAATTCAGAACCCTCGTACGGGCTGTCCTCCACATTTAAAGCCCAAAAAGTAAGTCGTACTCTTTCTTCATTCTTACATCTAAAAGCATATCGTCCTTCTTCGGTTGTCCAACCTTCATCTAATAAGTCAGATTCATTGACGTTTTCTCTTACAGGAATTCTAAAATCGGTAAAAACAGAATAAAAATCCTTATCCACATTTGTTTCTAAAGAATAAGGTTTTAATTTTTTTACTTTAAACTTCTCTTTTTTCTTGTATGGCTTAAGTCTTTTAACCATTTTACTTTTTTGCTCTGGCTTTTCATAAGTCCTCACTTCTTTTTCTTGAGCGAAAGAGGTAACTGATAGAATACTTAAAAAAATTAGAATATATGGCAATGTCTTTGTCTTCATGTGATCAAATATACTAATTATTAAAATTAATTTTAGCCATGATTGGATAATGATCAGATAGTTTTAGTTTATAGGTTTCAAAAGCCTGAACTTCCATGTGTTTTTCGGGAAAGATAAAATCTATCCTAAAAGGTAAAAAATAATTATACGACTTTCCAAGTCCAAAACCAGCTTCTACAAAAGCATCTTTATGATTTTCCGTAAGTTGCTTATAATTCCAAGAGAAAGCCGTATTGTTAAAGTCCCCAGATAAAATAGTAGGGTACTTGCAGGTACTGATATGTTTTTTAATCAACTTAATTTGGTCGGCCTGTTTTTTAAAGACTTTTTTAAAGCGATTTAGAAGGGTCGTATTGTTGCTACTACCGTAGTATTGTTTTTTAGTATCTAAACTAAAAGATTGTAAGTGAACATTGTAAACTCTAACAATTTGATTTTTCACTTTTATATCTACAAAAATGGCATTGTTAGAAGACTTTGAAAAATCTAAGGACCCTTTATTGATGATTTTGTGTTTGCTGTAAATGGCTTGTCCTGCCGAACTTGTTTTTTCTATATAATGGTACGGATACTTTATGTAAAAGTTTTTGGTGTTTTTATATTCTTGAAAACAAACAATATCTGGATTTTCTTGAGTGATAAAATTAGCAATATCACTTTTTAAATGCTTGTTTTTTATCCACTTGTAAACATTAAATTGTCTTACATTATAGTTTAATACGGATAGGTCTGATGGAGTAACTTCCGAACTACTGTTCATAGGAAATAGAGCTTTTAGGTGCTGATACCCAAAACCTATAAAGATAAGAGAAACTAAAAAATGAGATTTTAATTTGATGACCCAGATAAGGACAAAAAATAAATTGATAGTTAAAAGCGTAGGATATAGCAAGCTAAGTACTGCAATGCTAGGAAAATTATCAGGATCTACAAAAGGCACTACATAAGTAGTCAATAAAAGTACGGCTGCTATATTGTTTAGCAGAAACAGAAATTTATCTAAAACATTTAGTTTCTTCATCAATTATTTCTTCCCTTGTTTGAACAAAAAGGCTTTCTCTTCTTTGGATAAAGATTCGTATCCAGATTTGCTTATTTTATCTAGTATTTTGTCTACTTTTTCTTGATTGTCAGTTGACGAATTTTGTGTGTTTTTTCTGTGCGTTGATTTGTAGCTAGTTTTTAAAGGATTTTTTTTCTTGAATATGTTTTTTTGCTTAAAACTAGGGAGTTTAAAATAACCATCATAGTACACTACCAGAAATCCGTAAAGTGCTCCTCCTAAGTGCGCTAAATGTCCACCTGTGTTTGTAGTTCCCAAACTAATTAAATCCCATACAACAAAACCGATGGCTATGTAGGATAATTTAATGTAGCCAATAAACCTAAATTTAATTTCGTATTTCGGGGCGTAAGTAGCCAGTCCCACCAAAATAGCTGTAACTCCAGCAGAAGCACCCACCAACGTGCTATTGCTATTTCGCAAAGCGGGAAAGTAGCTGTAACCCAACATAAACAAAACACCTCCAAAAATAGTTCCCAATAAGTAAAAAGTAAGTAGCTTTTTAGGAATAAAGTAATCTAAAAATAAATTACCTATGTAATAAAGTGTGATGAGGTTAAACAGCAAGTGGATAAAACCGCTGTGTAGAAATCCGTAAGATACAATGGTCCAGGGTTTTAATAAAAACATAGAAAAACTAGCAGGCAATGCCAAATATTGATAGAATATATTTCCAGATTGATTAAATAAATGACCTAGACCTCCAACGAAATAAGTAAGTATAAAAAAAACGATATTCATCGCTATCAGTTTTTCTACAATACTTCCGCTTTGGTACTTATACTTTATTTGAGAAAAAATAGCTTTCATTTTTAAAACTGTCTAAATTGATTTTTTTTCCATATCACAGCCATAATCAATCCAATAATGGCACCTCCTACATGGGCAAAATATGCAGTATTTACAGGACTCAAAAGTGGTTGACCCGTAATACCAGAAAACAAGTCTGCCAACACCATCACAGGAATAAAATACTTAGCGGCAATAGGAATAGGTAAAAAGATTAAAAACATTTTAGAATTAGGAAAGTTCCACCCAAACGCAGCTAACAAACCAAACACAGCTCCAGAAGCCCCTAAAAGCCTCATGTTATAAATTTGGTTCGCAGTTTGCAAATGCTCATCTGCGTACACTTTCACGGGGTCAAATAATTCATAAACTTCTTGTTTAGAAGCTCCCATTTTTAATAATGCTTCCATAGCTCCATTAAATTCGAACTTACGTTCTAAAAGGTAAATTAAACTAGCCCCAATACCTGCCGAAAAATAGAAAAACAAGAATTTTTCTTTTCCGAACAACTGTACCAATGGCGAACCAAAAAAATACAAACCCAACATATTAAAAAATAGGTGTCCAATGTCTGCATGCATAAAAATACCTGTAACCAACTGCCAGTATCTAAAATTAGGATTGTCAAAATAGTGTAGATTAAACAACTCGTTTAAATCAACCGTTTTGATACCCATTTTTGCAACAAAAAATAGAATGTTGACAATGATAATATGTTTGATTATTTCGGGAATTTTGTTAAGCATATTAATCTAAATTGAATAAAGTGTCTAATTTTTTATTAGTGACAAGGGTGTATATTTTTTTTCTGAAAGGGGAGAGGTTAGATTCTTTACAATCAAACAAATCTATAATTAAACCCTCTTGTTCTGTATCAGATAGTTTGACTCCAGTTTTAATGGCCAAAGTTTTGGATAACGATTTGGCAATCATGTCCAATTGACTAAAGCTGTTTTCTTCTATCCCTTCCTGAAAATCTTCAATTAACTGTTCAAAAACCATGCTAATTTGACTTTCGCTAATAGTGGTGGGAATTCCAGTCACAATTACATTATCACCTTTTATTTCATCGAACATAAAGCCAGTGCTTTCCAATTCTTCTTTAATGTTTTTTAAAATATGAATTTCTTGTTTGCTATAATTAATACTTATCGGAAATAAAAGTTGCTGACTAGATGCTTCCTTGACGGTTATGTTCTCTAAAAAATTCTCATACAAAACCCGTTGATGAGCCAAATGTTGATGTACCAAATAAGTTCCCTTATTCAAATTGCAAAGAATGTATTTATTTTGAATTTGAAAAGTGTCCTTAATCAATTTAGTCTCTTTGGTTTCAAAAAGTTGAGGAGTGAGTTTGTCTTGTTCCACTTCTACGTTGGCCACAGATTCTAAACCGTTGTATAGTGTTTCCCAATCTCCCTGCGCTTTGTCTTTTTTGTAGAAAGATGGAGGAGTAGATGAACTGCTTTTAGTAGTAGTTTCTTTTGATGAAGTTTCAAAGGGGTTAAAATTACTTTCTGTTTTAAAAGGATTAAAATTAGGATCTACTCTAATTTGAGGTTCGCTAATTGTTTTGTTTTTGTAATGATAGGGAGTCTCCAAATCTTTATCCTTAGTAAAATCTAAAGAGGCCGTTGCGTTAAACTGACCTAGGCTATGTTTAACGGCTGCTCTTATAATTTCGTACAATACTTTTTCATTATCAAACTTTACCTCTGTTTTGGTTGGGTGTATGTTAATGTCAATAGTGTTGGTAGGTACTGTTAAATACAAAAAGTAACCAGGATGATGTCCCCTTTCTACCAAGCCATCAAAAGCTGCATTAATTGCATGATGTAAATAAGGACTTTTGATAAAGCGGTTGTTGACAAAAAAGAATTGTTCTCCTCTTTTTTTCTTGGCAAATTCTGGTTTAAAAATAAAACCTTCGAGTCTTAATAAGTCTGTATCTTCATCAATAGGCATTAAACGTTCGTTCGTTTTGTGACCAAATATATTAACGATACGTTGTTTTGCATTTCCCGCAGGTAAATTAAAGACTTCTGAGTTGTTGTGGTTTAAAATAAAATGAACATCGTGGTGCACCAAGGCTACTCGCTGAAATTCATCAATGATATGTCTTGTTTCAACGGCATCAGATTTTAAAAAGTTTCTGCGTGCAGGAATATTGAAAAACAAATTTTTAACGGCTGTATTTGTTCCTATAGGAGTGGGAACTACCTCTTGATGATTAATTTTACTACCCTCTATTTGTATACAGGTACCTAACTGATTGCTGGCTAATTTGGTTTTCATTTCTATTTGCGCAATGGCTGCGATAGAAGCCATAGCTTCTCCACGAAAACCTTTGGTGTTTAGGTTAAACAAGTCTTCTGCTTCTTTAATTTTAGAAGTAGCGTGTCTTTCAAAACACAAGCGAGCATCGGTTTCAGACATTCCGGAGCCATCATCAATTACCTGAATCAATGTTTTTCCAGCATCCTTAATAATTAAGTGTATATTTTGAGCTCCAGCATCTATTGCATTTTCTAATAATTCTTTAACAACAGAAGCAGGTCTTTGTACGACCTCCCCAGCTGCTATCTGGTTTGCAACATGGTCTGGAAGGAGCTGAATAATGTCTGACATATATTAATTATCTTATCAAAATTAAAAAAAGCCCATGTGGAAAAAATAAGAATCACAATGATTTTGGCTAGTCTTTTGTTTGAATTATGATCTTGAACTGGATTAGATTTTGCTCTTGACCATTCGTTTTTCAAATTGTTTTTTGTGAGCGTGACTTCGTAATCGCTGTCTACACTATCTTTTTTCTCTTGCTTGTAGCGTTGCTCTAAAGCT
This sequence comes from Wenyingzhuangia sp. IMCC45533, assembly GCF_054111225.1. NCBI lineage: Bacteria > Pseudomonadati > Bacteroidota > Flavobacteriia > Flavobacteriales > Flavobacteriaceae > Wenyingzhuangia > Wenyingzhuangia sp. IMCC45533. The sequence goes on along the minus strand of NZ_CM134197.1, from coordinate 437,431 downwards.
TCTAACCGTTCTTTACGCTCATCATAATAGCGAGGTTTGTAGTCAAAAACATAGTGACCTGTGGGTTTGAATGGAGTTTTAAACATAGCGTAAAAGAAAAAACATTATTATCAAATTTACGAAAAATTCGATAATAATGTTTGATGTATTGTAGGTTAGATTTAGCGTTTGTTTAAGGCAGCCATTTTTATAGCAGCTACAGCGCACTCAATCCCCTTATTTCCTAATTTGCCTCCAGATCTATCTATAGATTGTTGTTTAGTGTTGTCTGTTAATACACAAAAAATAGTAGGAGTATTGTATTGAATATTTAAGTCTTTAATACCCTGAGTTACTCCTTCGCATACAAAATCAAAATGCTTAGTTTTTCCTTGAATTACGTTTCCGATGGCAATAATGGCATCCAAATTTTTACTTTCAAGCATTTTTTTGCAACCGTAAATCAACTCAAAGCTACCAGGAACTTTCCAAGTAATAATATCCTCTTGAGCAACACCATTGTCTAACAACGTGTCAATAGCTCCAAGAGTTAGGTTTTCTGTAATTTCAGGATTCCATTCAGAGGTAACAATCCCGAATCTAAAACCTTTCACATTCGGTAAGCTTTCTTTATCGTAAGCAGACAAATCTGTAGTAGCCATATTAGTTAGCGTATTTTGCTTGGTTAAGGTATAAGTCAATGTTAGTTGCCTGAGAAGATGTTGGGTAATCTTCTTTAAGACTTGTAAACAACTCTTCTGCTTTGCTGTAATCATTTACCGCTAACGCTAATTTACCAGCTTTTAACAAGTAAACAGGAGCGATGGCTTTATTTTGGGAAGTAGTTGCTGCTTCAGAAAAATAATCCAAAGCTTCTTCCGTATTGTTTTGCGCAAAGTAAGCATCACCGATACTTCCGTCAATCACTGTTTTTAAAACAGGATCAGAAGTAGAAACACTTTTTAAATAATCAATAGCCTTCTCATATTCCTTTAAATTAAAATAAGAAATACCTGCGTAATATTTAGCTAAATTTCCAGCATCTGTACTTCCGTAGTTGTCAGCAATATCAATTAATCCGTAGTTTCCATCAGCACCATTTAAAGCTGTATTAAAGTCATCTGCATTATCACTAGTGTTGGCTTTGGTAAAAGCTTGCTTTGCGTATACCAATGCATTGGCGGCTTTCTTTTCTGTAGGAATTTCAATAAACTGCGTATACCCAATATATCCAAAGATAATGACTACGGCAGCTACCAAACCAATTAATAAAGGTTTACTGTTTTTCTCTATGAACTGTTCTGATTTGTTGGCGGTTTCCTCCAAAGTATTAAAAACTTCGGCAGTGGTGCTTTCTTCCACAGTTCCTTCGTTATCTACAATTACTTCTTCCTCCTCAATCTCAACAGATTTCTTATAACCTCTTTTTTGGTATGTAGCCATGGGAATATATTATGTTTTTATAATTAAATTTTAATCCAAGTTGGACAAAAATAGTTTTTTTAATCGAATATCAAAACTGTGGATTCGCTAAAAAAATGATAAATTGCGAATCCTTTTTAAGAGAGATAAAACAAAAATGCATTTAAAAAAAATATCACTAGTTAATTATAAAAATATTTCATCAGAATTGTTTGAATTTGATGCTAAAATAAACTGTTTTGTGGGGAACAATGGAGTGGGAAAAACCAATGTTTTAGATGCTATTTACTATTTGTCATACACCAAAAGTTATTTTAATGCGGTAGCAACTCAAAACATTAAGCACGGAGAGGACTTTTTTATGGTTGAAGGAGATTATTTAATGGACGATGAGCGTTTAGATAAAATTGTTTGTAGTCTTAAAAGGGGAACGAAAAAAATTGTAAAAAGAAACGGAAAAGCCTACGAAAAGTTTTCTGAACATATTGGCAGCTATCCATTGGTCATCATCTCTCCGTCGGATAGAGACTTAATTGTAGAGGGTAGTGAGACCAGACGTAAGTTTATGGATGGAGTAATTTCTCAGCAGGACCCAGTTTATTTGCAAAATTTAGTAAACTACAACAAAGTACTTGCACAAAGAAACGCACTGCTAAAGTATTTTGCAGCGAATAGAGTTTTTGACGGACTCAACTTAAGTGTGTACAACGAGCAGCTACAGGAGCTCAGTAGCTATATTTATGAAAAACGTGTTTGGTTTTTAAAAGAATTTGCTCCAATTTTTAATAGTTGCTATCAAGAAATTAGTAATTCTAAGGAAGAGGTAGATATTAACTATAAAACGCAGCTTCATGAAAAACCGTTACTAGATTTATTTGAAGAAAATTTGTTTAAAGACAAACTACTGCAATATACTTCTGTAGGAATACACAAAGATGATTTGGTGTTTGAATTGAATGATTACCCTATTAAAAAGTTTGGTTCGCAAGGGCAGCAAAAATCTTACTTGATTGCTTTAAAATTGGCTCAGTTTGAGTTTATGAAACAGCTCACGGGTAAAAAACCTATTTTATTGTTTGATGATATTTTTGATAAGCTAGACGAAAACAGAGTATCGCAAGTAATTAACTTAGTGAACAAAGATCATTTTGGACAAATTTTTATTACGGATACTCATAGCGACAGAACAGAGGCTGTTGTAAAAAAGACAAATCAACCCTACAAAATATTTCACTTATAATGGCAAAGAGAAAAATAGATCAAAGGGCTGTTAGAAATAGTGAATCTAATCCGATAAGCGATTTGATGAAGCACTTTATTAAAGCCAACAACTTAGAAAAAGGTTTTCAGAAAATTTCTATAGAAGAAGAGTGGATTAAATTGATGGGACCGGGCGTAAAATCTTATACAGAAAAAATCACATTAAGAGGAGGTACATTAATTGTTAATATTTCTTCGGCTTCTCTAAGAACTGAGTTGAGTTACGGCAAAGAAAAAATTCAAACGATGATGAACGAAGCTTTAGGGGAAGAGTTGATTCAAAAAGTGGTCCTAAGGTAGCACACCTCAGCTAAGTTTAGACTTAAAGCATTAAATTCACAGACGTTTGTTACAGCAACTAAAACAGCGTTGTGCTAATAAAAAAAGTACTTACATACTTGTGACTAGGGTTCTGTATATCATCAGAAAGTAAATAACTCCCTCTATATCCAAGTCCAATTTCAGATTCACCTATACTAAAAAAAGTATTGTCAAAAATAATTTCGAAACCCGTAGAATCTTGCTCTGTTTTTTGATTACCATATAGAGTTATGTTACTAAAATCAGCAAACAAGTTGGCTCTTATTCTTCTAAAATAGGTAATTCCCCAAAGTCCAAAATCAGGATATAGCAGAGGCAATTGGTAGTTGTAAGAAAGTTTAAAAGCTTTTTTATTTATTAACGTCTCAAATCCTCTTGCATAGTTGAAAGTATCTGCATTTAAATTAATATATCTAAAGCCATCGTTTACCGTATTTAGTTGGTAGTTAGCGGTGAGGTATGAATTGTGCGTGCTTATTAATCCTGGTAAAAATATACGATTATTTGTTTTGAAAAAATGACCTTTAAAAATTCCATTTAGTGCTTGGTCAAACTTTAAAAAGCTAGAAAAACCAGCACGAGTGTTAATATGTTGTCTGGCTTTCTGCCTTAGACTAGAGAGAGAAACAGTACTTTCTAAAACACCAAAAAAAGGAGAGTCCAATTGAGTAACATTGTTATTGTTATCTGTAAAGGTTCTATCAAAAATTTTCTCGTACTCGTACCCCACGTTGATGGTCATGTTATTACTGTAATTACCGTTAATTTGTGACAAAGGAATGGTAACACTTGGGTTTAAGGAAAGTTGTTGGAATTGAATATTACCAGCGTTGCTGTTAATAGAATCGTTGTAATCTCGGTGTTTGTACTCTAACCCCAAACTAATCATAGGAAACCATTTTTTGTAAGAAGCAACGGTGGCAACCCCAAAAGAATTGTTTTCATTTAAATAAACCTCAGTGCCAGCTGCTAAGTTAAAGTCGTTTAAAAGATTGGTCGCTGTAACGTTTGCAGAAATAATCTGATCATTAAATCCATAAGACCAATCATGAAACTTTAAATCTCCCAAAATAGAATTGTAGCTCTCAGTTGCGTATGACTTGCTGTCTATTTTGTTTAAGATAGAACCCTTTTCAAATTCAACGGTTTTATCGTTGTTCCAATCCATTTTAACAGGCTCTTTATGCTCAAAAGGAGTAGAAGTTATTTGTGTGTACGATATTTTTGTGCCTTTACTGGTTCTTTCTGTAAAATACAAAGTATCATTTGCTACGCTGGGCTGATAAGCTCCAATATGTACATTGGTTATTTGGTATATATTAGGTTTGTTGGTATTTAGTGCAGATTGATAAATATTATCTATTCCGTTAAAAGAAGCACTGTAATACACTTTATTCTGATGTACATATAAGTTGTTAATAGTGTGGCTCGTCCAAAGTGTGATTTGTTTTTCCTTGAGGTTTTTATCAATTAAAAAGATGGCTACTTTATGATGCTCTTGTTTTACATAAATAAAAGAATCATCCTTGTAAAACTTAGGTCTGCTAATATGGCCTGTCAAATTAATTTCCTTTAAGACAGAACCATCTTTGCTATCCAAAACTACCAGACGACTTTCGCTTTGGTTGCCATCTACAACTACTACTTTAGAGTTGTCGTTATTAAAGCTGGGTGAAAAATATCGTTTTTTATAGGAAAGTCTCTTTTTCAGTTGAGTAGCAATGTTATAGATATAAACATCATTGTAATCGGTATAGTTGTATCTTGGATGATAAGAAGCTCCTGTATATACAATTTGATTTTTTTCGTACTCAAAGTAATCATCTATATTGATGTGGGCTGAGGTCATTTTTTGCTCTTTTCCCAAAGTATCAATTTCGTAAAATGCAGGGATTTTACTCAAGGTACTTTTCAACGCAACGATTTTTTTATTGTCCATCATTTGCGGAAAACTATAAAACGCTACTGTTTCCGAGGGTTTTATGTAGGATTTATATTTGCTAGTAGCTAAAGAATCTCTTTGCTGTTGCCATCTAACCTTGTTACTATTAGCAGATATTTGATAGAGTTTTTTTGTAGTTAGCCCTGTTTCTTTTTTCATGAAATGGCTAAAACTATAAAAAGGAAATCTGTAAGACGATGCTTTTCGAGCAATATCATCTAGTTGATTTTGATCATAGTGATTTCGATAGTAATTCAACATTTGGTAACCTGTGGGATATTGATTGGGAACCAAACTTTTATAAGAGCCGTTCCTTATTTTAGCGTAACTATATAATTCTGAGTTTTCTTGATATAATGCACGTTGTAAAGAAGTAAAGCTTGGCAATCTACCTCTACCACTTTCTGTTAAAGCAGTTTCCATTACTACTGCATCTCCTTCAAAATACCAATTAGGGATTGCAAGGATACTCCCAACAGCCCAGCCAGACTCACCAAACAAACTATAAAGTATACTCGTAAAGCCACTTTTGTGATTCAAAAATTGTTGAACATGTCTGTATTCGTGAATTGCCAAAGTGCTGAGCCAATCCGTTGTGCCCAAGTCGTTAAAAGTAGGAGGTGGGGTGTTAAAAAATTCACTTCTGAAAGGGCTGTAAGTCACAAATCCGTTAGATTGTGTGGTGTTGGCTCTTAAAATAATAGCTATCGGTTCGCCATGGTAACCGATGGATTTATAATTGTGTTTTTGAATATACTCAATGGTATTGGCAATTTTTAAAGCATCTTTTTCTTGATTTTCTTTATAGATAACTTTAGTATGTGGAGTAACCACTTCTTTCCATTGTTGAGGTTCGTGCTGATTTTGAGACCATAACACGGCTTGAAAAAAAATAAAGAGATAAGTCAAACATTTCTTTTTCATAAATACAAATCTATAAGAGGTGTGCATCAACTATCAAAAAATTAAAGAATGTGGTTAATCATACACACTAATGTTTTAGTATTCCAGTAATTTTATTTGAATAACCCTATTAAAATCATCAGTATATTACTTCTTTCTTTTAGCTGCGACCACTAACTCTATTTTTTCTAAGGTAGTAGTCGTAGTAAATATACCATAATTAATGGTTACTTTCTTTTTATCTATTTTTTCAATGGTACCACACGCTCTGCTGTCTACCAGCCTTACTTTATCTCCAATTTTAAAAACATAACTAGCTTTTTTTTCAGCAGCAATTTTTTCTTCTTTCTTTTTCTCCTCCCTTACCGTGGTCACTTTGTCTAAAACCTCTTTTTCAGTTTGTTTGAGAGCTTTAGCCACAGCAACTTTTTGTTGTTTTTCTTTAACTTTTTGAGTTTTGGATTTTTTTATTTTGGGGTGTGCTTTTTCATATTTTACTTTTTCTATCAAAACCCATTTATCAAACTCAGTTTTAAACTCCTTTTTATTATTGGTTTGAAAGTATTTATTAAATAGCTCGTTAGTTTTTCTACCAATCCCTAAAATCCTTTGGTTCGTGTCGTATAATGCCTGAAAACTCTCAAGTTTTTCTTGCACTCTTGCTTCTTTTTCTGCCAACATATCAGCGTGCTCTTTGGCTTTAGAACTTTGGTGTTCCATATCCAAAGTGTTGCGTTGTAAATTGGTTCTTTCTTGTTGTAGTTTGGAAATAGTTTTATCAAAACGAACCTTGGACTTGTCAATTTTCTTTTTGGCTCGGTTAATTAAACTGTACGGAATTCCATTTTTTTGAGCAACCTCAAAAGTAAAAGAACTACCTGGTTGCCCAATAAGCAGTGTAAACAAAGGTTCTAACGATTTTGCATCAAAAGCCATATTTGCATTTACCACATTTTCTAATTCATCTGCCAGGACCTTTAAATTGGTGTAATGTGTAGTAATCACCCCGTAGGCACCACGCTCATAAAATTCTTCTAAAAATATTTCTGCCAAAGCACCACCTAGTTCAGGATCGGAACCCGTTCCAAATTCATCAATTAAAAACAAGGTGTTGTTGGTGCATTTTTTTAAAAAACCTCGCATGTTTTTAAGTCGATAGCTATAGGTGCTCAACTGATTTTCTATAGATTGATTATCTCCAATATCTGTTAAAATATGATCGAAGAAATGGATAGAACTATGCTCGTGTACAGGAATTAAAATAGCACTTTGAATCATTACTTGTAACAGACCAATGGTTTTAAGCGTGATACTTTTACCACCCGCGTTTGGTCCCGATATCACAATAATTTGCTGCTCTTTATTTAGTTTGATGGATTGGGGAATAACCTTTATGTTCAGTTTTTTATTCTTTTCAAGTAGAATAGGGTGGTAAGCATTGATATAATCTGCCTCCTTGTTTTTTGAGAACACAGGTTTGATACCCTCAATTTCTTGCGCATGCAACGCTTTGGCTTTTAAAACATCTAAATGCACTAAAATTTCTAAATATTGTTGTAATAACGGATGATAAACTCTAAGGTCATCTGTTAAAATTCTCAAAATCCTATCGATCTCTTTTTTTTCTTCTAAAACAAGCTCTTGTAATTTTCTATTAAAATTAAGAGAACTTTCCGGAGCAATGAAAATAATGCTTCCGGTTTTAGAAGTTCCCATAATACTCCCTTTCACCTTTTTTCTATGAATGGCTTGGACAGCCAACACAGGTTGATTTTCTATAAAAGATTCTCTAATATCATCTAAAAAACCAGCTTTGGCATACTTGGATAATTCTCTATTAAATGATGCTCCAATTTGGCTTCTTACCACATTTAAGTCTTTTCTAATATTGTTTAAATGCTGAGATGCTTTGTTGAGTACTTCTCCGTAGGTAGAGATAATTTTAAAAATCTCATCTACAATATTTTTGGTGTATTCAATTGGAGAGATTAAACGAAATAATTCAGGGTAGTACTCAGTGTATTTATTAAAAAACAAAATAATCTCGTTTACAGTATTAGAAATATTGGCAATTTTTAAAAAAGACTCTGGTAAAAGTTTACTCCCTTCAATTTTTAGCAACTGTATTTCTTTTTCAATATCATCAAAATAATGATTCGGTATGCGGTTTTCACTAATTAAAGAGCCTAAATATTCGTTTACCTGAGCGAGTGCAATTTCTAAATCGGGTTTGTTAGAAAAAGGGATGATGTTCAATACTTTTTCTTTTCCTTTTTCAGAACCACAGTGTTGTGAAATACTTTGTAAGATGATAGAAAATTCTAAATCCTGTAAGGTTTTATCGGAAATGGATGCCATGTAATATTTCGGTTAATTATTTTAGGATACGAGCAAAAGTAATTATAAAAATAGTAGTAATATCGTAGTCAAATTACTTTATTACTTATATAAAAACGATATGAATATAAAGATAGAAGAAAGTTGGAAACAACAACTGAATACAGAATTTGAAAAACCTTATTTTAAAGATTTAATTGAATTTGTAAAGCAAGAATATACAAATCATACCTGTTATCCTGCGGGCAAAAATATTTTTGCGGCCTTTAACCATTGCTCATTTAACGATGTTAAAGTTGTTATTATTGGTCAGGATCCATACCATGGGCCTAATCAAGCAAACGGTCTTTGTTTTTCCGTGCACAACGGTATCAATCATCCGCCCTCGTTAATTAATATGTTTAAAGAATTGGAAAAAGATTTAGGATGTAGTTATCCCCAAAGCGGAGACTTATCTGCATGGGCAAAACAAGGTGTTCTGTTATTAAATGCAACTTTAACGGTACAAGCGCATCAAGCGGGTTCGCATCAGGGAAAAGGGTGGGAGACTTTTACAGATGCGGTTATTCAAGCAGTATCAAATCAAAAAGAACGTGTTGTATTCTTATTGTGGGGAGGGTTTGCTAAGAAAAAAGGAAAGAAGATTGATGCAAATAAACATCATGTTTTAACCACCGGTCACCCGTCACCCTTGAGCGCTAACAGAGGTTATTGGTTTGACAATCATCATTTTAGTGAAACTAACGAGTATTTGATAAAAGAAGGATTACAACCCATAGATTGGTGTTTAGCATAATTGAGGGCTGTGTCAAAATTAAAAAACCTCGTTCTATCAATGGATAGAACGAGGTTTTTTAATTAAATCATAAGAAAAACTCATGCTAAATATTAAAGCAATGCCAATAGCTAATATTTAAAATCGATAACTCATAAAAATGTTATTGTCTGTAAATTAAAAGGTTAAGGGATTTATTTTTTATGATGGATGATGTTTGTTATAAACAAAAGTTTATCTTTATAGCCTAAACAAAAACAAGATAAATTATGATGAAAAATTACTCAATGAGAGCAATTAAAGGTCTAACCCTCTTTACGTTGCTTTTTTTTGCTAAACAAGCGAATTCGCAAAGAATAAATTTTTTTAACCCTCCTAAAGAATTAAGTATCATCTATACTACAGATGAAAACAAAACCCTAGGAGATGTTTACAATCAAGTTCAACAAGAATTGTTAAATAGTATAGGTGGAGACATATTTCTGCCTAAAGCTGATGAACTTAAGGTCGATATTGTAGAAGAAGAACCAGAACTTCCTGTTTTTATCTATACTACACCTTTTTCTACTGATTCACCCTTAAGTGGAGATACTAAAATTGTAAGCGGAACTACTTACTTCGCTCAATTAAACCCTTCAGCACTTCCTTTTCTAGTTCCGTTCGCACCTTTAGTTCCTGTAACTATTACTGAGATTGGAGATGAGGAAATAGAATTTTCCAATGATTTTGAGGGGAAATTAAGTGACTTTGAAGAACAATTTAATACTCAATTGGGATTTGAATTAAAGTGGTATGATAACCCATTCGAAAGTCCATTTGAAACAGAAGTCGACGATGATACAGTTGTAGAAGATAAGGATACTTATTTTCTTGCTCAAGTAAAAAATGAAGTGATTAGAAACACTTTGGAAAATGAACAGGAAGGAGCAATTAAATCCTTTAAATTCTTTTTGGCGAATGAAGATAGAAGAGATGAGCAAGGTTTTTTATTTACGTTAGTAGAAGTGTTAAATGATGATACTTTAGAAAAAGAGTACAAGATTTACAGACAAAATTATTTTGTAAATGAAAGACTTTCAGGACCAATTCCACTTCCTTCAAAAGCCAATAAAACAAAAAATATTGTTATTGATGGAGAAGAAGATGATGATGATTTTGACAATGAAGCGATTTTAATGTATTCTACATCGAACAAAATTTACGACTTTGAAATTACAAGAGCCCATAGATTATATGTCTTAGAAGATTTTTCTGGATTCATTGAAGATCTCGATGATGATGAGGAGGATTTAGCTACCTTATCAGCAAAAAGTACAGTAGACTTTGTTGATGATGAAAATTATGAGAGGGCGATTAAAGAAGTATATTACGACGAAGAAGATGGTTCTGAATCTACTACTTTGTTTGTAAACTTTGGAATAACAGAAATTGCTTTACTATCACCAACCATAGGATTCGATCGATTGTATTTTGTAAGAAAGAATGTTGAGCATGATGTTGTTATTCCTGCTAAAGCAAATTTTTCATCAGATAGTGAGCCAAGCGAGGATCCAAGTATCAATTACGCATTATTCAGTGGTTTCGTTGATGATGGTGATTTAATATCTATTGATGAAGAAATTCCTTTCTCCGAAAATAAAATCAGCAAAATTAAGACTGATAATTTGGGTAATGTATATTTTATCAATAACGATAAATCGCTTGTAGGTATTGAGAGCTTTCCGCTTGAACTTGATTTTTCATCAGTTATTTCAAGTCCTAGCGAAGATGACAGTCCAAGTGCTTTTGCAACTACATTTATTAGTTTTGAAGACATAGATTTTGGAGGTACCAACATTAAAGATTTTACTGTAAATAATGACTTTCCTAGGCCATTTGGAGGTGATGTTTTTCTTACAAAACAATCTAAAGCTAACTTTACAAACTCATTACCAAGCTTTAATATTTTGATAACACCTGATAATGAAGATCTTGAAGATGATTTGGAAATTGGTGAAGGTGAATTAGTTAGATCTGTAAATGTAGAAGAACCTCTTGGAGGCATTGCTGCTATTTTAAAGGTAGAACCTTCCCCGTTTATATTTGATGGACCAGTGTTTAAAGTAAACAATGATGGTGACGAAGAAGATGATTTAGACGAAGAAGACGAGGATGATATATCAATACCGTTTTCTGGTTTAATGAGAGGTTATACTGTTGCTTTATTTGGAGAAGATGCGGCTGATGATGAAATTTACTTATTATTTAACGTACAAGATATCACACTAGATCCTAACGGAGATTTATTTGTGTTAGATAGCGATGTATTCGATTTATTTGATGTAGATAGAGAAGAGGAGCTTCTCACTAAAGCAAATAACGATGTATTTGAACCGATGGCTCCAGCCAGTATTACCATGTTAGAAGAGAATTCTGTTGAGTCTAACAGAGTGTCTGTTACGTTTGTAGAATCGTCTACACTTTCTAATGAAGTTCTTTTTGCTACTAACAAGGTAAGTGCTTATCCTAATCCTGCAATAAATAGTATTAAGATAAACTTACTAGCAGCTAATGGAACCGTTCAAATTTACAGTCTTGATGGTACGCTCGTAAAGTCAATAACAAACTATGTAGACAATACATCTATAGACGTATCTAGTTTAACTCCGGGTATGTATGTGCTAAGTATTGAGGCAAAAAATAAATTGACTACGCAAAAGTTAATTATACAGTAATTAATATTTATTGTACAAATCAAATAAAAAGCGACTTCCAATATTGGAAGTCGCTTTTTTAATTCTCTAAATAGAGTTATATAATATTATTATTCTAATACAGCCTCACAGAGTGTTTATTCGAGTTTTGCAAGGCTAACCCCCAACTCTTTTTACTTTGTAATTGTCTTTAGTGAGGATATCCATAATTTTATCTCTCACGTTTCCTTGTATAATAATTTCTCCATCTTTTACACTTCCACCAACTCCACACTTATTTTTTAAAAGTTTTCCTAAAGCTTTTAAATCATTGTCAGTTCCAATAAATCCACGAATAACAGTTACCGTTTTACCACCTCTTCCTTTGTTAGAAAAGACAGCTTCCAGGTTTTGTTTGTGATTGGGCAAAGTTTCGTTTTCTTTTTCTCCACTATCAAAATAAACATCATCATTAGTTGAATAGGCAAAAGCACCGAGCGCAGAAAGGTCGTTTAATTTTTTAGGCATTAGGTAGATTTTATAGTGTTTTCCTTTACAAACAAAAGTACACAGAAACCCTGAAAAAGTAAACCCAATATAATTAAATAGTAAAAAGGTATTTTGATATGATTGATATTAATGTCTCCCACTAAAATTCCAAAAAGTATACAAACGGTTCCTATGAGTATAAATACTAATTTAGAGGTACTTATCTCGTTCGGATTCCTATTGCTCTTTCGTCTCCTTCTTGTTTTTTTTGGAATGCTTGACATTTATCATTAAACTTATGTTAACAAATTTAATGATTTAGTGCAATATTCCTATAAACATTAGTTTATTAATCCTAATTCTTTTAATCTTTCTATAAGATATGCACCTGCAGTAATGTCATCGAACTTTTTTGGATGATTCGATGATACACAATTATTCAAACAAGTCAAGTCCATCGTTGGGATAGGGTGCATAAAGAATGGAATAGAATACCTTGATGTATTCCATAATTCTTTAGGAGGATTTGTTACTTGGTGTATGGTAGATTTTAGTTTATTGTTGGTTAGTCTTGAAAGCATGTCTCCAACATTAATCATCAGTTCATCGGGTTGCGCAATAGCATCAATCCAATTACCGTTAAGGTCTTGGACTTGCAAACCCTTGCCTTGTGCACCCATCAATAGCGTAATTAAATTAATATCTCCGTGTGCGGCAGCTCTCACGGCACCTTTAGGAGCTGTTTTAATAGGAGGGTAGTGAATAGGTCTTAATATGCTGTTTCCGTTTTTAATAAACTCATCAAAATAATACTCATTAATGTTTAAGTAGATAGCCAACGCTCTTAAAACGTATTTGGCTGTTTTTTCTAGCTCTTGATATACCTTCTTTCCTACCGCATTAAAATTAGGAAGTTCTTCTACTACAACGTTAGGAATTAAAACTCTCTGTAGACTTTTTGGCAACGAAGTTTTATCATCTACATATTGTCCAAAATGCCAAAATTCTTTTAAATCTCCTTCTTTTTTTCCTTTTGCACTTTCTTTTCCGAAAGAGGTATAGCCTCTTTGTCCACCCAATCCTTCTATCTCGTATTTGGATTTGATGTTTTCAGGTAAATCAAAAAAGTTTTTAATTTCTTTATACAGTTCTTCAATCAACTCCTCAGATAAAAAATGACCACTAAGGGCTACAAATCCAATCGTATGGAAAGCATTTCCAATTTCGTTGACGAATTGTTGCTTTTTAGAGGGTTCATTAGTTAAAAAAAGCTCAAGATTTACGGAAGGAATTTTTTGCATATTATTTTTTGTAAATAGGAATTCTATAAGAGATCGTATAATTTATATTGGATCCGTTCCCGTTTTGACTAATACTGCCAAAACCAGGGCTGTAGGTGTTTTCAAAATTATTGGGTTCTTTAGTTGTGATGATTTTGCTAATATTTATCATAAACCCCAAATATAAGTTACTTATTACCTCTACTTTAACACCAGCGACCAACTCTACCCAATGAGCATTGAGTGCCTCAAATTTAGTTGCATCATTGATTTCTCGAATAGGAAAATAAGTACCTTCTTGAAAAATAGTATAATGATTAAGCTGATTACTAAAATTGCTGAACCCATACCTAAAACCTACATACAATTCGTTATCCATATTAAGCCAATTTGTGTATAAATTGTAATTTAAACCAGCTTTTACATATTGTCCTGTAACGGTATGATTAAAATTTTCTTCATCGATAGTTTTATCAGAATACCCTAATTCGCCTGCAATAAATAAACGAGTATTTAATCTCCAATCTCCTACGATTTCAATGCCCTTAAAATCTTCTTGGGTATAAGATAGTATCGGCTTTATGATATCTACACCTAACCTCAATCCATATGTTTTAGGGTGATAATTAACGTTTTTTATTTGCAAACTATCTTTTTTTGTAGATAGAGCGTTTTGTTGCGCGTGTATGTTTTGCGAAACAAAAATAATCACTAAAATAAGTCTAGTGCAATATTTCAACATGAGCATTATTTTCGTTAGTAATATTACTAGTTAAGCTTTTAGCATCAAGTAGCCAATCATTATTGGTCGTAGAGATTGATACGTTTTTAAATGTGCTTTTAAAGCCACATTCTTTTGAGACATACACATCTTCAATATCGTAATTAAGGGTAATGGTTTCTGAGCTTTGTACACTGTCGTTAACCACTCTAGCTAAAAAATAGGTCACTGAATTAGATTGTGTATTGATAGGAATTACCAACGAATCCAATGCAGTGTTTCTAATAAGAGTATCTAAGTTAATAGCTCCTACGTTGAGTGTAATAGGTTTTATAGTATCTGTATTGATATCTCTAAATCTAATAATAAGATTTGGAGTAGTGTCATCCAAACAAAATTCGTCTTGACAGCCTATAGAAAAAAGGATCAACAGTATAGCTACAAATGTTTTTTTCATAGTTTCAAATATAAAATATTACAAAGAAATTAAACGTATATAATAACAAGATGTTGTAAAAAAACAAAGGGCTATTATTTAAATAATAGCCCTTTGTTTTTATTTGGATGTTGAGTTAATCTCTTTTACGTCCCCAAGATTTGTTCTGTACACGAGAAGATCTTTCTCTGTTTCCATCACTATCATCTCTTCTACGTCCTTTGAAGTCTCCTTTGTTTGCATCTCTATCTCTTCTAGGTCTGTCGTTTCTATCACCACCTCGACCTCTAAAGTTTCCACCGTCTCTTCTTGGTCTTCTGTCTCCACGGCCACCACGTCCACGGTCTCCACCGCCACCGGCACGACGTTTTTTGGTGATTTCTACATTTACAGATCTTCCTTCAAATTCTGGAGCGTTGTTTAAAAATGCTTCTATGGTTTCACTTTCAAAGTTTTTATCTAATTCAAAGAAAGAGAAAGTATCTAAGATTTCTATCTGACCAATTTCTACATTGTTAGTAATGTTCTGGTCATTAATCAATCCCATCAATCGAGGAGGAGTAAGACTATCTTTACGTCCAATGTTAATAAAGAAACGGGTCATATTTTCATCATCTCTTCTTCTTCCTCTATCATCTCTATCTCTAGATTCTCTTGTATCGTTAATGTCTTTAGCATTAGCGTAGTATTCTAAGAAAGCATTAAATTCAACAGAAATAAATTTTTGAATCAACTCTTCTCTAGACAAACCTTCAAATTGTTCGTAAATATTTTCTAGATATCCAGAAATCGCTTCTGTATTGATGTCTGTATTTTTTACTTTTTCAACTAATTTGAACAACTGAACTTTACAAATTTCTTCTCCGTTAGGAATTTCTCTTTTGATAAATTTCTTTTGAATTTTACGCTCAATTGGTCTTAATTTTCCTACCTCTCTATTGGTTACTAAAACAATAGAAACTCCCTTGTTACCAGCTCTACCAGTACGACCACTACGGTGTGTATAAGCCTCATTTTGGTCTGGTAATTTATGGTTGATAACGTGCGTAAGGTTGTTTACGTCTAATCCACGAGCAGCAACATCTGTAGCTACCAACATTTGAATGTTCTTGTTACGGAATTTTTGCATTACATTATCACGCTGAGCTTGAGATAAATCTCCATGTAAAGAATCAGCATTGTAACCATCAGCAATTAATTTTTCTGAAACCTCTTGACATTCACGTCTAGTTCTACAGAAAATAATTCCATAAATATCTGGATTGATATCAGCAATACGTTTAATAGCTGCATAACGATTACGCTCTGTTACTACATAATATTCATTACTTACGTTATCAGAACCTGTGTTTTTTGTTCCCGCTGCTATTTCTGCAGGTTGGTGCATATAGTTACGAGCAATAGCTTCTACTTCTCTTGGAAAAGTTGCAGAAAACAATAAAGTTTGCTTTGTTTCTGGAGTAGCTTCTAACACAGCATCTAAATCATCTTTAAATCCCATGTTTAACATTTCATCAGCCTCATCTAAAACAAGCCATTGAATGTTTTCTAATTTTAATTTTCTTCTGTTGATTAAATCTACAGTTCTACCAGGAGTACCCACAACTATTTGAGCACCACGGTTTAATTTTCTAGCCTGATCCTCTAAACTAGTACCTCCGTAAACGGTAACAGTTTTTAAACCTTTAATATTTCTAGAAAATTTTTGGATTTGATCTCCAATTTGTACTGCTAATTCACGCGTTGGCGATAAAATAATAGCTTGTACGTTTTGGTTATCTACATCAATTTGTTGTATAATTGGTAAACTAAAAGCAGCAGTTTTTCCTGTTCCTGTTTGTGCAAACGCTTTTAAATCGTCTGTAGAATTAATTACTTGGGGAATTGCTTTTTCTTGAATTTCTGATGGAGTTTCATACCCCATATCAATCAAGGCCGAAAGAATTTCTTCTTTCAAACCTAATTCGCTAAATGTCGACATATTGTTTGTTTAATGACTCACAAACATATTACGACTAGTTTGCAAATCTGATTATAAAAATGCAAATATACGTTAAATTATTGGATTAACCTATAAGTTGTGTAGTGCTTTGTATTCTAACCAGTCTAGGTATAGATCTTCGGTTTTTTTTCTTGCCCAAGGAGTTTGTCTTAAAAATTTAAGACTACTTTTAAAAGTAGGATGATTAGCAAAACAGTTAATACCTGTTTCTTTATTCATTTCTTCCCATCCTAAGTTTTCAATTAGCTCCGTTAAAATATCAGCGAGTTTAATTCCGTGTAAAGGGTTATTGGGTTGGGACATTGTGACATGGTTTTACAATTTGCAAATTAAATCAATTAATTCTTTTTATTATTGGTTTATCGTGTAAAACAATAAACGCGTTTTTGTATTTTTGCACGGAATTTAAAATATTAAGCATGTTAACAGTATCAAATTTGTCAGTACAATTCGGAAAAAGAGTATTGTTTGATGAGGTGAATACAAAATTTACGCAAGGAAATTGCTACGGAGTTATTGGAGCAAATGGAGCAGGTAAATCTACATTTTTAAAGATTATTTCTGGAAAAATGGAAGCTACTTCTGGTCACGTTAGTTTAGATCCAGGAAAGCGTATGTCTGTATTAACTCAAAATCACTACGAATTTGATGAGTACACTGTTTTAGAAGCTGTTTTAATGGGTAACAAAGAGTTACACAAAATTAAAACGGAAATTGATGCTTTATATGCAGATTACACAGATGAAAATGCTGAGAAAATAGGGGAATTACAAGTAAGGTTCGAAGAAATGGACGGATGGAATGCCGATTCTGCTGCTGCAACCATGTTATCTAATTTAGGAATTAAAGAAGATTTACATTACACTTTGTTGGCTGATTTAGATGGTAAAATCAAAGTACGTGTGTTATTAGCACAATGTTTATTTGGAAACCCTGATGTGTTGATTATGGATGAGCCTACCAACGACTTAGATTTTGAAACCATTGCTTGGTTAGAAAACTTTTTAGCTAATTACGAGAATACCGTAATTGTAGTATCGCATGACCGTCACTTTTTAGATGCTGTTTGTACACATATTTCAGATATCGACTTTGGAAAAATTAATCATTTCTCTGGAAACTATTCTTTTTGGTATGAATCTTCTCAGTTAGCAGCAAAACAACGTCAACAAGCTAATAAGAAAGCTGAAGATAAAAAGAAAGAATTAGAAGATTTTATTCGTCGTTTCTCTGCAAACGTAGCAAAATCTAAGCAGGCCACTTCTCGTAAAAAGATGATAGAAAAGTTGAATGTTGATGAAATTAAACCTTCCAGTAGAAGATATCCTGCTATTATTTTTGATAGAGATAGAGAAGCAGGAGACCAAATTTTAAACATAGAAAACCTATCAAAATCTTTTGAAGGAGAGGTTTTATTTAGTGGAATAGATATTAACTTATCTAAAGGAGATAAAGTACTAGTCGTATCTAAAAACTCCAAAGCAGTTACCTCATTTTACCAAACAATTATGGGGAACGAATCTGCTGATACTGGAGAATATAAATGGGGAATTACAACCAATCAGTCTTATTTACCATCAGACAACTCAGAATTTTTTGTGGATGAAAATTTAGATTTGGTAGATTGGTTACGTCAATACGCAAAAACAGAAGAAGAAAGAGAAGAGGTACATTTGAGAGGTTTTTTAGGGAAGATGATTTTTAGTGGAGAAGAGGCTTTAAAAAAGTGTAATGTACTATCTGGAGGAGAAAAAGTGCGTTGTATGTTATCTAGAATGATGATGACCAGAGCTAACGTGTTGGTACTGGATGAACCTACAAATCACTTGGACTTAGAATCTATCCAAGCATTAAACAATTCCCTAAAAAACTTTAAAGGAACGGTGTTGTTTTCTACGCATGACCACGAATTTGCACAAACAGTAGCTAACAGAATTATAGAAATTACACCAAAAGGAGTAATTGATAAATACGCAACTTTTGATGAGTATTTAGAAGATCCTAAAATTAAAGAGTTAAGAGCTAAAATGTATCAAGCTTAATCCTTTAATAAATAATGTAAACAAAAGCCTTTGTAAAATTTTACAAAGGCTTTTGTTTTTTAGTTTTCTGTACATCAAAGTATGGCTCAAAGTATTTTTGTAGCGTAAATTTTCTATCCTCAAACTTTTCAGTTAGGAGTTTGAAATGTAAAATTCTGTCAATTCTAAAAGACCTGTATTCGTTTCTTAGATAACACCAAGCTACCAATATCCATTTTTGCTGAGTAGAATAAAAAGCATAAGGTTCTATTTTTCTAATGGTAGCCTCTACATCATCTGCTTTTTTGTAATGAATCTCAACATAATTCAAGTGAGTAATAGCCAGTTGTATTTCAGACAAGGCATTGCTGTGTATGTTTTCGTTGTAATGCTCATCAAAAACATAAATTTTATCATTCAGAACTTCACTTTTTTCTAATACAGAAGTTTTAAAGACAGATTTGATTTTGGTTAAAGCCTCTTTAAAGTCGTACATAAAAGAAGTATCCTTGGTTTGTTTAACTAAGTGTTGTGCTGTAATTAACGCGTTGGCTTCCTTTTCGGTAAACTGAACAGGAGCTACTTGATAGCCGTCCATTAGAGAATACCCTTTTCCCTCTATGGAATATACAGGTACACCCGCATTTTCCAGCTTTCTTATATCTCTATAAATAGTTCTAATACTTACATCGTATTTACGAGCGAGTTCTGTGGCGGTTAAAATTCTTTTTGATTTTAACTGCGTGAGAATAGAAATAAGTCTAGATAACTGAGACATGATAACAAAGATAGCGAACTGATAGCCAAATCGCTATCTAGTTACAGGTTAGTTCCAAGAATGTAAAGCCAATCTATTACCTTCCGAATCTATAAATTGGGCCATAAACCCATTCTCTCCAATATCTGTTTTAGGTATGGTTACTTTACCTCCAGCAATTTTCACTTTTTCTAATGCAATAGCTAAATCATCTCCGCCGTTTAAATACATAGTTGGGCCGTCTGTAGTGGGTTTTAACCCTTCCATTTGTGCCAAGCCTCCACCAACACCATCATTTTCTTTGTCGTAAGGAAACATACCATATTTTATGTTTTGTTCTGGCATATGATGATCTTCAATTTCAATGTCTAAAACAGTTGTATAAAACTTTTTAGCTCTTTCGTAATTAAGTACAGGGATTTCAAACCAATTGATTGCATTTTTCATTTGATGGTATTTTTTTAATTAAACGTACTTACAAAGTTATAAATGAGGATGACTAATAATGTCAGGGGTACATTTTAATTTAAAAAATAATGGAAATGATTTGTTTTTAGGGTTGAAGATTTATTCAAATTATAGTTTCTTTTAAACAGTCTAAACCTTTATTTTTGAAACCTATGGTGCAAGAATTATCAAGATTATCAAAAAGGTTAGAGGGAAGCTTAAAATATGACGAGCTGCATAAAAGTATTTATGCTACCGATGCCTCTGTGTATAGAAAAACACCAATGGGTGTTGCTTTCCCTAAAACGATTGATGATATTAAAACAATTATTGATTTTGCAAGCAAGAATAGGATTTCATTAATACCTCGTACAGCAGGAACATCCCTGGCTGGACAATGCGTAGGAGACGGATTGATTGTGGATGTTTCTAAGCATTTCACCCAAATTATTAGCTACAACAAAGAATTAAAGCAAATTACCGTTCAACCTGGAGTCATAAGAGATGATTTAAATAGATATGTAAAAAAAGAGGGCTTGTTTTTTGGGCCCAATACTTCTACTGCCAATAGATGCATGATTGGCGGAATGGTAGGGAACAACAGTTCGGGAACTACTTCTATTCGTTATGGAGTAACCAGAGACAAAGTAATAGCGTTAAAAGCTGTATTGAGTGACGCTACTGAAGTAACCTTTACGACTATCGATATAAAAACTTTTCTAGAAAAAACGACATTAAAAACACTAGAAGGCAAAATTTACAGGGATATACTCGCTATTTTTTCTGAAGTAGAGGTGCAAAAAGAGATCAGGAATAAATACCCTAAGCCAGAAATACATAGAAGAAATACGGGATATGCCATAGACGATTTGTTAGATTTTAAATTGTTTGGAGGAGAAAATGAGACAATTAATTTAGCAAAAGTTCTTTGTGGTAGCGAAGGTACTTTAGCTTTTACAACCGAAGTAACTTTGCAATTAGATGTATTACCTCCAAAGCACAATGTAATGGTGGCCTCTCATTTTAATTCGGTACAAGAGTGTATGGAATCTGTAGTGGTGGCCATGGAGCATACTTTGTATAACTGTGAGTTGATGGATAAAATTATTTTGGACTGTACCAAGTCCATTCGTTCACAACAAGAAAATAGGAGTTTTTTACAAGGAGACCCCGCAGCTATCCTGATGCTAGAAGTAGCCGCAGACACTATAGAATTAGCGCAGCAACAAGCAGATGATTTGATAAATTCTTTAGAATTAAAGGGGTATGGATATGCGCATCCCAAAATTTTAGGAAATAAAATAAATGGAGTACACGAACTTAGAAAAGCAGGTTTAGGAGCCTTAGGTAACTTGGTAGGAGACAAAAAAGCCGTAGCCTGCATAGAAGACACGGCTGTAAGTTTGAGTGATTTGCCTCAGTTTATTGCTGAGTTCACAGCTATGATGAAAACCTATAATCAAGAGGCTGTTTATTATGCACATGCAGGAGCGGGAGAAATTCATTTAAGACCTATTCTAAACTTAAAATCTAAAGGTGATGTTGTGCTATTTAGGGAAATTACTACACAAGTAGCTCATTTGGTTAAAAAATTTAAAGGTTCTTTAAGTGGAGAACACGGAGATGGAATTGTAAGATCTGAGTTTATTCCCGTGATGGTTGGAGATAAAAATTACCAAACATTGAAAGCGTTTAAAGAGTTATTTGATCCTCATTACATTTTTAATCGAGGTAAAATTGTCAATCCATATAAAATGGATGAAAACTTGAGGTATGAAGTAGATAGACTAGAGCCAAAAATTGAAACGTTACTAGACTTTTCTAAAAGCGAGGGAATTTTAAAACTAGCGGAACAGTGCAATGGTTCTGGAGATTGCAGAAAGTCTGTATCAGCTGGCGGAACCATGTGTCCGAGTTATCGTGCTACAAAAGATGAAAAAGATACTACTAGAGCTAGAGCAAATGCTCTAAGAGAAGTGTTAACTAACAATAAACAAGCAAATAAGTTTAATAGTGACACTTTAAAACAGGTTTTTGATTTGTGTATTGGTTGTAAGGCTTGTGCTAGTGAATGTCCGAGCAACGTAGATGTGTCTAGTTTAAAGGTAGAATTTCTGTATCAATATCAAGAGGCCAATGGTTATGCTATTCGGAACAGGTTGTTTGCAGGAGTAACAAAAATTAATCAAAGAATAGCTTCGTTTTCAGGTTTATCAAACAAAATTAACAACACCAAACTTGTAAAAAAAATATTGGGAGTAAGCGTGAAACGTAACTTGCCAGAGCTACATAGAACTACATTAAGGCAGTGGATTAAAAACAATAGGACTCGTTTAAAAATCCATCAACCCAAAAAGAGCATTTACTTTTTTAATGATGAGTTTACCAATTTTTACGATGTGCAAATTGGTATGGATACAATTGAATTATTAACAGATTTGGGCTACCAATGTTTGTTTATAAACCATGAGCAGAGCGGACGAAGTTATATTTCTAAAGGTTTTCTAAAGGAAGCTAAAAAAGTAGCAGATATCAACGTAAAGATGTTTGCTAGCATAGTGAATAGCGATTTTCCATTGATAGGATTAGAGCCTTCGGCTATTTTAAGTTTTAGAGATGAGTATCTAAAATTAGCTACAGATAAAGAATCAGCCCAAAAAATAGCAGAACATACCTACACGATAGAAGAATTTATCGCCAATGAAATTGAAAAGGGAAATATTAAAGCCTCTTCTTTTGTGTCAGAGCATAAGGTAGTTAAAATTCATGCGCATTGTCATCAAAAAGCGCTGAGTCATAGTAAATATACTTTTGATATGTTAAACATTGTACCTAATTACAAAGTAACCGTATTAAGCACGGGATGTTGCGGTATGGCAGGTTCTTTTGGATATGAACAGGAGCATTACGATGTTAGTATGCAAATGGGAGAAGATACATTGTTTCCTAAAATAAGAAATATGGATAATGGAACTATTATTGTGGCTTCTGGTACTAGTTGTAGACATCAAATAAAAGATGGAACAAATAGAGAGAGTCTACATGCTGTTACAGCCTTAAAAAATGCTTTGTTATCCAAATAAATAATTGGATTTAAGATAAGCTAAATTTCTTATATAAAGAAATTGATTTCTAGTACTTTAGATTTAAAAATAGAAAAATATTAAACTAGATTCCTTAATTCTTCAATCACATCATCAATTTCCTCAATAGTTGTAAGCTTAGAAAAAGAAAAGCGAACAGAGGTGTTTTGCTGTTCGACATCACTTAAAAAACTTTGTAAAACGTGTGACCCTTTGTGCGCTCCACTTTGACAAGCTGAACCTCCAGATACGGCAATCCCTTTTAAATCTAACTGAAATAAAAGCATTGGGAGATCTTTGTTAAAACGCACGTTTACAACCGTATGAGTACTTTGTGTAACGTCTCCAGAAACTCCGTTTAAAGTGATAGTAGGAATTACTTTTTTCAATCGTTCTATAAAATGTTGTTTTAGTGTTTGCAAATAAGCAATATCATCTTTTAAATTTTGTAGACAAAGGCTAAGTGCTTGCTGCATTCCTACAATAGCAGCCGTATTTTCAGTGCCAGCTCTGGTACCTCTTTCTTGTTCTCCTCCCAATATTTCTGGATGAATAGCCGTTCCTTTTCTAAAAAAGGCAAACCCTATGCCTTTAGGTCCATGAAACTTATGAGCTGCAGCAGCAATAAAATCAATATCTAAATCATTTAGGTTGAGATTAAAATGACCAATCGATTGAACGGTATCACTATGAAAGTAAGCTTTGTAGCGTTGTTTAAGCTCAATTACTTTGTTGAGGTCTAAAATACTTCCAATCTCGTTGTTTACGTGCATTAGAGAAATTAACGTTTTTTGAGGTGTGTTGGCTAACAACTCCTCTAAATGACGATAATCTATGGTTCCATCAGATAAAATATCAACATAAGAAACTGCTACCCCTTTCTTTTCTAAAAACTCCACGGTATGTAAGACAGCGTGATGTTCTATTTTGCTTGTGATGATATGTTCTACCCCAAGGTGATAAACTGCGTTTTTTAAAATTAAGTTATCTGCTTCGGTTCCCCCAGATGTATATACAATTTCTGAGGTAGTACAACTTAAATGTTGAGCTATTTGTTTTCGAGCATTTTCTATAACAGCTTTTGACGACCTACCAAAACTATGAGTAGAGGAGGGGTTACCAAAAGTGTGCTCCATGGTTTCCATCATCACCTTAACAACTTCTGGAAACATGGGAGTGGTGGCTGCGTTATCTAAATAAACTCGTTTCATATTCACAAAAGTACTATTATCTAAAGAAATACAAATTCAAAATTATTTACAATTTGTCAGTTTTTACTCTATGGCATTAAAGTTGTCAAATTAAAGTATAGTAGATAATAGACTCGTGTTTTTCTGTATATTTGCACTTTTTAACAAGTCAACAATACTTGTCTATTGTCACATTGACATAATTGAACTTATGAGTAAATACGAAAATATAAAAATAGACACTTTGTCTATGCATAATATGATTGATGAAGATTCTGAATTGATTCCTCTGTTAACACCAGAAGATGAAGAGGAAATGAACAAGGAATTAGTGCCAGAAATACTGCCTATTTTGCCTTTACGTAACACCGTATTGTTTCCAGGAGTTGTCATTCCTATTACAGCTACGAGAGACAAAGCCATCACCTTAATCAAAGAAGTAAACAAAGGCGATAAAATTTTAGGAATTGTAGCTCAGAAAGATGCGGCCAACAAAAATCCTCAGTTTGATGATATTTACCACACAGGTGTAGTTGCTCAGATTTTGCGAGTATTAAAAATGCCTGATGGTAACATTACGGTCATCATTCAAGGAAAAAAACGCATTAAGCTAAATGAGGGGATACAAAATGAACCTTATATTAAAGCGACCACTGTAGAAATGATTGACGATTTGTTTGTAGAGGATACAAATGAATTTAAGGAAATTATTAAAACAGTTAAGGAAACAGCTTTAAATGTGATTGAAGAAAATCCTAATATTCCAACGGAAGGAACTTTTGCGATCAAAAATATTCAAAGTAATTCGTTTTTAATCAATTTTATCTCTTCTAATATAGATTTATCTGTTAAAGAAAAACAGGAGTTGTTAGAGGTTAATGGACTAAAAGATAGAGCAATTGCTACGCTTAAAAAGCTGAACGTAGAACTGCAACGCTTAGAACTACGCAATGATATTCAGAATAAAACTAGGGTAGATTTAGATCAGCAGCAAAAAGAATATTATTTACATCAGCAATTAAAAACTATTCAGGAAGAATTGGGAGGAAGCTCTCACGAAACTGAAATTCAGGAATTGTTAGAAAAGGCCAAAGAAAAAAAATGGTCTAAAGAGATCAAAGACACTTTTGAAAAAGAGGTGGCTAGAATGAAGCGTTTGAATCCTCAAATGCCAGAATATGCAATTCAGCGTAATTATTTGGAATTGATGCTGGAATTGCCTTGGAACGTTTACACCAAAGACAAATTTGATCTTAAAAAAGCGCAAGATGTTTTGGAAAGAGATCACTTTGGCTTAGAAAAAGTGAAAGATAGAATTATAGAGCATTTGGCAGTTTTAAAGTTAAAAGGAGATATGAAATCTCCAATTATATGTTTGTACGGACCTCCAGGAGTTGGTAAAACTTCTTTAGGTAAGTCTATTGCCGAGGCTTTGGGTAGAAAATATATTCGCATGGCCTTAGGTGGTTTGCGTGATGAGTCCGAAATTAGAGGGCATAGAAAAACTTACATAGGAGCCATGCCAGGTAGGTTGATTCAGAATATTAAAAAAGCAGAAACTAGTAATCCTGTTTTTGTTTTAGATGAAATTGATAAAATGGCATCGTGTATTCAAGGAGATCCATCTTCTGCCATGTTAGAAGTGCTAGATCCTGAGCAAAATTCTGCTTTTTACGATAACTTTTTAGAGATCGGTTACGATTTGTCTAAAGTGATGTTTATAGCCACTGCCAATAGCATTGGGGACATTCCTTGGGCTTTGAGAGATCGTATGGAAATGATTAATGTGTCTGGTTATACCATTGAAGAAAAAATAGAAATAGCCAAAAGACATTTATTGCCAAAGCAGTTAAAAGAACACGGTTTAAAAGCAAGCCACTTAAAAATAGCTAAAACCTGCTTAGAGTTGGTGGTAACAGGCTATACGAGAGAGTCTGGAGTTCGTAATTTAGAAAAAGTGATTGCTAAATTGGTTAGATATGCTGCCAAATCTATTGCCTTGGAAGAGGAATATGAAGTAAACTTATCAGAAGAAAAAATTAAAGAGGTTTTAGGGCCTGCTAGACTAGAACGAGATAAATACGAGAATAATGATACTGCTGGAGTTGTAACAGGGTTGGCTTGGACCAGTGTTGGGGGTGATATTTTATTTATCGAATCTATTTTATCAAAAGGAAAAGGATTATCTATTACAGGTAATTTGGGAAATGTGATGAAAGAATCCGCCACCATTGCTTTAGAATATATTAAAGCCAATGCAGAGCAATTGGGTATTAAGCAAAAAATACTAGAGGATTACAAAGTACACGTACACGTACCTGAGGGTGCAACTCCAAAAGATGGCCCAAGTGCGGGTATCACCATGTTAACTTCTTTGGTATCGAGCTTTACGCAACGAAAAGTAAAATCTAAAGTAGCGATGACTGGGGAAATTACCTTGCGAGGTAAAGTATTGCCAGTTGGTGGAATTAAAGAAAAAATATTAGCTGCAAAAAGAGCCAACATCAAAGAAATTATTCTTTGTGAAGCCAATCAGAAAGATATTGAGGAGATTAAGGAGTCTTATGTAAAAGGACTCAAATTCCATTACGTATCAGAAATGCAAGAGGTCTTGGAAATTGCTTTGACCAAACAGAAAGTTAAAAACGCTAAAAAATTATAAAACATAAAAGCCTCTAGAAAAGTAGAGGCTTTATAATTTTTTGTTAGGATTACTTATAATGGCTGATACTTTCTTTAATTACCTTTTGTAAGGTAGCTACTTCGCTATTAGGTCCAATCGTTAATAATTTAGGTCCTGTGATGGGAATACCATTAAAAGGTCTAATAAAAACTTGACCATCTGGAGTTCGCTCAAAATAGGTGTAATGATCTTCTGTACCAATTTTAGTACAACCCTTTACTCTTAGCATACTCTTATCTAACGCCTCACAAATATAATTGATGCAGTTAACACTAGGCAAGTTGGGTAAATCACAAGAACAAGAAGACCAATGTGATTTTTGGTGAGATAGTGTCTTGGCTTTATTTTTTGAAGGGACGAGTTGTGTAAGAAGAGATGTGTTTAAATCGTCAATAGTTAAAATTGTAGCCAAAGGATTTAGTCTTGCAATTTCTTTGCAAACAGATGATTGTCTTTTACTTGTGGTGTTCTCAAGATGTGTAAGAATAATTAAAGATGATACTTGAATTTGATTTGACTCCAGATCGTTGTGTTCCAATCTCTTTTGCCAATTTTTTACATCTACTACTGATATTTGAACAGGAGGTAGAAATCTGTCATCTAACCCAACGCTTAAAAACTCCATCAAAGTACAAGCATCCGAAGTACCATTGGCTTCAATAAAAGTAATTCCGTTGGCTCTCTCAGGAACGCGATTTACATAATCTCTTAGTTCATTAATTCCGCTGCAACAAATACAACTCCCTGTTAGAGCTTTAATCTTTTTTAGAGGAATTTTATCGGTTAACCCATTGGCATCAAGGTGGGCATTTTCATAATCGTTTAAAATCACAAAGGGTTCCCAGCCTGCATTTGTATATTTGATGATCAAGTGCCTTAAAAGTGTGGTTTTACCAGCTCCTAAAAATCCTACGATTGTAATAATTGACTCCATACTGCTACTAAAATTATTTTATTGATAACAGCATTTATCTGCTTTACATTGACAGTATTTTATGTTGATGAGGTGAAATAGTGAGAGTGAAATGGCAGCTACATACGTAGCGATTTCTGGTAGCGTAAGTAGTTGAAACTGCTCGCTAACAATTAATAGGGTTAATACTATCCAATTCATCCACAAGGTTATTTTCATGATTTTTTTTGATGTGTTTTTTACTGAATGAATAATTGCTACGAAAGAAATCATCAAAAACAAATAATCTAAATTTTTCCACCATAAAGGACTTGATTCACACTGATGAACTCCACAAGTATGAGCAATAAATAATAAAGGAGTTGCCAAACAGTGTATAACACACAAGCTGCTAGCTATCGCTCCCAATGTGTCTGGTTTTTGTAGGATTAATTTTATCATATAATTTACGTTCTTGCAATTTTGTTGCAAATGTAACTATATAATTATTAAATGCAACAATGTTGCGTTTAAGTATTTTTAAGATAAGTCCAATTTGTGAAAATTACTTTTTTCTGAATGAGCGTTTTTTGTGTTTTTTTGCTAGGGCTCTTAATTGATTTACAAGAGGTGTGTCTTCTATATCAACTGCAAGTAAGAATTTAATAAGTTCCTTACGGGTCTCAACTTGCAATGTGTAAAGACCATTTTCAACACTTGACAAATCAAGAGTATTGTTTTCAGATTTATCAGCTTTAATGAGGTTGTCATTTAAATCATACAAAGTGTATGAAAGGTCTTTGTGATTTTGGTTTACATGTTTGTTCAAATCTATAAGGAGATTTCGTTTTGAAGTAATGATCTCTAAATTTGAAACATGTTTTGCTGCTGAGTGGCCTCTAAAAATTTTAAAATAATAGTTCTTTTCTGCTTTTTTTAGCCACTTCTTTGCCTTTGAGGGTTGATGGGTAGCTTCGTATGACTTAGATAAATAATACATTGCGTATGAGTTATCTTTTTTTATTTTGGTAGCCTGTTTTAAATATCTTTTAGCTTGCTTATAGTCGCCCAACTGGTAATTTATAACTCCTCTTAAAGCTCTAATACCTTTATCTGAAGCTCCGGTAGTTAACTTGTGGAGTGTTTCCTCATTATTAAAACAAATTTCTACATGAGTTAATGCTTTATTATAGTTCCCTAGATTCAGATGAGTTCTTGCTAAACCCCAGTTAGCAAAGGTGTGTTTGGGGGCTCTACTAGTGGTTTTATACAAATAACTAAGTGCTAGATCGGGGTAATTGTACTGAGAAAATGATGAGCCCAAATTATAAACAAGTCTTCCTTCTACAGGTAGTTGTTGGTATGCTTCGAAATGATAATGCAAAGACTTATTCTCATCTCCTAACTTAGCATATACAGATGCTAAACTATCGTAACAAGTGCTTAATAGTTTTCGAAAGTCGTAATCTGATGTACTTTTGTTGTCGGACTCTAAATATACTCTGACCAAGTTTAGTTCATATTCTGCAAGTATTAAATTATTTAAGTAACTTCTATGTGAAGCTCTAGCAATACGAAGTCTGTTGTTATTAGGGTTTTTCTGAATAGAATTGTTTAGGTATTCAATTCCTTTTACTTTAGCTAGAATATATTCTTTGTTTTTGCAAGTATAAACGAGATTTAAATCCTCTCTAGAAATCAGTTTTCCATGAAAGAATTCCCATTCGGTCATCACTTTTCCTTCTTGAGTATACTTAAAAGCTTTACCATGAAAAAGCTCCCTATCATCATAATAAAATTCTTCGTTAATTTTACCATTTTTATAATATACCTTAGTACTGTCTTTTTTATTGTCTGAATTGAACCACGTTTTTAAACTTACTTTGTGGTTTTTAAAGCGGTTAGTTTTTGTTTTTTGAGCACATAAGTTGGTTGCTAGTAATAAAATAATCAACTTTACAATAAAGCAGTTTTGCATATAAATTCAAGAATTGGTTTGGGAGGTTTAAATTAAACAAAAATTAATTTTATCTACTCATATTTTCTAGCAATGCTAAGAAATCATGCTTTCAATTAAATCTCCCACATAATAAGATACCAATGCAGCAAGTAAACCCAAGATTAAAGTTTCTAAGACCCCTTTCCAGATAGCCTTGTGATTGATGTATGACTTCAAAGATCCGATAATCATAAAACCTAACGCTGTGGAAATAGCAGAGTATAGAAATACGTTTCGTCGTAAAGGACTCATCAAATCTATCACATAGACCAATAAAGGTATAATACCAATCAGTAAGAAAGAAATATAAGTTACTACTCCTCTAGCTACAGGATTGTTATCTTGAATATTTTCTAAATCTTCGTAGGTTTCAGCATTTTTGATTAAGTTTTCTTTTTCTGTTTTTGCAGAAAGATAAGCTCCAATGGACATAGCGAATCCATCAGCAAGTAAGTTTGCAAATCCCAAAATAATAATTACAGAACTATCTAAATTAGCCCCTACAGAACCAGCTACAACGGCAAAAGTAGTTACGCAGCCATCTATACCACCGTATACAAACTCGCCTAAGTATTTTTCGGTTATCTGATAAAACGTAGAGGTCTTATTATTCATAGATTTAAAATTATGAGTGATTATAGTTTTACACTTACAAAGTGTCCTGAAGTCTTTGCGATATCATTTGGATAATTCTCCTTCCGTATTCCGAAGAGTTTGTTAAATAGTGTTCAAACTCTTCATCAGTAAACATTCCAGAAATAAGACCGACATATTGATTTCTTAGATGTTGATTTTTAGAAATGATATTTTTAAGAAACTCCTTTTTTTGATCTTTATCTAAAGCGCTAATCTCAAAATTTGAATGTTTAAGATAACTACAAAATAAGGCTATAATCAGATTGTGTTGCATTTTAATAACAGGTCTTAACACACCATTCTGAAATTGTTCTACAGTAAACATATTATCATTTACAACTGCATTGGCTATAGTAGGTCTTAAATCTTGTTTTGTCATTTTCTAAAATATAGAATTATTTAATTCACTTGTTAACCTTTCTAAAAAAGCCATTCCTTTGGTAGAGTTTCCTTTTCTATTGAGTTTTGGACTAAACACAACAACAGAGTACAAACCAGGATGCACAGCAATAATACCTCCACCAACACCACTTTTACCAGGTAAACCTACTTTGTAAGCAAATTCTCCCGCTTCGTCGTAAAAACCACATAATTGCATAATTGCATTAATTCGTCTATTTCTACTAGGTGTTAAAATTTGTTTATTTAAACTTGTGTGTAGTCCATCAAAAGCACTAAATAAAAATGATTTGGATAGTTGCGCGCTAGTCATACTCACTGAGCACATCATAAAATAAAAATCCATCACTCTATCAATATCATTCTGAATATTACCAAAGGATTTCATCAAATTAACCAATGAGTAGTTTCGATAGGCTACAGATTTTTCTGAAGTAAACACACTCATATCGTAGTTAATGCTTTTATCCTGTGCCAATTCTCTAATAAAAGTGATGAATTCTTCTTCTGGATTTTTTAGATGACTAATGAGGACATCTGCGATAACAATAGCACCAGCGTTGATAAAGGGGTTTCTAGGAATTCCCTTTTCTAATTCTAATAAAATTAATGAGTTGAAAGCCGTTCCAGAGGGTTCAACATCTACACGCTTCCATAAATCATCTCCTAGAATATTATAGGCCATAATTAATGAAGGCACTTTGGAGATACTTTGAATAGAAAAAGGAACTTCTGCATCACCCAAATTTACTTGAGTGCCATTTAAACAAGTTAAACTAACCCCAAACAAATTTTCGTCAACATTGGCTAGTTCAGGAATGTAAGTAGCTTTATTACCAGTATCTATAAAATTATTAAAGTCTTTAAAAATAGCGTTCAATACTTTTTCGTGTGAAATCATTAGGCAAGCTTTTCTTTTAAAAATTGAGCAGTGTAAGAATCTTCATTTTTGATTAACTCTTCTGGAGTTCCCATGAATTGTACGTTTCCACCGTTTTTCCCTCCTTCTTTACCGATGTCAATAATGTAATCGGCACATTTTATAAAATCTATATTGTGTTCTATAACAATTAATGAATGTCCGTTGTCAATTAAGGCATTCATAGAAGTTAAAAGCTTTTTAATGTCATGAAAATGCAAGCCTGTAGTGGGTTCATCAAAAATAAAAAGGGTTGTGTCTTGCCTGTTTCCTTTGACCAAGAAAGATGCAAGTTTGATGCGTTGTGCTTCTCCACCAGATAGGGTAGAAGAAGATTGTCCTAAGGCAATGTATCCCAGCCCAACATCTTGTAAAGGCTGTATTTTTTTACATATTTTTTCTTGATTATTTTCTGTAAAAAACTCGAGAGCTTCATCAATGGATAAGTTTAAAATATCATCAATGTTTTTGCCGTGAAACTTTACCTCTAAAATTTCTTTTTGAAAGCGTTTTCCTCCACAAGTTTCACAAGGCAAATGCACATCTGCCATGAACTGCATTTCTATGGTAACTTCACCTTCTCCCTTGCAAGTTTCACATCTTCCACCGTCTACATTAAAAGAAAAGTGTTTGGGTTGATAATTTCTAGTTTTAGCCAAATTTTCGTTGGCAAAAACAGCACGAATATCATCGTATGCCTTGATATAAGTTACAGGATTTGAACGAGAAGATTTACCAATTGGGTTTTGGTCTATAAATTCTACATTTTTAAGACTATCCAAATGACCTTTTACCTTTGAAACTTCACCCACTTTATTTCCTTTGCCAAAAAGATGTTTTTGTAGGGTAGGATATACGATTTCTTTAACTAATGTACTTTTACCACTCCCAGAAACCCCTGTGATAACAGATAAACTATTCAACGGAATAGTAACATCAATATTTTTTAAATTGTTTTCTCTAGCTCCTACAATTTCTATCTGCTTTTTAGATTTCCTTCTTTTTTTAGGAATTTCAATGATGTCTTTACCACTTAAATAATTGGCAGTATGTGTGTTGTATTTTACAATTTCATCAAAAGTACCTTCTGCAACCAATTCTCCTCCAAAAACACCCGCATCGGGTCCGATATCAATAATATAATCGGCCTGCTTCATAATGTCTTCATCGTGCTCCACCACAATTACGGTATTTCCTAAGTCCCTTAACTGCTTTAAAACTTTAATTAAGTTTAAGCTATCCTTTGGGTGCAAACCAATGCTGGGTTCATCTAAAATATACATAGAACCTACCAAACTACTACCTAGTGAAGTGGCTAGATTGATACGCTGACTTTCTCCACCAGACAATGTGTTAGAAGCTCTATTTAAAGTAAGATAGCCTAGACCTACGTTATCTAAAAATTGTAATCGATTGTTAATTTCTACGAGCAAACGCTTTCCTATAGCTTCATCGTACTTATTGAGTTTGAGGTTTTTCATAAAAACGGTAATCTCATCAATAGGCAAATTGACAAGGTCAGTCATGTTTTTACCTTCTATAAAAACATGCTGAGTTTCGGGTCTTAATCTAGTACCCTCACAAACATGGCATTTAGTCTTACCTCTGTAACGGGAAAGCATTACACGAAATTGAATTTTATAACTTTTCTCTTCAAGATATTTAAAGAATTGGTGAACTCCCTCAAAGGATTTAGTTCCGTTCCACACCAAGTTCTTCTGCTTTTTAGTTAACTCAAACCAAGGTTTGTGTACGGGAATATCATATTCAAAAGCGTGGTCTATAAGCTTATTTTTGTATTGAGATGCGCTATCGCTTTTCCAAGGGGCAATACAGTCTTCGTAAATGGATAATGAGGTGTTGGGAATTACCAGTTCTTCATCAATACCAATTACGTTTCCGTAGCCCTCACAAGTAGGACATGCTCCATAGGGATTGTTAAAACTAAAAAAATGCGTATTGGGCTCAAAAAAAGTCATTCCGTCTAACTCAAATTTGTTGCTAAATTCGCGTGTAGTTTTTTCACTAATGTTCTCTAAATTAATAATGCCTTTTCCTTCATAAAAAGCAGTTTGTATGGAATCTGCCAAACGATTGTAATAATCTTCATCCTCTTTAACCACTATTCTATCAACAACTAGTTGTAGCTTTGTCTTTTTGGTGATTTTTTTAGTATCAACTTCCTCAATTCTAAAAGTTTCATTGTTAACTTTCAGTCTTGCATATCCCTGTTGTACTAATATTTGTAACG
Source organism: Wenyingzhuangia sp. IMCC45533 (assembly GCF_054111225.1). Classification (NCBI taxonomy): domain Bacteria; kingdom Pseudomonadati; phylum Bacteroidota; class Flavobacteriia; order Flavobacteriales; family Flavobacteriaceae; genus Wenyingzhuangia; species Wenyingzhuangia sp. IMCC45533. The sequence continues at coordinate 403,615 of NZ_CM134197.1, read as the reverse complement.
CTTTATCTGCATCTCTTTCTCCTAATTCATAAGGAGCTAGTAACAACAATTTGGTGTTTATTTTAAGACCTTTTAAATATTTAATAACATCTGAAACAGTTTCTTTTTTAACCTCGTTGCCAGAGATAGGAGAGATGGTTTTACCAATACGAGCAAATAAAAGTTTAAGGTAATCGTAAATTTCTGTAGTGGTACCTACAGTAGATCTTGGGTTAGAGGAATTTACTTTTTGTTCAATGGCAATAGCAGGAGCAATCCCTTTAATATAATCTACCTTTGGCTTATTAAGTTTTCCTAAGAATTGACGTGCATAAGAAGATAGACTCTCTACATATCTTCTTTGCCCTTCTGCATATAAAGTATCAAAAGCTAAACTAGATTTTCCAGAACCTGACAAACCCGTGATTACTACGAGTTTGTTTCTTGGAATAGCAACATCTATATTTTTTAAATTATGGAGAGCCGCTCCTTTAATAATAATATGTTCTTTAGGGGATAATTGCGCTATGGGTGACTTCATATAATTGATTTCGTATAAACGTAAAATTAACTGTTTTTAACAACATTAATCATATTAATTTGTATAAAACCTTAGCATTAATAAGTCTAAATAGTAATATTTTGAGTTTTTTTTTGTAATATTGGAATCTAACCAAAATCGGAATGCCTATACTTTAAAACTACTTAATATTTAAAACAACATTATGATGAATTCATTACATCTTAAAAAAGATGGAGAACTAGTATCTAGTTACATAAAAGGAAATGAATCGTGTTTATCAGTATTAATAGAAAGGCATCAACAAAGAATATTTGGTTACATATTATCTAAGACAGCTAATAGAAACTTGGCTGATGACTTATTTCAAGATACTTTTATTAAAATAATCAATACCTTAAAAAGAGGTAAGTATAATGAAGAAGGTAAGTTTTTACCTTGGGCATTGCGCATAGCTCATAATCTAACGATGGATTATTATAGAGATAAGAAGCGTAAAAAGACCAAATACGCTACAGATGATTATGATGTTTTAGACTTTATAGGTTTAGAGGATGTTAATGCAGAAGAACGTATAGAGCACGAACAAACGTTAAATAAAGTAGTGGATTTAATTGCTACTTTACCAGAAGACCAGCAACAGGTTTTAAAAATGAGAATTTTTATGGGGCTCAGTTTTAAAGAAATTGCAGACCAGACCAATGTAAGCATCAACACGTCTTTAGGAAGAATGAGATATGCATTGATTAATTTGAGAAAGATTATAGAAGAGAAGGAGATAATTTTATCGAACTAAACAATAAACCCATATTCAATACGTTTTTTTATAAACTAAACTTGTTGAGTATGACAAAAAACTACTTAGAGTCTTCTTTTAATAAGAAGCAAAATTTGGAGGTAAACCCAAAAAAACAAACGATTTCTTTTTTATTAAGTTATTCTCAATCTTTTAAGATAGAACAACAAAGTAAACACATTAAAAACATAAGGCTTGACAAAAATTAATGTCAAGCCTTATGTTTTATTTTTGTTTTTTTAAAATAATCATTAATTACGGTTTTTCTACCAATAGTTTTGGTAATAATGTCATTTTCTAAATTCCAACCTCTAGCGGGGCAATATTCTCTACCGTAAAAAATAATTTGTAGATGTAATTTGTTCCAAGTGTGCTTTGGGAACAATCTTTTGGCATCTTTTTCTGTTTGTTCCACGCTTTTTCCATTACTCAATCCCCATCTAAACATGAGTCTATGGATGTGCGTATCTACAGCAAATGCAGGAATGTTAAATGCCTGACTCATGACTACACTGGCAGTTTTATGCCCAACAGCTGGTAGTTCTTCTAAATCTTTAAAATTGGCAGGAACTTGTCCATTGTGTTTTTCAATCAAAATTTTAGATAAACCATAAATACCTTTAGATTTCATAGGAGAAAGTCCCACAGGTTTAATGATGTCTCTAATTTCTTCAATGCTCAACTTTACCATATCATAAGGGTTATCTGCTTTGGCAAACAACTTGGGAGTGTAAATGTTAACTCTTTCATCTGTACTCTGCGCAGACATTAAAACAGCAATGAGTAAAGTATAAGGATCTTTATGGCTTAAAGGAACGGGAGTTTCAGGATATAGTTTCTCTAAGGTGTCTAGTACAAATTGTACTTTTTCTTGTTTTAGCATGTAATTAAATTTGTCCTTAAATAGTTGCCACTATGTTAATGTATTAATTTCTAATTTTTCCTATAGGAAGCTAATAAATTATGAATAAATTTTAGCTTGTGGTACACTGCTTGAGGGATAACAAAAGGATATATATCTGGCAATCCCATAGATCTGTTTAGGCTATTGGCCATACAAGTTAAAGATACACTTGCTTCAAATATTTTATTGATTTTTTTAGTTGCATATGGATCAGGACATTGATAAGTAACTTGTTTTCCAAGCGCATTAAATTTTTGTTGAAACGAAACATCAAAAGAATGAGCAGTTTCTAAAGTGTCCATCATATGTAAATAATGTGCCCATGTTTCTGCCCAATCTTCCCATGGATGAGAACTTGCATATTCACTAATAAAATTGTGATTCCAGTTCTTGGGAGCTCCGTTTTTATAATGCTTTTTTAAAGATTCAGCATAACTTATTCTTTCATCTCCAAAAATACCTCTAAATTCATTTATGTTATGTTCATCAAATAAAAGTTCCCAATAATAATGTCCTATTTCATGTCTAAAATGCCCTAAAAGAGTTCTGTAGGGTTCTTCCATTTTTTTACGTAGCTGTTCTCTATGAACAGAATCTGCTTCTGAAAGTAATATAGTGACCACACCGTTTGCATGTCCAGTAACTGCATTGTATTTGTTCTTATCTGATAAAAAATCAAATGCAATCCCATTTTCGTCTTCGAGCTGTGAGATTAACGGAAGTTCTAAATTTAATAGCTGATAGATCAAACGATGTTTTGCTGCTTCTAAATTTTTCCACTTTTTAAAGTTTTCTAAGTTACTACTATTGGGCACTTCTCTGTTTAAAGAACAAGCTGTACATAAATCACTATTACTATTTTCATCAATAAGCCAGTTGCAAATATCTAATTGATAGTTTTTGCACACACGTGCATTTTTCTTTAAATCCTCAAACTTTTTAGTTATGGGGTTGTATATTAATAATGTGTGACATTTTTCACATTGAGTGTTTTCAAAAAACAGAGAAGTACAACAGTTTGGACAGCTAAAAATTTTCATATGGAGTGTATCATTAATTCAATACAGTTGGTTTATTCATCATTAATAAGATGATAAATATAACCTATGTAATATATAAATAAGCAATTCACCATTAAATTTTAGAACGTTTAAATTACTTTTGCCCAATGATTAAAAAATTTGTGCCTGCATATTTGCTAACGTTTGTAAACGTTTTAGGGTTTAGTTTGCTCATGCCTGTTTTACCTTTTGTGGTAGACAGCTATGGGGCTCCCAAATGGATTTTTGGTCTGCTTATCACGTTATATAGCGCTTTTCAGTTTATTGGAGCTCCTATATTGGGAGCCATGTCCGATAACAGAGGAAGAAAACCTATATTGCTCGTTAGCCAAGGAGGAACTTTGTTAAGTTGGATTATTTTTATTTTTGCTATTGCGCTGCCAAAGTTCCCGCTATGGGGAATAGCTTTGCCTTTATGGGTAATAGCATTGTCAAGAATTTTAGATGGTATTACAGGGGGGAATTCGTCCGTTACCAATGCCTACGTAAGTGATTTAACAACTCAAGAGGAGAAATCTTATATTTTTGGATACTTGGGAGGAATCGCTGGAATTGGAATGATTATAGGTCCAGGTTTAGGAGGGCTTACAGCATCTACTTCTATAGGTTATAAAGGAACCATATTAACTTCTATCGTTATATCTGTAATTACTTTGGTTACTATTTTTAAATGGCTAAAAGAATCTCATCCCAAAGCAAATAGAACAGAAAAGAAAAAAATTAATATTGCGGAAGCATTAATTATTCCGTTAAGAGTTAAAAGAGTACAGCCCTCGGCTATTATAAAAGTACTCTTTACTATGAAATTCTTTTTTTCTGCAATGATGGGGTTTTATATAGGTACTATGGCTTTATATTTAATAGATCTTTTTGATTTTAATGTAAAGGAACTAGGTTTTTTTATGTTTATCATTGGGTTGTTTCTGTCTTTCAATCAAGCTTTTGTATCCAAACAGTTCGTAAAGAGAATTGGGCCTTTTAAAACTTTAATGGCAGGATTAATATTTAGTGGTTTGGGTTTATTAGCCATTACATTAACAGAAAATATGTGGTTTTTTATTCCGGCTTATTACATTCTTAATTTAGGACTTTCACTTTGTTTTCCCGTTTTTAATTCTATTATAGCCGTACACGCAGATGCAAAAAAGCAAGGAGAAATTATGGGGATTAGCGAAGCTATTAACTCTTTTTCGATGGCATGTTTTCCTGTGGTATCAGCGTTTATTTATTCTATGATAGGAAGCAATCTATATAGATTTATGATAATATTACCCATGGCAGCATTATTAATGGCTTTTTTCGGAATTAAAAAGTATGGTAAAAAAACGTTTATTAATTAAATAAGAAGAATTCTAAAGAGCAAGTTTTACAATAACGTACTAGCTTTACAAATGTCATTATATATATTTGTTTACGGTAAATATTAAAGTATGGAAATGTTAAAAGTAGGAGATAAAGCTCCAAATTTTGAAGCAATAGATCAGAACGAGAAAACGATAAAATTGAGTGATTTTAAAGGAAAAAAATTAGTTGTTTTCTTTTATCCTAAAGCTAGCACACCAGGTTGTACGGTAGAAGCTTGTAATTTAAGAGATCACTATCAAACCTTTCTAGCGCAAAATTATGAGGTAATTGGAGTGAGTGCAGATTCCGTAAAAAGACAGTCTAACTTTGCCAATAAACAAGAGTTGCCTTTTTCTTTGTTGGCAGATGAAGATAAAAAAGTAATTGAAGCATTTGGAGTTTGGGGACCTAAAAAATTCATGGGAAAAGAGTATGATGGAATTCATAGAACAACTTTTGTTATTGATGAATCTGGAGTGATAGAAGAAGTGATTACAAAGGTTAAAACTAAAGATCACACCGCTCAAATTTTAAAATAAATATATGGATCAAGTAATTCTTGTCAATGAGCAAGACGAGCAAATAGGAGTAATGGAAAAAATAGAGGCACACGAAAAAGCGCTGTTACATAGGGCATTTTCTGTTTTTATTTTTAACGACAAAGGAGAGTTAATGCTGCAACAGCGTGCTGCGGATAAATATCATTCTCCTTTATTGTGGACCAATACCTGTTGTAGTCATCAAAAAGAAGGAGAAAGCAATATAGATGCTGGTAAACGTAGATTACAAGAAGAAATGGGTTTTAGCACCGAATTAAAAGAGGTTTGCTCATTTATTTACAAAGCTCCCTTTGATAACGGATTGACAGAGCACGAGTTTGACCATGTATTGACAGGTTTTTATAACGATGAACCTAATTTAAACCCCAAAGAGGCCAATGCTTATAAGTGGGTTTTGTTAAAAGATGTACAAAAGGATATTAAAGAGAATCCCAACAAATATACGGCTTGGTTTATCATCATTTTTGAGAAATTTTACGATTTTATCAATCAACAATAAATATGAACACCATTAAAAACAAAGCTATTATAGGTTTTATCTTTTCTGTGTTTGCCACTTTAGTGAGTTCGTTATTTAATCATTATTTTAGTTCGTTGAATCATATTATAGCCAATGCCAATCGTATTGGAATTAACTTTATGATATTTTTTTTGATAGGATATGTTGTTTTAGGAAATTTATTAGTTAGAAAAAAACAAGGTTAGCATGGAAATTACTGTACATAGAGTTGCCTATTTTAATGCAGCTCACAGATTGTTTAGAGCAGACTGGAGTGATGAAAAAAATGTGGAGGTTTTTGGAAAATGTAGCAATCCTAACTACCACGGACACAATTATGAGTTGGTGGTGTCTGTAACAGGAGCTGTAGACCCTGAAACAGGTTTTGTGATGGACTTAAAAGTTTTAAAAAGATTGATAAAATCTGAAGTAGAGGATATTTTAGATCATAAAAATTTGAACTTAGAAATTCCTGATTTTAAACAAACAAACCCAACGGCAGAAAACATCTCTATATTTATATGGAACAAACTAAGAATACACATTCCTGAGAAATTAAAATTAGCGGTTACTTTATACGAAACACCAAGGAATTACGTAACTTATTCTGGTAATTAATCTTTATTTATGAAAGTAATAGCAATGATTCCTGCTCGTTTGCAGGCATCTAGATTTCCTGAGAAATTGTTAAAAGATTTGTGCGGTAAAACCGTTATTACTCGCACTTACGAAGCTACTTTACAAACTCAATTGTTTGATGAGGTTTATGTAGTGACAGACAGCGAGAAAATAAAAATAGAAATTGAAAGTAATGGAGGGAAGGTAATTTTAAGCCATAAAGAGCACGAATGTGGTTCTGATAGAATTGCCGAAGCAGCCGATTTGGTTTCTGGAGATATTATCATCAACGTTCAAGGAGACGAGCCTTTTACAAGAAAAGAACCCTTAAAAGATTTAATTGAAGTTTTTAAGAACGATATTCACGGAGAAATTGCTGTTGCATCTTTAGTACACACGATGGACGATTGGGAAGAGATAGAAAACCCTAACAATGTAAAAGTAGTTTTAGATCATAATTCTTGTGTGATGTACTTCTCAAGATCTCCGATTCCTCACCCACGAGATCAATCGATTCATACGACTTATTATAAGCATATCGGAATTTATGCTTTTAGAAGATACGCATTACTGAATTTTCCTAAAATGAAAATGTGTCAGAATGAAGCTACCGAAAAGTTAGAAGGAATAAGGTTTTTAGAGCACGGAATGAAAATGAAAATGGTAGAAACTCCTTACAAAGTAATAGGAATTGATACCGCTGAAGACTTAGAAAAGGCAAAATCTATTCTTAAAAATGGATAATATCAAAGTAATTGCTTTTGATGCTGATGACACTTTGTGGGTAAACGAACCCTACTTTAGAGAAGCCGAAGCCCAATTTGCCCAGTTACTTTCTAATTATGAGACCGAAAATAAAATTCACCAAGAGCTTTACAAAGTAATCGTTAGGAATATAAGTTTGTACGGTTACGGAGTTAAAAGTTGTATTTTATCCATGATTGAGTGCGCTACAGAATTGTCAAACAATCAACTACCAGCGCATATATTTCAGCAAATTTTAGAGATTGGTAAAACGATGTTAACTAAGCCTATTGAATTGCTACCTGGAGTGGTAGAGGTATTAAAATATCTATCTCCAAAATACAAACTCATTGTGCTAACCAAAGGAGATTTGTTAGATCAAGAGAAAAAATTAGAAAAATCGGGGTTGTTACCTTATTTCCATCACATTGAGGTGATGAGTGAAAAGAATCCCGAAAATTATCAAAAGATTTTAAAACGTTTAGATATTGACCCAATTCATTTTTTGATGATTGGAAATTCCCTAAAATCAGATGTTTTACCAGTTATTAAAATAGGAGCAAAGGCTATTCACGTTCCTTTTCATACAATTTGGAAGTTTGAGACTGTTGTTGATGCTAATAAACATTTTAATACCTACCAAACATTAACATCTGTTGATCAAATTGTTGAAATTTTATAATTTATAGTAATTTTTTACGTTTATATAGACATAAGTATGGAGTTAGCTCCTATATTTATCCCGAAAAAAAAATGAAGATGGCGAGAGAAATGTACTCTTATACCCTTACCGTGCTAGAAAAAGTTAGTTTTGATGTGGATTTATTTATTAATGAATTACATAAAGCTTTACAAAGATTGTTGCCTCACGAAATAAGTGAGTTAAAGTTATGGTTGCATAAATTTGTTTTTATGAACCCGCACTTAGAACGAGCGAAATTGGTTATTCAACATCAATTGCAATAAATAAAAAACATAGTCTTTAACTTTCTAAAACAAAATGTTTTTTACATTTGCACAATCATGTTTAAAAAGTTTTTTATCATACTACTTTTAACCGTTCTAGCGGCTCGACCTACTTATTTTGTAGGAACGGTAGTATACTATGAGACTCACTTAAATGAAATTGTCGAAAAATACTGTGTTAATAAAGATAAGCCTCAATTGCAATGTAACGGTAAATGTCATTTAGCAAAGCAATTAACTCAAGCAAACTCTGATGACACTTCTGTAGAGGCCAACCTAGACAATATCAGTACGGCTTTTTTTCCTGTTTATTTTCACCCGATACCCCATGTATCATTGGAGTTAAATTCAAAATATTTATCCTGTGTAAACTTAAATTACACTCAGTTTTATCATTATTTGTTAGTGTCAGATAACGATAGACCTCCCATTTCTTAATGTTATTTTTAGTGTTTTGTAAAATCAGAAAAACTCTGATTTTATACGTTCGTATGCACAATTTGATGCATGCACACAATTATGAATACCATCACATTAAGATATTTAAAATGAAAAATTTAAAAATTTGGGCTTTAGTAGCCTTAACAACTATTGGGTTAACATCTTGTAACAACAATGATGATTCCATAGATGATCAAACATCACTAACAGGAAATGAGTTAAACGGTAACGGAATTATTCCTGCCGTAGGAGAAAAAATAGATGCTTATATTCAATTTGAAAGTGTTTTTAACGGGAGTTCGTTTTCACTAAACAAAGATTTGCAAAGTGCTAATAATGGAGTTTTAAAGGTTAGCACATTCAAATATATTGTAACCGATATTGTTTTGCACGGTACTGATGGTACTACAGATTATAAACCTTCAACCATAGAAAGCTTTCACATTGTAGATCAGTCTTGTAACCAAACAGATTACAAGTATTTAACCAAAGTTCCTAATGGTAAGTACAACAAAGTTTCGTTGAGATACGGAATAAGTGAAGAAGTTCACGAATTAGGAGCGGGAGCTCAAGGAGAAATGTTGTTAGCAGCGCAAGAAGCTGGATTGTTTTGGGGTTGGACCACGGGTTACCGTTTTATGACTTACGAAGGAAGTTTCAACGGCAACGCAGGAACTTTTAGAGTGCACAACGGAAGTCATGGTAGCGCGGCTAGCGGACACGGACATGGAGCGTTAACTAGTAGGGTAAATCACAACGGCGATCCTCATGATTCAGAAGAAGAAATTAAAGAAAAGCCAACTAGAATTGATAACAGTAAGGTGATTACTTTAGATTTTTCTAGTGAAGGAGTCATATTGGTAAGTGATGATACATCTCCTAAAATACATTTGTCTATAGATGTTGCTAAAATTTTAGACAATTCATCGGACAACGACAACGACTTATATTTATCTCAGAATCCAAACATTATTATAGACACACACAATTCTCCAAAAGTTGCAAAAAACATATCTCAAATGTTTTCTGTAGCACATATACATGCAACGGATCCTGTAATACGAGTACCAGCGATTAACAGTTGTAAAGATGTAAATCCTAACGATGAACCCTTGGGTGGAGAAGGTCATGACAACAGTGATGGACATCACGATGATGAGAAAAAAGAAGATGGTCACGATAACAGTGACGGACATCACGACGGAGATAAATCATAAGTTTATCTACCAAACTCATCATAATTGCAGTAAATTTTTTTTACGAAAAGAAAGACTTCAATTATTTGATTCTATTTAGCTTATGAATTTCCGAAGAAAAATAACATTATTCATTGCCGTACTTTTTGCGTTTTCTTGTAATAAAGAGAGTGCAGAAAGTATTGACGGTGAATATATAGAGATACAGAAACCTTCTAACTTTCCTTCTTTTACTTACGATTTTGAGAATAACGAATTTACTCAGAGCAAATTCGAGCTTGGAAAAAGATTGTTTTATGAGGGCAAACTTTCTTTAGATAATAGCGTTTCTTGCGGAACGTGCCACAATCAAAAAGATGCGTTTACACATCACGGTCACGACTTAAGCGATGGTGTAGGAGGAACTTTTGGAACTAGAAATACACAGCCATTACAAAATATGGCTTTTATGAACGATTTTACTTGGGATGGAGCGATTCGTCATTTAGACTTGCAGCCACTGGTTCCTATTGAATCTGAAGTAGAAATGAAGGAGTCGTTGAGAAACGTACTCAAAAAACTTCAAGACGATCAATCATATGTTTCCGACTTTAATAAAGCTTTTTTAAAAAAAGAAACGGAGTCTAACATTATTAACATTAGAACGTTAACTCAAGCTTTATCGCAGTTTATGAATGCTTTAATCTCTAGTAATTCTAGATATGATAAATACATAAGAGGAGAGTCTATGGAAGTTCCGTACTCTGATGAAGAGAAAGCTGGGTTAGCCATTTTTAAAAGTAAATGTGCCTTTTGTCATTCTGGTGAATTGTTTACAGATCAGAGTTATAGAAATAATGGAATAGGAGCGAACCCAAGATTACCTAACGAATTGGGTAGAGGAAGAGTTACCGATGAAGATAACGGCGTGAACTCTCAAGACTATTACAAATTTAAAGTACCTAGTTTACGAAATATATGGGTTACAAACCCCTATATGCACGATGGTCGTATGGCAAATATCAACGATGTTCTAAATCATTATAGTGATGGAGTGAAGGATATGGCAACTTTAGACCCTTCATTAAAAAGTGGTGATAAGTTAGGGATTTCGTTGACCACTGAAGAAAAAGTATTGTTAAAGCATTTTTTAAAGTCTTTAACAGATGATGAATTTTTAAACGATGAACGCTTTGCAGAAAACTAGTTTTATTATTCTACTGTTGGTATCAAGCTTAAACTATGCTTGTGATGTTTGTAGCTGCGGCTCTTCAAACGCAAGTAGCTTCTCGGGTAACTTTTCGGGTAACTTTATAGGCTTTGCTTACAACTACCTGTATTTTACTTTTTTAGAAAATACTTTGATTGATGATACTCCTATAGCGGACGATCATATTAATACAATTAATATTTCAGGGCAATATTACATTACTCCTCGAGTATTGCTAAGTGCTGTAATTCCCTACAGATTTAATACTAGAAATACTTCTTTTGATAACGTGAGTAATGATGGATTGGGCGATATTACGGTAAGAAGTTTAATAAGCATTCTCAATTTGGAAAGCAATCATACGTTAAAACTCGGAGTGGGTTTAAAACTCCCTACAGGAAGCTTTAATTTGCAGAGAGCAAGGGTAAATCAAACATCTGCCACCCAGTTAGGAACAGGTAGTTTAGATGTTATATTGCCTTTGGAATACAGTGTTCGGTTAAAAGATTTTACAGTTAACTTAAATGGGAATTATTTTATAAAAAATAAAAATAACGAGGAGTTTAAGTATGGGAATCAAACACAAATCACAAGCAATGTAAGTTATAAGATAGAAGTCAATCAAAAAACAAGTATATCTCCTTCGTTGGGATTCAGTTACGATCATTTTTTACCTACATCAAGATTTGATATTGAAAATAAAGGAACCTCAGGTTATATGGCAAATACCAATTTTGGGATGGAGCTAAATGTAAAGCAATTTATATTCGGAGCTAACTATCAGTTGCCCATAGCTCAAAACTTAATAGATAAAGAAGTTAGATTTGAAAGTGGTTTTGGAATTTACACTTACTGGACATTTTAAAAAAAGGGTTTGAAATTTTCAAACCCTTTTTTTATTAATAAACACAGCCTAAGTATCCAAAAACTAAATTTAAAATTGTAATTATCATTCTCCAATCATTTTTTCAATGACGATGAGTAGCTATTATCAGACTAAAACAACAGTAAAAAATTCTTTCCATAACAATTGAGATGACTATAGTCGAAAATTTATAGTTATTAATCTACTATGATGGTCATCTTAAATCTCTATTTAGACTGCGATAAAAAATCAGACTTTGTTGACTATAATATTATTGCATCAATCACAAAATCTCCATTTCTTTGTAAGTAAGCCAAAACTCAAAAAACATTGTTGTTTAAACCTTATTTTGCTGATGTCATATTGCCCATTCCGTTGGAAAGACAGTTTACCTATCGTATAACTGAGCAAGAATATCATTTTCTGCAAATAGGAGTTAGAGTTGCTGTTCCTTTCGGTAAAAGTAAAATTTATACGGGAGTTGTATATCGATTACACGATGTGGAGCCTCAGGCTTATGATGCCAAGGATATTTATCAAATACTAGACGAGCAACCTATTATCAACCCAAACCAACTCAAACATTGGGAATGGATTGCTGACTATTACATGTGTTCTTTAGGAGAGGTCTTAAAAGCAGCTTTTCCAACAGTTTTTTTGTTGGAAAGTGAAACCATTGTACTACCTAACACTACTTTTAATAAAGTAGATGATTTGAGCCCAGAGGCCTATTTAATATATGAAGCTTTACAAAGTAAATCTCAACTAAGTATTTCGCAAGTGTCGAATATACTGTCCAAAAAAAAAGTATTTCCAATTCTTAAAAACATGATAGATATAGAAGCTATTAGTTTAAAGGAAGAAATATATGAACAGTATCAGCCCAAATTAGTTGCCTATATAAAATTAGCAGAAGCCTGGGATGATTCAGATAAACTCAAAGAACTTTTATCATTACTGTCTAGATCTGAAAAGCAGAGAAAGTTGGTAATGCAGTATTTTACGTTGAAAGCTCAAACCAAAGCTCCTATTAAGCGGAAAGAGCTTTTAGAAACAGCAGAAATAAATACAAGTGTTTGCAAAGGTCTAGAGAAAAAAAACATTTTTGAAGTTTATGAATTACAAACCGATAGAATTTCTTTTGGAGATGCTACGCAAGAAATCCCCACCCTATCAGAAGATCAAAACAAAGCCTTAGAAACCATCGAGCAAAGCTTTGATGATACAGATGTTTGTTTGTTTCATGGAGTTACGGGAAGTGGAAAAACAGAAGTTTATGCCCATTTAATCCAATCAGCGATTGAGAAAGGTGAACAAGTGTTATTTTTAGTTCCAGAAATAGCTTTAACAACACAGTTAATTATAAGACTCCAAAAGTTTTTTGGTGATGATTTATCAGTATATCATTCAAAATATTCTCAAAATGAAAGAGCAGAAGCATGGAGTCATATACTCAACGGGCATCAAAAAGCAAAAATAGTATTAGGAACTCGTTCTGCTACTCTGTTACCATTTAAAAAATTGGGGTTAATTATTGTAGATGAAGAGCACGAAGCTTCATATAAACAATATGACCCTGCTCCAAGATATCACGCTAGAGATGCTGCTATTGTATTATCTAAAATACACAATGCTAAAATTGTGCTGGGTTCTGCAACTCCTAGTTTAGAATCTTATTACAATGCCAAATTAGGGAAGTATGCTCTTGTAAATTTAGATAGACGTTTTGGAGATGTTCAAATGCCAAAAATTGAATTAATTGACATTAAAGAAAAACACAAGCAAAAGAAAATGACAGGACATTTTTCTGATGTTTTACTAAAGGAGATTAAAGAAACACTGGCGTTAAAAGAGCAAGTTATTTTATTTCAAAACAGGAGAGGTTTTGCTCCTTTGGTAGAGTGTGAAACTTGTGGCGTGGCTCCGCAGTGTCCTAATTGTGATGTGAGCCTAACAGAACACAAGTTTAAGCAAGAGCTAAGATGCCATTATTGTGGATACCACAGAGCAATTCCATTACAATGTGATGCTTGTGGCAGCACAGAGCTAAGCAGTAAAGGTTTTGGGACTGAGCAAATAGAACAGGAATTGTTAGCTTTACTTCCGAATCACCGCATTGGACGTTTAGATTTAGATACTACTAGAGGAAAGTACGGATATCAAAAAATTATAGAAGCTTTTCAGCAAGGGGATATAGATGTTTTGGTAGGAACTCAAATGCTATCTAAAGGATTAGATTTTAACAATGTTACTTTGGTAGGAGTTTTAAATGCGGACAACATGCTTAATTTTCCAGATTATAGAGCACACGAACGTAGTTTTCAGATGTTAACTCAGGTAGCAGGTAGGGCAGGTCGTAACGTTAAACAGGGAAAAGTGTATATCCAAACCTTCAATCCTTATCATCAAATATTACAGCAAGTAACAACTCATAGTTACCATCAAATGTTTAATGAACAGATTTCTGATCGAAGAAACTTTTTTTACCCACCTCATTACAGATTAATTCAAATCACGCTAAAGCATAAAAATTTTAATTTGTTAAATGATGGAGCAGAGTGGTTAGGAAAATCTCTTAAAAACACCTTTCATAAAAATTTGTTAGGCCCTACAGCACCTTCAGTAGCGAGAGTTAGGAATCAATATATCAAGCAACTTATTATAAAAATACCACCCAAACAATCGATTACTGCTACTAAGGAATATCTAAGAAAAGTAAGATTAATGTTTGATTCTATAGGGAAGTTTAAATCCATCAAAGTTAATATTGATGTGGATGCTTATTAAAAAAGAGGTTCCTTAATAATTAAGGAACGACAGTATCCAATATTTTGTGTAAACAAAAATTCTACGGGGTTTAACTTTTTTAAAGTTGAACCCTTTTTTCAAATATAGTTAAGAACTGGTTAAGAATTAGTCCCCAATTGTGAATTGGCTGGGTCCATTTCTTAGTAATTTGCATCAAAGATAAATAAACTGATTTTTTCAAGGCATCGTCTGTTGGGAAGCTCATTTTGTTTTTAGTGTATTTTCTAATTTTGCCATTAAGATTTTCAATTAGATTGGTAGTGTAAATTATTTTTCTGATTTCTAAAGGGAAATCAAAGAACACGGTAAGTTCCTCCCAATTGTTACGCCAAGATTGTACTGCATAAGGATATTTATCATTCCATTTTTCAGCAAACTGGTCTAATTCGGCTTTAGCCATTTCTTTATTAGGAGCATTGTAAATATGCTTCATATCTCCTGTAAAAGCTTTTTTGTCTTTCCAAACCACATAACGTGCACTATTACGAATTTGATGAACCACACAGATTTGAGTATCTGCTGTTGGAAACACATTTTTAATGGATTGTGTAAATCCGTTGAGATTATCGGTAACAGTTACCAAAATATCTTCAACCCCTCTAGCCTTTAAATCAGTAAGTACTCCTTGCCAAAAAGCGGCAGATTCATTCATTCCTAACCACATTCCTAAAAGTTCTTTGTGGCCTTCTCTGTTGAGCCCTACGGCTAAGTAAATAGTTTTGTTAACAACCTTTCCTCCTTGACGAACTTTAAATACAATTCCATCCATCCAAACTACGCAATAAACAGACTCTAAAGGCTTGTTTTGCCATTCTAATACTTCTTGATTGATTCTGTCTGTGATGATAGATATAGATGATGTGGAGAGCTTATAGCCATAAATTTGATAAAGTTCATCTTCAATATCAGAAACACTCATACCTTTTGCATAAAGCGAGATTACGATATTTTCTATAGACAGTGAAGTGCTTTTGTGTTTAGGAACCACAACAGGTTCAAAATCACTATTGCGATCACGTGGAACTTTAATCTCGCTTTGACCGAGGCGGTTCTTTACTTTTTTTGTAGTGCTACCATTGCGAGCATTAGTGTTGCTGCGTTTACCATTTTTGGGATAGCCTAAATGAGCATCCATCTCTCCTTGAAGCATAGCTTCTAAAGCGGCACTGTGTAATTCATTCAATAAATTACTTAAATCGTCTTCTGTTTTTAGGCCTTTTAATAGACCACTTTGTAAAAATTGATTTTTTAAATCATCCATAATAAAACTGTGTGTTATAAAATTAATCAAAAAATTAGGCGGGGTTTTAAAACCCCGCCTAATTTCTGTTTACACAGTTTTTTGGACACTACCTAAGGAACCTCTTTTTTAATCATGAATAAGTATGGTGATTAGTAAACAATTAATCGCTTTACTTGTTTATCTCCCTTAGATAAAATGCTAACATGATAAACTCCCGCAGATAGATTAGAAATATCAATCTGATTGTTAGTTGGTGTAACAGTAGATGTTTTTACCATATTTCCGTTTATATCTAGGATGGATACTGTGCTATTTTCAGTAACATTTATGAATACTGAACCCGAAGCAGGGTTAGGACTCAGTACAGGTACGTTGATTACTTCTGTTTGGTCTAATTTTTTAAGACCATTATTAGCTATTGTTGCGCGAGAAGAGAAGTTGTTGACAAATATTCTAATGCGCACAGGAGTAACTTGACCTGTAATTCTATCAGACATATATTCTGTAAAATTAAAAAACTGCCTACCTCTTTGAGTTCTAATTCCTCCGTTAGCGTTAATGTAATCTCTAGCTTGGTTAACATTAGAAAACGTGTATTCTCTAAATAGCGTAGGAGTACTTTTAGGTGCGTAATTGGCAAAAGTAGAGTTACCTGCTTGGTCGGTAACAGTTCCTTCTATTCTAAAACGCAAACTCCCGTTAAAATCTATGGTATCATCCATGTTGTTGCTTTTAGAGAAAGTTACTGTAAAAGGAGTGTTGGGATTTAGATTGGTTTCTATAATTTGTGTTCTTTCGTTAGGATCTCTATCAAATCTACGTCCCAAAAGTCTATTCTCACCATTAGTTCCGTTGCTGTTTAACCAAGAAACTCTGTTAAAAATAAATCTAGAATTATCATTATTTGCACTAATTCCTACTCGCGCATCTACTTCGGCACCAATACGAGTTTGGTTGAAGAATTTTACGTTGTTTAGGTTGATGTTGTCATCCCACTTCTGAATTAAAATTCCAGACGGATTCCCTAAAGGATTAGAGCTACCTGCACTTGGCGGGTTGTCTGCTTGATGAAATTTAGAATTTTTAATTACATATCCAAAATTAGTAGATATGTAAATACCAAATCGGTTCGTATTCCACGCTACCATATTTTCTACTACAGATGCAACTCTGTGAAAAGCACCAGAGATAGAACGTCCTTGAGATTTAAATCCATCTCTACAGGCAGCTGCAATGTTGTTTCTAAACTCAATTAATGGAACCGCAGTTCTCACTACTTCTGATCTTAACGGAAAAGGATTTACTTTACCTTCAGCTTCAAAAATAGAAGTATTTACTTTGTCAGCTACAATCGTCTGTTGACCTGTACCTTGGTAATTATAAGCAACTCCAGAAGTAGTGGCAACATTCTCTACCATTCTAACAGCTCTTCCTTGCATACCGTACGCAATAGAACCTCTAAAATCATCATCTAATAAATCTCTAACAGTTCTTCTAATCTGATTAGGAAATCTTGGTCTCCCGGGTAAAAACTCTGTAGTATCATCGCTTTTAATTCCAGCTACCAAATTACGTCTCCATATACCGGTTTCGGAACCGCTCTCTGCAATCATTCCACCACCTTCAATATCAAAAACTACGTTGTCTGTAAAGTTTGCGTGACTATCGTGATGCACCATACCCCATCCTGGAGATCCCCAAACCACATTTCCTCTTGCTACAATTAATCGATTAGGGTTAGGACCTCTTAGCGACTTGTGAAAGTGAAGTGAGTATCTACCTCTTTGGTTTTCTACATTTCTGATATTATCAAACTGATTTAGATTTCCGTTAGGAAAAGCAATATTTCTATTAGATCCATTACCACTAATGACAGGAACTCCAAGTTTTAAATCGTCTAAAATGTTACTTTTATCTGTTCTTCCTAAATCTTTAAAAAGTGCATTTTCAATGACGATGTCTCCGTTAAACATAAACATGGTATGTCCTCTCTTGGTCAAGTCTGTTTGAGTTTCTGTAAAAGTTGAATTTATTTTTATGTTTCTTGTTAGGTTTCCTACGTAAGGAAAGTAGCTAGTACCATCAAACGTAACGCCGCTGTGGTCGAATCTAGTGTTTTTGTTTACTCTAATTTCACTTCCGTTAATGGCAGTAATTTCAAAGACTTCATCTCTAGAGATAAATCGATTAGGGTTAGTACCTGTCAATACAATTTCATCTCCAACGCTCCAACCCGTTGGTGCATTTTTTAATCTTATTCTATTCGTACCTTCCACAACATTCGCAGAACATTCAGAAAAATCTAATTTATTCTTTCCTATAATACGAACCTTTCCCATGGTCATTAAACACAAACTAACTTGATTCAAGTCCCATTTGTATCTACCATAAACTCCAGAACCATCAGAAGGTAATCTATTTCCGAAATGGTCGAACACAGGTTGATTCTCCCCACCGTTGGCAAAAAAGTTCAGCGTACTTGCTTTCCAACGTTCTCCAAGCGAATTGTTGTTGTTTGTTTTAGCGGTAATATTGTACGGTCTCAATTCAATACCAATATCTCTAGAGTTATTTCTATTCGCAATAATATTTAGAAAAGAACTTGGGGTATTTACAAAAGTGTCTACAATCAACTTTCTGGCGTTTGAATTTCCGTTGATGTTAAATTGACCTTCGTTTTTAATGACAAATATATGTTCGTTAGAGTTTGCGTTGTAATTAATAGTAATACCATTAGGAATTCTTACCAATGCTCCAGTTCTAGGTACGCTATTGGTATCCCACGTAGAAGCCCTATTCCATGCTCCGTTCCGCACCGCTACATGGGTAAAAACATTATTCGGAATCATGATTTGTCCAACAGCAAATTGAACAATCATCAATAAAAGAATCACTAAAGTATTTTTTTTACACATATCAATGAGGTTTGTTAATTAATCTTCATAAATATACTTTCAATTTTTAATAAATAACAAAAATTTGAACACATTTGTTGCGAAGTACGTAATTAAGGGGTGTTAAATGTGAAAATAAGGTAACAAAATGATATTTTTTGTAATAAAAAAGCAATATAAACTCTTAACACTGGTTAGTTTTTAAGCATAATTCTTCTAACCATAGTCTAAATTTGAAAAATATTAACGTTAAAATCCTTTAGTATAAAGCAATAAGTAATTTTGTTCAACTTTATTAAGAACAAGGTTTACATAATTTGATAAAACCAATAAAATTGATTTCACATCACAAAAAAAATGGTTGTTGTTCATCAGTTTTTAAGTTCGATAATTGAAGGACTCCAGTTTTAAAATCTAATATTACTAGATAGGGTAAGTAATCGTGAGATATGCCATGGCAAGTAGTTGTACTTGCAGAAAAAAACGTAGGAGTAAAATTCAAATAGAAACTGACAATTATCACGACATTTAGAAATGAAAAAATGTTAATTATCTGTTTAGTTTTTAGAGCTGTATAAGCTACTAAGTGATTTAAAGGATAAAAGTTCTTTTCGCGATGATAGCAGAAATGGGGAGTAGTCAGTTTTCTGAGTTCAGATAATAATGTTTAATGTGAGTTCGATTTAAAACGGTAAAGATGTTAAATTTTTTTTGTGAGTGCCTATTGGAAAAAACTTGTACTTAAAAATTTAATTGAAGACTAAAACATTGATTTCCATACAAAATCATCATAGGTTTTAGTTGAATTGAACTTTTATTCCAATAAAACTCACGTATATTTAATTACTTTTTTATCCTTAGAGATCATCATTTTTTGGATTGCCAAGTCTATGTTTTCAAAATCGTTTGCTTCGTACCTAAAAAAGGTAACTTCGTTACACAAACGTTTCGTTTCCGTTAGTATTTTTCCATGTTGTTTGCTGTGTACAAAATCAATCATACTATTTAAACTGTCCCAATAAGTATAGGAGTAAAACACTTTGATTCCCTCGTTTTTCAGTTCAGATTTTAAGTTTCCGTTACTCGCTAATGACTCTTGATATATAACTTTAGAGAGCTTTAGAAATTCGGGCAATAGTGTTCTCTTTTTTAACGTGAACGTACCGATAGAAACAATCATCAATTAATCGTATTTAGCGTAAAACTTGTCTTTCCACTTACCTTGTACTCTCAAAACTTGTTCTATAATATCTCTAGCGCAACCTTCTCCACCTTTCACAGGAGAAACATATTTAGAAATTCCTTTTATTTCAGGAGCCGCATCCTGCGGAGCACAAGCAACGCCAACCAATTCCATTACAGGGTAGTCTGGAATATCATCACCCATATAAACAATGTGCTCTGGAGTTAGATTGTATTTCTTTATAATTTCCTTATATTTTTCAATTTTATCATGCACTCCTAAGTGGATTTCTGTAATTCCTAGTCCTTCTAACCTTGTCCTAACTCCTTCACTACTACCACCAGAGATAATACAAACAGGAAAACCAGCATCTACGGCACTTTTTAAAGCATAACCGTCTTTAATATTCATATTCCTAACCAATTCCCCGTTAGGAAAAATAGTAATCATACCATTGGTTAATACTCCGTCAACGTCAAAAATAAACGCTTTTACATTGTTTAATAATTCTTTATAACTCAGCATCGTGTTTTTCTTGTATAGATTTTGTTAGTATTTGATAAATTTCTTTATCCGTATTTTCTAATTGTGATATATGTTTAATTATAGTTTCCCTATCATTTCTAACAGCAGGCCCCGTTTGAGCCACATGAGGAGGGAAGATTTGAGTTTTTAAAAAAGTTTCTTGAATTAGTGGTTGCAAAATATCAAAATCTATTTGATGATGATTACATATTTCATAAGCAATTCCGATCATTCTATTGCTAAAGTTATTTGCAAAAACTGCGGCCAAATGTAATTTTTGTCTTTTGTATTCATCTACCTGATGGCAGAAATCAGTAAGCAGAATAGTGAATTTTTCCAAAAGAGGATAATCATCACTAAATTCTGTTTCCAAACAGAATGGAGTCTTCCTAAAATTAACTTTTTTCTCTTTGGTAAAACTTTGAGCAGGATAAAAAACCCCTTTGCGTTTTGCGTTCAATTCACTGTAAGATTTTGTCCCAGAGGTGTGAACTACCAATCCGTTCAAATGAGTTAAATCCAATAAGTGAATAACATCGTCGGGGAGCGCAACTACATAAATGTCAGCTTTTTGAAGTTCATACACACTCTGTGTGGTTGATAGTATCCCTTTATAAAGTCTTAACCCCTTGCTAGACCTATTGTATACTTGTATTAAATTGATGTCAGGGTGATTAACACATTCTTTAATTAAATGTGAACCTACTTTACCAACTCCCAACACGCATACTTTTATCATAATCCAAAAATAAGAACTATTCTAAACACTACCTTGAAATTTATTACATTTGATTGCGACCAACGGATAGCTTATCTTTACAAGAAACTCTTAATAATGAAATTACTTTATATTACGGTTCCAGTGTTGCTTTTAGGTATCTATGCTTTTAGAAACAAAAAACCTAAAACAACGAACACCAAAACATCTATTTACGATTTCGTGGTAAAAGACTTACAAGGAAATGATTTTGATTTTGCTGAGCTTAAAGGAAAAAAAATTATGGTAGTGAACACAGCTTCTAAATGTGGACTGACCCCACAGTACGAGCAATTACAAGAGATTTATACTGAATATAAAGACGTACACGATTTTGTGATTGTAGGTTTCCCTGCCAATAACTTTTTGTATCAAGAACCTGGAGACAGCAAGGATATACAGGAATTTTGCCAATTGAATTATGGGGTTACCTTTCCGATGATGCAAAAAATAGATGTAAAAGGAAAAGATCAGGCAGAAATTTATCAATTTTTGACACAGAAGAAATTTAATGGTGTTAAAGATTCTAAAGTAAAATGGAATTTTCAAAAATACCTGATAGGGCGAGACGGTAAATTAGAAAAAGTTGTTAGTCCAAGAACCAAACCAAATGACCCAAGTATACTAGCTTGGATAAAGAAATAAAGATGAATTTTAAACTAGATATATTAGCCATTGGGGCTCATCCAGACGATGTTGAATTAGGTTGTGGAGCCACCATTGCTAAAGAAGTAGCGGGAGGGAAACAGGTCGGAATTTTAGACTTGACAAAAGGGGAACTTGGTACAAGAGGAACCCCAAAAATCAGAGCAATGGAAGCAGAAGCAGCTGCTGGAGTTTTAGGAGTTACAGTAAGAGAAAATTTAGGCTTACCTGATGGTTTTTTAGAAAACATTAAGGAATATCAGCTTAAAATAGTTGAAGTGATAAGAAAATATCAGCCAGACATTGTTTTATGTAATGCTATTGATGACAGACATCCCGATCACGCAAAAGGAAGTAAATTAGCATCTGATGCCTGCTTTTTATCTGGACTAAGAGCTATTAAAACAGATTTAGGATATGGAGATCAAGAAGCTTGGAGGCCTAAAAATGTGTATCATTACACGCAATGGAAAAATATAGAACCAGATTTTTTGGTAGATGTTTCTGATTATATAGATGTCAAAGAAAATGCCATCAAGTCTTTTAAATCTCAGTTCTACGATCCTAATAGTAAAGAACCAGAATCTCCAATAACGAGTAAAACTTTTTTAGAAAGTGTTACCTATAGAGCTAAAGACTTAGGTAGGTTGATAGGGGTGGAGTATGCAGAAGGCTTTACTACAGAACGTTATGTAGCTATTAAAAATTTATCGGATATTTTTTAGATTAATGTTTGAAAAACCTAATAAACCTTTTATATTTGCAACCGCTAACGCGAAAGCGCGCAAATGGTGGTTGTAGTTCAGTTGGTTAGAACGCCTGATTGTGGTTCAGGAGGTCGCCGGTTCGAATCCGGTCTTCCACCCTTAAAAAGTAAAACCTGTCTAATTTTAGACAGGTTTTTTTTATGGCTCAATTCTCCTAATAATTGATTTTTTTGGAATCATTCCTAAAAGTTGCGTTTAGGCATAAATCTTAGTCAGTCAAAACAAGAAGAATTCTACATTTTTAACACCTTCAAACTGAGCTTCAAAGGCTTTTATTTATGCATTGAAATAAGACTCTGTAGATGCGTTAGTGTTTTGTTATTAAAGTAGTTCAGAATAGAGGATCAGTCTCTAAGGTGTAACGAAATATCGCTAAAAACAGTAAACTAATTATACTTCATGTTAATTAATTGTTTACAATAGTTAACATTTTATTTATTTAATAAATAAAATTTTATTACCTGAATTTATGGGTTCTGCTGAATTTTTAACAATGACGAATATTTATTATTGCGTATTTCATTTTATTAAATATTGTTTTTTGATTTTTATTCAAAATAAAAAATATCTTCAAATAACATAAGTGTTAATTTAAAGTTATTTTTTTGTTAATTATTTGATTCTATAGTGTGTTTGTTTCTCTCAATCAGCTAGATTTAATGAACACTAAAAAAAAAACTATGAAAAAAAATTTAGTAATTACCCGACTCGGGTTAGTATTAATACTTTCGATCTTACTATTTGTATCCTGTAAGGACAAAGCAGCATCTTTAGACAATCATTATTCGGATTACGATTCAGAAAGAGCCCCTTATTTAAAATTTCCAACCCCTTTATCTCCAGAAACACCTTGGGATGTAGATAGAAAATTGCAAAAAAAATTAACAGACAAAGGAAAGTTCTCAGAAGTGCAGCGCATGTTTGAAATATTGTCTTGGCAATGGTTTGTTTCTTTAAATTGGCCCACCGATGACAAAGGACATCCAAAAGATCATCTTTCTGATGATGGAACACCAGAATGGTTTAAGTGGAAAGAAAGTTACGAAGTGTTTAGACCCAACGGGGAGAAGCCTACGCCCTGGGGTACTTTTAACTATCCAATTGGTTTTCCTACAGATTTGGAAACCAACAACGCAAAAATTCTATTTAGGTCTAATAAATTTGTAGATTTTACACACCCAGACATAGACGATGAAATCGATCAAGCTTTTACAGGTCCTATATGGGATCAAAATGGTAATATAACCAGATACGAAGTAAGAATGAATCAAGTAGAGTTTGATTACATCCTTAAACACGAATTGTATAATTACGACGGACAGATAGAGTTTTCTAAAACCACAGGAGACGTAAATTTTCCAGAGGGAAATAGAACAGATGAAGGAGTAATAGAAATTAAAGTTGCATGGAAAGTTTTAGAAGAGTCTGATATCAAGTCTCGTTACTTTTCAACTAAAGGATATGTAATTTCTCAAGATGGTACTTACACAAAGAAAGATGTAGGTATGGTAGGAATGCATATTTCATCTAAAACAGAATCCGCTCCTCAATGGATATGGACTACTTTTGAGCACATAGACAATTTAGAGGTGAATGAATTAGATGTAATAGACGGTAAGCCTTTAAAAGCATCCTACTATGATGCTAACAATCCCACAGCAGCTATTAATGTATTTCCAGATACTGTTGGAGTTGCTAAGCCTAAAACACAAATACAAAGAGTATTACCAATTTCAGAAGCTACTAAGGAATTAAATATTTCTGTTAGAAGTATATTGAGAGAAGCGAATTCAAAGTTGCAGTATTATCAACAAATAGGTACACAATGGCCAACGAACCCATCCTCTAAACCTTATACTTACGGGGGAGTTGGGGGTGCAGCTAATGATACTATTTATACTTTACCAGCATCAGTTACCAACAAATCAGGAGGAATGCCTACACCAGTATATTTAACAAACATGGTCATGGAAACCTATTTTCAAGGGGGGACTATTGTTGGGGATGGAGATCAAATTGTTCAGACTTTCCAACGTAAAGATACCAACGGAAAATATAAGACACAACATGTAGATACTTTGCAGGGTTATGATATCTATATGGCAAACGAACCAGCTTATTTTCAGATGAACGGAGGACCTATGGGGTACGACACCGCAAATAGTCAAAAAATAATTTTTGGTACCGAAAGCTGTATAGGATGTCACTTTTCTAGTAACATTGCTACAGGTTACACTTTAGATACAAATGGAAACAAAATCCCAGTGTTTGATAGTAGACCCTCTTCAGCAGACTTTAGTTGGTTGTTAAATCAAAAACCGAGCTTTTTACCTGCTGAATAATAACCTACAAAACACAAATCAAATTTAAACGATTTGTGTTTTTTAATTTTTAATAAAAAAAACAATGCTATGTCAGATTATAAATACGTACAAGTGAATGAATTCCAACCTAATGTTGACGGGTGGAACGAAATAGGTGATATCAAAGAATATAAATTTAATGGGAACGATTTATTGTTAACGAATGAGGATGATTATCAAATAAAAATCTCGTTTTTATCAAAAAGTACTATTAGAGTACGTTTTAAGCCAATGGTATCACCAAATTATGATACAGATGAGTCATACGCAGTCGTTAATAGGGATTTAGGTGCTGTTTCTATCAACCACCAATTTCTAACAGAAAACGGTGGTACTTTACATATTACGACTGGAGTTGTAGATGTATATATTGGTTTGGCACCGTATGGAATTTCTGTGCAGAAAAACGGAAAAGTAATTACGGAAGATACCTATCAAAAAAATATTGTATTCAGTAACGAAGCCATTGCAAACATTAAAAAATCACCTACAACAGAAAGTTACTTTGGGTTTGGAGAAAAGGCAGGTTCAGTTTTAGATAAAAAGGAAAATACCATGACTTTTTTTAACTATGATAACTTTTCCTATGATGATGGGAACATGATTCCCGAAGGAACAGATGGGGGGCCTTTAAATCCGTCAGGTCCCTTGTACAATTCCATGCCGTACTGCTTAGCTATTGGAAAAGGAGATACAGGTATTGATTATGCTTATGGGGTTTATTTCGATAATGTTTCTCAATCTTATTTTAACATGGGAGCAAACGACTATTCTGATATGGATGGCAAATATTACTTTGGAGCTTTGTATGGTGAGTTAGATTACTACATTATGATTGGTAACACCGCAGACGGAAGTCAGAATGAAGTAGCAAGCGTAATAACTCAATATTCTAAATTAACAGGTGCTTCTGCCATGCCTCCAATGTATGCATTTGGTTACCAGCAAGGTTGCTATGGATATTATAGTAGAGAGATTTTAGAGAAAGTAGCCGATGAGTATAGAAAAAATAATATTCCGATTGATGGGTTGCATATCGATGTAGATTTTCAAGACAATTATAGAACTTTTACAAGTAGTGATGTCAAATTTCCAAACGCAGAAGAAATGTTTGAAAATTTGAGAGCAAAAGGATTCAAATGTAGTACGAATATTACAGGTATTATCACAGCTAATCCTTATGATGAAAATGGAACATTACCAGGAGAAGTAGGGTATAAGGAGTATCCTACTCGTGATAATCTAGTGAATTTAAATGTAGATAATGCAATGGAATCTATCTATAAATCAGATACAGTGAGTCCGTTATCTGCACAAGGAGATCAATTACCGCAAGCTTTTATTTGGAATACAAGAGAAGGTTCTGGTGAAGACAGTAGAATTTTCATGGCTCAAGAGAGTTATGGGGTAGACACTATGTATGATGGTAAACCTTTTAATACTTATCAAAAAAATTATCCATCTCCAGGTCATCCTCAGGGACAAAATGCGTTAGGAACCTACGGATATTATATGGATTTAGGGATTGAATCAGTAAAAAAATATTGGGGAGAACAATACCAGTCTTTATTGGAGAAAGGATTAGATATGGTTTGGCAAGACATGACATGCCCTGCATTGGTTCCCAACAGCGATAATGACACAGCAGACAAATCTTTGCCTTTAGATTTAATGATGTATGATAAAATTACAGGAACCTACCAGCCCAATATTAAAATACACAATTCATTTTCTATCAATTTAGTGGAGGCAACCTACGAGGGATTGACAAAGTTAAGACAAGACAAAACACTGTCAGGAGTTCATAATTACAAAAAGAGAAATTTTATTATTTCTCGTGGAGGATTTGCAGGTGTTCACAGGTATGCAGGTATTTGGACAGGTGATTCAGCTAGTAGCTGGGACTTTTTAAAAATTAACATTCCAGAAGTTTTAAATATAGGTTTGAGTGGGTTGCCAATTTCGGGTTGTGATATTGGAGGGTTTGCCAACGGATCTGGAAGTGTTACAGAGGGAGATACTCATGGAGTGACAGAATATGAACTGTATACAAGATGGATGACGGCAGGAGCATTTTTGCCTTGGTATAGAAATCATTACGATGGATATACTAAGAGTTTTCAAGAGCCATTTAATTACGGAGATCCAGTACCAGAAAATTGTAGAAAGTACATAAACCTCCGTTATCAGCTGTTACAAGTTTTTTATGATTTTATGTATGAAAATACCTTAAATGGTTTGCCTATAACGCGTGCGATGTTTTTAAATGAGCCCAATGATCTTAATGTGTTTAGTTATGCTGATCAACAATTTTTCTTAGGAAAAGATATGATGGTGGCACCAGTTACAGATCAAAATTGGAATAAAGACGTATACTTGCCAGCTGGATCCAATTGGTATGTGTTTGATGTAAACGGAGGTGCGTTGCCAGAACCTACAGTTGGTGGGCAGGTGTACAATTGGTATGTGCCCTTAGATTTGGTTCCGGTATATGTTAGAGAAGGAGCAATCATACCTATAAGGGAGTTGGCTCAATTTGTAGATCCCGAGGCTGTTAATTATTTAAACTTTTTTATCTATCCTGGTAAAAATAGCAGTTATCAACTGTATTTAGATGATAAAGTATCTACTGCGTTTGAAGAAGACCAAGCATATAGAGTTACTAAAATTGAGACAAAAAATACAAATTCAGGTAGGCTTGTTACTTTTACCAGAATTCACGATAAATTTACTCCACGTGAAACTTATTTTTTTGTAACACTACTAGGAGTTCTTAACAATTGCAGTGCAGTTTCGGTTAATGGGAAAAAATTGAAAGAAGTAACTGAACAATCCATTGACACTGCTAAAAATAATAGTTATTATTACGATGCTGAGAATAAAAAGATAGTAGTTAAAATAGCAGATAAGGCATCTTTACTGACTTTAGAAGTGAGCAATTAACGTTGAACACAAAAATAGTAAGTGGACATAGAATTGCATTTTTATTTTGAATGATATTGCAATAAATACAAAAACATGATCTTGATTTAAAGCACGTTTTTTATGAAAATCAGGTGTTTTTGCCAACATAAAAAAAAGCTTCAACATACGTTGAAGCTTTTTTTTGTTTCTAAAAGGTGATTCTTAGAATGGTTAGATTTACAAAGTGCTCTTAAAACGCTTTTATGACCAATTTAATTGCCTTCGCACCCTATTTTCTGAGGGTTAATTATTTATATTGCCAAACAAATTATTGATGTTTACTAAAAAGAAGGGTAAATGACTAAAAGAGTAATGTTATTAGGAGAGGGAAATTATCCCTACCAAGGTGGAGGAGTATCAACATGGTGTCATTCCTTATGTACAAAACTAGAAAATATAGAGTTTAGTATCTTTTCTCTAACAGCAGATGTGAGCACTCCACAATATGAGCTTCCTAAAAACGTAAAAAAAGTAATTCAGCTACCTATTTGGTCTTTAGAGGAGCCTATTGAGTTGTATAATTATCAAAATAAATACATTGATAATGTCATCAAAAAGCGAAGTACCAAAGAAGCGCATATAAAAAATGAGTTTGTTCCAGTTTTTGGCGAATTAATCAAGGCTATTCATCAAAATGAAACCGATGCAAACAAACTTCATGAGACCATCATCAAATTACACGATTATTTTGTGATCCATGATTACAAAACTACGATGTATTCTGAAACAGTATGGGAGTTTTATAAGCATATCACTTTAAATGATGCCAAGGAGAAAAATTACGATGAGGAGTTAAAAATTATAGATGTTATCATCAGTTTGCGATGGTTGTATCATTTTCTGCTGCCTATTACTTTAGAGATTAAAGACACAGATATCAACCACGCAACCATTGCCGGTTTCCCAATTCTACCTGCTTTAATAGCCAAGCATCGTAACAACACTCCTATTATTCTTACAGAGCACGGGGTGTTTATTAGGGAAAGATTAATTAGCATTGGAGCTTCTAGTTTTTCTTTTTTTCTTAAAAATTTTCTAATCAGTTTGTCAGAATGTATTGCGAGGGTTGCTTATCACAAAGCAGATAAAATAGTAACAGTGAGTACAAGCAACTTAAAGTGGGCAAAAATGTATGGGGCAGATATGTCTAAATGCAGTATTATTTACAATGGTGTGGATGAAAATTTGTTTAAACCTAAAGACACAAATAATGCCCAAAAATGCAGAAATACAGTAATAGCAGCTGCAAGAATTTTTGAATTGAAAGATATTATAACCATGATAAAATCTTGTGCAGCGGTTCAAAAAGAAATTCCAGACATAAAATACTTAGTTTATGGAAGTATAGATGCCGTACCAGAATATACGCGTAAGTGTGAAGCTTTGATAGAGGAGTTAAGTTTACAAGACAATTTTATTCTAGCAGGCTTTCATAGCAAACCTCATGAGCTGTTTTTGGAAGGAGATATTTCCATTTTAACTTCAATATCCGAGGGATTTCCTTATACCATTATAGAATCTATGAGTTGTGGTATTCCTGTTGTAGCTACCGACGTTGGTGGGGTCACAGAAGCTATCTCCCATGGTGAAGATGGCTTTGTGTGTAAGCCAAAAGACGACATAGACTTGGCAAATAAAGTAATTAAACTATTAAAGGATGATGAGCTTAGAAAAAGTATGGCCTTAAAATCGAGACAAAAAGTATTGGACTGTTTTAGGTTAGATAAAATAATGGAATCGTATCACCAAGTTTATCAATCATTGTAAGTTTATGAGTGCAACTACTGAATTATATATAAAAACTAGAGAAAAAGTTTCAGCAACCATTGGTAGACCTGTGAGTGAATACGCAGTAATGTCTACATTGGAATCTTTTGGGATTAGAGAAATTGATGTTCCCAAAGACTACCAATTTGATTCCTTATATACTTTGTCTTTAAAGATGTACAAGGAACTTACGCTGGGCAAAGTCTCTAAAAAAGAAATGACCACTGTTTTAGATGATGTTATTGCTTTGTCCGATTATACTTTTGTACGTATAAAAACACTATCAAAATACTATATGATTGGGGTTTCGCATATGTTACCCTTTTTACTACAAGTAGTTTGTGTTGTTCTGTTTTCGCATTCTTTGTGGGTCAATATTAATTTTAATCCACTACAGTCTACAGCGGTGGTTCTGGCAGTTATTTTTTCGTTGATTTTAACAGGTGGTTTTATACAAATGATAGGTAGGGTTGGTTCCTATTATTGGTCTTCCAAGCAAAAAGAAAAATCTTTTAGAGCAATCAATCATTTAATCTGGGTAGGAATCAAATATAATTTGTTATTTACTTTACTACTGTTCGTTATTAACTTTTTTGTTTATTTATATCCTTTTTCGGTATTACTCATTTTATCCATTTACTCTTTTTTAATAAGCATATTACTGTTGTGCTACGCAGCTATGTATCCTATTAACAAAAGGTGGGTCATTGCTATTTCTGTAACGATTGGGACATTGCTGTCCGTTGCGCTAAAACTTTATACTTCTATCCATATCTATTTTACACATTGGATTGGAATTGCCACCACCATTTTATTGGTGGTTGGGTTTTATCTATTTCTATTTAAAGATTATCTGCAAAAAGAAAATTTAACCATTACCAAAACTATCAGGTACGAAGTTTTAGTTTACAACACATACGTTTATTTTACCTATGGTGTTTTGCTATACATTTTTATTTTTCTAGATAGAATTATAGCCTGGTCCGCTAACAGAGATATAGTGCCTCCTTACATCGTTTACTTTGAACAGAATTATGAAATAGGAATGGACTTAGCTATTATGGTATTTTTTATAGTAGCAGTGGTGTTAGAATACAGTATTTCCCTTTTTTCAATTTTGTTGTCTAGCTTGTCACGAAAAAGCAATTTGTCACAAATAGATTTGTATAGAAAAAAGTTCTATCGTATGTATCGCAATAACTTGGTAATGCTATTATTAATGGCTTCCATTGCGTTAGTCTTAGTCTATAGTTTTATTACAGCATCATCTTGGGGATTCAATGCGGTTTTTGATGAACCGTTAACGGATATCAGTTTTAAAGTGTTTAAAATTGCCAGCGTTGGATATGTGCTATTGGTATGGGCCATGCTAAATGTACTTTACATGTTTAGATTAAACGAAGCTAAAAAAGGAGTGATTTCTATACTATGTGGTTTGGTGGCTAATTTTATAGTTGGAGTTGTATGCAGCAGAGTGCTAAGCTACGAGTATAGCGCTTGGGGGCTTTTAGTAGGGTCATTAGTTTTCTTAATTTGTACCCTTTACTACAACAAAAAAGTGTTTGCTAAAATTGACTATTACGCTAGTTTTTAAAAAATTAAAATTGAATCTATGTTTTTAGATCCTACCTATTTTGGACCCTTAAGGATTATATTATTAGTCTTGTTGGCATTTACCTTTAATAAATACGTTTTTAAGTATCAACTACAAAAAGATAAAATAAATTTCTTTGTTAGAAAGTTTATGAAGTACGGGAGCGTACTATATCTGTTAACCATTTTTCTCAATCAGATAGGACATTACGATATGTTTTTAATGATGTTAGTGATTATTATAATCATTATATCTCATCATTTAGGAATAAGATTTAGAAACGTGTTAAAGCTAAAAAATATAGCCAACGATTTGTTGTTAGAATATATTAAAGATTTAGAAAATAGTTACTTAAAATCTCAAAAACCAAAGTTGTTGACTCACAAAAACTATATGTTTATTCATATTTTGTTTTTAGTGAATATTGCGCTTATTGTCAGTGTTTTATTTTACTTTTTTAACTATGATGTTTCCTCTTCTACTACTATTTGGGTGGAGGATTTAATTAAAACTGACGGCTTTCAAAAAGGATTTTGGTTTTCTACAACCAATGAGCAGTTTGGAGACTATCCGTTTATTTCTCTATATGCTAACTTTATGGGTTTAACTCCAGAATTGGCTTTAAAAACTTTTGGTCTTTTAGAAATTACTTTATTATCGATAGTTGTTTTTTGGTTGGCAGATAGATTAACCAAAGGTTCCTTTATCTTATCTAGTATAGCTATGTTGGTTGTTGTGTTTTTGTTAATTTACTATCCAGTAAGTACGAGTGCCATTACCTTTCATCATTCCATGTATCTATCATTGAGTATTGCCATTCCTTTAATGGTTTATACCTTGGAACAACAGGAAAGAATTTATAAGTCTCCTGTTTTTGCCTATAAGTACACGCTTATCTTCCTAACTGTATTTTTTATCAACCTTTCTACAGCACTCATCGTACTACCCATCTACTTTGTATTGGTGTTTGTAATTAAAGATGCTAAAAAAACGTTAGTTTTCTTTGTTCCTTATATTTTATCTATCGTTTCAGGATGTGTTTTGGTATCCATATTTAGCAGTCAAGGATTAGGAAACTATTTGAGAACTAATTTAATTAGTTTGAATTCTTTCTACGAAGAAGATTATTTGCTGCAAAAGTTAAGCGTTATCACAAATGTATATTTAGGAGTTCTTTTAATGATGACCATTGTTGTGGCCATTGCTGCTAAAAAATTAAAGACAGATAGAAGAGTGCTACTAATACTGGTATTTACGGTAGCTGTTTTTGCATTGTCTAGGTTAGATAATATCTATGTAGATAAAGATTCTTTATCCATCATACTACGTGTGTTTGCTCCTTTAAGTATCATTGTATTATGCTTCTTTTTATACAAGTATATAGTTAAAAAACCATGGCTGGTTAAATACAAAAATCAAGCAGTGATTAATACGTTGTTTTCTGCGTTACTAGTGTTTGTGTACTATAATTTTCATCAAAAAATAGACAAAAAAAAGTATCAAAAAATAAACACAACCAATCAGGTATTAAAAGTGTATAATAAAATTCTGACTCAAAATTTACCTAATACCTATATGGTAATTAATAATAACGATGAGATAACAATTCATAGTACCAAACACGAGTCTTTGTACTATCAAGATTTTGTAGAAAATTATTTGGATAAAGATTCTATTTATCAAAAATACAAAGAGGTAAAAAAAGTGATGAGAGAAAACCCCAATTATGGTTTGCCAAGTAGCGTTTTTGTTTTTGAATACCCAACTGAGGCTACCAAAAACGAATTTGTAATGCAACAAAAATCTCTAGATAGTATTTTACAGGTTTTGAACCAAAGAAATAGAATGGTGTTGGCTTATTATCAACAAGAAGGAATCAAAGTTTACGAAATTGTAAACAAAAAAAATGCAAGTAAAATAAACAGTTTAATGTTTCAATAGATGAGGAATAAAATATTAATACTTCTGTGGGTTCTAGCTGTATCATACGCTTGCGAGTCAGATAAAAAAGAAATAAAAAAAGAGGTAGAAAAAGAGCCAATCACTAAAACTAAAGTGCTTTTTATCACTGCAGATGATCAAGAATCTGCGGATCAATTTTTAGCTTTTAATATGTCTAAGGTTTGTGATTATACTAAAATTGAGTTCCAAACCATTACAACTAGTGAGTTTAACATCAATGGTAAGGTTAGTAAAGAGCTAAAGTTATTGGTAATACCACATTCAGAGTTATTAAATAAAAAAGCAATTGCATCGGTAACAAGTTTTGTAAATAATGGAGGTACCTTATTTGTTCCAAACATTACTTACGATATTAGATTATCCAAACTTATTGGATTAAAAAGAGGATTGAATTTTGAATATCTTTCCGTAGGTCAAGCATCAGGAATACAAATTAACAAACCTTTAATTCCAGGTTATCATTCTAAAGTTTTAAACGAAAGTTTTAGACACTTGGGGTTAAGTAAAGAAAATTTTACGGATAAAGTGACGGTGTTTGGAACCGCCATAGACAAAGCAGAATATCCCATTTTTACTCAAAATAAATTTGGGAAAGGAACTACCATTTACTACAATACAGACTTTGAATATCCTAAAAAGGAGAGAGGACTACTTTTTACGCCAATAGCCATTGCTATGCAAGGAATTCCATATCCTGTAGCCAATGTAAGCACGGTTTTTTTAGATGATTTTCCATCTCCGGTATACGATAATATAGCAGAACCCATCAAAACAGAATTTGGGTTAAGTAATGCAGATTACGTAAAAGATATTTGGTGGCCCGATATGGCTCACTTAGCCGATTCTTTGCAATTAAAATATACGGCTGTTACCGTATTTGACTATGGAACAAACATCAAACCCCCTTATTTATTTACGGAATGGGATAGAATGAAAGTACAAAATGGAAGTACTACGTTGCCCATTCCAGAGTATTTATCTAAAGAGGTAGTTAGAAAAGGTCACGAATTAGGTTTTCACGGATACAATCACGTATCATTACTACAGCAAGATTGGAGTAACAATTCAGATTTGATGACCGCCGGAGTAATGAATGCTGCCAAAAAATGGAAAGTTTCTGGAATAGGAAAACTACCAGTGTCTTATATTCCACCTACCAACTTAATAGATAGCGTTGGCGTAAACGCGTTGGTAAAAGGAATGCCATCTTTACAATATATGTGTAGTTTGTATTTGGGAGACGTTAAGGAGGGTGGAGATAGAGAATATGATGCAGAACCTTATAACAAACAGTTATTTGGGTATCCAAGGGTATCATCGGGATTTTATGTTTCTAAAGAGGTGGCATATAATATTTTTTCTACTTATTTGTACACAGGAATTTGGTCCCATTTTGTGCATCCAGATGATGTGTATCAAATTCCAGGTGAACAAACTTTAGGGGAGCATGGAGATTTTGATTATAGAAATAGTCTGGGGATGAATTGGAAAACCTACGATACACAAAAAAATCAAAACGGGTTGCTCCAAGAATTCGCAGGATTCCTTAAAAAATTTAAAAGCGAATTTCCATATCAAAGATTTAAAACGGTAGAAAATGCTGGGCCTATTGTGAAGAGATGGAGAACAAGTACTCCTACTATCAACATCACAAAATCAACCATAAAAGTAATTTCTGAACCAGACAACCCACAACAGTATTGGAGAGTTTATGTAGAAAATAGTCATACCCATTTATATGATGCGCAACTAAAACTAGGTAAGGTCAATTATCAAAAAATAGCTTATTTAGATGGTTACTTGTACATGCTAAAAGCAAAAGACGGTGTTTTAGAATTACCGAATACCATTGAATGGCAAAAGAATAGCCCATCAACTGATATGAGTGATAAAGAATCTATTGTGAATTCTGTAGCAGATTTGGTTGAAGAAAATGAATTAAAACAAGCAACAGACTTGTTGGAGACTTACTTTAAATCGCAAAAAAATATAGACAGTCAGTTATTCGACCTATACGTAAAGTATATGTCGTGGCAAGATAGAGGCATGGCAGCTTGGGATTTCTTGTGGGAAAATGCTCAAACAACTAAGAGCATGGAATATGTAACGTTAGCCAATCAGCTAAATAAAAAAATTAGCTATCCCACAGACAAGTACTATTCTAAATGGTATCAATACCAGTTGTTTTTACAGCCCAATAATATCAGCTTGTTGAGAGAAAAATTGAATAATACCACAAATAAAAAAGATCAAAGAGCATTGCATTTAAGAATTATGCAGCTAAAATTTAATCAGCAGGACCAAGCCGATTATTGGGTGTATTTACTAGATGATAATGAAGATCAATTTATAGAAGCAGTGGCTAATCAAAATATCTGTAACAATAAATATTTAAGTGAAAGATATACAGATATTGCATGGTTATTTGCCAATAAAAAAATGTACAAAGAGGCATTAGAGGTTAGCGAGTGTGCCACCATTGATAACGAAACTATGTTTGATTGGTATATAGCAGACAACAATTTACCGTTGGCCAAACAAATATCCTACGATGCTTATTTGGTGTATTTGCTAGAAAATAATCACGATTTATTTTTAAAAGAAGTAGAGAGTTTGAATGCTAAAGACAACAAAAAGCTAAAAAATTACGCTACAGAAATTAGTTGGTTGTATGCAGACAAAAATAACTATAAAGAAGCCTATAATTGGGCTCAGTACAGTTCAGAAATTCCTTTGATAGATCAGTTTGAGTGGTTAAAAAAAATAAAGAATATTGATGAAATAAAAAGTAAATACGCAACCTATTTAAATAGCAAAGCACAGGTTGATAAAGATTTGCTAGCGCGTATTAAATCGCAAAAAGTATCAGTGGCTAATACAAATAATCCTGCCCAGTTAGAGATTGAAAATAACCGATTAAAAGCATACAATCAAGCCTACTTTGACACGCAAAAAGAGGAAATAGACTTGGCTTTGTTTATGAGTAATATGTACTTAGATGAAAACAATTTTATTGCTGCATGGAGAATTGTTAATAAAATGCCCGAAGGAGGAGACAAAGAAGAGCGTAGAAAGTATCTTAACGAATATGTACAGTATCAAGATTTAGCAATTCAAAAAGAATTGGCAAAAACGGATGGAGAATTATTTTACTCGGAAAATCTAGCTTATTTAAAGAAAAAAATAGCCCATACCCAACAAAACTTTGGAGAATGGGAATCTATTTTAGCGTTGGATAGAACTAACGTAACCTCTTTGCAAAACAAGCTATCAGTTACTTTGATAGGCAAGAAGAGTTATCAGCACAAAATAGCGCTGACCAATACCAACGTTTATAAAGTATCCGATGATAACTTAGGATCTTTTGATCAAGATTTGTCTTTAAACAGAAGTCACAATTTATTTGGGGTATCCTATGTGTTTAACAAGCACAATTTTGATGATGTTTGGAATTACGCTGCAGGTGGTGGTGTAAGTGCAGATCAGGAGAAAGTGCTTTTTAATGTATTAGGAACGCTATCCTACTCAAAAGACAATTTATTTTTAAATTCTGAGTTTGATTACGGTACTCCCCAAACTAGTGTAGCTTATAGCTTGGAGTTGTACAGAGCAAGATTGGTTACTTATGCAGAAAAAGTTTTGAATAATAAACATCAAATTTCTTTATCCGCAGAAGGGGAATTGTTTAGTGATAGTAATCAGCAAGCTACATTGATAGCTAAGTATTACCGAAATTTTAAGATAAAAAATAGTACTGTATTATCTCCTTTGGTAGAGACTGCCTACGCTACTGCCAACAAAAATATCATAAGCGGTTTGCCTTACAGTTTGTTAACTAATAGATTTTATTATGGAGGAGGTGCTAGAGTAGAATACCATACTTCCGAAGATTTTATTTTAGACAAGTTTAACTTTTTTGTAGAACCTGCTTTTTTTGGAGATACTTTTTTTGATACGTTTTTTAGAGTGAATAGTGAAATGAATTATGAGTTTAGAGAACATTCGTTTGTTAACTTTTCTTTGGAGTATTTCTCTCAAGAAGGTTTTTATTCCAATACATTTAGTTTAGGTTTTAAACACATTTTTTAAGTTGATTACCGTATGATATTCATTAAACAATTGGCTTTAAGTCTACCATTGGTAGCCCATATGTCTTTTGCGCAAGTCAAAAGATCTAGTTTTTTAGTGTGTTATTCAAAACTGAATGTCAAAGAAATAAAGAACTATAAAGAAATTTTCTTAGAAGCTAATTTTTACAGTCTCACGGAAATCAACAAGCTCAAACAGCACAACAAATATATATATGGTTATTTGAGTTTGTCAGAAGTGAATAAGGCCAATACTTCATTGTACAATAAGCTATTTCCTTACTTACTAGAGAGTAATGATTATTGGCAAAGTAGTTATATAGATTTGTCTAAAAAGGAAGCAAGAGATCTTTTGTTAGGTGAGATTGCAGTGCTATTTGAAAAGAATTTAGATGGAGTTTTATTGGATAATATAGATAATCTAACTGCTTATGGAACCTATCCTGAATTTGAACCTTACCTCGAAGAAATGGTGAAAGAAATTAAAAGTACATTTCCTCAAAAAAAAATATTTTTTAACGGAGGTTTATTTTTAAAACATCCAGAAAAATATCAGTTGTCTGGCATTATCATAGAATCTTTGTATACGCATTATGATTTTGATGCCCAAAAATATAGACTGAGTGATGTGCAAAGAATCAAAACGAGGTTGCAAGCTTTTAAGCAGGCATTAAAAAAGGCAAATGCCAAAGGTTATGTCATAGAATATGCAGAAGACAAAATGATGATTGAGAACATTAAAAACAAGTACAAAAAGACGAAGTATCCTTATTTAATTACGGATATTGGTCTAAGTTTAGCATATTAAAACTGTCTGCGGATGCAAAAAGATTATCACATGAATATCTATACAATACTAGTTGTATTACTTTTTATAAGTTGTTCGGCACAAAAAAAAATAGTGAGCGCTAGTATGCAGATGAAAACTTTTGTGAAAGAAATTTCTAAATCAGCCAAGCAACAGTCTCCAAATTTTGGGATTTTCCCTCAAAATGGACTGGAATTATTGTATCATAAAATAGACAAGTCTAAAGGTATAGACAGTAGCTATATAAATGCTATTGACGGAGTTGGAGTAGAGGCTTTGTTTTATAACAAAACAAAGGTAAAAAATGGATACAGGCAAAACTTATTGAAAAACATCAGCGGTCAATCAAAACTAATTTTGGTATCGGATTATGTGTTTCCGTCCGATAAAGGAGAGGCACTAAAAGCGAATGTAGAAAACCAATATATTCCTTTTGTTAGGGATACCACTAACTATTACTATACTCAAATACCTGAAATAATCTCATCAGAAAACAGTAGAGATATTACCTCTTTTCAACAAGTTAAAAATTACTTGTATCACATCAATCCTAGACATTTTGCTACGAAACAGGATTATTTGGAAGCTTTAGCAGATACTAATTACGACTTGTTGCTGATTGATTTATTTTTTCAAGATATAGCATTATCAAAAAAAGATATTGCGTATTTAAAACTGAAGAAGAATGGAGCCATTAGAAAAGTAATCGCTTATATGAACATTGGTTCCATTGAAAGCTACAGATACTATTGGAACTCTAAATGGAATTACAAAAAAACCTCTTGGATTAAAAAAAAGTACGAAGGTTACGAGGACGAACGTTGGGTGAATTATTGGGATGAAAATTGGAAAAATATTATTTTCAAATCTAAAAACTCATATCTCAGTAAAATTTTAGCAGCAGAATTTGATGGAGTTTATTTAGATAATGTGGAAGCCTACTATTTTTTGTATAAAAAATAGAAACTAGGCTAAATTTGGAAATTGCTATTGACTAAATCGTTAATAAATAACAATCTCCTCATCACTAAAGTGAAAATTGGTTTCAACGGCTGCATTTTCATCACTGTCAGACCCGTGTATGGCATTTTTAGTCACATCACTAGCAAATAAATTTCTGATAGTTCCTTCAGCAGCATCAACCGTAGCACCAATCAAAGCCCTAAAATCTTCAACAGCATTTTTTTTCTCTAAAACAGCAGCAATAATAGGACCGCTAATCATAAACTCAATGAGCTCATCATAAAAAGCTTTTTCTTTATGAATTTTGTAAAATTCCGCGGCTCTTTCAGGACTCAATTTGGTCAATTTTAGCGCTACAATTTTAAATCCAGAGTTGGTGATTTTTTGAATAATGGCACCTATGTGTCCTTCTGCAACAGCATCAGGTTTAATCATTGTCAACGTTCTATTCTTTGCCATAAATTTTGGGTTGTTTTGTTACTGCTAATATAGTTTTTTTCATAATTAACTCAACAGCTTTGGAACCTCATTTTTAATTGTATTTTAGCAGTTATATGAACACAAACGACATTCGCGTTTTAAAAACGTATTTTAAAGAATCTAAAAAAATAGTATTCGTAGCTCACAAAAACCCTGACGGTGATGCAGTTGGCTCTACCACAGCTATGGCAAAATTGTATAAAAAATTAGGTCACGAGGTGGAGGTGGTTTTACCCAATGGAATTCCAGATTTTATTTCTTGGATACCTGGAGCTGATAAAGTTTACAGATACGACCTACAAAACATACAATCTAAAAAGGCTTTGGACGAAGCTGATGTTGTTTTTTTATTAGATTTTAATGCTTTGCATAGAGTAGGAGATGACATGCAAAAAGGTTTGGAATCTTTTAAAGGAGATTTTATCATGATTGATCATCATCAACAGCCCGACGATATTGCTATGGTTACCTACTCTGATACTTCTATCTGTTCTACTTGCCAAATGGTGTATCATTACATGGAAGCATTAGATTTGTTGGGTGAGTTGGATGCAGATATTGCGACAAGTATTTACACGGGTATTATGACTGATACAGGGTCTTTTAGATTTCCATCAACGACCAGTACTACTCATAGAATTATAGCCGATTTAATTGATAAAGGAGCAAAGAATTCGGATATTCATAATCAAACTTTTGGAAACAATTCCTACAGCAGATTGCAATTACTTGGTAAATCCTTAACCAACTTAAAAGTGATTGAAGACTGCAAAACGGCTTATATTACGCTAACGCAGGAAGAGCTTAAGCGATATAATTACGAGAAAGGAGATACAGAAGGAGTGGTGAATTATGCGTTATCTCTAAAAGGAGTTGTGTTGGCGGCTATATTTATAGAAGATACGGATCAAGGAATCGTTAAAATATCCTTCAGGTCTAAGGGTAAGTTTTCTGTAAATCAATTTGCTAGAAAATATTTTGATGGAGGGGGACACGACAATGCTGCTGGAGCAAGATCGGTTACATCCCTAGAAGAAACAGTAGCCAAGTTTGTATCTTTAGTTCCAAATTATAAAGAAGATTTATTAGTGTCTTATGAAGTATAAATGGTTATTTTTAATAGTGGTGGTCTTGGTAAGTTGTAGAGAGCCCGTAGCGAGAAAACCCGTTAATAAAAAACTAGAATCTCGTAAGGATTATACGGTAGCGTACCATAAGACATTAAATAAATTTCAAGAAGATAAAATACAGGCATACGTGCAAAGAGATTCTTTGGTAAGCTATCAAAATTCTTCCTACGGTTTTGTGTATGCATTTCTAAAAGCATCAGATAAATCATCTAAAAAAGTAGCAAATGGAGATGAGGTAACTTACTTAAAAACGGTATACTCTTTGGAGGATCAGTTGATATATGAGGAACAAAAAGTGACTACAATTGTAGGTAAGTCAAATGAGGTTACAGGAATTGATGAAGGACTTAAATTAATGGAGGAAGATGAGGAAATTAAATTTATTTTTACTTCATTTGTAGCCCATGGTTTTTATGGAGACAGAAATAAAATTGGTCGTAATATGCCAATTATAGTAAAAATTAAACTTTTAAAAATAAATAATTAAAATGAAGATCATTAAAGGATTAGCTTTAGGTTTAGCAATTACAGGAATGGTGTCTTGTAATCAAAAAGCAAAAACAGTAACATCATTAGAAACAGAAAACGATTCTGTAAGTTATGCATTGGGAGCTTTTGTTA
Source organism: Wenyingzhuangia sp. IMCC45533 (assembly GCF_054111225.1). NCBI lineage: Bacteria > Pseudomonadati > Bacteroidota > Flavobacteriia > Flavobacteriales > Flavobacteriaceae > Wenyingzhuangia > Wenyingzhuangia sp. IMCC45533. The sequence continues at coordinate 362,371 of NZ_CM134197.1, read as the reverse complement.
GCAACCAATACAGAATAAATGACCAGTTTAAAGAGTTAGATTTGGCTATTTTCAATCAAGCTTTAAAAGAAGCAGCAGACACTTCTAAAACGTTGTTATCGCAAAAAGAAATCACTCCTATTTTAATTGAGTACACTAAAAAGCAAGCAGAAAAAGAAGGAGAAGTAGCAAAGAAAGAGGGTCAAGCGTTTTTAGAAGAAAATAAAAAGAAAGAAGGAATTGTAGTTACCGCAAGCGGACTTCAATACGAAGTTTTAGTTGAGGGAACTGGAGATAAACCAGCTGCTACTGATACTGTTAAAGTACATTACCACGGAACAACTCCTAAAGGAGAAGTTTTTGATAGTTCTGTAGATAGAGGTACTCCAGCAGAGTTTCCTTTAAACAGAGTAATTAAAGGTTGGACAGAAGGAGTACAATTAATGTCTGTAGGTTCTAAGTACAAGTTTTATGTACCACAGGACTTAGCTTATGGAGCTAATGCACCACAAGGAGGAAACGGACCTATTAAGAATTATATGCCTTTAGTATTTGAGGTAGAGTTGTTAGAGATTGTAAAGTAATTTCTATCTAAAAAATAGACCAAAGCCTAATTAAGAATTTCTTAATTAGGTTTTTTGTTTTCCGTAAATAAAAGCAGAAAGTTTATCTTTACGTTTTTTAAAAAATAAAAGTTACATGAGCTTATTTAAAGATCAGCCCTTAAAAATATACAATTCAATTACCAAAAGTAAAGAACTTTTTGTACCTGTTACAGAGGGAAGTATAGGAATGTACGTATGTGGACCTACAGTCTACAGCAATGTACATTTAGGTAATGTGCGTACTTTTATGAGTTTTGATATGGTTTTCCGTTACTTAAAGCATTTAGAGTACAAAGTGCGTTACGTTAGAAATATTACGGATGCTGGTCACATGGAAGATGATGCTGATGAAGGGGAAGATAAAATTGCCAAAAAAGCACGTATAGAAAAAATAGAACCTATGGAGGTTGTACAACGCTATACCCTAGATTTTCACGGCATTTTGGAAAAGCTAAATAACTTACCACCTAGTATAGAGCCTACAGCTACAGGTCATATTATTGAGCAAATAGAAATTATTAAGAATATTGTGGCAAAAGGACTGGCCTATGAAGTAAACGGGTCTGTTTATTTTGATGTTTTAAAATATAATGAAACCAAAGAGTACGGAGTCTTATCTGGTAGAAAAATAGAAGATGCAGTGCACAACACTCGTGTGTTAGATGGACAGTCTGAAAAAAAGAATCCTCAAGATTTTGCTTTGTGGAAAAAAGCAAGTCCTCAACACATTATGCGTTGGCCATCTCCTTGGGGAATTGGTTTTCCAGGATGGCATTTGGAGTGTACAGCCATGAGTACAAAATATTTAGGAGAACAATTTGATATTCATGGAGGAGGAATGGATTTAAAGTTCCCACATCACGAATGTGAAATTGCGCAGGCAGAGGCATGCAATGGTCATCATCCCGTAAATTTTTGGATGCATGCTAATATGCTTACTCTAAATGGTCAAAAAATGTCTAAGTCAACAGGTAATAACATATTGCCTGGAGAGATATTTTCTGGAGAAAACAAAGTTTTATCTAAGCCATTCTCTCCTGCAGTAGTACGCTTTTTTATGATGCAGGCTCATTATAGAAGTATTTTAGATTTTTCTTCGGAAGCTCTAGAAGCTTCAGAAAAAGGATATAATAAGTTGGTAGAAGCTCTTAAAAGTTTAGAGAATATAACAGCAGGAAAAACATCGAGTTTCGCTGTACAAGGTTGGGAGGACGAGTGTTACAATGCAATGAACGACGATTTTAATACACCTATATTAATTGCTCATTTATTTGAAGCTGTAAAACACATCAACTTATTAAAAGAGAGTAAAGAGACTTTAACGCAAATAGATTTAGATTTATTTCAAAAAACATTATACGCTTTTGTTTACGATGTATTAGGTTTGGTGACAGAAACCGAAGAACAAAGTTCTGATAAGTTGTCTGGAGTTGTTGATATGCTCATAAGAATGCGAAAGCAAGCGAGAGACAACAAAGACTGGGTAATGTCCGATCATATTAGAGATGAGCTTAAAGCTTTAGGTATACAACTCAAAGATAACAAAGAGGGAACCACATTCATTGTAGAATAAGTTAAGATGGATAAATTGAAAAAACTGATAATCTTTCCGTTTATCCTATTGATACGTTTTTATCAAGGAGCTATTTCACCATCTACACCTGCTACTTGTAGATATCAGCCAACTTGTTCTAGTTATAGTGTAGAGGCACTGCAAAAGCATGGATTAATTATTGGCGGTTGGTTAGCTATAAAACGTATATTTAGTTGTCATCCGTGGGGAGGTAGTGGGTATGATCCAGTGCCAGAAAAACAAAATAAAAAATAAGAATGAATTTATTATCGATAACATGGGATCCACCAATTGCTTTGTTTGGATTGATTAGATTGTACAGTTTGATGTTTGTGATTGCATTTGCTTTGGGATATCAAATTATGAAGCAAATTTTTAATCACGAAAAAATTGAATTAGAAAAACTAGATAAACTTTTAATGTGGGTGGTGTTTGCTACTATTTTAGGAGCTAGATTAGGACATGTTTTTTTCTATGATTGGGCTTATTTTAGCCAGCATCCAGAAGAAATTTTATTGCCTTTTAAATTTAGACCCGAGTTTAGGTTTACAGGATTTGCTGGATTGGCGAGTCATGGTGCTGCCATTGGAATTATTACTTCTTTATATTTCTTTTCTAAAAAAATATTACAAAAGCCATTATTGTATTTACTAGACAGAGTAAGTTTGACTATTGCTTGTGGTGGCGTATTTGTTAGATTAGGAAATTTAATGAATTCAGAAATTGTTGGACAACCCACAGGGACTAATTATGGTTTTGTGTTTAAAGCTTTAGGAGAAAATTTTGCGAGACACCCAACACAACTATACGAGGCTTTGGGGTATTTAATGGTCTTTGCTATTATTTATTACATGTTTTGGAAAACCAACGCTAAGTACAAATTAGGATACATTTTTGGAGTCTTCTTTACACTGTTGTGGTCTGTGAGGTTTGTAGTAGAATTCTTTAAAAAAGCTCAGGTAGATGCTAGAGAAGAATGGTTACTCAATACAGGTCAATGGTTAAGTATTCCACTAATTTTAGTGGGGCTATTTTTTGTTTTCAGGGCCAATACTAAGAGAAAGGAGACCGTTTAACTTTATCACTTTTTACTTGATTTGATATCTGTTGTCATACATAACTTTTTTGTTTTAAGTGTTTGAAGTCTGTACAGAAGGCAAACGTAAAAAACTTATCTACTGAACTAAGACATCAATTGATGAATTAATTTGACAAATTTTAATATCAAAAACTAGAATATTCATACCTGAATTTTTCTAAATCTATGTAAAAAACCAACCAGTCGGTTAATATTTTTCTATATTTAAAACAAAATTGATGATATGAGAAACTTATTACTTGCTAGTTCGAGTTCCGTTTACGGCACGGACTATTTGGAATATTTGTTACCCAGTATAGATAAAATTTTTAGCCAAACTGAAGAAATTTTGTTTATTCCTTACGCTCAACCTAGCGGAATATCTTTTGAAGAGTATACCAAAATTGTACAAAAAGCATTAGGCTCATTGAAAATTAAGGTGAGAGGAATACATGAATTTGATGACTACCGAAATGCGATAACAAAAGCAGAGGGAATATTTGTTGGAGGAGGAAATACCTTTTTATTGGTATCGGAATTATATGCTTATGGTTTGTGGGATGTTTTAAAAGAGGCTATTAATAAAGGTACTCCGTATTTGGGGACTAGTGCAGGAACTAATATTACTGGAATTAGCATGCAAACAACTAATGATATGCCTATTGTACTACCACCTTGCTATAAGACTTTAAAAATTTTACCATTTAACTTTAATGTTCACTATATAAAGCCCGATTTAAATTCCAAGCACAAAGGGGAAACAAGAGATACAAGAATTAAAGAGTTTCAATGTATTGATAAAACACCTGTTTTAGGACTGAAAGAGGGGAGCTGGTTAAGAGTTAAGGGCAATGATATTCTCTTAAAAGGTGGAAAAGAAGCCTATTGGTTTGAGAATGGATATTCGAGTACAATTCAAACAAATACGAATATTGAAGTAGAAAAAAAGCTGAGTATTTAACTCAGCTTTTTTTTTTAATAATTTATTTTTTCAATCACTTCTAAGCCATAACCTGTTATTCCTACACGTTTTTTTTGCGCTGGAGAATTGGTTAGCAATCTTAGTTTTGTAATGTCTATATCATGAAGTATTTGGGCTCCAATTCCAAAGTCTTTTTCATCCGTTGGGGTAGAAGACTCTTCTGAATTAGAAATTCCTTTTTGACTATTTTTTAGTTTTCCTAATCTCGATTTTAAGTCAAAATTTAGCTGTTCTTGATTGATAAAGACAACAGCTCCTTTTCCTTCTTGATTAATTTTATCAAAAATTCTCGCTAATTTGTCTTCAGGTCCTTTTGTTAAGGTGTTTAATACATCGTTACCAAAAGCGTTTGAGGTTACTTTGCATAACACAGCTTCATCACTAGACCAAGAACCTTTAGTTAATACCAAATGAATTTGATTGTTGGTGGTTTGGTTAAAAGCTCTTAACCTAAATTGACCAAAACGAGTTTCAATATCAAAGTCTTCAATCTTATTGATTAAAGAATCGTGTTGCATTCTATAAGAGACTAAGTCTTCAATAGAAATAAGTTTTAAATCAAATTTATCTGCAACCTCTTTTAGTTGTGGCAAACGAGCCATAGAACCGTCCTCGTTTAAAATTTCTACCAATATACCAGCAGGTTTTAAACCAGCTAGTCTAGCCAAGTCTACTCCCGCTTCTGTATGACCAGTTCTTCGCAAAACTCCACCTTCTTTAGCTTTTAATGGAAAAATATGTCCAGGTCTTCCTAAATCAGTAGCTTTGGTTTCGCTTTGAGTTAAAGCGTAGATAGTTTTAGACCTATCATGAGCAGAAATTCCAGTAGTACAACCGTGTCCAATTAAATCTACAGATACAGTAAATTGAGTATTGTGCAGTACAGTGTTATCGTCAACCATCATGTTTAATCCCAATTCTTCGCATCGCTCTTCTATTAGTGGAGCACAAATCAGTCCTCTACCATGCTGAGCCATAAAATTGATCATTTCAGGAGTAACTTTTTCAGCTGCGGCTATAAAATCACCTTCATTTTCTCTGTCCTCATCATCAACTACAATCACCATTTTTCCATTTCTAATATCTTCAATGGCTTCTTGTACAGAATCTAATTTTATTTTGGCACTATTGTTTGTATTACTCATCTTTTTTCTTCAGTCTGTTGAATAGTTTTTTAAACGGTAGCAAAATTACGTCAAATTTTATGAATCCCATATCTTTTGATGCGCTTATCGTAAAAATAAAAGCTAATGGAGCCATCACAATGGTTCCCAACCATCCACCTATTAGAGCAGTTAAGCTACTCTCTTCCGCTAAGTTTTTTCCAAAAGTATTGGTAAAGTAATAAGAGACGTAAATAATGATGGCTACAATCATAGGCATTCCAAATCCACCTTTTCTAATAAGTGAACCCAAAGGAGCTCCGATAAAGAACAATAACAAACAAGACAAAGCACTGGTTAAAATGAAATGGAACTGATAATCGTGATTGTTTAGGTTTTTTCTCCTGCGTTTAAAATAGTCTTTATAGCCTTTGATGTTTCTCAATTTATTGTTAACACTAGCATTTGTGTTTTCTAATACTTGGACTTGTGTCTTTAGATCAAAATTTTCAAGGATATTTAAATTTAAGTCTTTGATTTTGGTTTTAGCGATGGTATCATTTAAGTATTTTGAGTTTACGCTAGATTGCATAGATCTAAATTTAATGTCTAAATATTTATCGTAAGAAATTTTTAAACTATCAGAACTGTTTTTTAATTGCCCCATGTTTTTCATGGTGTAATGATGTTTGTATTTTTCTTCTTCTAAATCCTTATTAGTCAAATTAGAAATATCAATGTTTACGGTGTATTTATCAAATTTTGCCATAGATGATGGCATTTTTACTCTGTCTTTAAGCTTTTTTTTGGCACTTGTGTGATCTTCAAAATAATAACCATCTTCCAAAATTAAGGTCATGTATTTACTTCCTTCCTCAGTAGTAATTTTACCTTTTTTAGCGGTAATTACAACGTGATCTTCTTTTAGACCCTTGGTGTCTATAATAAGAACATCTTTTAAAAGATTATTCTCTTCTCCATATTTTTTAGCAAATTTTATACTATATCCAGGGATTTCATTATTAAAACTACCTTCTACAAGCGCAAGAGTAGGCTGCGTTTTTTTGATATTTAATATTAGGTTTTTTTGCTTTAAACTAGCATAAGGATAAGTGTAGTTAATTAAAAAATAATTAGCCAATGATATAAGAGCTACCGTAATTATTAAAGGCCTTAAAAATCGATAAAAGGAAATACCTGCCGATTTAATAGCAGCTAGCTCGTAATTCTCTCCTAGGTTACCCATCGTCATGATAGAGGACAGTAGCACCGATATAGGTAGTGCCTGAGGAGTTACAAATAGACACATATACCATAAAAACTTAAAAATAATGGCAAAGCCAATTCCTTTACCTGCAATGTCATCAAACACAAGCCACAATGCCTGCATTACCAACACGAACATAACAATGAGAAAAGAAGAAATAAACGGAACTAAAAAGTTCTTAACAAGGTATTTGTCTAGAGTTTTCAACTAATAGTAGAACTTATTCGTTAATGTAGTAGTCCAAAGATTCGTACTTTTTTTTGTCAAAAACAAAAGTGTTGGCATCTAAGTTTTGATTGGTTTTATAACTGGTAATACGAAAACTTGTATTGGTATTGTTTTTACCTACTTCTGTTAAAGAAACAATCTGATTTTTAGTAGTATCTACCCCTAAAATAATGTGAGATACTTCCTTTGACTCTTCAGTTGGTGTTAATTTGATAAATTGAGTATTTCCTGCTTTTTTGTCCAACACGTATGAATAACCTTTTTTATAAAAGGTTAATAACTTGGAAGGAGTTAAGCTATTGTCTTCAATATCTCCAGCAGGAGTAATATTAATTTCTTCGTTTTCAGGTGAAATAACATAGCTATTCACCTCATCAAAAAGAATAATATTGTCTAAGTAATTTAGTTTGTATTTGTCTCCTTGAATAATGGCAGAACCTTTACTAGATTGTTGAATATTTACTATTTTATTTTCTAGCGTGTGGGTAAATTCTAGAGCTATATTGCTTTGTTGCTCCAAAGAAGAAGATACATTTTTTAATATTTCTTCTGCTTGGTTGGAGTTTTGAGCGAATATAAAAGAACTAGCAAATATTGCGAATCCGGTAAGTAGTTTGATTTTCATTTTAATTGTTTTTTTCGTCGGCTAACAGTTGTTCTAGTGCAATTAAATCTGCAACCAAAACTTGTCTGGCTTTACTACCTTCAAAAGAACCTACAATTCCTGCTGCTTCTAATTGATCGATAAGTCTACCTGCTCTGTTATAACCGAGTTTTAATTTTCTTTGTAATAAAGATGCTGAGCCTTGTTGCGCTGTTACAATTACTTCGGCAGCCTCTTTAAACAATTTATCTCTGTCTTGTATGTCAATATCAAGTTCCGTACCATTCCCCTCTTCACCCACAAATTCAGGTAGCTGATAAGCCTCGGGATAAGCTCGTTGAGACCCAATAAAGTTTGTTATTTTTTCTACTTCTGGGGTGTCGACAAAGGCACATTGCACACGTGTTAAATCACTACCACTAGAATATAACAAATCTCCTCGTCCTATCAATTGATCCGCTCCAGGAGCATCTAAAATGGTTCTAGAATCTATTTTAGAAGTTACTCTAAAGGCTACACGAGTAGGGAAGTTGGCTTTAATAATACCTGTAATTACATTTACAGAAGGTCTTTGTGTGGCAACAATTAGGTGAATACCAATAGCACGGGCTAATTGAGCCAAACGAGCAATAGGAGTTTCTACTTCTTTACCAGCAGTCATAATTAAATCTGCAAACTCATCAATAACCAAAACAATATAAGGTAAAAACTGATGTCCATCGTTTGGATTTAATTTACGAGCCTTAAACTTTTCATTGTACTCTTTAATGTTACGAACCATAGCATTTTTAAGCAAGTCGTAACGATTGTCCATTTCTATACACAGAGAGTTTAGCGTATGTACCACTTTGGTGGTGTCCGTAATAATAGCCTCTTCTGTGTCTGGAAGTTTGGCTAAATAATGACGTTCTATTTTATTGAATAAGGTAAGTTCTACTTTCTTAGGATCTACTAAAACAAACTTAACCTCCGCAGGGTGCTTTTTGTATAGTAGAGAAGTCAGTACCGCGTTTAGTCCTACAGATTTACCTTGACCCGTAGCACCTGCCATTAGCATGTGGGGAGCTTTGGCTAAATCAAAAGTAAAGGTTTCGTTGGAAATGGTTTTACCCAAAGCAATAGGAAGTTCCATTTTAGATTGCTGAAACTTATTAGAAGCAATCACAGAATTCATAGAGACAATATTCGCTTTTTTGTTAGGTACTTCTATTCCAATAGTACCTTTACCAGGGATTGGAGCAATAATACGAATTCCTAAAGCGGATAAAGACAAAGCAATATCATCTTCTAAGTTTTTAATCTTGGAGATTCTAATACCTGCATCGGGCACTATTTCATATAAGGTAATTGTTGGTCCAACTGTAGCTTTAATTTGTGCAATTCCAATTTTGTAGTTGTTAAGCGTATCTACAATTCTATCTTTATTGGCCTCTAATTCTTCAGCATCTACAGAAATACTATCGTCAAATTCTCGCAAGAGATTAATGGTTGGGAATTTGAAGTTTCCCAAATCTAAAGTAGGGTCAAACTCACCAAAATCTTTAACTAGTTTATCAGATAGGTTGTCTGTGGTAGTTTCTTCCTTTTTTGTTTCCTCTATAGCAATGGTTAAACTTTCTTCTTTGGCTTGACTAGGTTGTTTCTCTTCTTTTCTAATTGCAGAATGATTAGCAATAGTTGGCTTTACATTTTTAACAGCCATTTCAAACGAAGACACTTTCTGCTCTGTGTTTTTATCATTCTTAGCTGCATCTTCAAATTCATCTAACGAAACAATCTCTTCTTTAATTACTTTGTTTTCAGAGTTTTCTAGAGTGTTGTTTTCATCAGTAGAAACTGTTTCCGATTCGTTAGTCTTTATATTCTTTTCTTCAGTATCATCTATTGAAACACTTTCCAAGTCGGATTTTATTTCTTGAATGAGTTCTTTTTTAGGAAACCAAGATTTAATCTTTTCAGGAGTAATTCTAAAACGAATTACAAAATAGGCAGCATATCCAAAAAACAGAACAATAGCCAAACCAAATTTTGCTAAGTAAGGAACCAAAAAACTATTTAATTCTACACCTACTACACCTGCAATGAGAGCATTTTTATCAGCTAAAAAACCTAACAGCGTAGAGGTCCAAATTAATCCTAATAATGCCCAATTCCAAGATCTGAAAATTTTTCTAATAGGAATTTTTAGGAGTACGTATATTCCGGTAAATAATAATAGAACGGGAATAACCAATGCAGCAACTCCAAAACCGTCGTAAATAAAAAAATGACTTAAGTTGGCCCCAATTTTTCCTAGTAGATTTTGAGCAACTACGGTTTTATCGTCTAATAAACTAAGAGTGCTCTGGTCTTGCCTCCAGGAAAAAAAGTAAGAAATAAAAGAGGTAAATAGAAAAACACCAAACAAAGCTATAAACAACCCAAATACGGTTTGAGCTTGTCTATTATTTGCAAATTCTACAAATTTTTCTTTATACTGAATGTTTTTTTTAACCTTAGTGTTTACTTTTTTTGGCATTGACAAAACTTAAATTTTCGTTAACAAATATACAGAATTACAAAGAGTGGTACTGTATAAATTTTGGGATATAAATAAGGCAAACTACGATTCCTGCAAATATGCTGGATAACAATACTGCACCCGCACTAACGTCTTTTATAAGTCCTATCTGTTTATCAAAGTTAGGTTGTACAAAATCTGCGATTTTTTCTAGACAAGTGTTTAAGGCTTCAATGCTAATCACAAGACCTAGGGCTAAAAATTGAAACATCCACTCTATAGTGGTCAATTCAGAAAAGTATCCTGCAGCGGTTAATAGGATAACCACCGTCATATGTATTTTGATTGCATTTTCGGTTTTGATAAGATGCAAAAGTCCTTTTAAGGCATATCCTAAACTGTAAATACGATCTTCAACAATATTTTTTCTTTCGATTTTCATGATATAAAAAAGGTTTGCCTTATTAGCAAACCCTTTAATTTAATTTTTATTTACAATGATGCCAGAGCGGATTCATAATCGGGTTCGTTTGCAGTTTCGCTAACTTGTTCTGTATATATCACTTCTCCCTCAGCATTAATAACCACTATGGATCTTGATAATAACCCTTTTAAAGGTCCATTTGTAAAAGTAACTTGGTAGGATTTTCCAAATTCGCCACTTATATCAGATAGGCTCAGTACGTTTTCAATTCCTTCTGATCCACAAAAACGAGCATGAGCAAAGGGTAAATCTTTGGAAATACACAATACTTTGGTGTTTTCCAATTTAGCAGCTTTATCATTAAATGTTCTTACAGAAGTAGCGCAAGTCCCAGTATCAACACTAGGAAAAATATTTAGGATGATATTAGAACCTTTGTAGTCAGCCAAATGAACTTCGGATAAGTCTGTATTTGTTAACGTGAAATTTGGAGCTTTACTACCCAATGCTGGTAATTCCCCAAGAGTGGTAAAAGGGTTGGATTTTAATGTTACGTTTGCCATTGTTTGTCTTTAATTTTTATAAAATAAATATATAAAAAAAAGCCTCTAACAAGGTTAAAGGCTCTAAAGATTATATGAAATAAGTTTTATAGTTCAACTAATGAATTTTCTGCATTTGCAAATTCATTAAAAACGTAAGCATCTGGTTCGTTATCATTAATATAATTGCCATCGGCAACAAATTTGTATTCGTAAGATTTTTTCACCTCTAAATCTACGACCACCTTAAAAGTTCCGTTCTTAAGTTTTTTCATTGGGGTTGAGGTAGTGTCCCAGTTATTAAAATCTCCTACTAAAGATAATTCTTCAACTTCTGGTGCAGCGTAAGCAAAAGTTACTTTACAAACAGGTTTGGTCTTTAAAAATTTTTTAGATGTAGCCATAATTCAATTTTATTATACAAACAAAGCTAATATTTTTTCTAAAATAAACATCGTTTTTTTGGAAACCAATTGATTTTTAAGGATTTGTTAATTTACAGTTCTTAATATTGTCTTATGATTAAATACAAAGAGCATTTTTTTGTGTTAATAGATTAATTAACCATATTGTAAAAATAATGTAAAAGAACAGTAGTAATTTTTTTATATTTAGTTCGACAAACAAAATCGTTAAACCAAGAAATCCATTCATATGATAGATACCATTATAAAAAATCTAGAAAGAGGTCAGTATTTATTAGAAAACATTAGCGATAAAAAATATAGTGATAAGTCCATAGCTCCATACTACTCTAGTATAGGGGGACATTTTAGACATGTTTTGGATGTTTACAGTTGCATCTTTAAGGGGTTAGATTTGGATGAGGAAATTAACTTAACTCTGAGAGAAAGAAATGTTAAAGCAGAAAATTATACGGTTCATGGATTGGAATATTTGTCAGATATTACAAATAAGCTTAGAAAATTAGACAACGGTTTATTGTCTAAGCCTGTAAAATTGGTTGATGATTTGGGTGATGGTTGTTGTACTGTTAATACTACGTTAGAAAGTGTTTTGGTACAGGCACACAGCCATGCAATTCATCATTTTGCTACCATTGGTTATATGATGCACGTTTTAAAAATTCACTTACCGATGGATAGTTTTGGAATTAATCCTACAACCCCACAAGCTAAAATGGCCATCGCAGATAAGTAATATCCTTTTTTAGGTGTGATATTTAGTGTTGGTTGCCGATCTTTTCTATTTATAAAACAAGTAATCCAAAAGCGTTTTTATCCCCCAAAAAAACAAAGCAATGGTAAGTATTGCTAAGGCAAATCCAATGTACAAAATAATATGGATGTCAGCTTTTTGTGCTGCTTTGTAACCAATATTAATAACAACTGGGCTTAAAAAGAGTAGCGGCAAAGTTGCTGCCAAAATTTTAATTCCTTTATTTAAAATTTGTTTTTTTGTATTCATTAATCCTTGTAATTATCAATAGCACTTCTAACACTTCCATAAGTCAATAACAATTGTTTAGCATCATTGTAATCGATGCCAATTTCGTCAACAATCATTTTAGTACCCCTGTCAACTAATTTATCGTTAGACAGTTGCATATCCACCATTTTATTGCCTTTTACTTTTCCCAATAAAACCATCACACTAGTGCTGACGATGTTTAAAACCATTTTTTGTGCGGTACCTGCCTTCATCCTAGAACTACCAGTAATAAATTCTGGGCCTACGGTAATAACAATAGGATATTTTGCAACTTTATCTAATGGACTATCTAGATTCATGGTAATAGACCCCGTGGTAATATTATTTTTATTACAAGTTTCTAAAGCTGCGATAACATAGGGTGTAGTTCCAGAAGCAGCAATTCCAATAACTACATCTTTTTCATTTACATGATGCTGTTGCAAATCTTTCCAGCCTTGCGTTGTGCTGTCCTCTGCATTTTCTACAGCTTTCCTAATAGCAGTATCGCCACCGGCGATTAAACCTAAAACCAAATCAAAAGGAACTCCAAAAGTAGGAGGACATTCAGAAGCATCTAATATTCCTAAACGTCCACTAGTTCCAGCTCCTATATAAAAAAGTCGACCACCGTTTTTAAGTTGATGAGCAATTACGTTTACCAAAGCTTCTATTTTTGGAATCGATTTTTCAACAGCCAGAGCCACTTTTTGGTCTTCTCGATTAATGTTTCGTATTAATTCCAAGGCAGACATATTTTCTAGCCCTGAGTATAAAGAATCTTGTTCGGTAATTTTGGTAAAGCTCATTGGTTATTCTATTGTAATGTTTGTTCTGTAAAGTTTTGAAAAACATCTTTTTTTGGACAAACGAAAATGACAACAAATTTCATGGATAAAATTTTGCCTCTAAAATAGGGATTTACCATGAAAAAGGCTGTTAAAAACGTAATTATCAAGATGCAGCATACTATAGGAGTAACGCTGATCTACTCTGGTATGGTAAAACTTTTTGTTGTGAATTGATTGATAGAAAAATATCCTAACACAAAATTTTCTTGATTGGTTTCATTGATAATATTTCCTCTAATCAGCGCAGGAGCCGTTGAAAACGGTCCACCACCACTATCAATTTGAGTTAATATTTTGTTCAAAAAATTATAATGCTTTTGACTAACTCCATACAGTGTAAAATCTATTTGTTGTACGGTTGAAGCCTCTTCAACAAAGCCAGGAATATTAATAATGTTTTCGCCAGGTATTTCCGAGTAAAATTCGTCATCAAAAACATCTAAATCGGGTAAATTGATAGAAATACTTGGGTCTTTTTTAATTTCTTTACTTTCAATTAAGAAAAAGTTATCTATGCCAATTTCATTTTCTATATCAATACGTATTTCAATCGCATCATCATCAATAAACTCAGCTTCTTTTGAGCTAATCTCTCCTATGTCTACAACACTATTATATGTGTCTTGAGCTTTATAGGTTTCTCCGTCAATGGTAACAGATAAAAAGTAAGCTTCTCCAACTTGAATATTGGCAGCATCAAAATCTAAGGCCGTGTAGATACCATCAATACCATCTTCGGTATCTGCGGGGTTGTCGTCTAAGAAAGTACCTAAGCTGTTTCCATCTTTATCTGTAACCGCGATAGTTGCTCCCAAAATAGGTTCGTAATCTTGGCTGTAAAAGTCGGCAGTCTTAGAAAGAGTAATACTTTGTTTTTCTGATGCAATGACATCGTTTTTATCAATATCAATATTAGCTTCTATACTAATTCTGCTTTCAGCGTTTAAAAGTTCATCAATAAAAACCTCTTCCGTGCAAGAAGTGATAAATAATGATACAATGGCGATATATATATAATTTTTCATGGTCTTAAAATTTAAAATTAAAAGTAACAGAAGGCAACGCTCCAAATATGGAAAGTCTTTCAGAGGTATTTCTACCTGTATCAGAATCTTGTCCAAAAATTACAGAGGACCAATTTTGTCTGTTGTAAATATTGTAAATGCTAAATACCCACTCTCCTTTAAACTTTTTATTCTCATAACGCTTGGGTTTGTATGTTGCGGCCACATCCAATCTATGGTAAGCAGGAAGGTTAAATGTATTTCTCGGTCCAAAAGTAGGAATAGTTCTTCCTCTAAACTGATAATTCCCTGTAGGATAGGTAACTGGCTGACCAGATTGAAAAGAAAAATTGGTGTTAAACTTCCATTTTTTAGAGGCTTTGTAGTTTAACAATACGGATATATCGTGGGTTTTGTTATAAGGGGTATCGTACCAATCACCATTATTAATTCCTGTTTCTACAGGAGTTCTCCCTTGTGCCCGTTGTTCAGATTTTGACAAGGTATAACTAATCCAACCATCAAATTTGCCCGTTTCCTTTTTTAACATAAGCTCTAATCCATAGGCCCTAGCTTCCCCAGCTAAAATAATAGTTTCTATGTACTCTTGTGCAACCAAGTTAGCTCCGTCTATATAGTCAATACGGTTGTCTACTGTTTTACCAAAAACCTCAGCAGTTAAACTATACTTTCCGTTAAAGTCTTTATTGTAACCAAAAGCAATTTGATCTGATAATTGGGGTTTGATATGCTTCCCACTAGGAGTCCAAATATCTAGAGGAGAAGGGGATTGAGCGTTGGATATGACATGTAAATATTGAGCCATTCTTTGATAGCTCGCCTTAAAAGAACTATCATCTGTAAAAGCATAAGCGATAGAGAATCTAGGTTCTAAATTAAAGTAATTTTTCTGTATCTCACGAATGCTAATGTCTCGTTGGCCTATGGGGTCTGCAGATTCGTATATTTGAGCATCTTCATCATAAACTACAGGAGAACTTTCGTAAGTATTTACATTTTGCTCTCCTAAACGGGCAAAGTTAGAAAGTCGTACACCATATCTCAAATCAATTTTATCATTTAATCTATGTTCCACGTCAATATACAAGCCAGATTCGATGGCATATTTCTTTGGAATTTGATTTTCGCTAATTCCACTATCTTCTTTATTAGGCTCTATTTTTCCGGGATTGAATTCGTAAAAAATACTGTTTGCACCAAAGTTAATCGCAATGTTGTCGTTAAAGTATTTGGTAAAATCGTATTTAATATCAATATTTTGTAAACCTGAATTCCACTCAAATCCAACAGGGTCTAGTTCTAGTCCATAATAATAATTGCTATAAATCATAGATAAATTAGAAAACAGCTGGCTGTTAAACACGTGATTCCACCTCAAATTGGCAACAGAATTTCCATAAGTATTAACAAAAGATTCCGATAAAGAAAAAATATCTCTTCCAAAATAGCCTGATAAAAATAACTTATTATTCTCATCTACTTCCCAGTTTATTTTGGTGTTTAAATCATAAAAATAAGCAGTATTCTCATTATCGGGTTGTATTAAAGGGATAAACAAATCGGCATAAGATCTTCTTCCGCTTAAAAAAAAGGAAACCTTTTCCTTTACGATAGGCCCCTCTAATGTTAGTCTCGATGAAATTAAACCAATTCCTCCATTCGCATGAAAATCATATTTATTTCCGTCTTTTTGGCGAACATCTAACACCGATGATATTCTACCTCCATATTTTGCAGGAGTTCCTCCTTTGTATAATTTTAGGTCTTTGATGGCATCTGCATTGATTACAGAAAACAAACCAAATAGGTGAGAGGTGTTGTACAACGTAGCTTCGTCTAACAAAACTAAATTTTGATCGGCAGCACCTCCACGGACATTAAAGCCAGATTGTCCCTCACCAGCGGTAGTTACACCAGGAAGCGTAGTGATGGATTTGATGACATCCACTTCTCCCAAAATAGCAGGAATTTCTTTAATGGTTTTTACCTCCATTTTATTGACACTCATTTCTGCTTTTTTGATACTGATTTTTTCAGTGTACGCTGAAATGACCAATTCATCTAAACTTTCGGTGCTTTCTTTTAAATTGATGTTTAAAGTGGTGTTTTTAGTCAGTTTTAGACTTTTGTTAAAATTGTTGTAACCCAAATAGGAAAATTCTAAATCGTGGTCACCTTTATCTAACGTAAATGAATAAAAACCATATTCGTTACTTACTGTTCCTTGACGTGAATTTTTTTCGACCACGCTTACCCCAATCAAAGTTTCCCCAGAGTTGGCATCTTTAACGACTCCCGTTATTGTATGTTTTTCTTGGGCAAAACTTAAGCAAATGTTGCCTACAAAAAACATTAGTAATAATTTCTTTAGGTTCATCATTTTATTTTGATTTTAGCACAAATTAAGAGTTTTCTTCGGTATCAAAAGTTTCAATAGAAGCAACGGTACTCATTTGTAACGATTTTTGATAAGTTTTTTTGTAAACAGAAGGTAGCATTCCAGTTTCTTTTTTAAAAATTCTGTTAAAGGTTGTTTTAGACTTGAAACCACAATCGTTAGCAATCGCAATAATGGTCATATCATTACACCTAGGATTGCTCAATTTTTGTTTAATAGCATTTATTCTGTAGTGATTTATTAAATCATAGAAAGTAGTATTTAAAACGTGATTGATATAAGCCGATAATTTTTTATCGCTCATACCAATTTTTTTGGAGAGGAGTAACAAGTTTAAATCTTCATTTAAATACAATTGCTCTATTTCTAAATATTGATGGATGAGCTTTTTGTATTTATTAATTTCTGATTCCCCAAATGTAATCGTTTGATGAGTTGCATTTTTTGTGGCAATATTCTCGGTTTGCTCATCATAAGGAATCAATAATTTGGTTTTATTGATCGCATTATATCCCAAATAATAAACCAAAATAACTGAAGCCAAGGGAGTTGCAAATTCAGAAATATCTATTTTAAAGTTAAAAACTAAATTACCAATCATCATAAGTAAATCTATAAAGCATACTACCAAAATACCTGTAAGCATTCTTTTAATCCATATGCTTTTATGTTTATGTATGGTAGAAAATTGATTTTTTAATTGGGATTGATATTGAGTAAAAGATTTTAATGATAATAAAATATAGATGTTCAAATACAACATAAACAAAACAGGGAGTATTTTTTCATTTTCGTTGTCTACAAAGGCTACATAATCAAAAAGATAATTTCCTTTTAAATAACTCAATATTTTAGGTAAAGTAATGACCAAAAGATAGACAACTGCAGGTACAAAATGCTTTAGATACTTCTTTACGATTTTATCAGGATTGCTGATGAGAGATTTTACGTACACATAGATTAACGGTCCCAAAATAAACTCGATAGGGTCCGTAAAAACCAAAAAGAATAAAGTTAAAATTGTTAAATCGTTAGTATTGGTGTACACAATAGCTAAGAAGTTGAAAATTACAACCAGAATGCTAATGAGTAACTTGTCTTGAATAGTTTTCTTTTTAGTTTTAAACAAGGGAATGAGCATAAAAATGATAATTCCTATTCCGCAAGCAATACTAAAATTGAAAATGGTAGACATTGTTCTAATTGTGCTTGTTAATATTTATTGTTCTACGCATTTAATGGACATTTTTATCTTGGAATTACGTAGTACAAATTAAACAAAAAACGCTAATCTTATAAGATTAGCGTTTTTGTTTTATAGTGTATCAATCAATATTTGACCTTTTAAAATATCTTCGAAAGTTTCTCTTTCTCTTATCAGATAGTCTTTACCATCAACAATTAAAACCTCCGCAGGTCTGTAACGAGAGTTGTAATTAGAGGCCATAGAAAAGCAGTATGCTCCCGCATTTTCTATACTCAAAATATCTCCTTCGCTAATTTCGCTAATATCTCTATTGCTCGCAAAAGTATCTGTCTCACAAATATATCCTACTACATTGTACTTTTTTTTAGGACCGTTTGGATTGGATACGTTTCTTACTTTATGATAAGAGTCGTACATCATAGGTCTAATCAAATGATTTAAACCACTATCTATTCCTGCAAATGTAATATTAGGAGTTTGTTTAATTACGTTTACTTTTGCTAAAAAGCTTCCAGACTCTGAAACTAAAAATTTACCCGGTTCAAAAATTAAGTTTAATTCTTTACCATATTTAGCACAAAAGGCATTAAAACTAGCTCCTAAAACTTTTCCTAATTCCTCCAAATCTGTAGCGTAATCTCCGTCTTTATAAGGGACTTTGAATCCGCTACCTAAATCAACAAATTCGATAGTATCAAACTGTTCGGCAACACCTAATAATACTTCCATTGCTTGAACAAAGGCATTCGCATCAGAAATATCAGAACCCGTGTGCATATGTACTCCGTTAATAGGAGTACCTGTTTTAGCGAGTACCGCTTTTATTTGATTTACTTGATTTACTGAAATACCAAATTTAGAATCTATGTGTCCTACAGAAATTTTAGCATTTCCTCCCGCCATAATATGCGGATTGATTCTCAAGGATACTGGAGCACCTGGAAAGGCATTTCCAAATTTTTCCAATATAGATAAGTTGTCCAAAGTAATTTTAACTCCTAATTCTTTTGCTTCTGCAATTTCTTCAAAAGAAACTCCGTTAGGGGTGTAAGAAATATCTTTAACGTTAAAACCAGCAGCCAAACAAAGCTTTATTTCTTGCACAGAAACACAGTCGGAACCAGAACCTAAGTTTTTTAATACCTTTAAAACATTTAAGTTGGTGTTAGATTTTACTGCGTAATTTAATTTTACGTTTTTAACCGATGAAAAAGCATTCATCATTCTAGTGTATTGATTCTCAATAACACTCGCATTGTATACATACAATGGGCTTCCGTATTTTTCTGTTAACGAAACTAAAAATTGATTATCCATGGTTTATAGATACTTGTTTGCTGTAATTTCAGCAATGTTTATAATTACTCTTATGGCTTTGTCTATAGACTCTAAAGGTACGTACTCATACTTACCGTGAAAGTTGTGTCCTCCAGCAAAAATGTTTGGACATGGCAACCCCATAAACGATAATTGAGAACCATCTGTACCTCCTCTAATGGCTTTCATTAAAGGTTTTATATTTTCTTTTTCCATAGCTTCTGCAGCAATATCTACAATATGCATTACAGGAGCTATTTTATCTTTCATATTAAAATACTGATCCTTAATCTCGACTGAAAAAATAGCAGAATCGTGTTTTTTGTTGAGCGAAGATACTAAAGACTTTATTGTTTTTTTGCGTTCCTCAAACTTTTCTAAATCATGATCTCTTACAATATATTCCAGCGTTGTGTTCTCCACGTCTCCATGTATATCGTGTAGATGATAAAACCCATCATAACCCGCTGTTTTCTCTGGAACTTCATCAGCAGGTAAGCTGTTGATAAACTCTTGAGCAACCAAAATAGCATTCACCATTTTATTTTTTGCGTAGCCCGGGTGTACGTTCTTACCTTGAACCGTAACAACAGCACTTGCTGCGTTAAAGTTTTCGTATTCTAACTCTCCAACTTGACTACCATCCATTGTGTAAGCCCATTGTGCACCAAACGCTTCTACGTTAAATTTATGTGCTCCTTTACCAACTTCCTCATCTGGCGTGAAACAAATTCTAATCGTACCGTGTTTAATTTCTGGATGTTGCACCAAATATTCCATGGCCGTTACAATTTCTGTAACACCTGCTTTGTCATCGGCACCTAAGAGTGTAGTTCCATCTGTGGTGATGATGGTTTGACCTTTGTACTGTTGAATATCATCAAAATAGTTAGCATCTAATACAATATTTTTTTCAGAATTGAGCGTAACATCTTTACCGTCGTAGTTGTAATGAACTTGAGGTTTTACGTTCTTTCCGCTAAAATCAGGACTCGTATCTATATGTGCTATAAAACCAATGACAGGAACTTCTGCATCAACATTACTAGGTAGCGTGGCAGTTAGATAACAATTTTCATCAAGATATACATCACTTAAACCTATTTCTTTAAGCTCATCTTCTAACATACGAGCTAAATTCCATTGCTTTTCAGTACTAGGAAAAGCAGGGTTGTTAGGATTAGACTGCGTGTCTACAGTAACGTATTTGATAAATCTATCTAAAATAGGTTGCATGGTTGGTAACAATTTTATGCAAAAATAGTTAAGTGTTTACAAAACTAGATAGCGAATAAGCAAAATAAACTGAATATGTTTTATTTGTTTAAGACTTGTTTAGCGTTAGATTGTACAGAACAGATAGATATTAAATTTTTTCTTGATGTGATCTAAAGAAATACTATGGAACCAAAGGTTCGCTTAAGGCTACATCTATAAAACGAAAACCCCCACAAGGTATACTTATAGACACGTTGCTTGGATTTGAGATGTCAAACTCAGTTTTGTCTAAAATATCTATCATTTTAACAGCTTTAGAAGTTTGTATTTTTACAGTGGCTAATTTTTTACTTGGATTTAAGTAACCTCCATCTATAATAGTTATTCTTAGGTGTTTAGGAGAGGTTTGCGCAACTACCCACGCTACTTCTCCTTCTACTTTGATAGGTAGTTTTTTAGACAGTTGTTCAATGTCATCTTTGATTACTTTTGCATAAGTATCAGCAGTAAATTTTTGAGTACCATCTTCCGAAAAATAATAGCGACCATCCGTAACGTATCCTTTTGTGATACCTTTGTATAATGGATGCAGATGATTGACCAACTTGCCACGAGATACCTCATTTTTTGCAAAAACCCCCTGCTGGGGAGGAGTGATAAGTACAAGTCCATTGGGATATTTAGGTAAAAAGTTTTGACGACGATCTTTGGTACCACTCGCAATACTAGAAAAATCCCATGCAGTATTTTGGGCTGCCATGTACGTAGCGTTATTTCTACTAAAAGCAAAGGGATTATTGTTTTCAAACTCTTTATCGTAATAAGTAGACCATTTTAAATTACTGGATTCATTCATATAATGTTCGTCTGGCACTTTCATTCCAATATGTACTGGGGAGTAGCTTAGGACTTCGTGAGGTTTGGGTACAAATAAAGCTCCTTTAGCAATTAAGTTCCACAAAACACTCATGTACTCATTATCCGTAGCTAAATTATTTACGTAAGTAGCTCCGTTGGCTAAGTGATAAATAAGTTGGCGCAAAAAATGATTAGGTAAACGTTGGTTGCTAAATTGTCTAGAACGATCGAAACTGGCATTGTCGTTTATAGCACGAGTTCCCCAGTTGTTCACAACACCACTTGCCCAAAGTCCTGTTCTTCCTGCAATACTTATATCCATCGCTTTATCAGTCGTTTCTTCCATAGCGGGAACAAAAACATTTGCGTAATTGCCATCTAAAACCTTTTCCCACATAGGTAAGTAAATATTTCCTTGCCAAAAGCTGTGTTTAGTGCGCAAAAAAATATGTCCGTTTCTTAGTTTCGAGTAATCGAGTAATGGATAAAGAAGATCATCCAGAACAAATTCCATATTTTCTGTGTGGTCTTCTAACTCGGGGTAAATGAGAACGGTTTTTTTGCCGTTGGCATTATCCAACGCTTTTTTGGTAGTAGAGAGTTGGAACATGTAAGGATCGTTACCGTGACCTCCCCAATAGGCAGCTCCTTTACTGTCTTTTGCGTACAGTTTGCTAATAAAGTTTAAGCATTGTTCCTGTGTCCAATCATATTTTTTTCGTCTATCTCTCTTTTTTTGATATTTTTTATTGTCCATAGTAGAACGATCCCACTGTTCAACGTGTTTCATCCATTTGCTGTTTAAAAAGACAGGGCTATTATAATTTTCAGAAATGTAACTAGATACGGTTTGAGCGATTGGACTCTTTAAGTCTTCGGTCATAAAGTAAACTTCTCTAGGACTACGCTCTTCTTCAGGCTTTTTGTAAGTCTCAATTTGACTGCGAACAAGGTCTGTATTCCTAAGAATAGCTTCAATTTTTTTTGATGGAGGAATCTGAGTATAGGCAGTCTTCCAATTTGGGTGATTTGTATTGAGGATGTGAATAGCACTACCGCCACTTTGAACACTTCCCATTATAATGTTCTCCCCATCTTTCCACATATCGTAGTACGAGTATTTGGAAGTAAATCTCTCTTCAGATGCTATATCGAGGTTTTCATTAATTAGTACCAGAGTTCTACCGACTCTACTAAGATATTTGGAAACTCCTTGGTCTTTAATTAATTCTGTTTGAGTCACTACATATCCAAATCCAAGGTTTTTTATTGGGTGAAAGTTGTTGGTGACTTGAGCGTTTTCTAGTGGAAAATCTAATTTATAGCTAAAAAAAGCAGCATCGGATTGATGACAAGAATTTCCTAAGATTATTTCTAGCTGATTGTTGTGATAGGCAAATCTAAGCTCTCCAATAGGGGTTCTGGAGGTCTTTTTAAGAGCTTTAATTTCAACACTTTTAAAGGGTTTACTTTCCAAAGCATTAAAAAAGTAGAGGTATCCAAAATTTTGCATATGATTATCATTACCATGCAATACCAAAACAGGTTTTCCATCAGGGGTTGTAATGGTTCTTAAGAAATTTGCGTAGTGCCTATTGTTAGGAGGTAAATAATTAGATTTTGCCCAATTCCATGGCTTTTGTAACGAGTAGGTCGCAGAAGGTATTTCTTTTACGATTTTACCGTTATTTGCATCTAAGTAGTAGATGTTTAAGTCAAAACCACCACAAACAACGTAAGAAATGTTGTCTTTTTTAATCGTTGTGACCGTATACATTGGAATTTGGCTGATTTGTTGCTTCCATAACAAGTTTCCCTTGCTGTTTAGGCAGTACACAGCACCATCTGCATTAGCAACCAAAATTTCGTCCTTACCATCATTATTGATGTCATCACACCACAAATCATGAACCATAAATCCAGATAAGGGATTCTTCCAAAGTTGTTTCCCGTTGTATTCGTAACCTAGAATAGTTCCTTCATAAGAGGCAGCTACTATATACTTTTTTGTCTTATTTTTAGCGGTACGTACCTTGAGTATGGTCATGCCTGTTTCTATGCTGTAAGCACCT
The DNA here is from genome assembly GCF_054111225.1 of Wenyingzhuangia sp. IMCC45533. NCBI lineage: Bacteria > Pseudomonadati > Bacteroidota > Flavobacteriia > Flavobacteriales > Flavobacteriaceae > Wenyingzhuangia > Wenyingzhuangia sp. IMCC45533. The sequence continues at coordinate 339,109 of NZ_CM134197.1, read as the reverse complement.
TTAGAAATATTTTTGCTGGATGCTTGTGTGGTAAATAAAATATTAAAAAACAGATAGAAAAAACAGAAGAAAGTTTTCATGAGCTACAATTTATTGCAGTGAATAAAAATGATTCACATTTGACTATAGTTTGACTCGATAAGCAGCAAAAGGTTTAAGAAATATAAGAATATTAAAAAATAGAAGTAAGCAATTGTTTTATAGAAAGGTAATAGAATTAAAAATAGCAAGGCTCTCACTCAAACTATTAGATAAGTTTTTGCTCGTATTAATGGTAGATTTGAGCAAGTAATAGCTGTCCTCTTCGGCAATATAATAGTCTAAAGTATAAATTTCTTGTTCGGATTGTTTTTTAAAGCTGAATATATAATAAGCAGGGAGATCTTTGTATTTTGAGTAACCCTCACTAATGATATAATTTCTTGCTTTTTTTTCAATTTTGGACTTCAGTTCATTTCTAAAAGCATCCTCAAGAATAATTTTACCTTTAAATCGTGTAACATCAATAATAAAAGAATTAGAGTAGTTACGCGTTGTATCAGCTGCATAAATTCTTGACTGATAGTCATCAAAATAAAGTTCTCGTTTCCAATGGTCACCTATCTTAATTTCGTAATTGTTTTTTACATCTCGGATGACTTTAGCATGGTCAAATTCAATTTTTTTATCAACACCGAGCAATGTACTTAAATCCTGTTTTTTTTTGCAAGACAACAGACAAAGAGATAGAACATAAAAAGGAAGGTAAAGAAGTTTAAAATTCATTTTTTTTAGTTTAAAAGCGTATCTTTAAGTAAAAGCGAAAGTAAGTTTAAATTTTTAATTGAAGAATTATAACAGATCAGTTATGAGGGCATTGGTAATTTCTGGGGGAGGTAGTAAAGGTGCTTTTGCAGGTGGTGTGGTTGAGTATTTACTAACTAAACAAAAAAAAGAATACGATATTCTTGTGGGTACTTCTACAGGTAGTTTAATGATTTCTCATCTGGCCTTGGGTAGAGTTAAAATGCTTAAAGAATTGTATACCAATGTGAGTCAAAGCACCATTTTTAGCAACTCTCCATTTATCATAAAAGGAAAAAGGGGGGCTAAAACTATCTCCATCAATCACTTAAAAGTTTTGTGGAATTTGATTAGAAAAAGAAAAACTTTTGGAGAGAGTAAGAATTTGAGAAAGTTAATTCACAGTACAATTGATGAAGAGTTTTATAAGGAATTAAAAGCGACTAATAAGGATATTGTGGTAACGGTTTCTAATCTAACGGAGGGAAAAGTGGAGTATAAGGCAGTAGCTGATTTTAATAGAAAAGAATTTTGTGATTGGATATGGGCATCTTGTAATTACGTGCCTTTTATGAGTTTGTACGAGAAGGATAATTTTCAGTATGCAGACGGAGGATTTGGAGCTTTGGTGCCCATTAAAGAAGCTATCAACCGAGGGGCTACCGAGGTTGATGTAGTTATTTTAGATACTGAAGTTAGAATGGTAGCAAATATACCCGCAAAAAATCCATTTTCGTTAATATCTGATGTTTTGGAGTTTACTTTAGAGCAAGTACGTAAGCACAACATATCTATCGGAAAACTAGCTTCGCACTACGGTGAGGCACAATTAAACTTGTATTATACTCCTACAATTTTAACCACCAATTCGTTAGTTTTTGATAAAGAATTAATGACAGAGTGGTGGCAGCAAGGCTATAATTACGCTAAGCTCAAAAACAAAAGATTTGATATGATGAGCGAGTTGAAGTTTGAGGATGAGTAAATATACATTAACAAATAAAAAATAATGAGAGAAAGTTTAAATTACAATTTAATAGAGTTGAACAACTCGTTACAAAAAATAGACAATTTGGCATCTAAAATAGATAACGCTATTGTTGACGAAAATAATGGAAAATTAGTAAAAAAAGGAAATGTAAGTAATGTAGTAACTGCCTTACAGTCGGTTAATCAAGGAGATGTTTTGTTAACTAACTACTATTCTCAAAAGTTAGATCCCACTCAAAAAATGAGATATTTTAAATATTCATCAGATAAAAATTATATCGGCTTTGAAGACATTGAAATAGATTGTTTTGTTATACCAGAAGGCACTTACTTTATAAGAGGAAGAATAAAAGTAGAAACTTTATTAGACATGAATCTTAATGGTGATTTTAGAATTATTAAAAATCCTGTTAATACTGTATTAGCCAACACAGACGATATTGGGAGATGCGATAAAAACGTAGCTTTATTAAAGGAACAGGTAAATGAAATTTTATATGAGTCTTCCACAACTATAAAAGTATATGATTTTTTTGATGCTAATAAAACGCATTCTCAGATCATAAGCGAAGCTTTACAGTTTTCAAAATATTTATTAAATAGAGTTTTAGTATTTGATACTATTACTTGGAATATTGATGAAGCAATATTAATCCCTAGTAATACTGTCATCATTATTGACGGGATTACCATCAAACAAAAAGATTTCACTTTTGATAATGTTTTTAGAGGAGACAATTTAGAAATAGACCCTGAAAATCCCAACGGTCTTCCATTATCAGTTTCATTATTAGAAAATGTAAAAATTTTAGGAATTAATGATGCACAAGTTATAGGTCCCGATGAAAATTTTAAAATATACAATCCAGGGTTAAAAGAAACTCAAGAAGCCGTAGGTGACTATTATGGCTTTAGAACTTTACAAGTATCATTTTCTAATGCCAACAATATAGAAGTATCTGGATTGAATTTTTCAAAAACTAGATGTTGGTGTATTTCTTTAGACAAATGTTCGAACTTTAAAATTCATGATATAGAAATAAACTCCAACGTGAAAAATGGAGATGGAATAGACATTAGACATGGATCTAACAATGGATTTATATATAACATAAAAGGAGATACGTCAGATGACTTAGTTGCATTAACTTCAATGCCGATTGTATTAAATTATCCTGCAGGAAAAAATCAACAAATTTTGTTTCCGATAGAGCCAGCAAGTGCTTTGTTAAAAGGAGCAACACCAGAGGTACTAGGCATCCATGATGTGCAAATTAAGAATATCAAGAAATCAGGAGCTTATCATGCCGTCATAGTGTGTGCCAACGGGGGAAATGTCAACAAAAGAGTTTTGATAGATAACGTACAAGAAACGAAACCGCAAACAAGAGATGCTTTAGTGAAAATATATAAGGGTTATGCAAAAGGGTATGTGGACAATGATATATCAGAGATAAGTGTTAATAATGTGGCTGGTATTGGTACTTATACAGGTGCTGTAGTTTATTGCAATTGCAAAATTGGCAACTCATGGATTAATAAAGTGAGTGTTGATGGAGATGATAATAAAACAGTTGTTTTAGATAGTCCGGATGGTATAACATTGACTAATTCTTAATAAATTTGAGTAGTTAATTTAAAACAAAATGCAAGTCGCTCTGGGAGCTTTTATTTCATCAACATAAACAAGTTTACCACTTTTTGGATTTCTTTTAAACGAGCAAATGTTATTGGTATCTCTATTAGCAACCACCAAAAAATGATTATTCGAAGATAATGAAAAATTCCTTGGATGTTTTCCGTGTACACTTACTCTTTCTACAAAGCATAGCATACCATCATTATTTACTTTAAAAACACCAATGCTGTCGTGCCCTCTATTGCTTATGTAAAGAAACTTACCATCTTTGGTAATTTCTATATGCGCTGCCGTATTATGTTCTTTGAAATTGCTGGGTAAGGTTTCAATCGTATCCGTTATACTGTAAGTGTTGCTATCAGTATTTTTTTTAATAACGGATATGGTTGCACTCAACTCATTAATCACATAAAGTACAGGCAATGTTGGATGAAAAGTGATCAATCTTGGTCCGCTTTCCAGAGGCAATTCTAACTGGCTAAAACTATTGAGAATTAATTTGTTTTCTTCTGAATTAATAGTCCAAAACATTATTTTATTAGCTCCTAAATCTACACTTAATATATTATTGGAGTTGGGTTCAAAATAACAGGAATGAGCAAAAGCTGCTCTTTGTCTTTTATGCAAACTAGGAATAGATACAAAATGCTTATGGGTATCTAATTTTTTTGATAAAAGACCTTCTTGATTAATCTTGTGTAGATTGATGCTTCCGCTTTTGTAATTGGCAGTAAGTACAAAAGGTTTTTTATAAGTGATAAAGCAAGGGTTTTGTTCCACAGCACTATGATTGATTTTTGTGAGTTTATCATCACTTATTCTAAAACTTGTAATCGTGCCCTCAGTTTGAGTATTGGTAGCTATAAGATACTTATTATCCTCCGTTTTTGTTAAATACGAGGGGTTTTCCGTTTTGGCTGCTAAAGTAATTTCTGACAACAAGCCGTTGCTGTCAATTTCAGATTGATAAATTCCGTCGCTAGTAGAAAAATCGTTGTTTGTATAGGTTCCTATGTAAAATTTCATGTTGTTTTGGCTTACCAAATTTAAAGTGATGAATAGTACGAACAATGTGTAGTATTTCTGATTCATGCGAGTTATTTTTTGATGAAGATAACATTTTATGAAAAATATAAATGCAACATTGTTGCGTTTGTTGTTTTAGTTGTTATATTTGCAGCATCAAACAAAAACTATTTAATATGAAATTAAAACATTTATTTTTATCGGCATTTTTAGGATTGGCAATTGTCTCTTGTAAAAAAGATGATCCTGAGGAATTTAGTGAACCAGAATTAATTACAACTTTAAATTATACATTAACCCCACAGGGAGGTGGTGCTGTAGTAAAATTAAAGTACTTTGATGCAGATGGAGAAGGAACGGCTGAACCAGTAATAACCGATGGTAGTTTGGTCGCAGGTATAACTTACGATGGTGTTATTACAGTGTTAAATGAAACGGAAGATCCAGCAGAAGACATTACAGAAGAAATTGCTAGCGATGAGGGAAAATTAGAGCATCAATTTTTCTTTACACCTCCAAGTGGTTCAAAGGTTGAATATGCCGATACGGATAGTGAGGGAAAGCCAGTTGGTTTGTCTACAACTTTAACAACATTGGATACCTACTCCGGAGGAGATTTAGAAATTATTTTAATTCACGAACCTAACAAATCTGCAGAAGGAGTTGCTGAAAATGATATTACTAATGCAGGTGGTGAAGCGGATATTACTGTTGATTTTAATTTAGGGTTGGATCCAAATAATAACTTAATTCAAGAATTAAGGTAAATAATTATAGTGCGGAAAAATTTATTTTTAACGATTACAATTGCATTTTTGTGTTCAAGTTTATGGGCACAAAAATGCAATTTTGTATTGAGTGGTGTCGTAACTGAAAGTTCAGATAACCAACCGATCGTAGATGTTTATGTTTTTTTAGAAGAATTATCCATCGGTGTTACAACCAACAACAAAGGAGAGTTTTTATTCTCTAAGCTTTGTAAAGGAAGCTATCACATAGATGTAAGTCATATTGGTTGCGAGAATAAAAAAGTTTATGTGAATTTAGATCGTTCGAAAACTATAGAGGTGTCTATGGAGCATTATGTAGAGATGCTAGATGGAGTACATTTACAAGGTCATAAACTAGAGAAAACTACACAGTCAGTACAAAAAATTAAAGCGAAAGACATACATAAAAATGCTCATCAAAATTTAGGAGGATTATTAGAAGGGTTAGCAGGAGTTAGTATTGTTAAAAATGGAAGTGGTATTTCTAAACCCGTAGTTCACGGCTTGACCAATAGTAGAATTATATTTTTAAATAACGGGGTGGTACAGAGCGGTCAGCAATGGGGGAACGACCACAGCCCAGAAATAGACCCATTAATGTCCCAAAACATTAAGTTAATTAAGGGAGTTGGAGCTTTAGAATATCAAGGAAATTCTCTTGGAAGCGTTGTGATGGCATCTCCTAAAAAAATTGGGGATGATCCGCATATCCACGGAATAGCTAATACTTTCTACGAAACTAATGGAAGGGGACACGGGGCTAATTTGTCCTTAGAAAAGGCCAATAGAATAGTAGATTGGAGAGTCAACGGAACTTTTAAAAAAGCTGGAGATTCAGAAACCCCCGATTACTTTTTAAACAATACAGGTATTAACGAAAAAAACATAGCGCTACAACTAAGAAAAAAATGGAGTAGCAAATGGTTATCTAAACTTTACTTTAGTAGTTTTAATACTGAGATTGGTATTTTAAGAGGGGCTCAATCGGGTACAGAAGCAGTATTAAAAAATGCTTTTATAAGACAGGAGCCTTTTTTTACAGAGGATGATTTTTCTTATGAATTAGAAGCACCAAGGCAAGAAGTTCATCATCATTTATTAAAGTTAGAAACTAGATATGATAAAAATGAATATTTAAAATATGATTTTCAATATGCTGGACAAAGTAATCTGAGGAAAGAGTTTGATGTACGTAGAAGTGGCCGTTCAAAAATTCCATCCTTAGAAATATTGCAGAATACACATCATCTCAGTTTTAAAAGATTGTATCATAAAGGTGATGTGCATTTAAAAAGTGGAATACAATATACCTTTACAGATAATACAAACAACAATACCAAAACAGGTACATTTCCTTTGATACCAGATTACTTATCACACCAAGTTGGAGTTTTTACCGTCTATACAAAAAAAATAAAGAGATGGCTTCATGAGTTTGGTGGACGTTATAATTATAGTTATCAAGATGTGGCTAATTTAGTAAGAGGAACACAAGAGGTAAATAGATTTCAAAACCACTTTCACAATATAAGCGTAGCTTCAGGGTTGAGGTACAGGACTTTGAGTGATTTACATTTTGCTTTTAATATAGGTTTAACTTCCCGAAATCCAGATGTTAATGAGTTGTATAGTAATGGTTTACATCAAGGAGTTGCTTCCTTTGAAATAGGAAATCCAGATTTACAGAAAGAGGTTGGAATCAAAACTACGTTTGGTGTGGAGGGGCAAGTAGCTCAGAAATGGTTTTTTGAAACTTTGGCTTATTATCAATACATTGATAATTATATTTTTATAGATCCTTCCGGTGAAATAAATGTATCTATAAGAGGTTCTTTTCCTGTATTTAACTACAGGCAAACAAATGCAGAAATTTTTGGGTTAGACTTGGGGACAAGTTATCAAATAAATAACCATTTAAAGTTGGGAACAAAATATAGCTTTTTGAGAGGTAATAATCTGTCAGAAAATGTTCCTTTAGTGAATATGCCAGCGAATAATTTATTTGGAAGTATAGATTATCAGTTAGGTAAGATTGGAAAATTTACGAACACTAATCTTGGACTGAACTACAAATATGTATGGAGACAAAATCACTTAAATGACAATCAAGATTTTGTGCCTCCCCCAAAAGCTTACCAGTTAATCGGAGCAAAAATAGAGACCAACTTAAACATAGGTAAAATAAAGTGGTTTTATTATGCAAGTGCCACTAATTTGCTAAATATTAGATACAGAGATTATTTAAACAGATTGCGTTATTTTGCTGACGAAAGGGGAAGAAGTGTGGTGTTGGGCTTACGTGCAAAATTTTAATATTAAAATAATGAGTTATCATACACAGATTAAAGAATTACTAAAAGATAGAGGGCTAAAGGTTACCGCTAAAAGGGTAGAGTTATTAAACATAGTGATCGCCCAATCATCGGCAATTCCTAGAAGCGAATTGCAAAGAAAATTGAGTAAAATAGATAGGGTTACCTTGTATAGAACGTTGAACTCTCTGTTGGACAGTGGAATTATTCATATAGCACATACAAGCAATGATGATGTTTATTATGCGATGTGCAAGCATCATTGTAATTCTGAAAAACACATACACAAGCACCTCCATTTTAAATGTACAGTTTGCAATGACGTTAAATGTGTTGAGACTTTTGAAGAGATAAACATCAAGTTGCCTAATTTCTCTGTGGAGGACGTAAATATTGAAGTAACTGGAGTCTGCGATGTTTGTTTAACGTAAAAAACTTTTGTCCGTACGAATACAGGCAAAAGTTTTTTAAATATGTGATAAACTAGTTAATTAACCGCTACTAACTCAATGTCGAAAATTAAATCTTGTCCAGCCAATGGATGATTTGCATCTAATTCTACCTCATCCTCTTCAACTCCTACAATCAATAGCATTTGCTTTTGTCCATCTTCTCTGCTTGCTTCTAATTGCATACCTACTTGAGGCTCCAAATCTTCTGGTAACTGAGTCTTAGGTAGTTTAAAAACAGCCTCTTCATTTCTAATACCGTAAGCATCTTTAGCTTCAATTGTAACTTGTTTACTCTCTCCAGTATTCATACCGTTAACTGCATTGTCAAAACCGGGAATCATTTGACCTCCACCCACAGTAAATTCTAAAGGTTGACTTCTCTCCTTTGAGCTATCAAAAATTTCATCATTGGTTAGTTTACCAGTGTAATGAACTTGAACTATATTTCCTTCTTTTGCTTGAGACATATCTCTATTTTAAAATTAAGGAGCAAATTTATAATTTATAAAATGGTTAAAAGCACGATACAAAAAATAATCCTCTTGAATTTCAAGAGGATTGAGTTTATTCTACTACAAATGTTGTATAGGTATGTATAGGAATTCCATCGTCAGAAATACCCTCAACTTCAATCAAATAATCGCTACGCAAATCGCTAGTAAAGAATGATAATTTGGTGTCTTCTGTGGCCTTTGTCCTAATGAGTGGTTCCCAATAAAGAGTAGTTCTCAGATCAATTTCGTTAATCAACTCAAATTCGTTAATATGATCTGGACTGTAAAATTTTCGGGCAGTATAAAAACCTTTGGCTTGAAAATCTATAATACCAGGTTTTCTTTTAACGTTTCTACTACCGACATTTCCAGAGTTAGAGTAGAGAGCGATGACTCCTCCGGTAGCTCTCGGAAAAGTAGTTGCTTCAGCAGCTTCAAGAATATCTATAAACGAAATTTCGTCACCGTTAATAGAGTTTAAAAAACTAGCATCTATTTCTAAACCGTCTATAAAAACGAGTGCAGGGACGTTTTGCCTACGTAAGTATAAGGTATCGATACCCGCAATAACACCATTCATCTGACTAATAATTTCAAAAGCAGTAAAAGAAGCAGCTTGGGTAAAATCGTTTAGCAAATCTAGTCGCTGCCCAGTAATTGGAGAACCGTAGTCTGTTAACTGATCCATTTCTTCGGCTCTTTTTTCTAATGCTGTTTTTCTTCTTGCTTTAATTTCAATTTCTGTAAGTTCCAACACTCTTTGATTGTACTTAAATTTTTCTTCATTGATATACTGGGTAACTTTTGCAAAGTTTTCCAATTGTAAAGATTTTTTTTCTTGCGCTGTTTTATTAAATATTACGTCTTTAGAGAAATTCAACTCTTTATTTTTATCCTGATCGATAAGAATTACAACATCTCTAGATTTTCTCTTTTTAGATTTGAAATGGTCTTTTCTAGATTCAATAATTACAGGAATAGAATCAAAAAAGATATAAGGTCCGTAAGAGAAAGCTCCTAGTGTATCAGATTGTTTGATGGGTTCTTGACTAATACTTTTACCCATAAAGGTTAATCTCGTAGGGGCAGAAAACTCTGTATACGGCTTCTTTAAATATTTAGTTTTACCAGAAATAAAGAGCCCTACTTCAGGTTGATGTTCGGTGGGTGCAGGGTTGATATTTAGAATCTCTGCCCAGCTAAATCTTCTCCAACCATGAGTAAGCATTACTAAATCTAACAAATACTTTCTCCTAGGATCGTTGGGTTTCTCAAAAAAGTAATTAGGATTTCTGATAGCTCCTCTTAAATCTGAATTGAGTAACAACCAAGTTTCAATATTTCCTGTTTTATTGTTGTAAGGATAAGCTTTTAAATCTCTAACAGCCATGGAAACCGAACCCGAGATATTCTTTCCCAAAGAATTTTTGATACTTAGGTTTACGTCCACTTTTTTTCTGACTGCGTTGTTCTTTTTAGAAAGCGTTATTTGTTGACTTAAATTATTCTCTGGATTATCTATAAACACAAGTCTCTCAGCGATAGGATTACCCTCTTTATTAAATAAGGTAACATGAGTTACACCATCTTTAATTCCTTTAAAAGGAAGTTTAATGATGTTCTCCTTTTTTTCACTTTCGATGAATTTTTTAAATAACAACTCTCCTCTCTGATGAGCAATTAAATAATTACCGTGTAATCCTCTTTCGTCCGTAGATGATGTTTTGATAAGTAGATGATTCCTTTGATTAGTTATCGTTAATATAGCTCCTTTGCTAAGTGCTTTCGGTAAAGGATATTTTACTTCTTTGTTATTAATATCTATACAAGCGAAGTAAGATTTATCAGCTTCTGGTATATATAAAAAATGACCTAAGTTTAAGCTAGTAGTTTTAAAATCAACTACCTCATTTCCCAATTCATCTTTAATTGTCCCTTTAATTTTTATATCTCCGTACTGTTTGCTTTTTACTTCAAAAGCAACGTTGCATGGCTGATTAATAACAGTATAACCACCTTCTGGGTAAAATTTAATTTCTGGTTTTTCCGTTATTTTGTCATTCTTGTCTCGAATTTTTAATGCAGATGCTATATTAGATTTATCGTTTGTAGTAGCCAAACTGTCTTTTTGAACGCTATGAATAGGAATTTCTTTCTGAAAATAAATTTCATTCTTATCATTTCTCATGTAGTTCGTATAGGCTCGTAACAGATAATTTCCAGGCTTCCAATTCTTAAAGGTCTTAAAATCTCCAGAAGCTGCCATATGATTTACATATAGTTTTTTAGACGCGACAATACTGTCCTTACTATCTAAAAGTTCTACGTGAACAACTCTACTTTTATCAGTTCTTTCGTGCGTAACACCGTTCACTAGATAAGTAGAAAACCAAATATCATCTTCTACCGAATAAAACGGTTTATCTGTATGAACGTATATTTTTTCGGGATGATTTTTTGTGTACGTTGAGAGTTGCTGGGTTAAATTTTCTAAAAAATCAGTTTTACTCACCCATGTAAAAGATACAAGAACAAGTGTTAAAACGATTAGAGATATTTTCTTTTTCATAGATGTTTAATATCAGTAATGTTAATTATGACTACCTAATATACAAATAGTTTAATTTTAGGTTCAGTTAAAATAAAAAAAAGGGAAAATTCTCTTTAAGAATTTTCCCTTTTGTCTCAATAAATGAATATTTATTACAAGTGAATTACTTCATCATAAGCATCAGCAACAGCTTCCATTACCGCTTCAGACATTGTAGGGTGTGGGTGAACGGTTTTTAATACTTCATGCCCTGTAGTTTCTAATTTTCTACCTAATACTGCTTCAGCAATCATATCGGTTACACCAGCACCAATCATATGACATCCTAACCATTCTCCGTATTTAGCATCAAAAATGACTTTCACAAATCCTTCTTTGGTTCCAGCAGCAGAAGCTTTTCCAGAAGCAGAGAAAGGGAACTTACCAACCTTTAATTCATAACCAGCTTCTTTAGCAGCTTTTTCTGTCATTCCAACAGAGGCAATTTCTGGGTAAGCATAGGTACATCCAGGAATATTGGTATAATCAATAGGTTCTGTATGCAAACCAGCTATTTTTTCTACACAAGTAATTCCTTCAGCAGAAGCAACGTGGGCCAATGCTTGTCCAGGTACTACATCTCCAATAGCATAATATCCAGGGATGTTAGTTTGGTAATAATCGTTTACTATAATTTTATCTCTGTCTACAACAATTCCAACATCTTCTAATCCAATGTTTTCTATGTTGGTTTTGATTCCTACAGCGGATAAAAGCACATCAGCTTCTAATTTTTCTTCTCCTTTTTTTGTTTTTACAGTAGCCACAACACCTTCGCCAGAAGTATCAACAGATTCTACAGCCGAGTTAGTCATTATTTTGATTCCTGCTTTCTTTAAAGAATTTGCAAATGCTTTAGATACATCTTCATCTTCAACAGGAACAATATTAGGTTGGAATTCTACGATAGTTACTTCAGTTCCCATTGAGTTATAAAAATGTGCAAATTCAACTCCAATGGCTCCAGAACCTACAACAATCATTTTTTTAGGTTGTTCAGGTAAAGTCATTGCTTGACGATATCCAATTACTTTTTTACCGTCTTGAGGTAAATTAGGCAATTCTCTAGAACGGGCACCAGTTGCAATAATAATGTGTTCTGCTTCATAAGTTTCAAGCTTACCGTCAGTATCAGTAACATCTACTTTTTTTCCAGGTTTTATTTTACCTGTTCCTAAAATCACGTCAATTTTGTTCTTTTTCATTAAGAACTCAATACCTTTACTCATTCCTTGAGCTACACCACGAGATCGTTTGATTACTGCTTCAAAATCTTTATCAATAGCTTCAGCCTTTAAACCGTAGTCGTCTACATGTTTTAAGTAATCGTATACCTGAGCACTCTTTAATAAAGCTTTTGTTGGAATACATCCCCAATTTAAACATATACCTCCTAAAGATTCTTTTTCAACAACTGCAGTTTTAAAACCTAATTGCGAAGCTCTAATAGCAGTTACATACCCTCCAGGTCCACTTCCAATAACAATAACGTCGTATTTCATGTGTATATTTTTAATTCGTGTGATAGAAATTTATATTGAACGCAAATGTAATAATTCTAAGCCATATTTCACAATAGACTTTTCATAATTTTTAAGTATATATACTTAGAATTACAGATGATGGATACTGCTCTGATCGATAAAAAAAACAAAGTAGACCAAAGCTTATTTTACTCATTATATATCGCTTATTCTCGGAAAAATAGCAATCAAGTAAGTGTGTATACGATCAATTTCAAATGGGTTGAATATATCATCTTTAATGTCCTCTTTTTTCAAACACGATATGATACAAAATTGACAACTAATTCAAGGGAAAATTAAAATAAACATATGCGTGAAAAGTAACTAAATGAGAGTAAAAATTTTCAAAATCATAAGATACTTTGTAAGTACCTCTAAAAAAATCACGCGGGTTTTACGATATAAAGTAATTAGCGATAAAGTAGATAGATATCAAGAGACAAAGTGTATTTAAAATACTTTCTGTATGGTTTTTGGATGTTTTAGATAGCGCTGAAATCAAATAAATAATTCCAGTTGCCAATACAACAAAGCAAATCGCTGCGATTTCTATTCCCAATGAATAAAACAGAGAGGGGGTAAATATCTGTTTCTGATGAAAAGTTAGGTGGAAAAGATGATAAAGCTTCGTACCATGAAACATTCCAAGTATTCCAATTAAAAAAGCAGTAGGAGCTCCCTTATTAACGTTTATTATTTTTAACACAGAAAGGGTGGCTAGCCCTAGCCATAGTATCAATGTTACAATGCTACTTTTGATATGAACAATATGATAATGGGAGAGGAGCAGAGCTACAAACACCCCAATTGTAAAATAACTGATATTGCTGAACAAAACTTTCCAATTTTTAAAGTCCGAAGCAAGCAGTACGACAAATAAAAACAGCAAATGTTTGATAGCGTTTATACTGAATAGATGAAAAAAACCTATTTTGATTGGGTCTAAAATTGCTGTGATATCCATAGTTTTAGTTAAATGAAATAGAGTGTAATTTTAACAAAAATCCCTGTATGTATAAACACAAAAGGATTTTTGTTTTAAGTACAACTACATTCTTTCGGGAACATCAATTCCTGGTAAATTAAATGCAGGATTGATTTGAAGAAAGATTATCTTTTTCTATCTGCTGTGAGATACTAAGTTTAAATAAAAGTGAATACCGCTTTTACATCTTTGGAAATGAATCTTGTGAACTTTTATAGTCAAATACCTCAAACTAAAGAATATGAAGAGATTAATCAAAAAAAGCTAGCTCTTTGTTCAAACTATAGTAGTGTATTCGCTTTCAAAATCCAATCTTACGTATTCTTGTTAAGGTTCAATATATACTTTACTTTATAAAAAAACGCTCTCAAAAATGAGCTTAACTTTTCGGTGCACTATTATTCAAGTAGGCTTTTTTTATATAAGTCTAAGAGGTGCTTATTTAAAACATTCTTTTACTACAGATTTCATCACAGAGTACGAAGTAGATGCACCTGGAGATGCTCCTAATAATCCTGCAATGGTTTTATCTTTAGAGATAATTACTTCTGTTCCAAATTCTAGTTTACCCTTACCCTTTTTATCTTTTTTAATAATTTGTACACGCTGTCCTGCAACCACAACTTTCCAGTCATTATCTTTGGCATCTGGGTAAAATTCTCTTAACATTTCCATTCTGTCTTCAAATTTCAGACTTACTTGTTTTACTAAGTATCCTACCAACGGCAAATTATTATAACCAGCACCTAGCAAACTCATGATATTATCAAACTCAACAGATTTAGGCAAATCAAAATAAGAACCATGTTTTAAAAATTTGGTAGTAAAACCAGCATAGGGACCAAATAAGAGTTCTTTTCTACCATTGATAACTCTAGTGTCCATATGAGGAACAGACATTGGTGGAGCTCCTTTTTTAGCTTTACCATACACTTTAGCAGCATGCTTTTCAATCACCTCAGGATTTGTACAACGCAGCCATAGTCCACTGATAGGAAAACCACCATAACCTCTAGCTTCCTTAATACCAGATTTTTCTAATAATTTTAGCGCACCACCACCAGCACCCACAAATAAGTAGTTGCTTACAATTTTCCAATGCTTACCAACATTTTGCCCTTTAACGGAAAGTAACCATCTTTTATTATCGGTTTTCTGTACATCGTAAACGTTACTGTGCTTAAATAACTGAACGTTCGGTTGTCTTTCTAGAAATCTAAAAATTTGTTCTGCAACCTCTCCAAAATTCACATCGTAACCATCTTTAAAATAGGTCGCTGCAATTTTTGAGTTTTTCTCTCTACCTTCCATCATCAACGGAATCCACTCAGCTATTTTCTCTATGTCTTTAGAGAACAACATATCTTTAAAGTAGGCTGTTTCTTTTAAAACATTCCATCTTTTTTCTAAGAATTCAACATCTTTTTTTCCTTCAACAAAACTTATATGTGGAACAGGAGATAAACATTTATCGATATTGTGAATATAACCTTTGTTGGCACATTCCTTCCAAAACTCAAGAGTTTCGTAAAATTGTTCAGCGGTCTTTAAAGCTTTTGCAGGATCTATTTTACCACCTTTGTCAGGAGTATAATTAAGCTCGCAATTTCCTGCATGCCCAGTACCCGCATTATTCCATGCCTCAGAACTTTCTTCGGCTACTTTGGGTAGTTTCTCAATAATGGTAATTTTCTTACCAGGAAACTTTTCATAAAGTAATATAGCCAAAGTGGCACTCATAATTCCACCACCAATCAGTACAAATTCAGAATGTTTGATGGGTGTTTTTTTTTGCTTGTCTTTTTTGGGCATTGCTTAGAACCTTTATTTTTAATGATGGCAAAGATAAATGTTTTGTTCCGTAATTGTGAGTAATCTATTGGTCAACATTGCTTTAATTGACGTAGAATATAAAAATTTAACAACTGTGTGTTTTTGTTAAAAAAATACTACGTAATTCAAATTCCTGCATTTTAAATCATTAAAAATAAGGCAGTCTAGTAAATCATTTTAGGAATGTAAAATAAATCTTTCAGAGTTAAATCGTTATTCCGATTCAGTTTGGCAAGTATTCTAAAAAACACAATGGCTGTAATATAGGCATCTCCATAAGCCGTGTGTCTATCCTTTTTTGTGACTTTAAGTTCGTCACAAACTTCATCTAAAGTAAATACCTTTTTATTTATGTGAGAATATACTTGATGCTTTGTTTTTTTAAAAAGCACAGCAGTGTCTAATGTTTTGTTTTTAAGTTTGGGCAGCCCCATCCTTTGAAGTGCATAATTCACACAGTTAACATCAAAATTAATATGATGACCAACCAAAATAGCTCCTTCTATGTATTTCAAAAAATCTTTAATAGCTTCTGGCTCTTCGGTTTTGTTATAATTACCGTTTTTAAGCAAACCGTGAATGGCTACACTTTCTCTTTTAAAAATATCTTGATGCAAGTATCTTTCAAAAGTATTTTTTACTTGTATCATATTACCATGTATGGTAATAGCTCCCATGGATAAAATACGATCTGACTTTGGGTTGAGTCCAGAGGTTTCGCAGTCGAATACTACAAATTTGGAATCTGAGATAGATTTGGAGCCGATGTGTTTTAACGTTTCCGTGTAATTTTTCCAATACTTTGGAAGCTTTCTCTTACCAAAATAATGTTTAAAAAGCTTTTTTAGGGGTTTTATCATATTGCTTAATTAAAGGTTGGCTTGAAAACGAACTGTAATCACTTCCTGAATACTTTTAATAGGTTTAAAACACCTTCTTAATTTTACTTTATCAGACTTGGACAGGTTGTCTAGATTGATAAATTTACCATCATCTTCTCCTAAATTAGACAGCCCGTTTTTAGTTCTAAACTTTAGTAAAGCTTTAAATGCATAAGCACAAGCCTCATAGACTTCAGCATTTTGAGGTTCCAACTCTCTGAGCTTATAATATCTGTCTGCCGTATTATTAATACCGTGTAAATTGTGTTGTAGTGTTAAAATTCTAGCAGCATCAATTAAAGGCATAATTGCGCGCTGTTTGATGTTGAATTGGTCTTTATGTGCTCCATCTTGATCCACCAAAAATTGTCTAAAAAAACCAATAGGACTAGGACTTTTTAAAGCATCTTGGGCTAAAAACATAAAAAATCTGCTATTGTTTTTGGTGTGTTCGTACACAACATCAGACATATCGTTTACTAATTTTTTATTTCCGTAGACAAAGTTAAAATCAAAAAAGATAGAAGATAACAGGATGTTTTTATCTGTGGGATTGTAAATCCAATCTTTAAATTTATTTTCCCACTCAGTTTTACTTAAACACCATTCTGGATTACTAGCCATCATTTCGGCAGGACAGTATTCATATCCAATAGAATGTAAGTTTTTAGTAATCACTGCAGCAAGATCCATAAAAAACTGTCTTGTGCTGCCTAATTCATCATCACTTACGTCGTCAAAAATAATTCCATTGTCTTGATCTGTGGGGACCAATTGTTCTTTTCTAGCTTGACTACCCAAGGCAAAAAAAGCAAAATTACACGGAAGGTTTTTGTCCAATTCCTTAACAGATAACTCTACTGCTTTTTGATTGATGGACTCGTTAAGTTCGGCTACAACAGTTAAAGTATGTGTAAAGGATATTTTTTGGTCGATATATCTCTTTAACAAATCATTTAGTTGCTGTCTTAAATCTCTCAGTCTAGAAATTGTTCTAGCTCTGTTAATTTGTTTCATTAATACAGCAGGGTTGTTACTTAGTGAGGCAACTATATCTTGCTGAGTTAGCATTCCTATAATTTTAGTGTCTCTTGTACCATCTTTGGTAACACAAACGTTTTCTACCTTGTTTTTAAGCATTATGATTTGTGCCTCGGCGATAGAAATTTCTGGAGAAGCAGTCACTACGGGAGCGTTCATAATTTCTTTAATGTTTTCATCAATAGAGAATTTACCGGTAGCAATGTTGTGTAACAATACCTTATTGGTTACAATTCCTACAGGCTTGCTTTTTTTTGAGATAAAAATAGAGCTAATTTTATTTTCGCTCATAATTAAAGCAGTTTCTCTTACGGTATGCTTGTGATTACAACTCACAGCAGAAGTCATTAAGTTGATAATTTTAGAGCTAAAATAATCTGTTTGACGTGTACGTTTGTAATCTGCAAAAATACGTTCGTTCTCTTCTTGAGAAAATCTTGTAGCAGAGTTACTAGCAAAACGAGTGATTAAATATTTGTTTATTTCAGCATTATTTTCAAATTTCTCATTAAAAATATTAATAGGAATTGCGTAAACAATAGACTCCTCATAAGCTTTGGCATTTAATGTGTAATTTTCATTAACAATTAAAGGTCTCAAGCCCAGAACATCACCTTCATCACACATTTCAACGTCAGATATTTTATCTCCGTCTTGCCTATAAATTCTTATCGCCCCTTGGTTTACTACATAAAAATGATCGTTGTGAGGTTTTCCCTGCGTATACAAAGTTTCATCCTTGTCTAAATAAAGCACATTTATTTCTACAGCTAATTGATACAATTCTTGATAGGGTAAATTGTCAAAAGGGGGATAGTTTTTAATAAAGTCTGTAATTCTTTCTGCAATGCTATTTTTCATGTGTTATGCTTCTGATAGTAATTGAAAAATGTGTTTGTAATATGCCTCATCACGAGGAACAAATACGTTACTATGAATATATTGTTGCTTTAACTCTGTTAGAGATATTAGTTTTAAGTCGGCTACCTCTTCTTTTTGCATAGATAATTTATCTAGCGGAGTAGACAACTCAGTTAAATATATGTGGTGAACCTCGTGATCTATCAAACCGTTACTGTGCAAATGTTTCTCTGTCCATATTCCACAGTACTCTAGCTGTTCTTTAGTTAGGTTTAAACCAATCTCTTCTTTGGTTTCTCTAAGGGCAGCTAACCAAGGTTGTTCTTTGGTAGCGATATGACCTGCTACGGAAACATCCCACAAGTTGGGATAAATTTCTTTGTTTGGGCTTCTTTTCTGTACCAATATTTGTCCTTCTTTATCATATATCCAAACGTGGACGCTAGCATGTAAAATACCTTTTTTATGTGCAAAGCTTTTTAAACAAGTATTGCCCGTTACACAGCCCTGAATATCCACAATGTCTATAAGTTCATCCATACCAAAAAGAAACAAAGTAAGGTAAAGATACTACCTTTTTATTTGTAATTTTACAGTCTTATTAATGAGTAGAGAATTAAATGAAGTATCCTGAAAATGAATTGGCACAAATTGTAATAGCATCCTGTATCGCTAATCATATTAATGATGTTGTCATATCTCCAGGTTCACGAAACGCTCCTTTAACTATTGGTTTTAATCAGTTTCCTAATATCAATACGTTAAGTGTTGTAGATGAGCGTTGTGCAGCTTTTGTGGCTTTGGGAATGGCCCAACAAACCCGAAAACCAAGTGCCTTAGTTTGTACCTCTGGGTCTGCATTACTTAATTATTATCCTGCAGTAGCAGAAGCTTTTTATGCAAACATTCCTTTAATTGTAATTTCCGCAGATAGGCCTGAGCATTTAATAGATATAGGAGATGGACAGACGATAAGACAAGAAGGAGTTTTGAAAAATCATATTTTATACGAAGCCAATTTAACTTCTATTAAAACCGAACTGGATAAAGCGTTTAATAAAACTTTAGTTTATCAAGCCATCAAAATAGCCAATGAACAAAGAGGTCCTGTGCATATTAACGCCCCTTTTGACGAACCGCTCTACAATTTGGTTGATGAGATAATAACGTATCCGAAAGAAATTTGTCCTGAAGCACATATGCTGATGGAAACTCAATCATTTTTAGAAAAACCATTTGCTACGGATGAGCTGGAAGCATATGCTACTCAATGGAACAAAGCCACCAAAAAAGTTGTTTTAATTGGAGTTAATTATCCATGTGATTTGATCAAAGTACAAATAGATCATTTGATGAAAGACCCCTCAGTGGTAGTTTTAACAGAGACCACATCTAACCTTAACAACGAGCGCACTATTAATAGTATCGATCAGTTTTTAGAAAACCTAACAGAAGAGGATAAAAAGTGGTTTCAGCCTGATATATTGTTAACAATAGGAGGGTTGGTTGTGTCTAAGAGAATTAAGCAGTTTTTTAGAACCTATCAACCCAAAAGACATTGGACAGCGCATCAGTCTTTTGGATATGATACGTTTTTTTGTTTGACAAAACACTTTAAAATTAGCCCTCAATTGTTTTTTAGTCAGTTTTTTTGGTTAACTCAAAAAACAGTAAGTAATTATCAAGCTAAAGCATTGGAAATTAAGAAAAAAGCAAAACAATTGCATCGTGTGTTTTCTGAGAATGTGGAGTATTCAGACTTTAAAGTATTTGATGTTATCAATAAATCATTACCCAAAAATTCAATTTTGCAGTTGAGTAACAGTGCAACTATTAGGTATGCTCAATTATTTGACATAGATGACTCCATACATGTTTACTGTAATAGGGGTACAAGTGGTATCGATGGTAGTACTTCTACAGCTATGGGTTGTGCAATAAAATCAGAAAAACAAGTAACTCTTGTTACAGGAGATATTAGTTTTTTATACGATAGTAATGCTTTGTGGAATCATTATATACCCAACAATTTTAGAATTATAATTGTGAATAATAATGGAGGAGGTATTTTTAAAATTTTACCAGGTCCTAAAAAAACAAATGCTTTGTCATTTTTTGAAACTCCTCACCATTTAACAGCAAAGCATTTAGGTGCTATGTATGGTTTTAACTATTGTGGGGTATCTAACAAAGATGATTTAGAAAAAGAGTTGATTACGTTTTACAACGATAGTCAGCAACCAAAAATATTAGAGGTTTTCACTCCTAGTGAAATAAACGATGATGTTTTGAAAACTTATTTTGAATCGTTTAAAAAATAAAATATGGAAGATTTTGAAGTAGGACAGCAGGTAGATGTTGTTGTGGGGAGTTTTACAAAAATGGGGATTACTGTTTTGGTAGACGAAGTTTGTGAAGGCTTAATGTATAAAAACGAAGTATATCAAAGATTAGAAGAAGGACAGCGTTTAAAGGCTTTTGTAAAAAAAGTACGAGAAGATGGAAAACTAGACATTTCTTTACAGCCTATTGGTTTTAGAAATAGCATCACAAAATTTCAAGTACAAATTTTATCAGCTTTAAAAGCTCATAATGGTTTTTTACCTTTAACAGACAAATCCGAACCAGATACTATAAAATTTGAGTTGGGAATGAGTAAAAAAGCTTTTAAAAATGCCATTGGAGGTTTATACAGAAACAAGATAGTGGCTATAGAAACTAACGGTATTCGTTTGATCGATTATACTGAACAGGAAAACTAAAAACTCATAAAAAATCCCTTTATATTTAAATAAAGGGAATTTTTTATTGCTTCAATAATTTTTTTCTGATTCTACTCAACTGAATAGGAGTAATCCCCAGGTGGGATGCAATATGATATTGCGGAATTAGCTGGTCTATGTCTTTTATTTTTTGTCTTAGTATCAAATACCTTTGTGTAGCATCTTTAGACAACAAGTCTATCAAAGATTCTTCTAATTTAGTATACTCAATTTCTAAAGCTTTAAACATAAATTGACTAAACTCTACACTTTCTTCTCTTAAGTTAGACAATTCCTCCTGTTTGGTACAGACAATTACACTATCCGTTAAAGCTTGACAAGCAATTTTGGCAGGTTCGTTGTTTATAGAGGATTTTAAAGAAGTAGCTAAGCTACCGCTGCATGCAATTGACTTATTGATTTCTAACGAATTGGGGGATTCCTTCATGTAAGTCCTAGTAACACCTTTCAAGATAAAAAATACTTTATCGTTTACTTCTCCTATTTTACACAGATGATCTCCGGATCTGTAAGATACAATTTCGGAAATGCTTAGTAGTTTTTGGAAAGTTTCGTTCGAAAGAGGGTGAATGTTTTTAATAAAATTTATTAATACTTCCATTTACTTTTTTAGTTTTTACTTAACATTTGTCGTCTAAAATACGCAAACTATTTCAAAAAACAATCAATATAGTCCGTAATTAAATGAAAAATTAATCCAGTAGCCCATAATCTTGTTTTTTTCATAGCTAAAAGAACAAAATAGATATATGCTAACGGAAAACTGTGTAGATAATGAAAATTGATACTACAACGGTTAGGATCATAAACAGGGTTTGCAAACAAGTGATCTATATCGATTAACATCGTACTGAGCAATATCAACCAATTTTTCTTCCACAATTGTTTATTGTAAAAGTAAGCGATAAGGGCGGGAAATACCAAATGAAGTCCGTAGTGAATAAAAAATCGAAGCATTACAAATTGAATTCAACTTTATTCAAATACATAGAGCTTGCAGGTCCTTCCATAAAAATCAAATCTAAAATACTTAGGTTGGCTATAAACCCGTGTTTATCATCAAACATTTGCGTGTACTTTGGAAAATTGGCTTGCGTTTGTTTTTTGGAATTGATCAAATCTCTAAAATCAGAAAAACTAGTGGTTTCAAATAAGTATTCTTGTGTATAATTTGTTTGAACATTTTCTTGTAAAGCTTCCATTACAAAATGATGACAAGCGTTGTGTAGTTCTCCTAAATATTGATACTGAGTATCAAATATTTTACGTAAATCGTCTTGATAGAACTCAAAAAAAGGTGAATTTTGATAGGCTGATTGCAAAGATTTAAAGTGCAGTGTTTGCCAATCTTCCGTATAATTTAGTGCGATTTGTGGGGTCAAGGTTTTTTTACCTTTGGTTTTATTTACAGGTACGTTTAGCAAAAGTTTACCATTGGCAGCGTATATATAACAACGTGTTCTATAGGTTTGTTTTAAAAAATGATCGCACAGCTCAAAGTGTATGGCCTCCGCTTTTAGTATAGCTGCATATTGTGCTATGGTAGCAAAATATGCAGGCTGCACTAATATGTTTTTAGACATATTTTATTTTTTTCTACGTTTGATAACTTCTTTACCTAAGTAGTACAAACCAAGGATTACTAAGAAGTAAACAAAATAAGATTTGGGTTTGCCACTTCCATGCACAGTAGTAAACAATCTTTCCCATCTTATTTTTTTGTTGATGGCTTTTTCATTTTGATCCAAACTCATCCAAATAAATACAGGTTTCCCTACCACATGATCAAAAGGAGTGTATCCCCAGTAACGAGCATCCAAAGACCTTTGTCTGTTATCTCCCATCATCCAGAAATAGTCCTGCTTAACAGTGTATTTGTTAGTTTTTTCTTCGTTAATATAAATATCACCATTGTCTTTAATTTCAAAAGCATTGTTTTCGTATTCAGAAATAATTCTCTTGTAGAATGGTAAAGATTTTTTGTTCAGTTCTAAAACATCACCTTTTTTGGGGATGTAGATGGGTCCAAAATTATCCTGGCTCCAAGCATATTGTGGGTCGTGAGGAAAAATCTCAGGTTCATAATTACCTTTGGCATCGATGTTTCTTTTAATAGAGATTACTTTTGAATCCTTTTGCATCAATAACGCATGTTCTTTGTCTAAATTGATGACATAGTTGTATGCACCGTTGTTATCTCCTCTGTAAGATGCCTCGTCAGGATTCACCCCGTAACCGTGTACAATTTCATCAGGAGTAAAAGGTTTTTTAGTCTCTACTAAGTAATGAAACTGGGTTTTAGCTCTATCTGGTAAAACTGTTTTTTTACCGTTGATGTATACATAACCGTTTCTAATCTCCAAAGTATCACCAGCAATTCCAACGCAACGCTTTACGTAGTTCGTTTTTTTATCGATTGGCTTGTAAGTGAATTTTCCCGAATTATCACCCCACATAAGAGCTAATGAATCCGATGGCCAGTTGAATACAACTATTTCGTTCCTTTTTATTTTTTGTAGACCTGGTAGTCTAAAGTATGGTAATTCTACACCTTTTACGTAAGATCTGATTCCTGTACCTGGTATAGAATCGTGAACCATAGGCAAAGCTATAGGACTAATAGGTGTTTTTGCACCGTAATGAAACTTACTTACAAACAAATAATCACCAATCAATAAAGATTTTTCTAAAGAAGAGGTGGGAATGGTAAAGGGTTGCATGATATAGGTATGTACAAAAGTAGCTGCAGCAATAGCAAAAACAATAGAACTAACCCATTCTCCTGTTTTGTTTGGCGGTTTTATACTTCTGTTTTCATTATATCTTAACTCGTCGATTACAACATAGTTCAGGTAAAAATTATAAAACCCAAAAGTAAGAATCGCCAACCAAGTATCTTTGGGTTCAAACTTTCTGAAACTACGAGCAATCTCTACCCATATAACTGGAAATAATAATAAATTAATCACTGGGATGAATAATACAATGACCCACCATTTTGGACGTTTAATGATATCCATTAAAACGATAGCATTGTATACAGGAACAGCTGCCTGCCATGCTTTTTTACCAGCTTTTTGGTAAAGTTTCCAAGTACCAGCAAAATGTAATACCTGTATAATTAAAAAAAATATAATCCAGTTCATTGTGTTGTGTTAAATATTATAAACCTAAAACGTCTCTCATAGTAAAAACTCCTTTTTTTCCTACAAGCCATTCAGAAGCAATTACAGCTCCTAAAGCAAAACCTTGACGGTTATGAGCAGTATGTTTGATTTCGATACTGTCTACATCTGAGGTATAATCTACCGTATGCGTACCTGGTACTTCTGGGCTACGGATAGCACTAATAGGAATGTTTAGTTCTTCAGTGGCTTTATCTACTTCCCAACCTTTGTATTTGGTGTGTTCAATAACTCCTTCTGCCAAGGTAATGGCAGTACCACTAGGTTCATCTAATTTTTGTTTGTGATGTATTTCTTCCATAGTTACATCGTACTGCGAAAGATTTTTCATCATTTTAGCCAAATGTTGATTCAATTCAAAAAAGATATTAACTCCTAAACTATAATTAGATGCATAAATAAATCCCCCTTTATTTTCGTTACACAGGTTTACCATGTTGTCGTATTCTGCCAGCCATCCTGTTGTTCCAGATACCACGGGTACCCCATGTTTAAAACAGTTAGAAATATTATCTACAGCCACAGAAGGAATACTAAAATCTATCGCTACGTCAGCCAAAGTAATATCGTATTCTTTAGTATTTTCATCTACAATCACTACAATTTGGTGTCCTCTATTTACAGCTATTTTTTCAATAGTCTGTCCCATTTTTCCGTATCCTAATAATGCGATTTTCATTTTTTAAAAATTAAGGTTTAAAGACAATCCTAAATAATTTCTGTTATTTGCGCGTTGTTGCATAAACTTAGGATCGAATGTAATTTTATCTGATATGTTAAATTGTAGTAAGTGAGCATCAATACTGGCTTCTAAAATTTGCAAAGCATATAAACCAATAAATACTATTAAAGAAGTATCTCTATTCCTTTTTAAGACTTTTTGAGCATTTTCCAAACTTTGATTCGAGAATAAATCAAATTCATCAGGTTTACCAGCAGCTCTCAGTTTAAAAGCTCTTCTTACATCTTTTAACGTATTATTATTAATAGTATAGTAGTATAAACTGGTAGCTAAAGCTCCGTAAACGATGGGTATTTTCCAATATCTTTTGTTATATGCTTGTCCTAGTCCTGGTACTACTGCGGAATAGAAAGCAGCTTTGGAAGGCGATAAAGGATTAAAATATTCTTCTCCCTCTAAAAATTGTTGACTGTCAACAGACAAAGAGCCTTCATCATTATTTTGAGAAAAAGACAGCGAAATACTAAAGAATAGTAATATAATTATGAGTAACTGCTTATTCACCCAGCTTAAGTATTTGTTTAATTTGATTAAACTCTTCTTCTGAATTGAAAGAAATAGCTATTTTTCCTTTACCTTTTTCGTTAGCAGAAATGGCTACTTTTTGTCCGAAAAATCTGTTAAATACTTGTTCGTTTTGTGTAACAAAATCTGGAATTTCTGGTTTTACAGGAGCAATTTTATGTTGTTTTAACTGAGATACCAATGCTTCTGTCTGTCTTACAGACAAACCATCTCTTACAATTTTCTCGTATACTTCTAATTGCTTTAAACTGTTTTCTAAGTTGATCAAAGCTCTACCGTGTCCCATGCTTACAAAACCATCTCTCATTCCAGTCTGTATAATAGGGTCTAATTTTAACAATCGTAAATAATTGGTTACCGTAGATCGCTTTTTTCCTACACGTCCACCAAGTTCTTCTTGTGTTAAATTAATTTCATCAATCAATCTTTGGTAGGACAAAGCTACTTCTATAGGGTCTAAGTTTTTACGTTGAATGTTTTCAACCAAAGCCATTTCTAGCATTTCTTGGTCGTTGGCCAAACGAATATAAGCAGGTACAGTGGTGTTACCTATTAATTTAGAAGCTCTAAATCTACGTTCTCCAGACACCAATTGAAACTTATTGTTTTCTAACCTTCTTACAGTAATGGGTTGGATCACTCCTAAAATTTTAATAGATTCTCCTAGTTCATTTAGGGCTTCCTCATCAAAATAAGTTCTAGGTTGGTAAGGGTTTACTTCAATCTTATCCAACTCCAAATCAATAATATTACCAATAATCTCTGTAGCTTTCTCGTGATTAGCAGAGTTAACACTCATATCATTTTCTTTCAGTAATGCAGAAAGACCTCTTCCCAAAGCTTGTTTTCTAGTTGCTTTTGCCATATTAATTAATTCTTGGTAATTACCTCGTTGGCTAAGTTAATATAATTTATAGCTCCTTTGCTAGTAGCATCATAAGCAATAATACTCTCGCCATAACTTGGAGCTTCTCCTAGTCTAATGTTACGCTGTATAATGGTTTCAAAAACCATATTGCTAAAATGAGTTTTAACCTCTTCTACCACCTGATTCGATAGTCTTAATCTAGAGTCGAACATGGTTAATAGCAGTCCTTCTATATCCAAAGAGGGGTTGTGTATTTTCTGAACACTTTTAATAGTATTCAATAATTTTCCCAAACCTTCTAAAGCAAAGTATTCACATTGAATAGGAATAATCACCGAGTTGGCTGCCGTTAGGGAGTTTAAAGTAATTAAACCTAGAGAAGGAGCACAGTCAATAATAATAAAGTCATAATTATCTTTAATAGGTTTTAAAGATTCTTTCAACATATATTCTCTATTTTCTTTATCAACTAACTCAATTTCAATGGCTACTAAATCAATATGCGCAGGAATAATATCTACATTGGGTGAATTTGTACTTTTAATTGCCTCTTGTGCCGTACAAGTATGTTCGAGTATTTCATAGGTTCCTTTTTCTACGGATTCAATATCAATCCCTAAACCCGAAGTAGCATTTGCTTGTGGATCTGCATCAATAATTAAAACCTTTTTTTCCAACACTCCTAAAGAGGCTGCAAGGTTTACAGAGGTTGTTGTTTTACCAACTCCCCCTTTTTGATTAGCAATAGCAATAATTTTTCCCATGAATAGCTTCATTTTATAATGCTCGTAAAAGTACAATTATTTGTCTGTAACAAAAAGTTAAGATATTAACAATTATAGTACCAAACTTAAATATCATGAATGGGACGAATGATGGATTAGGCAGTCGTTTTTTCAGGAATATTTTTCAAAATTTCTTGTAAATACAACCAAAATTTTTGAGTGGATGAGATGCTAACTCTTTCATCTGGAGAATGAGCTCCTTTAATGGTGGGGCCAAAAGAAACCATTTCCATAGCAGGGTAGTGTTTACCTATAATTCCACACTCCAAACCAGCGTGGCAAGCATTTACCTGAACCACATCATTAAATAAATTTTGATATACAGAGGTCATTACCTTTAAAATACTAGCTTTTGGATTGGGTTGCCACCCAGGATAAGCTCCATCCGTAGTTACTTCAAATCCACCTAAGGTAAAAGTTGCGGTAAGTTGGTTTACCAAATCGTCTTTTTCAGTTTCAATAGACGATCGAGTTAAGCAGGCAATAGTCGTTTTTCCGTTTTCCAAGCGAACAGATGCTAAATTGTTAGACGTTGCGACCAAATTATCGATGCTAGCATCCATTGTATAAACACCATTAAAGCAAGCATAAATAGTATGTAATAGCTGGCTTTGCTCTTTTTGGTTAATAGCGGTTTTGTTATTTAAATTTTCGGTAGGTTCTAGTGAAATGGATAAATTGGGTTCTTTGTTTAGCCATTCTTTTAAAATTACCGTTGCGATTTCTTTTAATTGATGATTGATATTCGTGTCAGTAGAGGCGATGTGAGCTAATGCTTCTCTAGGAATAGCATTTCTTAAATTGCCCCCGTTAATGGTTGTTATTTGAAATTTGCAAGTTTTATTCAACTCGTATAAAACTCTATTCATTATTTTATTAGAGTTCCCCAACCCCTTGTGGATTTCTACTCCTGAATGTCCACCAGATAAACCATTAACCGTTAGTTTATACATTTTACTATTGGGAGTGATGGACACTAAGTGATGTGTTTTTTTTGCGGTAACATCAATACCTCCTGCGCAGCCAATGGTAATTTCGTCATCCTCTTCAGTGTCTAAATTCAACAAAATATCTCCAGATATAAAACCAGGTTGTAATTCAAAGGCTCCTGTCATTCCTGTCTCTTCATCAATGGTAAATAGCGCTTCTATTTCAGGATGTTGAATGGTACGACTAGCCAACACAGACATTATTGCAGCTACTCCCAAACCGTTATCAGCTCCCAATGTAGTGCCATTTGCTTTTACCCAATCATCTTCTACAAACATCTCAATGCCTTGAGTATTGAAATCAAAAACAGTATCGTTGTTTTTTTGATGAACCATATCTAAGTGAGATTGTAAAGTCACTTTTTTACGATTTTCGTAGCCCTTAGTGGCAGGTTTCTTTATCAATACGTTTAGTGCGTTGTCTTGTAGTGCTTCAAGGCCCAATTTTTTTCCAAAAGAAACCATAAAATCAGAGATAGCTTGCTCTTTTTTAGAGGCTCTTGGAATGGCATTGATTAAACTAAAATGAGCCCAAATTTCTTTGGGCTCTAGGTGTGATAATGATTGATTCATTAGATTTCTATGATTGATTCTGATAAAGGTTTTCTTACTTTTTTCTCGTTGGCCATAAAATCGTCTTCTGCTCTAAACCCAACAGGTAATAGCAAAGCAGATTTTAAATTTTTAGATTTTAAATTTAAAATTTCATCAACTTTAGAAGGAATAAAACCTTCCATGGGGCATGAATCAATTTTCTCTAAAGCGCAAACAGTCAATAAATTTCCTAAAGCAATATAAGTTTGCTTAGCAAAAGAACTGTGTTTGTCTTTTATGCTTTTTGTATTAAACTCGTTCACTAAAAAATCTTTAAAAGGTTTGATAGTTTCTTCTGGAGTATTTCTTTCCTTGACAACCCTAGTAAAGTATTGTTCTACGTCTTTTCCATCGTAGTTTTCGGGGTAACATATAATGAGCAAATGCGAGGCATCTATCACTTGTCTTTGGTTGAATGCATGAGGTAATAATTGCTCTCTTAATTCTTTATTCTCTACAATAACCAAGTTGAGTGCCTGTAAACCATAAGAGGTAGCAGTAAGGTTAAATGCTTCTTTTAACAATTGAATTTGATTGGTAGAAAGTTTTTTAATCGGATCAAATTTTTTAGTTGCATATCGCCATTTTAAACTGTCTATGATATTCATATTTAATGGATTCTTTGTTTTGTATTACAAAAATAAACTATTTATTTTTTAACTTACTATTCTAACTTTAGATTCTACTGATGCTATGAAAGAGTCTTTTTTACATTTGATATGGCAACAAAAGTTGTTTACCACAAAGAGTTTGTGCACTACCCGTCATCAAAAATTAGAGATTGATTATTTCGGCACTCTAAATAGTTTGTGTGGTCCAGACATTACTAGCGCTGTCATTAAAATTGATGGACAAAAGTGGGCTGGGAATGTGGAGATCCATGTAAATTCTTCGGATTGGTATGCACATCAACATCAAAAAGATAAAAACTATGGCAATGTAATACTGCACGTAGTTTACCATCACGATATAGAAGTATATGATGTAAATGGTCACGAAATCCCCGTTTTAGAGCTAAAACAGTACATTCCTCTATCAGTATTAGAAAATAACAGTCGTTTAATGAATCAAAAGAGCAAATGGATTTTTTGTGAGGATTATTTTAAATATGTAGATAACTTTAAGTTTGAATTTTGGTTGGAAAGTCTCATGATAGAAAGATTAGAGAGAAAAACCAAAGAGGTAGAAAAAACCTTAAAAGATGCCAAAGGAGATTGGGAGGCAACTTTGTTTTTAATGATGGTAAAGTATTTTGGAGGGAATGTAAACGGAGATATTTTGTATAATGTCTTTTCCAAGATAGACTACAAAATTATTAGAAAACAGTTTGTTAATAAAACATCAAGCTCCTTTGTATACGGAATGGTAGGTTTGCTAGTAGAGGAGAAGGAAGATGCTTACTACATTGGTTTGCAAAAAGAATTTTACTATCAGCAACAAAAATACCAATTGAATAACTCGATGGATAAAAGACTGAATTTCTACGGGTGTAGACCTCTTAATTTTCCAACGATAAGATTGGCTCAGCTAATTGCTTTTTATGAGGCAACTCCAAACGTGTTTTCTAAGATTTTGTCTATGAATCATCAGTTGAGTGCATATAAAGATTTGTTTAACGTAAGCGTGGCGGAGTATTGGAAAATACATTATAATTTTGATAAGGAATCAAAAAAATCACTTAAAAGGGTGAGTAAAAGTTTTCAAGATATTATTATGATAAATGTGATTGTACCTGTTTTATTTTTACACAATAAAACAAAAGGAATAGACAATGCTTACCTATTAGATATTTTAAATGAATTGAAGCCAGAAAAAAACAGCGTTATCTCAAAATTTGGGGAACTAGGATTTCAATCAAAATCTGCTTTAGAAACTCAAGCACTTCTCACTCTAAAAAAACAATATTGCGATCATGAGCGTTGTGCTGAATGTGCCGTTGGAATTGAAACTATTATGAAAACAGATGAGGGTATTTAGCAGGATTTGCTTCATGAAAAATTTCATAGATTTTTTCAAAAACATCATCATGTGAAGGTTTAGAGAAATAATCTCCATCGCTACCGTAGGCAGGTCTATGCTCTTGAGCAGAAATACAAATAGGTTTGCTATCCAAATATTGATAAGCATTTTGCTCATCTAATACTTTTTGTAAAATGTAAGCAGAAGCACCTCCAGGAACATCTTCGTCAATAATAGCCAAACGATTGGTTTTAGAGACACTTAGCGCAATGTTATGATCTAAATCAAAAGGCATCAAGCTTTGAACATCCACTACCTCCGCATTGATACCTACCTGTGCTAATTCTCTTTGGGCAACTTCCATCACTATTTTTAACGTAGATCCGTAAGAAACCAAAGTAATATCTGTTCCTTCTTTAATAGTTTCAGAATATCCGATAGGAGTTAAAAATTCCCCTAAGTTATTAGGCTTTTCTTCTTTTAAACGATAACCGTTTAAGTTTTCTATCACGATGGCAGGTTCATCGGTTTTTAACAATGAATTATAAAACCCAGCTGCCTTAGTCATATTTCTTGGAACTAATAAATGCATTCCTCTTAAACAACTTAAAATTAAAGCCATAGGTGATCCTGAATGCCATATTCCTTCTAATCGGTGACCCCTAGTTCTAACAATTAAGGGAGCTGTTTGCTTTCCATATGTACGGTAACGTAAACAGGCTAAGTCATCACTTAAAGTTTGAACAGCATATAGTATATAATCTAAGTATTGAATTTCTGCGATAGGTCTCAACCCTCTTAAAGCCATTCCAATACCTTGTCCCATAATGGTTGCTTCTCTAATTCCAGTATCAGCAACGCGTAACTCACCATATTTATCCTGTAAGCTTTCTAAACCTTGATTAACGTCTCCAATTTTACCAGCATCTTCACCAAAAATGAACAAATTATCGTGCTTTTGTAATAGGGCATCAAAATTATCTCTAATAATCACTCTGGCATCAACAACTTCTTTTTCGTTGCTGTAAGTAGGCAATTTTTCCTCAATGGAGGAAGCACCTGTTCCAAAGTCGTTTAATAATTTAGAGCTATATTTTTCTTGAGCAATAGGCAGATTTTTATGTAACCAGCTTTGTAATAGTTTTTTGCTAGAGATGTTTTCGTCCTTTAAATAGGCGAGTACCTTTCTAGCAGTACTATAAATATCTTTACGAGTTACCTCGTTTAAAGCTTCTAAATCGTTTTTATATTTTTGAATAAAGTTTTTATTGATGCTCTCTTCACAAACTTTATTCAAGATATTTAACAAGCCGGTTTGCTCAGTTTTCAGAGGTTTGATAAAAGCTTGCCAAGCAGCTCTTTTGGCAACAGAAACTTCTTGTTTGGCTTTTTTCTCCAAAGCAATTAACTCTTCCTCACTATCAACAAGTTTTAAATTTCCGTTGCTATCAGACAAATCAAAATTTAAAATCCATTCGCGCATTTTTTTATTACAGTCAAAGTCTTTTTCCCACTGTAAACGTTCAGCGCTTTTGTATCTTTCATGCGATCCTGAGGTTGAATGACCTTGAGGTTGCGTAACTTCGCTAACATGAATCATTACGGGTACGTGTTCTTCTCTAGCAATTTCTGATGCTTTTGTATACGCATTAATCAAACTAGAATAATCCCATCCTTTTACTTTAAAAATTTCTATTCCCTTTGAGTCTTTATCTCTTTGAAAACCCTTAAGTACTTCAGAAATATTTTCTTTAGTAGTGTGGTGTTTTTGATGTACTGAAATTCCATATTCATCGTCCCAAATACTAGCAACCATAGGAATTTGTAAAACTCCTGCAGCATTAATGGCTTCAAAAAAATGTCCTTCACTAGTGCTTGCATTTCCTATGGTTCCCCACGCTACTTCATTACCATTTTTACTAAACTTCTCGTAACCTGTTTGTACTGTTTTTTCTTGTCTGTAAAGTTTAGATGCGTAGGCCAAACCAACTAATCTTGGCATTTGTGCAGCAGTACAAGAAACATCAGAAGCGGTATTATACTGCGCTGTTAAGTTTTTCCATTCTCCATTTTCATCTAAACTATGTGAGGCAAAATGACCTCCCATTTGTCTCCCTGCTGCAAAAGGTTCGTGCTCAATGTCTGTATGCGCGTACAAACCTGCAAAAAATTGTTGAGGAGTTAATTCTCCTAAAGCAAGCATAAAAGTTTGATCTCTGTAATAGCCAGATCTCCAATCTCCTTTTTCAAAAGCTTTGGCCATTGCAATTTGAGGCAACTCTTTACCATCTCCAAAAATTCCAAATTTAGCTTTACCTGTTAACACTTCTTTACGACCTAAAAGGCTACATTCTCGACTCAATACAGCGGTGTAATAATCGTTTAAGATTTCCTCCTTAAATTGTAGAAAAGTCAGTTCTTGTTCTTTTTTAGAATTCGCAGTTACAGGCATATTTGATTACAATTTTAAACGCATAAAGTTAATCATTTATAATTTGATAATGTAATGCAGTATAACCAAGCTATTAACAACTGTTAAAACAACTGCTGTTTTAAAAATCTTACAATGGGTTGAGCTCTAAGAGTAATTACAAACCTTACCTTGTCTAAATAGTTATCTTCTTGAAAAACAAGACCTTCTTTATTATAAACAGGTAAATAGAATTCTAAAATATCAGGAATAAAGTTCAATCTAATTCCTCCCTCATAATCAAAAAAAGCAGAGGAATTTCGGTTTTTCAACAATGAAACGTTGTTAAACGTCTCTATCCATTTATAAATTCCAACGCTAGTATTGATACTCGTTAACCATTGATTAGCAAAGCCAGGTTCGTTTTGAGAGACAAATCCTCCCTGTGCTTTAAAGTATTGCTGGCTGAGTAAACCAGCTTCTTCTGATCTTCCTAAATAAGGTAGTTCAAACAAATAATCATTAGCCGTGTGTTGATTGAAACTAAAGAAATCGCTTTTAGTTTTATTAGAAAAAAAGAATCCTCCAAAAAACCTAAATTCAATAGGTCTTTTGTTACTGGTCAAGTGTCTGTATCTAAATTCTGTATTTAATTTGGAAAATTTACTAGCAATTTCAGTGTTGACATCTAGTTGGTAATTATGTATCAGCTTGTTTTTCTTAAAGAGATAATCTAGTTTAAAAAGATTGTATTCATCTTCGTCAGATTTAAGGATGCCCTTTTCTAATTCTCTATCAATTAATAAAAATTTAGCGGTAATTTTATTGGTTCCTAAAGCTCTAAAATCTTTTTGTTTAAAGTCGATACTAAAAAAAGGAGACAAGGTATTGTAGTTTAAATCCTCTGCATAATGATAATTGCTACCGCTAATTCCCACACTAGTCGCATAAATATTGGTCTGTTCTGGATAAGTTGTATATTTTACCTTGAACCCCCCTGTAAAACTGTTACTTTTAAAACCATAGGTTGGTTTTAAGGCATACTCTAAATTTTGTCTGATATAGGCTTTGTTTTGTATACTCAGTCCAAGTAAAACACCATCGTAAAAATTATATTCAACCTCGGGTTTTAAAAATATTTGATTGGTGTTTGGGTTATTCAAATCTTTCAATAACATAATTTGAATAGGTCTTTCAAATAATTTGTTTTTTTTATTGTCCCAGTTGTTTCTGTAATTTATTTCAGGATATATGTTTTCGTAGTTTAAAACAACTTTGTCTAAGTCACTATTTTCTAAAGCAATTTGTTTGACATCAGAAAAACCATCAAACCATGTTTTATGAATGATACTATCATTCTTTAAACCGTAAACCAGTACGGGAGTTTTGATGGATTTGTTATTTTTTAAAGTGATGTGAACACTATCTTTTTTAAAAGTAGTTTTTACAATTTTATGGTCTATTTTTTTGTTGGTTTTTAACCATTCATTTTCAAACCAATCAATGTTCTTTGAGGTGTTTTGGTTTAGTAATTTTAAAAAGTCAGAAGCTCGGCT
Source organism: Wenyingzhuangia sp. IMCC45533 (assembly GCF_054111225.1). Classification (NCBI taxonomy): domain Bacteria; kingdom Pseudomonadati; phylum Bacteroidota; class Flavobacteriia; order Flavobacteriales; family Flavobacteriaceae; genus Wenyingzhuangia; species Wenyingzhuangia sp. IMCC45533. The sequence goes on along the minus strand of NZ_CM134197.1, from coordinate 304,530 downwards.
AGGTTTATCCAAATGCTGCTCAACGTACATCCGAATAGTGTTTTTAAGTGTCTCCGTACCGATGTACTCCTCTAAAAATAAAAAACCAATTCCCGCTTTATAAGGAGAAACCACTTTTTTATTATAATTGGATAGTTTATCAATGGGAGTGGATAATTTTTGATCTAGATTTTCTCTAGCAGTAATTTGATGTATGATTGAGAATTTAGCATTAAAATCTTGCTTAGCAATATTCATAAACTTAACGCCCCAAATTTTAGAAAGTCGTCCTAATATTTTAGAATCAGGGTAATATTGATTGATGTATTTAATTAATAAATAAGTTTCTAAACCTCTGGTAAACCAGTAATCCTCCACATTGTTTTGGATAATAATTTGATCAATATATTGGCTGGTTAAAGCTTTAAAAAATTCTGCTTCCCATTTAAACAAAGAGGAATAGGGATGTAGTTGCTTTGGTAAATATTTAAGTTCGTAAATAGGATTTTGGTCGTAAACTTTTTTTTCTACTAAAATTTTGTTTTGCGATGTAGTTCCTACGTTTTCTTGTAAAAACAGCAACATTTGTTGCATTTTAGCTTGTTGAACAGGTAGCTTAACTTTATGAGAGGTAAAATTGGTCGTTATTTTTGCAGGATGCGTAGATGTTTGCAAATACGATTTTAAAAACACAATACTAAGGTTTGTTTGCGTAACATTTTTCCCTTGTAATTGATGAGTGACTTCTGAGTTCTGATTCGATTTTGCAGCGCTAAAGTTGCTGTAGATATTGTAGCCCATAGGAGTCGTAAAACGGATAGTATAATCGGTGGGATGTTTGAATTGGTAATTAAGGTTTTTATGTGTATCTAATAACCAACGATTATTTTGATATATGGATGGAGTGATGTGCCAGTCTTCTAAAAAGTAATCTACATTTTTGTGTCCACTACCTGTAAACTTAATGTCTGGTATTTTAATACTATAATTCAAATCAATATCAATACTATCACCAGGAGATAAAGGCCTATTCATTTTTACGAACACCAAATCTTGCAAATTTTTGGGAATCTCAAATTTGGTATTGTGAGAAGAGCTATGGATGCTATTTATTTCGCTAAACCCGCGTTCGCTTTTGTTTGAAAAGTAAAAATCGGTTTTGTAATCTCCAAGAAGTCTTTTGGCTAGAGGAGTGCTATCATTTTTATAGCTATTTGCCCAATTTCTAAGCACAATTTTTTTAAGCGTATCGTTACTCGTGTTATAGTAAACAATTTTTTGCTGTATTTCTAATTGATGTGTATGCGGATATAATTTAGCCTCTATAGTTATTTTGTTATTTTGACTATAGAGACTTTGTGTTAGAATAATAAAAAAAATACTTAACGTTAATTTCAATTCTAAAAGTTGGGTTTTAACTTGTACTTGTTGTAAAAGTTGTTCAAGTGTTCAACGGCTTCGTCAGCAGTATCAACAATTCTAAATAAATTTAAATCTTCTGGACTAATTGTTTTGTACTCGTCTCTTAAAACTTGCTTAATCCATTCTATAATTCCTCCCCAAAACTTGGTTCCCACTAAAACAATTGGAAAACGACCTATTTTTTTTGTTTGGATGAGTGTGATAGCTTCAAAAAGTTCATCTAAAGTTCCAAAACCTCCAGGCATTACCACAAATCCTTGCGAATACTTTACAAACATCACTTTTCTGGTAAAAAAGTAATCAAAATTCACGTTTTTATCACGGTCTATCCAAGGATTGTTATTTTGTTCAAAAGGAAGTTCAATATTTAATCCTACAGAGGTTCCTTTCCCTCGGTGAGCTCCTTTATTTCCAGCTTCCATAATACCCGGTCCACCACCAGTAATAACACCAAATCCGCTTTGTGTTAATTTGAAAGCAATTTCTTCTGCCAAAATGTAATTAGAATCGTCAGTTTTGGTTCTTGCAGATCCAAATATACTTACACAGGGACCAATTTTGGCCATTTTTTCGTAACCATCCACCAGCTCAGACATAATTTTAAATACTGCCCAAGAATCATTGGTCTTAATTTCGTTCCAATCTTTTTGCTTGAATTTATCGTAAATTCTCTCCTCTTCTGCTCTTTCTTTATCTGTCATTGTATGCGTGTTTTAAATTTTAACTAACTTAAGTTAGTTAATAAGTTGGATAAATGGCAAATTTCTAAATCAATTTTTTAAATAAATACATCGACAGAATTTATAACAAATTTTGTTTAAACGAGTATTTACTTTGTTATTTAAATGATAAATATGTCAGGACAAAGACGTTAGAATCTCGAAGTGTTTAGTAAGTCATATGCTACAGTTCTTTTTTAAGGAATTTGGCAGTGTAGCTTTTTTTGTTTTTCGCAACTTGCTCGGGGGTACCTTTACAGATAACAGTACCGCCACCTTTACCACCTTCAGGGCCAATATCAATAATGTGATCGGCTAACTTAATAACGTCCATATTGTGTTCTATCACTAACACCGTATTTCCTTTGTCGACCAATTTTTGAATGACTTGCATCAAAACTCTAATATCTTCAAAATGAAGACCTGTAGTGGGTTCATCTAAAATATAAAAGGTATTCCCAGTATCCCTTTTAGAGAGTTCGGCAGCTAGTTTAATTCTTTGTGCCTCACCGCCAGAAAGCGTGGTAGATTGCTGCCCCAATGTAATATATCCTAAACCAACCTCTTTGATGGTTTTAATTTTTCTGTAGATTTTTGGAATGTGTTCAAAAAAAGTAACAGCTTCATTAATCGTCATTTCTAGAATATCAGAAATAGATTTTCCTTTATATCTTATTTCTAAAGTTTCTCTATTAAAACGTTTTCCTTGGCACGTTTCACATTCTACGTGTACATCAGGTAAAAAATTCATTTCTATTACTCGCATACCACCACCTTCACAAGTTTCGCAACGTCCGCCCTTTACGTTAAAAGAAAAACGACCTGGTTTGTAACCACGAATCATAGCTTCTTGTGTTTTGGCAAACAAACTTCTTATTTCATCAAAAGTTTTGGTATAGGTGGCTGGGTTAGAACGAGGTGTTCTACCAATAGGAGATTGATCAATATCGATGATTTTATCAATATGCTCTAAACCTTCAATACTTTTATAAGGTTGAGGTTTTTTAACTCCATTGTAAATATGTGCATTTAAAATAGGGTAGAGGGTACCGTTTACCAAAGTAGATTTACCGCTACCAGAGACACCTGTTACACAAATCAGTTTTCCTAGAGGAAAATGAGCGGTGACGTTTTTTAAGTTATTACCATTAGCTCCTTTCAAAACCAGTTCGTTACCATTTCCTTTTCTTCTTTTTTTAGGAACCGTAATTTCTTTTCTACCCGTTAAATAATCAGCTGTTAAAGTTTCTACTTTAGAAAATAATTCAAAAGACCCCTCACTAACGATAGTACCTCCATGAACTCCAGCACCCGGACCAATATCAATCACATGGTCTGCACGCTCCATAATATCTTTATCGTGTTCTACCACTAGTACGGAGTTTCCTACGTCTCTTAATTGCTCTAAGGAGTTGATTAGTTTTTCGTTATCTCTTTGGTGTAAACCAATACTGGGCTCATCTAAAATATACAAAACTCCCACGAGCTGAGAACCTATTTGTGTGGCCAAACGAATACGTTGTGCTTCTCCTCCCGATAGGGACTTAGAGGTCCTATTTAACGTTAAATAATCTAAACCTACATCTAGTAAAAATTGGATTCTAGTTTTGATTTCTTTTGTAATCTCAGATCCTATTATTTTTTGTTTGTCACTAAGTTTATCATCAATTTTTTGAAACCAATCTGCCAACTCACGAATATCCATGTTGGCCAGTACTCCTAAATCATAACCATCAATTTTAAAATATAAAGATTCTTTACGTAAACGGCTACCTTCACATTCACTACAAACCACGTCGGTCATAAAATCTTTTGCCCAGCGTTGTATACTTTTAGAATCTGCATTTTGGTGCTGATTTTTAATAAAGGAAACGATTCCTTCAAAATCTATTTGATAAGTTTGCGTAACTCCAGCAGCTTTGGCTTTTACTTTAACGGTTTCTTTACCACCATTTAAAATAATTTCCATGGCTTCTTTAGGAATTTTAGAAATAGGACTTTCTAATTTAAAGTTAAAAGCTCCCGCAATACTTTGCAGCTGCTTAAAAATCCATGTGTTTTTCTGAGGACCTAACGGAATGATTCCTCCTTTTTTGATGGAGATACTGCTATCTGGAATTACTTTTTTTAGTTCAATCTCCGAGGTGTTTCCTAAACCATTACAATTGGGGCAAGCTCCTTTTGGAGAGTTGAAGGAAAATGAATTAGGTTCAGGTAATGGATAAGAAATACCAGAACTAGGGCACATCAAAGCTCTACTGAAATATCTGGGTTTATTTTCGTTAAACTTTAACACCATCAGTACTCCATCTCCAGCATACATTGCTGTTTTAATGGTTTCTTCTAAGCGTTTTTCTTGTTCTGGGTTGATGACTAATCTATCGATTACAATTTCTATATCGTGAGTTTTGTAACGATCTACCTTCATCCCTTTGGTAATATCAACAATAACCCCATCTACACGAACCTTGGTAAATCCTTGTTTGGCAATTTGTTCAAACAATTCACGATAATGACCTTTTCTAGACTTGATGACTGGAGCTAAAACCAAAGTTTTCTCTCCGTCAAAATCTTTGAGAATTAGTTGTTTGATTTGCTCATCGGAATAGCTTACCATTTTCTCGTTGGTGTTGTAGGAATAAGCATCTGCAACTCGTGCGTACAACAAACGTAGAAAATCGTAAATTTCAGTGATGGTTCCTACAGTAGAACGCGGACTTTTGTTAGTAGTTTTTTGCTCTATGGCAATGACGGGAGATAGTCCGTCTATTTTATCAACGTCAGGTCTTTCTAAACCTCCCAAAAACTGACGAGCATAGGCAGAAAAAGTCTCAATATATCTCCTTTGTCCTTCAGCATAAATAGTGTCAAAAGCTAAAGAAGATTTTCCACTACCACTCAAGCCAGTAATCACTACTAGTTGATCTCTGGGAATTTTAACGTCAATATTTTTTAAATTGTGAGCCCTAGCTCCTAAAACTTCTATATACTCGTTTGTTGCCATGTAATTTTTTTGCAGAAACACGAAGTTACAGCTTTTAGCAATAATATAGAGCCGATTGTGGCTATTCTGTTAAGTTATAATGTTTCTAAAAGTGAGGTTGATTCTAGGTGATTTGACCAACGTAGAAGTAGGCAATTTATGTAGCCAGTTGGTTTGCGTATCTCCAGCCATGATGAGTAGACTTCCTTTTTCTAAGGGAATGGAAATAGTTTGTTTGGATTCTTTATGTTTCAACATAAATTTTCTGTCAGCACCAAAACTTACAGAAGCAATAGTGGGTTGTTCACCTAATGTTTTCTCATTATCGGCATGCCAACCCATACCCTCGCTACCATTGTGATACAAGTTGAGTAAACAGGCATTAAAAGTAGTGTCGCATTTTTTTTCTACGATTTGTTTCAAATCTAACAATTCTTTGGTCCAAGGTAAAGCAGTTTTGTGGGTATTGGAATAATGATAATTGTAATTGGTGTCCCCATATAAAGCTACCTTTCTTTTTGTAGTTATATGTTTGCCAAACATAATTGCCTCGTCGTGTTGCCAAGAAATGTTATTTAGTAGTAGGTCGTAATATAATTTAGCTTTTTGTAATGCTATTACTTTAGGGTAATAGTACACCTCCCCATCAAATGGAAGTAAGTTAGCGGGAGTTGAGTTGAATAAATCCATTTGCTATGATTTTACCTTTGCAGCTTCCCAGCCTATTATTGCCTTTTTACGAGTACTTCCCCACATGTAATTTCCAATTACTCCCGTTGTATTAATTACCCTATGGCAGGGAATTAGAAAAGCAATCGGATTTTTTCCAATGGCTGTTCCAACAGCCCTAGCAGCTGTAGGCTGATGAATTTGTTTAGCAATAGTTCCATAAGTACTCAATTCTCCCAAAGGAATTTTTAATAAAGTTTTCCAAACTTTTAACTGAAACGGAGTTCCTTTTATGTGTAATTTTAAAGGTGTGTTGGTCTGTGTTAAAGAATCAAATATTTCAACAACTCTTGTTTGCAAAGGGTGTGTTTGTTTTATGCAATTCGCTTTGCTAAAATCATTTTTTAAACTGAGTAGAGCATCCTCTTCTACTTCTGTAAAAGAAACAGAACACACCCCTTTATTTGTATTACCGATTAGGATGGGACCGAAACGAGTAGGGTAGTGTTGATAGTAAATGGTTAAGTTTTGTCCTTTATTAAAACAATCATGTGGTGTCATACCCTCAACAATCAAAGGTACAATTTGTAGTTTGTCAATATTGTTTAAATCTGTTGGCTCAGTAGCACTAAACAGAGTCTGCTGAGGTTTTTGTAGTTTCGACTTTGTGTGTCGAGTATGAATGTAAAGCATAAACTCTTCTGGACTCACACCTGCCCATTCGTTAAATGTTTTTTGGAGTTGTGAAACACTTATATTGATGGCAGTGGCTAGAGTTTTTAAATCGGGTGTGACCACAATGTTTTTCTGTAAAAAATCGATAGCTCTAATAACTTTATTATAATGTGTGTGCGTCATAACCACCTTTTGATGATTGTAAAGTTACTCTTACTTATTGAGTATTAAAACTTGAATTTTGTAAAAGTTGTAGTTCTTATTTTATCACTCTGCAATTTTTTTTCATAATTAATTAAACTAAAGTCTATATGCTGGGTCATAGTGGAGACTAAGTGATTGAAAGATGAAATCTTAGTCAAAACAAAAATCAATTAAATTAATAAAATATTTAAAAAATGAAATCACAAAAATTAATCATTGCAGGAGTAGTTTGTTTATTAAGCGTAGCTAATTCATTTTCTCAAGAAGAAAAACCTAAGCCAAGTCCAGAAAAAATATTTAAAAGATTAGATAAAAATAAGGATGGGAATATTACCAAAGATGAATTGGCCGGTAAAAAAATACTTGAGAGATTTGCCAAAATAGACAAAGATGCCAACGAGTCTATTTCTTTAAAGGAATTTGTACAATTTAAAGAAAAAACCAAAAAAGCTCATCATAATCATGACAATCATAACCACGGTGGCGAATAGTCATTGTCCATAAAACAACGTAGTTCAAATGAAATAGCAGCCCTTAGGGCTGCTGTTTTATTTAATAATTATATTTAGAAAATGCTTCGAAATTCCAATCAATAGCATGATGGTTTATCGTGTAAATACAATGATCGACAGCAAAAGTCCAAAAGAGTCCAGTATCTGTATGCACCAAATCTTCTTCGGTTTTCTGATTATAGCTTATAGAAACGGTACCGTTTAATTGAAGAACACTGTTTGTTTTAAAATCTATAAATAGGAGTCCAGCATTGGGGTTGCTTTCCAAATTTCCCAAGGTATTATACAGATTGTTTCCAATATATTCAGGAATCTTCAATAAATTAGAATCTACAATATCAACAAAACCAGGTTTACCACCTCTATGCGAAGCATCCATTTTATTAGCTGCTCCACTCCCAATAAAAAAAGTATCAGATTTTTTTATCAAATCCATAAACTCATCCGTTAATTGAGTTCCTTTCTTGGTAGTGGTTTGACGTTGAATTGATGAGTTTTTTACAAGGGTACGCTTCTGAATATATTTGGGGCAGTTGGGGTAGGCTTCTATAATTTTAATACTAATTTTATTCTCTGTGATTTTATATACGATTCCGTTGGTTCTGTATCTCCTAGTACTAGCAAATTCTATAAACATAGCTCCTATGTTTTTCTGATTTTTAATATTCTCAAAAAAAATATCGTTGGTGTCGCTTTGTAGTTGATCAATATAGATATCAAATGTATTCGCATCAGGTACCTCAATAAAACCAGAGGGTCCTACTAGTAATGAAATCCAGTTTTTACCCTTAGAATCATTGGAACTTATAATAAGTGTGGACTGATTTTCTGTAAAAGGGATGGCACCTGGTATTATTTTATCATTAATAGAATGTCCTACTTTGGCAGCAAGATGCTTGACACCCATGTTGTCTTGAACTTTGAGTTCGCCTTGATGAAATACATTTGACATAGTTAATTTGGTTGAAAAGTGAGTATAGGTTATAAAGAGAGTACTCTGGCTAAAAAGTTAGAATAGTAAACCCCTCTTCCTCCAATTTTAAAAAACTAGAACTACCCACGGTCCCTGGCAAAGTGTTGTTTTTTATTAAGTCCAGTCCGCTCGGATTGGCTCCCCATACTTGTGCACAAGCTGCAGAAGCTCCTTCAATAACATCTGCTAATTCTTTGTATAATTTGTGTGCAGGATGTTTTTCGTTTTCTAAAATCTCTGGCCATCTAGTTGCAGTTCCCTGGAAAATAAACTTTACTTCTTGTCCAGCATTTTTATATTCCCATGCTGTTCCTAGGGCATTAAATAAACGTCCGATAGATTCTTCGGATCCTGATTTTGGGTCTGATAATAATACAATTGCTTTCTTGCTCATTTTTGTGATTTTTAATGATTAGTAACCGAACATTCGGTAAAGTATAAGTGTAAATTTTTTAATTAGTGTATAAAGATTTGATGTCTGCTAACGCAACTTTAAAACAGTTGTAATCTCCCAAAGTTTTAGAGAGCACCAAACTTCCTTGAATTTGAACGATTACTTGTTGTGCTATGTTTTTGGCTTCATCCTCAGTATGATTAAATAGACGAGCTAATTCAGTAAAACTTTCAATCCAAACAGAAACTCCTTTTTTTAATTCATCTCCAAACAAATGAAAGCTATGATCCATAGATAGCGTTTTCGTTACACACGCATTTTTTCCACCATCATAGAATTGATTCAAATGGTCAATTACAGTTTCTAACTTATTAATTGGAGTTTTTTTAGGATCATTAATCACATTAATGATGCTAACTTTTGTCCAATCTCCAATATGATTTAAAACTGAAAGTACAATGTCCTTCTTTCCTCCAGGAAATCGGTGATATAAACTCGCTTTCTGTAAACCAGAGGCAGCAGCTAAATCATTTAAGCTAGCACCCTCATAACCTTTAGCTCTTAAAACTTGCATTAGGTTATTCACTAAAACAGTATCTTCTACTTTTTGTGGTCTCATAGAACAAATATAGTAAAATAAAACAATTACCGAACGTTTGTTCTGAAACTTATTGTAACATGAACACATCGGTTATAAAACAAAAAAAAGCTATCTAAATAGTTAGATAGCTTTTAAAACTTGTAAAAAAATTTGATTTCTATTTTAAAGAACCTATCATATCTTCAGGTTTTACCCATTCGTCATACTGTTCTGGAGTAACATAACCCAAACGAACAGCTTCTTCTTTTAAAGTAGTTCCATTTGCGTGCGCTGTATTAGCAATTTCAGCAGCCTTGTAGTATCCGATTTTTGTGTTTAGAGCTGTCACCAACATTAAAGAATTGTTTAATAACTTTTCTATTACAGGGTAGTTAGGTTCAATACCAACAGCACAATTTACGTCAAAAGACACACAAGCATCTCCAATTAAACGAGCAGACTCAATTAAGTTTTTAGCCATTACAGGTTTGAATACATTTAACTCATAATGTCCTTGTAAGCCACCTACGCCAATGGCAACATCGTTACCCATTACCTGCGCAGCAACCATGGTAATGGCCTCTGCTTGCGTAGGATTTACTTTTCCTGGCATGATAGAAGAACCTGGTTCGTTTGCAGGAATAATTAATTCTCCAATTCCTGAACGAGGACCAGAAGCCATCAAACGAATATCGTTGGCAATTTTATTTAAGGAAACCGCTATTTGCTTTAACGCTCCGTGAGTTTCTACAATAGCATCGTGAGCAGCTAAAGCTTCAAATTTATTTTCGGCAGTAACAAAAGGAAGTCCCGTAAATTCAGCAATTTTTTTAGCAACGAGTACATCATAACCAGCAGGAGTGTTTAAACCCGTTCCTACTGCAGTACCTCCCAAGGCCAATTCAGACAAGTGAGGTAAGGTGTTTTTTAAAGCCTTTAATCCATGGTCTAGTTGAGATACATATCCAGAGAATTCTTGTCCTATGGTCAACGGAGTTGCGTCCATTAAGTGAGTACGACCAATTTTAACGACATCTTTGAAAGCATCGGACTTAGATTTTAGAGTATTTCTTAACTGTTCTACTCCGGGAATAGTAATTTCTACTACTGCTTTGTAGGCTGCAATATGCATTCCCGTAGGAAAAGTATCGTTTGAAGATTGAGATTTATTTACATCATCATTAGGTGTAATTACTTTATCACCTTCACCAATCACTCTTCCAGCCAATTCTTGAGCTCTGTTTGCAATTACTTCGTTAGAGTTCATGTTAGATTGTGTTCCGGATCCTGTTTGCCACACTACTAAAGGAAACTGATCATCGTGTTTACCCGCTAAAATTTCATCACATACGGCAGATATCAACTCTTTTTTATTATTGTCTAAAACACCTAATTCAGCATTTGCATGTGCAGCCGCTTTTTTTAAGTAGGCAAATCCATATACAATTTCTAGAGGCATACTTCCTGCAGGCCCTATTTTAAAGTTATTGATGGATCTTTGAGTTTGTGCTCCCCAATACTTATCAGCAGGTACTTGTACCTCACCCATAGTATCTTTTTCTATACGATATTTCATTGGAATTAATTTTTAATTTCTTGCTTAACAGCTTCAAAGATAATAGATAAATCAAGGATGAAACATGATTGAACTCATAAAATAAAAGCGATTAAATAGATTACACGAATTTCTTTTTTTTGATAAAGTATTTAACGTAATCCTATATATTCAGTAGTCTAGTAGTTGACAACTATCAACTGTATAAAAAAGAAAGAAGAACGCTTGTCAACCAATGGAAGTTAAATAGACAATAAATTTGTATAACCCTTAAACTAATCAACATGCAGAAACTATCAATTTTATTCGCTATTGTAGGTTTTTCTATATTTTTTGTAGAAAATATTTCTGCTCAGAAAAAAGACAACTCATTCCTTAAACAGCTTTCATTTTACCATGAAAACGATGCCTTGTTTTTCCCCAAAAATTTGGACGATAATTATACAGCTGGTTTAAGATTAGATGCTGTTACAAGAGAAATTAAAATGTGGCAACCTTTTTTTAAATTAAAAGGAGACAATCCTAAATATTACAATCATATTAACGTCGGATTTCAATCTTTCACCCCCAGAAATATTGCAGCGAGAGAAATACAAACGGATGATAGGCCTTACGCATCTTATGTGTTTTTAAGTTTGGGAAAAACTCAAATACTAAAAAATAAGGTGTTTTACTCTGAACTTTCTATAGGAGTACTGGGTTCATCTATCGCAGAAAAATTACAGATTTTTGTTCATGAGAGGGATTTTACCCAGAGACCTATCCCTAAAGGATGGGATAATCAAATAGAAGATGGTGGAAGTTTAGCAGTAAATTATAAATTGAATTACTTATACGTATTTAACAATTTAGTATCAGACAATATATTAATTCCTTCGTTGAGGCTAGAAAGTAACATAGGTAATTTTAATACCGATGTTTATGTGGGTGCTCAAATATCTTTATTCAACATAAATTATAAAAATCTATCCTTAAATTACAACGGTAGGGTAGGGTTTAACGACTTGAGAGAAAATAAATCGAGGTTTAATGTTTTTATAGAGCCAGGATTAAGACTAAATATTTACAATGCTACCTTAGAAGGAGCTTTGTTCTCTAATGATTCAGTTTATACTATTGACAGGAAAAATACCAACAAATTTCTATTTGATATGAATGTTGGGGTTAATTGGATTATTAAAGATTGTTTGGTGTTAAAATATACATTGACAAGAAGAACTCAAGAATTTAGCAAAGGAAAAAAATCGCATTGGTGGGGAGGAATAGGAATTGGAGTAAAAATATAGAAACAAAAAAATCGAATCTTTTTTAATAGATTCGATTTTTTTCAGGCCTAAAATGAAATAACAACTAAGGTAGATTTTTCAATAACTTTTTTGTTTCAGGATTTGAAGGTCTAGGAGCATTATCCATCATAATTTTTCCTTCTGTATCCAATAGAATAAATCTAGGAATTCCTTCTACTTGATAGGCATCCATAAAACTTTGATCTCCATTAGCAAACAATTGAATCCCTCCCATTTTTTTATCTGCAATCATAGATTTCCACTGATTTTTAGCGTTTGGACTATCCACAGAGATGCTAACAAATTTTATGTTTTTCTTCTTAAAATTTTGTTCCAATTCTTTTAGATAAGGAATTTCTGCTTTACACGGCGGACACCAAGTAGCCCATATATCAATATAAACATAGCTTCCCTTTAAATCTGATAGTGAAGTAGTTCCTCCTTTGTAATTTTCGTAGTGCTCAAACTGTGGTGAAAGATCTCCCTTTTTCAAATTCTCATCTAGGCCATTAATAGCGTTGTACTGTTTTTTCAAATTCTCGAGAAAGATGGTTAGGTTGTCATTTTCGGTATCCAACACTATTGTGTTCATTGATTTGTTTTTGGTTAGTAAAGCCTGAATGTCTTTTTCCAAATTCTGCACGTACTTCTCAAAGTCGTTAGCGTTTAAACCATTTATACTATCAATGTTTTCAAAAACTTTCTGTGTAATTAACTCCCTTTTATTGAGATAATTATTCACATTTTTACCCTTTCCAGTATAAGTTAATGTTTTTTGATAATCATTAGCATCAGCATTGATAACTAAATGGGTGTTTTTATCCAGAAACAAAGTCTTTCCAAACTGCCCGATTTGCAAATAAGCAAATTCGTCCTCAATACTGATGGTATCTTTAAAAAATCCATCTTCAATTTTGATGTTTTTAACCTGATCTTTGGTTCTTAAAATAACTTCGGAAACTTCTTTGGGTAAGTTTGCAATCTTACCTTGAATACTTGCTTGTTTAGGAGTATTTTCGCAAGCTATAGCTAGTATTACTAAGCTTACGAGCATTAGTTTTTTAATATATTTCATTTTGATTATATATGTTTTGAGCTTAATTGATAGTTTCGTAACAAATGTTACACCAAACCTTTACAATTTAAAAATTAATGAAACGAATATAAATAAAAACACCTCTGAATTTAAGCAGAGGTGTATTTTATATAATGATTTGTTTGAGTCTCTAAGCAATCATAGTCACAGGATTCTCAATAAACTGCTTTAATGTATTTAAAAAAGCAGCACCAACAGCACCATCAATGGTTCTGTGGTCACAAGATAATGTTAAATTCATTACGTTACCAACCACAATTTCTCCGTTTTTAACAACAGGCTTTTGTTTAATACCTCCAACAGATAAAATAGCTGAGTTAGGTTGGTTAATGATAGAGGTAAAATTATCTACACCAAACATTCCCAAATTTGATACTGTAAAAGTACTTCCAGACATTTCTGCAGGAGTCAACTTTTTCTTTTTAGCCTTCACAGCTAAGTCCTTAACCTCTGCACCAATTTGAGTTAAACTCTTAGTGTCTGTAAAAGGAATCACAGGAACAACTAAACCGTCTTCAATAGCAACTGCTACACCAACGGCAATGTGTTCATTGTAAATTGTTTTTTCAACAGTCCATTCAGTATTAATCTGGGGATGCTTTCTCAAGGCCATTGCAGAAGCTTTAACAACTAAATCGTTAAAAGATACTTTGGTATCTGGTAACTCATTAATTTGCTTACGAGATGCAATTGCATTATCCATATCTACATCTAAACTAATGGTAAAGTTTACATTCTCGGTTTGAGACTTGTCTAATGCCTTTGCAATAGCTTTACGCATGTTAGAATTTTTCTCTTCTCTCTTGCTAATTTTTCCAGATGGAGCAGCAGGAGCAGATTTAGTTGCAGGAGCATCAGCAGTTTCAGTAGCAGGTGTGTAGTTTTCTATATCTACTTTTACAATTCTTCCACCTTCACCTGTACCTACAACTTTCGCTAAATTAATTCCTTTTTCCTCTGCTAATGCTTTGGCTAATGGAGAAGCTATAATACGTCCGTTTTCGGAATTGATAGCACTTACTTTTTTTGTAGCGGTAGGAGTAGTAGCTTTAGAAGCTTCCTTCTTAGGTTCGCCAGCAGTAGCCTTAGGGGCTTCTTCTTTAGAATCTTCCGTTTTTGGAGCAGCAGGAGCAGTAGCATCACCGTTGCTAAAATTAGCAGCAACATCAGAAACGTCTGTACCTTCTTCGCCAATGATAGCTAATAAACTATCAACAGGAGCTGTTTCTCCTTCTTGCAAACCAATGTATAACAAAGTTCCTTCGTTAAAAGATTCGAACTCCATGGTTGCTTTATCAGTTTCAATTTCAGCTAAAATATCACCTTCTTCAACTTTGTCACCTACTTTTTTTAACCAAGAGGCAACTGTACCATCTGTCATCGTATCACTTAAACGAGGCATAGTAACTACGGTTACTCCATCAGGAATTTTAGCAGATTCTTTGGCAGGAGCACTTTCTTCTTGTTTAGGGGTATCTTCAGTGGTTTCTTCTTGAGTAGCTTCTGCTTCTTTTGGAGCATCACCACCGTCTAATAAGTCAGAAATATCTTCACCCTCTTCACCAATGATAGCTAGTAAGCTATCCACAGGAGCGGTATCACCTTCTTGCAATCCAATATGTAGTAAAGTTCCTTCGTTAAAAGATTCAAATTCCATTGTAGCCTTATCAGTCTCTATTTCAGCTAAAATGTCTCCCTCTTCAATGTTATCTCCTACTTTTTTAAGCCATTGAGCAACCGTACCTTCGGTCATAGTATCACTCAAACGTGGCATTGTTATTACTGTAGCCATATTTTATATCTTGGATTATTTATGTTTTACAAACGGATAATTTTCTTGCTCATATACCATATCGTATAATTGCTGTACTTCTGGGAACGGAGATTCTTCTGCAAATTTCTCACATTCCGCTACTTTATCCTTAACATCTTTGTTAATTGCTTTTATTTCGTCTTCTGTTAAATACGCTTCCTCTTTTATAACATCTAGTACTTGCGTAATTGGATCAATTTTTTTGTATTCAGCAACTTCATCTTTGGTACGATAATGTTGAGCATCAGACATAGAATGACCTCTGTAACGGTAAGTTTTCATTTCTAAAAAAGTAGGTCCATCACCTCTACGAGCTCTGTCAATAGCCTCTTCCATTGCTTCTGCAACTTTAATAGGATCCATTCCATCAACAGGTCCACAAGGCATTTCATATCCTAAACCTAGCTTCCAAATTTCTTGGTGATTGGCAGTACGTTCTACAGAAGTACCCATTGCATATCCGTTATTTTCACAAACGAATACAACAGGTAATTTCCAGTTCATAGCCATGTTAAAGGTTTCGTGCAACGATCCTTGACGGACAGCCCCATCTCCCATAAAACATAAGGTTACTCCAGGTATACCATTGTACTTATCACCAAATGCCATACCAGCACCTAAAGGAATTTGACCTCCTACAATACCATGTCCTCCATAAAAACCATGTTCTTTAGAGAAGATATGCATAGATCCACCCATACCTTTAGAAGTACCTGTTACTTTTCCATATAATTCAGCCATCACTTTCTTAGGATCTACTCCCATTCCAATAGGTTGAACGTGGTTACGGTATGCTGTAATCATTTTATCGTGTTCCAAATCCATTACGTGTAAACATCCTGCTAAGATTGCTTCCTGACCGTTGTATAAGTGCAAGAATCCTCTTACTTTTTGTTGGATGTAAACTGCTGCCAATTTATCTTCAAACTTTCTCCAGAAAAGCATATCCTTATACCAATTGATATAGGTTTCTTTGGTGATTTCTTTCATGATTTAATTTAAATTTTACAATAAAAAAACTACGTAATAATACTTAGTTTTTGGTTTTTATTTGTCGAATAGCCACAAAAATAAGACATTATAACTAAGTAATAAACATCTGAGAACACTTTTTTAGCGGTTAAAAATAAGCTTGATTGATAATAGGAGTTGAATTTCGTGGGAAGCGTAATATCAAGTGTATTTAATCTATTGATTTTATTGTGATTATTCGTTTTTTTTGCTGATTTTTTCTGCGTTGAATATCGTTAAACTAATTTTAATTTTTCTACAGGCTTTCCACACATTAAAGCAAGGTTTTTCTACTTATAAGTCTTCCAATAAATGGTAAACAAACAAAACACCAAAGCTATGCTTTGGTGTTTTGTTTGTTCTATAAAAATTATAGGTAGTTTTCAATAGGTTCACAAGAACAAACTAAGTTTCTATCTCCGTAAGCATCGTCTACTCTACGTACTGTAGGCCAAAATTTGTTTTCAGCAATATTATCCATAGGAAAGGCTGCTTTTTGTCTAGAATAGCTAAATTCCCAATGGTCGCTCGTAAGCATTTTTTGAGTATGCGGAGCGTTTTTTAGAATTGATGTGTCATCATGATTATCCAGTTCATCAATTTCTTTTTTGATACTTAACATGGCTTCAATAAAAGTATCCAGTTCTTGTTTGTTTTCACTTTCAGTAGGTTCAATCATCAGAGTACCTGCAACGGGAAAAGAAACGGTTGGTGCGTGAAATCCGTAATCCATCAAACGTTTGGCAACATCTACCACCTCAACTCCTTTGGATTTGAATGTTCTAAAATCAACAATCATTTCGTGTGCACAAAATCCGTTTTCACCAGAGTATAAAATTTCGTATGCTGTTTCTAATCGTGTTTTGATATAATTTGCATTGAGGATGGCATTTTCTGTAGCCGATTTTAATCCTTTGGCTCCAAGCATTTTTATGTATCCGTAAGATATTAAACAGACCAATGCAGAACCCCAAGGGGCAGCAGAGATAGATTTAATTGCATTTTGACCTCCAGTTTTTATGACAGGGTTAGAGGGTAGAAAAGGAGCTAAGTGTTTTGCAACACATATAGGTCCTACTCCTGGTCCTCCACCTCCATGAGGTATAGCGAATGTCTTGTGTAAATTTAAGTGACATACGTCTGCACCAATTTTTCCCGGACTTGTTAGTCCTACTTGAGCATTCATATTGGCACCATCCATATATACCTGGCCTCCGTTATCATGAATAAGTTGCGTAATTTCTTTAATTCCGCTCTCAAAAACACCATGGGTAGAAGGATAAGTAACCATTAAACAAGATAAATTATCCTTGTGCATTAGGGCTTTTTCTCTTAAATCGTCAATATCAATATTACCTTCTTCGGTAGCTTTTGTAACCACTACTTTCATTCCTGCCATCACTGCAGATGCAGGATTAGTTCCGTGAGCAGATGACGGAATTAAACAGATGTTTCTGTGATAGTCGTTTCTAGATTCGTGATAAGCTTTGATAACAAGTAGTCCTGCATACTCACCCTGAGCACCCGAGTTGGGTTGTAGTGAAGTGGCGTGAAAACCAGTAATCTCGTTTAAATCTTGTTCTAAACTTTTTAAAACCTTTTGGTATCCTTGGGCTTGCTCCACAGGTACAAAGGGGTGAATGTTTCCCCAATTAGGCCAACTTAGGGGCAGCATTTCGCTCGCAGCGTTCAATTTCATGGTACAAGAACCTAAAGAAATCATAGAATGATTGAGTGATAAATCTTTACGTTCTAATTTTTTAATGTATCGCATCATTGCTGTTTCAGAATGATGTGTGTTAAATACAGGATTTGTTAAAAATTCACTATCTCTTTTAAAAATTGATTTCACATCAACTTCTTCAATTTTATGAACAGCTACAAAGTTTTTATCCGTTGCTTTGGTTAGAATTTTTATGATCTCGTTAATATCATCAAGATTTGTAGTCTCATTTATTGCTATAGAAATAGAAGTTTCTGAATTATATAAAAAGTTAACATGTAGTAACTCAGCAATTTCTTTTACCTTTTTTGCTGATGGAACTTCTATGTTCAAAGTGTCAAAAAACACCTCGTTTACTTGATTAAATCCTAAGTTTCTTAGAGCAACGTTAAGAGTGTGCGTATGATTTAGAATTTTTTGAGCGATGTATTTTAATCCTTTAGGACCGTGAAATACTCCATACATACCTGCCATTACAGCTAGTAACACCTGTGCTGTACAAATGTTAGAAGTTGCTTTTTCTCTTTTTATATGTTGCTCTCTAGTTTGCAAAGCCATCCTTAGAGCTCTATTACCATCTAAATCCTTAGTAACTCCAATAATTCTTCCAGGTAAGGATCTTTTGTAAGCTTCTCTAGTTGCAAAATAAGCAGCGTGAGGTCCTCCATATCCCATAGGAATTCCAAATCGTTGTGTTGTACCTACCACAATATCTGCTCCCCATTTTCCTGGAGGTGTCAGTAAAGTCAAACTTAATAGATCTGCTGCGACAGCAATTCTGGCTTCAACTTCGTTGGCTTTTTTAACAAAGTTCTCGTAATTAAGAACTTTACCATTTTTACCTGGATACTGAACCAAACCACCAAAAACATCATTGGTAAATTCAAATGATTCGTGGTCTGCTAGTATAATTTCTATATTTAGAGGTGTTGCTCTAGAGTAAAGTACATCAATGGTTTGCGGGAGCACGTTGTCCGAAACAAAGAATTGGAGTGCTTTGTTCTTTTTTTGTGTTCTACTACGTGTGTTATATAGTAAAATCATAGCTTCTGCAGCAGCAGTACTTTCGTCCAATAAAGAGGCATTGGCTATTTCCATTCCTGTTAAATCAGTTACCATTGTTTGGTAATTTAACAAGGCTTCTAGTCTTCCTTGGGCAATTTCTGCCTGATAAGGAGTATAAGCAGTATACCAACCCGGATTTTCTAGAATATTACGTTGTATAACTCCTGGTGTAATAGTGGGATGGTAGCCTAAACCTATATAGTTCTTGAATAGTTTATTTTTTACAGAAAGTTTCTGAATATGTTCCATGTATTCATATTCGCTCAAAGCAGTATCTAATTCTAAATCTTGCTCAAGTAAGATGTCGCTAGGAACCGTTTTCTTGATTAATTCTTCAATAGATGCTACATTAATAGCCTTTAACATTTGATTTTGTTCATCGTTGTTAGGGCCTATATGTCTTTGTGCAAAAACGTCTGTTTTCATTCTAAAAAAATAAAAATTAAGGACCACAAAAATAGGCATAATAAAAGTTTTATTTTTGTTTCCGTATCAAATGTTTTTATCAATTTTAAATCTAAATGTTGATAAGTCGATCATGCTTATGAAAATATTTTACACCTTATTTAGATTTTATGTTTTCAGCAATTTACACGTGTCGTTGTCAGTTGCTTGTTTGGTATTGGTAAACGGCAAATTTTTGGGTAAAGAAGTGTTTGCAGAATCTATCCTGTTGGGTTGCGGAACTTTTATAGCCTATCATTTAATTAGATACATAAATAGGTTTAAATACGGAAAAGAACATTTATTAGATCAATTCAGTAATCAGCATAAATCTACGATTAAATTGTTGATATGTATTGCTTTCGGAATTTCTGTGTTTTTGCTTAAAGAAATAGAAATATCTCAACTACTTAAAATATTGCCTTTTGGAATTTTAACATTGCTATATGCTTTTAGTTTCTTCAATGTAAAGGGAGTTAGATCTTCTTTGAGATATGTTCCTTTTCTTAAAATATTTTTGATAGGTTTTGTATGGTCTGGGGTAACAGTATTTTTTATCGAGGACTTAGATGTAACATCTATGCTGTATTTTATACAAATCATGCTTTTTGTTATAGCCCTAACAATCCCTTTTGATATTAGAGATCTAGAGTTTGATAGAGGAAATGTTAAAACTATTCCTATGCTGATTGGTATTCACAACACCAAATGGGTGGGGGGTGTATGTGTGGTATGTGCATTATTGATTCATATGACTATTATGAAATCATATTCTTTGTCGTTTGTACTAGTGAGTATTGCTTTGGTCTTTTTAATTGTAAGAACTAAAGCATCGCAATCAAAATATTTTGCTGCCTTTTGGGTAGAAGGAATTCCTATACTTTGGCTGGTTTCTAGTTATTATATATAAAAAAAACTCCACTGTAATAGTGGAGTTTTTTTTTAAAACGGCTGGTATTTGCTATTCTGTAATGTAATTTAATACAACATCCACATCTACAACATTCCATGTCTTACTGACTCCATCTTCTCCAGTATGAAGAGCTTCACAAGCTTTATGAATGGATGCTAATGCCTTTTGAGCGTTCCATTTATTGATATCAATGGTAGCTTTTAAATAAGAACTATTTCCTTGTTCCTCTAAGGTAAAAGGTAAATCGTGAGTTTCGTTATTCATATCAAAAGCGATAATTCCAGAATTACCTTCAATACTTTTAACAGTAGCAGACAAAAGTTCCGTGTTGTCCATAAATCCAAAAAACAAAGATTTTAATTTTGCATCTCTCACCCCATTGTTACTGAAAATACTACTTACAGGAATAGATACTTTAACACCTGTTAGCGCTGCTGCTTTGGTAGCTGCTTTCTCGTTGTTTTCAATGTTCACCTTTTGGAATTGACCTTTCACTCCTTTTTTGTCCGTAAACTTATAACCTGTCCAGTTGACAACAACGGTTTCTGCATCTAATTGATAAGTAGTTTCCGCAGGGTTCGAACTAACTTTGGTTTCTTTTTTACTCTCTTTACATGCTGTTAACGATATTACAGCAAGTAGCATAATGGCTAATTTTTTCATATGAAATTTGTTTTGATTAAAGTTATATGACTTGATTGGTATGTTTCTCAACAAGCTTGATATATTCTTTTTTCGCTTTTTTAGGGGATATGCCTCTTAATTGCATCCATGCATTAAACTTAAAAGAACTTCTAACATCTTCGCTATCTTGGTTGGCGTTAAAGCTAAAATGATCTCCTTTAGTGGCTTGCTTAAAATAAGCATAGAATTCCAACATTACATCAGGAGGTAAAGGCTCCATAGTAGAAGCAATCTTTACCGCTTTGTCAAATCTATCTTGTAATAAATCATCATCCTTACTCATGTTTACATCTAGTTTTATAGAGAAGCAATAACATCTTCCGCACCTTTAACTTTCTGATCTAAAGATACATTAATTTTAGCATCTAGTGGAAGAAATAAATCAACTCTAGAACCAAATTTAATGAAACCTGCATCCGTACCTTGTGCAACTTCTTGTCCTTCTTTTGCGTAATTGACGATACGTTTTGCTAGTGCTCCCGCAATTTGACGATACAATACTTCCCCAAAAATTTTATTTTCCACAACTATAGAAGTTCTTTCGTTTTCTTCGGATGCTTTAGGATGCCAAGCCACTAAATATTTACCTGGATGATATTTACTGTATTTAACCAATCCACTTAGTCCATAACGAGTAACATGTACGTTTAACGGACTCATAAAAATTGAGACCTGTAATCTCTTGTCTTTAAAGTATTCGGGCTCGTATACTTCTTCAATCACAACAACCTTTCCATCTACCGGAGATACTACATGGTTGTCCGATATTTTGGTGTTCCTTTTAGGATTTCTAAAAAATTGTAAAATAATATATACAAAAAATAAAAGAATAGCATATATAGAATATTGCAACCAAGCTAAATCTGTTAATAAGAAATAGGTGAAATCTGCAATAATAATTGCTAAAATAATAGTGACTTTAATAATTAGTTTTCCTTCTTTGTGGAACATAGTTTAAGAAATTAGTTGTAAGTAAAAATAAATAAAAGGTGAGGCAAATAATAAGCTATCAAAGCGATCTAAAACACCACCGTGACCAGGTATTAAATTCCCACTATCTTTTATATTTGCGGATCTTTTAAACATAGATTCTACCAAGTCACCCAAACCACCAAATACACTCACAACAATGCTTAAACCAAGCCATTGTACCAATGTATATTGTGTGAAATAATAGGATAAAATAGTAGCTGTAATCAGTGTAAATAAAACTCCTCCCGCTGAACCTTCTATAGTTTTATTTGGAGATATTTTTTCGTATAATTTGTGTTTACCAATGGTTTTTCCTGTTAAATAGGCAAAGGTGTCTGTAGACCAAATTAGTATAATACAACCTAAAAAAGTAGTTCCTTCGTAACTACCAGCAGCGTTGCAAAAAGGAATTGATAGAATAATGGTAAAAGGGATGATAGCGTATAGGTAAGTTAAAAACACGATACCTATATCTGTAAACGGATTTTTGTTTTTTCGATTAAATAAAATAATAAGAAAAGCAAAAAAAAGTAAAACATAAACAAAGCTGTCGTTAAGAATATTATTGGACAGCTTATTGCCTAAGTTAAACTTAGAACTTAAAATTTTTATACTTCCAGCAGAAAGCACAAAAGTAATTACTCCTAAAATATTAAAGAATGGAGATTTATAGTTACTTAATTTTTGAAATTCAAAAATGGCAACAATCATAAAAAAGAAAAATAAAATATAAAAAGAAAAACTACTATACAAAGTAGCGCTAATTAGTATAATGATAAATATAATTCCTGATATAGCTCTTTGTAGCATAATAATTTTTTATAGGTCTTCAACAAGTATCAAATACAAATTCTTACTATTTGAAACCCCATAATTTAAAAAGTTATCTTTGTTTTTTTCTATCTGATAATTCCGTATTGCACAGATGTTGGTGGGTAACTTGTCTTTACAGTTAGATTTGATTCCTGTTAAACCTTCTCCCATATTTTTTACTATTTGGCTAGTTTTAGCTATCACAATAAAATTAGCATTTAATTCACCAAGTCTCTTTTCACTGATTTGATTGGAAGACAACATAATATTTCCAGAGTCGGCAACCAAATGCTCGCACTTGGTAAAAAATGGCTTATGAGCGTTGATGTTACTGGTTGATGAAATTTTAATTTTATCAAGTAATTTGATAAGTTCTTTATTGTTACAAGATAAATCTGTCCATTGGTTTTCTAACAAAATACGATGCAAGGTTTGTTGCGCTTCACATTCGTTGACACAGTATAGAAATTTACCACCTTTATTGATAAAGTTGTTAACAAACAAATCATCTAAAGACAATACAACGGGTTGTTCGTTGATTTTTTGATCTTTAGATGACGGTTTGGTATTTGAAGTTTTAAAAAATTTACTAAATAAACTCATCAAATAATCCCTTTATAGGGTTTAGTTTGTAACCTCTGTATCTTCGGTTGTGATTTCTTCTTTTTTAGGCTCTAACTGGTTGTCATCATTTAAAAAAGCTCTTTCTCCAAAAATTTTAACTAAGTCGTCTTTAAAAATAACTTCTTTTTCTAATAAACGCTCAGCAAGTTCAGTCAACTTGTCTTTGTTTTCTGTTAAAATTTGAATAGCTCTTTTGTACTGACTTTCGATAATGTTACTAATCTCCTCATCAATTAATTTAGCAGTTGTTTCGCTATAAGGTTTGGTAAATCCATATTCTTGTCCACTAGAATCGTAGTAAGTTAGGTTACCAACTTTATCGCTCAAACCGTAAATGCTAACCATAGCTCTGGCTTGTTTTGTCACTTTTTCTAAGTCACTTAAAGCACCTGTAGATATTTTATCAAAGATGATTTTCTCTGCAGCTCTACCCGCTAAGGTAGCACACATTTCATCTAACATTTGCTCTGTACGAACAATCATTCTTTCTTCTGGTAAATACCAAGCAGCACCCAAAGACTGTCCTCTAGGAACAATGGTTACTTTTACCAATGGAGCAGCATGTTCTAACATCCAACTTGCAGTAGCATGTCCAGCCTCGTGAAAAGCAATAGTTTTCTTTTCTCCTAAAGAGATAATTTTATTTTTCTTTTCTAAACCTCCAACAATTCTGTCAACAGAATCTAAAAAGTCTTGATTTTCGATAATAGTTTTGTCGTTTCTCGCAGCCATTAAAGCAGCCTCATTACACAGGTTAGCAATATCAGCACCAGAAAAACCTGGAGTTTGTTGTGCTAAAAACTCAACTTTAACATCATCGCCAACCTTTAAAGGTTTTAAGTGAACTTTAAAAATTGCTTGACGTTCGTTTAAGTCTGGTAAATCAACATAAATTTGTCTATCAAATCTACCTGCACGCATTAGGGCCTTATCTAACACGTCTGCACGGTTTGTGGCAGCAATTACAATCACGTTGGTGTCAGTACCGAAACCATCCATTTCTGTTAACAATTGATTCAGCGTGTTTTCACGTTCGTCATTACCACCAGTCATGTTATTTTTTCCTCTAGCTCTACCAATGGCATCAATCTCATCGATAAAAATAATAGAAGGAGATTTTTGTGCAGCTTGTTTAAATAAGTCTCTAACTCTAGAAGCCCCAACTCCAACAAACATTTCAACAAAATCTGAACCAGATAAAGAAAAGAAAGGAACTCCCGCTTCTCCCGCAACTGCTTTCGCTAATAAGGTTTTACCTGTACCAGGAGGTCCTACTAATAGAGCTCCTTTAGGTATTTTACCTCCTAAATTGGTGTACTTTTCAGGTTTTTTTAGGAAATCTACAATTTCTTGAACCTCTTCTTTAGCTCCTTCTAAACCAGCAACATCTTTAAAAGAAATTTTAACTTTTTGTTTTTCGTCAAATAATTTAGCCTTGGATTTTCCGATGTTAAAAATTTGACCACCAGCACCTCCACCACCAGCACCACCAGACATCCTTCTCATAAAGAATATCCACAGTCCTAATATCAGCACAAATGGTAAGAAACCAATTAAAGAGTCAAGCAAGTCTGTTTTACTAACATTTTTAACATCAATGGTCAAATTATATTCATCTTTGTTTTCTCTAATAATATTTTCAAAGTTCTCTAAACTACCAAAGTTGTACGTTAACACAGGTTTTTTAGGAGCCCACGGTAATGCAGTATCTTCGGTTTTAGAGGTATATGCTTTTTGAGCCTCTTCAGTTAAATAGATTTCAGCATAATCGTTATTAACAATAAAGATTTTTTCTATACTGTTAGATCTTAATAATTCATCAAACTTATTTCTAGAAATATCTGCTCCAGAAACTGAAGAATCAAAAAAGTTAAACGAAAGAATAACTGCTATAATAGCAGCGTAAATCCAATAAGAATTGAATTTAGGCTTGATACCATTAGGCTTGATATTTTTTTTGTTATTTGTTTTGCTCATTATGTATAAATGCTTTTTACTTTATGAAGAAATTTTTGTGATTTTGGCATCACCCCAAAGGCCCTCTACATCGTATAATTCTCTAGTAGGCTTTTGAAAAACGTGTACCACTACATTGATGTAGTCTATTAAAATCCAATTAGCTTGGCTTTCTCCTTCTACGTGAAAAGGTTTTTCTTGTGCTTGTTTACCCACAAATTTTTGAATAGATCCAGAGATAGCGCTAACGTGTGTGTTGGAGTTCCCAGAACAAACCACAAAGTAGTCACAAATTGTATTGTCAATTTCTCTCAAATCAATCAATTGTATATCTTCACCCTTTAATTCGTCAATCCCCTTGATTACGGTTGCAATTAACTGATCTGTACTTACGTGTTTTTTAGACATTAAAAAATCTTTAGTTTTGTAGCAAAGTTATCGATTTTCAAACGATTCTTAATGCTAATATAATTATAATTTATAGGTGAACTTAATCAAACTTAATGCCATCGACTCTACAAGCCTTTTTTTAAAGGAATTGGCAAAAAATAACGAGTTAGAAAATTTTACAACAGTGGTTGCCGATGTACAATCTGACGGTGTTGGACAGATGAATACAAAGTGGCATTCTGCAGATGGTAAAAATTTATTATTCACCACTTACGTGTGTTTAAAGGAGTTGGATATAAAATATCAACCTTTGATCAGTTTTTTAGTTGCTACCAAATTAGCAGAAGTCTTAAAAGTATATTTAAATAATCACACTAAAATACAAGTAAAGTGGCCTAACGACATAATGTCATACAACGACAAGCTAGCGGGCATATTGGTAGAAAATGTGATTAAAAATGGGAGAGTGGCATCTACTTTTATAGGAATAGGTTTAAATGTCAATCAGCTTAGTTTTCCAAGTTTTTTATCGAATGTAACTTCTATGTCACTCATTACAGGATTAGATTATTCTAAAGAAGTATTGTTAGAAGCAATTTTGAACGAGTTTGAAAGCGTCGTAAACAAGGAGTATATTTTAAGCCATCAAGAACAAATTAAAAAAGATTATATGGCAAACCTGTACAAACTAAAAACTCCTTCTATGTTTAGAGACCAAGATGAAGAAGTTTTTATGGGTAAAATTATAGATGTTACTCCTAGCGGCTTATTGAAAGTCGAAAAAGAGGATGAGTTGATTTATGATTATGCTGTGAAAGAAATTACTTTTCTTTAGATTCTTTTTAAGTTTTCGCTTAGTGTATTGATAAAATTAGTCAAAGGCTTTTTTACCATCATAGCCATCATAGGGTTAAATTTGCCGTCAAAAAAAAGTTGTGCTTTAGTATTGTTTTCGGCTACTGCTTTTAAAACAAAGGTCAGGCTAAAATCTAATTTTCCAGATGCTGCTCCAAAAACAATAGTTTCGTGTGGTGTTGTCTCTTTTAAAAGCAGTCTTATTTCTGGCATTCCAGACAAGGCAAACAAAAATGAATCTTTATCAGCTTCAAACTTTTCGATGTTATCAGGCATCATAGATTCAAAATTTTGTAAATCACTTAAATAATTGAAAACAGACACTGAAGATTTTTGAATATGTACAATCGGAGTTTCAAGTTTCATAAATTGTTATTTTTTCTAAGAAAGCAAAAAGCATCTTAAAATTAAGATGCTTGGTATTGCGGTGTAATTGTTTTTTAGTCTTCTTCGTTAGTCCACTGGTCAGGAGCTTTTCTCCAAGTTTGTACCAATGCCAACTCAGTAGGGGTAATGTAGTTGTCTTTTACAGCTTGTTCTAGCAAAATTTTGTAGTTGCTTAACGTTGTCAAATCTATATTAGCTTTTTCAAAATTTTCATCAGCAACGGGAAATCCATAAGTAAAAATAGCCATCATTCCTTTTACATTTACGTCCGCTTCTTTTAGAGCTTCTACTGCCTGTAAACTACTTTTACCAGTACTGATTAAATCCTCTACCACCACTACGTTAGAGCCTTTTTCTAGGTAGCCCTCAATTTGGTTTTTTCTTCCGTGTTTTTTGGGTTCTGGCCTAACGTAAACAAAAGGTACTCCCAGTTCTTGAGCAATAAGTACACCAATGGCAATTGCACCAGTAGCAACTCCTGCAATTACGTCTGGCTTACCGTACTTATCTTCAATAGCTTTGGCCATATTAATTCTTAAAAAATTTCTTATGGCAGGGTAAGAAAGCGTTATTCTATTGTCGCAGTATATTGGCGATTTCCAACCAGATGCCCATGTAAAAGGATCGTTAGGTTGTAGTTTAATAGCTTTAATTTTTAAAAGCTGCTCTGCGGTATTATTTGCTGTATCTTTGTCAAAAATCATGAGGCAAATGTATAAAGTTTTTATTAATGAAATTCCTGTTTTTTTTACTGATAACGATACCGTTTTAGACGGGTTTAAAACGATAAAATATCAGGAACTAGATTTTCATTTTTTTGTTAGTGAGATTCAAGAGAATCCTTCGGTAAAAATAAATGTTATTTGTGAGAATTTGCCTAATGATTGGTTAAGTTTTTTAGAAAACTTTGAGGTTAGAGAAGCCGCGGGTGGGGTAGTGCAAAACAAATCAGGTAGTTATCTATGGATTCACAGGTTTGGTAAATGGGATTTACCCAAAGGACACATAGAAAAAGGAGAGTCAAAGGAATTGGCAGCGATGAGAGAGGTTGAAGAGGAGTGTAATGTGAGCGGCTTAGTGATTGATAAACCATTACCAACTACTTATCATGTGTTCTTTCATCAAGAAAAAAATATAATGAAAGTTACTTATTGGTTTAAAATGTACACCCATCAGCAAAATCAAGAATTAATCCCTCAAGAGGAAGAAGGAATTACTGAGGTTTATTACAAAACCAAAGAAGAATCGTTAAAATGCTTGTCTAATACTTATAAAAATATAAAATTATTATTACTTCCTATTTTATAAGTTTGTTGTGTAAATAAAAGAAAAATATATCGTCTTACATTTAAATTTACTTTTTATGAAACTAAGAACAGCATGGTTCAAATGCCTTTTGATATTCACATTTTTTACGACTTCTGCACAAGTCTTTAATCCTGTAACTTGGACAACTTCTGTTGAGCAAAATAAAGAAGGAGAGATTGTATTGGTGTCTGTAGCTCACATTGAACAGGGTTGGCATTTATACGCGCAAGATATCAAAGAAGGAGGTCCTATTCCTACTACGTTCTATTACCCTAAAGAACTAAAATTAGATGGAGCTACTTTAGAAGAAGAGGGGGAAGTTGTAAATGACCCTACGTTTGAAATGGAACTCAAGTATTTTGAGGAGAAGGCTAGATTTGAACAAAAAATAATATTGAATTCAGCAGAGAATGAAATAAAGGCATCGGTAGAGTATATGGTGTGTAACGATGAAATGTGTTTACCCCCTAAAGAGGTAGATTTAATTTACGATGTCTCTTCTGTAAAAAGAGTAGATTCTAGTACAAAAGAACAAAATGAAGTTGTGAGCAAAGTGGATAAGAACAACAAAAAACAAAGTTACTGGATGTTGTTTTTACTAAGTTTTTTAGCAGGGCTTTCAGCATTGTTTACCCCATGTGTGTTCCCTATGATTCCAATGACAGTAAGCTTTTTTACCAAACAAAGTAAAAATAAAGTAGTTGGTATAAGAAATGCAATTATTTATGGAGTTAGTATTATTGTTATTTACGTATTGCTGGGGTCATTAGTGGTAGGAGCTTTTGGAGCAGATTCTTTAAATAAATTATCTACCAGCGTGGTTTTTAATATTGCGTTTTTTGTGATTTTAGTCTTTTTTGCCTTGTCTTTTTTAGGAGCATACGAATTGGTGTTGCCAAGTTCTTGGGGAACTAAATTGGATGAAAAAGCAGATAGAGGAGGGCTTGTAGGAATCTTTTTTATGGCCTTGGCCTTGGCTGTAGTTTCGTTTTCTTGTACGGGTCCCATTGTAGGTACAGCACTGGTAGAGTCCGCAGCACACGGAGGCATTGCACCTATTATTTCTATGTTAGGGTTTTCTTTGGCAATTGCCTTACCGTTTACCATGTTCGCTATTTTCCCAGGCTGGATGAATTCTTTACCAAAATCAGGAGGATGGCTAAACACGGTAAAAGTAGTATTAGGCTTTTTAGAACTGGCCCTAGCATTCAAATTTTTGTCGAATGCTGATTTGGTGATGCAAGCACATTGGTTAGAAAGAGAAGTTTTTATTGCTATATGGATTGTTCTATTTTTAATGTTAGGACTCTATTTACTAGGAAAAATAAGATTACCTCACGATTATCAAGCAGTTGAACAATTATCTGTAACCAGACTTGTGCTGGCCATGATAAGTTTTGTGTTCGTTGTTTATTTGATTCCAGGATTGTTCGGGTCCCCCGTTAAATTGGTTGGAGCCTTTGTACCTCCTTTAGAGTATAGTGAATCTATCACAAGATTCAATGATAGAGATTTAAATAATCGACTAAAAGAGTTGCCAGAAGGGGCACATCTCTTAGAGCCATATAACATTTTAGCGTTTAATGACTACGAAAAGGGATTGGCTCATGCAAAAAAAGTAAACAAACCAGCTTTGTTAGATTTTACAGGTTATGCCTGCGTGAATTGTAGAAAAATGGAGCAAAACGTGTGGGCGGATGCTAAGGTGTTAAAGCTGTTGCAAAGTGATGTGGTACTAATTTCTTTACACGTAGACGATAGACAGCAATTTGAAGAACAAGAAATTTCTAAGCGTACAGGTAAACCTTACAAGTACAAAGGACAAAAGTGGTCTGAGTTGCAAGAAGTAAAGTACAAAACCAATGCACAGCCATTTTATGTAATCACCGATGCTATGGGGAATGATTTAAACAGTCCTATAGGTTATAATCCTAACGTTAGCGAATATTTAAGCTGGTTGACGGAAGGGATAAATCAGTTTGAAAACAAGTAAACTAACAAATTCTATAAAGGAGGCGGTTAGGGTTACATTGTAGCGTCTAAAAAATGAATTAGTGGATTTTTTACTAAAATAAAAATTGTATATTTGCAATCCTTTTTAGCGAGCTAGGTTTATATAAAAAGGAAAACAAATCATATTTATAACATCTTTAGCAATATTCACTCGCATTATAACTGACTATTAGTTAAATACAAATTTATTTAGACACATGTCTGAAGAAAACACAAACGCAGTTGAAGCGCAAGAGCAAGAAACTGTACAAGTAGACCCACAACAATTTTTAGCAGATTTTAACTGGCATAAATACGAAGAAGGTATTGATGAGGTTGATGAGGCTCAATTAAAAGAGTTTGATGCTGCATTAGAAGGAACTGTAGGTTTTGTTAATGAGCGTGATGTAATAGAAGGAACAGTTGTTCGTATTACAGACCGTGATGCGATCATCGATATTAACTCTAAATCAGAAGGAGTTATTTCTTTAAACGAATTCCGCTACAATCCTAACTTAGCTGTTGGAGATACTGTAGAGGTTTTAGTTGATAGAAGAGAAGATCACTCAGGACAATTAGTATTGTCTCACAAAAAAGCAAGAGTAATCAAAGCTTGGGATAGAGTTATTGCTGCTCAAGAATCTGGTGAAGTAGTTAACGGATACGTTAAGTGTAGAACTAGAGGAGGTATGATTGTTGATGTTTTTGGAATTGAAGCATTTTTACCAGGATCTCAAATTGATGTGAAGCCAATTAGAGATTACGATCAGTATGTAGACAAGACAATGGAATTCAAAGTGGTCAAAATCAACCATGAATTTAAAAACGTTGTTGTATCTCACAAAGCGCTTATCGAGGCTGATATCGAAGTTCAGAAGAGAGAAATTATCTCTGGATTGGAAAAAGGTCAGGTATTAGAAGGTATCGTGAAAAACGTTACTTCTTACGGTGTATTCGTAGATTTAGGAGGAGTAGATGGTTTAATTCACATTACAGACTTATCTTGGTCTAGAATCAATCACCCATCTGAGGTAGTTGAATTAGATCAAAAATTAAACGTTGTAATTTTAGACTTTGATGACAAGAAAACTAGAATCCAATTAGGATTAAAGCAATTGTCTCAACATCCTTGGGATGCTTTAAATGCTGACTTATCTGTTGGTGATAAAGTAAAAGGAAAAGTTGTTGTTTTAGCTGACTACGGTGCGTTTATCGAAGTTGCTGAAGGAGTTGAAGGATTAATTCACGTTTCTGAAATGTCTTGGTCTACACACTTGCGTTCTGCACAAGATTTTGTAAAAGTAGGAGATGAGGTTGATGCTCAAATCTTAACTTTAGACAGAGAAGAGCGTAAAATGTCATTAGGTATTAAGCAATTACACCCAGATCCATGGGCTGATATTACTTCTAAATATCCTGTAGGTTCTACACATAACGGAGTGGTTCGTAACTACACTAACTTTGGTGTGTTTGTTGAACTAGAAGAAGGAATTGATGGTTTGGTATACATTTCTGACCTATCTTGGACTAAGAAAATTAAGCACCCATCAGACTTTGTGGCTGTAGGAGATAAATTAGATGTTCAAGTATTAGAATTAGATACTGAAAACAGAAAATTAAACTTAGGACACAAACAAACTCAAGATAACCCTTGGGATGCTCACGAAGCTACTTTCGCTTTAAATACTGATCACGAAGGAACAGTAAAAGAGAAAACTGATAAAGGAGCTGTAGTAGAATTCGCTGGAGGTGTTGAGGCATTTGTACCAGGACGTTTATTAGAAAAAGAAGACGGTTCTAAAATTGGAAAAGGAGATACTGCAATTTTTAAAGTAATTGAGTTCTCTAAAGAATTTAGAAGAATTGTTGCTTCTCACACAGCTACTTTTAAAGAAGCTGAAGCTAAGAACATTAAAGCTCAGGCTAAAAAAGTTGAATCTGCAGAAAAATCTACTTTTGGAGATATCGCTGGATTGGCTGACTTGAAGAAAAAAATGGAAGGGAAATAAATCGTCCTCTATTTTATAAATATAAAAGCTGTTTTGATTCGTCAAAACAGCTTTTTTTTATGGGGTCTTTGTATATTTACTTTTGCTACTACGCTAGTTAAGAATTAAAATAAAAGATTATGATATTAATTGCTGATGGCGGTTCCACCAAAGTTGATTGGTTTGCCTTAAACTCAGACAAGACAGATAAATACAAAACAAAAACAGAAGGTTTAAACCCTGCTATTGTTGACGAAGATATTTTAAAGGAAAGAATTTTAGGGAATATAAATTTACACGAATCTAGAGAAGAAGTAACCCGTGTTTTTTTCTACGGAGCCGGGTGTGGAACTCCTAAAGCTATCGCTACTCTAAAAAAAGTTTTTCAGGAAATTTTTGTAAATGCTGATATTGTAGTAGCTGAAGATATGTTGGGAGCCGTATATGCTGCATCGGAGGCAGAGCCAGCCATTGTGTGTATTTTGGGTACAGGTTCTAATAGTTGTTATTTCGATGGTAAAAACATTCACAACTGTACTACTTCCTTGGGTTGGGCTATTATGGATGAGGCAAGTGGGAATTACTTTGGGAAAAAACTAATCAGGGATTATTATTATAAAATTATGCCAGATGAAATCAGAGTTAGGTTTCAAGAAAAGCATAATATGGAAGACGATTACATCAAAAGTGAATTGTACAAGGGTGATGCTCCCAATACATTTTTGGCTACCCACGCTGCTTTTATGTTCGACTTTAAAGAACATATTTATATTAGTACTATGATAGAAGAAGGGGTAGACGAGTTTTTTAGGTACAGAATTTTACCTTATCAAAAGGGAAAGGAAACACCTGTCTATTTTATTGGTTCGATTGCTTATTTTTTTGCTGATATTGTAGCTAAGGTTGCTAATAAATACAACCTACAGTTCGCAGGTTCCATACAAAGACCTATTGATAATATGATTGCCTATCATAAAAAGCACTTGATAAAATAAATTACAAAGAGGATACTTGATTGAGTATCCTCTTTTTTTAATTAACGTCTTCTTCGATTTTTATTTTTCTCGTTGTAAGTTGTCGAGTAGAACTTCTTAGATCGATTGTTATTCCTATCGTTATTGTACTCTTTTCTGGTTATTCTACGTTTGCCACTATTATAATTATCGTACTTTCTGTACTTAATACTGGGTCTGTTGTAAACATAAGATTTAGAAATAATTCGCTTGGGTTGATATAAGTGGTGATGAATGGTAGGTCTTTGATAACTATTATAGACAGGTTTGTAATAGTGATTTACACTATTTATATAACCAGAGCAAGTGTATTGATTGCCGTAATTTTGATAATTAATATATAAGCCCCCTATAGCGCATAAGTAACCGTATCGATTGTAATCAATACTGATGTTTCCTATTTGAATTACTCTCCCAAATCCGTCGTAAAAAATATTCGTTCGGTTGATAGCTGTGACGTCTCCGTATCTGTTTCTTTGGACATACGGAGTGTAATTGCATCCTGAATTAAAACTGATATTGAGGTTTCGAGCTCTAGAATAAACCTGAGAAGATGAATTATTAAGTATATTAAAATCAAATTCGCCATTTTTAAAAACAGCGTATTCTACACCTTTTTCAACAAATACAAAAGGTTGTTCGTACTTGGAGTTTTGGTTTGCAGCATACAAACTCGTAAAAGTGAAAAAGGAAAAAAGGCAAAGTGTGAATATTTTCTTCATAATGTCTAAATTTAAATGAATACTTGTTTCTGTGTTCTTTGAAACCTAACATGAGTTAGATTCCAAAGAACATGCCACAAATTGCTAACCTATACGCACAAAAAAAGCTAGTTACCTTTTGGGTAACTAGCTTTTTTTTAAAACAGATAAAATATTATTTAATATCCTCTAACGTTTTAATAGTTTTTAATCCTTCTTCTATCTTCATCATTTGACTTTTTAAAATCTCTTTGATAGAAGGTGGTGTATCAGTATCGTAAATTACATCTTTGTAATCATCAATAGCTTTCTTTTCTCCAGTAATAGATTCTTCTAACATCGCTTCTGCATTGTCATCAGTAAAGTAAGCCTTTAAGTCCATCCAAGCTCTGTGAGTAGCTCCTAAGGTACTAGAATCGGAATCGAAACTTTCTCCCATTCGAGTAATTTCATTTTCTATTTCGCTTGCAAACAATCTTCTCTGAGAAGCTTTGGTCTTAAAATAAGTTTTAAGTCCAATATGTTTTGTCTTATCACTTGCTTTTTCGAATCCTAAGATTGAATCGTGTGTTCTTGTTAGTAATCCTTGTAAATTTTCTGTAATTGTTTCTTGTGCTGTTTTCATTTGTATAAATATTTTTAGATTGATACTTTTTTGATGTGTATCGGTTTAAACATCGTTGTATAATACAAACTTACAGAGATAAAGCACTTAAGATTAACTCTTTTGATATGAATATGAACTTATATGAAATGAGGCTCAAAAACTTTAAATAAGCTCTAAAACTCTTTCTAAAGCCATCCCTCTAGAACCTTTAATTAAAATAGTTGAACGATTACATTTTATATTTCCATCTTTTTGTAAATCTTCAAAAGACAAATAGAAAGTAGCTCCATTTTGCTTGTGTTCATAAAAATGTTGACCCACGAAAACAACCGTGTTAAAATTACAGCTTAAGGCTTTAGATACTATTTGGGCATGCTCCTTATGAGTTGCCTCTCCAAGTTCAAACATATCTCCAAGAATCACTACTTTTTTTTCGTCTGATAGAGAGTTTAAGTTGTCGATTGCGGCTTCCATACTAGTTGGATTCGCGTTATAAGCATCCAATATAATTTGATTGCTGTTTTTTTCTATAATTTGCGATCTATTGTTCGTAGGAATATAGCTTTCTATTGCTTTTTTAATGTTACGATCATCGATGTTAAAATAGTCTCCAATTTTGATGGCAGCAATAATGTTGTTGTAATTGTATTTGCCAATTAAATTACTTTGAATTACGCTGTTGTTATATGCTATTTGCACACAAGGTGTAAGCTCCAAAAGCGGAGTTTCGTGAGGGTCTATCCAAATGCAATTGCACAGGTCAGCTTGCTCTACCATTCTTTGTTCTTGTAGGTTTACAAAAGCTTTTCCCTCAGAGTTTGCTATATAATCATACATTTCAGATTTTCCTTGAACAATACCCTCTTCAGAACCAAAGCCTTCTAAATGTGCTTTTCCAAAATTGGTAATATACCCAAAATTAGGAGCGGCTATAAAACACAAATGTTGAATTTCTTTTAAGTGATTGGCCCCCATTTCCACAATACCCATTTCGGTGTCTTTGGTCATGCTAAGTAGCGTTAAAGGAACTCCAATATGATTGTTTAAGTTTCCCAAAGTAGCAGAAACTTTATACTGGGTTGATAGAATTTCTCTAATTAACTCTTTAGTGGTTGTTTTACCATTGCTTCCTGTTAAGGCAATAGTAGGAATGGCTAAATACTCTCTATGGTAGTGTGCTAGTTGTTGTAGTTTTTCTAATACATCATCTACTAGTATTGTTCTGTCATCAATATAAAATTCACTTTCATCTATCACTACGTAAGAAGCTCCTTTTTCCAAAGCTTGTTTGGCAAAAGTATTAGCGTTAAATTTCTCTCCTTTGAGTGCAAAAAAGATAGCTTCTTTGTTAATTTTCCTTGTATCTGTAGTAAAGTTTTGTTTTTGCTGTATAAACAGTTTGTGTAAATCTTGTGTTTTCATAAACTACTGTAATAAGGTCATTAACGATGCTATGTAAACTCCGGCCGTTTCCGTTCTAAGTCTGTTGTGTCCCAGCGTAACGGGTATAAAGTTTTGGTGAATTGCGTTCTCTATTTCTTTAGGAGTAAAATCTCCTTCAGGCCCAACAAGAACTAGAATGTCATTTTTGGGTTGGGCAATATGTTGTAAGTATTTTTTATTGTTTTCATCCTCACAATGTGCGATGAATTTTTGATTTGCGTGTTGATTTTTTAAAAAAGTATCGAAACTAATAGGTTCGTTAAACACAGGTAAATAACACTGTAAAGATTGCTTAACAGCAGATTGAATAATTTTTTTCATCCTATCTGTTTTAATCACCTTCCTTTCGGAGTTTTTGCAAATGATGGGTGTTATTTCATCAACACCAATCTCAACTGCTTTTTCTAAAAACCACTCGTATCTATCATTTAATTTGGTAGGAGCAATAGCGATATGCAATTTAAAAGGTCGGGTACTTTTTTTATGTTCGACGTTGGTAATCTTAACATTGCATTTTTTTTCATTAGCAATAGTAATTTCTGTGGTAAAAAAATAACCACGACCATTGGTAATATAAACAGTATCACCTTCTTTTCGTCTTAATACCTTAATAAGATGTCTACTCTCTTCCTTGTCAAAAGTATAGGCAACATCTTCTACATGAATGTCTTCACTGATAGATAGAATCATACGATGTGCTAAAGAATTTAGTAGCTTAACAAAGCATCATCTACTTCTTCTTTTTTCTTTTTAAGTTTTTCTTCTCTCTTTTTTCTTTTAGCCTCGGCTTTCTCAGCTCTTTTTCTAGCTCTCTCTTGTTTTTTAGTATCTACAATTTCATCTAAAAAAGCCTCTTTCTTAAATTCTTTTTCAGCGGGCTGTTCAGGTTTTGAGATTTCCGCTTCGTCATCATCATCTTTTTTACCTTTCACATCAATCCATTTATCCTTGTGTCTATCAATTCGGTAAGTAGCATGAATTCCAAACTCTGAACCTCTAAGTTCTCCAAAGTTGTAGTTAAAGTTTGCAGCAACCG
Source organism: Wenyingzhuangia sp. IMCC45533 (assembly GCF_054111225.1). Lineage (NCBI taxonomy): Bacteria > Pseudomonadati > Bacteroidota > Flavobacteriia > Flavobacteriales > Flavobacteriaceae > Wenyingzhuangia > Wenyingzhuangia sp. IMCC45533. The sequence continues at coordinate 267,745 of NZ_CM134197.1, read as the reverse complement.
CTAAATTTCTGTTGATTAAAAAAGGAATTCCAGTACCTACACTGTAATATTTAAAACTATCAGCGTTAGATGGGCTTAGTTGATGTAGCTTAAATTCAGTATAAGGGTTAAATCTTCTGAAAAGAACGTAAGACCCCGATAAAGAATATACAAATTCAGGTAAGTCACTACCAATAAACTTATATTCAAATTGATTGTTTACTCTCAGTTTTTTAGATACATGATTTTGAGTAATGATGGCAGTAGAAAAGCTACTTCCGCTATTCCCAAAACTGCTATTGGTGAGTGGTGTGTTAAAATGAGCGCTTACAGCTACTGTAGGAATTAATCCGTTGGTTAAAAAAGAATGTCTTTTTTTCCAACTCCTGGTCATCTCAACAGTTTCTTTAGGTCTATAGTCGAAAACCATATATTTTAGTCCCACAGCTAGCACTTCAGTACCCGTATCATTGATACCACCAATTTCGCTAGACCTAAATTCGTGTACTAAAGAAGCTTCCAATTGTTCCTTCCAAAAACCGTATCTAAAGTTGAACTCATTACCAAAAGACTTAGTAGTGGTTCGGTTTTGTTCATTATTTTCTACATATGCTTTGTTTTCGAACTGAAAAACATTGGTACCAACAGCATAGGGAGTTTCGGTATTTCCAGGCTTGCTAGCATTAATTACATTGGTGTATTGTGCATTACTCAAAGACGTAAACAACAAACAACCACAGAGAAGACTAAATATTCTATTCATAATTTAAAATAAAAATACAGTTGTAAATATAATATTTTAAAATGGGCAAGGTAGGTTCGTTTTCAAATTATTATTTTTGAAGGATTAAAGAAAGGATAAATGGAAGAAGCAAGCATTTTAGGTTTTTTAAGAACCCTACTGATTATTTTAGCGATCTACTATATTGTAAAGTTTTTTGTGAAGTATATTGCTCCAGTTTTATTGGTAAATTACGTTCAGAAAAAAACAGGGCAACAGTACACTAAAACAAAACCCAATCAAAAAGAGGGAACTACTACGATTGACAAGAAACCAAAGGATAAAAACGTTATAAAAGACAATGTTGGTGAGTATGTTGATTATGAAGAAGTAGATTAACCAAGAAAAATAACATGTTGAAAAACAATTTTCAGTACAAACAGCTAGCTGTTTATATAGGCGTATTAATAGCCTTTTGTGCGGTAGCACTTATTTATTTTAAACCAGTTTTAAGAGGCGACAAAATATTCCAAAGTGATATTGCTCAATTTAGAGGAATGTCTAAAGAGTTAAAAGATTTTAGAGAAAAAAACGGGAAAGAAGCTTTCTGGACAGATGCTGCTTTTGGTGGAATGCCGTCTTATCAATTAAGCACCTACTATCCTCATGATTATATCAAAAAATTAGATAGTGTGATCCGGTTTATACCTAGACCAGCAGATTATTTGTTTTTATATTTTGTTGGTTTTTTTGTGCTTCTTACCGTACTTAAGTTCGATTGGAAATTGGCTCTAATCGGTTCCCTAGCTTTTGGATTTTCCACCTATTTTGTAATTATTTTAGGAGTAGGGCACAACGCAAAGGCACATGCTATAGGTTATATTCCTTTAGTTCTGTCGGGTGTTTTATTGCTTTTTCAAAGAAGGTTTTTGTTGGGTTTTATACTAACAGCTGTTGCAACAGGTTTGGAGCTTAATGCAAGCCATCCTCAAATGACTTACTATATGTTGTTTCTGTTTTTGTTTGTAGGAGCGTTTTACGCAGCAGATGCCATAAAAAACAATAAAGTAAAAGAAATTATCAAGCCTATTTCTTTTGTGATTTTGGCGATGGTAGTAGGGGTATTGATTAATGCGCAAAGTCTGTTGGCAACTAAAGAGTACGCATCTAATAGTACTAGAAGCAAATCAGAATTAACAATAAATCCTAATGGAAGCCCCAAAGAAATTACTTCGGGTTTATCTAAAGACTACATTACAGAGTATAGTTATGGAATTTTAGAAACCTTAAATTTGATGGTGCCTAGATTTACTGGGGGGGGCAATAGTGAGCCCTTGAGAGAGGATTCTAATACCTATCAATTTTTATCCTCTAAGATAGGACCCAAACAAGCGGCTAATTTCGCTAATAACGCACCAACCTACTGGGGGGATCAACCTATTGTCGCTGCACCAGCTTACATAGGTGTTGTTTTTGTTTTGTTATTTTTTATTGGATGCTTTTTGGTTAATGGATGGATGAAAAAGGGATTGATAGCAGCTACTATTTTTTCTATTTTGATGAGTTGGGGGAAGAATTTTGGACTTCTCACCGATTTTTTTATTGATTATATTCCATTATACAACAAATTTAGAGCCGTATCTTCCATTCAAATTATTGCAGAAATTACCATTCCTTTGCTAGGAATGTTGGCTTTGAAAGAGTTGTTTTCTGATGAAGTATCTAAAAAAACAAAATTAGAAGCTATCAAAAAGGGTGCGAGTATCGTAGGAGGATTACTAGTGGTTTTTGTGTTTGTAGGTGGTTTTGTATATTCTTTTGGTGGAGTAAACGATGCTTACTACAATCAACAACTACCTGGCTTTTCAGGAGCATTACAAGCAGATAGAAAAGCCATTTTACTTGCTGATGGAATTAGGTCTGTTATTTTAATCTTAATAGTTTTAGGAGTTGTTTGGGCTGTAGTTCAACAGAAAATCAAAAAGCAATATGGGATTTTAGTAATAGGTTTGGTACTGTTATTTGATACGGTGAGCGTGGCAAGACGATATGTAAATGACGAAGATTTTTTACCTGCTTATAAAGTTGAAAAGCCTTTTAGCAAATCAACTGTAGATAAACAGATTTTACAAGATAAAGGACATTACAGAGTTGTGAATTTAGCGAGTTCTTTTATGAATGATGGTGCTACGTCTTATTATCACAAGTCTATAGGAGGCTATCACGCTGCCAAATTAAGAAGATATCAAGAATTGGTAGATTTTCATATTGCTAAAAATAACATGGAGGTATTTAACATGTTACATACCAAATATTTTATTGTACCTACAGAAAAAGGGGGGAAGCAAGTACAGCAAAATCCAGAAGCAAATGGAAATGCTTGGTTTGTGAATCATATTATAAAAGTTAACAATGCCAACGAAGAAATTTTAGCATTGGCAGATTTTAATTCCAAAACTGATGTTGTCATCAATACCAACGAGTTTACAGTCCAAAACATTTCTAAAGATACAGATGCTCGAGTGGCTTTAAAGTCTTATCAAGCAAATCAATTGACTTATGAGTACACAGCTGCAAAACCGCAATTGGTAGTGTTTTCCGAAATATACTATCAACCAGGGTGGAATGCCTACGTAGACGGAAAATTTACAGACCATATCCGAGCTAACTATGTATTAAGAGCAATGAATGTTCCTGCAGGAAATCATGTTATAGAATTTAAATTTGAGCCAGAGGTTATACAAAAAGGAAGTGTAATCAGTCTCATAGGTTATGGCTTGCTACTACTCTTAGAATTCGGCGTTTATTTAATGGAAAAGCGTAAGAAATAAAGTCAAAACACGAATCAATTTTTCCAAAAAGAACATTATTAAAAACAAACTTTGTCAACCACCACAATGGGGTTGAAACTGAGATAATTTGATTCATACTCCTAGAAACACACCAATGAGAAAAAAGATATTAATTGTAGTAGGTACAAGACCCAACTTTGTTAAAATTACACAGTTTAAAAAACAAGCATTGCATCAAAATATAGACTTGAGGATTGTACACACGGGTCAGCATTACGATGAAAAGATGTCTGACATCTTCTTAAAACAGTTTGGAATTGAAATCGATTATTTCTTAAGTATCAGTGGGAAAACACCCAATACACTCATAGGAGAAATTATCTTAAAATTAGAAGAGGTAATTCATCAATTTAAGCCAGATATGATATTATCTGTGGGAGACGTAAACTCAACATTGGCAGCTTCTCTAACAGCCAATAAATTAGGAGTGAAACTAGGACATGTAGAAAGTGGACTTAGAAGTCTTGACAGAGAAATGCCTGAAGAAATTAATAGAATTTTGGTGGATGAAATCTCGGATATTTGCTTTGTTACGGAAGAAAGTGGTGTAGAAAATTTGAAAAAAATAGGTAAAAAAGATCATCAAATAGCGTGGGTCGGAAACACGATGATAGATACTTTAGTTCATTTTAAGAATGAAATTGAAGCCTCTATGGTGTTGGATGAATTTGCGTTTGAAAAATATGTACTGGTTACTATGCACAGGCCAAGAAATGTTGATTCAGAAAAGAGTTTACAAAAGCTGGTCAGTTTGTTAAAAGAACTTACCAAAACGATTCAAGTTGTATTTACGTTGCATCCTAGAACGGAAAAAAATTTGCATAACTGTGGACTGCTATCTATACTAGAGAACATGGAAAATTTAAACGTTATACCTCCCCAAAACTATTTTGCTTTTCAAAAATTAGTCAAATATGCTTTTTGCATCATTACAGACAGCGGTGGAATTCAAGAAGAAACTACTTTTCAAAAAATTCCCTGTATTACACTCAGAAACAATACGGAAAGACCTATTACAATCACAAAGGGAACGAATCAATTGATGTCTTTTGATAATGAAAAAATCCTATCACACTTGAAAACTATTAGTGAGGGTCATTTTAAAAAAGGAGAAATACCTTATTTATGGGGTGGAAATGCAACAAGTAGAATTTTATCTGCATGTAAAGAATTTTTAGGATGAAATACGTAGCAATGGTAGTAGATGCTCCTTATCCAAATGATATAAGAGTAAGGAAAGAAGCTGAATCGTTGGTACAAGACGGTTTAAAAGTAGTTGTCGTTTGTCCTAGAAAAAAAGGGGATTTTGTAGAAGAGGAAGTTAACGGAGTTTTAATTCACAGAATCGGTAAAAATTATACCCATACAAAAAAAGGATTACACGATATATTCGAAAGTTTTTTTGACATTAATTTGTTGTTCTATTTTGGAATTAAAAAAGTTCTAAAAAGGTATGAGGTGGATTTTTTACATATCCACGATTTGCCTTTAGCAAGCACGGGTTACAAATTCAAGAATAAAGTAAAAAAGCTTATTTTGGATATGCACGAAAATTATCCAGAGGCCTTAAAAACTTGGTTTGCATGGAAAAAGAATCCAATCATAAAAATCAAAAATTGGATTTTTATGAATCCTATTTTATGGTCGCGTAAAGAAAAAAAATACTGTGAGAAATATGATGTTATCGTATGTGTAGTAGAGGAAATGAAGCAAAAATTGATGAGTAACTTTAAGATATCTTCAAAAAAAATGATGGTCATCTCTAACTACGAGAAAAAAGAATTTGCTAGTAATTTTTCAAGTACAATTTCTCAAAATATTATTACGGATAAAGATTTTTCTATTACTTACGTTGGAGGTTTTGGTCCTCATAGAGGTTTGGATGTCGCTATCAAAGCGATGCCTGTAATCGTTAATAAAATACCCAATGCGACTCTTTTTTTAGTAGGTAAGGGAAGCGTTAGCGTTGAGCAAAAGCTAAAAGAGTTAGTTATTGAGTATAAGGTAGAGAAAAACATAAAGTTTATAGGGTACAGACCTTTTCAGGAGGTGTCTACCATCATGCAAAAATCAAACATCAACATTATTCCACATAAATCTAATGGGCATACCGATAACACGATTCCTCACAAATTATTTCAAATTATGATGAGTAATAGTTTATTATTGGTAAGTTCTTGCAAGCCCTTAAAAAGAATTGTTGAAAAGTACGATTGCGGAATTGTTTTTAAAGCTGATGATGTTAAAGATTTTGCTGATAAGACAATCATGATTTTTGACAAGGGTAATTCATTAAACTACAAAAAAGAAAATGCCCTTGATGCAGTAATGAATCAAGGAGAGAATTGGGAAAAGGAAAGTTTAAAATTAAAACAAGTATATCATTTATAAACTTTGAAAGTACTAATCATTACATATTATTGGCCACCAGCAGGAGGGTCTGGAGTGCAACGTTGGTTAAAGTTTGTAAAATATTTACAAGATTTTGGAATTACTCCTGTGGTGTATACAGTTGAAAATCCAGATTACCCTATTTTGGATGAAACGTTACAAAACGAAATTCCAGAGGGAGTAGAAATTATAAAGCAACCTATCTGGGAACCCTATCAATTAGCATCAATATTTACAAAAAAGAAAAAGGTAAAAACAAGTGCTGGTTTTTTAGGAGCTCAAAAAAGTCTAGCTTCAAAAATAGCATCTTATGTAAGAGCAAATTGTTTTATTCCAGATGCTAGAATGTTTTGGATTAGACCTTCGGTAAAGTTTTTAACAAAATACCTATCAGAGCATAAAATTGACGCTATCATATCTACAGGGCCTCCACATACTACACATATGATTGGTTTGGGGATAAAAAACAAACTGAATATGAAGTGGATTGCAGATTTTAGGGATCCGTGGACTGAGATTGATTATTTTCATCAGTTACCACTAACAAAAAAAGCAATTAGAAAACATCAAAATTTAGAAAAAGAAGTTTTACAACAGGCTGATGAAGTGCTTGTTGTGGGAGATACCATGAAAAAAGCATATGATTCATTTTCTAATCATGTACATGTGATCACTAATGGTTTTGATGGAGCCATAAACAATCATCCAACTTCTTTAGATAGGGATTTTACTATTACCCACATCGGTATGTTAAATGCCGATAGAAATCCTATTGCTTTATGGAGAGCCATTAGCGAATTAAAATTGAAATGGACTATTCAATTAATAGGAAAAGTGGCCGATGAAGTTAAGCAAAGCATTAACGCTTATGGATTATCTCATCAAATAAAATATATTGACTACTTACCTCATGACGAGGTCCGTCAATATCAAAAAAAATCGCAAGTATTATTATTAGCAGTAAATAATGTACCTAGTGCTAAAGGAATTGTTACAGGTAAAATATTTGAATATTTACAGGCTAAAAGACCTGTCTTAGCGATTGCTCCTGTAGACGGAGATTTGGCAGTGATTTTAGAAAAATCTAAAGCGGGTTTTGTTGTTGATTTTAATGAGGTGGAAAAATTAAAAGAAATACTTGTAGATTTACATCAACAATACAAACAAGGCACGTTGATGGTGAGTTCTGTTGGAGTAGCGCAGTATCATAGAAAAGCATTAACAGCACAGCTAGCAAAAATTATTAAAAAGTAGTTTGAAAAAAATAGTAACCATATTAGGGGCAAGACCTCAGTTTGTGAAAGCTGCGGTGCTGAGTAGAATTATCAATCAGCATGGCAAAATTCAAGAAGTCATTATACATACAGGTCAACACTACGATGACAATATGAGTAAAGTTTTTTTTGAGGAAATGCAAATACCCAAACCTAAATACAATTTAAATGTTAACGGGCTAGGGCATGGAGCTATGACAGGACAAATGCTAGAGAAGATAGAAGAAGTTTTATTAATTGAAAAACCCGATGCTGTTGTAGTGTATGGAGACACAAATTCAACATTAGCAGGGGCATTGGCAGCACAAAAAATGGGAATTAAAATTGCTCATGTAGAAGCAGGTTTACGATCTTATAACATGACTATGCCAGAGGAAGTAAATAGAATTCTGACTGATAGAATTTCTAATTTATTATTGTGTCCTACGCAAACAGCTATCGATAACTTAAAAAATGAAGGCTTTGATAAGCATGCCATAGAAATTACAAACTCAGGAGATATTATGAAAGATGCTGTTTCTTTCTACGGAGAATTATCAAAAGAAAAAGCAACCATTTTACAATCCGAAAATTTGAAAGCGAACAATTTTGTCTTGGCAACGATTCACAGACAAGAGAATACTGATGATATTAAGGTTTTAAAAGGAATTTTTGAAGGCTTAACGGAGGTAAATAAACAACAAAAAGTTGTAATGCCTTTACATCCTAGGACTAGAGCCATATTGTTGAAACATGATTTAACATATCCTTTGACGTATATCGAGCCCGTGGGTTATTTTGATATGTTAGCATTATTGAGTAATTGTAGTTTGGTGGTGACAGACAGTGGAGGTTTGCAAAAAGAAGCTTTTTTTAATAAAAAAGCGTGTGTAATTGCTAGAAAAGAAACAGAGTGGGTGGAATTGGTTAAGAACGGTTATGCAACTTTGGTTGGAGGAAGTTCTAAACAAATGATTGAGGCATACCGTAGACTTTCAGCAAAAGATTTAGATTTTTCTATGCCATTGTATGGTGAACGAGTAGGGGAGTCCATTTATAAAGCAATAGAAGAATTAGTTTGTTAGCAATGAGCATTTGAGAATAGACGAGAACGAAAAGCATCTCGACTCCGCCCGATGACCTTAAAAAGTCTAAAGAAGTTACGCTTTTTACCCGTGATGGTGAGAAATATTATTTACGTAAAAAGAAGAATTAAGTAAAACTACAGGGTGTTCGAGCGGAGTCGAGAACAAAAGTAATTTTAGATTTATTTAACCAACAACCAACAACCAACAACCAACCAGCATGGGAATTGTTCTAAAAGAATCTTATAAAAACACACTAACGTTGTTTGTCGCTATTTTTGTAGGGGCTATCAATACGTTGTTTTTATATGTATACTTTTTAGATCCTAAGTATTACGGGTTGGTTACTTTTATACTATCAACAGCATTTATACTGAAACCCATCATTGCTTTAGGGGTAAACATCAGCATCATTAAGTTTTTTTCGTCTTTTAAAAATCAACTTAATAAAGATAGATTTTTAAGTACAGTTTTATGGTTACCATTATTTTTAATGATACCAGTAGCCCTTTTTGGAGCAGTTTTTTATGATAAAATATCCAGTCTTTTGTCAGAAAAAAATCCATTGGTAAAGAATTACACTTACCTCATTTTTTTGGTGGCGATTGCTGCGGCTTATTTTGAGATTTTTTACGCTTGGGCAAAAGTCAATTTAAAATCAGTTTTTGGAAATATTTTAAAAGAGCTTTTTGTTAGAATAGCGGCTTCTGTTTTATTGGTAGGAGTTTATCTAAAGTGGATTAACAATCATCAATTTGTGCTTTGTTTAACAGGAGCTTATTTTTTGCAAATGCTTATCATGATGTTTTTTGCATTTCGTTTGTACAAACCAGTATTCACTTTTAAGTTACCCGACAATTTTAAAGAGATATTAAAATACAGTTTATACATCATCTTAGCAGGTTCAGCAGCCACTATTTTATTAGATATTGATAAGTTTATGATTCCTCAAAAAGAGGTGTTAGAACAAGTAGCGTTTTATGCGGTTGCGGTTTACATAGGTTCTGTTATAGAAATTCCCGGTAGAGCAATGAGTCAAATTGTACAGCCTTTAACTGCCAAAGCTTTGAATGAAGATAACAATGAGAAGGTTTTAGAATTGTATCAAAAGACATCTATTAATTTACTGATAGCTTCTGGATTGATTTTTATTCTGGTGAATGCTAATATATCATCCTTATATCAACTGTTGCCTAGAGATTATACAGAAGGAGTTTGGGTAGTCTTTATGATATCCTTAGTAAAAATGTATCATATGTTTTTAGGAAACAACGGGTCAATTATATCTAACTCCAAATTTTACAAAGTACTACTGCCTTATGGTCTGGGAATGGCACTTACCGTAATTATTTTAAACAATTGGTTGATTGAGGCTATTGGAATAAACGGTGCGGCTTTATCTACGTTAATAGTTGTCTTTATATTTAATACGATTAAACTAGCCTATGTGAAATCTAAATTCAGCATCCAACCGACCACCTCCAAAACTTGGAGCGCTTTACTTTTGATCACTAGTCTATCTGTTATCGGAATTTGGGTGGAATTTAATTTGCATCCTATCATTAATATTTTACTCAAATCCTTTTTACTGATAACTATTTATCTATATGCAGTGGTAAGATTTAGATTGTCGGAAGATATATCCTTGCTTTGTGATCAATTTTTTATAAAGATTAGGAAATAGAATTTGACAACATACTTTTGTAAAACCATATAGAATCACTATATTTGCAGCCGATTTAAATTAATTAAAAACAATCATTATGAATCATTACGAAACTGTTTTCATTTTGAATCCCGTTTTATCTGATACTCAGGTAAAGGAAACAGTACAAAAGTTCGAGGACTATTTGGTTTCTAAAGGTGCCGAAATGTTGCATAAGGAAGATTGGGGGCTAAAAAAATTAGCTTACACTATCGAAAAGAAAAAAAGTGGATTTTACCACTTATTTGAGTACAAAGCAGCTGGTGAAGTTGTTTCTCCTTTCGAATTAGAATTTAGACGTGACGATAGCGTAATGCGTTATTTAACTGTAAAGTTAGATAAGCACGCTGCTGCATGGGCTGAAAAAAGAAAGTCTAACTTAAAATCTGCGAAGTAATTATGGCATCAATTGATCAACAAGCAAAAGGAAATGCTAAAGGAGACGTAAGATACTTAACTCCATTAGACATTGAAACTAAAAAAGAAGCTAAATACTGTAGATTTAAGAAAAAAGGAATCAAATACATCGATTATAAAGATGCAGATTTCTTAATGTACTTAGTAAACGAGCAAGGTAAAATTTTACCAAGACGTTTAACAGGAACTTCTTTAAAATATCAACGTAAAGTTGCACAAGCTATCAAGAGAGCTCGTCACTTGGCTTTAATGCCATATGTTGGTGATTTATTAAAATAATAAGTAGACAATCATGCAAGTAATATTAAAACAAGACGTTGAGAACTTAGGGTTCGCAGACGATATCGTAGAGGTGAAGAACGGTTACGGACGTAACTTTTTAATTCCTACAGGAAAAGCTGTTTTAGCAACTGAGTCTGCTAAAAAAGTATTAGCTGAAACTTTAAAGCAACGTGCTTACAAAGAAGCTAAATTAGTTGAAGAAGCTACTGCTACTGCAGAGGCTATTAAAGGATTAGAAATTAAATTGACTTCTAAAGTAGGTCAAGGAACTAAATTATTTGGTTCTATTTCTAACGTTGATGTTGCTGAAGCTTTAGGTAAAGCTGGTCACTCAATCGAAAGAAAATTCATCAAAATTGCTGGAGGATCTATCAAGCGTACTGGTAAGTATACTGCTGCCGTTCGTTTACATAGAACAGTTACAGCTGATGTAAACTTTGAAATTATTGCTGAGTAGTCTTAGTAATTAAATCATATCAAAAGTTCATTCCGAAAGGAGTGAACTTTTTTGTTTAAACACGATAAGTTTTATCGTCATGCTGAACTTGATTCAGCATTGCATTACACATTTTAAGTATCGCTGTAAATAATAACAGGATGAGACCCTAAAATAAATTTAGGGTGACGAGTACGTAAAATATACTCAATCTTTAAACTATAAGTCATGAAGTACATTCAACTAACCAAAGAGCAATTAGAAGAATTACACCAAGAGTTTGCCACTTTTTTAGCATCGCAACAAATTGATGTAAAAGAATGGAACGAGATTAAAAAAAGTAAACCTGAGGTTGCTGATGAGGAGTTAAATATTTTTAGTGATTTGGTATGGGAAGATGTATTGACCAAAGCTGAATATTTAGAGCATTTTTCTAAAAATAGCATTAATTTATTTTACTGTACAGAGGGTGTAATCCAAAGAATTATGATTAAATCTAATGACGAATCCATAGATTTAGCTTCTCAGGAGGGAATTCAAGTGTTACTAAATAATCCTAAAAGTAGTCAGTTTGAATTTTTTAAAGGGGCCAAAAAATACAGCAAAGAGAGAAATTTAGAAATTTTTGATTTGGTGCTAAAAGGGTCAAATATCAATAAAGAAGGAATCTTGTATCAGAATTTTAAAAAGTTTGTAGATTAAGGAGTTATGAATCAAGATTTATTAAATTACCTAGAGACTTTTGTAACGGAAAAAAGGAAAGCTGCATTTAAAAAAGTGTTGAGCAATAGAACTAGGCATTTTGCGGTCGTGTTAGAAGATTTATTTCAAAAACACAATTGGAGTGCAGTGGTACGTAGCTGTGATGTTTTTGGGGTTCAGGATGTTTATACCATAGAGAATAAATACAGAGCATACATATCTAATGGAGTAGGAAAGGGTTCTCAAAAATGGATTGATTTTCATCGATTTAAAAACAACGAAAATAACACTCAAGATTGTGTAGATGCGCTCAGAGAAAATGGTTATCAAATTATTGTAACCACTCCCCACGAAGAATCTTCTTTTGTAGCAGATTTTGATATTTCTAAAAAATCGGCCTTTGTTTTTGGTGTAGAAGGAACGGGAGTTTCTAACGAATTAATGTCTAAGGCAGATGGTTATTTAAAAATACCCATGGTGGGTTTTACAGAAAGTTTGAACGTGTCTGTAGCGGCAGCAATTACTTTGCAAAATACAACTGATAGATTGAGGAGGTCTGATTTAAATTGGCAATTAACAAAAGAGGAACAAGACGAACTTTACGCTCAGTGGATTGAAAAATCGATAGGCTCTGTAAAGCAAATCAAAGAAAGATATTATCAAGATAAAAAGTCATAAAACTAAAACAGAAAGCTATTGAGCTTCCTGTTTTAGTTTTATAATGGCATTGTTTGGATTATTTTTATCATACTTAACCATGTATGTTTTGTGTAGTATCTCGTTTTTTAAGTGATGCGCTACCTCTTGCGTTTTGATGTACTTCTGTTGATTCACAATGTAACTAAACTTACAAAAGGGCAATTTTCCTCTATGAAATACATGGGTTACAGTACCTGTGGTTTGTATTCCATTTGACTCTAATTGATTACTGGTCTTGGTTTTAACTACGAGTATTGTAACAACTGTAACAGCAATAATTACAAGGATGATTATAAACTTCATATTTGTTAAGGTTGTAATTTAACATCTTTAATAGTAGTTATATACTCACATCTTTCAAAAATAAAGGCAAAATTGTTGGTTACCACTGTATTGTTTTCTTTTTTACCAATGGTGATGTCTATCCAGTAATTGGGACAAGGCTTTTCGTGAACGTTGCTCTTGGATCTATCCCATTCTCCTTTGTGAAGTACATATTTAATATCTAAAGAATCCAGTTTATATTTATCTAAACTAAGCTGTGCCTTTTCAGAAATTTTAAAAGTGTCTCTCAGCCTCAACTGACTCAAAACTCTAGCGTTTGGTCCGTAATTAAAAGAAGTACCTTTTTGTTTATTAATGTAGGTCAAAGCAACCACACCCAAAGCCAAGCCTACCAAATAGTATCCAAACCTTCTGATGAGTTTGGCATCTATTTTATGGATCAATTCTTTAATCATTTTAGTAAATTTAAGACTTCAAAAGTAATTAAGTCTTATGTATTTATAAGGTTATTTATGATTAAATTATAAGCAAATTTATATCGGTAAAAGGCAAATCAAACCATTCTCCTACAGCCTTTTTGGTGAGTACTCCTTTGTACATATACATTCCACTTCTTATAATATTATCATATTTGACAGCAGCTTCAAAACCTCCTTCATCCCCAACAGTTAGTAGGTAAGGAGTAATAATGTTACTGATGGATATACTAGCCGTTTTTGCATATCTAGATGGAATGTTGGGAACTCCATAATGAAATACACCATACCTAGAAAAGGTAGGGCTACTGTGAGTGGTAAGTTCAGAAGTTTCAAAACAACCTCCTCTATCAATACTAACGTCAATAATTACAGCACCTTCTTTCATTACAGAAACCATATCTTCCGAAACTACAATAGGAGCTCTAGTTTTACCTTTAATCGCACCAATAACTACATCACAACGCATCAAGGCTTTGTTTAAAGCTTTGTGGTGTATAGTTGAGGTGTACACTGGATTGTTTAGGTCTTGTTGAAGTTGTCTTAACTTAGTGATAGAATTGTCAAAAACTTTTACGCTGGCTCCCAACGCTTGAGCCGATTTTGCAGCAAATAAACCAACGGTTCCTGCTCCTAAAATAACTACTTCGCAAGGAGGAACTCCACTAATGTTTCCTAACAATCTACCAGAACCTCCATTTTCTGCATTCATGATTTCAGCAGCTATTAAAATAGAAGCTGTTCCAGCGATTTCGCTCAACGATTTTACGATAGGATAGCTATCATGATCATCTTTGATAAAGTCGAACGCGATGGCTGTAATGCGTTTGTTAGCTAGAGCTTTGTAATATTCTTTAGATTGTGTTTTAAGTTGCAAGGATGATACTAAAAAACCATGCGGTCTCATATAATCAATCTCTATTAAAGAAGGAGGAGATACTTTTAAAACCAAATAGCATTGAAAAACTTCTTCGGTGTTATAAGATATAATTGCACCAGATTCGGAGTATTCTTTATCCGTAAAATTAGAAGCCAATCCAGCACCAGATTCTATAATAATTTTGTGTCCCTGTAAGGTCATCGCAGCAACAGCATCTGGAGTTAAGCAAACACGTTTTTCTTCGTGACAAGTTTCTTTGGGAATACCAATGAAAAGATCTCCTTTTTTAGGTTTTACAGCCAATCTCTCTTCTTGAACGTGAAATTCAATTTTACCAAATGCAGTTGTGTGTTTTCCCATAGACAAAGTAATGTTGAGTACAGGCTAATCTTTTAGTAACAAAGTTCTAGAGTTGTCTTCGTTTGTCTCAATTGTAATTACCTGCGCATCTAAAGGTAATAAATTTTCTATATTCTCGGGCCATTCAATAAAAGACCATCGGTTATTGTAGAGATATTCTTCAATACCCATATCGTAGGCTTCGTTTTCATCTTCAACTCTATAAAAATCAAAATGATAAAGGATTTCGTTACCCTTGGTTTCATATTCATTTACCAATGAAAAGGTTGGAGAGGAGCTGATGGTGCAGCCTAGTTGTTTGGCTATTTCTTTAATTAATGTCGTTTTACCAGTTCCCATAGAGGCATAAAACAATAAAGTTTTGCTCTTACTATGCTCAATAATTTTGGCCGCAACTTTTGGAAGTTCGTTTATTGAATAGGTAATTTCCATATAAATTGTTTGTGCACTCAACTGGATTCGAACCAGCACGTCCATAAGGACACTACCCCCTCAAGGTAGCACGTCTACCAATTTCGCCATGAGTGCTTTTGGTATTACAAATATCTTTTTTTATTTAAAATAACACTAAAAAAAATTTAAGTATTTACAACTGAAAACTGTCTGGCGGTGAATTTAAAATAAGCCAAAATGTGATTTTTTTAAACAAAAAAACCTAACTACTTAATTAGTTAGGTTTTGTGACCGGGCTGGGGCTCGAACCCAGGACCCTCTCCTTAAAAGGGAGATGCTCTACCAACTGAGCTACCAGGTCAATGAGGGTGCAAATATAAAGGTTTTTTTAAGTCTAAAAACTTTTTTTCAAATCTTTTTTCTAGGATATTTGTAATCGTTAAGCAAACAGATAAATAAATATGAAAGTAATTCTTTTAGGTTATATGGGGTGTGGAAAATCGGCCATATCAAAATCGTTGAGCAGACAATTGCAGGTTAAAAGAATAGACTTAGATGACTATATAGAACAAAAGGAACAAAGATCCATTACAGAAATATTTTCTAACAAAGGAGAAGTGTATTTTAGAAAATTAGAAACTAGCACATTAAAAGAATTGCTAGATAGCGACGAAAATTTTGTACTCTCTTTAGGAGGAGGAACTCCCTGTTTTGGTAACAACATGGAGTTGGTGAATGAGAAAGGAACTTCTGTTTATTTGAGTGCCAACATTCCTACTTTAGTGGAAAGGTTGTTGCCTGAAAAAAGTAAAAGACCTTTGATAGCTAGAATTACAGAAGAAGACTTACCTGAGTTTATAGGAAAGCATTTATTTGAGAGAAGGCATTTTTACTTACAAGCCAAAGTTGCAGTTTTGGTTGACAATAAATCTGTATCACAAATCACTTCGGAAATTTTAGCAAGTCTGTAGTTTATTAACACAAATAAGCAATAGAATCTGTTTCATTACTAAAATCAACTTCTATATGCTCCTGTAAAGAAGTAGATAAAGAAATTCCTTTAAAATCGGCTTTAATAGGGTATTTTTTATGATTTCTATTAACTAGCACAGCGGTTTTAAATGAAGCTAGAGGAACTTCTAAAAAATGCTTAACTCCATAAATAAGTGTTTTACCAGAGTTTAAAACATCATCTACAAGAACAATATTTTTATTTTGATAAGCTTCTTCAGAAATACTAGTTTCTATTTTTGATAAAGGATTCTTTTTATCCAAAAACAATTCACACAAAGTAATTTTTAAATCGCTAATTTTTTCTAGGTGGGCTTTTAGGTGCTGAGAAAAAACAAATCCATTGCCTTTGATTCCTGCTAAAACAATTTCATCAGTATCATAATTATGCTCTAGAATTTGAAACGCAATTCTCCTTGTTTTTTGCGTAATTTCTTCGTGATTTAAAATAATAGACTTGTTCATGTACAAATAAGTTTAATTTTCGTTGTCAAATGTATTGTTTTCTTGATAGTCATCTAAATCTCTTCTATCTTTTTTACTAGGTCGTCCAGCTCCTTTTTTTCTATAATAATCTTTGGCAAATTTTAACAAATCTGTATGCTCAAACGCTTCTTTAGGAGTGGTATCTTTTCTATATAAATCTACCAATTTGGCACCCACTCTGTTGGGAGGAATGTCTAAAACTTCTAGCTGATAATTAATTTGATTTTTTCTGACAATTATTTTTTCTCCAATGTATACTTCTTTAGAAGGTTTTACGTTAATACCGTTGAGCTTTACGTGTCCTTTTTTGCATGCATCGGTGGCAATAGAACGCGTTTTAAACATTCTTATAGTCCATAAATATTTGTCTATTCGCATATAGAGATTTGTAGAAGTTTATTTTTTTGCTAAGATATGAAAATTGTAAATTGCGATTTCAAAATTAATAAATATGAATTTTAAAAATATATTCTTCGCTTTATTATCAATCCTGCTAGTTAGCTGTGAAGAAGATGAAGTTGATGTACTCACACCTCAAGAAATCTATGATAATGATAAGAGCAATATTGAAGCCTTTATCAATGCAACTTATTATGATGAGTCTATTGATATGTTTAAAATTATTGACGATAATCAGGTTTCTTTAAAGAATGATCCTAATTTAACTCCAGTGACATATAGAAGGGAAGGTATAGACTATATCGTTTACGTTTACAAAACAAAAGAGGGTAGTAATATCTCTCCTGACAGTAATGATATTGTAAAAGTAGGATTTGAGTATTTTAATTTTATAGCAAACGACGAAGGGAATTTCCCTCAAATAGATTTATTCAACCAAAATACTGGAATTAGCAACATCGAAAGAGAGCGTACTTTTTTTAGAAATTTAGCCACAGAAGACAATGCGTATACAGCAACTTTACCTCTTTTTAAGTCTGGAGATGTTGTAGAATCGGTTAATGGTCCAAGAACATTTGAAAATTCAGGTGAAGGGCTTTTGATAGTTCCTACCGGATTAGAACCAACAATAAATGGAGGGGTGTTCAGGCAAACGCTAATTATTAGAATTCAATTAAGGAATGTAACCGAAGTGACTAACCCCAATTAGTCACGATATCGTATATACAAAAAATTAAAAACCTCGTCACCACGAGGTTTTTTGCTTTTAAGTAGCTATCAAAATCAATTTTTGAAGGGTATTCCAATTACGAGTAGTAGCTGTGGTTTGTGTTGTTTTTTCGATGTATGAATTATTCAGCTTAGAGTCACTGTATTGGGTGTGATAACGTATGTGAATGATGGAGTTGTTTACACTGAACAGATCATTTCCAAAATTAGAGAGCTCTAACTGGTTAAGTTGTTTCTGTTTACTCAACGTAAAAGTTACGTAGTTCTTTTTGTCTAAAATTTCGTAAGGATGTTGGTCTAAAATAGCTTTAAACTCATCTACTTTGTAACAAAAGGCAGTAATTTTATAATGATAATTTGCATCAATAAAATCTTCGATTATTTTTCGAATGTTATGAGCAGAAGCAATCGTTGAGGTGATTATAAAATTTCCACTTTGAATATAACTTTTTACTTCCTCAAAACGAGAATCTTGTAATAAAACTTGACAAAATTCTTTCATCAAAATTTTGTTTTTACCAGACACGTTTATCCCTCTAAGTAGTACGATATACTTCATTTTTTACAAATCACCAGATTGTTTAAAAGTATGATTAATATTAGTTTTTTAGAAATTTTAAGTCTTATTTTTGTGTAAAAGACTAGAACATTATGAGTAAAGCTATTTACATTGCGGCTTCACATTCTAACAGTGGTAAATCTATAGTTACTTTGGGTTTAATGCGTTTGTTGTTGGGTAAAACAACCAAAGTAGGTTACTTAAAACCTGTAATTACCACTAAAAAGAATCAAAAAGACTTTCATATAGAAACTATATTATCTCATTTTGATTTAGATATCGAATACAAAGATGCCTATGTGTTTACAGGTAAGGAGGTAATTACCAAAAGGAACCAGGGAAAAAGTGGAGAGGTGATAGATACCATCATCAAACGATATAAAAAATTGGAAGCTAAATATGATTTTGTATTGGTGGAGGGGACGGATTTTGAAGGGAATGCTACTTCTTTTGAAGCAGAATTAAATGTTAACATAGCCAAAAACTTGGGAATTCCTGCTTTGATTATCAGTAAAGCAAAAAAAGGAATATCAGTGCACGACCTTATTGAAAGCACAAAATTAATTTACGACACTTTTACCAGAGATGAGGTTAATGTTTTGTCGGTTATCATTAACAAAGCCAATAAAAAACACGTAGAAGTGATAGAGGAACATTTGTCTAAAATTGTTCCATCATCTGTTATCAAATCTATCATACCTTATTCTAATAAATTATCCAATCCTACTGTGGCAGAAATTGTTAGAGAGTTAGATGCAGAAATAATGTTTGGAGAGGATGGTTTAAATAATCCTATTGGAGCTTATGGAGTAGGAGCTATGCAGTTGAGAAATCATTTAGAGCATTATGCGGACAACTATTTGGTAGTTACTCCTGGAGATAGAGCAGACATAATTTTAGGTTCTTTACAAGCAAACAGCTCAAAAAATTACCCTAAAGTATCAGGAATTGTCTTAACAGGCGGGTTAAAACCAGAAAAAACGATTTTAAAGTTGATTGATGGTTTGTCTGATGTAGTTCCAATTTTATCCGTAAAGACGGGAACTTTTGAGGCTGCTACTAATGTAGCCAATGTACAAGCGCAGATTTACAAAGAGAATACGGATAAAATTTTAGCCTCTATCAGAATTTTTGACAAGTACATTCCAACATCGGAACTCACCCATCAGTTAATCAAAACAAAAGTAGTGGGAATGACTCCAAAAATGTTTCAGTATAACATGATTGATAGGGCTAGTAAAGTAAAAAAGAAAATTGTGCTTCCCGAAGGAAACGATCCTCGTATTTTACAAGCTGCTGCCATGTTAGCCACGTTGAGTATTGTTGAAGTAGTATTGTTGGGAGATATAGAAGATTTAAAATTAAGAGCAGAAAAAATTGATGTTGCCATTAATTTTGATAAAATAAAAGTGCTGAATCCTGCAAGCTCAGCATATTTTGAAGACTTCGTAAACACATTTTACGAGCTGAGAAAACACAAGGGAATGAATCTAGATACTGCTAGGGATACCATGACCGACGTTTCCTATTTTGGAACTATGATGGTTCATAAGGGATTGGTAGATGGAATGGTTTCTGGAGCAGTAAACACAACGCAACATACCATTAGGCCAGCTTTGCAGTTTATCAAAACCAAACCTAATGTATCTGTAGTGTCTTCTATCTTTTTTATGTGTATGGATAATAGGGTGGCCATTTTTGGAGATTGTGCCATCAACCCAGACCCTACAGCAGAGCAGTTGGCAGAAATTGCAATTTCTTCGGCAGACTCTGCAGCCAATTTTGGAATAGAGCCAAGGGTGGCTATGCTGTCTTATTCCTCAGGATCCTCGGGAAAAGGAGCTCAAGTAGATAAAGTAAGAACAGCGACAGAAATTGTAAAAAGCAAACGTCCCGATTTAAAAGTAGAGGGACCAATTCAATACGATGCCGCTGTAGATAAAGGAGTAGCTAAGAGTAAAATGCCAAATTCCGAAGTAGCCGGAAAAGCTACAGTGTTGGTTTTTCCGGATTTGAATACGGGGAATAATACCTACAAAGCTATTCAGCGAGAAACAGGTGCTTTGGCTATTGGTCCAATGTTACAAGGATTGAACAAGCCAGTAAATGATTTAAGTAGAGGTTGTACGGTAGATGATATTTTTAATACAGTGATTATTACCGCTATTCAAGCACAAGAATTATAAAAAGCAAAAATGAATATATTAGTTATAAATTCAGGAAGTTCTTCTTTAAAATATCAAGTGATAGACATGCCGTCAGAAACAGTAATTTGTGACGGTTTGATAGAGCGCATTGGTCAAGAAAACTCAAATTTTGTGTACAATCCTGCAAATGGTAAAGAGGTTTCTGTGGTGGCTGAGATAGCCAATCACAAAGAGGGTTTATCTACCTTAGTTAAACATTTATTAGATGCTAACATTGGAGTTCTAAAATCTACTAAAGACTTAAAAGCTATTGGGCACAGAGTGGTACACGGTGGAAATACGTTTTCTAAAACTCAAATTGTTACTCCTGAAGTAAAATCAGAAATTAAAGGTTTGTTTTCTTTAGCTCCATTGCATAATCCTGCAAATTTACTGGGGATTGAAGTATGCGAAGAGCTATTCCCACAGGCAACCCAAATTGCTGTTTTTGATACGGCTTTTCATCAAACAATCCCTTCTAAAGCTTATAAATATGCCCTTCCGAAAGAACTAACGGAAGAAAAAAAAATAAGAGTTTATGGTTTTCATGGAACTAGCCACAAATATGTATCAGAAAAAGCTAATGAGTTTTTAGGAACAGCTCAAACAAAATTAGTCACCTTACATATTGGTAACGGTGCTTCGGTATCTGCCATCCAAAATGGAATTTGTGTAGATCATTCTATGGGATTTTCTCCTACCACGGGTTTAGCCATGGGGACCAGAACTGGAGATATTGATCCTTCTGTAATTTTACATTTAATAAAAAATGTAGGTTACTCTGCAGAACAGGTGAGTGACATTTTAAACAAAAAAAGTGGGATGCTTGGTATGACGGGTTATTCTGATTTTAGAGATTTGGTGGGCCAGTCCAACGCTGGAAACAAAGTGTGTAAAGAAGCTTTAGATTTGTATGCCTACAGGGTTAAAAAATATATTGGAGCGTATACCGCTGCCATGAATGGTTTAACTGCTATTGTTTTTACAGCGGGAGCAGGTGAAAATAGTGTAGACTTAAGAACTTTGATCTGCGAAAATTTAGAATACTTGGGAATTGAATTGGATGTTGAGTTGAATAACCAACGTCCTAAAGAAACAACTTTAATTAGCAGTAAAAACTCAAAAGTAAAAGTGTTGGTAATTCCTACTAACGAGGAGCTAGAAATTGCCAAACAAGCATATAAATTGATATGACTACGAGTTTAACAAATCCAAATCTCAACTTTTTTAACGCAGTAACGTAAGCATGATATAAGGATTACGAATTTCTAAAATTTTCGTTTCCAGCAAATTTCGATATAAAATTATACTAATAAAGTTAACTCACAATTCAAGAGTATAGTTTGCGGTATAAAATCCCTATCAATTCTACTTATCCAACGGATTTTTTCTCAAGCGGAGCACACGCTAATATGAGCAGAGAGTTTTGTAATTACTAGCGACTAAAAACGACCAAAGTCATTATTTAAGGATATAAAAATTATGACTCAACAACTTTGGTTTATTGAAAATGTGAATTTGTTTGGAAAATTGTGTCCCCATAAATTCAAAGACTATGCTGCTTGTCACCAATTTTTAAATTTTAAAAAGAACGATTACGTATACTTTTCTTTGGACAGCGCTAGCAAATTATTCTTGATTCAGTCCGGAAAAGTAAAAATAGGTTACTACACTCCCCAAGGAGATGAGGTTGTTAAAGCGGTATTAAAAAAAGGGCAAGTTTTTGGAGAAAAAGCGCTTTTAGAGCAAAATACTAGAAATGAATTTGCTAAAGTGCTGAATAATAATACCTCTGTATGTCCCATAGAAGTAAATACACTACATGATTTGATGAGAGATAATCAAAATTTTGCTTTAAATATTTACAAATTCATCAACTACAGAATTAAAAAGTTAGAGAGAAGATTAGAGATTCTAATGTTTAAAGATTGTAGAACTAGAGTGACTGAGTTTTTATCCGACTTGGCTAAAGATTATGGTGCTGTAAACCCTATTACTCATCACACAGAAATTGAACACCCCTACACACAAAAAGACATTGCTAGCTTAATCGGTACTTCTAGGCCGAGTTTAAATATTGTGTTAAACGAGCTAAAGGATGAAGGTTTAATAGCGTTTAATAGAACTAAAATTATTTTAAAAAAAGAGCTATGTGTTAGCTAGCTAACATAATTAATAAACAAGCTCATCTAAATTTGATTTTATAATTAAAATCAAAAACAAAATGAAGAATAGAATTTTTGCAGCTAGTTTGCTATCATTAGGAATGCTCTTAGGATCTTGTAGCGATGACGATGACAACGCTAATGCACAAGCGAGTAATGATAATTTAGAATTATCAATTAGCGGTTTAGAAAATTTGGGACCTAGTTATGTTTACGAAGGTTGGATTATTGTAAATGGAGATCCCGTTTCTACAGGTATATTCACAGTTGATGACAACGGTTCTTTTTCAAAAAATTCTTTTGAGGTGGATGAAACAATGCTAGCAAGTGCTACTAAGTTTGTATTGTCTATTGAACCTACGATTGATCCAGATCCAGCACCTTCTGAAACTAAAATGTTAGCGGCAAATTTCTCTGGAAATTCTGCAGCGGTAATTGCCAATTTAGTTCCAGGAATTAACGCAGCGGGAGATGGTGAATTTGGTAACGCAAACGGAACTTATTTTTTAAGAACTCCTACAGACGAAACTGGAACCAACAATGGCAATGATGAAAACGGAATTTGGTTTGGAACACCTGGAGCACCACCAACAGCAGGTTTAAAAGATATGCCAGAGCTTGAAACCACTTCAGGATGGAGATACGAAGGATGGGTGGTTGTAGATGGTAAACCACTTTCTACAGGTACATTTACCAAATTTGACGAAAGAGATGCTGAGAATTTATTTAGTGGTATTGAGAATGCAGGACCACCTATCCCTGGAGAAGACTTTTTCTTGAATGCACCTGACGGGTTTACTTTTCCATTGGTATTAAATGGAGATGGTACTACAATGACAGTTATTTCATTAGAGCCTTTTCCTGATAATTCAGTAAAACCTTTTTCCATTAAACCACTAGTAAGCACCATTGAAAAAGATGCTGCCACAGCACCTACAACGCACGCGTTCGGAGCTAATTTGGGTAGTTTTCCTTCAGGAATTATTAAAAGAAAATAGAGGATAAGTAGTGATAAATGATAAATAAAAAAAGGTAGATGATTGAGATCATCTACCTTTTTTGCTTTATGATAAGGCTACCATCCAAAGAGATTCTTGCCCTGTAATAAATAATCTTTTTTGCTCAGTATCAAAAGTACAATTACTCACAATGTGTGGGGTAGGTATCTTACCTATTTCTGTACCTTCAGAGTCAAAAATAACAATTCCAGACTTTGAACTAGACCACAGCCATCCCCTGCGATCAATGGCAAAACCATCTGCAATTCCATCTTTCACCTTTGCGAAAAAACGTTTGTTTTTTAATGCCTTACCATCCCAATCAAAAACGTAGATTCCAACAGATTCTGGATCGTCCTGTGGAGTTTGAGAAATATAGAACTTGGTTTCACAAGGAGAGAATCCCAAACCGTTAGGTTGATTAGCCTCAACCATCAATAACAGTTTATAATCGTTTGTATATTGATATACGCTGGTGTGTTTTAAATCCGATTCAATAGGATATCCCTCCGCAGGCATATCAATGCCAAAAGTAGGATCTGTAAACCAAATATTTCCTTTTTTGTCAGTAATGATGTCGTTAGGAGAGTTTAATTTTAACCCTTTGTAATGATCGATTAGTATCTTGAAATCGTTATCTACAAACTTGCTGATTCCTCTACGTCCATGTTCGCAACTGATTAAGTTACCATGGATGTCTATGGTATTCCCGTTATTAAAATAGCTTGTCTTAGTCAATAAACCTACGGTTCCATCTTCTTTCCAACCAAAAACTCTTCTTCCTCTAACATCACTCCATACCAATGTTTTGTTTTTTTCCCACCAGATGGGACCCTCACTCCAAATAGCATCGTTATACAATAAGCGTAGGCATTTCTTTTCTTTTAAAACAGGCTTTAAACGGTCGTCGTAAATTTCCACATCGTTGGTATGAAGTACCTGCGGAGTATGGGCTTGTTTAATAATACGAGTAAAGTTCATGCTAAAACGGATTTTTGGTTTGTGCTGCAGGAGAAGTTTCAAACTGAATGACCATTTGGTAGCAAGGTTCGTCTCCTACAGTTCCAGATTTGTGTCCCTTTTTACTGTCAATTTCTTTGGTACCTATGTCCTGACCAAAATGAATATCTCCAGGCCCCATCTCTACTCTGTTACCGTCTTGTGTTTCTATAAACCAAGTCCCTTTAGTAGGAATTACCCATTGTGGTTTAGGGGTTTCATGCCAGTCTCCAACCCAACCCACGGGTAAAACAGTAAATTTAATATCAGAAACTTTACCTGGAAATGGTTTTAACCATTGCGGGTCGGCACCTTCACCCATATTTTTTTTACCAAACCCGGTCATAAAAGTTTCATCAATTCTACTTTGTTTGTTTTCATCAACCCACATATGTAAAAAGGGGAATTTCGGATTTTCTTTATCGTTGCTCATTGCGTTGTGTTTTTTAAATTATGTTTCTCCCTCTAAAGTATTTAAAGACTGTATATATGCTGTTGATGGCTGTCAATTGTAACATTGAGATATTTAAAGCACTAGTTGTGGTAGTCACACCGTTTGAATTCGCTTCTATCAAATGTTAAACAAGTAGATGATACACAAACAAAATCGACAGATTTTAGCTTGCGAACTAAGTAGTGAGTAAAGTTTTATTTAAGACTATAAATCGTATATTTGCAAGTCAAAATAAGGGGTAAGATAAGTTTGTATTTCCGACCCATAAGCCAAACAAAACACATGGCAAATATTAGAGAAGAACTTAAAAAACGAATTTTAGTATTGGATGGTGCCATGGGTACCATGATTCAGCAGTACAAATTCACCGAAAAAGATTATAGAGGGGAGCAATTTAAAGATTGGCACGTACCCGTAAAAGGGAATAACGATATGCTATCTATTACGCAACCTAAAGCGATTAAGGAAATTCACGCAAAGTATTTTGAGGCTGGAGCAGACATTGCCGAAACCAATACCTTTTCATCAACTACTATTGCCATGGCAGATTACGAGATGGAAGATGCTGTTTATCAATTGAACTACGAGTCTGCCAAAATAGCTAAGGAAGTAGCAGGTGAGTTTACGGCAAGAGAGCCTCACAAACCTCGTTTTGTAGCTGGATCTATAGGGCCTACGAACAGAACTTTGAGTATGTCTCCAGATGTTAATGATCCTGGCTACAGAGCCGTTACTTTTGATGAACTAAGAATTGCGTACAAACAGCAATCCGAAGCTTTGTTGGACGGAGGAGTAGATATCTTATTGGTAGAAACGGTTTTTGACACCTTAAATGCCAAAGCTGCATTATTTGCAATTGAAGAAGTTAAGGACGAAAGGAATATAGATGTGCCTGTTATGTTAAGTGGAACAATTACAGATGCTTCGGGAAGAACTTTATCAGGTCAAACCGCAGAAGCTTTCTTAATATCAGTGTCTCACATTCCGTTGTTAAGTGTAGGTTTAAATTGCGCTTTGGGTGCTGATGCCTTGGTACCACACTTAGAGGCTATTGCTAGTAACACACCTTACGCAGTATCGGCACATCCTAATGCAGGATTGCCAAACGCTTTTGGAGAATACGATGAGACACCTAGCCAAATGGCCACACAAATACAAGGTTATTTAGATAAAAGTTTGATTAATATTATTGGAGGTTGTTGCGGAACTACTCCTGAACATATACAAGCAATTGCAGACATAGCCGCCAAAGCAGAACCGAGAAAAGTTGCTAACAACTAGTACAAAGTAAATAGTAGTTAGTAGTCAGTTATATTTTATGAGACTTTGTACTTTGTACCCAGTACTCGTAACTAAGCGAAAGTAATGAGCGAAATAAAACAAACCAAATACATGAGATTATCAGGTTTAGAACCTCTAATTCTAAGTCCTGATATGAATTTTATCAACGTAGGAGAAAGAACCAATGTAGCAGGTTCTCGTAAGTTTTTACGATTGATTAAAGAAGAGCAGTATGACGAAGCTTTGGCTATCGCGTTGCACCAAGTAGAGGGGGGAGCACAAATCATTGATATTAATATGGATGATGGATTGATTGATGGAAAAGAAGCGATGGTTCGTTTCTTAAACCTAATCATGGCAGAACCAGATATTGCTCGTGTTCCTATTATGATTGACTCCTCTAAATGGGATATTATAGAGGCTGGTTTACAAGTAGTGCAAGGTAAATGTGTGGTTAACTCAATTTCCTTAAAAGAAGGAGAAGAGAATTTTAAAGCCCAAGTCAAAAAACTAAAAATGTATGGTGCTGCTGTCATTGTAATGGCTTTTGACGAAGTGGGACAAGCAGATACTTATCAGAGAAGAATAGAAATAGCGGAACGATCTTACCGTATCATGGTGGATGAGTGTGGTTTCCCTTCCGAAGATATTATTTTCGATTTAAATATTTTTCCTGTGGCTACAGGAATGGAAGAACACAGAAGAAATGCCATCGATTTTATCGAAGCAACGCATTGGGTTCGTACCAATTTAACCAATGCAAGTGTTAGTGGAGGGGTGAGTAATGTTTCTTTTTCTTTTAGAGGAAACAACCCTGTACGTGAGGCAATGCACTCCGTGTTTTTGTATCATGCAATCAAAAAAGGGATGAATATGGGAATTGTAAACCCTGCTATGTTGGAGGTTTATGATGATATTCCTAAAGATTTGTTAGAACACGTAGAAGACGTAATTTTAGATAGACGTGACGATGCTACGGAACGTTTGTTAGATTTTGCAGAAAGCTTTAAAGGAGAAAAGAAAACAGAGGCACAAACATTAGCGTGGAGAGAATTACCGCTACAAGAAAGAATTACCCATGGATTGGTCAAAGGTATTGATCAATTTATTGTGGGAGATGTAGAAGAAGCACGATTGCAAGTAGCCAAACCCTTGGAAGTAATTGAAGGTCATCTAATGATTGGAATGGGGGTTGTAGGAGACTTGTTTGGAGAAGGTAAAATGTTTTTACCCCAAGTGGTAAAATCTGCCCGTGTGATGAAAAAAGCAGTAGCTCATTTAATGCCTTTTATAGAAGCTGCTAAGGATGAGAATAGTCCACCTCAAGGAAAAGTATTGTTGGCTACGGTAAAAGGAGATGTCCACGATATTGGTAAAAATATTGTAGGAGTTGTTCTAGCCTGTAACAATTACGCAATTGTGGATTTAGGAGTCATGGTGCCTCCAGAAAAAATATTGCAAGCGGCCATCGATGAAAAGGTGGATGTGATAGGATTGAGTGGTTTGATTACTCCGTCTTTGGATGAAATGGTGCACATAGCCAAAGAAATGAAGCGTTTAGATTTTAAAATCCCATTATTAATTGGTGGTGCTACAACTTCTAAAGCACATACAGCCGTTAAAATTGCTCCAGAATACGACGGAGGAGTTGTCCATGTGTTAGATGCTTCTCGTTCTGTACCCGTTACAAGTACACTAATTGGAGAAGACAAGACTGTTGCAAAAGCGTTTAGAGATAAAACTTATGCAGAGTATGATAAAGTCCGTGAAGGATTTTTAAGTAGAGCCAAAAAGAAAGTTTATTTACCGTTGGCAGAGGCAAGAGAAAACAATTATAAATTAGAGTTTACTCCTGATACGGTTTATACGCCACGCAAAACGGGTGTTCAAGTAATTCATGATTTACCACTAGAAGAATTGTTACCATATTTTGATTGGACTCCGTTTTTTCAATCTTGGGAGTTACACGGTAAATTTCCAGCTATTTTAAAAGATGAGGTGGTAGGTGCACAAGCTACGGATTTGTATAAAGATGCTAAGGAAATGTTAGATACCATAGTTGCAGAAAAATGGTTTACGGCCAAAGCTGTTTATGGACTATTTCCTGCCAATAGGGTGAATTATGATGATATTGAGTTGTATGCGGATAAAGATAGGAAAGAAGTGTTACAAACTATGTTGACTTTGCGTCAACAATCTAAAAAAGCAAAAGGTAAACCTCAAAGAGCTTTGGCAGATTTTATAGCTCCTAAAGAAACAGGATTGGAAGATTATATAGGTGCTTTCTGTGTAACGGCTGGTTTTGGAGTAGAAGAAAAAGCCGAAGAGTACAAACAAAACTTAGATGATTATAACAGTATTATGGTAAAAGCGCTGGCAGATAGATTTGCAGAAGCTTTTGCTGAATATTTACATGATAAAGTTAGAAAAGAAGATTGGGGTTATGCGAGCGCAGAAAATCTGTCTAATGAAGATTTAATTAAAGAAGCTTACCAAGGAATTCGTCCAGCACCAGGATATCCATCTTGTCCAGACCATACAGAAAAAATTCAGTTGTGGGAGTTGCTAAACGTTAAAGAGAACATAGGAGTAGAGTTAACAGATAGTTTGGCCATGTTTCCTACAGCATCAGTTTCGGGACATTATTTTGCACATAAAGATGCCAATTATTTTGGTTTGGGTAAAATAACAAAAGAGCAGGTTCATGATTTTGCAGCAAGGAGAGGAATTTCAAACGCAGAAGCAGAACGATGGTTAAGCCCTAATATGGCAGAACAATAAAACTTGTAAGTATCAAAAGGAATTATAGACTCATAAGAAAAAGTAATTAATGATATAACCTAATAGCTAAAATATTTCTATATTTTTGCTTTAGTAATTAAGAAGATAAATACATTAAAACATAAAATTATGGCATTAGAAATTACAGATGCAACGTTTGAAGAGGTAGTATTAAAGTCAGATAAGCCAGTATTGGTAGATTTTTGGGCAGCTTGGTGTGGACCTTGTAGAATGGTTGCTCCTATTATAGATGAGTTAACAGAAGAATTTGCTGGTAAAGCAGTCATTGGTAAAGTTGATGTAGATGCAAATCAAGAATTTGCTGCAAAATACGGAGTAAGAAACATTCCAACAGTATTAGTTTTTAAAGGAGGAGAAATTGTAGATAAGCAAGTAGGAGTAGCTCCAAAAGCAACATACGCAGAAAAAATTACTGCTAATTTGTAATAAATTAATAGTTAATCATTACAGAAAGACCACTTTTAAGTGGTCTTTTTTTTGCGTAAAATATTGATAAATAGTAAGATAAAATGGCAAGGTTTTTATTGCTTAAAAAACATTAAAAATCTTTTTGTATAACTAGTGTTTAGTTGTATATTTGCCAGCGCTAATAGCAACGGTCTGGTAGTTCAGCTGGTTAGAATACCTGCCTGTCACGCAGGGGGTCGCGGGTTCGAGTCCCGTCCAGACCGCAAAAAAGCTTCAACATCTGTTGAAGCTTTTTTTGCTTTAGTGAACGCTGTGCGAAATTTAAATTAGATGTCAGATACAATGCTGATTTTTATATCCTAAGCACTAATTGTTATTATTTATTTTCCCTTCATTGCTGAATAGTAAATCATTTAAATTTCTAGACTGATAGATATCAAATAAGTTTCAAGCCAAAAAATTGAACATTACATTGAGTGAATCACATCGCTATAGATTGGTAATTAAACGTTTAACTCATCAATAAAAAATTAAGCTAAAAAATAACTTTCGAGTATTTGGTAAAGTGTAAAAAGGTTGTATATTTGCCACCGCTAACAGCAACGGTCTGGTAGTTCAGCTGGTTAGAATACCTGCCTGTCACGCAGGGGGTCGCGGGTTCGAGTCCCGTCCAGACCGCGAAAAAGCTTCAACATCTGTTGAAGCTTTTTTATTATAACAAATATTGTACGCTATTTAGATCCAAAAGCTAAAAAAAGCGTTCAACATAAGAATGTAAATCGAGTTGTATTCTTAAAGCACTGATTCATCGTATTATTTGTTATAAAAAGAAAACGACAACCAAAGTTGCCGTTTTAAATGTTTTCACAACGGAATAATCCTTATTGTGAATTGATTTCAAATTGTATTGCTAATTTAATTTTTTTTTATGAAGTAATGACATAAATAATTATATTTAATTATAACGTTTTATAAATTAAAATAATTTCTTTTAAAAACGAAGTCAATTCACTATTGCTCTTAGGCAATAGACATATAAAAAATAGCATGAAAAAAATTTTAGGATTAGACTTAGGGACAACCTCCATTGGTTGGGCCTTAGTTCGTGAAGCAGAAAACAAAGAAGAAGTATCAGAAATCGTAAAACTTGGTGTCAGAGTCAATCCACTTAGTACAGATGAAATTACTGACTTCGAAAAAGGGAATTCTCTAGCTGTCAACGCAGATAGAACTTTAAAAAGAGGTGCTCGCAGAAACTTGCAACGTTTTAAACTAAGGAGACAAAATTTAATAGAAATTTTGCTGAAAAATAATATCCTTAAATCAGAATCTATTCTTACAGAAACGGGAAAGAACTCCACTTTCGAAACACTTAGTCTTAGGGCTAAATCGGCTAAAAAGCGCATTGAAAAAGAGGAACTTGCTAGGGTTCTATTGACCATTAATAAAAAAAGAGGATATAAAAGTAGCAGAAAAGCTAGAAATGAGGAGGAAGGAACCTTAATTGATGGTATGGCTGTGGCAAAAGAATTGTATGACCAAAATGTAACCCCAGGTCAATACGTCTATCAATTATTGAAAGAAGATAAAAAGTACGTTCCAGATTTTTATCAATCTGATTTAAAAAATGAATTTTTAAAAGTATGGGAGTTTCAAAAGCAATATTACTCAGATGTTTTAACGGACGAATTATTTCGAAATTTAGAAGGTAAAAACAAAAATCAAACATGGGCGATTTGTAAAGAGCCTTTTGATATCAAAGGAATTACTCAAAAAGGTAATGCAATTAGCAAAAGATTAGAAAAGTATAAATGGAGAAATGAGTCTTTAAATATTAAAATTGATTTAGAAACTTTAGCGATTGTACTACAGGAAATTAATAATGATTTAAACAAATCAAGCGGTTATTTAGGAGCTATAGGTGATAGGAGTAAAAAGTTATATTTCAACAAAATAACAGTAGGGCAGTATTTATACAGACAGATTCAAAATAATAGACACACCAGTTTGAAAAACCAAGTTTTTTACAGACAAGATTATTTAGATGAATTTGAACAGATATGGGAGACTCAATCTAAATTTCATTCTGAACTAACAAGCTCTTTAAAAGAGGAAATTTGAGATATGTATTGTCCTGAAATAGGTTGACCTTTTTTTGGTTATTTAAAAGGTTAATAACTCGAGTTTGTTTTTGTTTCTTCGGTACGATTTGTAGTTTATATTTTGATTTAAGTGGACGTGTTTTGGTGTGTATAAATCAAGACTACAATGTGGACGAAGATTATTATAAATATCGACTGCCTTTTTGGTAATCATTTTTGCTAATTTAAGATTTTTTATGGCATTTTTTAGCCCATATTCATATTTTAAGGTTCTGTTAATTCTTTCTGCAATTGCATTTTCGTAAGGGTCGTATTGTTCGGTCATACTCATTATTATTCCATTGTCTTCGGCAAACTTTGTATAGTTAGGATTACAATATTGGAAACCTCTATCTGAGTGATGAATCAATTTTTGATTAGGATACTTTCTGTTTTTGATAGCCATTTTAAGGGCATCTAAGCAGAGTTCAGTCTTCATGTTGTTATCTATCTTATAGCCCATAATTTTCTTAGAATACGCATCTGTAACGAGCGCTAGGTATGCATGTCCTTTATCTGTTTTAATATATGTGATATCCGTTACCCAAACTTGTTCGGCTCTAGTGGGTACTTTGTCTTTAATTAAGTTCTTGTATTTGTAAAATAGGTGCTTTGAATTGGTGGTTACATGATAGTTTTTGTTTCTTTTAATCAGTAGTTTATGATTTTTTAGAAATGTAAAAAACTTATCTCTTCCCATTTTAATTCCAAGGTTTTTGAACTTGTTTTTGAGTTCATGATATAGTTTTTTAGCTCCTAAGAACTGTCCAATTTTGTTACGACATTCCTTTACAAGCTTGATGATAATTTGTTCGTTATGTAGTTGTTTTTGATGATTTTTCAAGCGTTTATAGAAAGCTTGTTTACTAATCCCAAAACATTGAGTTAACCATTTTCTTTTAAACGGTTTTGTTTCTTTTTCTGAATCTCGTCTGCTAAAGTTTTGGACAATGACTTTTTTGACAACTCGGCTCCAGTGATGATTTCCATGTTGGCTATAATGTCTTGTTGAAAATCTTTCACGAATTCAAGTTCTTCAATTTTCTCTTTCAATTTTTTGATTTCGTCCTGTTTACTCATCGCTTTTTTCTTTTGCTCTAAGGTAGAATATTTTTTAATCCAATAATCGATAGAAGATCTAGGAACGTTATATTTTTTAGCAGCAAAGTTGGTAGAAATTTGACCGTTTTGAATTTGATCAATGATGAATAATTTGAGTTCAAAACCTACTTTGGTGTACGTTTTTTTTCGGCAGTGTTGTTTTTGATTACTTTCCATAAGTGACTAATATTAGATGAATTTTTAGTCAACCTATTTCAGGATTTCGTGCATTCAATGTTCTAACGCAACAACTGTTGCAATTTTTTGATTAATACTAAGCTACATTTTTTAGTTCAGATTCCAATATTTCTTTAGGGGTTTTATAACCAATAATTTTACGAGGTCTATTGTTTAATTTTTCTTGAATTTCGATTAGTTTTTTCTCATCAATTTTATCGAATTCAGTTCCTTTAGGTAGGTCTCTTCTAATGATTCCATTGGTGTTTTCATTAGTACCTCTTTCCCAAGAAGAGTAGGGATGCGCAAAGTAAATTTTCATACCTGTTTTCTGGGTTATGATTTCGTGTTTAGCCATTTCAATTCCGTTATCGTAAGTCATAGATTTTTTAAGAATATTATTAAGTTGATTTAATTTTTGGGAGAACATTTTCGCAACTTCATCAGCTTTTTTAGATTTAAGTTTTACGATTATCGTGTATCTAGATTTTCTTTCTACGATAGTTCCAATAGCAGATTTATGTCCTTTACCAATAATTAGATCTCCTTCCCAATGACCAATTTCTAATCTGTTCTCAATATGTTTGGGTCTATTGTCTATGCTGACTTGGTTGATGATTTTTGACCCTTTACCACGTACTTTTTTGATAGGTCTTCTTCTGTTTTTTTTACGCACGAGTAGTTTGATTAATTTTTTATTTAGAACTGCTTGTGGTCTAGTGTAAATATGTCTATAAATAGCTTCATGTGATATTGACATGATTGTATCGTTAGGGTATTGGATTTTAATTCTCCCTGAAATTTGTTCTGGAGTCCATTGTTTTAAGAGTCCTTTGTAAACATAATTTCTCAACTTTTTATGAGTTGATATTTTATCAAGATTTCTTTTGTTAGCGTAATCATCTTTAGCACACCAATCCGCAATTTTAGCATCATATTTACCTTTTCCATTAACAAACCATTTATTAATTTCTCTAGAGATTGTAGAGCGAGATCTGTTGAGTTTTTTAGCGATGTATGCTTTGGATTTCTCTTCGTTTAAAAGTGTTTCAATTATGATTCTTTCGGCAAGTGAAAGTCGTCTATGTTTTTTACTCATTTTACAAATCTATTATTTTAAGATTTGTTGCGTTAAGTTACTGAATAGACCTTTCATTTATATAATTATTTACAACGGCTCTGGCTAAGGTTAGTGTGGGAGTTGATAATCGACAAATTATCGGATTAGCTACTGAGCTTAGACTTATTTTATAGTTTTTACTTCGGCGGATTAAAACTAATTAAATAAGTTTAAGTGGACAAAGTAAAGAAGCCAAAAACTTCGAGAAAACTGAAAAACCCACATTAAGTTTAGCCGTTGTTGTAAATAGTTTATTTTAATTTGTTTTCAATTATTTGTATTCGCTTTAATAGAGATTCTAAAATTTTATTTTTTTTCTCAAGGGTCTCTATTTTTTTTTCTTGCTCAATTGTATACAGTGTTAATTCTTCAATTTTTTGAAGTAATTTAGAGTTCATTTCACCTAATAAAATACCGTTTAAATTTACATCTTCTGAAGTAGGAATATCTTTTAGATGACCTTTTTCTTTTATGTGCTTTTCCACTTCTTTTAAAGTAGGAAGTTTGTATTTTTCTGTAAAAACAAAATCAGCCCATCCAGTTTCAACTTTAATTTCTTTTGCTCTGATTTTTCCATTTACTGCAAGTTTCCAATTATCTCCAGGATTTAAAGTACCAATACCTACATTACTATTAGTTCTAGATACGGATAACGAAATTACATCAGGTTGTCCTACTATACCTATCCCTCCTCCTTTGTTACTTCTTAACAATGCCCAGTCACCAATATCAGAATCTCTATATATTATAAGATTACTGTTTTGATCGTCCATTTCCAGTAATTTAGATTTTAATGAGACTTTAGAAAAAATTTTTTCAGAAGAATAAATATTACCACTAACATCGAGCTTTTGAGTAGGTTTTTCAATTCCAATTCCAACATTACCATCAATATAAGATAAGTTATTTATTTCTCTTTGCCATTGGTATGAAGATCCTAAAATGTTAGGAATCACATCACTTTCATGACTCTTTATTTCCTTAATAAACGTTCGTAGATAATATTTTGAGTTATGATTAGTTTTAATTTTTACTGTATTATTATCTATAAATAATAAAGGATGATTTGAAGATTTTCCACTTATATTTACAGCTCTTAATTTCCATTCATTATTAGAGAACCAAACTAAGTATTCAGCTCCACTCTTAGTTCCAGTATTTCTCGTAACTATTTGAATTCGATAAATATTTTGAGAATTTAAACTGTTGTTTTCTAAATCAGTTACTTCAAGGGGGCTAGATGAACTTACATAAAACTCTTTAGAGAATTCTTTAGTACCTACTAATTGAGAATACGATTTTTTTAAAGTTAGCAATAAAATTAAGGTTAAAAGTATTTTTTTCATTTATATAATTATTTACAACGGTTTTGGCTTAAGGTTAGTGTGGGGGAGATAAATCAGCGATTTATCGGATACGCACTAAGCTTAAGCCTTTTTGTTTAGTTTTTAATTTGTTTGTCAAAAGCTAAATCGAAAAGGATTTAGCGACTTAGTAAATATACACAAAACATCGGATTAAAAATCAAGCCCGCATTAACTTTAGCCGTTGTTGCCTACTGCCATTTTCATAACTACTTTTCAGTCGAATAGTTACGATAAATTCACGTTTCAGCTTTTCAGTTACTTAGCTACGATTATTTCGACGTTTCAGCTTTCGGTTACGCGTTTATGATTATTTCAACGTTTTAGTTTTGCGGTTACGTGGTTACGATTACTTCAATTGTTTCAGCTTTCGGTTACGTGTTTATGATTATTTCAACGTTTTAGTTTTGCGGTTACGTGGTTACGATTACTTCAACGTTTCAGCTTTCGCTTACGTAGTTACTATTATTTCAACGTTTCAGTTTTTCAGTTATGTAGCTACGATAAATTCAATGATAAGGTAAGAGAATTCTATTCCGTAAAATTTTTCGTCACGGTTGTAGGCAACGGTTTTAGCTATGATTAGTACAGAGTTAGACAAAGAATAATGTGTCGGACTAAGACTAAAGCAGAAACCTTTTTTTTTGTTTTTAAATTTTAAAATTAAAACTAACAATAAAGGTTTTTGTGACCAAGTAAAACAGCTACAAACTTTGAGGCTAGGAGTGAAGCCTGTATTAATTATAGCTGTTGTTAACTTAATTTAGCATTTCGATTCAAAATTTCAAAAGAATAGTGATTTTTCAAATACATAACTTATATAGAAAAATCGTTCATATTTTCAGATTATAGATATTTAAGCATATTCAAATTTCAAGATTATTCACTTTCAATAAACTCTTCGGAACATCTTCTGATATTTTCGTTTAGTAAAAACTATTTCGATTTGATTCAAATTTTCAAGATTAGTTACGTTCAGCGAAGTCTTCCACACGTTTCCATATTTTAAAAGGTTTCAAATTTCAGCGTACAATTCGGCACGTTTTATTTGATTGTCAAGAGAGTTTTCGTTCGTGTTTTCAGTAGCTCAAAATTCGAAAGTTAGTGAAGATTTTTCGGCTGCGAGCTCGGGACTTTTTTAAGTGATTTTTTACAGAAACGCTTATCTATTTACCGTTAATTTAAATTCCTACGCCTAATTCCACCGGAATTAGTGGGCTATTTAAGTTAACGGCTTTAGCTATGATTAGTACAGAGTTGGACAGAGAATAAAGTGTCAGACTATGACTAAAGCAAAAACCTTTTTGTTTGTTTTTATATTTATAACTAAAACTAACAATAAAGGTTTTTGTGACCAAGTAAAACAGCCACAAACTTTGAGGCTAGGAGTGAAGCCTGTATTAATTATAGCTGTTGTTAACTTAATTTAGCATTTCGATTCAAAATTTCAAAAGAATAGTGAATTTTCAAACACGTAACTTGATAGAGAAATCGTTCATGTTTCACATAGTAGACATTTCAGCGTGTTTAAATTTCAAGATTATTCACCTTCAACAAACTCTTCGGAACATCTTCTGATATTTTCGTTTAGTAAAAACTATTTCGATTTAATTCAAATTTCCAAGATTGGTTAAGTTCTGCGAAGTCTTCAACACGTTTCTGCATTTCTAAACAGTTTCAAATTTCAGCGTACAATTCGGCACGTTCTATATGATTGTTAAGAGAGTTTTCAAACGTGGTTTTCGACAATTCAAAATTCTAAAGTCAGTGAAAAATTTTCGGCTGCGAGCTCGGGGTCTTATTAAATCTATTTTTGGAGAAACTCTTACTTATTTACCGTTAATTTAAATTCCTGCGCCTAATTCCACCGGAATTAGTGGGCTATTTAAGTTAACTGTTTTGGCTAAGCTTAATGTGGGAGTTGATAATCGGAAGATTATCGGACGAGCCACTTAGCTTAGACTTATTTTATAGTTTTTTCTTTCGTCGATTTAAAACTAATCAAATAAGTTTAAGCGGACAAAGTAAAGAAGCCAAAAACATCGAGAAAACCGAAAAACCCATATTAAGTTTAGCCGTTGTTGTGTTTTCGTGATTTTCATAGTTACGATTAATTCGGCGTTACTACTGAATCTTTTCGTGGTTGCGAATAATTCAGCGTTGTTACAGAATCTTTCCGTGGTTCTGATTAATTCAGCCTTGCTACTGAATCTTTTCGTGGTTGCGATTAATTCGACGTTACTTCTAAAACTTTTGGATTTGTGATTAATTCAGCGTTGTTACAGAATCTTTTCGTGGTTGTGATTAATTCAGCGTTGTTACAGAATCTTTTCGTGGTTGTGATTAATTCAGCCTTGCTACTGAATCTTTTCGTGGTTGCGATTAATTCGGCGTTGCTACTGAATCTTTTCGTGGTTACGATTAGGTCAGCATCGCTACTGATTTCAAAAGTATTTGAATTGTAAACTACATTTTCGGCGGAAAATCACCATGAAACACAACTGCTCTGGCTAAGGTTAGTGTGGAGGAGATAAATCAGCGATTTATCGGATACGCACTAAGCTGAAGCCTTTTTGTTTAGTTTTAATTTATTGTCGAAAGCTAAATCGAAAAGGATTTAGCGACTTAGTAAATATACACAAAACATCGGATTAGAAATCAAGCCCACATTAACTTTAGCCGTTGTTAGCCATCCGGCTTTTTTCTGATCTAAAATTCTAAATGATTTTCTCCTCCAATTTTATGGTTTATTTTTTGTCCCATTCCGCCAGTTACATATCCAGCAACAATTTCGTTCTTTTTTTCTCCGTTTTCTTGATACTTAACACTAATTGAACAATCACCTGTAATTCCAACCCAAATAGTTTTACTTTCGTTCGGTTCGAGTTCCGAAATATATTCAGTTTCGCAGCCGATAATATTTATTTCAGTTAGCTTATTTTCGGTTGTATTTGTAAATGTAATTCGCATGTTTCCAATTAACAACATAGTGAACCAAACATAAATAAATAGAATCGGAATGTTTAAAAGTGTATCGTCCTGAAATAGGTTGACCTTTTTTAGATGTTTAAAAGGTTAATAATTCCAGTTTGTTTTTGTTTCTTCGGTATGATTTGTAGTTTATATTTTGATTAAAGTGCACGTGTTTTGGTGTGTATAAATCAAGACTAAAATGTGGACGAAGATTATTATAAATATCGACTGCTTTTTTGGTAATCATTTTCGCTAATTTAAGATTTTTTATGACATTTTTTAGCCCATATTCATATTTTAAGGTTCTGTTAATTCTTTCTGCAACTGCATTTTCGTAAGGGTCGTATTGTTCGGTCATACTCATTATTATTCCATTGTCTTCGGCAAACTTTGTATAGTTAGGATTACAATATTGGAAACCTCTATCTGAGTGATGAATCAATTTTTGATTAGGATACTTTCTGTTTTTGATAGCCATTTTAAGGGCATCTAAGCAGAGCTGAGTCTTCATGTTGTTATCTATCTTATAGCCCATAATTTTCTTAGAATACGCATCTGTAACGAGTGCCAGGTATGCATGTCCTTTATCTGTTTTAATATATGTGATATCCGTTACCCAAACTTGTTCGGCTCTAGTGGGTACTTTGTATTTAATTAAGTTCTTGTATTTGTAAAATAAGTGTTTAGAATTGGTGGTTACATGATAGTTTTTGTTTCTCTTAATCAGTAGTTTATGATTTTTTAGAAGTGTAAAAAACTTATCTCTTCCCTTTTTAATTCTAAGGTTTTTGAACTTGTTTTTGAGTTCATGATATAGTTTTTTAGCTCCTAAGAACTGTCCAATTTTGTTACGACATTCCTTTACAAGCTTGATGATAATTTGTTCGTTATGTAGTTGTTTTTGATGATTTTTCAAGCGTTTATAGAAAGCTTGTTTACTAATCCCAAAATATTGAGTTAACCATTTTCTTTTAAACGGTTTTGTTTCTTTTTCTGAATCTCGTCTGCTAATGTTTTGGGCAATGACTTTTTTGACAACTCGGCTCCAGTGATGATTTCCATGTCGGCTATGATGTCTTGTTGAAAATCTTTCACGAATTCAAGTTCTTCAATTTTCTCTTTCAATTTTTTGATTTCGTCCTGTTTACTCATTGCTTTTTTCTTTTGCTCTAAGGTAGAATATTTTTTAATCCAATAATCGATAGAAGATCTAGGAACGTTATATTTTTTAGCAGCAAAGTTAGTAGAAATTTGACCATTTTGAATTTGGTCAATGATGAATAATTTGAGTTCAAAACCTACTTTGGTGTACGTTTTTTTTCGGCAGTGTTGTTTTTGATTACTTTCCATAAGTGACTAATATTAGATGAATTTTTAGTCAACCTATTTCAGGATTTTACAAAGCATTAATCCGCTTGTCTTTAGTAGTTTTTTTCGATTTTCAGAGTCGTTATTTACTTTTCTCAGCGTTAAAATCAGCATGATTATATTAAAAATTCCTACAACAATTATAAATCCATAACCGACAAAAAGTAATTGCCAATTAGATGTCAAAAAATATATTCCAAAAATTAGAGTTCCGATAATGAATGAAATAAGAGCTGTCTTTTTTCCTAATGCTATTTGTTTCTCGGTTGTCATTTCAGCTTGTGTGTAACGGATTTAGCTATGATTAGTACAGAGTTAGACAGAGAATAATGTGTCGGACTATGACTAAAGCAAAAACCTTTTTGTTTGTTTTTAAATTTTAAAATTAAAACTAACAATAAAGGTTTTTGTGACCAAGTAAAACAACGACAAACTTTGAGGCTAGGAATGAAGCCTGTATTAATTATAGCTGTTGTTAACTTAATTTAGCATTTCAATTCAAAATTTCAAATGAATAGTGAATTTTCAAACACGCAACTTAATAAAGAAATTGTCTATGTTTTCAAATAGTAGATATTTCAGTGTATTTAAATTTCAATATTATTCACTTTCGACAAACTCTTCGGAACATCTTCTGATATTTTCGTTTAGTAGAAACTATTTCGATTTGATTAAAAATTTCAAGATTAGTTAAATTCTGCGAAGTCTTCAACACGTTTCTGCATTTCTAAACAGTTTCAAATTTCAGTGCACAATTCGGCACTTTCTATATGATTGTTAAGAGAGTTTTCAATCGTGATTTTCGACAATTCAAAATTCCAAAGTCGGTGAAAAATTTTCGGCTGCGAGCTCGGGGCTTTATTTCAAGTATTTTTTTGGCGAAATACTTGTTTACCTACCGTTAATTTAAATTCCTGCGCCTAATTCCACCGGAATTAGTGGGCTATTTAAGTTAACGGCTTTAGCTATGATTAGTACAGAGTTGGACAGAGAATAAAGTGTCAGACTATGACTAAAGCAAAAACCTTTTTGTTTGTTTTTAAATTTTAAAATTAAAACTAACAATAAAGGTTTTTGTGACCAAATAAAACAGCCACAAACTTTGAGGCTAGGAGTGAAGCCTGTATTAATTATAGCTGTTGTTAACTTAATTTAGTATTTTGATTCAAAATTTCAAAAGAATAGTGAATTTTTAAACACGTAACTTATATAGAAATATCGTTCATGTTTTCAGATTATAGATATTTCAGTGTATTTAAATTTCAGTATTATTCACTTTCGGCAAACTCTTCGGAATATCTTCTGATATTTTCGCTTAGCAAAAACTATTTCGATTTGATTCCAATTTTCAAGATTAGTTACATTCTGCGAAGTCTTCAACACGTTTCTGCATTTCTAAACAGTTTCAAATTTCAGCGTACAATTCGGCACGTTCTATATGATTGTTAAGAGAGTTTTCAAACGTGGTTTTCGACAACTCAAAATTCTAAAGTCGATAAAAAATTTTCGGCTGCGAGCTCGGGGCTTTTTTTAAGTGATTTTTTAGAGAAATACTTGTTACCTACCGTTAATTTAAATTCCTGCGCCTAATTCCACCGGAATTAGTGGGCTATTTAAGTTAACGGCTTTGGCTAAGATTAGTGTGGGAGTTGATAAATCAAGGATTTATCGAACGAGCCACTTAGCTTAGACTTATTTTTAGTTTTTATCTTCGTCAGTTAAAACTAATCAAATAAGTTTAAGCGGACAAAGTAAAGAAGCTAAAAACACCGAGAAAACCGAAAACCCCATATTAAGTTTAGCCGTTGTTGTACATTCGGCTATTTACTAGCTAAATATTCATTCGCGGTTAAAACAGGAAGTTTAGAATTTTTAAAATCTTTTTTATTTCGAGTTATAATAATATCTACTTGATTTTCAATAGCAGAATAATATTGTAATCCATCCTCAAAATCGGAAAAATTCTCATCATTAAGTGCTAACTCAGTAACCTTATCGTCTAATGATAAAGTTTCAACGAGAACTTTAAACTTACGTAATATAGTTCTAGCTTCTTCTTTTGACTTTAATTTTGTCAGAATATAATTTGTATTCGCAAAACTCAAAGATGAAACGGTCAATGTAATTACGTTTTTGTCAGCTAAAGAAAATAAGGTAGCTGCTTCAGTATAAAATTCTTCACGCTTAGCTAATAAATCTATTATTATATTGGTATCAATTAGTAAGCGACTCATTTATATTTTTCTATTAAAAAATTAGTATAATCGTCTTTTGAATTACCTGTGCTATCTAGATTGATTACACCACTTAAACTTTCAACTAGTGGAGTGATTTTATTCGTTTCAGTCTTTTTTTTTGTCAACGAAGATAGGTATGATTCAATAAGTTTAGATAAGCTAACTTTATTAGACTTAGCATAATTTTTAGCTTGCTCAATCACAGATTTATCGAGACTCAAAGTTAATTTAGTATCCATAATTAATTCATTTACGTACAAATATAATTAATTTACACGTAAAATTGATTTTTTCGGATTGTATTTTTTGCTGATATACAACGGCTCTGGCTATGGTTAGTGTGGGAGAAGAAAATCATAGATTTTCGAGAACGCACTAAGCTGAAGCCTTTTAGTTTAGTTTTTAATTTTGTTGTCAAAAGCTAAATCGAAAAGGATTTAGCGACTTAGTAAATATACACAAAACATCGAATTAAGACTCCAGCCCACATTAACTTTAGCCGTTGTTGGGCAATGTTTTCATCAAGTTTCATTTTCAATAATTAAAATAGTGATTTATAGATAATAAAATTAATTTTTTCATATTACACTACACGTTGTCTAAATCTTGTAATATATAAATCAACTTTCTATTTTTCATTAACTTAATAAATTCAAATATTTGTTTTCTTAATTAGGTGTCTTTATTCTAATATTTGTTGTTGCCTACTTTTTTAAGTTGTTTATTTTCAAGAATATATTTATGAATATTAATTGTTTTAGGCCAAGGAAGGATACAAGCTTCTAGCTCTTTAACGTAAATTACTCCTTTGTAAATTTTATCAAATTCAAAGCAATACTCGGGTTCAAATCCAGATACTACTTTGAGTTTTCCATTGTAATTTATATAAACTGCTGCTTGTTTGAATAAAAAACTATTTGCATCAGCTTCAGCCAGTCCAAATACTACAATAGCATCATTTAAATTATCATTATTTAAGTCTCCAATTATTACTTTTCGATGATGGATTTTTAGATTATGAGATTTTTCAATTTTAGGTGAATAGTTGTCAAACATAGTTAATGCTTGTTTTTTAATATTATCTTGTGAATAAATTGAATTTATAACGCAGAATAATAAAAGTAAGATTTTCATTTTTTTTCAAATATTGCCCAACGGTTTTGGCTAAGCTTAGTGTGGGAGTTGATAATCGGAAGATTATCGGACGAGCCACTTAGCTTAGACTTATTTTATAGTTTTTTCTTTCGTCGATTTAAAACTAATCAAATAAGTTTAAGCGGACAAAGTAAAGAAGCCAAAAACATCGAGAAAACCGAAAAACCCATATTAAGTTTAGCCGTTGTTGTGTTTTCGTGATTTTCATAGTTGCGATTAATTCGGCGTTACTACTGAATCTTTTCGTGGTTGCGAATAATTCAGCGTTGTTACAGAATCTTTCCGTGGTTCTGATTAATTCAGCCTTGCTACTGAATCTTTTCGTGGTTGCGATTAATTCGACGTTACTTCTAAAACTTTTGGATTTGTGATTAATTCAGCCTTGCTACTGAATCTTTTCGTGGTTATGATTAATTCAGCCTTGCTACTGAATTTTTTCGAGATTGAGGTTAATTCGGCGTTACTACTAAATCTTCTCCCAGTTACGATTAGGTCAGCATCGCTACTGATTTCAAAAGTATTTGAATTGTAAACTACATTTTCGGCGGAAAATCACCATGAAACACAACTGTTTTAGCTATGATTAGTACAGAGTTAGACAAAGAATAATGTGTCGGACTAAGACTAAAGCAAAAACCTTTTTTTTTGTTTTAAATTTTAAAATTAAAACTAACAATAAAGGTTTTTGTGACCAAGTAAAATAGCCACAAACTTTGAGGCTAGGAGTGAAGCCTGTATTAATTATAGCTGTTGTTAACTTAATTTAGCATTTCGATTCAAAATTTCAAAAAGAATAGTGGATTTTCAAACACGTAACTTAATAGAGAAATCATT
This sequence comes from Wenyingzhuangia sp. IMCC45533, assembly GCF_054111225.1. Classification (NCBI taxonomy): domain Bacteria; kingdom Pseudomonadati; phylum Bacteroidota; class Flavobacteriia; order Flavobacteriales; family Flavobacteriaceae; genus Wenyingzhuangia; species Wenyingzhuangia sp. IMCC45533. The sequence goes on along the minus strand of NZ_CM134197.1, from coordinate 223,882 downwards.
CATATTTTCAGATAGTAGACATTTCAATGTATTTAAATTTCAAGATTATTCACTTTCGGCAAACTCTTCGGAACATCTTCTGATATTTTCGTTTAGTAAAAACTATTTCGATTTGATTCAAATTTTCAAGATTAGTTACGTTCAGCGAAGTCTTCCACACGTTTCCATATTTTAAAAGGTTTCAAATTTCAGCGTACAATTCGGCACGTTCTATATGATTGTTAAGAGAGTTTTCAATCGTGATTTTCGACAATTCAAAATTCCAAAGTCAGTGAAAAATTTTCGGCTGCGAGCTCGGGGCTTTATTTCAAGTAGTTTTTTGGCGAAATACTTGTTTACCTACCGTTAATTTAAATTCCTGCGCCTAATTCCACCGGAATTAGTGGGCTATTTAAGTTAACGGCTTTAGCTATGATTAGTACAGAGTTAGACAGAGAATATAGTATCGGACTAAGACTAAAGCAAAAACCTTTTTTTTTGTTTTTAAATTTTAAAATTAAAACTAACAATAAAGGTTTTTGTGACCAAGTAAAACAGCTACAAACTTTGAGGCTAGGAGTGAAGCCTGTATTAATTATAGCTGTTGTTACACACTGGCTTTTTCAATTTTATTTAAAAGAGAGACTATTTCCTCATGCGGTACTTTCCAATTTAATTGTTTGAAAGGTGTTTTGTTAAGTTTTTCAGTCATTTCTCGGATTACGGAAGAGTTAAAAATAGGATATTCATATTTAAAATAATTTAGTTTTTCAACATTATAGTTAAGAATACCTGTCATTTGTCGGTTGTTATTTGTCGAGTGAAATCTTATGTTTCCAATAATAGAGAAAATTGTTTTAAATTCAATATTTATATTTTCATATAGTAACTGATTATATAAATTTTCTATGAACATGTCGCCGATTTTGTCAATATCTTTTACAGAAAATCTAGGAATTATAACCGAGAAAAATGTTTCAGCATTCGAAATAAGTATGCATTTCTTTTTCGCTATGTGTAAAACTGTTGCATTCCAATTTCCGAGATTTTTTTCAACAGTTAAATGACTATTTTCAATTTTTTCATGAATGATTTTTTCAAGTTTCTTTGTAGTGAAAATTTTGGTCATCGGCTTGTGTGTAACGGCTCTGGCTAAGGTTAGTGTGGGGGAGATAAATCAGGGATTTATCGAGTACGCACTAAGCTGAAGCCTTTTTGTTTAGTTTTTAATTTGTTGTCAAAAGCTAAATCGAAAAGGATTTAGCGACTCAGTAAATATACATAAAACATTGGAGTAGGACAGAAGCCCACATTAACTTTAGCCGTTGTTAGCTACAGATGCTTTGCTCAAATATAATACCTTTCAAATCTAAGCTTTCAAGGTGTTTTTTTAGACGTTCGGATACATGGATTTCATTACTTAGAGAATTGAAATTAAATAAGTCGATTTCATTCATTTGAGTTATTTTAAGTTTAATCTTTTCAGCTTCTATCCAGCCCATTTTTCCTATTTCTTTTTCTCGTATGATTAGGTCTTGAGTTGAATTAATTTTGATTTCACGTTGTTTAAAACCATATTCGGTTATAAAAAATTTTGAATTAATAAAGTCGATCCAATTCAGATTCTCAGGGTTACATAAATGAAGCCAGAAATACTCTTCACCTTTTTTCCAGAATTTTTCTTTGATTGTTGCTTTGAAAAATTTATGATTTATTAGATTGAATTTTTCAAGTTCAAATTTAAGTTTTTTGCTAATTAATATTCCAGATGCGTTGATAGCAACTTGTCCAATAATATCGGATAGTTTTCCTTTTTTATTCAGAGTGAATTTGAGTTTAGGTTCAAAATTAGGGAATTCGTAATGTTTTAATGAATGAGCATCTTTTAGTGAATAACAATTCACTTGAGGAAAAGTCTTACCAACATCTTCACTATTAACATTAACTTTCATGGTCCAGAAACTCATTTTATAAGTGTAGTTTGAAATTTGTAGCTAACGGGTTTGGCTATGATTACTTTGGTATTTAAAAACAACGCCCAATCGAAAATAACCAAGCCAAAAACCTTTTATTATTTGTTTAACTAAAATAATAAAAGGTTTTTAGCGAGAACGTTAAAAAGAAAAAACTTTGAGAAATAAATCAAAACCAAAGTAATTATAGCCGGTGTTACCCAACGTTTTTTATTTTTTGAATGAATTCATCAATAAGATCATTCAACTCAATATTTTCTTCTATTTTCTTTTCCTTAAAGAGTTTTACTATTTCTAATTTTGTCTTTTTATTAATTCTTTTAGCAATGTCTAAAATTGATATTTCTAATTGTTTAATTAATTCTGTTTCAAGTCTAGGTTTAATCCAATTATTAATTGTTAAATCACTTTCCGAAAATTCATTAATTAATGATTTCTCTATATCATTTATATAATTTTCAGTCTGATTTAATTTTTTTCTGACTTGATGTTTTCCTTCGAGTTTATATGCAAATATAGGGTCAATTTCAGATAATTCTTCAATTGTTTTATCCATATTAATCTCTACTTTCCCGTACTTTAAATTATTATCAGTTTTATTTTTTAAATTTTCAGAAATGACTGGCATTATTTTTTTAAAAACAATTTCTGAATCAGCTTTATCAATTTCTCCTATTTCTTTGGAGTACTTTATTATGAAGTATTCAAAATATTTTAATATTTCTTTTTCTAGTTCTATATCTTTTTTAAGTAACCATCTTAGTTCTAAAAGATTGTAAATAACTTTTTTTAATTTTTTTCTATCATTCTTCTGTTCTAAATTATACTTTCCATATTCGGATAATCCCCAGCCAAAGAATAATGTTAATATCGGGAAAATTTTATCTATCCAGTTCATTTTTCATAATGTTGGGTAACGTTAAATATATGGCAAGTTGGGCAAAAAAAAGCGATTAATATCGGTTTAGCCACAAGCCAAATCTTTTGTGTTTTAACTTTCCTCTTTTAATACCAAATCAAAAGATTTAGCGATTTTGCAAATAGACAACGACCTTTCGGTTAAACACTAATTGCCCTATTTGCCATATATAGTGTTATAAGCTTTTTATTTTTTGAATTCCAACTTTTCAAGTCGCGATTGTAATTCAATAATTTTTTTGTTTAACAAAATAAGTTGCCCATTCTTTTTTTCAAGCTTTTCTATTTTAGAGTCTTGAGATTTTAGTTTTTTCTCTTGCTGGATTGTGTAAAGAATCAGTTCCTCAATCTTTTGGAGTAATTTAGAATTCATTTCTCCTAGAAAAATTCCATTTTTTTCTACTTCTTTGGCACTTGGGATATCTTTTAAATGGCCATTTTCTTTTATGTGGTTTTCTACCTCTTTAAGCGTTGGTAATATATAATTATCATAAAAAACAAAATCAGACCAATTACTCATTAATGCTACTTTGACTTCAGTAGCTGCAATTTTTCCGTTTACACCTAGTTTAAAACCTTGGGTGTCGGTTGTTCCAATACCTAAATTACCAGAACTGATTATTACATCTTTAAGGAACTCAGTGTAGTTTGATCCAGCAGTCCATTTCACCCAATTTCCACCGTTAGTGTTATCGTGTATTTTAAAAGTACTTCCAAATCCAGCAAGTTGAATATCCATCCACCCTCCTTCAGGAGTTTGAATTCTATTAAATCCATAAATATTCCTTGAACCTACAGCATTTATATTGGCATTAATTCTAATATCTTTAAGAAATTCGGTGTAATTTACTCCCGCAGTCCATTTTAACCAACTTTGTCCGTTTGTATTATCTCTAATTTTGAATGAACTTCCTGCTCCTAAGAGTTGGATATCCATCCATGCTCCATTTCCAGTTTGTATTCTGTTAAAACCAGTTATATTCCTAGTCGATTCGTTTACAGTTTGAGCATTACTCCCTAAAAATGTGTTAATTAATATAATTGATAATAATATTTTTTTCATTTTTATGTGTTTAGATAAGTGTTATTATTTAGAGCAATTGCTTATAACGGGTTCGCATAAAAAAAGTGTGGGATTAGGAAATCAGGGATTTTCGAATCGCGTACTGAGCTTATGCTTATTTATAGTTTTGTTTCTTATCGAACTAAAAATAGTAAATAAGTATGAGCGGACATAGTAAAGAAACAAGAACCTTCGAATTAAGCCACAAAACCCACATTTTTTTTATGCGTTGTTGTAATACGTTATTTCTTTTTTCGTCCATTTCTCTTTTCCATTTTTGGAACACCATCACCTGGGCTGATTTGAGTAATAACTTTTAAATTAGGCATTAATTCAGAGATAATTTTTGCAATTGGTTTTCTTGCCTTTTTGTTTATTTCAAAGGCTTTTTCTAAAATTTCTCCTGTAATCATTTCTCCTTCTTTGGCCATAATCATTGATTGTCTTCTGAATGTTGCATTTTCTTCATCGTCTGTTGTTTTTAGACATTCATCAACAATTTTAAGATTCTCAGGATTTTCTAAAACAGATATACTTTCTCCATATGGATGTTCATAGGACACAAAATCTCCAGCTTGTTTTAGCATTTCAATAGTAAATAAATCACTATCAGAAAAGGGAATGTGATAATCATTAAATTTTAATATAATTCTATTATCCACTTTCATTTGAATGTGATAATGAGGTTCTTTTCCATGAGTAGAATTTTCATGACCTCCTAAGTCAGATTTTCCTATTGAAAAAGCCCATTCAATATTTTTATAACGATATGTAGTTTCTAGATATGATTTTTCAGATGTTTCAGATTTTAAATCATTTATATTTCCAAACGGTTTCTCAATATTAGCTAACCACCTGAAATAAGCGTCTAATCGAAAAAATCCGATTGGTTTAGATAAATATTGCTTTAAGTACTTTTTTTTAAATCCTTTAGGGTACGTAAACCAATGAAAACATTCTTTGTCTGAATTAAAATAGTCTATTTTCTCATTACATAAGTAACAAATTCCTCTATCTAGTTCTCTAGTAAAGTTTTCATATTCTATTTTATCTTCTTCAATTTGTTCTTGGTTTTTTCTTTCAATTTCATCTTGAGAAAAAGATTGTAAAAAACTTCTTATGTCATAATTTTCAAATTTATTCATAGCTAAATATAAGATGTATTACAACGGTTTTGGCTTAAGGTTAGTGTGGGGGAGATAAATCAGGGATTTATCGAGAGCGCACTAAGCTGAAGCCTTTTTATTTAGTTTTTAATTTGTCGTCAAAAGCTAAATCGAAAAGGATTTAGCGACTCAGTAAATATACACAAAACATTGGAGTAGGACAGAAGCCCACATTAACTTTAGCCGTTGTTAGGTGTAGTCTTATTTCAGTTTGTTTTTTAAATTCATTCTTCCGTGTAAGACTCTAGTTATTTCAATTTCAGTATTTTCTATTTTTCGATAAAATACAATATGCTTTTTTACTTTTAGGCCGAATAAATCTTTTCTTATCTCTTCATAATTTTTACCTAATGAAGGATTGTATGATATATCTTCGAAAGTTGAAATTAACTTTTCATAATATTTATCCGCTTGGTGTTCGGACCATTCTTCAAGTGTATATTCCCAGATGCTAGTCAAATCGGCAACAGCTTTTTTAGTCAGTGAGTATTTAGCCATTCAACCTATTTTTCGTCTTCAAAGATTCTAAATGTTTTTTGGGATTAAATTCTTCAGCAATACCGCTTTCTATTCCTTCGTTGATAGCATTTTTAAGAGCTATAATTCTTGTCTCTTCTTCTTCTAATAATCTCAAACCGGCTCTGACAACTTCGCTAACATTTTTAAATCTCCCATCGGATATTGTTCCCTGTACGAAACTGTCAAAGTAATTTCCTAGAGTTATAGATGTATTTTTATTCATTTTGAATGTTTTAACAAATATACCTAAAATTGGTATATTTTCAAAATTTTCATATTACACCTAACGGTTTTAGCTATGATTAGTACAGAGTTAGACAGAGAATAGAGTTTCGGACTATGATTAAAGCAAAAACCTTTTTGTTCGTTTTTAAATTTTAAAATTAAAACTAACAATAAAGGTTTTTGTGACCAAGTAAAACAGCCACAAACTTTGAGGCTAGGAGTGAAGCCTGTATTAATTATAGCTGTTGTTAACTTAATTTAGCATTTCGATTCAAAATTTCAAAAGAATAGTGATTTTTCAAACACGTAACTTAGTAGAGAAATCGTCTGTGTTTTCAAATAGTAGATATTTCAGCATATTCAAATTTCAAGATTATTCACTTTCGGCAAACTCTCTGGAGCATCTTCTAATATTTTTCGTTTAGTAAAAACTATTTCGATCTGATTCAAATTTTCAAGATTAGTTAAGTTCTGCGAAGTCTTCAACACGTTTCTGCATTTCTAAACAGTTTCAAATTTCAGCGTACAATTCGGCACGTTCTATATGATTGTTAAGAGAGTTTTCAAACGTGATTTTCGACAATTCAAAATTCTAAAGTCAGTGAAAAATTTTCGGCTGCGAGCTCGGGGTCTTATTAAATCTATTTTTGGAGAAACTCTTACTTATTTACCGTTAATTTAAATTCCTGCGCCTAATTCCACCGGAATTAGTGTGCTATTTAAGTTAACGTCTCGTATATGAAAAGTAGCGCTGAAAATAAGCTTTTACTTTTCGGATAAACACAAGCCGAATTTTTAAATTTTATTATTTATCTTTTTTATTGGAAATCGTCAAATTTAAAAATTTGGCGACTTTCCAAAAATGCCCAAACCATTATGTTAGCAACTACTTGTGCTATTTTTTATATACATTGTTAGGCACAGTATTTTTCCGCACTTTATTTCATTTTCTGCCTTTCTTTAGCTAAAAAGTCAGTTATATTTCTAATCTGTTTATCAATGTCTTTTTAGCTTTACGAAACTATATATTAAACTTCTCTTTTTTCCGTCTGTTAGCTTATCGAAAATTACTTTTGAATCCGCATCTTGTTCAAGAAAAACAGTCAGAACCTCTGGCATTTCAACTCCTAATTGGTCTGGGTCTTCATCAATTCTGTAATTAACTTCTTCTCCGATTTCTTTATTTAGTTCCTCAAGATATTTTCCAGCAATGATTACATAAAAATTTCCGTCTCCCAAATGATTCAGACCACAGCGATAAGAAATTTTTTCATCAATGGTGCAAATCATTCTCGTAGCTTTTTTTTTACTAAACTGATTTATTATTTCTGAATCGAGTTTTAAGTAATAATAACCACCTTTTCTCTTTTCGAGTTGTTTTATTGTCTGTATTCCCTGATGCGTTTTCATTCTTAAATTGTCCGTTATGCGATAAGTTCAATTCGTACTATTTTATTTTTTAAACGCGGTTTCTTTTGTTTCGCGTAGGTTGTGTATTGTCCTGAAATAGGTTGACCTTTTTTGGTTATTTAAAAGGTTAATAATTCCAGTTTGTTTTTGTTTCTTCGGTACGATTTGTAGTTTATATTTTGATTTAAGTGGACGTGTTTTGGTGTGTATAAATCAAGACTACAATGTGGACGAAGATTATTATAAATATTGACTGCCTTTTTGGTAATCATTTTTGCTAATTTAAGATTTTTTATGACATTTTTTAGTCCATATTCATATTTTAAGGTTCTGTTAATTCTTTCTGCAACTGCATTTTCGTAAGGGTCGTATTGTTCGGTCATACTCATTATTATTCCATTGTCTTCTGCAAATTTTGTATAGTTAGGATTACAATATTGGAAACCTCTATCTGAGTGATGAATCAATTTTTGATTAGGATACTTTCTGTTTTTGATAGCCATTTTAAGGGCATCTAAGCAGAGCTGAGTTTTCATGTTGTTATCGATCTTATAGCCCATAATTTTCTTAGAATACGCATCTGTAACGAGTGCTAGGTATGCATGTCCTTTATCTGTTTTAATATATGTGATATCCGTTACCCAAACTTGTTCGGCTCTAGTGGGTACTTTTTCTTTAATTAAGTTCTTGTATTTGTAAAATAAGTGTTTAGAATTGGTGGTTACATGATAGTTTTTGTTTCTTTTAATCAGTAGTTTATGATTTTTTAGAAATGTAAAAAACTTATCTCTTCCCATTTTAATTCCAAGGTTTTTGAACTTGTTTTTGAGTTCATGATATAGTTTTTTAGCTCCTAAGAACTGTCCAATTTTGTTACGACATTCCTTTACAAGCTTGATGATAATTTGTTCGTTATGTAGTTGTTTTTGATGATTTTTCAAGCGTTTATAGAAAGCTTGTTTACTAATCCCAAAACATTGAGTTAACCATTTTCTTTTAAACGGTTTTGTTTCTTTTTCTGAATCTCGTCTGCTAATGTTTTGGGCAATGACTTTTTTGACGACTCGGCTCCAGTGATGATTTCCATATCGGCTATGATGTCTTGTTGAAAATCTTTCACGAATTCAAGTTCTTCAATTTTCTTTTTCAATTTTTTGATTTCGTCCTGTTTACTCATCGCTTTTTTCTTTTGCTCTAAGGTAGAATATTTTTTAATCCAATAATCGATAGAAGATCTAGGAACGTTATATTTTTTAGCAGCAAAGTTGGTAGAAATTTGACCGTTTTGAATTTGATCAATGATGAATAATTTGAGTTCAAAACCTACTTTGGTGTACGTTTTTTTTCGGCAGTGTTGTTTTTGATTACTTTCCATAAGTGACTAATATTAGATGAATTTTTAGTCAACCTATTTCAGGATTTTACAGTTTTTTTGCTTGTGTGTAACGGCTTTAGCTATGATTAGTACAGAGTTAGACAGAGAATATAGTGTCGGACTAAGACTAAAGCAAAAACCTTTTTGTTTGTTTTTAGATTTTAAAATTAAAACTAACAATAAAGGTTTTTGTGACCAAGTAAAACAACGATAAACTTTGAGGCTAGGAGTGAAGCCTGTATTAATTATAGCTGTTGTTAACTTAATTTAGCATTTCGATTCAAAATTTCAAAAGAATAGTGATTTTTCAAAAACGTAACTTAGTAGAGAAATCGTCTATGTTTTCAAATAGTAGATATTTCAGTGTATTTAAATTTCAATATTATTCACTTTCGGCAAACTATTCGGAACATCTTCTAATATTTTCATTCAGTAAAAACCATTTCAGTTTGATTTAAATTTTCAAGATTAGTTTAGTTCTGCGAAGTCTTCCACGCGTTTCATTTCTAAACAGTTTCAAATCTCAGCGCAATTCAGCACGTTTCGTTTAATTGTCGGGAGACTTTTCAATCGTATTTTCGACAACTTAAAATTCTAAAGTGTATAAAAAATTTTCGGCTGCGAGCTCGGGGTCTTATTAAATCTATTTTTGGAGAAACGCTTATCTATTTACCGTTAATTTAAATTCCTGCGCCTAATTCCACCGGAATTAGTGGGCTATTTAAGTTAACGGTTTTGTATATGGCTCGTAGCGTGCAAATTAGTGATAACTATTCGGTTAAGCACGAGCCGAATTTTTTAATTTTCTTATTATCTTTTTTTCTCAATAAGCCAAATTAAAAAATTTGGCAGACTTTGCAAATATGCCTTAACTTCGGTTAAGCAACTAATTAGCTATGAGCTATATACGGTGTTGTGCGTAGTTTTTTTATTCCAAATCCCAATCATCAATTTCAAACCACGCAGATTTTCCTTTCTTTAAATACTTTACTATTCTTTTCTCTGGTCGAGTCCATTTTTTTGTTTCCTCATTCAAAATCCGAATGTTATCATTATTGTAAATTACTATACCTTTTCTATCACAACTTTCAATAACCTTGACTTTGATTTTTAAATTTTCAGCATCTTTCTCAATTAGAATTCCTTTAACCAAACAGGTGTCGTCCATCCATTTATCTTCTTGACTTTGGCTGGCAAATTCATAATTATAATTGAACTCCAAAACATCGCCAATATTAAATTCAGCGAATGTCTCTTTCTTTTCTTCCAATTCTTTTTTTTCGCGTTCTAATTCATTCGCTTTTGCTTTTTCTTCCCATTCTACATATTCTTTTACCTGTTCCTCAAATCTTATATCTTCATTCTTTAAAGAACGGTAAAAACTTTCTAAAATCACAACAGACATTGATTCGGGATGACCAATTTTACTATCCCGAAAAAATTTGGAAAGTCGAGAACCTCCCCAAAGTTGCCAGTTATTCCTCATCCACAACCCAATCCCAAATCGATAATTTCCATTCACATAATCTTTTTCGGCAAGTTTGGTAATTTCCACTTTTAAGCTGTCTGAATAAATTTTATTTAGTGAGTTTATTGCATCATCAAGGTCTTTCGGAATGTAATGTCCTCTCAAGCTATCTATTGTATATCTAACTTTATCTTCCTCATTCCATTTTAACTCTAATTTTTTAAAAGGTTCAATTATCTTTTGTTCGTCAAATTTTCCATTGTTTAGATATTCTTTAAAGGCAATTAAAATAATTTCTGTCTGATGTTGAGATACACCTTTGTCGTCCAAATACTTTACGATTCTTGAACCGTAATTATCTCTATCGGTCCAATTAAAAATGGTCTCGTATTTACCTCCCCAAGGATAGCTTATTTTTTTTATTGTATCGTTTCCACTTATTTTTATTAGACTTTTAATACTATCAGAAGCGTGAGTATTAAGATAAGAAACTGCTTTTTCCAAATTCTTTGGTGATTTAGTTTCTTGTCCGAATGTTGCAATGGAAAAAAATAAGAGTAGTAAAGTAATCGAGAGTTTCATTTTTCAGTTATTTAGTTTCTCGAAAATAATTCGGTTCTTTTAATTACAAAAGTCATAATGAGTGAACTATGTTTTTGGTTGAGTAACGAGGTTTCTTAAATTACGCACAACGGCCTTAGCTATGATTAGTACAGAGTTAGACAGAGAATAAGGTGTCGGACTATACTAAAGCAAAAACCTTTTTGTTTGTTTTTAAACTTTAAAATTAAAACTAACAATAAAGGTTTTTGTGACCAAGTAAAACAGCCACAAACTTTGAGGCTAGGAGTGAAGCCTGTATTAATTATAGCTGTTGTTAACTTAATTTAGCATTTCGATTCAAAATTTCAAAAGAATAGTGAATTTTCAAACACGAAACTTATATACAAAAATCGTTCATGTTTTCAGATTATAGATATTTCAGCACATTTAAATTTCAAGATTATTCACTTTCAACAAACTCTTCGGAACATCTTCTGATATTTTCGTTTAGTAAAAACTATTTCAGTTTTATTTAAATTTTCAAGATTAGCTGCTTTTTACGAAGTCTTCTACACGTTTCCATATTTTAAAAGGTTTCAAATTTCAGCGTACAATTCGGCACATTCTATATGATTGTTAAGAGAGTTTTCAGTCGTGGTTTTCGACAATTCAAAATTCCAAAGTCAGTGAAAAATTTTCGGCTGCGGGTTCGGGGCTTTATTTCGAGTAATTTCATAGAGAAATATTTGTTTACCTACCGTTAATTTAAATTCCTGCGCCTAATTCCACCGGAATTAGTGAGCTATTTAAGTTAACGGTTTGGCTAGGGTTAGTGTGGAGGAGATAAATCAAGGATTTATCGGATACGCACTAAGCTGAAGCCTTTTTGTTTGGTTTTTAATTTGTTTGTCAAAAGCTAAATCGAAAAGGATTTAGCGACCTAGTAAATATACACAAAATATCGGATTAGAAATCAAGCCCACATTAACTTTAGCCGTTGTTACACACTGGCTTTTTCAATTTTATTTAAAATAGTGACTATTTCCTCATGCGGTACTTTCCAATTTAATTGTTTGAAAGGTGTTTTGTTAAGTTTTTCAGTCATTTCTCGGATTACGGAAGAGTTAAAAATAGGATATTCATATTTAAAATAATTTAGTTTTTCAACATTATAGTTAAGAATACCTGTCATTTGTCGGTTGTTATTTGTCGAGTAAAATCTTATGTTTCCAATAATAGAGAAAATTGTTTTAAATTCAATATTTATATTTTCATACAGTAACTGATTATATAAATTTTCTATGAACATGTCGCCGATTTTGTCAATATCTTTTACAGAAAATCTAGGAATTATAACCGAGAAAAATGTTTCAGCATTCGAAATAAGTATGCATTTCTTTTTCGCTATGTGTAAAACTGTTGCGTTCCAATTTCCGAGATTTTTTTCAACAGTTAAATGACTATTTTCAATTTTTTCATGAATGATTTTTTCAAGTTTCTTTGTAGTGAAAATTTTGGTCATCGGCTTGTGTGTAACGGATTTAGCTATGATTAGTACAGAGTTAGACAGAGAATAATGTGTCGGACTATGACTAAAGCAAAAACCTTTTTGTTTGTTTTTAAATTTTAAAATTAAAACTAACAATAAAGGTTTTTGTGACCAAGTAAAACAACGACAAACTTTGAGGCTAGGAATGAAGCCTGTATTAATTATAGCTGTTGTTAACTTAATTTAGCATTTCAATTCAAAATTTCAAATGAATAGTGAATTTTCAAACACGCAACTTAATAAAGAAATTGTCTATGTTTTCAAATAGTAGATATTTCAGTGTATTTAAATTTCAATATTATTCACTTTCGACAAACTCTTCGGAACATCTTCTGATATTTTCGTTTAGTAGAAACTATTTCGATTTGATTAAAAATTTCAAGATTAGTTAAATTCTGCGAAGTCTTCAACACGTTTCTGCATTTCTAAACAGTTTCAAATTTCAGTGCACAATTCGGCACTTTCTATATGATTGTTAAGAGAGTTTTCAATCGTGATTTTCGACAATTCAAAATTCCAAAGTCGGTGAAAAATTTTCGGCTGCGAGCTCGGGGCTTTATTTCAAGTATTTTTTTGGCGAAATACTTGTTTACCTACCGTTAATTTAAATTCCTGCGCCTAATTCCACCGGAATTAGTGGGCTATTTAAGTTAACGGCTTTAGCTATGATTAGTACAGAGTTGGACAGAGAATAAAGTGTCAGACTATGACTAAAGCAAAAACCTTTTTGTTTGTTTTTAAATTTTAAAATTAAAACTAACAATAAAGGTTTTTGTGACCAAGTAAAACAGCCACAAACTTTGAGGCTAGGAGTGAAGCCTGTATTAATTATAGCTGTTGTTAACTTAATTTAGTATTTTGATTCAAAATTTCAAAAGAATAGTGATTTTTCAAACACGTAACTTATATAGAAATATCGTTCATGTTTTCAGATTATAGATATTTCAGTGTATTTAAATTTCAGTATTATTCACTTTCGGCAAACTCTTCGGAACATCTTCTGATATTTTCGTTTAGTAAAAACTATTTCGATCTGATTCAAATTTTCAAGATTGGTTAAGTTCTGCGAAGTCTTCAACACGTTTCTGCATTTCTAAACAGTTTCAAATTTCAGCGCACAATTCGGCACGTTCTATTTGATTGGCTAAAGTGTTTTCAATCGTATTTTCGACAGTAAAAAGTTCAAAAGTCGACAAAAAATTTTCGGCTGCGAGCTCGGGGCTTTTTTTAAGTGATTTTTTAGAGAAATACTTGTTTACCTACCGTTAATTTAAATTCCTGCGCCTAATTCCACCGGAATTAGTGGGCTATTTAAGTTAACGGTTTGCATAAGAGAAGTGTGGGAGTTGATAATCAAAGATTATCGACGAGTAACTGAGCTTATGCTTATTTATAGTTTTGTTTCTTATCGAACTAAAAGTAGTAAATAAGTATGAGCGGACATAATAAAAAAGGACAGAACATCGAAGTTAGCCACAAAACCCACATTTCTTTTATGCGTTGTTGTAAGTAGTATTTTCATATAGAAAAACCACATTATTTACGTCAATGTAATAGTCTACATAAAATTCATATTTAGTTGAGTAATAAGTTCCTTTATAAAAATCTTCTTCATATTCCAAAGTGCTTTTGTCGGATAGTTTTATCTCATTAAAATAATTTATATCTATTGAGTTTAGAATAATTTCAAAATCATCAATTCTTATTTTTTCTAAAAGAAGTCCTTCTGTTGTTATTTGTTTGAATTTTTTTATGGATAATGAATTGTTTATGTACCTTTTTCTTATCAAATCAAAATCATTTTTAATTAAATGTTTAATCAAGATCAGTCCAGTATTAGTTAAGCTTTCATAATTAATTTTAATTTCTTCAGTTCTTTTCCAGATGTAACTGAAACTATGATTTTCTTCTTTCGTATTTATTAATTCACAATTATGAAAATGATTTTTTATGTGCTTTTCGATAGGGTTACATTTAAAAAACAAACTAAAATCAATAAAACGATCTAGATAATGAATTTTAAAATTATTTATTTTTTCTAAAGCATCATAGTATTCGATAAGAGTTATTCGGTTGTATAATACCTCAGTATAATAATAACTCATTATTTTGGATTTTTGAGTGGTATCTATTTTATCTATATATGATAAAAGTTTCTCTCCAAAAGTTTCTCGTTTATCTTCAGTGTCTAATTTTTTTTGAATAAACTTTTCCTTTTCAGTTTTACTAACCTTATTTGATTCTATAAGAAAAGCATGCATCTTTTTAATTAATAGATAGTTTTTCACATCCAAACCAGCTTTCGATATAGTATAAAGATTACCTAAAACAGGTATTTTTTTTAAAACATCATCTTTCATGAAAGAATCTAATATAATTTCAGCATTGTCAGTAGTCAATTTAATTATTTTAGATTTTGAATCTTTCATATTACTTACAACGGTCTTGTGTATGAAACGTAGCGTATAAATAAACGCTAACTTTTCGGATTTAGCACGAGCCGAATTTTTTATTTTTATGTTTAATTTTCTTTTCTAAATATAACCAAATAAAATATTTGGCGTACTTTGTAAATATGCAAAACCCTCTCGGAAAGCCTATAATAGCTATGTTTTATACACGTTGTTGTAAGTAGTGCTTCACGTTCAGCTTGGTTTTCCGATGTTTATTATTTAGTTCCAATGTGAGCGTTGGCAAGACATACTCTTTTGCAATTTTTGGCGTAGCGTTGGCTGTAGCGAATTGCGAATGTGTATGGCTTTGAGCTTCGGCTTTATTCATATATTCCTTTCAATTAATTCCATGTATTCAATTCCAATACTAAACCGGATTTAATATGTCAAAAAGAATATTACCGGATAATGTCATATTTCGTAACATATCTTCTTCTGTGATTTCAGGCACAGTTCTATCTCTAAATGTTGTATTTAATCCGTTTGTTGCTTTTTCAATTGTAAAAGGACTTTCCTTAATTTTAATTAATAAATCATTAATAGTCATTGGTTCAGCTGGTATACCTGTTGGAACTGCATATTGAACTCCTTCTCTTGACCAATCTTTAAAAAAGATTACAATTGGACTTTTTGTTTTCGTACCGTCATTGTCAACTTCATAAATGTTTTTAGCAATTTCAATTTGTGCAGTATAACTTATTGCTGCTAAATCCAAATTAAAAACACTTCCTTTTTTAATCAGCAAAGACCGAGTTGGTAGTTGTAAATTTTGTAAATCCTCAATTACTTTAAAAGCCTTTTCTAAATCGTTTTTGTAAATCGGACTATCGATATCATTATGCGATAAAGGATTAAAAAGTATAGTTTTATAATTGTAGAGACTAGAAATTAATTGACTAGGTGGAATTAAACCTAAATCTTCGTAATATGTTTTTAACCTATCTATAAGAGTTTCTAGTTTTAAAGGTTTAACGTAAGATTTTATTCCTTCTCCAAAAGTATATGTCTCCAAAAGTTTATCTTTAAAAACACGCTCACATTCTTTTCTTAAATTAGTTGCGCATTCAGGATAATCGTAAGCATCAAAGTAAATTTTCGCTTTTTCTATGTAAGTCTTTATGTGTGTATTAATTTCTGGACCATTTGCACCTTTGTAAAACTCAATAAATTTCCAATTATCTAAATTTTGCTTTGCTACCTCATACCAATGTCTATCGTAAGTCGTAATAAAAACTTGAAAATCAGGAAAATCCTCTTTTAATACTTTAAGTAATTTTAAGCGATTGGAATTGTCTAATCCAATTAGAATATCGTCCAGAAACAAGGGTTTTATATCTGCTGAAAACGGACTTTGTTTTTTTATTGTTCCTAAAAAAATGCTGATTGCTATTGCAGATAATTTTGCTTCATTTAGTGTAAACTGCGGATTGCTGTTATCTATATTTACTCCTTTAAAAGCTATTTCTAATAGTATTTTCGCTTCAGAAATGTTTCCTGATTCATCTACTTGAATTGTATTCCTTTTAAACTCTATTACAATTTCAGGAATGAACTTTTGTAAAATAGGATTTACACTTGGTGCTAAATAATTTAAATTAGTTTCACCTTCTCCTGGTTTTAAGAAAAGAGCGTTAAGAACAGCATTAAAGCGTATTGCTTTACGTTCTACAGATGCTTTTTTCTGTCTTTTGTAATGGAAAGATTGTCCTTTACCATATGGTTTCTTACTTTCGGTTACCACATCATTCCATAATTCACCTAACTCTACACCACCTGTAATAGAAGATTTGTAGTGTTTCAAAATACCATTAACTAATAAATCAAATACGTTTATCTTCTTATCAATTTTAATATTGTGAACTGCTAATAGATGTTTATAGGTTATAAAACTTTTTAATCGATTGGCATCTATTATTGACGGTATGTCTGTGTCTTTGGTATTTTCGTTTAACACATTTTTAGTTCCACCATCAAATTCTACTTCAATAGAACAATCTAGTAAACCATCATCCAAAAACATATTTCGAAGCCTAGACATTTGAATAGGCTCAACACTCGATTGAAAAAAGTCTTTTAATGCGTAATAAAATGAACTTTTTCCAGCACCATTTTCACCATAAATAAATATGTTTTTACATTCAACAGGAATTGTCTCTTCTTTTTGAAACGATTTGTATTTATTTATTATTATGGTTTTTATTTTCATCTATATTCAATGGTTGTATTTAGTTCAGTATCTATTTCTATTTTAAAGCTTCTTTAATTATGCGAACTTCCTCTATGCTGTCTAAAGTTTCGATAGCATAGCGTACAGGATGGTCTGGATGATATAATCGCTCATACTCACTTTGTATAATACCTAGCTTTTCTTCATCTCTCATATTATCATTTATAGGTTTTAGGTCTGAAAGGTGTTTTAGTATAGATTTATTAGCAGAATGAAATGACTCTATAAAAAAGGTTTCATAAACACCTGAATCAATTACTGTTGTGAAATAATCTGATATTAAACTATCATTTACATCATTCATCAGAAACATTACGTAATCAACCATTACTGTTAATTCTGATTTATAATCATTTAAATAATTACTAACTGGTAGTGAGTAATAATGAAAAATTCTAGTTTTAGTGAATGCTCCTTCTGTTCTGCCAAAGGCTAACAGAACCATAATGAAATGTATCAATTCAGAATGTAAAAGTGCTAAAATTGTCTCTAGAGTATATCTTTTGTCAATTAAAAAACCTGAATATAAAGTCGACAAAGCATAATAGCCGTCTCTATCTATTGTGGCAATTATTTTGTCACCTGTTTCTCTTATAATAATTTTATCGTTCTCAAATAACTCTGGGTCTCTTGGGTTTGCAAGATGACTACCATAATCAACATATCTCCAATCTTTAATTTTCCATCTATCAACATTTTTTCCTCCAATTAATTTTTGCCAACCTTTTATTTCTTCGTTTGAGATATACTTGTTATTATTACCTGTATCAATACCATCTTTTATTTTAAATACACTATCTAGTTTAATAGAATTATCGTAAATCTTATCTAAAAGCTCCTTATACTCAACTTTTCTTAATGTAAATGAACAGTTGTCTTCTTTCAAGAAAAATTCCTTCGAACCCCAAAAAATACTTTCTTTACTAATAGAACCTACTTTACATTTGAGCAAATAATTATCTTTTTTATGATTAGACCAAGAGACAATCATTGAATGAACTACCGCACCTTTAAAAACCTTGTCATCTAATTCTATTAGCTCATTCACACCATTATTCAAAAGATTTAATCTAATTTTTTTACTATAGAAGTTATCCATTAAATTACTTGGTATAATGTAAGTGGTCAATCCTTTATGTTTCATTAAAGAATTAGACATCAAGACAAACACCTCATAAGAATCAATTTTAAATTCTAAATCAGGATATTGTTTTCGAAAGTTATTTTTTTGAACCTTACTTAAGGTAGCTCCGTAAGGTGGGTTTCCAATAACTACATCAAAACCGCCTTTTTCTCTCCATACTTCAGAAAAATAAAGTTTAAAATCAAAATCTATTTTATAACCTGCAAATATTTCAGCTGTATCTAATAGCTCTCTAATTTTGGTGTTTATTTTGTTTCGTAATTCTTTTTTACGTCTAGCATTGGTTACGTTATAAAATTCTTCTTTTAGTCCTTCTAATTCTTTTTCTACTTCTAAATCTCGCATTGTGCCATCTGGCATTCCAATCAAAGAGTTGCCACAAACAATTTTATAATCGAGGTTAGGTAATGTTTCTATAGGTTCAAAATCATCTTCATCCACTACTAAAGACAACCATAAGCGTAAACGTGCAATATCTATGGCAGAACGGTCTATATCTACTCCATAAATGCTTTCTTGTATAATGTGTTTTTTAAGTCGATACACATAACGACTTTCATTTACACTTTCACGTTCTTGGAAACCAAAATCAATGAGTTTATTATTTAAATAAGTATAACTTAAATGTGGTTTTAAAACCAATTGAGCGATTACCAATTCGTGTAACAAGCCTACAGGAAATGCTCCAGAACCAATTGCTGGGTCGCAAATGCGTATTTCTGTCAACTTTTTATCGATAACATCTGCATTGTTACGCACACTTTCTGATAACTGAAATTGATAGGTTTTTGTTTCGCCTCTTTCTGCAACACGTACATCGTTTTCTAATGCCAAATGACCTTCACGTATGTATTTTTCAATATCTTCTTTAGGTACAAGAATTTCGTTTATATCTGACTGAATGGAATGCTGTCCATTATTACCTTCGTTACCGAACATATTGGTTTGGTCATTTCCAATTTCTTGATAGGCGTTATTGTAATTGTTAAGTGCATTATCTAAATAGTGTATCAAACTTTCTTGACACATATAATGTACAATTTCACGAGGTGTATAGAACGCTCCTTTACTTTTTCGTTCTTTAATCTCTAACATATTTTCGAAGACTTTCCCTAACATTTCTGGGTCAACAGCAACTTCTTTGTCAAGAGGTTCATCTTCCTTAATGGTAAAGTTGTAACGGTCGAATACATCTAGAATTCCTGTTCCGATATCTCCAGACTTGTTTTTTTCATCGTTTCTGAAAAGGTCTGTTGGGATTGAAATATTAGCATTTTTCCAATCGTATTGTGCTTCAAAAAGTCCACCATTTAAAAATGGAATACGACCATTAAAACGAGGATAAAATGAGTTGTCATTATTGCGTTCTTTCGCTAACGCTTCATAGAATAGATATTGTAAATAATCTTTAAAGAAGTTTTTGTTATTATCTAAAGATTCGTCATACAATTTTTGCAAGAAATCTCTTTTTCCCTTTCCCCATTTTTCATTCTTTGGTACACCTAACCATCCTTTTTTTTGCAAAAAGTATAAGAATACTATTTGCCCTAATAATTTTTTGGTAAATCCAGAAGCGTCTAATTGACCATCTTCAAATATGGATACGTCTTGTTTATCAAAATGCTCGTAGACTTTAATATAGAGGTTTTTATATTGCTCGAAAAATTCATCAGTAACACGTTCAATACTAAACGCTTTTTCTAACTCTGCAATAGTTGGATTATTTGCTATATTCTGTAAAAGAGGTAATAGCTGGGTTTTAGCTGTATGCGATTTTTCATATTCACCAACTATAAAAGAATAACGCTTTGCAGGTGTAAATTCTTTACGCATTTTTACCTTTTGCGTTTCTTCATCCATATAAGCTTGGATTTCTCTTTTTACAAAAGAAAAACGCCAGTCAAAACCTTCATCCTCTTTAGAGTAAAATGCAATCAACGCATAATCTTTTTCAAAATTATTGAGATGCTTTGTTACAAAATTTCTCAATGCAGTACGTGCTCTTTCTAATTTTGAAACGTTTTTAACTTGAACAATAAGGACATCTAAAGCCTCACCTTCTGGGTCGATATATTTACCAATACGTTTGTAATAACTTATGTGGTCACGTTGGTCTTCCCATATGGTGTTACCACTTGCTTTGTAAGGTTTTATTTCAAAATCGTTCAATAAGTTCTGAATGAAGTTGGTAAACTTTACTTCATCAAACGCTTTATTAAAAGTTTTATCTATAAGATTAATCGCAGAATTTTTATCCATAATTAACTGTTGGTAATATATCCTGAAAGAATCACTTCTCTTTTTTGGAATTTATTATTGTTTTGTTTGTTGATATCCATTCTGATACGTCCATACTTTCTTAATACTTGTAAAACGTGCAATGGTTCAATAACTTTCTCTAATTCTTTTTTGACTATTTGAGCTGTTTTTTTTGCCATTTTCCCTTCTTTGAGCGTGGTTTTTGCAGCTGTAATAAACTCTTCGTCTGTTTCTGTGAAACCTTTAAAGTTTTTAAATAGTTTATCCTTGATGATTCGGTCTTCAATATATTTCGCATTTGAGCGACCTCTATTACCACCTATTTCTTCTTTTGCAGTAGTGTCAATTGTGAATTTCGCTCTGTTTGTTTGCAACATAGGGAAGAAGTTACTTGGTACTTTTCCTCTTGGTGTTTGCGGTTTACATTCTAATTCTTGTACAGCATCAAAAAATGTTGCTTCATCAGATTTGCCACTTTGGAACTGATAGAACTTTTTAAGTTTACCAATTCTAAAAAATGTTATCATTTTTTGAAGCTCTAACTCTTTATTTACAAATCCACTTCGTGCCTTTTTTGGAAGATTTTTAATTCGTTCAAATACATCAGGATTATTGTCTCGAATATCTCGAATAATTTCTAAATACTTTAATTCAGAATCACCAACTTCATCTTCACCTGAATATGCTTTTTTGTTATTTAAAGTGTTGAAAAGCTCTTGACTTCCAAATTCTTCACCATCGCTTAAATATTTGGCATCTTCTCCTAAAATATCGTGAAACATTTGAATCTTGTTTGTGATATTTATTTCTAAACCCAAATGAGCATCGGAATGCGTTGTTGGGAAAAAGTTGTAGATATATACAAATGGGAACGTGCTACCTAAACGATTAACACGTCCAGCACGTTGTAAAACTCTTGTTGGATTCCAAGGTAAATCATAATTTACAAGTACATTCGAGCGATGTAAGTTGATACCTTCTGCCAAAACATCGGTTGTTATTAATAGCCTTATGTTATTAACTTGGTCTGCTTTTTTACGATTAGGGTCGTAATTGCATTGAATAATATCTCTAGAAACGTTTTGATTTGATAAAAGTGTTTTATTACTATGTCTACCACCAATACTAGAGAAAAACATTACCTGTTCTGGAAATTCGTCTATTAAAGCTTCATATAAATAATCACCAGTTTCTTTAGATTCTGTAAAGATTACAAGCTTATTCTTTTTAAATATTTTATCTGTTTTAAGTTCATTAACGAACTTCTCTAATTTTGGGTCTTCGTTTACAGTTGCCCAAACATCTCTTATATATTCAAGAATTAATAAGTCTTTATTTAATTTATCAATGTAGTCTTTTGTAAAGTCTTCAGATTTGTATTTATGTGCTTTATCTTCATTAACTAACTCTTCTAATCTATCAATATCATCATTTTCTAATAAGTCATAGACATTTACTTTCTTACTGATGTATATTGTCCCAGACTTGTACATATCAATAAAGTTCTCGTAAGATTGAATAAATCGACCAATACTCATACGAAAAGCGTGGAAACTACTTTCTAGACGCTTTACTAAAATACCTTTCATAAATCCACCAACGTTTCGTTGTTGTTGCTTTTCAAATTCAGAAAGTTGTTTGTTTCCTTTATAAAATAATAAAGGTGTATAACGAGCGTATGTAAATTCTAATAGTTGTTGAATGGTAGATTTAAAGATATGCTCTAAATTTCCTTCATATTGATATACAATTTTATTTGGGTCATTTAGAGTAGGGAAGACCAAGCCTTGTTTTTGCATATCATTTTTGAAGTACGTCATAACATCGTTACGAGTACGCCTTACCATTACATAACGCAACACATTGTTGCGAATATCGTCTGAAATTTCTTTTATGAGTTGTTTGTATTCTGGTTCTGCCTTATCAACTTTGTTAAGACGTGTTCTCAATCCTGCAAAATATTTTTCAAGATTTGGAACTCCAGGAATAGTCGAGTTTTTTGGTGATTGAAATAGCTTTAATTGAGCAAAAATATCATTAATCGTATTGTTCAGAGGTGTTGCAGTTACTAGAATTACTTTCTTATTAGTGCAAATTTCTAGTAAGTCTGCATAGGCTTGTGTTCCTTCATTTCTAAATCTATGTGCTTCGTCAACTACTATATAATCATAACGTTCTGTTCCTTTTTTGAGAATGTGAGGTAACTTACCTAACGACTCTACTTCAAAACTTCTAATTCCAAAATCGAAAAGAGAATCTTTCCAATAATCTTTTAAAACTGGTGGACAAATTACTAAAGTACGACCAATCAATTGTTGTAGTAATAAGGCAGTTATGAATGTTTTACCTAAACCTACCACATCAGCTAAAAAGACACCATTATACCTTTCGAGTATTTTTTTGGATTGGATTGCAGCTTGACTTTGGTATTTAAGCTTCATAAAACCATCAGGTAAAAATGGGTCGAACTCATCTTCAAGGTTTATATCTTCTTCTAGATATTCATAAATTAATTTTAGATACAATTCGTAAGGTGAAATGTTTTCGCTTAACCAAGTTTTCTTTTCTATTGTATCAATAAAGTCTTCTGAAATATCTACAGATTCAGCCCATAATTTGTTGAATTGGTCTTCTGCGAAGAGTACGTCTCTTTTAGTTCTTAATTCAACATTAAATTCTCGATTTGCAATTAAACCAGATTCTGAAAAGTTACTTGAACCTGTAATTACGAAACCATAATCTCTATCATCTGGCTCGAACTTTCCTATATAAACTTTGGCGTGAATATTTTTTGAAGGATAAGCTCTTATCTCTAATTTTTTTCCATTTCCGTGATATGCTTTGTCAATTTCTGGGTCTTGGCATTCTGTATTTAAAAACTCAATAAACTTTTTAATTCCTAATTCAAGTTTATCTTCATTCTCATTTGCATCTTCAATTTCTTCTTTGAGATTTTTTTGGTAAACTTTTTTTGTTCGTTGATGAGATTCCAAATCCATCATTGACATTTGTTCATTATATGCTATGATGTCATATGAATCTTTATCTACATTCAGACCAACTAATATTCTGATTTTTTCTAATGGCTCTAGCGATTCATATATTCTATGGAAACCACTCATTCTAAAATAACCTACTAAAACATCAAAGAGTTGAGTATCTCGTAAGGTTGATTTGAACCTACTTAATAGGCTGTGTCCTTCTTCGTTTGTAAAAAATGTTAAGTCGGTTTGGTCTATGTTTGACATATTAATTTTTAATCTATCTAAAGTTCTGTTCTTTCAATTATTAATTCTTTGATTCCAACATTTAAGATTTCAGCAATCTTGTACAAGTCCTCCAAACTGGGTTGGCGTTTGTTTTGGGCATAAGAGTGTACCATATTGTAACTCTTTCCAAGTTGTTCAGCTAACCAGATTTGTTTTATTCCTTTTTGTTTTAAAACCTCTTTTATTCGGTTCATTTTGAATTTTTTTAATTCAGTTCACTAATGTAATTAAGATTTTTCACATACTCACTAAATGAGTATTAAAATTATCATTCCGTAAAAGTGTGTGGTGGGAAAAGGCAAGCTCTTTTTATTTTTTGAGGTACGAGAAAAATGAAATGTGCTTGACTGTGCGGTTGGCTTTTTTAATTTAAATGTTGAATTTTAGCTCGATTTTCGCATTACTTACAACGGCTCTGGCTAAGGTTAGTGTGGGGGAGATAAATCATTGATTTATCGGATACGCACTAAGCTGAAGCCTTTTTGTTTAGTTTTTATTTTGTTGTTTAAAGCTAAATCGAAAAGGATTTAGCGACTCAGTAAATATACACAAAACATCGGATTAGAAATCAAGCCCGCATTAACTTTAGCCGTTGTTGTGTTTTCGTGATTTTCATTGTTACGATTAAGTCAGTGTTACTACTAAATCTCTTCATGGTTGCGATTAATTCAACGTTGCTACTGACTCTTTTCGTGGTTGTAATTAATTCAACGTTGCTACTGAATCTTTTCGCGGTTGTGATTAATTCAACGTTACTTCTTAATCTTTTCGTAGTTGTGATTAATTCGGCTTTGCTACTTAATCTTTTCGTAGTTGTGATTAATTCAACATTGCTAATTAATCTTTTCGTAGTTGTGATTAATTCAACATTGCTACTGAATCTTTTTCTGGTTGCGATTAAGTCGATGTTACTATTTATTTAAAGAATATTTGATTTGCAAATTACATTTTCGGCGGAAAATCACCATGAAACACAACGTTGTTGTATATGGTTTGTTGCGTGTTTTAAGCACCTAATTTAGCAAATACAAACCGAATAGAAAATCCGCGAGAATTTTCGTAAGTAGGCTAGAACTAGCAATAAATTATATACGGTGTTGCCACCAGTTTTTTATTCTTCTGCTCGTTTCTTTTCAACTTTCAGAATATTATTTTGAATATCTTTCATTATTATTTTTCCCCACCAACCAGCATAAAAATTAAAAGTTGTATTCATTTTGAAATTACTATATAAATGCAAACGATATTTTCCTTCGTTCAGTTTTTCAAGTTCATAAGTTCCGTTTAATACATCAAAATATTTTCCTCCGATTAAAATGTGTTCGTCAAGAGTTGTAGATGGAATTTCGTAAGTATTAGCCTTAATTGAAAAGACCATTTTCTTATTTTCTTCATATTCTGTAACTGTTTCTCTGAATATTAGTCCGTTTGTAAAAATTGCTTCTCGATAAGCACCAACTCCATTATAATTTAATTCGGCTTTTAAAGGTCTTGGAAATCCTAAAAACTCTGTCAAATATCCAGTATCTTCTTCTTTTTCAATTGTTTTAACTCTTGTTATATTTTCCCAGATTTTTTCTGCACTTGAATTAATATCTATATATGTATAAGCTTTATATGTTCCTGGAATTTTTTCAATTAACTGTTCAACTGGTGAAATTAAAAAAGGAATAAGGATAAGTAACGAAATGTTTAGTCTGTCATTTCTTCTTTTTAACTTTAAATAACCGCCAATTAATCCACCTATTGATGCTGCTATTAGGAAAATGGGAAGAATCATTAACCAACAAGCCCAACCTTCAATTGCCAAGGCAAGTGTGATTATGAGAAATAAAATTATTGGAATCCAAGGTGTGAAAATCCGATACCACAATTTTTGAACTTTATTTTTGTCGGAAAGATAGACAGTTAATGCACCAACTATTGTTGGAAGAAGAAAAAGAAATGTAACTGACATTACAGAAAACAATTCATTCCAATCTTTAACTCCGAAAGCTAATCTTAAAACTATTGCGTAGAGAGTCGGAATTCCAATTGCAATAAGTATGTTCTTTAAGTTTTTGTTCATTTTTTAATTGGTGGCAACGGTCTTGTGTATGAAATGTAGCGTGCAAAAAGACACTAACTTTTCGGATTAACACAGAGCCAATTTTTTATATTTTGTTTTAACTTTTCAGTTTTAAAGCCAAATTAAAAATTTGGCGGTCTTTGTAAATAAGCACAAACCTTTCGATTTAGTACTTATTTAGCTATGTTTTATATACGTTGTTGCCAGCAGTTATTTTAGTTCACTTTTCTCTATTTCCTTTATGGATTGTCCTTTGTCATTTTTCCAAACATTTCTTCCATTAACAGAATATCCGAGAATTACTGCAGCCGCAGCTGAAGCACTTGAAAAGAGATAATTTCTCGCAAAATATAAATCTCCGTTTGGTTTTTTCTGAATTACATTTTCAGCTATTAGGGAATCTCTCAAATTTCCATAACCATAATTTTTAGTTGGATTTTTAGAGACATTCGAACTTTCAATAACTACAAGTCCTTCGTTTGTTTGTATAGCATTAGCTTCAATTCCGCTTACACTTAAATTCAGTTCTAAATCTCCAGTAGCATTTATAATTATATTATTTTCAGTTGTTGCTGTTAATGCAATTTCAGTCTCGTGAATGTTCTTAAAAGCAATCGGGTTTTCCAAGAATTTATGACCCAACGTTCCTGTAAGTACTTTAATATTAGATAAAAACTCCTCCATTGCATCTCGGTCGGGAAGAGGAAGAGAGCTTAAAGTCGGATTATTTCCATTTTTGAGTCTATATCTTTTTGTTTCATTTGCTATTTGAACAATTCTACTTTCAAGATATTTTATGTGTGACTTTGTTAGATTGTCATCTTTACTTGTAAATAGAATTACTTCGTTCCAAAAGTCTTTTTTAGAATCGTGATTTTTCAATCTATCCCAAACATTTTCAGCTTCTCCAACATAAGCGATTTGTTTTAAAGTATCTTGCTCATAACCAATCAGGAAATAAACTCCTTGTGTGTTTATCTCTTTGGAGAAGTGTTTATTTAATTCCGATATTTTTGTTCTAGGACAGGAAAGTGCTTGAATTGTCTGATTAACAACTTCAGCAAATTTGATTCCGGTAACACTACCTTCTTTTAAATAAATTCTAATACTTTTTCCTAATGTCATTGATTTCGTTTAATTGCTGGCAACTGTTTTGGCTAAGCTTAGTGTGGGAGTTGATAATCGGAAGATTATCGGACGAGCCACTTAGCTTAGACTTATTTTATAGTTTTTTCTTTCGTCGATTTAAAACTAATCAAATAAGTTTAAGCGGACAAAGTAAAGAAGCCAAAAACATCGAGAAAACCGAAAAACCCATATTAAGTTTAGCCGTTGTTGTGTTTTCGTGATTTTCATAGTTACGATTAATTCGGCGTTACTACTGAATCTTTTCGTGGTTGCGAATAATTCAGCGTTGTTACAGAATCTTTCCGTGGTTCTGATTAATTCAGCCTTGCTACTGAATCTTTTCGTGGTTGCGATTAATTCGACGTTACTTCTAAAACTTTTGGATTTGTGATTAATTCAGCGTTGTTACAGAATCTTTTCGTGGTTGTGATTAATTCAGCCTTGCTACTGAATCTTTTCGTGGTTGCGATTAATTCGGCGTTGCTACTGAATTTTTTCGAGATTGAGGTTAATTCGGCGTTACTACTAAATCTTTTCCTAGTTACGATTAGGTCAGCATCGCTACTGATTTCAAAAGTATTTGAATTGTAAACTACATTTTCGGCGGAAAATCACCATGAAACACAACGGTTTTGGCTTAAAATTAGTTTGGTGTTAGATGAGCAACGCCCATTCGGAAGAACCACTAAACAAAAACCATTTAATTATTTTTTGAGTTAAAAATAAGGTAAATGGTTTTTGTGGCAAAGTAAAAAAGCCTAAAACTTCGAGAAAGGAGAGAAGCCCAAATTAATTTTAGCCGGTGTTGGCATATGCAAGTTCCGCAGCTACGTTTTCACTTCACCTTTTACGTTTCTACAAACGCAATTATAACTTTATTTTCGTAGTTATTTTATGTTTCAATGATTTTACTAATTCCTTTTTAATTTTCGTTTCCACTGACTTGTTCGCAATTTTATAGCTTTCGGCATTGTTACTGTTTGATTTTCAGGGCTACGATTTTCAGCGCTTCTACTGGTTTCATTTTCGTAGCTGCGTTTCATTCAGCATTGCTACTAATTTTTCACATAATTCCAATTTTCAGCGTTTCACCTATCTTTTCAATTCTTAGCAAATTATCCTGTTAAGACTTAATTTTCGGATTTAGTTTTTACGCGTAAGATGTAAGCTAGATTTTCTTAGAATAGGTCTATTTTATTTGAACTGCGCGAAATCAGACGTGATTTCGACCTTGTTTATGCCAACGGCTTTAGCTACGATTAGTACAGAGTTAGACAGAGAATGTAGTGTCGGACTATGACTAAAGCAAAAACCTTTTTGTTTGTTTTTAAATTTTAAAATTAAAACTAACAATAAAGGTTTTTGTGACCAAGTAAAATAGCCACAAACTTTGAGGTTAGGAGTGAAGCCTGTATTAATTATAGCTGTTGTTAACTTAATTTAGCATTATCGATTCAAAATTTCAAAAGAATAGTGATTGTTCAAACACGTAACTTATATATAAAAATCGTTCATGTTTTCAGATTATAGATATTTCAGCACATTTAAATTTCAAGATTATTCACTTTCAACAAACTCTTCGGAACATCTTCTGATATTTTCGTTTAGTAAAAACTATTTCGATTTGATTCCAATTTTCAAGATTAGTTACGTTCTGCGAAGTCTTCCACACGTTTCTATATTTAAAAAGTTTTAAATTTCAGCGTATAATTCGGCACGTTTTATTTGATTGTCAATAGAGTTTTCGTTCGTGTTTTCAGTAGCTCAAAATTCGAAAGTTAGTGAAGATTTTTCGGCTGCGAGCTAGGGGTTTTATTTCCGAGTAGTTTTTTGAGAAATACTTGTTTACCTACCGTTAATTTAAATTCCTGCGCCTAATTCCACCGGAATTAGTGGGCTATTTAAGTTAACGGTTTTGGCTTAAGGTTAGTGTGGGGGAGATAAATCAGCGATTTATCGGATACGCACTAAGCTTAAGCCTTTTTGTTTAGTTTTTAATTTGTTTGTCAAAAGCTAAATCGAAAAGGATTTAGCGACTTAGTAAATATACACAAAACATCGGATTAAAAATCAAGCCCGCATTAACTTTAGCCGTTGTTGCCTACTGCCATTTTCATAACTACTTTTCAGTCGAATAGTTACGATAAATTCACGTTTCAGCTTTTCAGTTACGTAGCTAAGATTATTTCGACGTTTCAGCTTTTCGGTTACGTGGTTACGATTACTTCAATTGTTTCAGCTTTCGGTTACGTGTTTATGATTATTTCAACGTTTCAGCTTTCGGTTACGCGTTTATGATTATTTCAACGTTTTAGTTTTTCGGTTACGTGGTTACGATTACTTCAATTGTTTCAGCTTTCGGTTACGTGTTTATGATTATTTCAACGTTTCAGCTTTCGGTTACGCGTTTATGATTATTTCAACGTTTTAGTTTTTCGGTTACGTGGTTACGATTACTTCAATTGTTTCAGCTTTCGGTTACGCGTTTATGATTATTTCAACGTTTCAGCTTTCGGTTACGCGTTTATGATTATTTCAACGTTTTAGTTTTTCGGTTACGTGGTTACGATTACTTCAACGTTTCAGCTTTCGCTTACGTAGTTACTATTATTTCAACGTTTCAGTTTTTCAGTTATGTAGCTACGATAAATTCAATGATAAGGTAAGAGAATTCTATTCCGTAAAATTTTTCGTCACGGTTGTAGGCAACGGTATTGTATAAAATCAGTTTGGGGAGAAAGCTCGTTAGAGTTTCGAACCGTGCTGATTTAGTTAGTTTAAAAGTACAGAACTTAGGGAAAGAAACCAAGCCCAAATTGTTTTTATACGTTGTTAGCTTTAGTATTTTTCAATGTTACTGCACGTTTTCCACAAGGAGAGATAATAAGGATTCTGTCAAACATTAAATCAAAATTTATTTTTTTTGATAATTCAACTAATTCATTTTCAACGATTCCATAGCCTATGTTATCTATTAATGCAAGCCACCAATTATTATATTCAGATTTAAAAGTGAGTATTTTTTCATATTTTTCGGGTATTATTTGTTTCAAACTTTTAATGATCTCACTTAAAACAAACACCCAGTTATCCAAATCATTCGAAGCTCCAATGAAGTATTTAGATTTTAATTTGTGCTCCGAAGGAAATATATCTAATTTGAGATTATTATTTATTTCATAACTATGACTTTCATTCATTCTTGAACTATGATATTCTAATATAGAACTGATTTTTTTCTTTATTTTAATATTATAATTGAGAGGTCTTGAGTATGTAATTCCAACAAAAGCAGATTTATTATAGTTTATATTTCCAAAATTTTCTATTTGCTTACGAATTTTAGGAATTATATTGAATTGAATTTTTTCAAGCGGAATCTCGTTCTTAAAAATATTCAGTCGTCTAACTTCTACAGCAATTTTATTATTCAATTCAAAGTCAGGGGTTCTTTGTCCTTTCGGCTCAAAGATTATTTTTTCAAAACCTATAGAGTTGAAGTAATTTTTAGCTATTTTTTCTTCCTGTTTCAATATTAAAGCTAACGTTAAATATATGGCATTTAGGGCAGAGGACAAGCAATTATTTTCGGTTTAGTACTAAGCCAAATTTTTGCATTTTGTTTTATCTTTTCTTTATAAAGCCAAATCAAAAGATTTGGCGACCCAGCAAACAAGCACAAACTTTTGAATCGACTTAAATCGCCCTATTTGCTATATATAGTGTTGTGCACTGTTTTCAATTTAGATAAGGTGTGTTTTAATTGGCCTTTAATTTTTTGGACCAAATAGTTAAATCGCAATCTGTTTTTAAAAGTAGAAAAAGCTCTGGGTATTTTTTCTTGCAAGATTCTTTTTCTTGAGGAACATACCCTAGCTTAGAATACCATTTTTTTAAAAATTCTTTTGTGTGATGTTTCCAGTTTGAAGGTGTTAATAATTCAAGTTTCATTATATTTAATTCATTAGAAACAGCCCATTCTTCAGCTTTTTTAATTAATTTATTTCCAATTCCTTTTCTTTTATAGTTGATATCTACTGAGAGCATTCCGAATTCTCCTGTTATTCCATCTTTCATTTTTTTTACTAATACAGTTCCAATTATTAACCCTTTCTCTTCAGCAACAATCAATTGGTTATTTCTTATGTTCTTTTTTAATTCATTAACAGAGGTTCTATTTGAATTTACTGCCCATAGACCTTCTTCCCCTTTTTCATATGTTTTATTAATCAAATTGCAAATAGAATTGATTGTTTGATCAGAGAAATCATTGCGTTTAGCAAAATAAATTTTTAATGTTTGATCCATCATATTATGTTATTTAGATAGTGCTATTTTCCTCCAGCAATATCAATTAAAGCTCCTGACGTATAACTTGCTTCTTCTGATATTAACCAAACGACAGCTTTTGCTATTTCAATTGGTTCTCCAATTCGTTGCATTGGAATTAGTTTCTTAACATCATCAAGTCTATTAGGTGTTTTATGTATTTCTGTTTTTATAAAGCCGGGTCTTATAGCGTTTACTCTTATCCCGATAGAAGCAACTTCTTTAGCTAACCCAATTGTAAATGTATCAATAGCGCCTTTAGAAGAAGCATAATCAATATATTGATTAGGAGAACCTGATTTGGAAGCTCCTGAAGAGATATTAATTATACTACCTCCTAATCCGTTCTGGTTTATTGACATTCTATTAATGGCTTCTTTAGAACAAGCAAAAGTCCCGAAAACATTTGTGTCAAAAGTCTTTTTTATTCTTTCTAAAGGCATATTTGCTAAATCCGATTGAGCTTCTAATACTCCAGCATTATTAATTAATCCAACTAATTTCCCATCAATTTTATCAATTTCTTTGAAGAGTTTAATTATATCTTCTTCTTTTGATATATCAGCTTTTATTAAAGAGCCTGTTCCTCCATTTAAGTGTATTTCATTAATTACTTCTATTGCTGAATTCTCATCATTTCTGTAGTTGATACATATGAAGTAATCTTTTTTTGATAATTCTAGAGAAATGGCTCTTCTTATGCCTCTATTTCCTCCTGTGATGAGAATGATTTTTGCCGTTTTTTGGTTTTAATAGTGCACAACGGGTTTGCATAAGGACAGTGTGGGAGTTGATAGGCAAAAGTCTATCAGCCACAGACTGAGCTTATACTTATTTTTAGTTTTGTTTTTTGTTGAAATTAAAATTAACAAATAAGTGTGAGCGGACATAGTAAAGAAGAACTAAACTTCGAATTAGTCCACAAAACCCACATTGTTTTTATGCGTTGTTGTGCTCTGTTTTAAGATTTTAACCAAGTCATTCTCTAAAATTATCGTAAGGTTGAATTAAAATTTCGAAGTTACCATCTGTAATTTTATCTGATAAAGATGTCTCAAAATTAAAAATGTTTGATTCAAATTTTCCTGTAATAATAAAATTACCATTACAGAATCTTTCTTTCTTTTCGATGATGAACGAGGATTTATTATGATTAAAGGATTGAATTTGTTCTTTGACATCTCCATAATCATAATACCAGTCATTAATATTTGTATTTGATCTATAATTATCAATTGAATCATTAGTATACCATATTTCTACCCCTTCAAGTTGATTTTTATAATCAAATCTATATTTCATACTCTCAGTTTTTATAAGTGTATCAAAATCAAAATAATTTAAAGTCATATGTCCATATCTATCTCTCCTCAAATGTTCTCGTGAAATTTGATAATATAGAGATAGACTTATCCCTTGATTGGAAGTGTTTTTTCCATAAATATTATATCCAATTCTAATAGAATCATTTTTATATGAACTATCTCTAGATAGTCCTATTTTCGATAGATGATTTACCTTATAGTGTACGATTTTGTTATTGAGTTTAAAATTGATGTATGAGCTATCAATTTTCTCCAATCCATTATCACAAGATATGTTATTTTGTTTTAAGCCTAATTGATCATCAGGTTTGTCACATTTACTTAGTATGGAAACAATTATTAATAATATAAATATTTGATTTATTTTCATTGTCATTTTCTCAAATAGTGCACAACGGCTCTGGCTAAGGTTTGTGTGGGAGAGATAAATCAAGGATTTATCGGATACGCACTAAGCTGAAGCCTTTTTGTTTAGTTTTTTAATTTTGTTGTCAAAAGCTAAATCGAAAAGGATTTAGCGACTTAGTAAATATACACAAAACATCGGATTAGAAATCAAGCCCGCATTAACTTTAGCCGTTGTTGGGCACAGTTACGATATATTTTGTTTTATTCATTTCTCCTATTTTGTTAAACAAGCCTAATTCAATTCCTTTTTTCAAGTCTCTTGTTGCCGTGGAAGAAGAAATATTTTTAAAAGTATTCATATAATCCTTTCGAGTAAATTCACTAATATCTAGTGAACTAAAATATTTAATTCTTTCTCCTGTGTTGAAATTTCGATTATTAAAATTTAATAAACTGTCAAGAGAATTTTCAATTATAGATAACATATATTCTACAAAGAGTGTAGATTTTCCTAGCTTATCACATTGAGAAAGTACCCTATAGTATTCATTTTGATTTGAACTTATTAGAGTTTCAAAAGGAATATATTCGAATACAGTGTATTTTTCCAATAGTATTAACGTTTGCCATAACCTTCCCATTCTTCCGTTTCCATCTATGAAAGGATGGATGAATTCCATCTCATAATGAAAAACACAACTTTTAATAAGTTCAATCTCATCGGATTCTAAATAGTTAAATAAGTCTTTCATTAAAAAAGGAACATTCTCAAAAGGAGGAGCTAAATGTTCAACCTTAGCACCTTTAACTATTCCAACACCTTGTTTCCTATATTTTCCAGGATGTTCCATCAGTCCATTCATTAATAAATGATGGGCCTGTAAAAATGATTTTTCAGATATGGATTTAAAATCATTTACACTTTCATATACTTTTATGGCATTGATTACCTCAATAACATCTTTTTCAGGTCCAATAACTCTTTTATTATCCAATAAAGCTGTTATTTGTTCTTCGGTTAAAGTGTTTCCTTCAATTTTCAGTGAAGAATGAATTGTTTTTATTTTATTTTGTTTTCTAAGGGTAGGAGATGGTTTATCTAGAAATGTTGCGTTAATTTCTCCTAATTTTTCAGATATAGTAGAGATTAATTTTAAAATTCGAGGAGTTATATCGTAAGGTGGTTTCATTTATTGATACTATCATTTGATGCTATCAAAGATAATTCAATTATGATGTTATTAGATGTTTTTCGTGGTAAATTTTATTGTGCCCAACGTCTCGGCTATGGTTAGTACGGGAATTAAAAGTAATTAATTTCCGATTAAGCACTTAGCCAAATCTTTTTATTTTGTTTTATCTTTTTCTTTTTAAAGCCAAATCAAAAAGATTTGGCGGACTTCGTAAATATGTGTTAACTTTGGGTTAAGCACCAAAACCCGTATTAATTATAGCCATTGTTAGGTAGCGTATTTATTCATTTTTTATAAAATTCTCATATTCATTTGTCTTCATAATCGTTGATTGATATGGAACTATTGCATTTGGGTCTTCGTCATTATATTCGTCAAAAAATTTACCGATTAAATCCACTTTTATTAAATCTGGTTTGGTGTCAGGAAAATAATACAGTCCTCTTTTTTCGCCAAGAATAACCAAATTACTCTTCTGTTTTTTAGAATAGTAATTAACATATTTTGCTGATTGCTCCACAAGTTCAAATATTCCATTTTCAGATATTTCACGTTCAACACCGCATCCGTGTTCCAATAGTTTGAAATTGATTGTTTTCGGAAATTCAATTGAGTCTTTTGTTATAATCTCAAAGATTATATCAGTTGAATAACAGTCAGGTGCTCCGCAATCGAAACTGTGAAGATTAAAGGGAAGTTCGAACTTAATATTATCGTTTATTTGATTTACAAGTCCTCTGATATATAATTCTTGTAAAACACTATTAGACTTTAGATTTTTATTCGGTTTTGAATTCAGAATTAAAATTCGCAAAGAGTCTTGAGTTTCTTCAAAAGTCAATTCTGTATTAATTACTTTTTCATTTTCCGTAATTATTTTTTCAGATACAACTTCAGTCTGGACATTAATTTTCTCCTTTTTCTCTTTAATAGAACAGGATATAATTAGTAGACTAAAAAAGAAAAGAGTAAGTCTCATAGTTTTGTTTTCGTTGATTTTGTCATATGCTACCTAACGGGTTTGGCTAAGCTTAGTGTGGGAGTTGATAAATCGAGACTTATCGGACGAGCCACTTAGCTTAGACTTATTTTATAGTTTTTCTTTGTCGATTTAAAACTAATCAAATAAGTTTAAGCGGACAATGTAAAGAAGCCAAAACTTAGAGAAAGAACCCAAAACCCACATTAAGTTTAGCCGTTGTTAGGCATTGGTTTTATTTTGCTTCTAATTTTTCTAATCTTTTTTGTATTTGAATTAATCTTAAATTTAAAAGTTCGAGTTCTTTAATTTTTTTTCCCTGTTCAATAGCGTATAAAGTTAATTCTTCTATTTTTTGCAATAGTTTAGTATCCATTTCACCAAGATGAATCCCATTATTTTTGACCTCTTCAGCATTTGGTATGTCTTTCAAGTGTCCTTTTTCTCTTATATAATTTTCTACCTCTGTTAATGTTGGTAAATTATAGTTTTTATCAAAAACAAAATCAGCCCAATTATTATATAGAGCAACTTTTACTTCTGTAGCGGCTATTTTTCCATTTACACCAAGTTTATAACCTTTAGTGTCTATTGTTCCAATACCTACATCTCCATTTCTTGTAATTCTGACTCTTTCTGCCCCAAATGTTGAAAAACCTAGAAATCCACCAGAACCGCTTTGACCTCTGTAAAATGAAATAAAACCATTGTTTTCATCATTATCATATTTTAATCCCAGTCTGAAAGATTCCACATCCGTAGGTTGAGTAGTCAAAGTTTTTGTATACAATGAAAATTTACTTTCGTTAGCATTGGCTAAAATTGAACCGTAACTATTATTTCCGTTATTAATATGTAATTTTGCATTAGGAGTTGTTATTCCAATTCCAATATTTCCATTGTTTTTAATAACAAATTTAGTTCCATCATTATAAAATCCTAAATCTCCAACACCAGTTCTTCCGTTTTCAATATTCCAATCTATGTTGTTAGTAGAATCAAATAATTGAATAAGTGGAATATTATTTTGAGTTGTAGAGGCAATAAGTCTACTACTCTTAATACTCCCATTTACCTCTAATCTCGAGTCGGGAGTAGCTGTTCCAATTCCAACATTTCCATTTCCTGTAATTCTCATTTTTTCAGTTTGTCCATTTGAATAACTTGCTTGAGTGAAAAATTGCATTCCATAAGTATTATTACCAGCACTTTGAGTTATTGTTCTTAGAGATGTTCCAAAAGTATCATATTCTCCATGATTTATTGAATGAGCAATCATAACTGCAGAAGAGTTATCACTATTGTTTAAATTTCGAATTAATAGGTTACCTCCCTTTATTTCAAGTTTTGACAATGGATTGGTAGTTCCAATTCCAATATTTCCATTTTTGTATATAAAATCATTTTTTAGCCCTGTTTCTGTTTGTATTTTCTCTTGAGCTTTAATACCAAAACTCATTCCAATTAACGTAATTAATAAAATTCTTTTTTTCATAGTATTTTTATTTTGCCTAACGGTTTTGGCTACGAAATGTTTGGAGTTTGTAATCAGCGACGTATCGATACTTACTTAAACAAAAGCCATTTAATTATTTTATTTAAAAGTAATATAAATGGCTTTTGTGACAAAGTAAAAAAGCACTAAACTTCGAGAAATCAGGGAAGCCCAAATGTTTTGTAGCCGGTGTTGTACTGCGTTTTTTCGCTATTTATATTTCTTTCTTCAGTTTATTTGGATTTTGACGCGTATCAAATATCGTAACAATTGTAATTTTTTCACGAGTATATCGATAGAATAAAGTCGTTTGTTTCGTTATTACACATTTATACAATCCAATTTTATTTTCAGATTGAGGAAAACTTTCAGGATTAATTTTTATTAAGTTGATGTTTTTATCTAACTTTTTTATGAAGTCCGACTTAACTTTTAAACTCCAATTTTCAAGAAGAAATTTAAATAATTTTTCAAGTTTTTTCTCAGCCGTTTTTGAAATAATTACAGTTCTATTCATTATCTGTGAGAAGCCATAAAAATTTCATAATCGGTTGTTTTACCTTGAGAAATTTCTATATCAGCATTGTTGATTTCTCGCTGTTGTTCAGAACTGAGTTCATCCCATAAATCAGAAGTTTTATCTTTCTTTAAAATGTTTTTTATAGACTCAATTATTGAAGGATTGTTTGTGTTTATTAACAATTTCATTAATTCTAACTTTTCTGCTTGTATATCCATAATTAAAACATTTATTACAAAAATAGCAAATTTCGATTTGAATATAGTTTTTCGGGGTTATTATTTAATGCTGTACAACGGGTTAGTATAAGCTTCAGTTTGGGTTTTGAAAATTTATTTTCGAACCAAAATTAGAAGCTAGTTAAAAATAACAAATTTTGTTTTTTTAATATAGCCCCAAATTGAGTTTATACATTGTTAGCTAATGTTTTTCATTTCAATTATAACATTAATTAATACTTCAACATTTTGATATTCTTTATCTAAATCCATAGCTACTAATTTTTCAAAATGTTTTAAATAAGGATCTAATGTATTCTCTTTTGATGTAGTTTTTAGATGTATAAAACTATTTCTAACCTTACTTAATTGTAATATTTTCGAATATCTATTCTGATATTCTTTCTGGTTTTTAATTTCTTTAATTAGAGGAATTACTTCACGGAATTTATCTTTTAAATTATAATTCTTTTCAATCTCGTTTTTAAAGTCTTTCTTTCCATCTTTTTCAATAATTAATTTTTCTGGAATAAGATTATTAATAAAAGACTCAACAGTCATTATTAAAAAAATAAGAGAACTTATTTTATTCAAAATAAACTGATTGTATACTTGTTGATTTAGAACTTTTACATTAAAATTTTCACTTAGATTAAATTCTGTTTCAACATTTAATTTAAACTGATTTTCCATCTCCCTAATTTTAAGATTTAGGGATTTTGAATTAGCTAAAAAGAGCATATAAGGTTCGGGCATAAAACCTGAGTAAAATTTATTCTTGAAGTTGATTTGGGTAAGATATTTTACGGTCTCATTAAATAACAGAATCCAAGTTGTTGATTTTCCCTCTTTGGTGTATTTTTTAAAATGAGAATCTTCTCCTTTTTTTACTGGAACTTTATTTATTTCATCTTGCGTAATACTATATTTTTTTAAATTAGATTCCATTTTTTAATGTTAGCTAATGATTTTATTTGGAATGCTTTTTTCTTTTATCCGCCTCTTTTAATATCAAGTAATATATTTCAATAAGTATTTTATCAAGCTTCCTATTAATATTATAAACTTCAAAAGATATATTATAAATCAAAGTAGTATCTAAACTATACATGTTATTTATTAACAAAAGTGCATCTTCATTTTTATGTGCTGAAGTTTGATTTCTAGCTGGAATTAGCATTTTCTCATGTTGCTTTCGAACATTTGATAATTCCTTATGTATTGCTTGAATTCGGGTTATATATTTATGATACTTATTTTCTTTTAATTCATTGATGAACTTTTTTCCAATTAAGGAATTAAAATCTTTCAAATATTCAGCAAGGATTAAGCATAACATTCTAGCACAAAGTAACTTTTCAAATCTCCTATCAGAAAGTCTAATTCTTTCAAAGAAGAGTGTTAAGTCAGCTTGTACTATATACAAATGGAGTTGTGTATTAAGGATATTATCAAATCGATTTATGCCGTAATTTTTCGTTTTTTCACTAAAAGCTCTAGTCATTTCTGCAGAGGTTTCAGTCAACTCCAAATTCTTATAAATTACTTTTTTTAACTCTTCTTTACTTTTTTCTAAATCATCAATTTGTTTAAGTAAGTTTTTATCTTTTTTACTAAATATTTTTCTTAGGATCATAGCAATATTAGCTAACGGGTTTGGCTTAAGGTTAGTGTGGGAGAAGAAAATCATTGATTTTCGAGCACGCACTAAGCTGAAGCCTTTTGTTTAGTTTTTAATTTTGTTGTCGAAAGCTAAATCGAAAAGGATTTAGCGACCTAGTAAATATACACAAAACATCGGATTAGAAATCAAGCCCACATTAACTTTAGCCGTTGTTACCTTTTCGTTTTTTCAGAACGTAACTATTTATTCAGCGTTGTGATTTTTTCAATTCGTGTAGCTATTTTTTTAAAATTAATAATCTCATATAACTCCTCTAAGATGACTGCTAAATTTTTAGTTATTCTAAATTCTGCCTTTTAAACTCAGATTCAATGTTTTCAAAGCGTGTCTTAACAATTGATGTATTTATCCAGTAATTCAGAAGATAAAGAATTGTTGAAATAATAATTCGACTTGTCAAACTAGTTCCATTTGCCCAAAAAAAGATAAAGGAAGCAATACTGAATAAAGCAGATTTAAAATAATAGAATCTATCTCAATCTTCCAATTATTTTTGTTGTATTCACCAGCAATTGTCGGC
Source organism: Wenyingzhuangia sp. IMCC45533 (assembly GCF_054111225.1). Lineage (NCBI taxonomy): Bacteria > Pseudomonadati > Bacteroidota > Flavobacteriia > Flavobacteriales > Flavobacteriaceae > Wenyingzhuangia > Wenyingzhuangia sp. IMCC45533. The sequence continues at coordinate 184,535 of NZ_CM134197.1, read as the reverse complement.
TTAAACCTAGGGGCAGTCCTTTTGGCATAAGTTTTAATTGAATTTTTAAATTTAAGGCTTATTGTATCTGTAACAGTAAAATCATTTTTCTCTAGAATGTCAATTAGTATTTGTTTGTTTTTATCTGTAATTTCAATTGTAGATTTAATTTTCATTCCAATGAAAGGTAACGGGTTTGCATAAGAATAGTTTGGGCTAAAGAATCGAAAATTATCGAAGCTGTACTAAGCTTAAACTTATTTTATGTTTTTAATTTTTTCTTTTCTTAAAAATAGTAAAATTAAGTTTAAGCGACATTGTAAAAAAGCTTAAAACTTCGATAAAGTACTAAACCCCAAATTGTTTTTATGCGTTGTTAGCACCTGGCGTTTTCAATTCGTAATTTGTACTTCTTCCTCCTGATTCTTCCTGTTTTAAGATATCTTTTGAAATTAAATCTTTGATATCTCTAAGAGCAGTATCTGTAGAACATTTCGTGATTTTTGCCCATTTTGACGTCTTTAATTTGCCATCAAATCCATCTAGAAGTTTGTTTAGCATTTTTCTTTGTCTACTGTTTAAATCAGTTTCCTTATGATATTCCCAAAAATTAGATTTATCTAAAATTTTTTGAAACGTTGTTTCTGTCAATTGAAGTGAACTGTACAAACAATTTAAAAACCATTCTAACCATTCTGTAATATCTCCAGAGCTATGTTGAACTTTTTGTAAAACAGAATAATATGTCTTCTTTTCTGCTAAAATTTGATTTGATAAACTGTAAAATCTCAAAGAACTATTCTCAGATTTAGCTAGAAAAAAGTCAGTCAATGCTCTTGCTATTCGTCCATTTCCATCATCAAAAGGATGTATTATTATAAACCAAAAATGTGCTATCGCAGATTTAACCACGAGATCTATTTTATTTTCATTATTTATCCAGTCAAGCAAAATATTCATTTCTGTTTGAATATTGTCATGATGTGGTGCTTCAAAATGAACTTTTTCTTTTCCCATTGGACCAGAAACGATTTGCATTTTATCAGTTCTATAGCATCCTGTGTCTATTTTATATAATCCACTGTATCCAGTTGGAAATAAAGAGGCATGCCAACTAAATAATCGCTCATTTGTTAAGACTCTATCGTAATTTTTTGTGGCGTCCAACATCATTTCTACAATGCCTTCAACATCACGGCTTACGTGAATAATTCCTGAAGTTTTTATTCCAAGTTTTTGAGCAATAGAAGATCTGACTTGTTCATAATTTAGAAATTCTCCTTCAATTTCGGAAGACTTTAAAACATCTAAAGTTAAAGTTGATAAATAGGTTTCTTCTTTGAGCGTAAATCCAATATTGCTCATTTTTCCAAATATCTTGCCTTGAAGATGTCTAACCTTACCTAAAATACTTCCAATTTTCTTTTCATTCCAAGTAAAGTTTGGCCATTGATTATATTGATAAATGTATTTGAGCATTTGCGGTGAATGTAAGTTTATTTACCGCAAATATAATGAGAATAAAATATTTATTCACCGCATTTAGATTTTTTTTGCTTGGTGCTAACGGCTTTAGCTATGATTAGTACAGAGTTGGACAGAGAATAAAGTGTCAGACTATGACTGAAGCAAAAACCTTTTTGTTTGTTTTTAAATTTTAAAATTAAAACTAATAATAAAGGTTTTTGTGACCAAGTAAAACAGCCACAAACTTTGAGGCTAGGAGTGAAGCCTGTATTAATTATAGCTGTTGTTAACTTAATTTAGCATTTCGATTCAAAATTTCAAAAGAATAGTGAATTTTCAAACACGTAACTTATATAGAAATATCGTTCATGTTTTCAGATTATAGATATTTCAGTGTATTTAAATTTCAGTATTATTCACTTTCGGCAAACTCTTCGGAACATCTTCTGATATTTTCGTTTAGTAAAAACTATTTCGATCTGATTCAAATTTTCAAGATTGGTTAAGTTCTGCGAAGTCTTCAACACGTTTCTGCATTTCTAAACAGTTTCAAATTTCAGCGCACAATTCGGCACGTTCTATTTGATTGGCTAAAGTGTTTTCAATCGTATTTTCGACAGTAAAAAGTTCAAAAGTCGACAAAAAATTTTCGGCTGCGAGCTCGGGGTTTTTTTTAAGTGATTTTTTAGAGAAATACTTGTTTACCTACCGTTAATTTAAATTCCTGCGCCTAATTCCACCGGAATTAGTGGGCTATTTAAGTTAACGTTCTTGTATATGGCTCGTAGCGTGCAAATTAGCGATAACTATTCGGTTAAGCACGAGCCGAATTTTTTAATTATCTTATTACCTTTTCTTTTCAATAAGCCAAATTAAAAAATTTGGCGGACTTATAAATATTCCTTTACTTCGATTAAACAAATACCTAGCTATGAGCTATATACGTTGTTACCACACGTTTTTACTCGGTTTCTTCTACTGCTTGTTTCGGACTTGGAAAACTTGTTCCAACTCTTGGGTCCATTATATTTCCACCAAATCCTGTTTCTTCATCAGATAATTTGTCCGCAATTTCCAATAGTTTTGTCTTAAATTCTTCTCCGCCAATTTTTTTCAGAGAACGAATTGCAATAACTTTTTCAAAATTGTCATTATTCTCGCTTTGTATAAATTCGAATAGGAATTCTTTCGTGATTTTGTCATTTAGTAATGACATAAGTTGAACAGAAGAAACCTTTGAGTGAAAATTGTTAGATTTCGCAAATTTTTGCAGTCTTCTAAATTCGATTGGAATATCTAATAAATAAGCTGTTTCTAAAGAAGCGTGTTGTAAAAAGAAAGTTGAAATTTCATTTTCCTCAAATCCAGCTGGTTCTTTTTCAATCTGCTCGTTTATAAACTCCATTACCAAAGTTTTATCGTATTCAAGATTATGATAATAGTTCCAAATTGCTTGATAAGTCAATTCGTAAATATCTTTTGGAATTAAAGCTTGATGATAACTATGACGATAGGTTGCAAAAACATTATTTTCTTCGTCTAATACTGCAAAACCAGATGTCGGTGTTGGAATTGCAAAATTCCCATCTTCCTTTTTCGTTAGTAAGAAATATAGTTTTTGTCCTTTCTCAAAGTCATAATGAACTCCTTGACCTGAAGAACTTCCCAAGTTTAAAAGTGAAAATCCATTGATTAAAATTCTATTTGGTAAATTATTTTGTCCGAAATTTTGCAGAATTTCAAGATGAACTCCAAGACTGTCTAATTCAATTACATTCGCAAGTACAAAATATTCCGCTTTTTGAATTATTTCTTTCTGCCAAGGTTCGTTCCAAGTTTCCGCTTTTAAATTGGTTTGAATTCCAAGCGTTAAAATCAGAATTACTAAAAGTTTAATTTTATGCATAATGTTTTTTTCAAATGTGTGGTAACGGCTCTGGCTAAGGTTAGTGTAGGGGAGATAAATCAGGGATTTATCGAGAACGCACTAAGCTGAAGCCTTTTTGTTTAGTTTTTAATTTGTTTGTCAAAAGCTAAATCGAAAAGGATTTAGCGACTTAGTAAATATACACAAAACATCGAGAAAGAAATCAAGCCCACATTAACTTTAGCCGTTGTTGGGCTTAGTTTTATCGGATTTTATTTAATTCAACAGTCATCAAATTTTTATAATAAAAATGCATTCCGATATATAATGGCATTCCTATCATAAAATATATTATTGCATCAAATTGGGATCTTTGAGCACCAGTTACTTTATAGAATTTTTCTTGAACCAAAAACGATTTTATTATATAAACTAGAAAAGTAATTCCAATTACTAGCGAAAGTAAACTCAAAACAGGTAAAATATTCTCTGATATTTTCAATATTAAAAGAACTAAGTAAGTTACAAAAGCAATTTTAGAATATTTACTAAATGCATTATATAACTCTTCGGAATCCTTGAATGTTTCATTATTTAGATTGCCCTGAAGGTCTAGCATTTTACTGTTTATTCCTCTTTCGTTTAAAATTTCTAATGTTTCATTTCGTAACTCAATACTGTAGCCATATTGTTTATAATTTTTCACAATGTCAGTTAGTTTTTCGTCTGAAAATTTTAAAAGCTTTTCTCTCATGGTTTCTTTTATTGTTTAGCTATTAATCCTTATTCGGTTGTGAAGTAACTTTTGCTATATATATTTCTATTTGTTACACAAAAGTAATATTAGTTAACAAAATATTGAAATTTTTCACTTTTTGTTAAAATATTTTAGGACTTCACGATGTGTTCAATTAAGCCCAACGCGTTTGGCTAAGCTTAGTGTGGGAGTTGATAATCGGAAGATTATCGGACGAGCCACTGAGCTTAGACTTATTTTATAGTTTTTACTTCGTCGGATTAAAACTAATCAAATAAGTTTAAGCGGACAAAGTAAAGAAGCCAAAAACATCGAGAGAACCGAAAAACCCACATTAGGTTTAGCCGTTGTTGGCAACTGGCACTTTTCCTCTGACTTCATTCAGTTTCATTGTCATAGAAATAGCTTTGGTTTCAACCCATTCATTATATTCTTCAATTGCTTTTAATCTCAAATCGTTGTCTAAATATCCTTCTTCAACCATTTGAATAGAACCAGCAACTTTAGACCAAATTCCAACTTTTGATTTAAAATCTTCTCTATGCTTTTCGTAATGCTCGTTTGAGTTTATTTTTTCAATTTCAACTAATCCAATTTCCTTCATAAGGAGAGGTAAATCATCCGCAATTCCATTATTCATTCCCGCATCATTTCTCCATTTTAAGAAAGTCTTATAAAATTCTTTCATAGTTGTTGGTGGTTCAGGATTCCATTCTAAATTATTGTGATTATAATCTAGAATTGAAATTCTTCCATTTGGTTTTAACAATGATTTCATTTTTAATAATGCTTCTTTCGGATTACTTAACCATTGTAAAGTTCTTGCAGAAGTAATTAAATCAAATTTTTCATTAGTTTGAAAATCAAATAGGTCGAAATGTAAAAGCTTTAAATTTTCAATATTTTTGTATGTTTCATTTCCACTTTCTATAAATTTTGCTGTATTATCTATACCTGTAACTTTTCCTAATTTGCCAACAATGTTTGCAATGTCTTTAGAAATAGAACCAGTTCCGCAACCAACATCTAAAACAGAAATCCCTTCTTTCAGAATCGGTTCAAGAGTTCTATAATCAATACTTAAACTTCTATTGTCGAATATTTTCGTGGCTGCTTGCCCATCTCTTTCTATATGTTTATTATCTTTCATGGATTCATTTTCGCTTGTTGCCAACGGCTTTAGCTATGATTAGTACAGAGTTAGACAGAGAATATAGTGTCGGACTAAGACTAAAGCAAAAACCTTTTTGTTTGTTTTTAGATTTTAAAATTAAAACTAACAATAAAGGTTTTTGTGACCAAGTAAAACAACGACAAACTTTGAGGCTAGGAGTGAAGCCTGTATTAATTATAGCTGTTGTTAACTTAATTTAGCATTTCGATTCAAAATTTCAAAAGAATAGTGATTTTTCAAAAACGTAACTTAGTAGAGAAATCGTCTATGTTTTCAAATAGTAGATATTTCAGTGTATTTAAATTTCAATATTATTCACTTTCGGCAAACTATTCGGAACATCTTCTAATATTTTCATTCAGTAAAAACCATTTCAGTTTGATTTAAATTTTCAAGATTAGTTTAGTTCTGCGAAGTCTTCCACGCGTTTCATTTCTAAACAGTTTCAAATCTCAGCGCAATTTAGCACGTTTCGTTTAATTGTCGGGAGACTTTTCAATCGTATTTTCGACAACTTAAAATTCTAAAGTGTATAAAAAATTTTCGGCTGCGAGCTCGGGGTCTTATTAAATCTATTTTTGGAGAAACTCTTACTTATTTACCGTTAATTTAAATTCCTGCGCCTAATTCCACCGGAATTAGTGGGCTATTTAAGTTAACGGCTCCGTATATGAAAAGTAGCGCTGAAAATAAGCGACAACTTTTCGGTTTAAACACAAGCTGAATTTTTAAATTTTACTATTTATCTTTTCTATTGGAAATCGTCAAATTTAAAAATTTGGCGACTTTCCAAAAATACCCAAACCGTAGTGTTAGCAAGGACTTTCGCTATTTTTTATATACCTTGTTGTGCGTAGGCTTTATTTCTTTTTTAATTTCAGTAATATATTTTCTAACCATAAAAAAAGAAGGCCAATCAAATCTAACATTATTATGCTGAACATTCAAGTATATCGATTTCCCTCGTAAAATAAAGTTTAAATGTGCACTGCTAAATAGACTTCGTTTTTCGGCCTGTAAAAAATTATTGTTTTTGTATAGAAAGTTTAATTTTTTATCTGCTGTGATTTTTCCTATTAAAGCTCTATTTTCTTTGATTGTTTTGTTTGTATTAATTACAAAAACTTTATTTGATCTTTTGTGTTTTAAAATTGATAGGATTATAGATGCAATTATTAACAATGTTATCATTAAATCATATCTCAAAAAACTCTCAAATATTATTGTAAAAGGCAATATTAGAAGTACACCAAACATCATTATATCAGTAATAAAAGTGAAGTAATTCCAGAAATTTTTTGTATAAATCAATCTTTTTTTATCGATAGTCTTTTCAAAATCAATATTTTTTAGATTATATACCATTATAATTTTTTTCTTGAATTAGTTTTATGAATATAATAATTTTTTTTCAACGTTTAGTTTTAGTTGCTTACGCACAACGGTCTAGTATAAGAATAGTAGCGGATTTTTACACACTAACTTTTCGGTTAAGCACAGACCTTTTTTTAATATACTTACTTTCGTTTTAGCGATTATACCGCTATTATTTTTATACATTGTTACCACCAGTTATTTATTCATAAGTTGTATCAGTATTCCTAATATTCCAATTATCAAACACAAAGGGATAAACCATTTCGAATCAGCTTTCGCAAATTCAGTATTCTTTATTTTTTTAAATAACCCAACATAATTAAAATCACCAATTACTCGTAAAATAAAAATGGAAGGAATTATCCAACTTCCATAGGTAATTATCCAATTCGGAATTTGAAAATTGATTAAGCCTATTTTTATAAAATAGATTAAACCAAATGAAATTAAGCCAATGCCCACAATTACAGTAGCAATTTTTGGTGGTTCCATTGCTTTTTGTCCAGCTTCTTTTGTGGGTAAAGCTTTTTCAAGTCCCCATTTTCCGCCCAAAAACCAATAAAAGTGGATAAAACCTAGTGAAGAAAAAACAGCAAATAAAATTATGCATAATACTGTTATCATATTTTTGCCAATTGAAAAATTTGTTCATTCTGTTTTCTATTAACAGACGAAGGTGTTAATCTCAACATTTGATTACGCAGACCAATTAATACTGGGTTTGTAAGATGTGCCATTTTTCCAACAAGCCAACTCGCTTTCACTACTTGATGTGCTTTAGGCAATCTTAAATTTTGATATTCGGAAAATGCTTTAGTAGTTTTATATTTGCTCAAACATTCTGAAAGAACATAAGCATCTTCTATGGCTTGACAAGCACCTTGTCCCATATTTGGGGTTGTTGCGTGTGCAGAATCTCCGATTAAGCAGACATTTTCTTTATACCAAATATTTGTTGGTTTTAAATCAGAAATTTCGGCAGTATTTATTTGTTCTTTTTTAGTTGATTTTATAATGCCTTTAATTACTGAATTGTAATCGCTGAAATACTGTTCTAAATCGTGGATAGAAAACTCTTTTTTATTTTTTTTGAACGATTTTAAAGCATACCAATAAACTTTATTTCGGGCAATTTGAACAAATCCAAAACGTTCTGATTTTCCCCAAGCCTCGTTTAGTTCGTTTCTGAATTTTATTGGTAATTCGTATTCCGTAATACCTCTCCAACATATTTGATTAGCATTTCGTATGCTATTATTCGGGAATAAATTTTGTCTAACTACTGAATTTAGTCCATCAGCACCCAAAACCGTTGAGGATTGTATTCGTTCCCCATTTTCAAATTCTAACGAATATCCATTTGTGGTTTCAACTATTGAAGTTAGTTTATGGTCAAGATTAATTTTGGTCGATTTTAATTTGTCAATTAATATCTGTTGTAAAGTTCCTCTATGAATTGCAATGTTTTTAGTGTTATGTTTTTGTTCAAAATATGACAAGTCGATTTTAGAAAGAGGTTTTAGGCTAGATTTGGTAATATTCATTGAAGAAATTGGATTTCCATTTTCCTCAATTAGTTTTCGCAAGCCTAACTTTTCATAAACTTGCATTGCATTATTAGCCAAAATAATTCCCGCTCCAACTGGTTTTATTTGTTCAGCTTGTTCAAAAATTCTTGTTTTGATTCCTTTTTGTTCAAGTGCAATAGCGGTAGTTAATCCTCCTATTCCTGCTCCAATAATATCTATGTTCATAAATGTTTTGTATTGTCCTGAAATAGGTTGACCTTTTTTGGTTATTTAAAAGGTTAATAATTCCAGTTTGTTTTTGTTTCTTCGGTACGATTTGTAGTTTATATTTTGATTTAAGTGGACGTGTTTTGGTGTGTATAAATCAAGACTACAATGTGGACGAAGATTATTATAAATATTGACTGCCTTTTTGGTAATCATTTTTGCTAATTTAAGATTTTTTATGACATTTTTTAGTCCATATTCATATTTTAAGGTTCTGTTAATTCTTTCTGCAACTGCATTTTCGTAAGGGTCGTATTGTTCGGTCATACTCATTATTATTCCATTGTCTTCTGCAAATTTTGTATAGTTAGGATTACAATATTGGAAACCTCTATCTGAGTGATGAATCAATTTTTGATTAGGATACTTTCTGTTTTTGATAGCCATTTTAAGGGCATCTAAGCAGAGCTGAGTTTTCATGTTGTTATCGATCTTATAGCCCATAATTTTCTTAGAATACGCATCTGTAACGAGTGCTAGGTATGCATGTCCTTTATCTGTTTTAATATATGTGATATCCGTTACCCAAACTTGTTCGGCTCTAGTGGGTACTTTTTCTTTAATTAAGTTCTTGTATTTGTAAAATAAGTGTTTAGAATTGGTGGTTACATGATAGTTTTTGTTTCTTTTAATCAGTAGTTTATGATTTTTTAGAAATGTAAAAAACTTATCTCTTCCCATTTTAATTCCAAGGTTTTTGAACTTGTTTTTGAGTTCATGATATAGTTTTTTAGCTCCTAAGAACTGTCCAATTTTGTTACGACATTCCTTTACAAGCTTGATGATAATTTGTTCGTTATGTAGTTGTTTTTGATGATTTTTCAAGCGTTTATAGAAAGCTTGTTTACTAATCCCAAAACATTGAGTTAACCATTTTCTTTTAAACGGTTTTGTTTCTTTTTCTGAATCTCGTCTGCTAATGTTTTGGGCAATGACTTTTTTGACGACTCGGCTCCAGTGATGATTTCCATATCGGCTATGATGTCTTGTTGAAAATCTTTCACGAATTCAAGTTCTTCAATTTTCTTTTTCAATTTTTTGATTTCGTCCTGTTTACTCATCGCTTTTTTCTTTTGCTCTAAGGTAGAATATTTTTTAATCCAATAATCGATAGAAGATCTAGGAACGTTATATTTTTTAGCAGCAAAGTTGGTAGAAATTTGACCGTTTTGAATTTGATCAATGATGAATAATTTGAGTTCAAAACCTACTTTGGTGTACGTTTTTTTTCGGCAGTGTTGTTTTTGATTACTTTCCATAAGTGACTAATATTAGATGAATTTTTAGTCAACCTATTTCAGGATTTTACATTTTTTCTAATTGGTGGTAACGGTGAGTATAAGCAACGTAGGGCAGAGTGTGTACTCTAACTCCAAGTTTATAACTAAGCCAAATATACTATTTTGTGTTTATCTTCAATATTGAAACACCAAATTTTATATTTGGCGACATAGCAGATAAGCTCAAACCTCTCGAACAAACTTAATCCGCCCTATGTTTTTTATACATTGTTAGGCACTTTTTACTTTAGGACCAAATGTGTTAAAATCAAAAGCTCTATACACTTTTCTAATGTTTGTATGAGCATTTGAAAAATCATTATTGTTCAAGATGTTTGCTAATACGGGTAAATCTTCTGATTCTGGCATAATGGTCGTCATTTTAGCAATCCAGTATTTTTTTACTGATTTTTCTATAGTTTCATCAATTACTATTTTTTCTAATACTTCACCAACTGATATTTTTTCTTCGAATAGGTCTTGTAGATAATGTTCATAATCTTCAGAAAGCCCTTTTAATCCATTTTTATTATAAAAGAGATGAAGCTTGTCTAATTGTAAATTGAAAGTATTTATTTCAGATACTATTTTTGTTATAAATACGGAGTTGGTTTCGATTGGTTTGTCATTTTCAATAGCCTCGATTCCTCCGAGAACAAGTGTTGCGTTTTTCTTTAGAGAACTGTTACCATATTTAGAAGCCTTTTTTATACAGGACTTTAATTGACCTAAATCCTCAGTTTTTCTAATAAAAAACCAATAGGGAGCGTTTGTATTGTTTTTGGCTATATTAATTGCTTCAATAATAAAAGGCCAAGATTGATGTGCCGTAAATTTCTTGTCTTTTTTTAGTATTTTTAATTCGTCTAAATCAAAAGAGAAAGCATTGTAAATAGAGGTTTTTGGAGGTAAGTCTAATTGTTTGTTTTTATTTAATCTTCCATTTGCATTTGCAACATCTGCATCAAATTGGTCTTTTATTTGAGTGAATTCTGATTTCAATGATTGTACTGAGATAGGTATAGCTCCTTGAATATCTCTACCAACTATTCTCACATCTAAGCTATCAGTACTATCTGTAACTTTATTTAAAGTAACAGGGTTTGCTTTTTCTAATGCATTAATCAGATAGACAATATCTGTTTTTTTTGGAGCAATTTTTATGTTCTCAAACTTAGATATCCATTCGGGTAATTCTTTAGGAATCTCAGGTAAAATTAAGAATAGAGAAGAAATAATTGATTTTTGTTCTTGAAGATTTTTAGTTTCATTAAAACGTTTGTATAAATCATTTATAACCAAATCAGAGTCAATTTTGATGCCAATTAACTCAGGTATTTTTGTTAAATACGGCTTAAAGTTATTGGATTCTCCTATTAATTTTAAGAAACAGCTTACGTTTTGGAATAGTGAAGCAACTAAGTCATAATTAATTCCATACCCATTATGAAGACCATTTGCCCTTCCTGTAATTATTAGTTGAAACCGACTTGTTAAACTTAATAATTTATCAATATGTTGGATAGAATTACTTATGCCGTTTGATAAGAATAAAATATTTGAAGATGATTGTTTTAATAGGGTTCTAAAGTCAGATAAAATTTCAGAAGCTGTTTTGTATTTTGCATTTTTATAATCACGATAGATACTTTTTTTTCCTAGTGCTTGAATTAAAATAGAACTCATAGCTAATTCAATAGAAGTTCCTATCAAACCAATTTCAGGAGAGTAACGCACTTGTTCCATTTTTAAAACATCTCGTCTAAATGAACAAATTCCAATTTGAGCTAACCCTAGAGATTCTATACTTGCTTCAATTAATCTTACTGTATCATTTTTTAATAATCTGGGCATTCGGGTTGGATTTAATCGTGCCTAACGGACTTGTGTATGAAACGTAGCGTGTAAAAATACGCTGACTTTTCGGATTTAGCACAGAGCCGAATTTTTATATTTTGTTTTTAATTTTTCATTTTTTAAAAGCCAAATTAAAAATTTGGCGGACTTTCTAAACATACACAAACCTTTCGGTTAAGCACTTATTAGCTATGTTTTATACACCGTGTTGTAGGTAGTTTTATATTTCTTTATCCATAATCACAATGTTTTTTCCATCTATTTGGTATCTATCAATTTCCTTCCACCCTTTTCTTATGTATAAAGATTCAGCAGTATGAGTAAATAGGTAAATCTTTTCAAACCCTTTTTTTTGAGCTTCCAATTCAATTTCTTCTAATAATTTTCCGCCGAGTCCTTTTCCTCTCACTTCAGGTTTAGTAAACATCAAAGCAATCCAAGGAGAATGATTTTCATATTCTTTAATTCGGTTTTGTATTCCAACCTTATGATAAAGTCCACCAGTTCCGATTGGAGTCTTTTGGTCAGTCATTAAGACTTGGAAAATCACATTTCCATTTGAGTTATCTGCTAAACTTTCGACTGTTTTTTGTTTAGGTATTTTCCATTCATTAAAATACCAATCTGAAATTTGATTTATAATCTCAGTTTCCGTCGAACTTAATTTTTTGTAATCAATTTTCATTTTTTTTGGTAATTACCTACAACGGTCTTGTATATGAAAAGTAGCGGGTTTTACACACTAACTTTTCGGATTATAACTGAACTTAAATTTATAAAAATCATTTTTCGTTTAAGCAACAAACCGCTATTTTTTATATACGTTGTTGTGTTTTCGTACTTTTTTTTCGCAAACTTGCTAGCGTTGGTAAAGACATACTCTTTTGCAATTTCTGGCTTATGTGGTGGCTGTAGCGAATTGCAAATGTGTATGGCTTTAAGCGTTGGCTTATCCGTTCACAAATATGTGATTCGTAAATAAAGTATGTGGTGCACTCACTAAATTGATATCAAATTTCAATGAAGGCTCAACTCTCGAACTTGCATTATGAATTCTAAAAGATATTTGCCAACCTTCGTTCAAAGAAACCAATAATGTCGTAGTCGAGTTTTCTTGATAGACAATTTCGATTAATCTTGTCGGCAATTTTAGTTTAGGAATCTTCGCTTTTGGTTTTATCTTCTCAAAAGGTAAATTCAAAGTTCCGTGTAAATTGTAAGCCTGAATCTCAACTTTCTTTTTGCCTTTGATGACTTTGTAAAAATCTTGATTTCCAATTAAATATTGTACCAAATTTTCCGCTACAATACTTGGATTTCCTTTGTCCAAACGAAGTAGTTCTTTTCTAAAAGCATCTAAAATTGGCAAATACACAACTTGATGCATATTTTCAATTGAAGTCCACTTGGTTGATTTGTCTTTTGCTCTCAAATCAGAAAGCATATCAAATATAGGATTGATTTCGTCAAAGTAATTTTTAGAACAAGAAACGCCTAACCACTTTTCTCCAAAGTTGATTTTGTTGGATAATCTTGAATGCTTAACTGCTCTGTGATTGTTTTTAGCAGAAATACCAATTTCCCACTTTTGTAAAGAGCGAATCATTAAAACGTCTCGTACATCTCCAGTCTGTCCAGCTTGGTCACTTACTAATTCTAAAATCAAAATATCATATTCGCTAATTCCATTCGATAATCTAGGCTCAATATCAATAAGAAAATTAATCGAAGCACTTGCAGTTATTCTAAAAGTGTCTTGTTCAGATTCGCTAAAATTATCAAAAAATCCTTTAGCTGTTTTATAAGGTTCGTTTTTTGTAATTGAAACGCTTGTTATAGTTTTTAAACGTTCGTAAAATTCAAAGAGTAAAGCATATTCGAACGCTTTACCATTAATTGTTTGACTAGCCATAAATTATGAAAGGGTATTTTCTAATTCTAATTTTTTCTTGGTAACTCGTTTAGGTTTCTTTTCTGCATTCTCGATTTGAGATTTAATACTTATGGCAATATGTTTGGCCAAATTTACAGGAACTGCATTTCCAATCATTTTATATCCAGCAGCAATATGATTGTAATGAAAAACAAAATCGTTCGGAAAAGTTTGGATTCTTGCACACTCTCTGACGCTTAATCTGCGATATAAATCTTCTTTTCCTGGAACAAAAACACGTATATTTTGCTCAATGAATTTCATTTTAGGTGCTTGTGGATGAATTGGTGCGTGTCTTCCACCAGCTTGAATTGTAAAAGATTGTTCATCCCAACTCCTTACTCTATTTCTTGACATAAACATTGAAGAAAAACCACCAATCATATATTCGTGATTTGGTACTTTACAATTTTCTTTGTTTGTTTTGTTACCTTCTTTTGCAGGAACAACGGAATCTTTTAAATCCGCTATCTTTTGCTCAAGTGTAACTTTCTTTTTTAGCGGTTGAGGAAATTGAAATTCAAAACCTAAGTCTTCTCGAATGCCAACAAAGAATACTCTTTTTCTATCTTGAGGTACACCAAAGTCAGATGCATTTAATAATTTAAAAGACAATCTGTAGCCAGCATTTTTAAACATTTCTTTAATGTTTTTTAAAGCTTCGCTATGTCTTTCCAATAACATTCCGCTCACATTTTCGGCAAGAAAGAACTTTGGCTGTTTAGCTTCTAATATTCGGATAAAGTCATAAAATAATTGTCCTCTTTTATCATTTATTCCACGTAGTGAACCAGCTTCACTCCAGCTTTGACAAGGTGGTCCGCCAATAATTCCATCGCATTCTGGAACTTCGTCAGATTCTATATCTACGATACTTCGTCTGTTAAGTATTGTGCTTTTATGATTCTTCTCGTAAGTTTCCCAAATATCTTTGTCATATTCGTTTGCCCAAACAACATTAAATCCTGCTTTTTCAAATCCTAAATCTAGTCCGCCAGCTCCTGCGAAAAATGATACTACATTCATATATTATTGTGTTTGAAGTGATTTATTAAGTGTTCTTCTATATTCTGCTTTTTCCTCGGCAACTTGCAAAAGTTGTTTTGTACAATTAGTTTCGTAAATATGTTTTCCAATTTGGTCAGTCACATATTCATTTCGCAATTCCGTAAGATTGAGTTTGAAGATTTTGGCAAGTTTTGGTAAACGTTTTTCATCGAAGTCTCGTTTTCCGTTCTCGATTTTGCTCAAGTTTGCAGAGTCCAAATTCAGTTTGGCCGCAAGTTGAGTTAAAGTCAATTCGTTTTCATTTCGTAAAAGTCGGATGTATTCTCCAAATGTGGTTTTCATAAGACTTGTCATTTTTTGACAAATCTAAATGTTTTAATTGGAATATTCAATTCGAGCGTTGGGAAATTTTAGCTCTTTTGGTTTTTTAAGCGTTGGAACTAGCGTGTTGGCAAAAACCGAAAGTGCTAAAATATGTGGCTGGCAGTATGAAACACAACGTGTTTGTATATGAAAAGTAGCGTGTTAGTATACTAGATTTTTATTATTAAAACTATAGTAACAAAAAGAGCAAAACTTTATGTCTTGTACTTAATAAGCTATTTTTTATATATGTTGTTAGCTGAATTATTCGAATTGAACATTTTCATCAAATTTCCAAAAATTTGTAATATGACCTTTTATTTTTATAGACTTAATATTATTATCAATGCATTCTAAATATCTTAATCTATTATTATTTGTCAAGTCTAGATGAGTTAATAAGTTTTTATTACAATAAAACAGTTCTATGTTAGGGTTGTTTTTCAAGTCTATTTCAGTTAATTTATTCCTTGAACAGTTTAAAGTTTCTAATTTTAGGTTATTGGAAATATCAATGTATTTTAAATTGTTATTATATATGTCTATATAGGTAAGTAAAGTGTTATTATAAACCTTAAGATCATCAATATTATTTGACTCAATATTGACAGCTTTTAGAAGTTTATTTGTGTTCAAATCAAGGGAGTTTAAATCATTATGACCTACAAAAAGAGATTTTAAAGATGTACATTCTTTCAAATCTAATTCTTTTAAATTATTATTGGTAATATGTAATTCAGATAGATTTACAGCACCTGCTAAACTGATATCATTTAACTTATTAAAAGAACACCAAAGACTTATCAATGAGTTTTTATTTTGGTTTAAATTTATATTAGTGAGTTTATTATTATTACACTGAAGGTATTTCAAACTATCATTAATTATTAAAGAATCAAGCTGATTATTATTACAATATAAACCTTCTAATAATTGGTTTTTTGACACATTTAAACTTTTAATAGAGTTGTCGTGACATATAAGATTCCTTAAATTATTAAAATGTTCTATTCCTGATAAATCTGTTATTTGCTTGTTTTTTAAGTCTAATCTAACGATGTTTTTAATCGTTTCTTTATCTACATACCCATCAAGACTATCATCATAAGATAGTCTTATCAATTCTGTTTCAAACGCACTATCGACTATGTTTATTTTTTCAAATGGAGGTTTGTTTTTAGCGTCTATTATAGTTTCATCATTAGAACAATTTATGATTAATAGAGGTAGAATGTATAATATAATTTTTTTCATGTTTCTGCTAACGGCTTTAGCTATGATTAGTACAGAGTTGGACAGAGAATAAAGTGTCAGACTATGACTAAAGCAAAAACCTTTTTGTTTGTTTTTATATTTATAACTAAAACTAACAATAAAGGTTTTTGTGACCAAGTAAAACAGCCACAAACTTTGAGGCTAGGAGTGAAGCCTGTATTAATTATAGCTGTTGTTAACTTAATTTAGCATTTCGATTCAAAATTTCAAAAGAATAGTGAATTTTCAAACACGTAACTTGATAGAGAAATCGTTCATGTTTCACATAGTAGACATTTCAGCGTGTTTAAATTTCAAGATTATTCACCTTCAACAAACTCTTCGGAACATCTTCTGATATTTTCGTTTAGTAAAAACTATTTCGATTTAATTCAAATTTCCAAGATTGGTTAAGTTCTGCGAAGTCTTCAACACGTTTCTGCATTTCTAAACAGTTTCAAATTTCAGCGTACAATTCGGCACGTTCTATATGATTGTTAAGAGAGTTTTCAAACGTGGTTTTCGACAATTCAAAATTCTAAAGTCAGTGAAAAATTTTCGGCTGCGAGCTCGGGGTCTTATTAAATCTATTTTTGGAGAAACTCTTACTTATTTACCTACCGTTAATTTAAATTCCTGCGCCTAATTCCACCGGAATTAGTGGGCTATTTAAGTTAACTGTTTTAGCTATGATTAGTACAGAGTTAGACAAAGAATAATGTGTCGGACTAAGACTAAAGCAAAAACCTTTTTTTTTGTTTTAAATTTTAAAATTAAAACTAACAATAAAGGTTTTTGTGACCAAGTAAAATAGCCACAAACTTTGAGGCTAGGAGTGAAGCCTGTATTAATTATAGCTGTTGTTAACTTAATTTAGCATTTCGATTCAAAATTTCAAAAAGAATAGTGGATTTTCAAACACGTAACTTAATAGAGAAATCATTCATATTTTCAGATAGTAGACATTTCAATGTATTTAAATTTCAAGATTATTCACTTTCGGCAAACTCTTCGGAACATCTTCTGATATTTTCGTTTAGTAAAAACTATTTCGATTTGATTCAAATTTTCAAGATTAGTTACGTTCAGCGAAGTCTTCCACACGTTTCCATATTTTAAAAGGTTTCAAATTTCAGCGTACAATTCGGCACGTTCTATATGATTGTTAAGAGAGTTTTCAATCGTGATTTTCGACAATTCAAAATTCCAAAGTCAGTGAAAAATTTTCGGCTGCGAGCTCGGGGCTTTTTTTAAGTGATTTTTAGAGAAATACTTGTTTACCTACCGTTAATTTAAATTCCTGCGCCTAATTCCACCGGAATTAGTGGGCTATTTAAGTTAACGGCTCTGGCTAAGGTTAGTGTGGGGGAGATAAATCAGGGATTTATCGAGTACGCACTAAGCTGAAGCCTTTTTGTTTAGTTTTTAATTTGTTGTCAAAAGCTAAATCGAAAAGGATTTAGCGACTCAGTAAATATACATAAAACATTGGAGTAGGACAGAAGCCCACATTAACTTTAGCCGTTGTTAGCTACAGATGCTTTGCTCAAATATAATACCTTTCAAATCTAAGCTTTCAAGATGTTTTTTTAGACGTTCGGATACATGGATTTCATTACTTAGAGAATTGAAATTAAATAAGTCGATTTCATTCATTTGAGTTATTTTAAGTTTAATCTTTTCAGCTTCTATCCAGCCCATTTTTCCTATTTCTTTTTCTCGTATGATTAGGTCTTGAGTTGAATTAATTTTGATTTCACGTTGTTTAAAACCATATTCGGTTATAAAAAATTTTGAATTAATAAAGTCGATCCAATTCAGATTCTCAGGGTTACATAAATGAAGCCAGAAATACTCTTCACCTTTTTTCCAGAATTTTTCTTTGATTGTTGCTTTGAAAAATTTATGATTTATTAGATTGAATTTTTCAAGTTCAAATTTAAGTTTTTTGCTAATTAATATTCCAGATGCGTTGATAGCAACTTGTCCAATAATATCGGATAGTTTTCCTTTTTTATTCAGAGTGAATTTGAGTTTAGGTTCAAAATTAGGGAATTCGTAATGTTTTAATGAATGAGCATCTTTTAGTGAATAACAATTCACTTGAGGAAAAGTCTTACCAACATCTTCACTATTAACATTAACTTTCATGGTCCAGAAACTCATTTTATAAGTGTAGTTTGAAATTTGTAGCTAACGGTCTTAGCTATGATTAGTACAGAGTTGGACAGAGAATAAAGTGTCAGACTACGACTAAAGCAAAAACCTTTTTGTTTGTTTTTAAATTTTAAAATTAAAACTAATAATAAAGGTTTTTGTGACCAAGTAAAACAGCCATAGACTTTGAGGCTAGGAGTGAAGCCTGTATTAATTATAGCTGTTGTTAACTTAATTTAGCATTTCGATTCAAAATTTCAAAAGAATAGTGATTTTTCAAACACGTAACTTATATAGAAAAATCGTTCATGTTTTCAGATTATAGATATTTCAGTGTATTTAAATTTCAATATTATTCACTTTCGGCAAACTCTTCGGTACATCTTCTGATATTTTCGTTTAGTAGAAACTATTTCGATTTGATTAAAAGTTTCAAGATTAGTTAAATTCTGCGAAGTCTTCAACACGTTTCTGCATTTCTAAACAGTTTCAAATTTCAGCGCACAATTCGGTACGTTTTATATGATTCTTAAGAGAGTTTTCAATCGTGGTTTTCGATAATTCAAAATTCCAAAGTCAGTGAAAAATTTTCGGCTGCGAGCTCGGGGCTTTATTTCAAGTAGTTTTTTGGCGAAATACTTGTTTACCTACCGTTAATTTAAATTCCTGCGCCTAATTCCACCGGAATTAGTGGGCTATTTAAGTTAACGGCTTTAGCTATGATTAGTACAGAGTTAGACAGAGAATATAGTATCGGACTAAGACTAAAGCAAAAACCTTTTTGTTTGTTTTTAAATTTTAAAATTAAAACTAACAATAAAGGTTTTTGTGACCAAGTAAAACAGCCACAAACTTTGAGGCTAGGAGTGAAGCCTGTATTAATTATAGCTGTTGTTAACTTAATTTAGCATTTCAATTCAAAATTTCAAATGAATAGTGAATTTTCAAACACGTAACTTGATAGAAAAATCATTCATATTTTCAGATAGTAGATATTTCAGCACATTTAAACTTCAAGATTATTTACTTTCGGCAAACTCTTCGGAACATCTTCTAATATTTTCGTTTAGTAAAAACTATTTCGATTTGATTAAAATTTTCAAGATTGGTTAAGTTCTGCGAAGTCTTCCACACGTTTCCATATTTTAAAAGGTTTCAAATTTCAGCGTACAATTCGGCACGTTTCGTTTGATTGTTGAGAGAGTTTTCGTTCGTATTTTCGATAATGTAAATTTCCAAAGGCAATAAAGAATTTTCGGCTGCGAGTTCGGGGCTTTTTCTAAGTGATTTTTTAGAGAAATACTTGTTTACCTACCGTTAATTTAAATTCCTGCGCCTAATTTCACCGGAATTAGTGGGCTATTTAAGTTAACGGCTCTGGCTAAGGTTAGTGGGGGAGATAAATCATTGATTTATCGGATACGCACTAAGCTGAAGCCTTTTTGTTTAGTTTTTAACTTGTTATCAAAAGCTAAATCGAAAAGGATTTAGCGACTTAGTAAATATACACAAAACATCGGATTAGAAATCAAGCTCGCATTAACTTTAGCCGTTGTTGTAAGTAGTTTTTTTACTCTACAATTTTTCGAAATAATTGAATGTATTCTTTTTCATAAACAAGTCTCATTTCAGATTCATTTATAGAAATAACGATATCATTTGACACATCTAAAAAATTCCCTTTATTATCTTTTCTCCATTTCTTATTAATTAATTTCTGAGTAAAAACAATCAATTTTCCTTGTCTAGAATTTTTAGGAATAACCATTTCAAATTGAATCTCATTTTCAGATACTAGTTTCCAATTTCCTTTATCTATATTTTCTTCTGTAAATTTCTTTGAATAAGTTCCGTCTTCATTGATTATAATATCTGGTCCATTTGCCTTGACAATATTTTCACCACGCTTAACTTCTTTTATTTCATTTTCATTTTTATCGATTGTTTTCTGAAATTCCCATTTACCAATTAAATCAGTTTTAATATTTTGGGAAAATACGTTTAAACAAATCAGACATAAACCAATACTCAAAAATAGTTTCATTTTCATTTTTTTTATTACTTACAACGGTCTTGTATATGGCTCGTAGCGTTTAAATTAGCGATAACTTTTCGGTTATGCACAAGCCAGATGTTTAAATTTTACTATTTATCTTTTTTATTGGAAATCGTCAAATTTAAAAATTTAGCGACTTTCCAAATAAGCCATAACTTCGATTAAGCAACTACCAAGCTATGAGCTATATACGTTGTTGTGCACAGTTATTTTTCGATTTCATTTTCCACTAATTGCTCTAAAGCTTCAAAATTTTCCTGTCCTGAAATAATTTCTTCAGCTTTAGCTCTTAAATCAAGATATTTAGTTTCTATTAATTTGTCTTCCTCAAAAGATAATGATTCTAAATTTTCATTAATCATAGAATGTTTTAATCCTATTCTTGACGACCAAGAGCCAATACTAACTCCAATATATAAAATTGCTCCAAACCTCCAAGAACAACCATCTGTTCTACAAGCTCTATAAAACATTTTGTCTGCTCTACGTCTTTCTCTATAAGTTACATTTGGATTATTTCCTTCTCCAACAAAATAATCGTGAACGACAGAAGCTCTTCTGTAAATACCAACAAATGGTGAACCAATAAAACCCCAAAGTCTTCTAGGAATTGTGGCACCGTTAAGTTCTCCACCTTTTGGTGATAGCCAGACTTTTCCTTTTTTGTCTGTATAAGAAAAATCTTCCTCAAGTATCATAAGTCTATTTCCTTTCCATCTTGTCAATGGATAACCGCTGAATTTTGCCATTTTAAAAAATTCTATCTTCTGCAATTGATTCTAAAACGTCAATCATTTGAGGTCCATCAATATTTTCTCCATCAATTATCGATTCTGCCATATTACCTATTTCATAAGGTGCAGTATTATCAAAATACCCACAATTATGTCCAAATTCAATTATACTATTATTGACATTATTATCTAATGCGTGAATACATTCGTGAATGATTGTATTTGTAATGGAATTAGTTTCGCGATAAATTTTTCTAACGTTAAGAAAAACTGTGTTAGGACGACTTTTGACAAAATAGCCTAATACTTTACTCCATTTCCATTTTGGTTTATATAGTTTTACTTCGATATTCATTTCAGAGTCACTTAAAAGCTTTGATATTTCTTTTGGACTTTTTTTAGAACAACTAAAACCTGGATGTTTTTCAATTAAGTCAAACAATATGTCTGAGTTAAGAAGTTCATTAGCATCTTCAACAGCTAAAATAATTTGAGTTTTTTTTCCTTCGTAATTTACTTTCATAATATTTAGTTTAAAGTTTGGTTTAATTGTGCACAACGGCTTTAGCTATGATTAGTACAGAGTTAGACAGAGAATATAGTGTCGGACTAAGACTAGAGTAAAAACCTTTTTGTTTGTTTTTAGATTTTAAAATTAAAACTAACAATAAAGGTTTTTGTGACCAAGTAAAACAACGACAAACTTTGAGGCTAGGAGTGAAGCCTTATTAATTATAGCTGTTGTTAACTTAATTTAGCATTTCGATTCAAAATTTCAAAAGAATAGTGATTTTTCAAACACGTAACTTATATAGAAAAATCGTTTATGCTTTCAGATAGTAGATATTTCAGTGTATTTAAATTTTAATATTATTCACTTTCAACAAACTTTTCGGAACATTTTCTGATCTTTTCGTTTAGTAAAAACTATTTCTATTTGATTCAAATTTTCAAGATTGGTTAAGTTCTGCGAAGTCTTCAACACGTTTCTGCATTTCTAAACAGTTTCAAATTTCAGCGTACAATTCGGCACGTTCTATATGATTGTTAAGAGAGTTTTCAAACGTGGTTTTCGACAACTCAAAATTCTAAAGTCAGTGAAAAATTTTCGGCTGCGAGCTCGGGGTTTTTTTTAAGTGATTTTTTAGAGAAATACTTGTTACCTACCGTTAATTTAAATTCCTGCGCCTAATTCCACCGGAATTAGTGGGCTATTTAAGTTAACGGCTCTGGCTAAGGTTAGTGTGGGGGAGATAAATCAAGGATTTATCGAGTACGCACTAAGCTGAAGCCTTTTTGTTTAGTTTTTAATTTGTTTTCAAAAGCTAAATCGAAAAGGATTTAGCGACTTAGTAAATATACACAAAACTTCGAATAAGAAATCAAGCCCACATTAACTTTAGCCGTTGTTGGGTAATCGTGATTTTCAAAGCTACTTTTTCAATGACTTTTGTTTTTTAAAGCCATTTGCTTTCAATTTTCATGTTTCGACTGTAGAGTCACAGAGCTATTTTCTATGTTCTCAATGTGAAATCATACATTCACTTTTTCATATTTTAGTGAGTTTTGAGCTTTTCAACTTTTCATGCTTCATTTTTTGTATTTCAGTTGTAATATCTCGGAGTATTTTTTCATTTCAGAGAGATTTTTCGTTTCGGCTTATGCGTTTCAGTTTTAGATTTCAGATAGATACTGAATATTTTCAATAAGTCTTACGTATTTCACCTTTGCGTTTCAATTGTAAAATCGCATAGCTACAATTTGCATTTTCAGAAATAATTCAAGAATTTTAATTTCACGAATTGGAGTTGAATTTCGGCGGAAAATCACCATGTTACCCAACGGCTCTGGCTAAGGTTAGTGTGGAGGAGATAAATCAGCGATTTATCGAGTACGCACTAAGCTGAAGCCTTTTTGTTTAGTTTTTAATTTGTTGTCAAAAGCTAAATCAAAAAGGATTTAGCGACTTAGTAAATATACACAAAACATTGAATAAGAAATCAAGCCCACATTAACTTTAGCCGTTGTTGTGTGTAGGTTTTTTCAAGTGGTTTAATTGCTCCATTCGTAGAAATTACAACTTTCGTTTAATTCAAATCCAGTTTTAGGATATAAGCTATTTCCAATTAAATTTGATTTTTCAGTTTCTAAAGACATTCCACAAGCGTTAGTTTCTCGAACAAGTTGTTTCGCTCTTTCAATTAAACCAATTGAAATCCCTTTTCCTCTTTGGTTAGGATTGATAAAAAGATCGTTTAGTAGCCAGAATTTTTTCATTCTCGTTGATGAGAATAGCGGGTATAGTTGGATAAAACCAACTAATTTATTTTCGTTTTCAGCGACAAATATTTCAGAATCATTGTTTTCAATTCTTTCTTTCAAAAATATTTTAGCTTCTTCAAGATTAGAATCTTTTCTGTAAAATACTCTGTAACCGTTAAATAATTCTGCAAGTTGATTTAGGTCTTTTTCGGTAGCTTTTCTATAGTTCATTTTTATAATTCTTCAATTATTGATGTTCCTTTTGATTTATCTCCAGAGGTCCATTCCCATTTCTCATGTAAATGGATTTTTCCATTAGGTAATATTTCAGGAGTAGATTTACATATTCCAGTCATTAACTCGTTTTTGGAATTCAATTGATGATATCTCATTTCAATTTTTCCACTTTTGGAAACGATTCCAATTAAATGACCTGTTTTAATTTTTCCTCCAGAATATTTAGATGTTAGAATATTACCTTCTTGTCTATATTCAAAAATAGTTTCTTCTGAAGTTTCTCCATTTTCGGTATTACTGATAGCTTTAAATTTTTTTCCGTTATAATTCATTTTGATAAACGATTTCATAATGTTCAACTTTAGGGAAAGGATCATAATAATCATGCAATAATTCTTTCCACCTCAAATATTGTTCAAATTTTCGGAAACCTATTTCGTGACTTTCAATATCTATCCAATCTACTAGTAGAATATCTTGATTTTCAATTTCAATACATTTTCTCAAAGTATGAGATTTGTATCCTTCAATAGAACTTACGTATTGACTAGCTATAGCAAAGTCTTTTTCGAATTTATCTTCGAGATTATCTTTAACGTTTAATATCGCAACTTCAAGTATCATTTTCAGGAGTTTTTTTTTGACTTACACACAACGGGTTTGGCTTATGGAACGTTTGGGTTTTAAAGACACAAAGTATAGAAAAAGCCCCAAGCAAAAGCCATTTAATTATTTTACTTTAAAAGTAATGTAAATGGCTTTTGTGACAAAGTAAAAAAGTCTAAAACTTCGAGAAAGGAGGGAAGCCCAAATGTTTTATAGCCGGTGTTGTACACTGGCCTATTTATTATTTAATTTTTTGTCAGCATTTAGTAAATATTCTAAATCAAAATTTTCAATATTATATTCATCTAGATGCATTCTTAAAGTGAATTTCTTTGTTTTTTCTACTGAGTCTGTAGCTTTAATTTTAGTTAAGATTTCTTTTATGGTAATTTTCTCGTTTTTAACTACCTGCATTAGAATGTCCCATGTTTTTATATCAATGAAAAATAAATTTTCAATAGGTATTATTCTTAAGTCTTCGTTAGTACAGATCTTTAAAGTTTCTTCTTTTAAGAATTGCTCCCATATATCAAATGAATTTCCTAAATATAAATTTTTATATGTAATTATAACCCCAAAATATTCTTCAAATTTATTAAGCTTATTAGCTACATTAATCATTTGTTTAGCATACGCTTTAACCAGATTCTTTCTAAATTCATTAGCTAATAGATTATCTTTTGGATTTATACTTACGTATGGTTTTATTTCAATGGCTTTTACTTCAATTAATATATTTTCTTCAATTATATAATCAACAAGGTTATTTTTAATACCTAATTCTAGCTTTAATTCATTTTCAGTGATTAATTTAATGTGATTTTCTTTAAGACCTAATTTTACATATTTCTCAAGTCTCATTCCAAATTCAGTTGTGAATTCAGGGTCTTTAGATTTTAAATATTCATATATAAAATAAGAAAAGTTAGGTTGAAGAATATCTTTATAAGGTATAATGTATTTTCCTTTATAAAATAAAAATGGTTTTCTAGTAAAAAAAGAAGTTTCAAAAGGTTGCAAATTATAATTTCTTATTACCCTACTATCTTCTAATAAATCTTTTTTAATGGTTTCTTTTGAAACACTTAACAAATCGATATATAATTTTATTGTTTCTGGTTTGTGAATTGCTGTTATAAATTTTAAGAGATTATTAGATAGATAACCATCGTATTTAAAAATTTTAGTGTTAAAATTAGAGGTTAATAACCAGATTAATTTAGATATTTGTACAAACTCTTCTAATTTTATACCAGTGAGTGAATAAAAAGAATTACTGATATCATATTTATGCTTTAAGTCATTAAATATAATTAATTGTCGAGCAAATGTATCCCAATATGCTCTATGTTGATATATAAATTGTTGACTAGCTAAAATTGTAAAAGTCTTACTAATAGGGTGATTTTTTTTTATTAAAAATGTTTGATGTGACATTTCTAGTTCATCAATTTTTTTTATGATGTTTTTTAAATCTCTTATT
Organism: Wenyingzhuangia sp. IMCC45533; assembly: GCF_054111225.1. Taxonomy (NCBI): domain Bacteria; kingdom Pseudomonadati; phylum Bacteroidota; class Flavobacteriia; order Flavobacteriales; family Flavobacteriaceae; genus Wenyingzhuangia; species Wenyingzhuangia sp. IMCC45533. The sequence continues at coordinate 158,888 of NZ_CM134197.1, read as the reverse complement.
GTTGCTGGTTTTGATTTGTAATTTTTTTCTGAGAACTCTAAGTTCCATTTTAAAATCAGTAAAAGATGCCAATATGGAGTAGGGGTATCTAATTTTTCAAACTCTGATAATTTACCTAATAATAAACTAGTCAACGAATCAAATGTAAGTTTCTTTATCTTATTTCTAATTGGATTAAAATACAATATTCGGAAAGTTTTTAACGGCTTGTGTACAACGGGTTTGCATATACTCAGTTTTGGGTGAATGGATAAATTAAGTATCAGTTTCAAAACCAAGCTTTTATAAAAGTAGCGAAGTAGGGTGTAATAACAAAGACCAAAATTGAGTATATGCGTTGTTACCTACAGTTTTATTCAATTAATACCGTTTGCTTAGTTATAGTATTGGATTTAATTTCCATTTTTATTAAATCATTAGCTTTTATATTCAATTTCATAGGAAGTTTAGATTCATACCTAGTTAAAAACTTATGCTTTCTATCATATTCCACAATTCCACTTCCGCTTCCTTCAGCTTTTACATCAACTTGTTTCTGACTTAAATCCATTTCTATTTTTTGTTTAATATCAAATAATGCAATTTTCTTATTAAAATTCTTTAGAGTATAAATCGTATTTATTTTTAACTGTACAGGTTTCATACCTTGAATAGGTATAGTCATTGGAATATTCTGTTCAAAACTTTCGCCAATCTTTATTGGTTTTTTGGGGAATGATATTTTTTGTTGTAAATTTTCCATTAATGAACTAATAGTTTTTTTCATTGTTTCATTTAAGTCTCCTCCAACTATAGAATCAATTTTAAAATCTTTCTGATTAATATATTTTCCAATCATTCTTAGACTATCTAGTGGACTTTTTTTTGTGTCCTTTTTCCCGTTCATAATAATTGAAGAAGTAATATGTCCAAATTCTAATATTGCAGGTATTTCTTTTTCTTTATTCCTTTTACTTGTTTTTATTATAGTTGGAGTTACTTTTTCAATATCCATTATCATTGGGTTTTGTATCCCTCTTGATTTGAAGCCTTCCAATAGTAATGAATCTGCAATGAAAGTAATTGAAGATTTTGCTTTGGTTGATAAATGCGTTTTATAAATTGTTTTAGGTTTCATTATAATTTCAAGCTTTAAACTTTTTTGAGAAAAAACATTTAAAGACACTAATACAATTAAAAAAGATAATTTTATTTTCATGTGTTTTATTGTAGGTAACGGCTCTGGCTAAGCTTAGTGTGGGAGTTGATAATCGGAAGATTATCAAACGAGCCACTTAGCTTAGACTTATTTTATAGTTTTATCTTTATCGACTTAAAACTAATCAAATAAGTTTAAGCGGACAAAGTAAATAAGCCAAAAACATCGAGAAAACCCCAAACCCCACATTAAGTTTAGCCGTTGTTGTGTAGCGTTCTTTATTCAAAACAAAGATTGTTGATTTTCATTTATTACTTTAATTTTATTATTCTCTATTTTAAATTTTGCTATTGACTTACGTTTATCATTTAATTTTATTTCAGAGTATAAATATTTAAATTCTTTGATAATATTATGAAACTTACTGTATGGGTTTTGTTTTTCATGTATTTCAGAGTATGTTATATATTCAATATTTATGTTACTCTCAGTTGAATAATATGTATGTGTTTTAATATAAATATTATCTTCAGTTTCACTTAAATTATGATATTTAAATATTTCGTTATCGTATTTTTTTAAATATGATTTGACAATAGGGTATTTAAAACATTTACGATAATATTTAAAATCCTCATCATCCATTTTCATTTGATTATAATATTTCCTCTTTTTTTCTAAATGTCTCTGTAATCTAAGTTGCTCTTCTAATTTATTATTTTCAAGTATTTTAATTTCCTCGAGTTGTTTTAATCTTTCTTTTTTTAATTGAATTATTTCTCTTCTTTTTTGTATTGAATTATATGTGCTTAATATATTTTTTGCTTCTATTTCTAGTGATAGTAAATTTTCCAGAAAATAAGTTTTATCCAAAGAATATGAAAGTTCATTATTAGGATTAATTACTCTATAAATTTTATCTTTAAAATCTATGAAAAGATTGTTTGATTTACCATATAGAGAGTTTATCCATTTTGACAATTTATTTTTTATCTTTTCATTATTTAAAGAATATTGAAGATATTCTTCTAAATTATATTTAGTAAAGTCTATAACTAAGTAGGGAATTAATTTATTTTTTGAATGTGCTATATATCTTGAATTCATTTCATCAATATTAACACTTAAAGTGTGTTGAAATTCAATAGCAATATTTTCAATTAAACTATCAATTCGATGATATTCATTATCAACTTTAATTGTTCTTTCATATGATTTAACACCATATTTTTCAAAACCATAGAAATTCTCAATTAGGTCATATTGCCAGACTCTATGCCATTCACTTAGTTCATAGTCTTTCTTTCCGTCATTAATTACTGATTTTCGCCTTATATATGGTTTACTTTCCCTCATTACAGAGATAAAGATTGTACCATGATGATCATACCATGTTTCTTTTTTAGGAAACTTTTGTTTTGTGAGTTTTTTTGCTGTTGCCCAACGGCTCTGGCTAAGGGTAGTGTGGGAGAGATAAATCAGGGATTTATCGAGAACGCACTAAGCTGAAGCCTTTTTGTTTAGTTTTTAATTTGTTTGTCAAAAGCTAAATCGAAAAGGATTTAGCGACTTAGTAAATATACACAAAACATCGAATAAATCCTCAAGCCCGCATTAACTTTAGCCGTTGTTAGCTTTAGTTTTATTCAGATTTAATTCCAAAATTGGTCTTCTTTAAATATGGAATCAGGTAGTTTTTCTAAGTTGATTTTTGAGTTAAGTTTTATCAATACTTTGTTAAACCCTGTTGAATCATTTGTGTAATAACTTTTCAAATATTCAAGATATAAATAGTTTTGTCGTCTATATTCTTCTAATAATGTTTTAATGTACAAATCTTCACTGATATTTGATGCAATCTGTAATTTCTTGTTTGAGTGTTCGAAGGTTCTAGTATGACTTTCAGGAACTTTATCCAAGTAGTTAAATGCTTCTCTATAGTTTCCAGATTTTAATTCAGAGTTAGAGTAATTGTAGTAAGTATTAGCTTTGTATCTATTACCATTTCTATTACTTGCAATATATTTTGAATTTAGATTCATTAAATTTTTCAGTTTTTCACTAACCCAAATATTATCCTTTAAGGATAGTATATCCGTTATCCATATTTTACTTTTAATTTTTTCAATTCTAAATTTGCAAAAGTCAATATTGTTATCATATGTTGATACTAATGATAATATCGCTGTATTACCTTCGATTTCTGTATCAGCTAAATATATTTTACCATTTAATTTTTCAATTACTTCAATATATTCAAGACTATAATTGATTACTTTTTCATTAAAAAAACTTTCAAAATAAGCATTCAGTACTGTACGTTCAGTATTTGATAATTTTGAGATTCGTTTTTTGAAATTATCTTTGTTCCAAGAAGTTCTCACAAATTGATAATTATAGAGATTTATTTCATTTATAAGTTGATTAGAAAACTCAGAAAATTCAGATTCAGGTAAATTCGATGTTTTCTTTTTTTCGGTTTTACAACTAATTAATAATCCTACAAGTATAAATAGTTTTATAAATTTAGATTTCATTTTTTCGCTATTAAAGCTAACGGGTTTGCATAAAAAAAGTGTGGGATTAGGAAATCAGGGATTTTCGAATCGCGTACTGAGCTTATGCTTATTTATAGTTTTGTTTCTTATCGAACTAAAAATAGTAAATAAGTATGAGCGGACATAGTAAAGAAACAAGAACCTTCGAATTAAGCCACAAAACCCACATTTTTTTTATGCGTTGTTGTAATACGTTATTTCTTTTTTCGTCCATTTCTCTTTTCCATTTTTGGAACACCATCACCTGGGCTGATTTGAGTAATAACTTTTAAATTAGGCATTAATTCAGAGATAATTTTTGCAATTGGTTTTCTTGCCTTTTTGTTTATTTCAAAGGCTTTTTCTAAAATTTCTCCTGTAATCATTTCTCCTTCTTTGGCCATAATCATTGATTGTCTTCTGAATGTTGCATTTTCTTCATCGTCTGTTGTTTTTAGACATTCATCAACAATTTTAAGATTCTCAGGATTTTCTAAAACAGATATACTTTCTCCATATGGATGTTCATAGGACACAAAATCTCCAGCTTGTTTTAGCATTTCAATAGTAAATAAATCACTATCAGAAAAGGGAATGTGATAATCATTAAATTTTAATATAATTCTATTATCCACTTTCATTTGAATGTGATAATGAGGTTCTTTTCCATGAGTAGAATTTTCATGACCTCCTAAGTCAGATTTTCCTATTGAAAAAGCCCATTCAATATTTTTATAACGATATGTAGTTTCTAGATATGATTTTTCAGATGTTTCAGATTTTAAATCATTTATATTTCCAAACGGTTTCTCAATATTAGCTAACCACCTGAAATAAGCGTCTAATTGAAAAAATCCGATTGGTTTAGATAAATATTGCTTTAAGTACTTTTTTTTAAATCCTTTAGGGTACGTAAACCAATGAAAACATTCTTTGTCTGAATTAAAATAGTCTATTTTCTCATTACATAAGTAACAAATTCCTCTATCTAGTTCTCTAGTAAAGTTTTCATATTCTATTTTATCTTCTTCAATTTGTTCTTGGTTTTTTCTTTCAATTTCATCTTGAGAAAAAGATTGTAAAAAACTTCTTATGTCATAATTTTCAAATTTATTCATAGCTAAATTGTATTGTCCTGAAATAGGTTGACCTTTTTTGGTTATTTAAAAGGTTAATAATTCCAGTTTGTTTTTGTTTCTTCGGTACGATTTGTAGTTTATATTTTGATTTAAGTGGACGTGTTTTGGTGTGTATAAATCAAGACTACAATGTGGACGAAGATTATTATAAATATTGACTGCCTTTTTGGTAATCATTTTTGCTAATTTAAGATTTTTTATGACATTTTTTAGTCCATATTCATATTTTAAGGTTCTGTTAATTCTTTCTGCAACTGCATTTTCGTAAGGGTCGTATTGTTCGGTCATACTCATTATTATTCCATTGTCTTCTGCAAATTTTGTATAGTTAGGATTACAATATTGGAAACCTCTATCTGAGTGATGAATCAATTTTTGATTAGGATACTTTCTGTTTTTGATAGCCATTTTAAGGGCATCTAAGCAGAGCTGAGTTTTCATGTTGTTATCGATCTTATAGCCCATAATTTTCTTAGAATACGCATCTGTAACGAGTGCTAGGTATGCATGTCCTTTATCTGTTTTAATATATGTGATATCCGTTACCCAAACTTGTTCGGCTCTAGTGGGTACTTTTTCTTTAATTAAGTTCTTGTATTTGTAAAATAAGTGTTTAGAATTGGTGGTTACATGATAGTTTTTGTTTCTTTTAATCAGTAGTTTATGATTTTTTAGAAATGTAAAAAACTTATCTCTTCCCATTTTAATTCCAAGGTTTTTGAACTTGTTTTTGAGTTCATGATATAGTTTTTTAGCTCCTAAGAACTGTCCAATTTTGTTACGACATTCCTTTACAAGCTTGATGATAATTTGTTCGTTATGTAGTTGTTTTTGATGATTTTTCAAGCGTTTATAGAAAGCTTGTTTACTAATCCCAAAACATTGAGTTAACCATTTTCTTTTAAACGGTTTTGTTTCTTTTTCTGAATCTCGTCTGCTAATGTTTTGGGCAATGACTTTTTTGACGACTCGGCTCCAGTGATGATTTCCATATCGGCTATGATGTCTTGTTGAAAATCTTTCACGAATTCAAGTTCTTCAATTTTCTTTTTCAATTTTTTGATTTCGTCCTGTTTACTCATCGCTTTTTTCTTTTGCTCTAAGGTAGAATATTTTTTAATCCAATAATCGATAGAAGATCTAGGAACGTTATATTTTTTAGCAGCAAAGTTGGTAGAAATTTGACCGTTTTGAATTTGATCAATGATGAATAATTTGAGTTCAAAACCTACTTTGGTGTACGTTTTTTTTCGGCAGTGTTGTTTTTGATTACTTTCCATAAGTGACTAATATTAGATGAATTTTTAGTCAACCTATTTCAGGATTTTACAGTTTTTTAATGTGCTACAACGGTCTAGTATAAGAATAGTAGCGGATTTGCACGCACTAACTTTTCGGTTAAACACAGACCCTTTTTATATTTTCTTACTTTGGATTTAGCGATTAAACCGCTATTATTTTTATACATTGTTGTCTGTAGTGCTTTCTATTCTTTCGTAAATATTTTCGGTGTTTCACTTATTGGTAAAGGACTTGCATCAGCTATTTTTATTAGTGATGAAAAAGCAAATGCCTCTCCTAAAACCAAGGCTTGTTGTTGTTTCAAACTTGTAAGTAAATCAATTTGACTTTTGTCGTCATATTCTATTGTGTTTCTTACAAATTCTAAATCCCTATTGTTGGTTATTTTATGAACTATTAAAGAATTACATTGAGAAATTACTGTATTAGAAACCTCAGACGGTCTTTGGGTCGACACTAATAAGTTAACTCCAAATTTCCGTCCTTCTCGGGCTAATTTTTCGATATAGTAATTATTCATTTGGTCAGTTGATGAAGTAGAAATATATCTGTGAGCTTCTTCTAAAACTAATAAAATATTATCCTTGTTTCTATTTGCAGGATTGGACTTGTAATTAAAAATGCTTTTACTAATCATATATACCAAAAGAGCTAAAATATCATTTGAAACTCTTAACGATAATATTAGAACGCTTTCATTTGGTGAGTCTAGAAAATCTTCAATTGAATTTCCTTCTTTTTTGAATACAGAATCAAATCTTTCATCTGACGAAAAATGTTTAATTCTTTTTACAATATGTTTTAAAAAACCAATCGTGAAATTATCTTTATTTCCTTTGTAATCAAGAGGTACAGCATTTTCAATCTCTACTTGTAATTCCGAAAATTCATAGTAGATTTTTGCATCTGCATTTGTGTGATTTTTTAATTTGAGAACAGCCTCTTTTAAATACGGTATTACATTGGGGGAATCTTCTTTAAGTAACTCTGTTAACTCATAAAAACTTAAATCTTTATGAGACAATTCTAAATCAGAATAGTCCTTCAAAACGACCCAATCTGGCTTTGCAGAGTCTGGCGAATTAAAGATTTCAGAGTATTCTTCATTTGAATCAATAATTATAGTCTTCAGTTTTTTATTAGTAGTATTTAGTAATCTTCCTTTTTCGAGATATACACCTTGAAGAATTGATGTAACTGTACAAGACTTTCCACTACCTGTATTTCCAAATACTGCACAATGTTTGCCAAAAAGAATATTTGGGTCAGCATTTATACTAACTTGATTATAATATATATCGCTCCCAATCTTTAAGGTCGCTGTATCACTTTTGATTGTTGAATTATAAATTGATTCTAACTGTTTTTCATCAACAGTAAAGACATCAGAATCGAGAGTTGGGAAAAAATCAACACCTCTTTTGAAACTATTATTAATAGGATTAAACGAACCAATAAGTCTAATTTTAGATATAATAAGCTCTGTTTTGGATGAAAATAATGCTTCTCTTTCTTTTGATGGTTCAAGTTGTTCGAATATTATACCAATTGCATTTTGAGCATTGAAAAGTGGTATTGAAATGTAGCTATTTAGCATACCTACAATATGTAGTCCATTACCCGAAGATATTGGTTTTGAGAAAATATCCTTATCGTGAATTATTTCTAAATATCGATTTGTAATTCTATAGACTTGTCCGATTTTGAATGCCATACTCTTTTTATTTAGATAATTCTTTTAATGTTTCGATAAGAGTATCTTTTGGCTGAATAAATGAATTTAAAGGAATCAAATATTTCACAATATTTGTAAAATCTCCTACTAAACTTCCTTCAAAAATGATTATTCTGTTATCACTCGAACTTCTGTTTTTAAGAGTTTGTAAAAATTCAGGACTTGTATCATTAATTAAGCTATACGAGTGAATTATTAGAGTTAAGTTAGGATTGTATAAACCTGTCCTGATGATGTCATTTATGTGTTCGTCAATAAATGAATATCCTATTACTACAAGAGTATTCTGGGTCTCTGTTAAAGATTTAGAAAAGTTTCTAAATAGTTCTGAATATGGTAAGTCTAATGAGTATGATTTTTTAGTTTGTATTGGATAAATCATAATAGAGTCAAATCCAATATCCTCTTTTTTTGATGTGTCAGAAATTTGCACCTCTTTTACATTATACAAATCATTGATGTTTTCAGCATATTGCCAAGAAATACTACCGTGAAGTTTGTATATATTTAAATAGGTTGAAATCCTCTTTCCTTTTTGACTTGAATCTTGTTTGATATATGTTTCATTATGGAATGTGTCAGGGTCGAATTTTCTCATATGAACACCTCTAAATCCATTATTATAACTTACTCCTATTTTCTCGCAACCATTTTCAAATGCTAGGTCATAATTTGGTGTGAAAATTTTAGGTCTATTTAAAGTATCTTTTCTACTAATTATCTTATTAATAAATAATTCGTGAATACTGAGTTTGTCTTTCACATAATCTATTGGAAATGGAACATAATTTTCAACGAAAATCTTTAGAGATTTATCCAAATAATTTTTTATTTCAGTCGCTGAATCTTCATCTTCTTTGTTGTTTAGATAGTATAAATATTCCTGGTTGATTTTATCAAATTTCTTTTCTAATAAATCATCCGATTCTAAAAACTTAATTAGTTGTGAAACATATTCTTTTGGTTCTGATAAAGCTTTTAATTCAGCGATAACTGTAGCAAATGGATTTTCATCTTTATTAATAGTTTTCCCTCCAATACTTACAGATGTTCCTGAGCCACATAAAAAATTCAAACTTTCGTTCAAATAATATTTTGCGAGCTTACTTAACGGAACTTTCTCCTCATCCTTGAAAAAGTTACTTAATTCTGTCTCGTTTGCAATGTTTTCATCAGGAAATTCAGACACTATTGTTTTTCCTTCAATTGTTATTTGATTCTCCATATTATTTTTTTCGCATTACAGACAACGGCTCTGGCTAAGATTAGTGTGGGGGAGATAAATCAAGGATTTATCGAGTACTCACTAAGCTGAAGCCATTTTGTTTAGTTTTTAATTTATTTGTCAAAAGCTAAATCGAAAAGGATTTAGCGGCTTAGTAAACATGTACAAAACATCGAGAAAGGAGAGAAGCCCACATTAACTTTAGCCGTTGTTGTAAATAGTTTATTTCATTTTGTTTTCAAGAAAATTTATTCTTTTAATCAACGATTTTAGATTAATATTTTCTTCTTCAATTTTGTTCAACCTTTTTTCTTGAGCAATTGTATAAAGAGTTAATTCTTCAATTTTTTGAAGTAATTTAGAATTCATTTCACCTAAATTAATTCCATTTTTAATTACTTCTTCAGTGCTTGGAATATCTTTTAAATGTCCATTTTTTTGAATGAATTTTTCGACCTTTAATAATTCAGGTAATGTGTAATTCTCATAGAAAACAAAGTCAGACCAATTAGGAGATTCTACTTTTATTTCTCTGGCTCCAATAGAACCTTCAACGGCTAGTTTATGACTTCCTGTATTAGAAGTTCCAATTCCTACTTTTCCTCCACCATTAGCTAGGTATACGTTTGCTAAACTATTGAATCCAATAGCGACATTGTCATTTTTGTATCTATTTAAATGTAACCAGTGTGAGTTACCAGATGTTTCTATACCCTGGTAACCGTCAAACTTAATGAGATAGCCATTACCAGTATCTATCAAACTTTTACCTACGACATGTAGTTTTTCTTCGGGGATAGACTTTCCAATACCTACTTTATACTGATTAATTCTCAATACAGAAACTCCAGTATGGTCTGTAAATTCAAATCCTCCATCAAGATTAGAACTGTCCATACTATTTGTAAATCGAATCATTTGATTTGAACCTCCAGAGGAATATTGTTGAATAGACCTATTTGGCCATCCCCAGTATATTTTATTAGTATTAGAGCTAAATTTTAAATTACCATTTATTTCTAATTTTTCTTTAGGGTCAGAAGTTCCAATTCCTACTTTTCCTCCACCATTAGCTAGGTATACGTTTGCTAAACTATTGAATCCAATAGCGACATTGTCATTTTTGTATCTATTTAAATGTAACCAGTGTGAGTTACCAGATGTTTCTATACCCTGGTAACCGTCAAACTTAATGAGATAGCCATTACCAGTATCTATCAAACTTTTACCTACAACATGTAGTTTTTCTTCGGGAATAGATTTTCCAATTCCTATTTTATACTGATTAATTCTCAATACAGAAACTCCAGTATGGTCTGTAAATTCAAATCCTCCATCTAGATTAGAATTATCCATACTATTGGTAAATCGAATCATTTGATTTGAACCTCCAGAGGAATACTGTTGAATAGACCTATTTGGCCATCCCCAGTATATTTTATCGGTATTAGAGCTAAATTTTAGATCTTGAGAAAATGAAAGAGAAGAACTAACAGCGACAAGTAGGGTTATTTTTTTTATCATAGTATTTAATTATTTACAACGTTGTTGTGTATGATTAGTTGCGTGTTTTAAGCACTAAAGTTAGCAAATAAAACACAGATAGAAAGTCCGCGAGGACTTTCGTAAATTGGCTAAAACCAAGCAATTAATTATACACGGTGTTGTAAACAGTTTTTATTTCAACCATATTTGTTTTCTTACGAAACTTGGTATTTGTAATATCCAATAATGGTCTTTTGTTTTATCTAAATCAATATTCAAATTAGATTTGTTTGACATATTCATTAAAGTTAGATTATGCATTTGACTTTGTGTTATGAAATACAGATTCTCTAAATCAAATTCGGTCTTTAATGGATATTTATCTTTGTCGTGTTTATAAACGTAATCTCCTTTTTCGAGATATTGATTTAATTTTAAAAATTCAGTTATATATGTATATTCTAATTCCATAATTTATGCTTGTTCATAAAATTTACCTTGATATTTTGAAATTAAAGTCGGTAAATTTAAATTAAGATTCAATTGTTTTTTTGCTACGTCAATTACTACAGCCCAAGTCCCAATTGGACTTATTGGTGAGTTTGATAAATATTCTGAAAGATTTATATTTTGTACCATTATTGTTTGTGGACTAAATTCAAGACCAGAAACAGCTCCATATTCAATATTATGAACTTCATCAGTCTCAATATCTATATCGTTAATAATTGGTGCGTTTCTCGCTTCTTCTTGCAAAGTTTTTGTGATTGCTATATCGAAAACTTTTCCATTAATTTCAATCCAAGAATGGTCAAAAAAATAGTTGTTAGCTTTGACCTCTCCTAATTTCCATTTGCAATCAATTCCAGATTCTTTTAATAAAACATATATCGCAGAACTACTTTCGTGACAGGCTCCTTTCCAATCTAATTTATAAGTTATATCTAAAAAGTCATTAAAAATTTTTCCGATAATTTCTTTCTTTTCTAAATCTTCAATCGCTTTATTTAGATTGATTTTCCAATGTTTGTTCGGCATTTTCTTAAATTGTTTACAACGGTCTCGTATAAAAATAGTAGCGGATTTTTACGCACTAACTTTTCGGTTAAACACAGACCTGTTCTTTAATTTACTTAATATTGTTTTAGCGATTAAACCGCTATTATTTTTATACATTGTTGGCAGCTGCCTTTTATTCTTTTTCAACACTTTCAGGTGTTATTACCTCTTTGTTTTCTTCTTTAAAAAATTTCGATTCTTTTTTAAACGCTTTATATTCTTCGGTTTCTCTAAAATCTTTTAAAATCGGAAATTCTTCTAGTCTTTCAATATTCGTTTGATTAGTTTCGAGTACAATTGGTAATATGTTTAGTACTTTTTCTGTCTCGCCTCTCAAAGCAAAAAGTCCTAGTTGAAAGATTTCTTTTTTATCTGAAAAATCCGCTTTTTTAATATCGTTTTCTATGGCTTTATAGTCATCCATCTCTTTTTTGCATAACCAATAATTAATTTGGGCAATAACTTTGTCTACTGGATTAACTTGAGCATCTTTTAAAGAAAAAAAGCATAATCCCTCGCAAATATCCCATCTTGAATGTATTAAATTTTCATATACAATATCTCCAAGTATTTCTCCTCTCTTTATATCTTCTGGACTTAATTTTTTCCAAAGTTCTGCTCCGATTAATATAAATGCTTTTTGAAGTTTACAAATGGCATTATCTAAATATGATTTATCAACAGATAATTTGTCATTAAGGGATATACCTTTCCGTTGATTTTCTGATACTTTTGATAAATAAATCGAGTTTACAATTCCTCCATTATGAACAAAAAGATTTCTTCTTTGATAAACCTCTGTTAGTTCATCTTTAATGTCTTTGAGATAGCCTAACCCAAGAGATAATTCTGATTTCAAAAGTGTAATCCAACTTTCAAAGTTGCCTCTTAAAATTTCATCAATTTTCACATCAATTAGATATTTTTCGGCATCTTCGATTGTTCCGAAAGTCTTTAATTCGGTTAAAGTCATTGTTCTTTTTTGAACACCAGCAGATTCAGGGTGTTTATCGTAATAGAAATGTAATAATTGCGAAAAAAACCATTCAACTGAACTTAATGTAGAAATTAGCGAATTGGTATATAATAATTCTATATGTTCCCTGTTCTTTTTTGCATTATCTAAATGTTTTGAAATTTCATTATTTGAATTGGAGATTTTTATAGAAACCCTCTTTCCATCTTCATCTTCCTTTTTTTCAAATTTAACTTCTGGTATTTCCTTGTATTTCTCGTCTAATTCTTTTGCTATTTTTTCTTGAAACTCAATAAATTTTTCTTTGTCTTCATCTTCAATTTTTTCTCCATTACTCAAAAATTCTTTAAGCATTGCCGATAAAATAATAGGCTGAATATGTTTGTCGTGTTCCTCGAATTTTTCAGTTAGAAAAGGGTCGATTAATTCTACGAAATCTCGTAATCCTATTAAATTTTCGTTGAAATCTGTAATTTGTTTATCTAGCATTTAGTTTCTTTTTCAGGTTGCTGCCAACGGCTTTAGCTATGATTAGTACAGAGTTGGACAGAGAATAAAGTGTCAGACTATGACTAAAGCAAAAACCTTTTTGTTTGTTTTTATATTTTATAATTAAAACTAACAATAAAGGTTTTTGTGACCAAGTAAAACAGCCACAAACTTTGAGGCTAGGAGTGAAGCCTGTATTAATTATAGCTGTTGTTAACTTAATTTAGCATTTTGATTCAAAATTTCAAAAGAATAGTGAATTTTCAAACACGTAACTTATATAGAAATATCGTTCATGTTTTCAGATTATAGATATTTCAGTGTATTTAAATTTCAGTATTATTCACTTTCGGCAAACTCTTCGGAATATCTTCTGATATTTTCGCTTAGCAAAAACTATTTCGATTTGATTCCAATTTTCAAGATTAGTTACATTCTGCGAAGTCTTCCACACGTTTCTATATTTAAAAAGTTTTAAATTTCAGCGCAATTCAGCACGTTTCATTTAATTGTCGGGAGAGTTTTCAATCGTATTTTCGACAACTTAAAATTCTAAAGTGAACAAAAAAAAATCGGCTGCGAGTTAGGGGCTCTATTCCGAGTAGTTATTTGGAGAAACACTTCTTTATCTACCGTTAATTTAAATTTCTGCGCCTAATTCCACCGGAATTAGTGGGCTATTTAAGTTAACGGTTTTAGCTATGATTAGTACAGAGTTAGACAAAGAATAAAGTGTCAGACTATGACTAAAGCAAAAACCTTTTTTTTTGTTTTAAATTTTAAAATTAAAACTAACAATAAAGGTTTTTGTGACCAAGTAAAATAGCCACAAACTTTGAGGCTAGGAGTGAAGCCTGTATTAATTATAGCTGTTGTTAACTTAATTTAGCATTTCGATTCAAAATTTCAAAAAGAATAGTGGATTTTCAAACACGTAACTTAATAGAGAAATCATTCATATTTTCAGATAGTAGACATTTCAATGTATTTAAATTTCAAGATTATTCACTTTCGGCAAACTCTTCGGAACATCTTCTGATATTTTCGTTTAGTAAAAACTATTTCGATTTGATTCAAATTTTCAAGATTAGTTACGTTCAGCGAAGTCTTCCACACGTTTCCATATTTTAAAAGGTTTCAAATTTCAGCGTACAATTCGGCACGTTCTATATGATTGTTAAGAGAGTTTTCAATCGTGATTTTCGACAATTCAAAATTCCAAAGTCAGTGAAAAATTTTCGGCTGCGAGCTCGGGGCTTTTTTTAAGTGATTTTTAGAGAAATACTTGTTTACCTACCGTTAATTTAAATTCCTGCGCCTAATTCCACCGGAATTAGTGGGCTATTTAAGTTAACGGGTTTAGCTATGGTTAGTACAGAGTTAGACAGAGAATATAGTGTCGGACTATGACTAAAGCAAAAACCTTTTTGTTTATTTTTAAATTTTAAAATTAAAACTAACAATAAAGGTTTTTGTGACCAAATAAAACAGCCACAAACTTTGAGGCTAGGAGTGAAGCCTGTATTAATTATAGCTGTTGTTAACTTAATTTAGCATTTCGATTCAAAATTTCAAAAGAATAGTGATTTTTCAAACACGTAACTTATATAGAAAAATCGTTCATGTTTTCAGATTATAGATATTTCAGTGTATTTAAATTTCAGTATTATTCACTTTCGGCAAACTCTTCGGGACATCTTCTGATATTTTCGTTTAGTAAAAACTATTTCGATTTGATTCAAATTTTCAAGATTGGTTAAGTTCTGCGAAGTCTTCAACACGTTTCTGCATTTTCTAAACAGTTTCAAATTTCAGCGCACAATTCGGCACGTTTCGTTTAATTGTCGGGAGAGTTTTCAATCGTATTTTCGACAGTAAAAAGTTCAAAAGTCGATAAAAAATTTTCGGCTGCGAGCTCGGGGCTTTTTTTAAGTGATTTTTTAGATAAATACTTGTTACCTACCGTTAATTTAAATTCCTGCGCCTAATTCCACCGGAATTAGTGGGCTATTTAAGTTAACGTTCAGTATAAAAAACGTAGGGCAGGTGATAATCGATACGTTTCGGATTGGCACTAAGCCAAATATAAATATTTTGCTTTTATCTTTTTTGTTGAAAATGCCAAATTTTATAGTTGGTGACTTTGTAAATAAACTCAGGTTTTTCGGGAAGCCTAAACCCCCTATGTTTTTTATACATTGTTGTATGTAGGCTATTTTCTCGGTAAGAAGAATCCTTTAATACAGCTCATATTCCTAATACAAATTTGAATGTGACTTTTCTTTTGTATTCCAGCTCCAGGATAAGCGGGACCTCCTTCTATAAAGACACCTCTTGTAGAGTCAAATTCTTTTAAAGAACTTGTTTTGTTTTGATTAACCTCTTCTTTTATTTGATTATGAAGATATTCAATTACAGCACAATCAAGTTCCCTAATTAAAAGGTCTTTATGTTCATCCTCCTTTACATCCTTATTCTTGGGTAATGTTTTTCCAAGGGTTTTAAAATCCTTTTCCATTAACTCGTAATATTGAGTAAGAACATTTATAAATTCGCTATCGATTAAATCAAGACAATAATCAAGTGTGAACACAACTCCAATGACTGAAGCTTTTTTTATTTTACCTCTTTTTTCTTTGTCTTTTGCCCACTGTAAAGCTCTGTCGTAATTGTTTTCCCAAATATAAAATCCGTGACCTAACCAGTCAAATGGCTTTTCACTAATTTTTACTTTTTTAGGTTTGGTAAGAAGTTCTTGAACTACAGATTCATCACATCCGTGAAATCCGATAATAAGGTTAGACCTTGAACTATACATTTATTCAGCTATAGTAAGAACACGCTCAAGATTAGGGAAAGCTTTTGTTACTTTTCCTTTTTTATTAACTATTCCAGCAGAATTTAATGACTTTATAGCAACCTCTTTAGAGTTTCCTTTTTTCTCTAATTTTTTTGCCAATGCTAATAATAATGATGTTTGGGTCTTGTTCATAAGAAATGAATTTGATATCAAATATACAATAATTGAACCAATATTGTTCAGTTTTACGTTTATTTTTGCTTACATACAACTGTTTTGGCTAAGCTTAGTGTGGGAGTTGATAATCGGAAGATTATCGGACGAGCCACTTAGCTTAGACTTATTTTATAGTTTTTTCTTTCGTCGATTTAAAACTAATCAAATAAGTTTAAGCGGACAAAGTAAAGAAGCCAAAAACATCGAGAAAACCGAAAAACCCATATTAAGTTTAGCCGTTGTTGTGTTTTCGTGATTTTCATAGTTACGATTAATTCGGCGTTACTACTGAATCTTTTCGTGGTTGCGAATAATTCAGCGTTGTTACAGAATCTTTCCGTGGTTCTGATTAATTCAGCCTTGCTACTGAATCTTTTCGTGGTTGCGATTAATTCGGCGTTGCTACTGAATCTTTTCGTGGTTATGATAATTCAGCCTTGCTACTGAATTTTTTCGAGATTGAGGTTAATTCGGCGTTACTACTAAATCTTTTCCTAGTTACGATTAGGTCAGCATCGCTACTGATTTCAAAAGTATTTGAATTGTAAACTACATTTTCGGCGGAAAATCACCATGAAACACAACGGTTTTGGCTTAAGGTTAGTGTGGGGGAGATAAATCAGCGATTTATCGGATACGCACTAAGCTGAAGCCTTTTTGTTTAGTTTTTAATTTGTTTGTCAAAAGCTAAATCGAAAAGGATTTAGCGACTTAGTAAATATACACAAAACATCGGATTAAAAATCAAGCCCGCATTAACTTTAGCCGTTGTTGCCTACTGCCATTTTCATAACTACTTTTCAGTCGAATAGTTACGATAAATTCACGTTTCAGCTTTTCAGTTACGTAGCTACGATTATTTCGACGTTTCAGCTTTTCGGTTACGTGGTTACGATTACTTCAATTGTTTCAGCTTTCGGTTACGTGTTTATGATTATTTCAACGTTTCAGCCTTCGGTTACGCGTTTATGATTATTTCAACGTTTTAGTTTTTCGGTTACGTGGTTACGATTACTTCAATTGTTTCAGCTTTCGGTTACGTGTTTATGATTATTTCAACGTTTCAGCTTTCGGTTACGTGTTTATGATTATTTCAACGTTTCAGTTTTTCAGTTATGTAGCTACGATAAATTCAATGATAAGGTAAGAGAATTCTATTCCGTAAAATTTTTCGTCACGGTTGTAGGCAACGGCTCTGGCTAAGGTTAGTGTGGGGGAGATAAATCAAGGATTTATCGAGTACGCACTAAGCTGAAGCCTTTTTGTTTAGTTTTTAATTTGTTTTCAAAAGCTAAATCGAAAAGGATTTAGCGACTTAGTAAATATACACAAAACTTCGAATAAGAAATCAAGCCCACATTAACTTTAGCCGTTGTTGGGTAATCGTGATTTTCAAAGCTACTTTTTCAATGACTTTTGTTTTTTAAAGCCATTTGCTTTCAATTTTCATGTTTCGACTGTAGAGTCACAGAGCTATTTTCTATGTTCTCAATGTGAAATCATACATTCACTTTTTCATATTTTAGTGAGTTTTGAGCTTTTCAACTTTTCATGCTTCATTTTTTGTATTTCAGTTGTAATATCTCGGAGTATTTTTTCATTTCAGAGAGATTTTTCGTTTCGGCTTATGCGTTTCAGTTTTAGATTTCAGATAGATACTGAATATTTTCAATAAGTCTTACGTATTTCACCTTTGCGTTTCAATTGTAAAATCGCATAGCTACAATTTGCATTTTCAGAAATAATTCAAGAATTTTAATTTCACGAATTGGAGTTGAATTTCGGCGGAAAATCACCATGTTACCCAACGTTGTTGTATAAGATTAGTTGCGTGTTTTATGCACTAAAGTTAGCAAATAAATCACAGATAGAAAGTCCGCGAGGACTTTCGTAAGTAGGCTAAAACCAGCAATTAATTTTATACGGTGTTAGCTGTAGTAATTTATTCGAACAAATTAAAATTAACACTTTGAGTAATTCTCAAATTATTCCCATTATCATTCCAATATTCTTTGAATGCTTTAATATTTTTGGTTTCTAACTCATTCCAATAATCAGGTGAAATTGCCCAAGTTTCTATTTTAGTTGCGAATAAATCAGTCAATTTCTTTTCAAAATCTACACCAGATAGTTTTTTCCAAGAAGTAATATATTCTTTTATCCAATTATCCGCTTTTGATTTATGATATCCAATTATTAAAGTTAATTTATCTTCTTGTGGAATTAAGTTTATAAAAATATAATTCAATACTTTTTCTGAATCTTTTAAAACTTCCAGAGTATGTTCTGTGGGATTTATTGGGGAATAAACTGCTGAAGCACTAATTGGTATAAAATCATAATCAATTTTTTCAAAGATGTAATCTGTTGTATTATATGAATTATTGATTTCGAGTTCCATAACATCTTTATACCAATTCAAATCTTGAATTCCCATTGTATTCGCCTCAATTTGAGATTTAGCCATTTCTAAAAATTGAAAGTTAGTTCCAAATTGACTTGAGTTTTTTATTCTTTCAAATAAGTCAACATTAATCATTTTTTTTCTTACTTCTGCACATAATGAACGATATGAAAATAATAAATGGCTACTGTAATCATTAAGACTATGTTCTTTTGTTTCTATTGGTGCAAAAACATCTGTATCGTGGGAATTACAGAATAAAGGATATGACATAGCATTATTTATTCCAATTGGTTTGATACTAATAATTCCTTCCTTTTCTGCCTTAAAAAAATCATTTCCTTTAATTTGAATAATATGATTATTAGAACTAATAAAATTCAGAATTCCATTTTTTTGTAATAAATGAGAATTAATTGAATTTTCTTCACATATTAAACATTTATGTTTTTTAGTTCTTGCATTTTTAAACATATTCTGCAAAACTTTAAAATCCTGTTTCATTTTTTTATTCACGAAGGTTTTGATTTATTACAGCTAACGGCTCTGGCTAAGGTTAGTGTGGAGGAGATAAATCAGCGATTTATCGGATACGCACTAAGCTGAAGCCTTTTTGTTTAGTTTTAATTTATTGTCGAAAGCTAAATCGAAAAGGATTTAGCGACTTAGTAAATATACACAAAACATCGGATTAGAAATCAAGCCCACATTAACTTTAGCCGTTGTTAGCCATCCGGCTTTTTTTCTGATCTAAAATTCTAAATGATTTTCTCCTCCAATTTTATGGTTTATTTTTTGTCCCATTCCGCCAGTTACATATCCAGCAACAATTTCGTTCTTTTTTTCTCCGTTTTCTTGATACTTAACACTAATTGAACAATCACCTGTAATTCCAACCCAAATAGTTTTACTTTCGTTCGGTTCGAGTTCCGAAATATATTTAGTTTCGCAGCCGATAATATTTATTTCAGTCAGCTTATTTTCGGTTGTATTTGTAAATGTAATTCGCATGTTTCCAATTAACAACATAGTGAACCAAACATAAATAAATAGAATCGGAATGTTTAAAAGCATTAATCCGCTTGTCTTTAGTAGTTTTTTTCGATTTTCAGAGTCGTTATTTACTTTTCTCAGCGTTAAAATCAGCATGATTATATTAAAAATTCCTACAACAATTATAAATCCATAACCGACAAAAAGTAGTTGCCAATTAGATGTCAAAAAATATATTCCAAAAATTAGAGTTCCGATAATGAATGAAATAAGAGCTGTCTTTTTTCCTAATGCTATTTGTTTCTCGGTTGTCATTTCAGCTTGTGGCTAACGGCTCCGTATATAAAAAGTAGCGCTGAAAATAAGCTGTAACTTTTCGGATAAACACAAGCCGAATTTTTAAATTTTACTATTTATCTTTTTACTTGGAAATCGTCAAATTTAGAAATTTGGCGACTTTCCAAAAATGCGCAAACCATTGTGTTAGCAACGAACTACGCTATTTTTTATATACATTGTTGCCAGTAGTTATTTATTCAAACAGTTTTGAAGTTTAATAATTTCCGCTGGATTTTTATGATTTAAAAGAAACAGAAAATAAAATTTTATCGAGAATTCAATTGAAATTCCCCAATCCTTATTTTCTAGAATTTTCTCTTTCCTTTTAGTTTCTCCGTCTTTAATAAACGTTTCGGTTTCTGCTGAAACTCCTCCGTGAACGTAAGAGGATAACTTGTTGTATTTTTCTAAAAAGTCAAATAACATATTATGCATTGCCTTTTCTTCTTGTGTAACTTTTTCGTGCTCAAAAAGATATTTTATTATTTTTCTGATTCCGAACTGCGAAGCCCTTTGATGAATAGAGTCAATTTCTCGTTGCTCCATACTTTCAAATATTCCATATTTTTCTAAATAACCTTGAATATTTTCGTGCTTTGGATTGCCTTTTATTTTATCTAATTTATAATAATAGTTCTCACGTTTTATAATTTCCGATTTTAGGTATTCATCAAAATATTCGTTTCCAATTCTATCATTTTTATCGGTCGTAGTTTTAAAATACATATAATATCCGACCAAATAATGCTCAAGCAGAATTCTTAATAATACTTGTGAAGAGTAAAAATTTCCATCGCTATTGTCCAATGATTTCTTAATCAACTCGATTTGTCTAACCTTCGAATAAATAGTTAGCATTGATTTCGGATAAGAGTGTTTTTCAATCCGCTCTTCTATATCGCTTAGATAATCGTCGTAAATTTCGCTAATTATTCTATGTCTGTTCTCGATGTTCATAATTACTGGCAACGGTCTCGCATATGAAAATCAGCGTTTAAAACGCAGCGACCTATCAGCTAGTAAATAAACAAAATAAATTAACACTAACCAACGAGAAAACCTAAAACAAAGCTGTTTTTTATATGCAGTGTTGGCAAATCGTTTTTCATACACGGCATATTCATTCAGCCGTTTTTAATGAGTGAAATTTAACAACTATCACCATGCATAAAACACTAATAAAACTACAGATATTAAAAAAGAAACTAAACAACCTAAAAAAGAAAATAAAATCGTGTAGTAATAAAATTTTCCAGTTCTTATTGTTTTTGATTCCAAATCCGAGAGGTGCTGTTTTACTCCCAGTTTTTCAAGTTTCTTGCCAAGAATGTAATAATCAATTGTTATCATGGAAATACAAATTACTCCGAAAAAAATGGATAGTAATAGAATACAAAGAAGATAACGATATACGCAAATGTTGTGATTCTTTGGATCGGATAAAGTTGCAAGAAGTACAACTAATGAAGATCCTAAAAGAATGATATTATTTACAGTTTGAGTAAGAAGCTTGTTAGTCGCTTCGTTTTGGATTTCTATTCCTTTTTCAAGAAGTGTTTTCTGGCTTTCTTTATTCATAAATTAATAAATTTTTCATAGCTGTGTGTATTGTCCTGAAATAGGTTGACCTTTTTTGGTTATTTAAAAGGTTAATAATTCCAGTTTGTTTTTGTTTCTTCGGTACGATTTGTAGTTTATATTTTGATTTAAGTGGACGTGTTTTGGTGTGTATAAATCAAGACTACAATGTGGACGAAGATTATTATAAATATTGACTGCCTTTTTGGTAATCATTTTTGCTAATTTAAGATTTTTTATGACATTTTTTAGTCCATATTCATATTTTAAGGTTCTGTTAATTCTTTCTGCAACTGCATTTTCGTAAGGGTCGTATTGTTCGGTCATACTCATTATTATTCCATTGTCTTCTGCAAATTTTGTATAGTTAGGATTACAATATTGGAAACCTCTATCTGAGTGATGAATCAATTTTTGATTAGGATACTTTCTGTTTTTGATAGCCATTTTAAGGGCATCTAAGCAGAGCTGAGTTTTCATGTTGTTATCGATCTTATAGCCCATAATTTTCTTAGAATACGCATCTGTAACGAGTGCTAGGTATGCATGTCCTTTATCTGTTTTAATATATGTGATATCCGTTACC
Organism: Wenyingzhuangia sp. IMCC45533; assembly: GCF_054111225.1. Lineage (NCBI taxonomy): Bacteria > Pseudomonadati > Bacteroidota > Flavobacteriia > Flavobacteriales > Flavobacteriaceae > Wenyingzhuangia > Wenyingzhuangia sp. IMCC45533. The sequence goes on along the minus strand of NZ_CM134197.1, from coordinate 136,887 downwards.
CAAACTTGTTCGGCTCTAGTGGGTACTTTTTCTTTAATTAAGTTCTTGTATTTGTAAAATAAGTGTTTAGAATTGGTGGTTACATGATAGTTTTTGTTTCTTTTAATCAGTAGTTTATGATTTTTTAGAAATGTAAAAAACTTATCTCTTCCCATTTTAATTCCAAGGTTTTTGAACTTGTTTTTGAGTTCATGATATAGTTTTTTAGCTCCTAAGAACTGTCCAATTTTGTTACGACATTCCTTTACAAGCTTGATGATAATTTGTTCGTTATGTAGTTGTTTTTGATGATTTTTCAAGCGTTTATAGAAAGCTTGTTTACTAATCCCAAAACATTGAGTTAACCATTTTCTTTTAAACGGTTTTGTTTCTTTTTCTGAATCTCGTCTGCTAATGTTTTGGGCAATGACTTTTTTGACGACTCGGCTCCAGTGATGATTTCCATATCGGCTATGATGTCTTGTTGAAAATCTTTCACGAATTCAAGTTCTTCAATTTTCTTTTTCAATTTTTTGATTTCGTCCTGTTTACTCATCGCTTTTTTCTTTTGCTCTAAGGTAGAATATTTTTTAATCCAATAATCGATAGAAGATCTAGGAACGTTATATTTTTTAGCAGCAAAGTTGGTAGAAATTTGACCGTTTTGAATTTGATCAATGATGAATAATTTGAGTTCAAAACCTACTTTGGTGTACGTTTTTTTTCGGCAGTGTTGTTTTTGATTACTTTCCATAAGTGACTAATATTAGATGAATTTTTAGTCAACCTATTTCAGGATTTTACAGTGATTTCAATGTTTGCCAACGGCTCTGGCTAAGGTTAGTGTGGGGGAGATAAATCAGGGATTTATCGAGTACGCACTAAGCTGAAGCCTTTTTGTTTAGTTTTTAATTTATTGTCAAAAGGCTAAATCGAAAAGGATTTAGCGACTTAGTAAATATACACAAAACATTGGAGTAGGACAGAAACCCACATTAACTTTAGCCGTTGTTGGGCAATCGGCTTTATGCAATATTTAAATCTTCATTTAACAATTCAACATTAAAACTAATTTTCGCATTAAGAGCTTTAAAAACTTTTAATATCGTATCAAATCTAGCATTGGTCAAATTATTTTCAATTTTAGAAATTTGGGCTTTTTGCACACCTACTAATTCTCCAAGCTGAGCTTGAGTTAAATTTCTTTCTTTTCGGGCTTTTTTGATAGTTTCAGAAAGTAGTTCTAGTTTTAATTCATTCTCAAACTTGTCTCTATTTTCAGTTCCTATTTTCCCAACGTATTTTTCGGTTACACTTTCAAGTGAATATGTTTTCATAATAACTACTTTTAATTTTTTTTAGATTGAAAATACTCGTTTTTAATTTTCTCTGCTTTGTTTAATTCTTTTTTCGGCGTTTTTTGAGTTTTCTTAACAAAGCCATTTGTTCCAATAACTAAGGTATCTGTTTTTGAGGATTTATCCCAGAAAGCTAAAATTCTGTATTGCTTTTTGTTGTAGAGTGTTCTAAACTCCCATATTTCATCATTCAACTTTTTGAAAAACTTAGTATCAAGTATTATTTGAGATTTTCTCATATTTTGTAAAATCTTCTCGACAGCTTTCTTTTCAATTGAGTCAAAGAATTCAATTACATTTTCTAGAATTTTAATTTCAAAGTTTTTCTTCATTTAGATTTTTAGTTATATATCTAAAAGCAAAGATAATGTTTCTTTTTTAGGAAACTTTTGTTTTGTGAGTTTTTTTGCTGTTGCCCAACGGCTCTGGCTAAGGGTAGTGTGGGAGAGATAAATCAGGGATTTATCGAGAACGCACTAAGCTGAAGCCTTTTTGTTTAGTTTTTAATTTGTTTGTCAAAAGCTAAATCGAAAAGGATTTAGCGACTTAGTAAATATACACAAAACATCGAATAAATCCTCAAGCCCGCATTAACTTTAGCCGTTGTTAGCTTTAGTTTTATTCAGATTTAATTCCAAAATTGGTCTTCTTTAAATATGGAATCAGGTAGTTTTTCTAAGTTGATTTTTGAGTTAAGTTTTATCAATACTTTGTTAAACCCTGTTGAATCATTTGTGTAATAACTTTTCAAATATTCAAGATATAAATAGTTTTGTCGTCTATATTCTTCTAATAATGTTTTAATGTACAAATCTTCACTGATATTTGATGCAATCTGTAATTTCTTGTTTGAGTGTTCGAAGGTTCTAGTATGACTTTCAGGAACTTTATCCAAGTAGTTAAATGCTTCTCTATAGTTTCCAGATTTTAATTCAGAGTTAGAGTAATTGTAGTAAGTATTAGCTTTGTATCTATTACCATTTCTATTACTTGCAATATATTTTGAATTTAGATTCATTAAATTTTTCAGTTTTTCACTAACCCAAATATTATCCTTTAAGGATAGTATATCCGTTATCCATATTTTACTTTTAATTTTTTCAATTCTAAATTTGCAAAAGTCAATATTGTTATCATATGTTGATACTAATGATAATATCGCTGTATTACCTTCGATTTCTGTATCAGCTAAATATATTTTACCATTTAATTTTTCAATTACTTCAATATATTCAAGACTATAATTGATTACTTTTTCATTAAAAAAACTTTCAAAATAAGCATTCAGTACTGTACGTTCAGTATTTGATAATTTTGAGATTCGTTTTTTGAAATTATCTTTGTTCCAAGAAGTTCTCACAAATTGATAATTATAGAGATTTATTTCATTTATAAGTTGATTAGAAAACTCAGAAAATTCAGATTCAGGTAAATTCGATGTTTTCTTTTTTTCGGTTTTACAACTAATTAATAATCCTACAAGTATAAATAGTTTTATAAATTTAGATTTCATTTTTTCGCTATTAAAGCTAACGGCTCTGGCTAAGGTTAGTGTGGGGGAGATAAATCATTGATTTATCGGATACGCACTAAGCTGAAGCCTTTTTGTTTAGTTTTTAATTTGTTGTCAAAAGCTAAATCGAAAAGGATTTAGCGACTTAGTAAATATACATAAAACATCGGATTAGAAATCAAGCCCGCATTAACTTTAGCCGTTGTTGTGTTTTCGTGATTTTCATTGTTACGATTAAGTCAGTGTTACTACTAAATCTCTTCATGGTTGCGATTAATTCAACGTTGCTACTGACTCTTTTCGTGGTTGTAATTAATTCAACGTTGCTACTGAATCTTTTCGCGGTTGTGATTAATTCAACGTTACTTCTTAATCTTTTCGTAGTTGTGATTAATTCGGCTTTGCTACTTAATCTTTTCGTAGTTGTGATTAATTCAACATTGCTACTGAATATTTTTCTGGTTGCGATTAAGTCGATGTTACTACTTATTTCAAGAATATTTGATTTGCAAATTACATTTTCGGCGGAAAATCACCATGAAACACAACTGTTTATGTGTATGAGAAGTAGCGGACCAAAAAGCACTTCACTTTCAGTTTGGTACTAACTTTACAAAAAGTACTGACCTTCGATTTAAGCACTGAAACCGCTATTTCTTATACACGATGTTAGCCGTTCGTTATTTTTTCGTTCGTTTGTCTGTTCATATTTTTTTTCAAAAGTTGTCTAATTGATGTCAAGTGTCCAAACAGTACAATTGGCACAATAAATGTCGGCAGCCAACTAAATGGAAAATATAAAATCGCAATGTTTGGTTGGTCAAATGCAAATTTTTGAATTGGTGATGGTACTGAAAGTAAAGCATTCAATACAATATTTATCAAAAGTCCTAAACAGACAAAGTTCCAAATCAAAATCATTGTTCGACTTAATTTCTGTTTTGTCAAACCAAAATAGGCTATTAAAGGTGCTGTAATTCCAGCAAGTATGTCAAAGTTTCGTCCCTCAAAAGTCATCAATTCAGGAATGGTTTTGTTTAAGAATAGCCAAAACAAAACGATCTCAACAGGTATTCTCACGATGTTCAGATAGGTTAAGTTTTTAAGCGGTAAACTGTCAATAAATTGTCTGCCCTTCGATGTTATAAAAAACAGAATAATTGTCAAAATTGTCGGCAAAATTCCCAATAGCATTATTTTTGGTGGAAAAGAATTTGTATCTGAATTGTAAATATTTTTAAATGTCAGAACTGCCTGAATTGTCAACCAAATTGTCGAACCAATAAAAATTGGCATTGCTTTTTTTCGTGTCAGTTCAGAATTTGAATTTCTAACTGACCAAATAAAAAACAATAAAGTTGTGACTGTTGTCAGTCCAAAAGTCAACGAAATATATGTCGGTAAATTCTCAATCATTTTTCTGTCTATTCGATATTTAAAGTGTCGGTTTTACAATGACGGCTAACGGTCTTGTGTATGAAACGTAGCGTATAAATAGACACTACCTTTTCAGATTTAGCAAGAGCCAAATTTTTAATTTTAATGTTTAAATTTTCTTTTCTAAATATACATAATTAAAAATTTGGCGAACTTTGTAAATAAGAAAAACCGTTCGGAAAGCCTACATTAGCTATGTTTTATACACGTTGTTGTGTGTAGTACTTTTTAGAGTACTAATGTTTTTTCGTAAATTCTATTTATTAAATTTTCCTTTCTTCTCTCTAAGGATTCTACATTCCATTTGTCCTCTTTCATAATATCTTGAGTAATAACAAATGAAGAAATTACATTATCAATATTAGCATAAGCATTTTTCTTTTCGTCAAAATTATAGTTTTGTGCTTGAACATTTTTTCTTAACGACAAAAGTGTAAGATTAGCCAATGAATTTGTCCAGTTTTCAGTTTCTTGTTCGGTAAATATTTCTGACCAATCTTCGTTTAAAGTTTGAGGTAGAATATGCTCTAAATGCAAGTTTGCACTCAAAGGAATAAAATTCTCTTTGTTGTCGTCAGTTGAAAAATACTCAACCAAAAGCAAAACTGCTCTATCCCATCGTCTTCCATAAACATATGAACTTTGTAATTCTTCTTTGAATGATTTTGTAGTTCCGTAATATTCTAAATTAGATTTTAGTTCTTCTTTTATTTTCTCAATAGGTGAGTTGTTCTTAATTAATTTTAGAACATTAAAAGATGATTGTTTAATTCTTGCTACTGTTTTACCAGCTATCCAATTTTGATAATAATAAGCGACTAATAATTTTGTTAATCCTTGAATATCTTGATAGTTCTCAAAAATTGCTGTTGAAATAATTGCGTTCCAATAAATTTTATGTCTCAAATATTTTAAACAAAAAATGTATTTATTCTGCAAACTATGAAGTTTAATATAAGCATCTGAAAAATCGCTAATTTCTTTTATAGTATCGAGTGAGTTTTTTTCTTCTTTTTTGAAAATATCAAGAAGTTCTTTATCTAATCTGCTTTTTGGGTTTGAAGCTAACTTGTAATATAAATATGTATTTAGCATACTGTCTATATCTAATTCAGCAAACTTTAAATTGGAAATTATATTTTCCCATTTAGATTTAAACGCTGTCATATCCTCTTTACTTGACAACTTAACCATTAAGGAAGATTTTAAAATATCTATTGAACTTAATGGCATTCCTCTGTCGTTAAGAACATTGAAAATTTGTATGGCACTATCTTGCGAAGGGCAAGTAATAACTGCAAGAACAACATTTTCGTAAAACCAAATTATGAAATCCTCAACATTTATTTCTTCTGCTTTTACTTTCTCGGTAAAGAATAAATTTATGTAATGAGCATTCGCCAAATATTTTTTCTTTTTTAGTTCTCTTTCTATGTTTTTAAAATCTATAAACTCAATTTTTTTAAGAACATCGGATTCAAAGTCAACTTGATATTTCTCGTTTGTTAAGAAACGTAATTTTCGTTTACTCTCTTCGTATTCGTCTTGTATAGAGTTCGATATATATTTAAGGGCTTTTTTTCCTAAAACTTCTTCGTATAAATCTCTGAATACACAAGCCATTATTGTAAAAGTGGTTATTCTCTGCTGTCCGTCAATAACATCGAATCGATTGTCATTATTGTTTTCCACTAATACGATTGAGCCACAAAAATAATTTTCATTGTCGTTTCTTGAAAATGCACTTACTAAATCGTCTATTAAGTCAGATATATTTTCTTTATCCCACGAATATGGTCTTTGATAATCTGGTATTTGGTAAAATTTTTCATCATCTGCTAAAATCTTTTTCAAATTGCTTATTTCAGCTCCAATTTTGAGGTTCTCCATTAATTTATGTCTTTTTTGAGTTGGTTGCGGTATTACACACAACTTGTTATATCAATCCAAAAGGTATAAAAAACATGGTCGTGTTTCAGGTTATCGTTACCTTTTAGGATTATTTTTCAGTAGTAAATCTAATTAATTTTATCTCTTAATTCAATTTGTTTCACAATTAAATCTAGAGGATTCGTTATCTTTTGTAAGTCTTCACTTTGTACATGCGTGTATAGCATCGTAGTTTCAGGACGAGAATGTCCTAAGAGAGATTGTATGTAGCGAATATCTGTTCCGTTTTCTAATAAATGCGTTGCATAGCTATGTCTGAACGTGTGAGGAGTTACTCTTTTTTGAATACCAGCGTAGTAACAACTCCTTTTTAAAAATTTTCTGACAGACATTGGGCTATATATTTGTCCTTTTTCCAAACCTTCAATCAAATAATAAGTAGGAGTATAGGTCGCTATATAATTTTTGATTAAAGGCAACATTACCTGAGCTATGGGAACATATCTATCCTTTCTTCCTTTACTATTTTCTACCTTTAATAGCATTCTACTCGTGTCTAAGTCTTGGATTTTTAAATTTAACAACTCGCTTATTCTTAAACCGGAGGAGTAGATAAGAGCAATGCATACACGATGTTTTAAGTTACGAGTTACTCTTATCAACGAAATCACTTCATCTTTAGATAAAATATTAGGCAATTTTTTATCCTTTTTAGGAGCCACCGCAGTAAAATCCAAAGTCAAATCAGAACCTACAAAAATCAAAAAATGCTTCATAGCACTGATAAATTGTCTATGCGTACTTACAGACACCTTTTTGGTAACTAATATATTCTCAGTATGTTTTTCTATGCATCGCAAATCCAGAACATCTTCTTTGTCCTTGTAAATAATAAATTCAGCAATCAAATTAGTGTACGTTTTTAGCGTACTTTCACTATATCTTTTACCCCTCAAGTACTTATAAAAGTTATTCAAAATTTCTTTCTGCTCGCTATCTAACAAATGCTTTAAATTAACCTTATCGCCATTTGGAACCACTAAATTACGTTCTGCTAAAGTCTTTCTGTTTTTTAGTTGCGAATAATCTATAGGAATGATCTTGCTCAAATGGTCATACAGTTTTCTTAGCAAACCATCTTGTAAGTCTATATACCAGCTTTTTTTATTAAAACTCCATTTGGCCCCTACGTCAATCTTTTTGATTGCGTTAATAATCTTATCATCGTAATCAAATTGAATCAAAACAACTTCTTTATTTCTATGTACAGTTGGACTCAAAATCAATTTGTTAGCCATCTTTTTTACGTTTATAATTCTGATAATGATAAAAATAACAATAAAATATCATTGTATAAAATAGAAAGTTTATCAATCGTTTTATAAGTATATTTGTTTATCATCATCGCTTAAACATGTCTATAAACACGCTCTTAATTACACCTCCTTTTACTCAATTAAACACTGCTTATCCTGCTACAGCTTACATTAAAGGTTTTTTAGACTCAAAAGGTGTAAACGCTACACAGTTTGATTTGAGTATTGAGTTATTCACATCAGTGTTTACTTCAGAATTTATAGCAGCTATCTTTAAGCAAGCAGAAATGTTTAGAAATTTTGATTTCCCATTGGTATGGAAACAAAAGCAGAGTTATATAGATAAGGTAGATACGGTGATGAACTATTTACGTGTTCAAGAGGTAACCGCTGCTTACCAAATAGTTCATAAGGATTTTTTACCTCACGCCCACAGGAGAACCAAATTGGCTTCGGATTTATCAACAGCGTTTGGTAAACTGGGAATTTTGGACAAGGCAAAACATATAGCCACCTTGTTTGTAGAAGAGTTGGGCGATTTTATCAATGCCAATGTTGATGAGTTTTTCTCCTTTACACGTTATGCCGAACAAATTGCAAGAGCAGCCTCTAGTTTTGATACTATTGATGAGTTTTTGCAGTACGAAACTACTTTGATAGAGGACGAGATGCTCTATTTGTTAAATCAGGAATTACAAAAAAAACAATATAACTTAGTTTGTTTTACAGTCCCTTTTCCTGGAAACTTATTTTCTGCTTTGCGATGCGCACAGTTTATAAAGCGCGAATATCCAACCGTACAAATTACCATGGGTGGCGGTTACTGCAACACCGAACTAAGACGATTATCTGATCCTAGAATTTTTGACTTTGTAGATTTTATTACATTGGATGATGGAGAAGGACCATTACTTAAAATTACAGAATACATCAAAGGTACTATTGATGAAAATGAGTTGGAGAGGACCTATGTTGCCATTAATAATAAGGTGCATTATTTAAACAAACAGCCTAACACTATTTTTCATCATAAAAACCTTCCTGCACCTAGTTATTTGGGGTTACCTAAAGATAAATACTTGTCCTTTTTAGATGTGATGAATCCTATGCACAGAATGTGGTCCGATGGTAGGTGGAACAAACTCACTATTTCTCACGGATGCTATTGGAAACAATGTTCTTTTTGTGATGTAACGCTAGATTATATTGGTAATTATCAAAACACTACTGCGGATGATCTGGTAAATAAAATAGAAAAAATAATAGCGGAGACCGGAACTACAGGCTTTCATTTTGTTGATGAAGCAGCACCTCCCAAAATGTTAAGAGCTTTAGCCAATAAATTGATAGAGCGAAAAGTATTTATTACGTGGTGGACTAATATTAGGTTCGAAAAAACATTTACTCCAGAACTGTGTCAACTACTTTCTAAATCGGGTTGTATAGCAGTAACGGGGGGACTTGAGGTGGCTTCTGACAGGCTATTAGCCAAAATGAAAAAAGGAGTTGATATTGGACAAGTTGCTAGAGTTACCAAAGCTTTTTCTGATGAAAATATAATGGTACATGCCTACTTAATGTTCGGATTCCCAACTGAAACAGAACAGGAAACCATTGATTCTCTTGAAATTGTTCGTCAGTTATTTTATAACAATTGTATACAATCAGCTTTTTGGCATCAATTTGCTTGTACGAGTCACAGCCCTGTGGGCAAAAATCCTGATGAATTTGATATTGTAATTACAGGACCTGAATTTAAAGGTTTTGCAGAAAACGATTTGTATCACGAAGATCCTACCGGAGCAGAGCATCATTTATTTAGTGAGGGACTAAACGTTGCTTTAAAAAACTATTTAAACAATAAAGGGTTTGACATTCCCTTAAATAGCTATTTTAATTTTAAGGTTCCCAAAACAATTCATCCAAAAAACTTAATTCACCAATTTCTAACGGTTAATTAAATAAAGTATCGTGATGTGATTTCTATTTAATTAACGTGTAGTTTTTTAAATTATCGTCTCAAGTAATTTTTAATCAATCAATGTATTGAGAAAGTCAATTTTAAAAAGAAAAATAGCTCACGCTATAAAAACAAATATTCGTCTAATTGTGATGATCTAAATACATCTTTCTTAAATTGAACTGACGTTTGATAAAATCCTATGAACTTAAAATGTTTTGACTTAGTCTTTTTATAAGTAATAGAAACACCAATTAGCTGATGATATAAAATTAGTTTTGTGTTTATATAAAGACAGTACTAGCATTAAGTGTTTGTAGAAGACACCAACTACAAAAGACTATTAAAACTATTTTACTGAATCGGAAACATCTTCTAAAATAACAGCATCAATACTGTTTTTATCGGCACTGTGTAACACAGAAATATCTCCAGTATTCTCAAATATTACGGCTTGAACTTCTGAAATTTTATGAACGTTTGCTTCTCTTAATTTTGCCATCAAATCGCTCTTACTAACATTACATTTTTTTAAGGTATCATAAAAAATTTCTCCATCCTTCATAAGCATTTGAGGCTTGTTAGTAAATACTTTTTTAAACGTACTGCTTTTTCGTACCAAGAAGGAGAATAATGTTTGAAAGCCTATTACACAGATCAAGGCTAAGATACCTTTAGATATATTTTGGTCTTTGTTTAAAACTATAGAGGCTAGTATCGTCCCCACGGCAATGGTAGAGGCAAAATCAAAACTAGACATTTTTGCAAAAGTTCTGAGTCCAAAAATTTTGGTCACCATCATCATTGCAGTAAAAATTCCTATAACGGATAGAATCACCGAAGTTGCTACGTAAATATTCATGGTATTAATTTTTTTAAGTTATTAAAGGGGTTAAGTAGAGGGCTATTCGTAGCTATTAGCTCACTTTAGCAATAGATTATTCAAATATCGACTAATAAAGTGGATTGTAGTCAATAATACAACTACATACTTATCGTATTTATAAAAAAGCAAATATTTGCTCAAAGTATAAAACGCTTACACTTCAAAAAAACTAAAAAAACAACCTCCGTATCGTTTGCTTTGAGTAAAATATTTATTACTACTTAAGTCCGTTTGTTCTGAATGTTCTATAATTAAGGTTCCTTTTTCGCTTAGTAAGTTGTTTTCAAAAATCAAATGTGCAATGCTGTTAAATTGTTCATCAGAAAAATCATAAGGAGGATCTGCAAAAACTACATCGTACACCCCTTGGTGCTTTTCTAAAAAAGAAAAAACATCTGCTTTAATAGTGTCTATCTCAAATTCTAATTCCTTAGCGGTTTTATTGATAAAATGAATACAACAACTGTGCTGATCCACAGCTAAAATATCTTTAGTTCCTCTAGAGGCAAACTCAAAACTAATATTTCCAGTTCCAGAAAATAAATCTAACACGTTGATTTCGTTAAAATGATACCAATTGTTAATGATATTAAACAAGCTCTCTTTGGCCATATCAGTAGTGGGCCTAACAGGCAAGTTTTTAGGAGCTGTTAGTCTTCTAGATTTATATTTTCCTGAGATAATTCTCATAAATGTAATTGTAATAAGTTAAAATGTTGTTGTGGTAAAAAAGAAATATTAGCACTAAGTCGTGAGTTTAATTTTGAATAAACGGACACATTTCTCACATAATTATATATCAGTTGATACGTTTCATCTTCTTCTTTAATATCTCCAAACATCCATAAATTAAATTCGTTTGGATTCATTTTTAATTGCTCTGCTACAAATAAAATATAGTAAGCAAAATCTTCTTTGGTTTGATAACTAAAACTATTACTCAATATCAATTGATGTTGTTCTAATACTAATACCTGAAAGTTTTGGTGGTATACATTAACAAACATTGTTTTTTCTGTAACATCATAAGATTTTAAAATATTTTCTAAAAACACGGTAGAGGAGTGGAGATAAGTAAAGGCTCCAAAAGAATCAAAAATAAAATTGTTAATGTTTACAAACGGAATATAAACGTTATTAGCCTCTATGGTTTTTACTTCATCAAAACTAACAAAATCGTTTTCAAAAGTCTTAACCGTGTATTCTAAATAATTGTGGAGTAATCCTTCATCAAAATGTGTGAGAGGTACAAAGGTGTTGAGACTGTTGTGATGTATCAAAAGAACTTCATCATAATTCTGATGTAAAAGCTCATGAGTTTCAAAAATGTGCTTTACCTCATTTAGCAATACACTAGGAGTAGAGTAACTAGCAGGAAAAGAAACGTGTACAAAATTCTCGTACAATTTCAATTCATCATCATAAGTACAAAAAGAAAATCCATCCGAACTTAATTGGATGGATAATCTTTTATGATTTAATTCTTTCGTATCCTTATTCATTGCTAACCATGGCATCATATAACGGAGGCCAATTTCCACTTACACTTACTTCATTTAAAGACCCAATACTAATGTAACCTCCAGGAATATCATCTCCTCCTAAAGCTTCTTTTTCTTGCTTGATTAAAGAAGTACTCAATCCTTCTAAAATTTCAGCTTTGTCAATTTTAACTTCAAAAACGGAAGCTAAAATTTTGTTAGCTCGTAAGATTGCAGAAGTTTCTATTTTAAATTGTTCATTACTTCTAGGAATGTTTAACATGTTTTTATAATCACGCCCAGCAAATATTTTTTCTCTCACAGGAGTATATCCAATCGTGTCTGTTACTTTTTTCTCAACTTCTACATATAGTGGAGACCAAGTTGTTCCTCTATTTTCTTTAACAATAACCGTACGTGTATCAGTAATAGGAAAAGAGGCCGTATCAATAAACTTTATCAAACCTTCACCATTACTGGTAAATTTACCCAGAATTGTGTTGTGCGCATCTTGTGCATCTGCAATTAATTTTAATTGTTTAATTACTTCTGCGTAACGTACCTTTTTCTCTTCGTGAAATTTAATCGGTTCCATAATACCGCTATAAATTAAAAAAGATAAGTAACCTGCTACACCTAATAACAAAATAGAGATAATTGGTGTTAATTTAGTAGGTAAGAATTTGACAATAAGTATAGCCAATAAAACCGTCACAACTACACCTAAAATAATAAATAATATCATCGTTTATTGAATTAATTTTAATAATGAACGAAGACAAATCTACAATTTTTTTTTATTCATAAAAACTTTTAAGAGTTTTTCAATCTTTATATTTGCGTAAACTTTTTTTATGATAAAAACTGCATCGGAATTTTATAAACGATTGTATCAAAGATTCCCTTTTGAGCCTACAAAAGTGCAACAAGAATTGCTCAATCAATTGGCAGAATTTAGCTTTGATAAGGATGAGGATGCTATTTTTATACTTAAAGGTTATGCAGGAACAGGTAAAACCACTAGCATCAGTACTTTTGTAAATCATTTATGGGAAGTGGGTAAAAAAGCGGTTTTATTGGCTCCTACGGGTAGGGCTGCTAAGGTAATTTCCAATTACTCTAAAAAAAAGGCTTTAACCATTCATAAAAAAATATATCATCCTAAAAAGCAATCTAACGGAAACGTAGCTTTTGTAAAACAACCTAATAAACATACCAATACGTATTTTATTGTTGATGAATCTTCTATGATTTCGGATAGTTCTGGAGAGGTCAATTTATTTGATAACAATTCTTTGTTAGATGATTTGATGGACTACGTGTATAATGGTTTCAATTGCAAATTGATTTTTATAGGAGATACTGCTCAGCTACCACCTGTAAAATCTGAATTAAGTCCTGCTTTGTCTGAAGATACTTTGGCCATCAATTACAATAAAAATCCTTATTTACTTGAATTAGATAAGGTGATGAGACAAAATGAAGGGTCTGGAATTTTAAGTAATGCAACCAGCATAAGGGCACAAATGGAGCATGATGGGTTTTATCATTTTCAGTTTGATTTGGACTTTCCAGATATTGTAAGACTACAAGATGGTTATGATATTGAAGAAGCCATTGTACATGCTTATGATAGCGCAGGAGTAGAAGATACGGCTTTTATTGTAAGGTCTAACAAAAGAGCTAATCAGTATAATCAGCAGATTAGAACTAAAATTAGAGGTCAAGAGAGCGAAATTTCTGCAGGAGATTATGTAATGATTGTAAAGAATAATTATTTCTGGCTCAAAGATACTACTGAGGCTGATTTTATTGCTAATGGTGATATTGCTGAAGTGCAAGAAATTTTTAATATCAAAGAATTGTATGGTTTTCGTTTTGCAGAAGTAAAGCTAAGATTGATTGATTATACAGATTTAAAACCTATAGAAACAGTCCTTTTATTAGACACTGTAACTTCAGAAAGTGCTTCCCTAACTTACGAGCAGTCTAATAAATTGTATAGAGAAGTTTTGCAGGATTATGCAGACGAAAAATCTAAGTACAAACAAATGTTGGCTGTAAAAAACAACCACTATTTTAATGCCTTACAAATAAAGTTTGCTTACGCAATGACTTGTCATAAATCTCAAGGGGGACAATGGAGTACTGTGTTTGTAGAACAACCTTACTTACCCGACGGATTAAATAAAGATGCCATGCGATGGTTGTACACAGCTGTAACTCGTGCCAAAGACAAATTGTACTTAATTGGTTTTGGGAAAGAATATTTTGAGGCAGATTAATTTATGTGATGATAGTTTTACCAGAATTCCAATTTACAGAATCGACGTTTTTTACCTTGCTTCCGATGCTGAAACGAGTCCAGCATAACGAGTTGGGATTTTAATTTTTCATTATTCTAATATATTGAATAATGAAAGCATAGTTTTATTGAAAACTATGCTTTTTGTGTGTTAAAATTTGGTTGAATTCTATTCTATCATCACTTTAATTTTAGCATAATCGTTGTTGCTAGTAATTACTTCTAAAATATATACACCTCCTGCTAATGACGATACATTTAACGTACTATGATCAGACAAATCTTTGTAAGAGGCTACCGTCATTCCTAGCAAATTATAAATTGTTGCTTTGTATGAAGGATTTTCTACATTTATATTGATGATGTTACTTAAAGGATTGGTAGACACCTTCACTTTAAGATTATTAGAAACAAGTGTTGAGGATAATGTGGTGTTAGAATTTTCTGCTCCAAAAGTTGGTGTAGCAGCAGTATAATCGCTAGCGGTATCCCCAGTCCCATCAAACTGAATACTCTGATTTGTGCCCACAGCTGGCACAAAATTATTTGAAGTCCAAGTTCCAGCGCTAACTCCTACAGAAGATCTTGTATGACCAGTGCTTCCCCATTCAACATAATCTACAATAGCATCGGAGGAAGAAAATGCACTAGATGCATATAACCCTAATTCTCCATCACTACCTAAAGAAAAGCCCGTTAACACCAATAATCCCCCAGCGGGAATGGTATTATTACCTGATACTATTGTTAAATTGCTTACTTGTGTATACATAGGGAAATTGCAGAGCCAATAAGAAGAAACATCTACACTTGAAGATCCTGAATTTTTTAGTTCTACTGTGTCTGTACCATCGTACTGTATTTCATTAATTACAATTTGTGCATTTGCCAATGTTGAAAGCAATATTGCTCCAACAAAAAGTAGTTTTTTAATCATGGTTATCTATGTTTTAGTTCGTTAAACATTTAAGTCGATAAAAAAAACAAACATTACATTTTACAATTATATGCTACTAGTGATAACGCTATTATCGTTATTTTTGAGTTTTAATAAGCTATTTATGGATATTAATGCAGATTTGGGAGAGGGTTTTTTATTTGATGAAGAACTTATGCAAATGATTAGTTCATGTAATATTGCGTGTGGCGGTCATACGGGAAACCTGAATTCTATGCAGTCAACTATTCGTTTGGCAAAAAAGCATGGAGTGATTATTGGAGCACATCCATCATATCCAGATTCAAATTTTTTCGGAAGAAAAGAAATGAATATAGAATATATTGTGCTCAAAAAAAGCCTGAAAAATCAAATTCTTAATTTAATTGAAATCGCTAAAGAACAAAATACAACTGTTAAATACGTAAAACCTCACGGTGCGCTATATAACAAAGCTGCTGTAGATATTACTACTGCTAATTTAATTGTTTCGGTCGTTAACGAAATTGATCCCAGTTTAGCAATTATGGGGTTGGCAAATTCTGTAATGGAAGAGATTGCTAAGCAACATAGACTCAAATTTATCAAAGAAAGTTTTGCAGATAGGAGATACAATGCAGATGGTACTTTGGTTAACAGAAGCCACCCCTTAGCCGTGATTCATCAAAAAGAAGAAGTTTGGAAACAAGTAAAAAGCCTGATGTTCAGCAAAAGTATTACTGCAATCAATGGTGAAAATATTGACCTGGAGGTTGATAGTATTTGCTTTCATGGAGATACTCCGGAAGCTTTAGAATTATTGACTTATGTGAAAGAACAATTTTTAAATTACGCTGTTAAAATCAAAAGTTGTGTTTGATATTATACCATACGGAGAAGAAGCACTTCTTATAAAGTTTAAACAAGAAATAAGTCTTAAAATTCATTTGCAAGTAAAATCTTACTACCAGCATTTGAAAAAGATGAATTTACGTGGGGTAACAGATTTTATACCTGCCTATAATTCCTTAACTGTTTGTTTTGACTCCAATGAAACGAACTATCAACAATTGAAACATTTTATTCTGCAAGAAAAGATTACCATTCTTACCACGGATGCTCAGACAAGAAACATTGTAAAAGTTCCCGTGTGTTATGATGCTAGTTTTGGTCTAGACCTAGAGTTTGTATCTCAAAAAACAGGGCTATCGATACAACAAATTATTAGTAAACACACTTCAGAAACGTATCTGGTTTATATGCTCGGTTTTGCTCCTGGATTTATGTACTTAGGAGGTTTAAATCCTAATTTGCATATCTCTAGGAAAGAAACTCCTAGACTAAAAGTTACTGCAGGCTCAGTGGGGTTGGCAGATCAGCAAACGGGAATTTATCCTTTAGAAACTCCAGGAGGTTGGCAAATTATAGGAAGAACACCTTTGAATTTATTTTCCAGAGACAAGCCTTCCTTAGTAGAAATGGGCGATTACGTTCAATTTGTACCTATTGACAAAGCTACTTTTTATAAAATTCAGCAGTTATGAGTTTAGAAGTTCTAAAACCTGGATTATTGACATCCATACAAGATGGAGGAAGGAAAGGATTTCAAGATAGGGGGATTCCTAGAAGCGGATTTATGGATGCTCAATCGGCGAAACTCGCTAACGTACTTGCAAATAATCATCCAACAGCATCATTGATAGAAATGGGCTTAGTTGGAGCTACTTACAAAGTGTTAAAAGATATTTGTATAGCTGTTTATGGAGCGAATATGAACGCTTTTATTGATGATGTTCCACTAATCATAGGAAAACTAATATCTGTAAAAACTGGGGCTATCATCAAATTTTCTCAATCTACAAACGGGGTATATGGTTATTTGGCAATTAGTGGTGGAATCGATTTGGATAATTATTTGGCAAGTACATCTACTTACGTTCCCGCAAAAATTGGAGGTTTACACGGACACTTGCTACAAAAAGGAGATGTGATAAAAACCAAAACTGCCCATTGCGAAAACCTAACTACAGTAGGAAGACTCAAGCCTGTTTTATACAGTAATGATGTTTTATTAAAATGCATGAAAGGACCAGAATATGATTCTTTCTCCAATGAAGATCTTAATGCTTTCTTTTCTAACGAATTCACAGTCTCAAAAGATACCAACCGAATAGGGATAAGACTAGAAGGTCCAACGCTCAACCTAGACTACCAAAGCGAAATTATTTCTTCAGGTATCGTAAAAGGTACTGTACAAATTACAAAGGGAGGTCAGCCCATCATTATGATGTCGGATGCTCATACCACAGGGGGTTATATGCGTATTGCAAATTTAACCGTAGAGGCTTGTCACAATCTATCCCAAATAGCCATAGGAGGGAAAGTATTTTTTGAGCTTTATTAATAATTTACTATTTCCGTTTAGGCTAAGTTTAGCGTCAGAGTGAATGCGATATAGGCAAATTCGAATGAAACCTAAATCTCACCTAAATTTTAGCTGTTATTGTAGATAGTAATTTTTTTAGTCTGTAGGCTTTTCTTGAAATTTAGTAAATCCAAATATTTCAATCTGATTTTTATTAATTCTAAAAACTACAGTATATTTCTGACAGATTAAATCTCGAATAGCGTCGTTTTCGAAATAGATTGACTTTCGAAATAAATATGGGTTTTCAGGAATTTCCTTAATTCGCTTGATGAGTTCAATCTTCAATTTTGTAGCAGACTTAGGGCTTGTCTTAGCTATATACTTTAACTGTCTTTCTAGTCTTTGAACAAAAGTATCTTTGTAGATTATTTTCATAAAACAGTCAAATGATTCTCTTTAATCTGTTTTCAAATTCATGTTGAGAGACGAACTTTGCTTTTCCGCTTTCTATTTCACTTAATTCATTCAATAAATAATCAGAATTGGACGTAAATTCAGAATTTTCATCTATAATTTCAATTTCTTCTTTATTAAATTTACTTAACAACCAAATAAACTTGTCGTAAACTTTATCACTTATTTTCAATTGTATAGTGTGCATAACCGCTCATTTTAAACAAAAATACTAAAAAGCAATTACAAACTTTATATCCTCGAACAATAGTTTTCTTGACTGTTGTTTACAATCCTTTGGTAACGTAACCATGCTTATTGAAATCAGAGCCTTGATAGAGATTATAAAATTCCTCTTTAGCCTCTAACGCTTTATTTTTTTGTACCCAATCTTTCATCATTTTGTCAAATTTCGCTTCTGATATATTTTGACTATTGATAATGCAATCAAATATTTGATTAAGATTTGCTCTTTGTTGAAGTAGTGTGGAACGTTTCATAATGCCTTTTTTAAATGATAGCACAAATATGGTTCGCAAGTGTGTTTTCTTTATGCACAATTCTTTACTTTTGATAAGCACACCAATTAAATTCGACATGGCTACTAATAAAAATGCAGTAATTAGGTATCAAGCCCTAGATAAATGCTTTAAAAATACAGGAAAAAGATATGCGATAAAAGATTTGATAGAGGCATGTAATCAAGCGCTTCTTGAATTTAATCCCGATTCAGATGGTATCAAAAGGAGACAAGTGTATGACGATATCAATTTTATGAGAAGTGAACAAGGGTATGGAGTAGCATTGGAGATTACCAAAGAAGGAAGGTCTGCTTATTATCGCTATATGGATCCTCAATTTTCTATCAACAATCAACCTATGAACGAAACAGAAGCAATGCAACTAAAAGAAGCGTTGCTTACCTTAAATAGAATTAAAGGTATGCCTCAGTTTACTTGGGTAGAAGAACTGGCTTTAAAATTGGAAAAAGATTTTGGTATACACAATTCGCCAAGAGAAATTTTGGGCTTTGAAAACAATCCTTATTTGAAAGGTTTGGAGCATTTGAATGATTTGTTTAATGCAATTCAGTATCAAAAAGTATTATCCGTTCGCTATCAATCTTTTACTAAAAATACCGTTGAGGATTATTATATGCATCCCCAATATTTAAAACAATATAATAACAGATGGTTCGTTTTGGGAACGCAATCTAAGTACAAACCTGTTACGACACTTGCTATTGATAGAATTGTAGCTATTGAGGAATTGAAAGACTTGTATGTTGAATCAGACATTGATTTTACAGAACGTTACGAAGACATTATTGGAGTTACGAGGGGTGGGGAAGATGAAGTGATAACCATTGCTTTAAAAGCAAACACGAGTTTAGCATCCTATATCTTGACGTCTCCTTTGCATGGGAGTCAAAAAAAAGGAAAATTGGACGACACTGGATTAGAATTTACAATAGATGTCATTCCTAATTATGAGTTGGAACAAGAAATTTTGTCGTATGGAGAAGCTATTCAAGTTATTTCTCCTCCTTACTTCGTAAAAAAAATAAAGCAGCGTATAGAAGCTAGTCTGAATAATTATAAAGATTAACTATTTTAGACACGTTGTTTAGTACCAACGCTTTTTTTTCTTCTTAGAAGCTTCGGATTTCCTTCCTTTTTTATACTTGCTTCCTTGTTTTTTATGTACTTCGGGCTTAGCTTTTGGGTCTAACGGATAAGGATGTTCTTCTTCTACAGGAATTAGTTTACCAATTAATTGCTGAATATCCTTCAAATATGGTTTTTCATCAGCCGAACAGAAAGACAGTGCTCTTCCTTCTTTCCCAGCCCTACCAGTTCTACCAATACGATGTACATAACCTTCTGGAATGTTGGGTAAGTCAAAATTTACAACAATATCTAAATCCGGAATGTCAATACCACGTGCAGCAACATCGGTAGCAATTAAAATATTAACGTCATTATTTTTGAATTTGTTAAGGGCTTTGGTTCTGGCAGATTGAGTTTTATCTCCGTGAATGGTGTCTACCTTATAATTATTTTTTAAAAGTGTAGTTTCAAGTTTATCGACTCCAAACTTTGTACGTCTAAAAATAATAATGTTCCCTCTTAAATCATTTCTCAAAAGATGTAAGCAGAGCTCTATCTTTTTTGGTTTGGGAACAAAATATAGCTCTTGACTAATGGTTTTAGCTGCGGAGGATATCACGGAAACGGAAACCTTTTGAGGTTCATTTAAAATTTCATTGGCCAATGCTTCAATTTTCGGAGGCATGGTGGCAGAAAACAACAAACACTGCTTTTGGACTGGACATAAACGTTCAATTTTCTTGACATCATCAATAAACCCCATATCCAACATCATGTCAGCTTCATCTAACACTAAAGTCTGAACGTAATCCAAATTTAAAAGGTCTCTTTTATGTAAATCTAGTAATCTACCAGGGGTTGCAATCAAAACGTCAACTCCTTTATTTAGTACCTCAATTTGAGGTTCCATGGAGGTTCCTCCATATACAGAGGTTGTTCTTAGATTTGTGTAAACGCTGTAAGTTTTAAAATTTTCTTCTATTTGAACGGCTAGTTCACGTGTAGGACTTACAATTAGCGCTTTAATTTTTTTACTCCCTTTTTTGGCATCTTGCTGATCGAACAGTTTGTTTAAAATAGGTAATGCAAATGCTGCTGTTTTACCAGTACCCGTTTGAGCGCAACCAATAACGTCAACACCCTCTAAAACCAAAGGAATGGTTTCTTGTTGGATAGGAGTAGGGCTTGTATAGTTTTGTTCTGATACCGCCTTTAAAATTTTAGCGTTTAGATGTAGATCTTTAAATGTCATAAATCGTGTTTACTTATCGCGCAAAGATAAATAAAGTAAACATGGCAATACCTAATTAGGCAATTATCTATTCACTCAAAATTAATTTTAATCTTTTTTCCAAATCTTGATGGGTTGCAAAGCCGTTGCTTAGGTATGCTTTTTTATCCTTATACGTCACAACCAAAGTAGGCATTCCACTAATTTTATGATCTGCAAAGTTTTTAAAATCTTGCTGTGCCAACTCTAAATAAGCAGTTTCTTGCATTTGTTTGGAAAACAACTTAAAATCATACCCAATTTTTTCTACATAAGTTTGATAATCTTCGATAACTTCTACGTTAATTCCATCGTGATATACCGCAAACAACAGTAGCTCTGCAAATTCCATTGCCTTTTCACTTTTGTGTTGTTTTATAATAGAAAGTGCAATTGCAGGAGGCAAAGAGTTTAACCTTACTTTTCCATCTCCCAATAGTTTATCTAAAAAATCTTTTCCGAATTGAACTTTGGTTGTTTCTTGAACCACCTTATAGGCACCAGATTTTACGTAAGGAGCGACATCATTAATCCAACCTACTCTTTGATTTAAAAATAGTCCTCCATTTACAACTTCAAAATCAATTAAATCTTTATTGTTGTTTACAAACTGGCTAAGTTCGTCCTTAAAACCATAACACCAACCACATAGCGCATCGTAATAATAAGTAACTTTTATTTTTTTATTGTTAATCAAGTTTGATTCAATTTTAATGTCTGTAGCAGGGCTAACATCACATTTACCCGTATTTATATCACAGTTGTAGTTAGATGATTCCATTTATTATTGTTGTTTCCTTTGGTCAAAATATTCACTCAATTCTAGGAATTGATGTGATTTTTTTATTATTTATTAAGTGTTTGGATTATATACTAATCCCACTACAAATAAAATACTTTGTAGTGGGATTGGTCTATAATTAAAGTAAAATATTAAATACCATCAATAAAACTTTCTAAGGTATCTTTAAATGTAAATCCTTCTTTTAACACTTCTTTATCAAGTTTTTGATGCTCTACCAAAGCCCATAAGACAAACTCTTTGTAAAAAGAAATTTCATCTTTGTGTAAATCTGGTCGATGTTCTTTTATAAATTCAGTTAGTGGAGTGATATAGGCCAATTGCTGTTCGTAATCTTCGTTGGTTAAATCGTTAGACAATTCAAAATCTGTTCCTTCTATAAACCAATTGACAATATCATCGTAAGGAGTTATATCACCTTTTCTTACCAACTTTTCTATCATTGGAAAATAATTGGTAAACTGAGATTTTACCGCTTGACGGATTAAGTTTTCTGCAACCGTGGCTGCTCCTTCTTGCTCTCCTTCATAAACCAATTCTATTTTACCGTTAATAGCAGGTATAATTCCCATAAAATCGCCTAATCGGATACTCGTGGTGGTATCTCCATTGGCCAACATTCTTAACTCGGCAGTACTCATTAAACTTTCGTACGCAGAAATACTCAAACGAGCACTCACACCACTTTTAGCATCCACAAATTCGCTATCTCTAGCCTCAAAACCAATTTGTTCTAGCAAATCTTTTGCTAATTCCGGAACATAAATATGATTCGCCTGCTCTTTTTCGAGTTTGGCTTCTTGTTGCGTAATGGTTTTGGCGATTTGAATATCATCGGGATAGTGTGTTAAAATTTGAGAACCGATTCTATCCTTTAATGGTGTGATGATGCTACCTCTGTTGGTGTAATCTTCTGGGTTTGCAGTGAAAACAAATTGCATATCCAAATCAAATCTTAATTTAAACCCTCTAATTTGTATATCTCCTTCTTGCAATATATTAAATAAGGCTACTTGAATTCTTGCTTGTAAATCTGGCAACTCATTAATGACAAAAATACATCGATTAGCACGAGGAATCATTCCATAATGAATGACTCTATCATCTGCATAAGACAGTTTTAAATTGGCTGCTTTAATAGGATCAATGTCTCCTATAATATCAGCAACTGTAACATCTGGCGTGGCTAATTTCTCAGCAAATCTTTCCGATTGATGTAACCAAGTAATAGGGGTTTCATCACCTTTATCTTTGATTAGCTCTTGTGCATATCTAGAAATAGGTTTTAGCGGATCATCATTAATTTCAGAACCCTGTACCACTGGTATATACTCATCTAACAAATTGACCATTTGACGGGCCATACGTGTTTTGGCTTGACCTCGCAATCCTAGTAGATTGATATTGTGTTTAGATAATATGGCACGCTCTAATTGTGGTATCACGGTTTTTTCGTAACCGTGAACTCCTTTAAACGCGTTTTTGTGTTGCTTTTTTAAAAGAATTAAATTGGTTCTTAATTCTTCTTTAATGCTTTTAGATTGATAATTAGAAGCCTTTAGTTCTCCTAATGTTTTGATGTTTGTATCTATCATGATCCTTTAATTCTTTTTTTTCTGTTTTGTTCGTAATCTTCAAAAATCATTTCTCCTAACCCTTTCAATCCTGTAAAAAATGCTTTTCCTTGATTGGCTTTGGTAAACGCTCTTACAAACTGCATCAGGTATTGATCTTGTGCAATCATAAAGGTGGTAATAGGAATGTGTAGTTTTCTCGCCTGGCTAGCTTTGTCGTAGCATTTATTTACAATGTGTTTATCTAAACCGTTACTATTCTTATAATATCTTCCATCTGGCATGCGCATACAGCTAGGCTTTCCATCTGTAATCATAAAAATTTGCTTGTTGGTGTTTTTCTTTCTTCTCAGCAAATCCATTGCCAATTCTAACCCTGCAACTGTATTTGTATGGTAAGGACCTACTTGCAAGTAGGGTAGGTCTTGTATAGAAATTCTCCACGAATCGTTTCCAAACACAATAATATCCAAAGTGTCCTTTGGGTATCTCGTGGTAATGAGCTCCGCCAATGCCATCGCTACTTTTTTGGCAGGAGTAATTCTGTCTTCTCCGTACAATATCATACTGTGGCTAATGTCTATCATCAAAACCGTACTCATTTGAGATTTATGGCTAGTTTCATTTACCACCAAATCGTCTTCGGTTAACTGAAAACCATTGGTAACTCCATTGTTAACTTGTGCGTTTTTGATGCTTTCTGTCATGGAGACATTGTCTAAACCATCTCCAAATTGGTAAGCTCTTGTTTCTCCTGTAGCATCATCACCTAAGCCCATTTTTTTCGTACTATGGTTTCCTGACCCCGATTTTTTAAGCTTCCCAAAAATTTGATTTAACGCTCTCTGTCTAATGGCTCTCTCTGTTTTAGCCGTGATACCCGTTCCGTTGCTTCCGTCTGGTTTTACGCGTTGTTGTATAAAACCTTTCTCAAACAAATCTCTTTTAAAATCTTCTAAGGTATATTCAGGAGTGGTTAACTGATAAGTTTTATCTAACTGTTCCAGCCAACTTAATGCCTCGTCTACATCTCCTGATGTATGTGTGATTAGCTCTTTAAAAATCTCTAAAAGCCTATCAAAAACACTAAGTTCTGGAGCTTCGTATTTTTTGAACACAAATCCAGTATATGATGCATCTCTATTATTCATTATTAAGCTTTAAAAAGTTAATACTAAGCTAGTGCAAATTTGCTACGTTTACATCAGTCGTAAAAAGAAGTGAATTATTAAGACTAATTTTAAGTTTGTTTAAAAAACTAAATTATTGCACTAATCCGCTAATCTGTTCTAGCCAATATTGCGTTCTACTAGCCACTTTTCCGCTGCTGTAGGTGTGATTTGTGTTATTTAGCAAATCATTGTTAATAGCATTGATTATTGGCATTTGTACGTGTTCAGGATAAGGAATATTGTAAGAGGTAATTTTGCCGTTTTTGTCGATTACGATGATAGGGGAGTCGTTAAAGCAGGCTAGTTCTATTTTACCATGACTCCCGTGAATTTCAAGACTATCTATTCTTTCTTGAACACCAGTATTAAAAGCCCAAAAGCAATTGGCAACTACGTTATTTTTAAATAAAATATTGGCTGTAACTACATCGTTGGACTCATATATATTTGACTGATTGGTAGCAATACCTTGAACATAATCAATTTCACCTATTAAAAATTCCAAGATATTTAGTTGATGTGAACCCAAATCATAAAAATATCCATCTCCTGCCATTTTTGGATTTACTCTCCAGTTTCTAGCATCGTAATTTTCATCTTTCATATCTAATGGTTTTGTTAAATCAACCTTTACATGCAAAACTTTTCCGATTGTATTTTGATGAAGTAATTCTTTGACTTTTAGAAAATTAGGAAGACAAGTTCTGTAATAGGCTACAAATAAAGGCAGTTGTTTGTCTTTAAAAGCTTTGGTAATTTCTAAACATTCTTCATGAGTAATAGCCATAGGTTTTTCTATATAGCAAGCTTTGCCCGCCTTTGCTACTTTCAAAGCATATTGCTTGTGATATTTTGGTGGAGTGGCAATATAAACTGCATTTACGTTAGGATTATTAATGACTTCCTCCGCATCCGTCGTCCAATTTTCTACGTGATGTTTAAGTGCATAGGCTTTGGCTTTCTGCGCATCTCTCCTCATTACAATTTCTAAAGTTGAATTGTTGAGTTTATACATAGCGGGAGCACTTTTAACCTCGCATACATTTCCGACACCAACAATACCCCAGTGAATTTTTTTCATAAAGCTTTAGTTTATCTATAAAAGTAAACCGTTTTTAACAAAAAATAAATTTTCAGAGAAAAAAGGTAATTTATTTCAAGTCAATTTTGTTTATTTGCAATCCAAATATTTAAAGAGAGGTGCCAGAGTGGTAATGGAGCAGCCTGGAAAGCTGTGGTCGAGAGATCGGCCCCAGGGTTCGAATCCCTGTCTCTCTGCAAGGTCAACGAAAAAAACTCAGTAAAAACTGAGTTTTTTTTATGCCGATTTTTCACAAAACGGTAGACGATGCTATTTATAATATCTGTTTTGCATTATCTACTGTATTCTGATTCAATTCCTTTTTGTTTTTTATTCCTAACTTAGATAATTTATCCATCTGAAGCACCAAATTGTCATTACCAGTTTTTAATTTTTTGATAGCCTCCTGGTGTTTATGAGTTGCTTTTTCCATGTAATCGCTCACTTGGTCTAAATCTTCTATAAATCCAACAAACTTGTCGTACATTTTGGCACCTCTATCAATAATGGCTTGTACGTTTTTATTCTGATATTCACGTTTCCATAAATCAACAATCAATTTTAAAGAAGTAATTAAATTGGTGGGATTCAATATCAAAATTCTTTTATCATACGCGTAATTCCATAAATTAGGATCGTGTTGAACCGCAGAGATATATGCAGGTTCACTAGGAATAAACATCATCACAAAATCCAAAGCTTTGTCATAGTCGTCGTAACCTTTTTTACTTAAAGTATCTATGTGATTTTTAATTGCTTTTACGTGCTGATTTAGGTAGACATTTCTATCAGTCTCGTTATCGCTGTCAGTGTACCTCAAATATGCGTTTAGTGACACTTTGGAGTCAATAATAACGTGTCTCTCACCAGGGTATTTAATCACGGCATCAGGTCTCATTTTTTTATTCTCTGCATCACTCCTTAAAGGAGTACCGTTTGCATCCGTTAGTTGATGCTCCATAAAATACTCTTCATCTTTACGCAACCCACTTTTTTCTAAAATATTTTCCAGTATCATTTCTCCCCAACCTCCTTGCGTTTTAGATTCGGTTTTTAAGGCTTGAGTCAAATTATGTGCTTCCTCCTTTAAACTGTGATTTAGAGCCGTTAGCTTTTTAATTTCTTCTCCTAAACTAAACCTCTCTTTAGCTTCATTTACGTAAAGTTCTTCTACTTTGCTCTTAAACCCTTCTAGATCTTTACTCAGAGGTTTTAAAACATCTCCTAACGATTTTTGGTGATGATTGATAAATCTTTCATTGTTCTGTTCTAATATTTTTTGTGAGGCTATTTTAAATTCCTTTTCAAACGTTTGTTGCAAACTATTTAGGGTTGTTTTTTGTAACTCTAATTTGTCAGTCAAATTATTATTCTCTCCTTTTAAGACCGTTTTAGCAGTTTCTAACGTTAACAATTTCTGCTCTAAATTCTTTTTATTTTGTGTAACGGCATCAAGCTCGTTTTCTAACTTTTTAAGAGTAATGTTTGCAAACTCTAGCTTGTTTAAAGCAACAGCCTGTTCAGAGATTAATTTATTGTTATCCAGCGTTAAACGTTCAAACTCTTGCTGAAGATGTAGGTATATAGGTGTCTTGTATATATTGTTGTACTTATTTTTCAGTAACAAATAGCAACTCATAAAACCTATCATTAAACCTAAAAGTGAATACGTAACTTCCATCATTCCTGTTTTTGTTACAAAGAAAAGAGATATGTATGCACTGTAAACACATTACACCTGATTCTTTTTCTTTTATTAAGAGTTAGAAACCTTAAAAACAGTATCAATTAAATATTTTAATGTCGATTTTATTATAACAGCAAAACTTAAAGTTTTGAAAATTAAAAAAGCCAAACAGATTATGATTACTAAGAAAATTATTTGCTAATATTGTTTTTTTTATAATAAATTGTACGAAATAGACTAGAATCAGCAAAAAAAATAATGATTGTAGTTAATCCATTGCAAATTATTAGAGTCTAAAGGATATAATTTAAATATGCCACGTGCTAAACACCATATTTAAAATCGATAAACTATAAATTTAATATCAAATAATCATTAATCACTACACAATGACAAAACCCAAGTTACACCACATAGCTTTTTTGCTTTTACTTTTTGTAACCATTTCAATTCAGGCAACAGAGATAGTTACCTTAAAGCCATCTGAAAAAGACATAACTTCTTTAGTAAGGAAAACCATTGCTAACTTTCAAGAAAAAGAGGTAAAATTGATTTTTGAAAAAGGAACTTATCACTTTTATCCAGACTATGCATTGAGTAAGTATTGTTTTATTACCAATCACGGAAACGGATATAAAAAAATTGCGTTAAGATTCGAAGATTTAGATGCAGTTGAGATTGAAGGAAACAATTCTGAGTTTATTTTTCACGGAAGAATGGCCCCATTTCAGTTTGAAAACTGTAAAAATATTAAAGTTAGTAATATAACTATCGATTGGGATGTTCCTTTTTTATTTCAAGCAAAGGTTTTAGCAGTAGACAAAAAAGAGCATTGGATAGACGTAGAACCTCTAGCTAGAGGGTATTCTTGGAAATTTAGAAATAATAAAATTAGTTTTCCAAATATCGATGGATTTAGGTTTCATGAATTTGGACACACGCATTGTTTTGATCCAAAAACAAAATCGACCTTTTATGGAGCTTCTGGACTGCATTTAAATCCAGAAAAAGTAGAGAAACTAAAAAATGGGGTTTACAGATTTCACGAGAAATTATCAAATTATCCTCCAGTGGGTTGTATTATCGCTTCTAAAGGTGAAAAAGATTTAAATAGATATGCTCCTGCTTTTCAAACTCAAGAATGTAAAGATGTAGTTTACCAAAATGTAATTGTTCATCATGCTTTGGGAATGGCTTATTTGTTTGAGAGAACTGAAAATATCAAAATTTTGAATTCTGGGGTGTATACAAGAGATGGATCAGATAGATACATTTCTAGCACAGCAGATGCGACACATTTTGCGAACTGTAAGGGAGATGTGCTGGTAGAAAACTGTAGAATAGAGGGGATGTTGGACGATGGAACTAACGTGCATGGTACCTATGTTAAAGTTGATGCGATTGTGGATGAGTACACTGTTAGAGTAGCCCTAAAGCATTTTGAGCAATATGGTTTTAAGTTTGCCGGTAAAGGAGATGAAGTTTGGTTTATACAACAACCGAGTCCTAGTAGAGGAATTGTAAACACCGTAGCCAAAACTACTTTTATAAACGATATTTACACGGAACTTACTTTTAAAAATAAAATCCCAAGCAACCTAAAGAAAGATGATATTCTAGAAAACAAAACTTGGAATCCAGTGTTTACTATGAGAGGTTGTAAAGTAACCAAACACAGAGCTAGAAATGCGATGATTAAAACTCCTTTAAAGATTGTAATTGAAGACAATGTGTTTTCTTCTGATATGTCTTCTATAGGGTTAAGAGGAGAAACGGTGAATTGGTACGAGTCTGGTGCAGTAGAAGATGTAATTATTAGAAACAATTACTTTTATGACTGCGCACATGGAGCTACAGATCATTCTGTTTTATGGATATCTCCTAAACTTAATAAAAAGTACAATCAAGAAGAGATTTACGATAGAAATATCATATTTGAAAACAATACCATAGAAACTTTTAACAACAGAATTGTTTGGGCCGATAGAGTAGAGAACTTAATTATTAGAAATAATAAAATTACTCAAACTAAGAATGTAAAAGCGCAGTATCCAGACACCCCTATGTTTGAACTAATCAATAGCAAAAATGTAGAAATATCTAAAAACGTTTACAAAGGAGATCAAATAAAAGTTTTGACCGCTGACGAAAATTCAAAAAAATCATTAAAATTCAAAAGAAATAAAGGATTTAAGCTGAAATAAATTAAACCCTTACTTAATTGCTCAGTCTTATGAGCATCAACTAAATATGAACACTTATGAATTTTAGCAATTCTTTAGATAGTAAATGGATAATCGTTTTATTAGTGACACTTTCAGTCTTTAATATTACTGCTCAATCTAAAAAGAAACCCAATGTAATTTGGATTATTACCGACGAACACAACTTTAGGACTTTGGGTTGTTACCAAGAACAATTAAGTCCAGACCAAGCTTTTGTATGGGGAAAAGAAGCCGTTGTAAGCACTCCTAATATAAATTCGTTAGCAGAAAATGGTACTTTATTTAATAGAATGTATTGTAGTGCGGCTGTATGTACGGCTTCAAGAGCCTCTATGTTTACGGGAATGTACCCAATGACTTTAGGAATACCTAACAACTCAAATAAAAAAGGAGACGGCAAATATTTAAAACCAGACGTAGTAACGATTGCTGATGTTTTATCTGAAGCAGGTTATATGACTGGGTATTCTGGTAAATGGCATTTGGCGGAAAGCAACGGTGTTAATGGAAACAAGGACAAAGACGAGTGGTGGTCTCCTTATCCGGTAGGTCATCCAGAGGACACTTACGGATTTCAAGACAAACGATTTATGTTTAATGGAGGTCACGATAAGTACAAAGGAATTGATGCAGAAGGAAATCCTTACAGAGCTTCTAAAAGACCAAAATTAATAGGAAAAGATAAATATGGTCAACCGTTATTTGCAGATAGTAAATCTAGAAATGTAAAGCACACTACGGATTGGTTAGCAGACAGAACTATCGAGTTTATTGGGGACAATAAAGCCAAACCTTTCTTTTATGTAGTAAGTATTCCAGATCCACATACCCCAAACGAGGTAAGAGCTCCTTATGACCAATTACTAGACAACGTAGAGGTAAAGTTGCCAGAAACTTACTACATTTCCCAGAAAAACAAAAATCAGAGTCCCAAATGGCAAAAGCCTGATGGAAAATCTGACGATCCAAAAAAGATGAAGCACGATATTCGTCAGTATTTAGGAATGGTTAAGTTAATTGATGATAATGTTGGGCGAATCATTCAAAAATTAAAAGATGATGGAGTTTACGAAAACACTATTATTATGTTTTCTTCAGATCATGGAGATTTATTGGGAGAGCACGCTAGATCTAATAAGGGTACTATCCACGAAGCTTCTGCTAAGATACCTTGCGTAATTGCACAAGGAGCTAATCGTAAAAATCCATTAATTCCAAGAAAAAAAGTGGTAAACTTAGCTGTTAACAATACAGATTGGATGCCTACCTTTTTAAGTCTTTTAGACATTGATTGCCCCAAAGTAGCGGGTAGAGACGTTAGTCCTTTGTTACAAGATAAAATTCCAACCAACTGGAATGACGTAACTTTTACTAGATTAGGACATTACGCAGCCATTACGGAACGTTATAAACTGCACATTATTCCGAAACAAAAGCCTTGGTTGTTTGACATTAAAAAAGACCCTAATGAATTGATTAATTTTATTGATGATTCACAGTACAGTGATATTATTGTAAAACTATCAAAAGAATTGAGAAATTACATGGAAATATCTGGAGACAACAATCCTAAAATAGAACAAGAGATTCAAAAATTATTAAGAATTCATTCGTAAACAGAAATAATCTTATTGTAATTTTTAAGTCCATAATTTTATCAATTAACAACAAAAAACAGAAAAGGTGTAGCTCAAAAAAGCTACACCTTTTTTCTTATTTTATCATTTATTTGATTTTATATCCTGTGAAACGAAAAATAGTTCAAAAAAACATCAACATTATTCAAGTTGATGAAATATCGCGTCGAACCTAGTGTTTATCTATGTTCTTTGGGTTTTACGATTATTTATCTATTAAAACGTCTAATCTGATTTACATCAAAAAATAGCATTGAAGAATCATTACCCGACTACCATAAGTCACTTAAACAATTAATAATATGTATTTTATGATTTATTCCTTTGTATTTAACAAGAGCCATATGTAGTTTTCTGGTAGTCTGCTAAATATCACGTAGGATTGTTTAGTAGGTTTGTAAAGTTGTTTTATCTTTGGAAGACCTTTAATTGTTAGAAATATATTGCCGAAACAATGACCAAAAAAGCTTTAAACATTTCTGTAGAAGGACCTACAGAACTTACCGATATCAAACTTACAAAACCCCAAAATTACGCAGCAGGTATTGGAGCTGTAAAAGTGGCTCTACAACATGCTATTAAAGAAATGGGGTTGAGCAAATCCATTGCTACGCTATCTAAATTAAATCAAGAAGAAGGAATTGATTGTCCTGGTTGTGCTTGGCCAGATCCTGAACATCGATCACCCGTGGGAGAGTTTTGTGAAAATGGAGCCAAAGCTATTGCTGAAGAAGCTACCAATGCACGAGTTGATATTCCTTTTTTTGAGAAGTACACCATTGAAGAAATGTCTGAATGGACAGATTTTAAAATAGGAAAAAGTGGTAGAATTACAGATCCTATGATTTTAAGAGAAGGAAGTAATCACTATAAACCCATTTCTTGGAACGATGCTTTTGAAATCATTGGAAAAGAATTGAATGATTTAGAAGATCCTAATCAGGCTTTATTTTATACTTCTGGGAGATCTAGTAACGAAGCAGCCTTTCTGTACGGATTGTTTATTAGAATGTTTGGAACGAATAACATGCCCGATTGTTCTAATATGTGTCATGAATCTAGCGGAGTTGCACTAGATGAAACTTTGGGTATAGGAAAAGGATCTGTTACCCTAGAGGATTTTGAATATGCGGAAGCTATCATGGTCATTGGCCAAAACCCTGGAACGAATCACCCTAGAATGTTATCTGCATTGCAAAAATGTAAAGAAAACGGAGGGAAAGTGATCTCTATCAATCCACTTAAAGAAGCTGGTTTAATTAATTTTAAAAACCCTCAAGAAATTAAAGGAGTTTTATTGGGAGGAGCTGATATAACAGATGTTTATTTACAAGTTAAAATTAACCAAGATGTAGC
The DNA here is from genome assembly GCF_054111225.1 of Wenyingzhuangia sp. IMCC45533. Taxonomy (NCBI): domain Bacteria; kingdom Pseudomonadati; phylum Bacteroidota; class Flavobacteriia; order Flavobacteriales; family Flavobacteriaceae; genus Wenyingzhuangia; species Wenyingzhuangia sp. IMCC45533. The sequence goes on along the minus strand of NZ_CM134197.1, from coordinate 104,611 downwards.
TTTGTTGAAACTTATCACCAAACGTTTGCTGGATTTAGAAAATAAAACTGGAAATGTTTTTGATAAGGAGTTTATTGCAAAAAACACCAATGGTTATGATGATTATATTGAAAATTTAAACATCTACAGCGAAGACGAACTTTTGGCTTCAACAGGACTTAATAATGATGAGATCAACAAAGCCGTTAAAATTTTAGCAGCCAGCAAAAAAATTATCATTTGTTGGGCGATGGGCTTAACTCAACATAAAAATGGCGTAGAAAATATCAAAGAATGTGTAAATCTACTATTGCTAAAAGGAAGCATTGGAATTAAAGGAGGAGGAACTTGTCCTGTGAGAGGCCATAGTAATGTACAAGGAGATAGAACTGTAGGAATTACGCATCATGTATCCGAAAAACTGAATAACTCTTATCAAAAAGTATTCAATTTTAGTCCACCAACAGAAGAAGGTTTGGATGTTGTAAAGGCCATCAAAGCAATGCACGATGGAGATGCTAAGGTATTTATTTCTTTAGGAGGTAATTTTCTATCTGCTGCTTCAGACACATTATACACGGGTAAAGCACTACGAAATTGTAATTTAACAGTTTCTGTAAGTACTAAATTTAATAGAACTCATCTAGTACCTGGAAAAACTTCTATCATACTGCCTACGTTAGGTAGAACCGAAGTAGATAAAAATAGATTTGTTACCGTTGAGAACAGTATGGGTAGAGTACATCGTTCTAAAGGTAGAATTGAGCCTGCTTCTGATAATTTGATGAGCGAGCCAGAGATTATCGCTCATATTGCTCATGCTACTTTGGCTAACAAATACAATATGGATTGGTTAGCTCTAGGCAAAGATTATGACTTAATTCGTGAGAAAGTTTCTCTAGTTTTTGATGGATTTGATAACTATACAGAACGTTCACAAAAAGCTGGATTCGACTTGCCTAATCATACTCGAAGAGGGGATTTCTCAGAATTACCAAATCAATCTATTCCTTTTTCCGTATGTAATTTGCCTGTGCACGATTTGGAAAAAGATGACTTTTTATTGATGAGTATTCGTTCTCATGACCAATATAACACCACTATTTACGGAATGGACGATAGATATAGAGGTGTTTATAATGAAAGAAGAGTAGTTTTTATCAATCCCAAAGACATGGAGTCTTTGAACTTGAAGAAACTAGACAAGGTAGATTTAGTTAGTAATTACGAAGACGTAGAAAGATTGGCGAAAAACTTTTTGGTGGTGCCTTATAATATTCCACAAGGAAATTTGGCTGCTTATTACCCAGAAACAAACGTGTTAATTCCCAATAATCAGTTTGCAGACAAGAGTTATACTCCCATAAGTAAATCTGTAAAAGTGAAAATAAAATCGATCTAATTTATATCGAAATCTATATTAAAAAATCAATTCTGAGCATTTATAAATGTTTGGAATTGATTATACTTACCCTAACCCTTGCATCAATAATTGTCTGTATAGTTATAGCTCTCAAAAATTAATTAATCCTAAGAAAAATATAGATTAGTAATAAGTGATTCGTATCCTTGAAAAAGTCTGATATTTTCTGTTGTTTAATTTGAAATGATACTATTCTCTTTTTCCAACCATAATAAATACATTGCCAAGGTTAAAGAATTAGATTTTCTGAAAACTTCGTAGGTGAATTTTTCTGTTAAATAATGGGGATTTAACAATTTATCAAGCAAAGCATTCAAAGCCTTCATATCAAGCATTGATTGGCATAATGGTGATTTTTTAATTTGTTCAACGGTATGTTGTAATACTTCAATATCTGCTCTAAGTATACTAACGATATCAGAGACCTGCAGTGCTTTTTTGTCATTAAACACTACTTCATCAGGTAATTTACCTTTAAAAGCTCTTTTAAATAAAAATTTCTGATTCCCTAACCTATTAAATTGATGATTGGGAATAGAACTAATGAATTCAAACATTTCCACGGAACGCGGAACTAAATTATATATTAAATCATATTTAGAACCTACCTCATTGGAAATACCATGCCTACAGCTAAAAGGGCTCAATTGATTAAAAAGTATCTTTTGATGAGTATTATATTGTTTGTTTTTCTCAAAAACAAAATAATTCATAATATCTTCACCATTTACTCTGTCGTAAAAATCATCGTTAATAAAGGTTCTAAAATCTAAATATTTTTTCAAATTTTTGTTTTTCCCTGTTTTAGTACCCCTTTTATAATTGTCGTAACTGCCGTATATAGCCTTTAACATAAGCATAAACTTCTGGCTAACATTAGCGTGCTTATTTAGCCCATTGCTCATATCCTCTAAAAATAGAGAAATGTCGTGATTCGACGATCTTCCTTCGTATGAAACTGTTGAATTACCACCTTCCGCAGATAATATACCGTTTCCTTTTCCTGATTGTTTGGCCATTTTACCAATTTCTTCAAACCACCAAAAATGAATAGTATTTGGGGGTTTTTTAAAACTGTCAAAATTATTACCTAAAAAATCTATAAATCCCTCTGGTCTTCTTTTCACAAAATTAACATTGATGTTAGAATTCGCCTTCGCTAAAAGATCTATAAAGGGTTTTTCATCACCAGATCTCTTTGTTGGACCTAGGGCATCAAAATCCTTAAAATACTGGACGTAAGAAAAAACATCTAATTTTTTATCTTGCTTTTTTAGATATTCTGAAGCTAAATAGGTTGTGGAACTTGAATCTAGCCCACCGCTCAATGTTCCCATCCAGTTTACAGGTAACTCCATTATTTTATTTACACCTCTCTTGTAAATATCGTAAAAGGCCTTTGTATATTCTTCATCTGTTTTAAAACGAGTTTCGCTTCTTTGCTTTAAGTCCCAATATTGCTTTATTTTAATTTGTTGATTTTTGTTGAAGGTTAAAAAATGTCCCATATAAAGAAACTTTATTTCTCTATATATGGTTCTATCTTCAAATTCCATATACTGACAAAACTCAGTGAAAACCTTTTCTTGATCTAAATGAAGTTTGACTCCGTCAATGTTTACAAGACCTGCAATTAATGTAGAAAAATATAACACTCCATTATGGAAGGCATAAAACAACGAATTTTCTCCTGTTTGACTCATAGACAAAACAAGTTCTTGATTTTCATGATCCCAAATAGCAAAAGTCCAATCACCTAATAATTTTTCTGAACAAGATTTCCCCCATTTTAAGTAAGCTCGTAATATAATCTCTTCGTGATTTATGGATGGATAAAAATCTGTCTCTAATAAGGCACACAACTCTTTTACATTTATAAGTAGGGCATAAGCCGTAATTATATATTTATCGGACATCTTATTTAAGAAGACAGACTCTTTTTCAAAAGGAGAAAGGGTGTTTGATTGTAAAGAAGCAAACACTGCCGTTCTTCCTAGTTTTCTTCTCTCTGTGGTATATTGCTTATCAAAGTTAAGGTTTTCATACATTTGACCTATAACGTGATTAGGTATCTTATGGTTAAAATCTACGTACCCGCAAAAATTTCTAGTCATACTTATATTAAGTTTTGAAAAAAAAAGAAACTTACAAAATAAACATTGATTTATATAAAATTATTAAAATAAAAAAGCTACAAGCACCTATTAAATGCTAAAACCCATAAGAAAAAACACCTATAAAAAACAACCTTGGCCAACAAAAGATGCCATGGCACAAGTCTATGAAATGAAGTTGTGGGGTGGAGAAGAGCATGATTTTTATTCTGGTGAAGGTTCACATAAAGAACAGTTGGTAAAACCTTATGTTAATGTGGTAAGTTCTTTCTTATCATCTTTTACAAATCCTCCAACTGTATGCGATTTAGGTTGTGGTGATTTTAATGTTGGAGCGCAATTACTCTCTTATGCAAAACGTTATACAGCAGTAGATATTGTACCCGCATTGATAGTTAGAAACAAGCAAAAATTTAATCATCCAAATTTAAGTTTTGACTGTTTAAATATTGCCGAAGACACATTACCTAAAGCTGACGTGGTTGTTATCAGGCAAGTATTACAACATTTATCCAACAAAGAAATAAAAGCCGCAATTAAAAAGTTAGAAAAATACAAATACATTATTCTCACAGAGCATATTCCTAATGGAGAATTTGAACCCAATCAAGATATCATATCTGGTCAAGGTATTAGACTTAAAAAGAAAAGTGGTGTGGATATCACCAAAGAGCCGTTCAACCTTAAGTATGTAGAATCGAAAGATTTGCTAATGGTTCCTTTAGAAAAAAAGCTAGGTGTGATAAAAACTACTTTATACTCAACATATTAACCCCAAATTCGTTTTATACTGGAACTACTTATCTTCTCCTAATACAGAAATTAGCTTTACTTTAAAAATAAAGACCTGAAAGTTGTAAGCTATACAGATGCAGTACACATTTATCTGGTGATTATCTTTATTTATACATTATCTATATATCCATATCTAATTAGTTCATGTTGTTTTAGATTGTGTGATTCTATGTGTTCCCACTCATACAAACCATTATACATAAAACACAAAAAGGGCTTTTCATTTTTATAAAAAAGTAAAATATCGTCAACTTCAATATTCATTTCAACATCAAAAAGCTGTTCAGTTTTGTTTAATAAATATGCTATTTTATTTTCATACGCTAATTCATTAAAAAAATAATGAACAATACCAAGTGAAGATTCACCTACAAGCTGTGTTTTGTTTGGACTGTTACTTTTAAAAAACTTCCAAGTATAAGTAGATTTACTTTTTGTTTTACAAGTACATAATTTAATTTGTTTTGTTGAATCACACATAGTTTTTAGTTGAGTTTAATTCCTGTAGCTTTTACAATAAAATCAGGTTTGTTTATTGGAACTTCTTTTTTATACATTATTTATAATTATAGGTTATGTCGTTCTCCTATTTTTAATTTAAAATTAAGATGATTACATATAAGCTTATAAAACCAAGACTAGAAATAAACAATAGTCTTTGCTTTGTTTTATTTTTAGTTTGTGAAGCAAAATAAAAAGATATAAACGGAATGATAATAGGAACTATACAAAGCATTAAACATCCTAATAGAAGTTTTCTGAAACTTGCAATTAAACCTAATATGATAACAATTGATAATATCATTTAGTTTTTTTTTATCAAATTTAAAAGCTAGGTATGCATTCTATTTACACAAGTAAATTGTTTATGAGTCGTACTTTGTATATTTATTGAAAAATAATACAAATTAAGTCTATAAACTATGCCCAAAAACAAAAATTACCATAAACGAATTACGATACTAGATGAATGTTTTGCAAGTAGATCTGGTATGTATACTTTAGATAAACTAGAACAAGTAATTTATGATAAACTAGGGGAGTCTGTTTCTAGAAGAACCATACAAAATGATATTGCATCGATCACTAATTTAGTAGAAAAAGACATTTCTAAAAATGATGATTTAGAATTGTATCCTGTTTTTCAACCCAAATTGTTTGATGGGAAAAAGACTGTTTTTAGATATTCAAAACCCGATTATGCATTGGGAAATCAGTTACTGTCTAAGTCCGACCAAGAACAATTAGAAGAAACTTTAGCTATTTTGTCTCGTTATAGAAATAGAGAAGAGTTTAATTGGTTAGATGAACTATTTCCACGTATTCAATCTGCTTTTGATTTGGCTCATGAAGACTACAGTGGTTTGATAAGTTATGAAACCAATAGAGATTATACAGGACAGTCTTGGCTCGGCAAATTATACAATCAATTGATAAAAAAGAAAGTTTTGGAAATAGAATACCAAACCTTTACTAGCCAAACTAGTTATGTAAGAACAGTACATCCATATCATTTAAAGCAATACAACTCTCGTTGGTTTTTATTTGGTTTTGAAGAAGGCGATAACTACACAGGAATTACCAATTTGGCTTTAGATCGTATCGTTTCAATTGCAGAAACTACACAGAATAGTTTTCCAGATACAATCAATTGGGGAGATTATTTTGATGAAATTATAGGAGTTTCCAAACCTAACGACGTTGAACTAGTAAAAATAAAACTCCGTTTTGCTACAAACCGTATTCAATACATCCTTACGAAACCTATTCATGGAGCAACGCAAAAAATAGACAAATCAGATACTGAAGGTAGAACCATTACCATAGAGGTAATTCCTAACAGAGAATTATACCAAACCCTTTTATCTTTTGGAAAAGATGTAGAAGTATTGACTCCTTTATACGTAAAAAACACTTTAGAAAGCTACAAGTAAAGCCACGCAAATACGCTTCACATCTACATTCCATATTTGTACTATAATCAATCAACAAAATTATAGCTATGAAAAACAACAACGTAAAATGTCCAAAGTGTAAAGAAGTGTTTAAAGTAGATGAAACAAGTTATTCAACTATTGTAAAACAGGTACGTGATGCGCAATTTGAGTCTGAACTTGAGACTAGATTAAACTTGGCCGAAAAAGAAAAGAAAACAGCAATAGAACTGGCTGAAGAAAAAGTTAAAAATAATACACAAGCACAACTATCTAAAAAAGACCAGGAATTAGCACAATTAAAAGCAGACAACCAAGCTTTGTTAAGCAAGCAACTAGCTGTTAAAGAGAAAGAGATTGATAAATTAACGAGTCAACTTAAAAATGCCGAATTGCAAAAGAATTTAAGTATTGCAGAAGCTGTAAAGCAAATTGAAAAAGAAAAAGACTCTTTGTCTAATAATCTAAAAATAAAGCAAATAGAGATAATATCCCTTGAAACTACGATAGCGCAAAAGTACATAGGTAAATTATCTGTAAAAAATGAAGTCATCAAATTACAAGAGGATGAAATTGAGCGTTTAAAAGATTTTAAACAAAAGCAGTCTACTAAAATGATCGGTGAATCTTTAGAACAGCATTGCGAAACAGAATTTAATAAATTAAGAGCTACTGCTTTTCCGCAAGCTTATTTTGAAAAAGACAATGATGCTAGCCAAGGTACCAAAGGAGATTATATTTATAAGGAAACAGATGTGCATGGTAACGAAGTGATATCCATCATGTTCGAAATGAAGAACGAAAATGATGAAACAGCTACTAAAAAGAAAAACGAAGATTTTTTTGCTAAGTTAGATAAAGACCGTAAACACAAAGGTTGCGAATATGCCATATTGGTTTCGTTATTAGAGGCAGATAACGACTTATACAACACAGGCATTGTAGATGTTTCACACAAATACCCTAAAATGTATGTAATACGTCCTCAGTTTTTTATTCCATTAATTAGTTTGTTACGCAATGCAGCGTTAAATTCTCTTCAATTTAAGCAAGAGCTAAATATTATTAGGAATCAGAATTTAGATATTACCAATTTTGAAGATAAAATAGAAGATTTTAAGACAGGTTTTGCTAAAAATTACGATTTGGCTAGCCGTAAGTTTAAAACCGCTATTGATGAGATAGATAAAACGATGACTCACTTGCAAAAAACCAAAGATTCATTACTGTCTTCTGTAAACAACTTACGTTTGGCAAATAACAAAGCAGGAGATTTAACCATTAAAAAATTAACACACGGAAATCCAACAATGAAACAAAAGTTTAATGAATTAAGTAATAGCTAATCTATGTAGTTTACCTTATTTTAGAGCTTTTAAATTAGACAGTAAACGTGGTCATTTCGAGTAATTTTTGAAGTGAAACAAAAGGATAGAAGGCAAAACAGTTTTGTCATTTCGAGTGATTTTTGAAGTGAAACGTAAAAAATAGTATCGAGAAATAAAACAGCATCATACAGTATGATTACAGGAGAAATAAAAAGTAAAATAGACAGTATTTGGAACGATTTCTGGACCAATGGAATTTCTAACCCTATGATGGTGATAGAGCAGTTCTCGTACCTAATATTTTTAAAACAGTTAGACGATCGTCAAATAAAACAAGAGCAAGAAGCCAGCCTGTTAGGTTTACCTATAGAAACCCCTATTTACACAGAGGCACAAGCTCCTTTGCGATACTCTAGATTTAAAAACCTAGATCCACAAAGCATGTTTGATTTGTTTACCAAGCCACAACGTGAGCTGGGTGATATTACTGCTTTTGATTTTATGAAGCAAGTAGGTACCCAAGGAGGGGTGTTTTCTGAAAATATGAAAGGAGCTACGTTTATGATTGCTAGCCCAAAGCTATTAAGTAAAGTGGTAGACCAAATAGATACCTTACCGCTAGATAATAGAGATACCAAAGGAGATTTGTACGAGTACATGTTGGGGAAAATAGCCGAGAGTGGGCAAAACGGACAGTTTAGAACTCCTCGCCACATTATTAAAATGATGGTGGAGCTCATGCAACCTACCAAAGAAGATACGGTTTGTGATCCATCGTGTGGTACCGCAGGATTTTTGGTAAGTACCGGAGAATATATTTATGATAACAAAGTCGATTGGTTTTCTGATGCCGAATTTAGAAATCACTTTGAAAGTAATATGTTTAATGGTTTAGAATTTGACCCAACCATGGTACGTATTGGGGCAATGAATTTACAATTGCACGGGATAGATAATCCCGATTTACTGAGTGTAGACTCTCTAAGTAAAAACAACACTATAGAAAATAAATACAGCTTAATACTGGCCAACCCTCCATTTAAAGGAAGTTTAGATTATGACGATGTAGAAAACAGTTTATTGCAAACCACCAAAACCAAAAAAACAGAATTACTGTTTTTAAGCCTCATTTTGCGTATGATGACTATTGGTGGCCGTGCTGCCGTTATTGTGCCAGATGGTGTTTTGTTTGGTAGTTCTACTGCACACAAAAGCATCCGTAAAGAATTGGTGGCCAACCAACGTTTGCAAGCGGTGATTAGTATGCCTAGTGGAGTATTTAAACCTTATGCAGGGGTAAGTACTGCCATTTTAATATTTACCAAAACCAATCACGGGGGTACAGACAATGTGTGGTTTTACGACATGAAAGCGGATGGTTTAAGCCTAGACGACAAACGTAACCCTATTACCGAAAACGACATTCCAGATATTATTGCAAGATATTCCTCCCTACAAGGAGGCCAGGAGGGTGCAAAATCCCTACTTGAGAACGAAAAAAATCCCCCTTCCAAGTGGGCTAGGGGGATGTTAAACACACCTCCCTCAATCCCTCCTCAAGGAGGGACGGAAGCAAACCGCAAACGTACCCAACAATCTTTCACTGTACCACTTGCCGAAATAGAAGCCAACGATTGGGATTTATCCATCAACCGATACAAAGAAATTGTATATGAAGAAGTACAATACGAGGCTCCTAGTACCATTATAGCCAACATAAAAACACTAGAGAACCAACGTACGGAGGCTTTGTTGAATTTGGAAAAATTGATGAAGTGATGAAATCTAATTTAGTTCAGAATATTGAAGCATTAAAGTTATTACCAAATAATTGGGATGTGATTGATTTCAAAAATCTTGTTAGTGATAATTCAGGTGGAAATAAAAAAATTAATAAATCAAAGTTTCTTAAAAAAGGAACTATTGCAATAGTCGATCAAGGAAAAGAAATGATTGCAGGTTATTATAATGATGAATCGGTAATAGTAAAGACTAAACCTCCTTATATCATATTTGGTGATCACACCAGAGTTTTTAAGTTTATAGATTTTCCATTTGTAATGGGGGCTGATGGTACTAAAGTGTTACAGTCAAAAAGAGAAGATTGTAATGTGAAATATCTATACTATTTTTTTAAAAGTATAAATGTTCCTAATACAGGGTACAATAGACATTTTAAATATTTAAAAGAACTAAAAATCCCATTACCCCCCATAGAAGAACAACAACGCATTGCCCAAATATTAGATACTGCTGCGGAGTTAAGAGACAAAACCAAAGCCGTATTACAACAATACGATGCCTTAGCACGATCTATTTTTTTAGACATGTTTGGTATGAATGATGGTGAATTAATTGAATTAGGAGAGGTTATTAAGCTTGTTGGTGGAGGAACACCATCTAAAGCTAATGATTCATATTGGAATGGTGATATACCGTGGGCTAGTGTAAAAGATTTAAAATCTGATGTACTAATAAAAACTCAAGATACAATATCTTTATTAGGTGTAGAAAATAGCTCAACTAGAATAATTTCAAAAGGCTCTCTTATAGTTTCAACAAGAATGGCTGTTGGTAAAGCTGTTATTGCAGGTATTGATGTGGCTATAAATCAAGATTTAAAAGGGGTTAAAATTATAGGTGAAATTAACGTCCATTATTTATTCCATTTATTTAAAAGTAAATTATCTCATTTTGAGTCAGTTTCAACTGGAGCAACAGTTAAAGGTATCAAAATAGAACATATTACTAAATTAAAAGTTTCGTTACCTAATATTACTAAACAAAACCAATTTGCAAAAAAAACAGCCAATATAGAACAACAAAAAAAATTGGTACAGCAAGAGTTGCAAGAAGCAGAAAACTTGTTTAACTGTTTGTTGCAAAAAGCGTTTAAAGGGGAGTTGTAAACACCTCCCTTAATCCCCCTCAAGGAGGGAATTACACGTAAATCACCCTTTGAAGGGGGCATGAGGGATGTTGTATACGCAAACAGAGAGGTTAGGTGGGTGTGCTACACGCATAGGTGGAAACTACAATGTTCTACACACAACTCACATTAAATTCCTTATCTTCTATATCGCAAATTCAAGCCATGAAAAGAACAATCATCCCTTATGACAAAGAACTCCGAGAAAAAGCAAGATATTTACGTAATAACAGCACACTCTCTTAAGTGTTGCTTTGGCAAAAAATAAAAGGAAAATCCTTAGGAGTACAATTCCACAGACAAGTGCCCATGCTACACTTTATGGTAGATTTTTACTGCTATGCATTACAACTAGCTATAGAAATAGACGGTTACAGTCACCACAACAAACAAGAGTACGATGCTAAAAGACAAGCTATGTTAGAAGAACAAGGGGTTCGTTTTCTACGTTTTACAGATACAGCAGTAAAAAAAGACATGCAATCTGTTTTGGCAGAGCTACATAATGTTGTAAAAACACATTCGCAACATTCCTCTTCCAAGTGAGGGAACTACTACAATTCCTCCCTCGAGGGAGGTTAGGTGGGTGTGTTGTACGCAAACATGGAGGTTAGGTGGGTGTGTAATACGCAGTCACGGAGGTCAGGTGGGAGAGCTACATGTAAAGTAAAACGTTAAAATTAAGTGGGTATACGTTTTCTCTTTTAATTAAAACAATATTGTGTATTTATAAGGTTCTTTTACATGACTCGTTGTATCTTAGTGTCTAAAAAGAGTAAACAAAACCTATTATTGGCAAACAATGTTACCTTTTGTGTGAAAAAAGAAAAAGATGCAAAGTAATTTTCAGTTTTTAAAACAAGCATTTCCAGAAATCTACTTAGATATTTTAGAGGCAGAAAAGCACACCTTAACCACACCTGTTTATGGTGCTATTATGTGTAGGGCAACTTTAGAAAAAACGGTAAAATGGCTCTATGCTAACGATGAAGATTTATCTGCCCCTTACGACACTAACTTGGCAGCAATGTTAAAGCATCAAGATTTTAAAGACAATATAAAACCAAGTATTTTACAAGCCGCAGACATTGTCCGTAGAATAGGAAACGATGCTGCACATGGAACAAAAATAAACACTAACAAGTCTTTAAAATCTTTAAAGTACATGTACGAGGTGTTGTCTTACGTAACTATATATTACGGAGAATCTTACGAAAGAAGTGTTTTTCAGTTTTCTGAAGAAAACATTCCAAAAGGAGAACAAACTAACATTAATAAAGCAGCTGCTGTAGCCAAAGCAAAAGAATTAGATAAAGCAGTTGCAGCTTTTGAAAAAATACAGCAAGAACAACAAAAACTAGCAGAAGAAAACGAAGCCTTAAAAAAGTTATTAGAAGTACAACAGCGAGCGCTTACCATTCGTAAAGAAGAGCGTAAACGCGATATAAATAATGAAAAAGCAATACCACAACTAAGCTCAGAGGCAGAAACTAGACTGTTGTTAATAGACTTAATGTTATCAGAAGCAGGCTGGAAAAACTTAAAAAAAGGATTGGATTTAGAGTACCCTGTTACAGGAATGTCTTTGGTAACTAATCCATCTGGTAAAGGTTATGTAGATTATGTTTTATGGGCTAAGGACGGATCTCCTTTAGCAGTAGTAGAGGCAAAAAGTACGTTGCACAGTGCAAAAAAAGGACAACACCAAGCAGAGTTGTATGCCGATTGCTTAGAGGTAGAAAAAGGACAAAGACCCATTATATATTATACCAATGGTTACGAAACCTTTATAGTAGATGATACTTTTGAAAGACCTAGACAAGTACATGGCTTTTATACGCAAGAGGAATTAGAGCTAAGAATACAACGTAGAAGTTCAAGAATAGACATTCGTACTTTTGAAGTAGATAAAGACATTGCGGGTAGACCTTACCAATTAGAAGCGATTAAGAGAGTATCTGAAAACTTGGTAGTTACAGGAAAAAATAATGAGTTACGTTCAAAAAACAGAGAAGCCTTATTAGTAATGGCAACAGGTGTGGGGAAAACACGTACCGCAGCTGCTATGGTAGACATGTTTACCAAGTGTAACTGGGCAAAAAGAATCTTGTTTTTGGCTGATAGAAATGCCTTAGTTACGCAAGCTAAAAACGCTTTTAAAAATCAGCTTCCTAATTTAGCGAGTATAGATTTAACCAAAGAAAAAGAAGACAACGGAACAAGGTTGGTGTTTTCTACCTATCCTACCATCTTAAATAAAATAAACAAGACAAAGGGAACGGATGAAAGCTATTATGGTGTAGGTTATTTTGATGTGATTATTATTGATGAAGCACACCGTTCTGTGTACAATAAGTACAAAGACATTTTTGATTATTTTGACGCTATTTTGATTGGCTTAACTGCAACTCCTAAAAAAGATATAGATAAAAACACGTTTGAATTATTTAATATAGAAGACGAAGATGCCACCTTCGGATACGAATTAAACAAAGCCGTTGCAGATAAATTTTTGGTTCCTCCTAAAGCTATAGAAGTTCCATTAAAACTACCAAACGATGGTTTAAAGTACAAAGACCTTTCTGATAAAGAAAAAGAGGAGTATGAAGCTTTGTTTGGAGATCCCACCTTAAATACAGAAGATTATCAAGAACAAGAAATAGGAGCTAACCAAATAAATAGTTTTTTATTCAATGCTGATACCGTAGATAAAGTACTGGATTTTTTAATGTCTAACGGAATAAAAATAGCAGGGGGAGACAAAATAGGTAAAACCATATTATTTGCTAAAAACCATAAACACGCTATTTTTATAAAAGAACGTTTCGATAAAAATTATCCTGAATACGCAAATTCTTTTGCACAAGTAATTGACAATTACAATGATAAAGCACAAGATTTATTAGAGAAATTTTGTGATGAGAAAAAAGAAATAGACCCACAAATTGCTATTTCTGTAGATATGATGGATACGGGAGTAGATGCTCCTAGAGTAGTGAATTTAATTTTCTTTAAAAAAGTAAAATCATCTTCTAAATTCTGGCAAATGATTGGTAGAGGAACACGTTTGTGTCCTAATCTTTTTGGACCAGGCATGGACAAAAAAGAATTTGTCATTTTTGATTTTTGTAATAATTTTGAGTTTTTTGATGCACATCCCGATGGTTACACATCTAAACAAGCAAAATCTATTTCACAACAGCTATTTGAGGTACAAATAGATATTGTACAAGCCATACGTAACAATGTGAAATCTACTAAGGAAGAAGATGCTTATGCAGTAGAAATTGTAGATCACTTACACCAAACCATTACTGGTTTAAATACTGAAAGATTTGAAGTCCGTAAAGTGTTAAAAACAGTACATAAATATAAGAATCGTACCAATTGGCTAATCATATCTCAAACTGATGAAATTGATTTAAAAGAAGATCTCTCTTTATTATATATGGTTGATAAAGATGAAAAAGCGATCCGTTTAGATATTCTTTGCTTTAAATTACAATTAGCTAAAATTTTAGAAGATAAAAAAGCAGAAGAAAACTTTACGGATAGATTGGCAACGATTGCTCAAAAGTTAGAAAAGAAAAGAAATGTACCTGCAGTAGCCATACATTTATCAATACTAAAAAATATTCAAACAGAAGGCTATATAGAAACCTTGACAATCAATAGTTTGGATGCTTTAAGAAATGATATTAGAGAGTTGATAAAGTTTTTAGAAACAGAAACATTAATTCCCGTATATGCAGATTTTGAAGATACAATTCAAGGAGTTAGAGAAGTCGATGTTCTAGCTTATGGAACCAATAGTTTGGAAGTTTATAAAAAGAAAGTAGAACAGTTTGTCAATAATCATAAAGATTACCTAGTAATCAATAAGTTGTACAAAAATATACCAATCACTCACAAAGAACTAGAGCTTTTAGAATCTTTTTTACTAAAAGAAACAGAAGTTCCAAAAGAAAAATTAAATGATATTACAAGCACTCTAGATTTAGGGAAGTTTGTACGATCTATAGTTGGTTTAGATATTGAAGTTGCAAATCTTTTATTTACTGATTTTATTCAACAGAACAATTTAAATGCTCAACAAATTAGATTTATAGATCGTTTAAAAGAGTTTTTTAATAATAATGGAGTTTTAGATAAGACTCTTTTATCGTCAACGATGCCTTTTACAGAAAATGCAGATAATGGTATTTTAGGATTGTTTGAAAACGATAAAGTTGTAAATTTAGTAGCTATTATTAATGAGGTAAATGATAATAGTATTGCTTAAAACTCTTTGAAATTATAATTGTATTATGGTAGCAATACTTAACTATTTCATCAAATTCATTATAGATTTATCGTTTATTCTTAAGTTCTGAATGAGTGAAAATCTATATCTACTAAAGCAAGGTCTTTTTAAATCTAAGTTTATTGATAGATAAGAAAACCTCTTGAGCCGTAATCAAGTGTACTATATATAATTCTATTATAACTTATAACCTTTAATTATTACTATATGATGAAAAAGCAATAAAATATTAAGAAAGAAATGAATACAATTATTAAAGCTTCTGAATTTTATAAATTGATAACGAAACAAGATGTTTATAAAGCATTTAGACATATTGTATCTAACGATATAGACTTAATACCCGCAACTAAATACGAAGTAAAAATGCACGATCAATTATTTCCTCCTAAGGATTTTTTAAGAATTATAGCACAACAAAAAGGGTATAAAATTTTAGAGAAGAAAAAAGATGGCCTGTAAAATTGGTTTATGCCCAAGGGTTTACTCGAATAGGCGAAGCTTTTTATAGAGAAAAACAAATACAAGGTTGGAGTAGAAAGAAACAACAAGCATTGATAATTGGAGATTTTAATCAATTACCAATATTATTCATTGCTTATAGAGATAAAAAAGAATAGCTAAAGAAAAAATGAATTTAGATAAATATGAAAAGTGGCTTGTTACCAGAGATAATAAAACTGAGGGGTCTGCTAAAAGCTATAAATCAGCTATCCCAAAAATACAGGAACACTACAATCAGCACAATGGTAATTCTATTGATTTTTTTCAAAATAGTATATTAGAATTTGAAAAATTAATAGAACTGTATAGTCAAAAAGGTATTTATAATGAATTTGGAAATAAATCCAATGGCACATACAGAAACGCACTAAATGCCTTGCTTAGATTTAAAAATGATATTGAAATAATTATAGATAGAACTAAAAATTACTACTGTGTTGGATTTCATTTTTACAGTAAAAAAGCCTCAGAACAGAATCAATTAAAAACATTTATAGATAACAATGTTTGGGTTAATGGTTATGACAACAAATACCATAATAGGGTAAATAAAGTTAAGGTTGGGTCAGTTATAGCTGCAAAAACAACCTATACTATGAACGAAGATGATAAAACAATACCTGTAATGGGTGTCCATTGCATTGGTATAGTTACAGGGAATCCCAAAAACGGAAAGGAATTAACAGTAAAATGGAAGAATAACTTTAAACCTTATGTTTTAAAAGGTACAGGTGGGTATAGAGATACAATTAGTCAAGTTCATAAAAAAGATAATATTAAAATAATTTTTGGGATGGGAGATGTTGATTCAGAGTTAGTAGAAGAAGATGAAAAAAACAAAATTAAAGCTCAACCCATCAATCAAATTTTGTATGGACCTCCTGGAACAGGAAAAACACATTACTTAAAAAACGAGATATTTCATCAATACACAACACTTGAATCTAATATTACAAAAGAAGAAAACTTCACCAATATTGTGGGGCAATGTTCTTGGTGGCAAGTAATAGTAGTAGCACTAACAGAACTCGGAACTTGTAAAGTAAACGATATTTTAAATCATGCTTGGGTACAAAAAAAAGCAACGCTTTCTAATGCTACCAATGTAAGGTCTATTTTGTGGAGTCAACTCCAAAGCCATACAGTATTAGATTGTAAACATGTAAACGTTACAGATAGAGCTAACCCTTTATTATTTAGCAAAACATCTGATTCACTATGGAGCATAGATACTTTAGTAGCCAAAGAGTTAGTGCCAGAGTTGTTGGAATTACAAGAATCTGTAACCAATTTTATACCCAACCCAGATAAATTAATCAAACGATATAAGTTTGTTACTTTCCATCAGTCCTACGCTTACGAAGATTTTATAGAGGGAATAAAGCCTGTTTTAACAGAAAATGAACAGAATCCTGGGCAAATATCTTATTGTATTGAAGATGGTATTTTTAAAGATTTGTGTATTAAAGCTAAAAACGACCCAAAACACAGATATGCTATTTTTATAGACGAGATTAACAGAGGAAATGTATCTGCTATTTTTGGAGAACTTATCACTTTAATAGAAAAAGACAAAAGAACAGGGGCAAAGAATGAAATTTTGATAGAATTACCATATTCCAAAACCATTTTTGGAGTTCCAGCTAACCTTGATGTTTATGGAACAATGAATACTGCAGATAGATCTGTAGAAGCATTAGATACCGCTTTAAGACGTAGATTCGTGTTTAAAGAAATAATGCCTGATAGTTCTAAAATAAAAACTCCTGAATTTCTTATTAACACAAGTATTAAACTGTCTAATGTTCTAGACACAATTAACAAACGTATTGAAGTGTTAATAGATAGGGATCACACCATAGGACATTCTTATTTTATGAATATTACTACAGAAGCACAATTAGCTAATACATTTAATAATAGCATTGTTCCTTTATTACAGGAATATTTTTATGGAGATTACGGTAAAATTGGTTTGGTTTTAGGTACTGGTTTTGTAAAAGCTCCTGAAAATAATATAGTTGAATTTTCTAATTTCAATTATCCAGATGTTGACCAGTTTGAAAACAACACCTATATTTTAAAATCAGTAGATAAAAACACTATAATTAATGCTATTAAAACATTATTAAACATTGAGGAAACTACTAAAAATGAGTAGTCACAATAACATACAAGTTTTTGAGCATGAAACCTTAAAGTTAAACACCAATGGCTTTACTGATCACCATTTAAATTTATTATTAAAACTGAATGATGCTCATGGTGGTGTTTATTTTCAACCCGTATATAAAGGCATTAAATTCAATCAATACGTAGGTGTATTACAAGTAAAAGGATTAACTATTGAAATAAATCCCAAGGCAGATAAATACGACACCAACGATAAGTGGAAAAACGTATTAATCCCAATGCTAAAAGCATGTGGAAAATTAAATGTAAAAAACTCTGGTAAGGCACAATTAAAAAGACAAAAAGTAAATTTATTAGAAATTTACTTTGAAAACTATTTACAGGAGATAAACATGCTTTTAAATCAAGGGTTTATAAAACAATACAGAAATCACACCGCGAATATTAATACCTTAAAAGGAAAATTAGAATTTGCTGCTAATATTCGTAAAAATCTGGTTCGTAAAGACCGCTTTTATACCACGCATCAAGTATATGATCAAAACCATTTATTACACCAAATATTATACAAAGCGTTAAATATTATTGGTGGTTTTACCCAAGGAACTTATTTGTATGATGCGGTACAAAGAATAGAAATTCAATTTCCTAAATTAAGTGCTAAAAACATAACTGTTAAAGATTTAGATAGTATAAAGCTCACTAGAAAATCGTTTGCTTATAAAGAGGCACTAGACTTAGCAGAGCTGATTATTTTAAATTATTCTCCAGATTTATCTGGAGGTAAACAAAATATGATAGCCTTCCTTTTTGATATGAATAACCTTTGGGAGACTTTTGTACTAAAACAATTGCAAAAATATACTAAAGGCAAAGAAAATATGAGTGTCTATGGCCAGGAATCTAGAAGTTTTATTGGGAATCATACTTTACGACCTGATATTAGAATTTGTATTAATAATGAAGATTATATAGTAGATACCAAATGGAAAATTCCATATGATGCTAAAGCCAGTGTACAAGATTTAAGACAGATGTATACGTATGGACGCTATTGGAATGCTAAAAAAATAATGTTATTATATCCTGGAGCAGAAGAAAAATCAAAAGTCTATAGAAATTTTGTAAATCGTACTGATTATTCAGAACCTGAAACATTTCATCAGTGTAAAGTAGGCTTTGCGAGCGTTATAACTAAAAATAATATGACTAGATTGAATACAAATTTAGCTTTAAATATTATTGAATTATTAGAAAACTCACACTTGCGAAAATAGATTGCGTAGCTAGTTTACACATTTGTGTTAAATACAAAATACACGAATATGAAAACTACAAAAAAACACATTAAATCTTTTAGTATTGCAGGTTATCAATATAATGAAGGAGCTTTAGTTTACAATAAACTTAAAGTAGGAAAAAAAGTATCATTGATAGCAGAACCCGATAATCGTTTTGACGAAAATGCAGTTGCTATTTATTATAAAGATTTCAAACTAGGTTATATTCCTAAAGCAATGAATAAAACAATAGGTACTTTATTAAATTTAGGACATACAAGTTTATTTTATGCGGTAATTCAACAGATAGATCCCACTTGTTTATATGATGGTATTAAAGTAGTCATTTATGCTCAATACAATAATAATGAAGAGTAAATTTAAAAGGTTCTCTAGAAAAGACGAAGAGAATTACGAAGAGGTTGAATATACATATTCATTAGATTTTAAAATTAACAGATGTTATGAGTTGCTATTTGTAATTACAATCATACTTTTTATTTTATAAGTAAAATCATTTAATAATCAAAAGCGAAATAAAGAACGTTATTTCGCTTTTTTATTTACCACACTTCAACTATGCAATTAGGACGTATATCTGTTTTACACATTTGTACTATTATTAATCAACATATAAAATAATAGTTATAAAAAAAGCAGTAAGATTTTTAGCAATGCTTGTGAGTACTACAATCAATCTTTCACAAGAAAAATAGGGGAGTACTCATCTTCTTATTTTAAAAACAAAACATTTAGAATTGCAGTATAAAACCTTAAACTTATGCTGTGATTTGTTTGACCTGTTTATTTCCCCCAATATAGAAAATGAAATTGTCTTTATTTATTGAGTTTGATGCTTATAAGGGACTTTTAAGGGACTCTTTTTATATGAATTATGTATTTGTTGTTTTTTAAAAGAAATTTTGTTATGTAGATTTTTGCATTTATTTTAAACAAAGTTACCTTTGAATAAAACTATCAAAAATTGAAGGGTAACTTAAAAGCGGTTGATTTTTTTTGTGGAGGTGGTGGTATGAGCTATGGTATGAAGAAAGCAGGAATAAAAATTCTTGCTGGAATAGATCATGAGCTTGCTTGTAAGGAAACTTATGAGGCTAATATTAAAGGAGCTAAATTTATTGCAGCAGATGTTTTCGATTTAGATGCTGAAAAACTACAAAAAGATCTTAGGCTAAAACGTAATGATGATGATTTATTATTGATAGGTTGTAGTCCTTGTCAGTTTTGGAGCATAATCAATACAGATAAGACCAAATCTAAAAAATCTAAAAACCTACTAATAGAATTCGAGAGATTTGTGAAGTTTTTTAATCCCGGATATGTTGTTGTAGAGAATGTTTCAGGGGTATTAAGGAAGAAAGAAGAAAGTGGTCTAGATGATTTTATAAAGTGGCTAAAGTCAAAAAAGTATAATGTTCATTTTGAGGTACATAACATTAGCGATTATGGTGTTCCTCAAAGTAGAAAACGTTTTACTTTGGTTGCAAATAGAATCGGAGAAAATAAAATTTTTCCTGATAAACATAAAGGAAAAAAAATTACGGTTAGAGATGTGCTAGGTGTTAAAAACGGCTTTCCTAAAATAGAAGCTGGTCATAAAGATTCCACAGAGTTTATACATTCTGTTCCTAACATATCAAAACTCACATTAGAAAGAATTCAAACTGTACCTCATAATGGTGGTAATAGATTAAGTTTTGCTAATAATCCCAAATTACAATTAAAATGTTTTATAGATAGAGATACATCTCACACGGATACTTTTGGTAGGCTATACTGGGATAAACCTTCACCTACAATTACAACAAAATTTTTTAGTGTTTCTAATGGTCGTTTTGTGCATCCAGAAGAAGATAGAGCTCTTTCATTAAGAGAAGGAGCAACTTTGCAGTCGTTTCCTAAAAAATATAAGTTTTTTGGAACTAGTCAAGCTGCAATAGCAAGAATAATAGGTAACGCAGTTCCACCAGAATATGCTAGGCGAATAGGCTTAGCTATAAAAAAGAATCATTTAAATGGCTAATTTTAAAACCAGAGCTAGAACATTAGATTTATTAGGAAGACAACAAATAGCTGGAATCCCTACTGCTATCAATGAACTTTTGAAAAACGCTCATGATGCTTATGCAGATAAGGTTGATATTGATTATTTCAGAAAAGAAAATTTTCTTGTACTCCGAGATGATGGGGTTGGTATGTCAAAAAAAGATTTTGAATCTAGGTGGCTTACATTAGGTACTGAAAGTAAGTTTTTAAGTAAAAAAATGTCTCCACCACCTGTTGATAATACAAAGCCTTTAAGACCATCTATGGGAGAAAAAGGAATAGGTAGATTAGCGATTGCTTCCATCGGGAAACAAGTGTTGATTTTGTCTAAAAGAGAAAATCATAAAATAGTTGGAGCATTAATTAATTGGCAAATTTTTGAATTACCGGGTCTTAATCTAGAGGATATCGTTGTTCCAGTAAGAGAGTTTAACTCACTTCCTAATTTAAATGATATTAATGAAATGAAAAAAGAGCTATTAGACTCTGTTTCAGTTTTATTAAATCAAGGTGATATTGATGATGAGGAAGCTAAATCTATATCATCAACTATTTTAAGTTTTAAATTATCTCCCAAAGAATTAGATAAGAAATTAATAGGAGATTATTCAATTAATGATAATAGGGGTACTTTTTTTTACATTTCCAATGTTGATGATATATTAAATGCTGATATAGATGGAAGAAAAAATAATAAAGATGCTACTAAAATAGAAAAAATGCTAATTGGGTTTCATAATACAATGACACCAGATCACCCTAGTCCAGTATTAAATATTTTGTTTCGGGATTATCGAGGAGAAGATGACACTTATTTTAGTATTATTGACCAAGAACATTTTTTTACTCCAGAAGATTTTGAATTAGCTGATCATCATATTCAAGGGGAGTTTGATAAATTTGGTCAATTTAAAGGAATGGTTAAAGTATATAGAGATAAAAATTTTGACCATATTGTTAATTGGAATGCTAATAATTTTAAGGAGACTCAATGCGGAGCTTTTAGTATAAACCTAGCCTATGTTCAAGGTACTAAGGCTGAGACAGTAATAGATCCAGAAAATTTTTCTAGAATTCTAGCTAAAGCAGATAAATTTGGAGGTCTCTATATATACAAAGATAACATTAGGATTCTTCCCTATGGTGATTCAGATTTTGACTACTTAGATATAGAAAAAAATAGATCAAAAAGAATATCTACCTATTTCTTTTCATATAGAAGAATGTTTGGAGTAGTAAATATTCATCAAAAGGAAAACTTTAAATTAAAAGAGAAGGCTGGTAGGGAAGGTTTTATTGAAAATAAAGCATTTAGACAGCTACAAGATATACTAAAAAATTTCTTTACTCAATTAGCAGCTGACTTTTTTAGAGATGATAAAACAGCCGGTCCAAAAGCTGAGGCTTGGAAAACTAAAAGACAAGAACTTCAATCAGCTCATAAAGCTTTAGAGAGAAGAGATAAACAAATTAAGATTAGAAAAGAAAAATTTGAAAATTCAGTAAACGAATTTTTCATCAACCTAAATAACGAAGTATTTAAAAAAGAGGTAGAAAGTATTCTTGAAAAATCTGAGATTCAATTTGGAGCTGTTTATAGCATTAAAGGACATGATGATGCTAGTCAGAAAGTTTTAGATATTGAATCGGACATTAGGTTAGAATTAACAAATTACAAGAAAAAGATAAGTATTTCACAACCTAGAGGTTTTGTAATAAAAAAGAGTATGAAAGTTGATTATGAAACATATTTATCAGAAATCAACACATTAGAATACAAATTGTTTGTACCCGCTTTTAACCGAATTGATTCGTTAGTAGAAAAAACTGTAGATACTTTAAATTTAGAGATAAGTAAAAGAAAACGATTAGAAAAAGCAGTTGATTTTATATCTACTGAAGCAAAAAAAATCAATCAAAAAAAACAAAGTGATTTATCAAGTTCTGTGAGTGACATAACGAAAAGAGTTAAGGAGTTGACTAATGATTTGATGATAGACTTAGATAATAAAATTAGAGGGGTAAAGGATGACTTTAAAAATTTAAACCTCTCGCAAGGTTCCGATATTGATATAGTAACTAAACGAAAAGAGTTAGAAAATGATATAAATTCAGTTAGTGATCGGAATGCCATAATTTTTGATTCTATAATAAGGCAGTTAGAAAGTGTTTATTGGGAAAGAGATGCTGATGATCATATTATTACTAATGAAGAAATTACTAACGCAATAGGGGAGGAATTAGATGATTTGAGAACTAGAGTTCAGTCAGATATTGAGTTAAGTCAGTTAGGTTTGGCTGTTGGGGTAATACACCATGAATTTAGTAGTACTATCAAAACTGTTAGAGCTGGATTAAAAGATTTAAAAGCTTGGTCTGATGTTAACGAAGATCTTGAAGGTGTTTATAAAAATATCAAGATAAGTTTTGAGCATTTGGATGGTTATTTGAACCTTTTTACTCCTTTAAACAGGAGATTAAATAGAAATAGAGAAGAAATAAAAGCTCTTGAAATAAAGACTTTCTTACTAGATTTATTTAAAACTCGATTGACGAGACATAATATTAAATTTAAGCATACGAAAGGATTTTCTAAATCTAAGTTATTTGGTTTTAGATCAACATTTTACCCTGTATTTGTTAATTTATTAGATAATGCTATTTATTGGCTCAACAATTCTCCGGTTAAGGAGAAAATAATATTGCTTCACTCTGATTTAGAAGGAAATGTTTTTATTTCTAACAATGGTATATCCATACCTGTTCAGGATAATTATAAAATTTTTGATTTAGGATTTACTCGAAAAGAAAATGGGAGAGGAATGGGACTTCATATTAGTAAAGAAGTTCTAAATGCAGAATTTTATGATATCTATTTAGATGTCCCTAGAGAAGATTATTCTGTAACTTTTAAAATTGAAAAATTAAAGAAAGAAAATAATGAGTGATAACTTTTTAATTGAATGTAAAAAAATAGCTGATAAATATATTCAAAATATTGTGTTTATTGATGATGATGTTTATGGTGAGAGAAAGAAACAAAAGCATCACTTGGATCAAGAGAAAATAATAAAAGCTTTTTCTAATGCTGAAAAAATTTGTGCTGTTTATAATCCCGAAAAAGATATTGATATTATTTCATTGACTAATATTTCTAAGAAGTCAGACATTGTAATTCTTGACTGGAATATGGACTTGTTAACTACTGAAGAATTTGGAGACGATGACGATGTTGTTGAGGAAGAAGATCACAGGGGTAAATATACTCTAGACTTAATCGATGGAATACTTTTTGACGATACACAATTTACAGGTCTTAAAAGTATTATTGTTTATACTGGTGAAATAGATTTAGATGAAATAATTAATCAGATTTATTCCAGAGTTATCAAAAAAGATTTGGGTCTTGTAAAAAATGAATATGAATTAATAGGTAATTCATATAAGATTTCTGTAATTATAAAAGATACTGGAAGTGAAAAGAAATATGTAGGTGAGAAAATAGAAAAAAGAGTAATCTCTTATGAAAAACTTCCTGAGTTTATAATAAATGATTTTACATCTATTACCCAAGGGATTCTACCTAGTTTTTCATTAAAAGCAATTTCTGAAATTAGAAGTAATTCAAGTAAAATTTTAGGTCTTTTTTCAAAAGAGTTAGATAACGCTTATTTAGCTCATAGATCATTACTACCTAATCAAGAAGATGCTGAAGATCTTTTGATAGAATTATTAAAGGATGCTCTAGCCGATACATTAAACTATAAATCAGTAACAGGTTTTATTAACAAAGATTTTATAAATAATTGGGTAGATTTCAATATTAACGATGAAACAAAATACACACTTAATAATGAAGGTGTTGAAACTACAGATACTTACATTAGAAATAAAATGTTACTCAACAATCTATTAACAAATTCCAATTCTGAAATAAATAAACGATTTAATGAAGTTCTTTCAAGTTTACAATTGAATGATGGTGAATCAATATCAAAAGGTAAAGTATCCAAATGGATTAAAAGCTTACTTAAAGATAGTAATATCACATTATTTCTAAATAATAATGAGTTGAGTAATAAGAATAATATTAATCATAAATTTGCGACACTAACTCATCACAAAAGTTTGCTTTTACCGTATAAATCGAACCCTAAATTGAGTTTAGGAACAGTAGTAAAAAGCACAAAAAAAACTAATGATTTTTATGTATGTATTCAGCAAAAATGTGATAGTGTTAGGTTATATGGCTTTGAGCGAAAGTTTTTGTTTTTACCTCTCTCTAAAATTTCTGAAGGGAAGTTTAATTTTGTTACACCAGAAGGAGATAAGTTAGCTTTAAAAAAGAAATCATTTGAGTTAAGAACAATTAAATTTATTGGAGATAAGACCGAAGGTGTTGTTAAAAGTGAGAAAGTAGATGATAAATATCTCTTCAAACAAAAATATAATGGTGAGGAAGATGAACAATTTGAGTGGGTTTTTGATTTAAAAGATTTACATGCTCAGAGAATTGCTGTTGAATATGCTTCTCAATTATCTAGAGTTGGATTAGATGAGTCGGAGTGGTTGCGTATGGGGAGTATGTAAAATGGTTGTTTAAAAGTCTGTTATTTAATCAATAAAATAATTTTTATACTTAATTAGTATTAAATATTACAACTTAAGATAACAATAAGTATAACCTTTATTTTCAAACTTTTATCTATGGTTTCAAGTTCATAACTTAGTTTATTTAACAGTAAAAATATAAGAAATGAACCAAAGAAATTTTAGAAAAAAATCGGCAGAAGAATTAAAGGATTTAACGGCAAAAGAACTGTTGTCAGGAGAAATGAAACCGCATTTTAAAGGAGTAGGTAAGAATATTAAGATGCTATCACCTGATGAGCAATTTCAGTTTACAAAATATATGGCAAAAATTTTGGGAAAAGGTAATGATGTAATAGCCCAAGAGACAAGACATTTACTTTATAATAGTATGAAGGAACATTTTGAAAAATGTAAATTCTATTTTAATCACTTACCTCAACATAAAAAAGCAACTGAATTAAGACAGTTATTAACTCTTCTACCTTCTGAAAGTAAAGAAGATATAGCAAGTTTAATAAAAAATAAATAAAAGGGTACAGCCACAAATTAACGCTTTTAAGGCTTATTCTATTTAAATACAAAAGACTTTCCAGTTAAATCCAGAAAGTCTTTTATTTATTAGTGTTTCCGCTTTATAAATGGGTACAGGTTACCCCCACCATTAAAATATAAATATATTTAAGAGTAGCAACTAGGAGAGAAGTACTCATCAGCCTGATTTTTAGCATTTTTTGAAAAATCAATATACACAATAGCCTAATTCATTACCTATGGTAGTTTTTTCATCAGATACTTTTACCCAACATTGTTCTAAAAATTCATATCTAGTTAATTCGTATGAATGACCTTTAGAATTAACTATTTTCACATAATAATCATTTGGATTAGATTTATATTTACAAGAAATAGTTCCTAAGTATTGTTTGTCGTATCTATTTCCCGAATAGATTTTAGTTCCATAGTTTTTAAATGTTGGTCTTTTCCATTCGGATTTAATATGATTTTTAGCCAATAAAGGATGCGGTATGAAATTTATTGTAGTTTCTAAATCTGTAACACTGTTGTGTTTTTTCAGTCCTTTTTGATAAGATTTTTTTAACATGGGTTGCCATGTATTTACATTGGCTATAAATGCTTTTGTAGCTTGTTTACTAAATGTAAATTTGATTGAATTAGATTCAATACTTGATTTAAGAATAAACAAACCTTCAAAAGACTTAACGACACTATCAGCCCATTTTTTTTGAAAAGCTTTTAATCGGATAATTTTTTTTTTTGTTAAATCAAGATTTATTTTTTCAATACTATCCATTTTTTTTGCTTTAAGTTTTTTTTGCTTTAAAAAAATCTTATTGATTTGCCTCATTTTAACCCTAGAGTCTTTGTAGTTTTTATTTGATGGAGTAACAAGTTCAAAATTATGGATAGCTTTTACGTATTCTTTTTTCTCGAAATTTTCAATTCCTGCTTTGTAATAATCAGTTAAAGAATATGTAATTATTATAATTAAAAAGAAAATAGCAGGAAGCCCAGCTATTACTTTTTTAGTTATTGAAGTTTTTCGTTTTAAAATACCATAAAGACCTATTGGATAAAAGAATAACAGAGATAGAATAAGTAAACTATTTTTATCGTACCATTTTTTCTGATTTAAGTTTTTTTGTTCCATTTATTTATTTTTAGTTGATTAATAAACCTCAACACGGATACGAACAAAAAATAACGTGCCAATATCACGTTAGTAGAGGAAGGCTCGCCAAAGCCCAAACAAAGTAACGGAAAAGGCACGCCTTTACAGGCGTACTTTTTGAATCCATCTCACTTTGTTTTAAAAAATTGGCGATTTTCCTAAACTGAGACTATTTCTAGTACGTATGTGCAAGACCCCTAAGGGTATGTTTTATATTTTTAATGTAAATGTATTGTATTTTAATTTTGGTACAAAATACCATTAGATATTTTCTCGATATATTCTTTTATACAATAGCAACCTATATAACTATCTACAGATTTAAAATATCTTAAGCTATGATTTAAGTTATTACCTGGGTACAGTTTTTTATTTCTAAGAAGCACACCAGTAATTTCACAGTCGTTTCGTCTGTATTCTGTTTTTGCAGGATTTATTTTTATGTATTTATGTTTGAACATCCTTAGTATATATCTTTGCTTGTTTTTAAAGTTAGTATCGCTAGAAATAGTTATATCGTCAACATATACAGATATAACAAATTTTTCTTTTTGTAGCAGTTTAAAAGTAGATTTAAACTCATGTTTTAATACTAATGCAGACAAAAATGATGAGGTAGGGCTACCTTGTATTAAATAACCTTTTTTAGTACAAATACGTGTTATTAATTTAGCTGTTTTATCAGGGATGTTTTCTTTTATTAAAGCGAAATAAATCATTCTATAATTAATGGTATTAAAAAAGTTTTTAAAGTCTAGTAAAAGAAAGTTAGAATTGTACGAATGATATTTTGCGTTTTTTACAAAATCTCTTTTTTTAATTCCTCCAAAAAAATAATTAGGCAGTTCAATAGCTGAAAGAATTTCATCTAAAATAACCCTCTGTACGAATTTCAGTTTATATACTGGCTTATATATTTTTCTTGAACCCATATTATTTCGTTTAGGAATAGTTTCATCGATGTACAGTGTAGAATCGTTAGAATTTAATTGATGAAGTAGAAGTTTTAATTTTTTCTTTTCAAACTCAAAACTTTTATTTATTTCTTTTGGAGTTGGGGGAGGAAATACCCGCCTGGGATATTTTTTTTTTAGTTCTCTTTGTTTTATTTTTTCTTTTTTTTGAGTTATGGCGATAACTAAGTTTTTAAATTTAATCTTAACAGGTATTATTTGGAATTAATTTCCCTAGAACAAAATGAGAAGTGATATGTTTATTAATTATTTTACCTGAGTTTATTTTAATAAATATCAAATTTCACTTCTCATTTCTTAAGTGTTTTAGGCTTTGGACGAAATTCGCTTTCTAGTCGTTGTAATTGCTGCGAATTTTGTACGAACTTTATAAAGGGAAGTTTTCTTAACTAGTAGGAAGAATAGATAAACTAACAAACTAGGTCAAATTATATTAAATGACTTGAATTACTCAGAACTTCTAATATGAAGGTGTGTTGTTATTATTTTATAGATTCAGTCACTTCTGATTTAGTTAAAATTTTATGCTTTTTTATTAAATCTATAAGTTCAATCC
Source organism: Wenyingzhuangia sp. IMCC45533 (assembly GCF_054111225.1). NCBI lineage: Bacteria > Pseudomonadati > Bacteroidota > Flavobacteriia > Flavobacteriales > Flavobacteriaceae > Wenyingzhuangia > Wenyingzhuangia sp. IMCC45533. The sequence goes on along the minus strand of NZ_CM134197.1, from coordinate 76,009 downwards.
TAAAGAAGAATAATTTTTTACCTAATTTATAATGAGGAATTTCATTTCTATTACAATATTGATAAATGGTGTTTTTAGTAAGCCCTAAAAATTTAGAAGCTTCATTAATCCCTATAGGATATCTATCTATTCTAGGTTGAGTTAATACTGTTGTATTTACAGTTTTTTGAAGTTGAACAATTTTGTTGGTTAGAGAAGCCACTGCTTCGGGCAAGTCTTCGATTTTAAGTTTAGTCATAATTACTGTTTTTATTAATTTTACAGCAAATATGAGTTCGTATATTAAAGGGTTACAATAGGGGGGGGACTACCCGTATTTAACCCGTATATTTTGTTATTAATATTGTGTTATTTTCTTTTATTATATCAATTATAGGATTTTTGCGGAAGTTAATTTTTGAACTGATTTGGTCTTCTGCATTTTTATAAGTGAATTCAGTAGATGTTTTTCCATTTTTCAAAAACATAAAATTATCAATCACCCATGTTATCAAATCTTTTTTAGTAGAAAAGCATAACAAATTATTTATGTAAAGTTTTTTAAAAGAATCGAGCAGCTTGTTTCCGTTATTTTTGAATCTCAATTTTTTGTTTATCTTTTTTCCATTTATAAGTTCTTTTAGTTCAATTTGGTCTTCTGTATCAAAATAATCTTGAAAGATTATTAAAAAAGAATTTGAAATTTCTGAGCTACAGCTAAAAAGGCTTTGATTAGAATTAATTTCCTTATTACCTAGTTTAAATTGTTTTTCTATGGTTGTACAATCTTTACTAATAAATTTTTCATAAGAAAAGTTTGAATAGAGGTATTTTTTTTGGATGCTAGAATTGTGATTTACTTTTAGGATTAGTTCTTCTAAATAGTATTCTATATCTCTTTTACTAGTAAAATCCATCATATTACTATCCTGAATAATTACATTTAATGATGTAATAAACTCATTCAATAAGAATGGACTTGAATTTGGAAAAAATCCAAATTTTTCAATATACGATGATATCGCTACTTTTATTTGTTTTTTAAAATTGTTTTTATCATTTCTATATAAATTTGAGATATCATTAAAACAATAATAAATCCATTTGATTACAGTAGTTCCATAATTTTTAAAACTGTCTCTTTGTATTACTTCTTTAGCAGAAAGTGATTCATGATATTCACAACAGTATGGAAAAACATCTGCTCTATCTTTAATGTGTTGAAATTTATAATCATATTTTTTTATAAGGAACTCTATATTAAGATTTCTACGACTGTGTAGAGAGCCCTGAACTACATATTTATCATCTTTTTCAAACCTTGGTTTTTTGAAGTCCCTCATAATTAAATACTTAATATAATTTTATTCGTTGTTTCTACCTTTTTTTCATCTACTAATTTAGCATAGCGTAAAGTTGTATTTATACTAGTGTGCCCCATCATTTTCATAACAGTAAAAATACCTGTACCGTTAGAAAGTTGAAGTACAGCATAAGTATGTCTAAAGCAATGGTAGGTTATTTTTTTGTTGATGCCAGAGCTGTTTACCCAACGCTGTATTTTTTCGTTTAGATGATTACTATATTTAATTTTTCCTTCAAAAATCAAATCATTGGGTTCTTTAGGTTTTCCTAATAGAGTGAGACATTGTTTAGATATAGGTATTTCTAAAGGGACTCCTGTTTTGTCTTGAATAAATTGAAGACTATGCACGTCTGTATCTTTATTATATTTCAAGTGTTCCCATTTCATTGAATTCATATCTACATATCTGACTCCTGTAAGTACTGATATAAGGCACATTCGTTTAATATCAGGTTCAATACTCTCATTCTCAATAAGATTATTAACCTCATTTAAAGTCAAAAACTCTTTTATGACCTCTTCTTCTTTAATACCTGTAATTTTTTTGTTGAGGTCTTTTTCAAGAATGTCTTCTTTATAAGCTTGCTTTAATACATGTTTGAATTTATTGAAATAACTAGAAGCTGTGTTTATAGAGATTTCTTTATTTGAATTATTTTTTGATTTTGCTGAAAGTAAATATTCTTTATACCCCTCACAGAGGGCAACGTTTAAATTTTTAAAGCTTATACTATTTCCAAAGTAGTGTTTTAAATAATAGATAGTAGCTAACCAATTCCCATAATTAGATCCCTCACGCTTTTCGGAGAGCTCATGATAATATTGTATAAAACACTTTTCTCCTTTTTTAGTTTTTTCTATTCTTTCCTTTTCAAATTCATTATAAACCTCTGGTTTTAGGAGTTCATTTTCTCTTTTAGACCTTAATTGTTCCGCAATATTGAGTGTGTTTTTCTTGTCAATTTTTTCAAGTGGCTTCTTGGGTTTATCAATAACATGTAGTTTAAGATATTCCTTAGTTCTTTTACCGTTAATTGTATAATCTAAGTAAAGACCACTTTTCCCATTTTTAAGTGGTTTATGTCTTAATTTGACTTTTGGCATAAGTTTAACTTAATAGATTGTCGATTTCTTTTTTTGGTACATATGTGTACTTTCCTTTTTTAATTTTTGGAATCTGATTCCTTTTAATCATTGAATAAAGAGCTTTTTCACTAACATTATAAATGTCTAAAATTTGGTTGACGAAATAACAATCTTTGATATCAATATCTTCAGGGAGACGTGTTTCCTTTTTGATTTGGAAAAGTTCATCAATATCTATACGTCTAATCATAGTTTTCTGAATACCTAGATTAAATGATTTTAAACGTTTTGATTCAATTAATCTATATATAGTCCACTTAGAACAACCCAGCAGAGTAGAAGTCTCTTTAACAGTCAGATACTCTTTAGTTTTAAACAAGCTCACTTCTTGTGTTATTGTTGACTGAGTTTCTTTATGAGCTTCTTCAATTTTTTGATTCCTCATCCTTAGCTTGTAGGCTTTTCTAGAACATTGAAGAGAACAGTATTTAGTAACAGTCGTTTTTGCTGTAAATTCACTCTTACAGTGTTGACATTTTTTTTGAATTCTAATATTTGAACTCATAAGACCTTAATTGTTTCAATATTTAGCTGAGCACTCTTAATTGTAGCAAATTGTTGCATTATTTCCTACATTAGAATACTAATTAATGTAAATATACAAAAAGGGACGATACAGGGGACAAGTACAATTGAAATAAAACACTAACAAAACAATATTAAAAGAATCTTAGTTTTGTTAGTTATTAATTAAATAGAGGCTTTGTTTCGTTTTTTACCAGTTTGGTTGATTTTTGTTTAAAGGACTTATTTCCCAATACAGAAATTTGCAAACACATTCGATAAGAGATCATCGGTGGTAACTTCACCAGTAATGAGTCCGAAATAATAAAGAGCTTCCTTAATATCAATATCCAACAAATCTCCTGAAAGTCCCTGTCGTAAACCCGCATCAACTTTGTCAATTTCATTTAATGCTTTTAACAAAGCATCATAGTGGCGTGAGTTGGTTACAATCGTTTCATTGTTATTTAATGCACCAATATTTACCAATTTAGTCAGGGCATTGGTTAAGGCTCCAATACCTTGCTTAGATTTTGCAGAAATAGGAATAATTCCAGGAATATCCATCTTTAACTGCTGTACTAATTCATCAGAAATCTGATCTACTTTATTAGCTATAATAATAAGTTGTTTTTGTGGAAACTTGTTTTTTATAGACTCCAATTCAACTTTGTACTTAGTACTTTGTACCGAGTACTCTTTAACATCAAACAAATAAATAACTACCTGTGCTTGCGAAATTTTTTCAAAAGTTTTTTGAATTCCAATATTTTCAACTACATCTTTAGTTTCTCTAATCCCAGCAGTATCAATAAATCGATAAGCGACTCCATCAATAATAATTTCGTCTTCTATGGCATCTCTCGTAGTTCCCGCAATGTCCGATACAATGGCACGCTCCTCGTTTAACAAGGCATTTAGCAAGGTGGATTTACCAACATTGGGCTCTCCCACAATGGCCACAGGTATTCCGTTTTTAATCACATTACCCACAGCAAAAGAGTCTATCAACCGTTTTAGAACCACTTGTATTTTAGCCACTAGGTTTTTAAATTCTGTTCTATCTGCAAATTCTACGTCCTCTTCAGCAAAATCTAATTCTAAAGTAATTAACGAAGCAAAATTGATTAGTTGATCTCTAAGATTTTGAATTTCGTTAGAAAAACCACCACGCATTTGTTGCATGGCTACTTGGTGAGAAGCTTCAGAATCTGAAGAGATTAAATCGGCAACAGCTTCTGCCTGTGATAAATCCAATTTTCCGTTGATAAAAGCTCTAAGCGTAAATTCACCAGCATCAGCCATTCGGGCTCCTTTTTGCAATAAAACCTGTATAATTTCTTGTTGAATGTACACAGATCCATGACAAGAAATTTCTATAGTATCTTCTCCTGTATAGGAATGAGGATTTTTAAAAACAGATATTAAAACCTGATCTATCGTTCTTTTATCATCAATAAAATGTCCTAAATGTAGTGTATGAGATTTTTGCAACAACAAAGACTTATTTTCTTTAACAGAAACAAAGCAATCCTCTGCAATTTTAATAGCATCGGGACCAGACAAACGAATAATAGCAATAGCTCCCACACCAGAGGCTGTAGCCAAAGCAACAATAGTATCTTTTAATATCATGTAACAAAATTACACCATTCATTAATATTTAACCAATAGAAATCTATTTAAATTAATTTCAAAAGTCATGTCTGAGTTTAGTATTTGTAAAAAATATACTGCTTATAACCTATACTCAATTGTTGTGGTTTAGTATATTTGAAATTATGGGAAATCCAGAAAAAATAAAACTAATTGAATGTCCTAGAGATGCCATGCAAGGGATTAAAGATTTTATTCCAACACATCTCAAAGCAAAATATATCAATGCTATTTTAAGTTGTGGTTTTGATACTGTTGATTTTGGTAGTTTTGTTTCTCCGAAAGCCATCCCTCAAATGAGAGACACCGCAGATGTTTTATCTAAATTAAATTTAGACGCAACTAGCAGTAAACTTTTAGCTATAGTAGCCAACTCTAGAGGGGCTGAGGATGCTTGCAGGTTTGATGAAATTAATTATTTAGGATATCCATTTTCAATATCAGAAATATTTCAAGTAAGAAATACCAACAAAACCATTAAAGAGAGTTTTTTAGAGCTACAGAAAATTATCAACTTAGCTTCCAAACATAATAAGCAAGTGGTTACCTATTTATCTATGGGCTTCGGAAATCCTTATGGAGACCCTTGGAACGTTGATATTGTAGGGGATTGGGTAGAAAAATTATATCAAGCTGGAGTTCAAATATTATCACTCTCGGATACTGTCGGAACTTCAACTCCAGATTCTATTGAATATTTGTTTAAAAATTTAATTCCGTTATATCCTAAAGTTGAATTTGGAGCACACTTACATACAACTCCCAGTCGATGGCATCAAAAATTAGAAGCAGCTTATCTTAACGGTTGTAAGAGATTTGATGGTGCTATTAAGGGCTACGGAGGCTGTCCTATGGCGACAAACGCTTTAACTGGAAATATGCCCACGGAAAAAATGTTGTCTTTCTTTACTGAGCAAAAGGCCTTAACTGGAGTGAATTCCTTGAGATTTGAGAGTGCTTATAATGTAGCCTTACAAGTGTTCTAAATCCGAAAACGTTTTCGTAAATTTATTTATAATAAATTAAAATAAGGTTTGTTTATTTAGAATTGGTCTGTATATTTGCAGTATTAAATCAAATTAACTGTAACAAGTCTAAATAAATTAAAATGAAAATCAATAAAACAACATTTACTACATTGCTAGCTGCAACAGCCCTGTTTACCTCGTGTTCTAGCGACGACGATACTAATAATAACGACACTAATAATAGCATATCTTTAGAATTAAGTGATATCGACACTAATGGATTAACGGTTCCTACTTCTTACGAGTTTTCAAGGAATAATGAATCATCAGTAAGCTTTAGTGGTCAAACAACACGATTACTACAAGTTCGAGAAATTGCAGAAGCGTTAAAGAGTTCTGAGACCACTCTAAACAGTCTACAAGACCAGTTTAATAAAGGTATCGGATTTGCTAATGCAAGTTTGGCTAACGGAAAAAAAATACGTAATAAAACAGCAAATTCTTTAGGGTTATTTAATAATGGAGTATCAAATAACTCAGATGCTATTAAGCAAGAATTTGATGCTTATTTATCTAAATATGTAAATGATGTTTTTCCTAACGTTGCTATAGTTGCCTCTGCAGGAAATGCAGGTTTGGCAGATGGGAAGAGATTTGTAAATGGAGATGGATTAGAATACAATCAAGCGTTTATAAAAGGTTTGGCTGGTGCCTTGGCATCAGACCAAGCTCTGAATCATTATTTTGATAGGTTAGACGAAGATAAATTTGATGAATCTAACTCTTTTAGAATTGCAAACGATGCTAATGAATTAGTAGTTGACAAAAACTACACAACTATGGAGCATCATTGGGATGAAGCTTATGGTTACGTATTTGGTGTGGAATTAGTAGAAGACGAACTTTTACAAAAATACATCGGAAGAGTAGAGAGTGATGATGATTTTAAAGGAACCTTAAATACCATAAAAAAGGCCTTTATTATTGGTAGAGCAGCAATTGTTGCTAAAAATTATGAAGTTAGAGACCAAGCTATTGAGGTTTTACGTTTTCAAATCTCCAAAGTAATTGCAATTAGATCTGTGTATTATCTACAACAAGGAAAATCTAAGTTGGATGTACGAGTACAATCATTTCACGACTTATCCGAAGGATATGGGTTTATCTACTCTTTACGATTCACACATAACCCAGAGACAGGAGAACCTTATTTTACACAAACTGAAGTTGACGGATTTATCAACGGTTTAGAAGCTGGTAACGGATTCTGGGATATTACTCCTAAAAAGTTAGACGAACTCTCTGAGGCTATTGCTGCGAAATTTAATTTTACTGTAGCACAGGCTGCAAACTAGTTTAAATATTAGATAAAATTTTTGAAGGATTGACTTTGTGTCAATCCTTTTTTAGAAGTATATTTGCGCTTAATTAGAATAAATTAAAATAAAAAATGAAGAATTTAACCCTATTATTAGTACTGATAACCACCTTATTTGTTTCTTGTAATAATGATTCTGAAAGTGGACCTGTGGATAACTTTAATAGAACTACATTGTTGAATACATGGGTAAACAATATTATTATTCCTTCATTTGAAGATTTGAGTGCAAAGCTAACCGAATTAAAAACTTCTCAAAACAACTTTAGTGCGAACCCATCCATTAGTGGTTTGCAAGACTTGAGAGAAAAAACAATAGCGGTTCAAAAAGTGTGGCAGCATGTGGCTGTTTTTGAATTTAGAAAAGCAGAGGAATTAAACTATCGTTTGTTCATGAATTCCTTTCCTGTAGATTTTGAAACTAGTGTAAATAATTCAATAGAAGATGATGATACTATTAAAACCAATTTACAATCTGGTAAAGATGTTAATTTCCTGCTAACTCAAAGAGCAGATGAACAAGGATTACCTGCCTTAGATTATTTGTTAAATGGTTTAGCAGACACCGATGCTTCTATACTAGCACTTTTTACAGCAAAACCTGAAAATACGGAAAAGTCCCATCATTTGAATTATTTAGAAAAGGTAATAGACCGCATGATATCCCTAACAAACGATGTACAAGCTTTTTGGATTAAAGATGGTGCAAGTATTGCAGCAGACGGAGGTTCTTCGGCAGGTTCTTCACTAAATAAAATGATAAACGATTATATAGTATATGTAGAAAGAGCTTTTAGAGAAGCTAAAATAGCAACTCCCTCAGGTAAAAGAGATGGTGTAGTTAATCCAAGTGCTGTAGAATCCTTTTACAGTTCCGAGAACTCCAAGTTGTTTTATTTAGAGGCCTTTAAAGCTGTTCAAAATGTCTACTTTGGAAATAGTTATACTGATGGTACGGAAGGTATTGGAATTGATGACTACTTAATAGAATTGAATACGATTCCTATGGGAAAAGATGTACTGCTAAACGACATTATTAAAGAGCAGCTTGATGCTATTTCTGAACAAAATACCAATCTAGAAAATGATTTTGTTTCGCAAATCAAATCAGGGCCGGTAGGAGTAAATACATTTTTAACAACATTTAACACAATACAGGAATATGTGTTACTATTAAAGGTCAATACACTTTCTGCTACCAATATTGCTGTAGACACTGTTGATAGCGACGGAGATTAAATTTAATTAAAAGCTAATGATTAATAGCGTTTATAAATACATTCACACTGAGAAAGAAGCTAGTATACTAGCTTCTTTTCGTATTTTATTTGGAATATTAAGCATTATTGGACTCGTTCGATTTATCAATATGGGATGGGTAGAAGAATTTTACGTCACCCCTAAGTTTCACTTTAAATACTATGGATTTCAGTGGGTAAAAACTTGGGGAGTATATACCTATTTACTCTTCTACATTGCCATTACGGCATGTGTAGGTATTATCTTAGGGTACCGTTATAAGTTATCTATGTTGATGTTTTTTTTATCTTTTACTTATATTGAATTGATTGATAAAACAACTTATTTAAACCATTATTATTTTATTAGCTTATTAAGCTTTGTGCTTATTTTTTTACCTCTAAATGCTACTTTTTCTTTAGACAACATCAGAAAGCGAGAAAAATATAATAAAGTACCTCAATGGACTGTGGATACTATCAAAATACTTTTAGGCATTGTTTATTTTTATGCTGGCTTAGCCAAATTAAATTCTGACTGGCTATTAAAAGCCATGCCTCTAAAAATTTGGCTCTCTACTAAAACTGATTTGTTTTTGATTGGCCCTCTAATGAGTCAAAATTGGTTTCATTATTTAATGAGCTGGAGTGGAGCATTATATGATTTAAGTATTCCTTTTTTGCTATGTATGCGAAAAACAAGGCCTTATGCTTTTTCTTTAGTGGTCATATTCCACGTCTTTACAAGAATACTATTTAATATTGGTATGTTTCCTTACGTAATGATTGTAGCAACACTCATTTTCTTTGAAGCTCCATTACATCTGAAATTTATTAACTATTACAAATCATTCATCAGCAAGATTTTGAAAATTGATGCAAAGAAAAATCGTGTAATAGTTGTGAAGTCTAGCTTAAAGCTTCACAGAAATAAATTATTTATAATTAGTCTATTTATAATAATTCAATTAATTTTGCCTTTTAGAAGCAAACTTTATCCTGGAGAACTGTTTTGGCACGAACAAGGATTTAGATTTTCTTGGCGAGTAATGTTAATTGAAAAATTAGGAGATACTAACTTTACTGTAAGAGATAGTGTAACTGGTAAACAGTTTTATGTTGATAATAGTGACTTTTTAACTTCTTTTCAACAAAAACAAATGAGCTCACAACCAGATTTTATTTTGGAATATGCACATTATTTGGGAGATCATTTTAAAAGTCAAGGACATCAAAATATCCAAATTTTTGCAGAAAGTCATGTAACCTTAAACGGAAGATTGCATAAAGAATTTATAAATCCTAAAACAGATTTATATAGACAGAAAGAAAGTTTTAAAAATAAAGAATGGATATTACCATTAGGAGATGAAATTAAAGGTTATTAAATTACTAATGTGCTTTTGTTGCACGTTAAACTGGGCATATGCACAAAATGTGAGTTTTGAAGTTTTAGATCAAGAGACCCTTTTACCCGTATCAGAAGTTCAAATAATTACAAAAAAGGGGAGAATACTAGGGCTTACCGATAAAAAGGGACTGCTTACTACAGCAGTAAACTCATCAAAACAATATATCTATTTTATACATCCTGAATATAAAATATTAGAAAGAGAATTTCTAATTGAAAATAATATTACTTTAAAAATCTATTTGAATTCGGCTACAGAAAAACTATCTGAAGTTGTTTTAAGAGCAAAGAAAAAAGAAATTTACGCTTTGACAGCTCTAAAACCCGTAGAAGGAACCCATATTTACGAAGGAAAAAAATCCGAAGTAATTAATTTGGATTTGGTTGATGGAAACAAATCATCAAACAATGCACGTCAAATTTTTTCCAAAGTTGCTGGTTTAAATATTTACGATTCTAACGATGGAGGTTTACAGCTTAATATTGGAGGTAGAGGATTGGATCCAAATAGGACTTCTAACTTTAATACTCGTCAAAATGATTACGACATTAGCGCGGACGTTTTAGGTTACCCAGAAAGTTACTACACACCACCGTCCGAATCTTTAGAAAAAATACAAGTAATAAGAGGGGCAGCCTCGTTACAATACGGAACTCAGTTTGGAGGATTGATTAATTTTATCACCCACAAACCAAGCTACAGTCCCATTGAATTTACCACAAGAAATACGGTCTCTTCTTTTAATACATATACTAACTTTACTTCGTTAAGTGGTACCAAAGGCAAGTTTTCCTACTACACGTATTACAATTTTAAGAAAGGGGATGGATTTAGACCTAATTCCGAATATGAATCAAACAACTTCTTTATTCATTTAGGCTACCAATTTAGTGAAAAAACCCATGTAGAATTTGAATATACGCTTTTAGATTATCTGGCTCATCAGCCAGGTGGACTGTCAGATGTTCAGTTTTTAGAAGATCCTACACAGAGTTATTTAACCAGAAACTGGTTTGATGTGAATTGGAATTTATTCAACTTAAAATTTAATCACGAATTCAATGCAAACAATAAAATTACATTTAGTGTATTTGCCTTAAATGCTTCTAGAAATGCTATAGGATTTAGAGGGGATGTTCGTGCAGAAAATCCCAATATTTTTCTAATCAACGGAGATGCCATAGATGAGGACGGTAATTTTGTGGACCCAAGAGATCTTATTGTAAATAATTTTAAAAACTGGGGGACAGAAACTCGTTTTTTGTCAAATTATCAAATAGGAGGACAAGACTCTTATTTATTATTGGGTCTAAAAACATACAAATCTGACAATGATGCTAGGCAGGGTGCTGGTAGTACGGGTACGGATGCCGATTTTAATTTTATAGAATCTGCCCAATTTCCTAATCAAAATAATTTTGATTTTCCAAATTTTAACACTTCTATATTTGGAGAAAACATCTTTAACATAACCGACAAATTCAGCGTAACTCCTGGTTTTAGATTTGAACACATCACAACAAAAGCCGAAGGTACATTTTACAATGCCTCAATAAACAAAAACATACCCGATAACAATTCCCTAACAAGAAATTTTGTTTTGTTAGGTTTGGGCTTGAGCTATAAACCTAATGGCTATTTAGAATCTTATGCCAATTTTTCTCAGAACTATCGTTCCGTTACATTTTCAGATATTAGAACGGTTAATCCTACTTTTAAGATTGATGAAAATATTGCAGACGAAGAAGGTTATACTTTTGATGTAGGGATTAGAGGTAAACTCAAAAAAGCGTTTTCTTATGATCTTAACGTTTTTACCTTGTTATACGACAACAGAATAGGGCAAGCTATTGATAACAGAGCTCAATTTGTAAGAACCAACATTGGTAAAGCAAATATTGTTGGGTTTGAATCTCTGTTACAATGGAACCTCAAAGAAACCTTTTTTAAAAACAATAAACACCTAACTTTAGATATTTATAATAATTTGTCTTTGACTAGCTCTGAATATATTGAATCAGAAGTTAGTGGGGTGAAAGGTAATCAGGTTGAATTTATCCCTTTTTACAATTTAAAAACGGGAATTCATTTAGGTTGGAAAAATGCTTTGGTTGGATTACAATATTCTTTTGTTGATGAACAATTTACGGATGCTTCCAATACTCCGTATGATCCTGACAATTCATTCAATACTTTTGGAGCTATTCCTGGTTATGACATTCTAGATTTAACGACCTCTTATAAGTTTAGCAAAAACTTTAAATTAGAAGCAGGTGTAAATAATTTGTTAGACAATAGCTATTTTACTCGTAGAGCTACAGGGTATCCAGGACCAGGAATTATTCCTGCTGCACCTCGAAGCTATTACGCTACTTTAGAAATCAAATTTTAGACATAATGATTAAGAAGATTGTACTCGTATTATTGGCCATTTTTATAGTGATTCAATTTGTAGACAGTAACAAAAATAATGCAGCTGTTAGAGAACTTGAAAACTTTACTAGCGAAACAAGACCCAACGAACATATAAGCAGTATTTTAAATAGTAAATGTTACGACTGCCATAGTAATAAAACCAACTACCCATGGTATGCCAAAATAGCTCCTTTGTCTTTTTGGTTAGACCACCACGTAGAAGAGGGTAGGGAACATTTGGATTTTTCTAATTGGGCAAATTACGACAACAAAAGAAAAAGGCATAAGTTAGATGAAGTGATAGAAGAAGTTGAGGAAGGTGAAATGCCTTTAACTTCTTACAAAACTTTACATGGAGATTTGGGCGAATCTGAAAGAGAAGCATTAATTACCTGGGCTCAAAAGGCTATGAGAAACTACTAGTAGAATAATTGCTGTAGTAAACACGTCCTCATAAACTATTGAGGATGTGTTTACTTTAATAGCCTTTTTCATCAATCTCCATCATTGTCTGTAGGTAAAGTAGCTACCGATAAAAGACTAGCTCCGTCAACGGAAAATAAGCGGATTAGTTCACTTAACGAATCGTATATTTTGTTAATCTGAGGGTCGTTTACCTTTATAGCTTCAGAAAGGCTACTCTCTAATTTATCTATCTCCAGATACAACTCGTTAAAAGCAGCATTTATAGCCTTAGTTAACTGCTGTTCCTCGTCAATAGCATTCACAATACTCGCAAAATTAGTACTACTTTTACTATAAACAGATTCCACTTCGTTCAATTGAGCCACAATCAAGTCTAAAGATTTTTTACTTCTAAAAGCTTCTAAATCTGAAATAGAGGTACCTTTTGAACCATTAATTCCAGCAGGCTTTTCTAATTTGGTAACCCTAGCAACATCTAAAATATTTATTATTTGGTTAAATGCTAGACACCTAGCATTTTTTATGCAAGACTTACCGCCAGAGTTAATGAATACATTTAAATAATCTTCCTGCCAAAACTGGATCAAATCATTGGCTTCATTTAAAATTTCTTGAGCAATAGCAAGTAAATAATGATAGCGTTGGGTATTTCTTTCCAACCGCGTTTTACTACCATCATCAAAAAGTAAGTATTCAACTGTAGCCAGCCCTTTGGTTGTGGAACTTTTTCTATCTAAATAAGTGCTATTGTAAATAACATCTTCATCAATATTATCTTCTATACTGCTCACATTTGCAGGAAAATTATAAATTTTGATATCAAAAAACTGCTTGTTAATTTCTTTAAAATTGTAAACCCTGGCTTTAGAATATAACGAAGCGCAATTAAACCACTGCTGTTGTAGATTGTTAAAATTCTCATCTGTTCGGTTGTTGTTGAATTTTGTAATGAGTTCAACTTGTTTTTCTGCTGCAGATTTGAAGTTGTCTAAAGAAGGGAAAATATTATCATGATAATATTTTTCAAAAAAAACATCATGTGTTAGTTTATTTTCCTCCTTCCCACAAGAAGCTATTCCGATCAAAAGTAGCATTACTATTGATAACTTGTATCTAATTTTCATATTATAAAGAATTTAAAAAGGCTAATAATTGTGCTCGTTGGCTCTTGTCTAGATGCATGAATTGATTTTTTGACTTTTCAGCTTCACCACCATGCCATAGAATAGCTTCTTCTATATTTCTAGCTCTACCATCGTGTAATAAAAAAGTATGATTGTTAACGGTTTCAATCAATCCGAGTCCCCATAAAGGTTGTGTTCTCCACTCTTTACCGTTGGCTAAAAAATCTTCTCGATGATCAGCCAATTCATCTCCCATATCGTGCAGTAAAAAATCTGAGTAGGGTTTTATTTTGATGTTTTCTAGCTGAGGCATAAAACGATATTCACTTGTGGTAAAATTGTTTACATGACATTTAACACAACTTAGTTCGTTAAATAGTTTTTTTCCTTTTAACACCTCAATATCCTTAAAATTTCTTCTGATTGGTACCGTTAATGCTGTTTGATAAATTAGAATTCTATTGAATTGTACAGGGGGTACTTCCGAAATATCACCAAGATTCACTCCATTAGGCTTCTCTGAACAATCTATCCCATGAGGACAATTTTCTTCTGGAAAAAGATTGGTAGTTAACCCCATATCTCCATTAAATGCAGCTGCTACTTGCTGTTCTAAGCTGGGCTGATTGGCTTTCCATCCGAATTTACCAATGGTTAATTCTCCTTTCTTTACATTCCATACGTAATTGGCCTTTCCAGAAATACCATCTCCATCTAAATCTTGTTCGTCTGCATTGGCAAGAATACTAGCAGCTGATAAAGCATCCACAAATCCCAATCCCATCACTTGTTGACCTATTCTAGGAGAAGTTTTTACGTTGGCTAGCGTTCCGTAATTTGCGTTGTTAATGGTGTAAGTAGGTTTTCGTAATTCATAACTCGTACCGTCAGGATATTTTCCGTTGATGATTGTAAAATTAACAGCTATATCTCCTTCTGGATCAAATGTGTTATTTGCCCTGTCTTGTAACTGGTTTCCATAATTAGGAATAGGAGTGGGGCCATCATTAAAACTATTCCCTGTACTCAACCTTATCAGAAAACCTCTAGAATTACCATTATCATTTAATATGGGTTTTCCTCTTCCATCTTTTTGATGACAATTGGCACAAGCATGCGCGTTAAATAAAGGACCTAATCCATCTCTTGTGGTAGTTGATGCAGGGGAAGAAACCCAGCTTTGATCAAACATAGAATTTCCAACCCCAAAAGAAAAATTTTGAGTTCTAGACAAATTAGGAATCGCTCTTCCAAAGGCTTTGTCTCCACTATAAATTCTTACTGATAATTCTGAAACTAAGGACTCTTCATCTTCTTCGTAGTGATCAATAACAAATTGCTCTTCGTCTGAAATTAGTTCTTTATACTCATCCGATGAGCAGGAATAAAGTATTGATATGGTTAGTAATATGAGTAAGTTTTTCATGAATCATTTTAAAGATAAAATACAGAGTTAGAATGCTTAAAGCATTTAACTCTGTATAGGTAGATATTGGAGGTTTTAAACAAATAAAGTGTTAGCTAGTTGATACTAATAGAAGCCCCTAGTTTAAAAGCAGCATCTGCAATAGCAGCTCCTTGGTCTTTTAATGCTGTGGATAATTGTCCTGCTGGACCGTTAGAATCTTCCGTTTCTTTACTGATAATTTCATCAAAATTACCTGAAGCACTCAAAAGAGCATTCAGCTTAACTAGGGTAGTAGTTGCTTTATCTTTTAACTCATCTGCAATTTCGTTATCTACGTTTTTAACCAAATCAATTAGTGAAACCCCCTGAATTTTAGCTCCAGACTTACTGGTGTAAATTCCGTTAATTACATTGTTAATTCCGTTTACGTTGGCCCACATATCTTGCTTTGTGTTATCGGAAAAACAAGAATGTTCATTTTCTTGTCCATCAGCAATCGCAGGATCAAGTCTTTCCGCTGCCACTTCTCCGTTAGAAATAAAACCTATTCCGTTTAAAATATTGGTCAAAGCGATATCCTCATCCAAAGCTTCAAAAGTGTTTCTATAACTACCTCCATCGGCCCAAGTATCGTTTAAATCTTTTAAGTCTTTAATTAACAAGTCTGTTACTATTTGCAAATACTGTTTTCTTCTATCGGCATTTACCTCGGTAGTATAATCAGTAAAAGGCCTTTCTCCAGATTTAGAGAAATCATCAGCCATATGTGTTACACTATTGTAATTTAAATCTTGTCCCCATAATAAGAATTCAATGGCATGCCAGCCCGTAGTTATATTGTCCGCGTTGTCTTCATTTTCTTCGCTTTCGCCATCTTGCAACTCTTCATTTTTACCCAAAATACTAGCTTCTGTCAAAACAAATTCAGTATCACCAATAATACCGTTTTGAACCTTTTGACCTCTATTACCCGACACATAATCGATAAAACCTTCTTCTAAAGGCCATGCGTTAATTTGTCCTTCAGTGTTTAGTAAATCAGGATTATCAATAGGACCATTGGCCTCTCTAAAAGCTTCTGTCTGTCCATAATAATCCCTTGCGCTCAACCATGCTTTTTGAGCATTATTTAAAGTAGAAGCAGAAGGTGTAGCTATGAATTCGTTGATTTTGGTTTGCATTTCCAGAGCACTTGCATATGAATCATTATAATTCTTGGCTACAATGGCCGCATAATTTTTAACAAATGCTT
Organism: Wenyingzhuangia sp. IMCC45533; assembly: GCF_054111225.1. Taxonomy (NCBI): domain Bacteria; kingdom Pseudomonadati; phylum Bacteroidota; class Flavobacteriia; order Flavobacteriales; family Flavobacteriaceae; genus Wenyingzhuangia; species Wenyingzhuangia sp. IMCC45533. The sequence goes on along the minus strand of NZ_CM134197.1, from coordinate 59,737 downwards.
CCTTGGTCACTTCACTAGGTGGCGAACTCGGTTCGTTATCATTATCGTCATTACAACTTGTTAATGTCATAACTAACATTAAAGTTGATTTTGTAATTAGTTTAAAATAGTTAAATTTCATTTTATTTAGATTTAGTTAAAATAATAATTAATGCAAACATATTATTTATTTAGACTTTATAAAAATAAAATTAAGATATTTTGTATTTTGATAGCATATCTTTCATTGACAACTTAAATGCAGTACCTTTTAATAAATCATTTAACTGAATTAATTGATGGTAGCTTAATAGCATTCTGATTTCCATTTGTTTACTTTGATAAATCACGGTTTTGTTAACCAAATCTTTGGAACAACTACAGCTCGCATGGTAGTTTAATATTTTGTAAGTGGATTCAACAAAAGACTCTAATTCTTGCTGATTTACTAAAAAAGAAATTTGATTGATTTCCAATGCCATCAAGTGGTGAAAGGGTTCATGATCATCAATAACTTGATAACTAGCTCCCAATTGATTGTTGTAAATATTTTTTAAAGTCTTCATGATGTGTAATTTTTAGGCAAATATATTTATTATTTTTATTTAGAATTGATAAAAATAGATATATTTGTAGAAAATATAATTTAAATGATAGGTTTATTTTACGGATCAGATACTGGAATTACAGAAGAGGTGACCAATGAAGTTGTGGAATATTTTGAAGAAATTGAAGTACATGAGATTTGCGATGTTACTCTTAATACTTTCAATCAATATCAACATATCATATTAGGTTTGTCTACTTGGTACGATGGTGATTTACAAAGCGATTGGGGGGCTTTTTTTGAGGATTTTAAAACGATTGATTTTACTGACAAAAAAGTCGCTATTTATGGACTAGGAGATCAAATTGGGTATGCAGAATATTTTATAGATGGAGTAGGAATTTTGGCAGAAGAAATTATAAAAAATGGAGGAGAAGTGGTTGGTTTATGGCCTACTAATGGATATTTACAGACAGAATCAAAAGCTATTGTTCCCCATAATCCCAATTTATTCTATGGTTTGGCTATAGATAATGATAATGAAAGTAACTTGACTGAAGAGAGATTAAAAAGATGGATTGATATCATTAAAGAAAAGTTTTAGTATTTCACTAGAATTTGAATTGTTTGTTTTGTTTAAGCTCCTATTTTAGAATTGTAGGAGCTTTTTTTGTGAAATTAAATATGTTTAATTATTTTAACTAAATCTAAATAGTTCTTATCTTCGCGATTCTAAATTTTATGTTTAGTAGTCAATTGTGGATATATAATCTCGACATAAACAAGTTAAATGATAAACACACTTACTATTTCCGATTTACAAAGAGGAGAAAGAGCGATTATAAAATCTTTTGATGAAATAGACGTGCCTCTAAAATTGATAGAGATGGGATGTATAGAAGGTAATTACGTAGAAGTACTACAAAGAGCTCCTATGCAAGACCCAATTTACCTCAACATAAGTGGTACTTACTTGGCTATCAGGTTAGAAATAGCTTCTAAAATACTAGTAGAAAAATTATGAGCGATATTAAAGTAGCTTTAATAGGAAATCCAAATACGGGAAAAACTTCTTTATTTAATCGCTTAACAGGACTAAATCAAAAAGTAGGGAATTACCCTGGAATTACCGTTGATAAAAAAACAGGGAGCTGTAAACTAGAGAATTCTAGTGTGGCCGAAATTATAGATTTGCCTGGTACTTACAGCTTAAATGCCAGCTCGCTGGATGAGGATGTTGCTGTTAAAGTTTTGTCTGATAAATCCAACACCAATTATCCTGATGTGGTCGTAGTGGTGGTAGATATTGAAAACTTGAAAAGAAACCTCTTTATATACACACAAATTAAAGATTTAGGGATTCCAACTATTCTAGCTATTAATATGGCGGATAGAATGGCCGACAGAGGAATAGACATAGATATCCCTGCTTTAGAAGAATTGTTGGTTACTAAAATAGCCCTAATAAGTTCTAAACAAAACAAGGGAATATCTTACCTTAAAAAGTTGATTTTAAATTATCAAGAAATAAATAGTGCTCCGTGTTTTGTTGAGCAAGAAACTGTGTTTTCTAAGTACGCTAAGGATGTGCAGAAAAAACATCATTTAGAAACAGTAAGGAGATATCAATTTTTAAAAGAGGTTTTAAATAAAACCTATAGCCAAGATCCTCATAATGCAAAAGATATAAGGTCTTACTTAGACAGAATTCTAATCCATAGAATTTATGGTTATTTAATATTTTTTACCATTTTATTTACGGTGTTTCAGGCTTTATTTTCGTGGTCTGCCATTCCCATGGATTTTATAGACAATACTTTTGCTAGCTTATCTGAGTTTGTGAAAAATAATTTTGCCAAAGGTACTTTTACCAATTTGCTGTCAGAAGGAATTATTCCTGGAATAGGAGGGGTGGTTATTTTTATTCCTCAAATTGCTTTTCTATTTCTATTTACCTCGGTATTGGAAGAAAGTGGATATATGAGTAGAGTAGTTTTCTTGATGGATAGAATCATGAGAAGATTTGGATTGAGCGGAAAAAGTATTGTTCCGCTAATTTCAGGAACTGCGTGTGCTATTCCAGCAATTATGGCAGCTCGAAACATAGAAAATTGGAAAGAAAGATTAATTACCATTTTGGTAACTCCCTTTACAACTTGTTCTGCTCGTTTGCCTGTTTACGCAATAATTATCAGTCTAATTATTCCTTCACAAGCCACTTTTTTAACTTTTAATGTACAAGGTTTACTCTTAATGGGTTTATATTTACTAGGGTTTATAACAGCTATATTAGCTGCTGCTTTGTTAGATAAATTTTTAAAAATCACTTCCAAATCTTACTTTGTAGTTGAGATGCCTAATTATAAGCTACCTCTTTTTAAAAACGTACTTATCAATGTGGTAGATAAGACAAAAGCCTTTGTTTTTGAAGCTGGTAAAATTATTTTGGCTATTTCCATACTTTTATGGGGACTAGCTTCTTATGGCCCAGGTGATTATATTTCTAAAGCTGATGAAATTGTTTTGGAAAGCTACCCAAACTATTCTGAAGAAGAATTGCAAACAGAAATTGCTTCTTATAAACTTGAACACTCCTATATTGGAACCATGGGTAAATTTATTGAACCTGTTATTAAACCTTTGGGGTACGATTGGAAAATTGGAGTGGCCGTTATTGCTTCATTTGCAGCACGAGAAGTTTTTGTTGGAACTTTGGCAACTATCTACAGTGTAGGTAATGAGCAAGAGTCTACTATTAAAGATCGAATGAAAAATGAGGTTTTTCAAGGTACCAAAACACCTGTTTATTCTTTTGCTACTGGAATTTCTATTCTATTATTCTATGCTTTTGCCATGCAATGTATGAGTACTATTGCGATAGTTAAACGAGAAACTAATGGTTGGAAATGGCCTATCGTTCAAATGGTAGTCATGACTGGGATAGCTTATATCACTGCCTTAATTGCTTATCAAACATTATCCTAATGCAAATAGCTCAAAACATATTAACGTTAATATTTGTTGTAGCGGCTTTGTACTATATTTATAACAAATACTTTAACAACAAACCCAAAAACAATTGCGGAGGGAAGGATTGCTCTTGCTAAAAACTTTTACGATATGAAAAAAATAGCACTACATTGGAAAATTATCATTGGACTACTGTTGGGTGTTATTTTTGGATTGTTGATGACTCAAATTGTTGGTGGACAAAAATTTGTAGTGTATTGGATCAAACCTTTTGGAACCATCTTCGTAAAACTTTTAAAATTAATCGCTATCCCATTAATTATGGGTTCTTTAATTAAAGGGATTTCTGATTTAAAAGACATTTCCAAGTTTAAGTCTATGGGGATAAAAACGGTAACTATCTATGTAATTACTACTATAATTGCCATAGTCATAGGTCTGACACTCGTAAACTTACTAAAACCTGGAGAAGGAATTTCTACTGAAACTGTTGAATTGCTCAAAGAAAATTATGCACATCAATCGAGTATACAAGGTAAAATCAACGAAGCTCAATTTCAACAAACACAAGGGCCGCTTCAATTTTTGATAGATATAGTACCTAGCAATATTGTAGAAGCCATGGGTGATAATAAAAGTATGCTAAAAGTTATCTTTTTCACCTTGTTTTTAGGAGTGTGTTTACTATTGATAGAGGAAAAAAAATCCAAGCCTCTAAAAGATTTTTTCGATTCACTTAATGAGGCTGTTTTAAAAATGATTGATATCATTATGCTATTTGCTCCTTATGCTGTGTTTTCTTTACTAGCGACTGTTGTTGTCTCGTCTGACGATATTAACGTATTGCTTGCATTACTAAAATATGCAGGAGTTGTAGTGTTAGGACTGATGTTGATGGTTGGTTTTTATGTTTTTTGTGTCTCTTTTATAGTTAAAAAATCGCCATACTGGTTTTTAAAAAACATTTCTCCTGCACAACTTTTGGCTTTTTCTACCAGTTCTAGTGCAGCCACGCTACCTGTTACTATGGAAAGGGTAGAGGAACATTTAGGGGTTGATAAAGAAGTTTCTAGTTTTGTTTTACCTGTGGGAGCTACCATCAATATGGATGGTACCAGTTTATACCAAGCTGTAGCAGCAGTTTTTATCATGCAAGTATTGTGGCCTGAAGGTTTAAACTTTCAAAATCAAATTATTATTATCATTACTGCTTTGTTGGCTTCCATTGGTTCTGCTGCAGTTCCTGGAGCAGGAATGGTCATGCTCATTATTGTTTTGGACTCTATTGGTTTTCCCAAAGAGTTACTTCCCATTGGTTTGGCCCTCATTTTTGCTGTAGATAGACCTTTAGATATGTTAAGAACCACCATTAATGTAACTGGTGATGCTACCGTAGCTTTAATCGTCGCTAAATTAAGCCAAAAGACCACAAAATAAATCTTTACTCATTCTGTAAAACACAAAAACACCTATCTAAATTGATAGGTGTTTTTTGTCTTTTGTAGTTAAGGTATTACTCATCGTAAAATTCAACCGACAAACTAGAACTTACGCTACCCCAAGCTAAATATAAGGATTCTCCGGAATTTTGAAACAGTTTAATATCAAACACATCTCCAGAAGACACTTCAATAAACGAAGTACTAAAGGTCAAACCATAAAAAGAGTTAAAGTATTGATAAGTGTTAAACCCTGAATTAGACAATCCAGAAAAAGGGTTTCCGTTTTTATTTACAAATAGTTGAGATTTGCTATCGGTTGTCGTTAGAACTTGATCATAAATAATTGAACAATGAATTTTAATATACTTAACTCCTGTAGGAATAGTAATTTCTGTATTATTAGTTCCTCCCAGACTACTCTTGTAATTTTCACTAGGACCTCCTAACCAACGAATAGCCGTAGAAGTTAAATTGGGAATTTCATTATTTGAATTTGGATTCGGAGAGCCTAGGTTTTTTGATCTTACGGCTCCTAAATACTTTAGAGATGCATCTCCGCTTGTTTTGGCATATAAGGCATAAGGAACACTTAAAAATTGACTAACTCCCGTAATTGTAAAGGTAGTACCGCCCGTTGGATCAACTTCTGTTTTAATAAAATAAGTATCATCGCTCCAATCAATCGCAGAAAAATCTCCCAAAATTGCTGTATTTGCACCAATTTGAATACTAATTAAACCATTAGCGTTTGTATTTGTACTTAAAGCTTCTACGTAGACCGCAGTACCTGTAGCAGAACCCTTTAAAACGCTTATTTGCATTCCTATAAATTGATTTTTTACAAGTTCGTTTGAATTGTCTCTTATCACAGATTGGTAACTCATTTTTTCAGGAGCCTGAGAAAATAAATTTGAAAAGGCAAAAAGGATAAACGTAAGTGCTAGTATTTTTTTCATGTTAATTAGTTTTTAATGATTTTAAAAGTTTTAATGGTTTTGTTGTTTTTCTGAATACTCACGAAATAGGTAGAGGGAGTTAGTCTTTGCATCGGAATATCTGTCTTTGCTTCTTTAATATCTACTATAGAGACAGTCTTACCTTGCAAGTCCGCAATTCTATACTTCAAATTAGACAATTCCAATTCCTGTACATCTAATTTTAAGTAGCTTATTGCGGGATTCGGATATGCAGCAATTTTTGCTATTTTTTCAAGCGGAACTATACTTAATGTAGGGGAATTAGTTGTTTCAGATTGTTGAACTCCTTCTGTAACAACACCAGATGCTCCAATATGAGTATTGTACATTAATTGTCCAACAGAGTAGCTCATACTTCCAGCAGTTCCTGTGGCAATTCCACCACTTGTGTTAACGGAACTTTGAGCATGGGTTTGGACTGCCAAAAGCATTAGTAAATGAGACCATAATAAGACTGTGTTTTTTTGTTTCATCAATAGTTGTTTAGGTTAAAATTGTTTGTGAATAATTAAGGGACTGAATCCTTCAATACAGCAACAAAACTATTGAGTATACACAACTAAACCCCCACCCGAAATGGGTAGTTTTCACTATTTACTAGAGCTTTCAACAAATTTTACTTTTTTCTATCACCTTTCTATCAAACGTATATGTGAGGTGGATGCAAGTTTATTCTATCTTCCTTTTTAAATATTAATTATCTATATAACATCGCTTACAAACAACAAAAAGCCCCATTATCATTTTATAGATAATGGGGCTCAATTAAAAAGTAAATACTTTTAGATAAGCACTGTTAAAACAGGTAGAACAGTTTCATTAGCCAAGTCCAAAGAAACGCTGTCTGTAAAAAATTTGGAAATATTTGATTTACCGTGAGTAGCAACCGCTAATAAAGAAGTACCATGATCTTCTATATAACTATTAACACCATCTACAACTGTATAATCATCATAATTTTCAAAAGAATCCAAACTAGCTAAGCTTCCTTCGGTTTCCATTAAAAACTCTTTGAATCTAGTGTCCATTTCTTTTGTAGAAACAAAGCCACTACCAGGCTTATTAATAAAAAGTAACTTTGGAACAACTCCAATTTCATTAAAAAACTTTTTAGCATTGACATATGCTTTTGCTGATTCTAGTTTAAAGTCACTCACAAAAATTGATTTAGAAAAATCAATATCTTTCAACTCGTTTTTGATGACTAAAACTGGAATCTTAGAGTTTTTAACCACTTTCTCCGTATTAGACCCCAGGTATTCTCCATTTTGATAATCTTTTCCGTGCGATCCCATAACAATTAACGATGAGTTGTTTTCCTCTGCAATAGGTCCAATTTCTGGAAACAACGCAAAATGCTTTATAATTACTTTAATTGTGATTCCTTCTAAGTAATCTTTTTCTACAAAAGTGTTCATCTTTTGCTCTGCAAATTTAAGCATAAACACAATGGATTTGGCATAGGTACTATCGTGCTCGGAGTATCCAGAAGGTAATTCAAGCATGTGAATTAGCGTAAGACCATATCCGTGTTTTTTTGCTAGCATTGCTGCCACCTTTAATGCATTTTCTGAGTATATAGAAAAATCTACAGGTATAATGATGTTTTTCATGAAGTTTATTTTTATTTAATAAGTGTATTAAAAATAGCGAAAAATTACGTTATAGCAAAGTATATACCTCTATAAATCTTTCTAATGCGATTTTAACACCATCATTAAAAATGTTGTATATTTGCATGCAATTAAATCATATCTAATTGCAAATGTCTACTACAAAAGTTATTTCTGAAGGACTTACATACGACGACGTATTGTTAGTTCCGGCTTACTCCGAAGTGTTACCTAACACCGTATCGATTAAGTCTAAATTTACAAGAAATATTCCGTTAAACACCCCTATCATTTCTGCTGCTATGGATACCGTAACAGAAGGAAGAATGGCGATTGCTATTGCTCGTGAAGGAGGTATTGGTGTTATACATAAAAACATGTCTATAGCTGAGCAGGCTAAACAGGTTAAAAAGGTAAAACGCTCCGAAGCAGGAATGATTTTAGAGCCTGTTACTATTGCAGCTAGTCAAACAGTATATGATGCTAATTTATTGATGAGTGAGCACAAAATTGGAGGGATTCCTGTTGTTGATAGCAACGGAATTTTAAAAGGTATTGTGACTAATAGAGATTTACGCTTCGAAAAAAACAGCAGTAGAAAAATTCAAGAAGTAATGACTTCAGAAAATCTAGTTACTGTTTTTGCAGGTACTTCTTTAAAAGAAGCTGAGGTTATTTTACAAGATAACAAAGTAGAAAAACTGCCAATTGTTGATGATAACTTTAAGCTCGTAGGTTTAATCACTTTTAGAGATATTGTTAAAGTTAGAGAAAATCCCGAAGCAAATAAAGATGAGTTTGGTAGACTGAGAGTTGCTGCTGCTATTGGTGTAACAGACGATTGTGCTGAGAGAGTAAGTGCTTTAGTGAAAGAAGGTGTAGATGCAGTTGTATTAGACTCCGCACATGGTCACTCGGTAAACATCTTAAATAAATTAAAAGAAATTAAATCCCAGTTTCCTGATCTAGATGTAGTTGCGGGTAATATTGTAACAGCCAAAGCTGCTTTAGACCTAGTTGCTGCAGGTGCAGATGGTGTAAAAGTAGGAATAGGACCTGGTTCTATATGTACTACAAGAGTAGTTGCAGGTGTTGGATATCCTCAACTGTCTGCTATTATGCAAGTTTCCGAAGCTTTAGCGGGGACAGGTGTACCTGTTATTGCAGATGGAGGAGTGAGATATACAGGAGATATTCCTAAGGCTATTGCAGCTGGAGCAGATTCTGTAATGTTGGGTTCTTTATTGGCTGGTACAAAAGAAGCTCCAGGAGAAGTGATTTTATTCAACGGAAGAAGATTTAAGTCATATAGAGGTATGGGGTCAGTAGAAGCTATGAAAAAAGGTTCTAAAGACAGGTATTTCCAAGGAGATGAGGATAACAGTAAAAAACTAGTTCCTGAAGGTATTGAAGGAAGAGTTCCTTACAAAGGTGAGCTTTATGAAACTATGCACCAATTTATTGGTGGTTTAAGAGCAGGAATGGGATATTGCGGTGCTGCAACTATTAATAACCAAAAAGAAGCAGAGTTTGTTAGAATTACTGCCTCGGGTATTGCAGAGAGCCATCCGCATGATGTAACCATCACTAAAGAAGCTCCTAACTATTCTAGATAAGAGTTTTATTCCATAAAATTTATCGCCACCTAACATTTATTGTTAGGTGGTTTTTTTATATCTTTTTGGCTTAAAAATTGAAGTAGAAAAAACATTGCTAACCTTAGTTATTTATGAATTACATTCTGTTTGACGGTTCATTTAGAAATAATTTGCTGCCCTTTACACTCACTAGACCCGTTGCTGATATTAGAATTGGGATTTTAACAATTAGAGAAAAATGGGAAAAGTATTTAAAATTCACAACGACAACCCTAACTGAAGAATATCTGGAAGAAAAATATCCGATAGTAGAAATGGAAGAAAACATTTTTATCAATGCAGGATATCTCCCTAATGATGATTTTTTTAATGCCGTAAAAAAATTACAGAAAAATCAAGCGATTTATTACAAAGAAGATATTATTGCTTTTTATTCGCAAATAGATCAAGAAGATATAGATTTTAGCACTTATGAAGCTATTCACCTTGACCATGTAAAACCTATTGAACATAAATGGGACTTGTTTTTGTTGAATGATGAAGCCATCAGGCATGATTTTGAACTTTTAACCAAAGATGAGGTATCGCAAGAAATTCCAGATTGGATACAAGCCATCAATAAAAACGGAATATTCATTGAAGAAGGAGCAGAAATTAACCCCTGTATTTTAAACGCATCTTCTGGTCCCATATATATTGCTAAAGAAGCAGTCATACTAGATGGTGCTATGATTAGAGGACCTTTTGCTCTTGGAGAAAAGTCTTTGGTGAAAATGGGAGCCAAAATTTATGGAGCCACCACAATTGGCCCTAATTGCAAAGTAGGAGGGGAAATTAAGAACAGTATTTTGTTTGCTAATTCTAATAAAGGCCACGAAGGATACTTGGGAAATTCTGTAGTAGGTGAGTGGTGCAATTTTGGAGCGGACTCTAATGTATCTAACTTAAAAAACACCTACAGTAAAGTGCGATTATGGAGCTATCATCAAGAGATATACGAGGATTCAAAGCAATTATTGTGTGGACTTATGATGGCAGATCATTCTAAAACAAGCATCAATACTATGTTTAATACAGGAACTGTGGTAGGAGTAAGCGCTCATATCTTTGGTTCGGATTTACCAGAGAAATTTATTCCATCGTATAGTTGGTGTGGCAATAAAATTATGGATGTCTACAATTTTAAAAAAGCCATGAGGACTGCAAAAAAAATGATGGCATTATCTTCTCAAGAATTATCGAATCAAGATCTGGCTATTTTAGAACACGTTTATAATGAAACAAAAAAATATAGAGTAAAATTTTAATATGACCTTAGAAAAAGAAATAAAAGCTGCCATTAAAGACGTTCCCAATTTCCCCAAGCCTGGAATATTATTTAAAGATATAACCCCTGTATTATTGCAGCCATTATTAATGGAAAAAATGGTAGAAGAGATTAAAAATCAATTTGCCAATACTAAAATTGATGCAGTTGCAGGTATAGAATCTCGAGGATATTTATTTGGCCTTTTGTTAGCGAAATCTCTTAAAGTACCTTTTATCATGATTAGGAAAGAAGGGAAATTACCATCTGAAACTTTAAAAGAATCTTACGATTTGGAATATGGATCTGCTACCATAGAAGTACACAAAGATTCCATAAAACCCAACAGTAACGTATTAATTCACGATGATTTACTGGCTACAGGAGGGACTGCCGTTGCTGCAGCCAATTTAATTAGACAAAAAGCAACAGTTGTTGGATTTAGTTTTATCATCAATCTAACTTTTTTAAACGGTAGCCATAAATTATCACCTATTAGTACCAACGTACAATCATTAATTTCATATTAATTACATGAAAATATCCTATCAACTATTGCTATTGTTATTGGCAACGCAGTATATTCAATCTCAAAGGCTTTACCGTTTTAACGACAGCGGTAAAAGCAGTACAAAAGAATTTGACTTAATTGATACACAACTTGATTTGAGTTTTAATTTTGAAGATCAAACCGTTAATGGAAAAGCGAAAATTACCTTAAAACCTCATTTTACTCCAACCGATAAATTACAGCTAGATGCCAAGTCTATGAAAATATTTACTGTGGAAAGTAATGGTAAAAAATTGAACTATTACAATTCTGGAGAAAAACTAAATATAGATCTTCCTAAAGTTTATACTCAAAACGACACCTTAAGTTTATTTATCAAATACAAGGGAAACCCTAATAGCATTAAAAACAATGGAGGAGTAGCCATTACAGATAACAAGGGGCTTTATTTTATCAATCCTTTGGGAACAGATAAGACCAAGCCCACGCAAATTTGGTCTCAAGGAGAACCAGAACAAAATAGTGTATGGTTTCCCACCATCGATAAGCCTAATCAAAAATCTACGCAAGAAATTAAGTTAACTGTCCCTAACCAATACAAAACATTGTCTAACGGGATTTTAATTTCTGAAACCATCAATGCGGACGGAACCAGAACCGATTACTGGAAACAGTCATTGCCACACGCTCCTTACTTATTTTTTGTGGGAATTGGAAACTTTGAAGTAATTAAACAATCTTGGAGAGGTAAAGAAGTTAATTTTTACGTTGAACCAGCCTATAAAGATACTGCAAGCGAATTGTTTAAGCACACTACAGAAATGCTAACGTTTTTCTCAAAAATTACGGGAATAGAATACCCATGGGACAAGTACAGTCAAATGATTGTGAGAGACTATGTAAGTGGTGCCATGGAAAATACAGGAGCTGTAATTCATGCTGAACAAGCCATGCAGACTAAAGGAGAATTAAGTGAGAGAAACAATTGGGAATCCATCATTGCTCATGAAATGTTTCATCATTGGTTTGGAGATTTGGTAACCACAGAAAGCTGGGCCAATATAACTGTTAACGAATCCTTTGCAAACTACTCTGAGTTTTTGTGGTTTGAGCATAAATATGGAAATGATAGAGCTGCGGAACATCTGTTGCGAACAAAAAATGCATACTTAGATAAAAATGCACTTCAAGAAAATTATGAGAAGCATTTGGTTAGATACAACTACACTAAAAAAGATGATGTTTTTGATGTGGTTAGCTACAACAAAGGTGGAATGATTCTTCATATGCTAAGAAATTATTTAGGAGATGATAAATTCTTTACTGGATTAAACAACTACCTGACCAAGCATCAATTTAAATCCGCAGAGGCACATGATTTACGATTGGCTTTTGAAGAAATTTCTGGAGAAGATTTGATGTGGTTTTTTAGCCAATGGTACTACAGTAATGGACACCCAAGATTGAAAGTAAATTACGAGACAAATGTTTTAACCGAAAAAACAATCATAAAAATTACGCAAACCGAAAAAGAATTTGATTTTCCTTTAGCAATAGATATTTACACCTCTAAAGGAAAACAATCTTTAACGGTGTTTATGGATACAAAAGAAAAGAAATTTGAATTTCCGTTGACTGACAAAATCAAGTTGATTAAAATAAACTCCGATCATGTGTTATTGGCAGAAATAGAAACTCCTGAATTAACTACGGATGAGCTTATCTTTCAATACAATAACGTAGCGCACTATGTAGATAGGCTAGAAGCTTTAAAACAGCTAAAAGATAAACAAGATAGTAAAGATGTGTTTAAAGTGTTCGAAAAAGCTATTTATGATGATTACCATGTAATACAATCCTATGCCATAGAACATATTAATTTAGCAGGTAAGTTTGCCAAGAAAAAAACCATCACCAAACTAGTCAAGCTCGCTAAAAACACCAATCCTAATGTAGCAGCTTCTGCCATATCCACCTTGGGAAAGTTGGTTAATAGTGATTATATGGATATCTATAAGAAAGGACTAGAGAGCATTTCTCCTAAAATAAAAGGGAACAGTTTACTGGCTATCTATTACATAGATAAAAAACTAGCCACAGAATATGCAAAGGGACTTTCTAACGAAGTTAAAGACATTATACACGTTCCATTACTTAAGATTTACCTTGAAGAAAAAGACAAAAGTCAGGTTTCGTTTGTGGCTAAATACTTAATAAGTGGTCTATATTTTTTACAGGATGATAAGCTGAAGAAAAATTTTGAAGAAGCCTTTGAATGGGTCGCTACAACAAATAATATAGAAGCTATTCAGGTAATGGTAGACGATTTTGTTGAAAAAGGGCTTAGGTACAAGAAATACAACTTTAATTACGAAGCTATTAGGGTTCTAAGAACTGTTAAAGACAAGCAAATAGCCTCTAATAACTCTAATAAAATAATTATTTTAGAAACCATTGATGAAGGGATTAAAAAACTAGCAATAGACTAGGGAGAACACTATAAATACTCTTTAAAAGTACCGTTAGAATAAAAAATAACAATTCTTTCTATATCATTAGAAAGGGTTGTTTTTTTTTGCGCTAAAGTATCACCTTGAATTGTATTCGAATCAATAAACTTAGGATCATCACTAGTAGGAGGTGAGCTATTATGGAGGTCATTTGTCTCATTATTATCTGTTGCTTTGGGAAAACTACCCTTTCCGTATAATAACCAATCTAAAGTTACTTCTTTGTACTGAGCCGTAATTTTTAAAACAAACTCTAAGCTTGGTTTATTTCTACCCGATAGCAAATGTGATATACTGGATCGTTGTACTTTAATTTCATCAGCAAAAACCGCAGCTGTTAAATTGTAATGATCGAACAATTTATGAAGTCTATTGATAAACTTTTCTTGATTTAACATTGTAAACTTTTTCAAGAAGCTGATTGCTATCTTAGTTGATTACAAATGTAAACAAAATTAACTTAGTTAACAACTCCACATCTAACAAACACCCCAACAACAGTCTAAAACACTTCACTCATAAAAAACTAAATACTTAATAGTTAGTAAATTATGATATTTTATATGTATGCAATTTCACCCTAGGTGTTTCATCATATAAATCACTCTCTAATTCCTCATAAGACTTGTTCAAATGTGTTTGAGGAGTTGAATTCATTTTACAATTGTAAATTACAATTGTAAACAAAAGGTTGTTTACTTTTGTAACATGGATATAACTAAATTGGAAAGCTGGTATATTAAAAACTATCAGAATAAGCTATTAGGAAGACGAATTTTATTGGAGGATATAGAACCAATTATTCATGGTTTAACAACTCCGTTTAAGGTGAATAGAATAGGATCATCGGAAAACAACAAACCTATATATAGCATCAAATTGGGTAGCGGGCCAAAAAAAATTCTTTTATGGTCTCAAATGCACGGTAATGAAAGTACGGGTACGAAAGCTTTGTTTGACTTGTTTAAATATTTAGAAGAGTTGCTAGTTCAAAAAGATCAATTTGTAAAAGATTTAATGAACCAATGTACTTTAATATTTATTCCGATGTTAAACCCAGATGGGTCAGAAAATTTTACGAGAGTAAATGCGAATAATGTAGATTTAAACAGAGATGCTGTTTCTTTAGAAGCAAAAGAAAGTTTGATTTTAAGAAGAGTATTGGATGATTTCAAACCTCATTTTTGTTTTAACTTACACGATCAACGTACTATATTTAATGTGGAAGGTTTCAAAAATCCTGCTACTATCTCTTTTTTAGCACCCTCTATAGATGAAGCTCGTACTTTAACTAAAGGGAGAAAAGAAACCATGTCTGTTATTGTTGCCATGAACGATTTATTACAATCAATCATCCCTAATCACGTAGGTAGATATACAGACGAATTTTATCCAACAGCAACTGGAGATAATTTTCAAAAACTTGGTCACAATACTATTTTAATAGAAGCGGGACATTTTCCTAATGATTACAATAGAGATGTGGTAAGAAAATTCAATTTTTACGCAATGCTAGAAGGCTTAGAGTTTTTGGTAGAAAATGATGATTATAACATTTATGAGCCTTATTTTGATATTCCAAACAATGGTAAGCAGAACTACGATTTAATCATCCGAAATTTTAAAGATGACCTTAATCTAGCGCAAGATGTTGCTTTTCAGTACGAATACAAAGTAGTAGAGGACAAATTAGTTTCAACTTTGGTGGAATACCAGCGTGGAGATCTAAAAGAGTATTTTGGTTATACTGAATGTAAACATTAAATAGTGTTCATATAATATTAAATTAAGTTTTTATTTGTCCCAATAATATTTATATTTAATGCACAAAACCACTATTAAATTTTAAAATATTGTAGTTTTGTAAGGACTATAATAAAAAGAAAGTAAAAGTACCTACACTGTCATGAAAAAACATCATTTAGACGAAATAGATCATCAAATATTAGATATGCTAATAGATAATGCACGAACACCATTTACGGATATTGCCAAAAAGCTATTGGTTTCTGCAGGTACTATTCATGTACGTGTAAAAAAAATGGAGGATGAGGGTATTATTAAAGGTTCTACTTTAACATTGGACTATGAAAAAATGCAATATAATTTTATTGCACACGTGGGTTTGTTTTTGGAAAGCAGCTCTAAGATAAGACAAGTATTAAGTGCTCTTGAAGAAATTCCAAATGTAACTGTTGCTTATATTACTGCGGGTAAATACAACATATTTTGTAAAATAAGAGCAAAGGATACCAATCAGGCAAAAGACATTATTTTTTCAATAGACGATATAGAAGGGGTGAGAAGAACTGAAACCATGATTTCTATGGAAGAAAGCATTAACGACAAAAAAAGAATGATGCATGCTATTTTTAAGGACTATTAATAGCTGTTTTTTATCGTATATAAACACCTTAGTTCATTACTAAGGTGTTTTTTTGTTATCTGTTTTAATTGTATTAAATAACTGGAATGCCTGGACATACTTTTGTAAACGCTGAATATTCTTTTAAATATTGTTTTGATATTTCTCAAGTGGCTACTGAGTGGGTTAAACTAAATTCAAACAACACTTATCTAACATATTCATATCTAAATGCATTACAAAATAGTATCGTTAAGGACGTGACTTTTATTTATGTTTTGGTTTACAAGAAAAATAGGGTGGTGGGGCAGTTGTATTTTCAATGGATTACTGTTAAAAACGATTTTTTCAATCAGAAAAAATTTCCTCAGCAAATAAAATCGAAACTCAGAGCTTACCTACTAAAGACTCTTAATGGTAGTTTGTTACTTTGCGGTAATTTTTTTGCTACTGGAACTCATGGATTTTTTTTTAGTGAAAAAGTTTCAACTAATATCATCTACGAGATTATAAAAAAAATGAGATTCAGTTTGCGTACCAATAACAATTTTCCTGCAATTAATTTTGTAATGGTTAAAGAATTTTGGCAGAACAATAATGTGGCAGTACAAAAAGAGCTTTATAAAAAAGCAGCAAAATTTCAAATAGACGTTAATATGGTTTTAGAAATCAACCCAGAATGGTTGAGTTTTGAAGATTATTTAAACGATATGAAAACCAAATATAGAACAAGGGCTAAAAACGTTATCAAAAGAACAATTGATATCACCTCTAAAGAGTTTGACGTATCAGAAATAGAACATTATCAGTCTGAAATACACGAGCTTTATAATGCTGTGCTCAAAACAGCTAGTTTTAACATGATTAGATTGAGTGAAAATAGCTTTGGTCTGTTGAAAAAAGAACTGGGTAATAAATTTGTATTTAAAGGATATTTTAAAAATGAAACTTTAGTAGGGTTCAGCACAGCTTGCACTAACAAAAGTTATTTAGATGCAAATTATGTTGGAATTGATTACGCAGTAAATAACGAGCAACCCCTATATCAGAAGATTCTTTATGACTTTGTTACAGAGGCTATAGCCAAACGTAAGAAAGAACTTAGATTGGGAAGAACTGCTGAAATTATTAAAAGTACATTGGGTGCTAAGCCTAAGGAGATGTATTTATATATCAAACATACAAACCCCTTTCTCCATATAGTTTTAAAACCTTTGACCAAATATGTAAAACCTAGTAATTATGAGATTAGGGAACCTTTTAAAGTAAAACAATCGAGATAATTCGGTATTTACAACACTATTGGTAAGATTTATTTACGTCATTTATTACGAAGCATGTGAAAGGCATCCCCAACGTTATTAATATTTTACACAGAAAAAGCGCTAATTATTTCATAAAACTTTAAAAACTGCGTAGTTTTGCAAAACTCGAAAAACATGAAATGGAAGTAGAAGCAAATAATAAAGTAGTTAAGAAAAAGGAATTATACGATTATCAAAAAGAAAACATTGATAAGGTTTTCGAAAAAATAGAAAACAAAGAACATAATTACAACCTTGCTTTTCAGTTACCTACGGGTGGTGGAAAAACAGTAATCTTTTCTGAAATAGCAAGAAGATTTATACAAGAAAAACAAAAAAAAGTTCTAATACTAACGCACAGAATAGAGCTAAGTAGCCAAACGTCTAAGATGTTAGATGAATTTGGAGTCACCAATAAGGTAATTACTAGCGATGTAAAGTCCTTAGACGATCAGAACGATTACATGTGTTTTGTCGCAATGGTTGAAACACTTAAAAATCGTTTAAATGACGATTTGCTAGACATGCAAGACGTGAGCATGGTAATTATTGACGAAGCTCACTACAATTCTTTTAGAAAACTATTTAAATATTTTCAAAACTGTTTCATACTAGGAGTAACGGCAACTCCTTTGAGTTCCAACATAAAACTACCGATGAATGAAATATATGACGAGTTGCTAGTTGGGGAGCCTATTTCTACATTGATAGATAGAGGTTTTTTAGCTAAGGCCACAACTTATACATATGATGTTGCATTAGGAGGACTTAAAGTTGGAATCAACGGAGATTACACTGTAAAATCGTCTGATGACTTGTATTCCAGCAATTTAATGCAAGACAAATTATTAAGCGCTTATATTGAAAAGTCATTAGGTAAAAAAACATTAATATTTAACAACGGTATCAACACCTCTTGGCATGTATATGACACTTTTAAAGCAGCGGGGTACGATAACATTAGACATTTAGACAATACGTTTTCTAAACAAGAGCGTATAGAAATCTTGCATTGGTTTAAACATACTCCTGATGCAATTCTAACCTCCGTAAGTATTTTAACCACTGGATTTGATGAACCAAGTGTAGATACTATTATCTTAAACAGAGCTACAAAATCAATTACCTTATACTATCAGATGATTGGTAGAGGATCACGTGTGTTTAATGAAAAAAAGACATTTAATGTTATAGATTTAGGAAACAATGCTGCCAGATTCGGACTTTGGAGCGCTCCCATCAACTGGAAGAGAATATTTAAATCTCCCGATTATTATCTAGATAACTTGATTAACGATGAGGAAATTGAAAGACAGTTTATCTATGAAATGCCAGCAGAAGTAAGACAAAAATTTAAAAACTCCGAAAACATTACGTTCAAAGTTAAAGAAGAGTATCAATACGCTATCAAAAAAGGAATCAAATCTAAAATAGTGCTAGATAAATCTGTTGAACAACATGCACAAATGTGTTTTGAGAATGCCGAGGATGTTTTTGATGCTAGAGATTTGGCTATTTTGTTAGATGATGACATAAAAGACAGAATAAAAAAATATTCCCATTATATGATAAAAAGTACAAAAAACTATATCATGTGGTTGGAAGAAGATTACAAAAGGAAACTCAACACCTCAATCAATGTAAAGTTTAAAGAATAAGCACTTACAAAAAAGACCGTCAAATTTGACGGTCTTTTTTGTGTGGAGGTAAAATAAAAATAAAGTTAAAATGTATATGGATAGAGGTCACTTTTTATAAAAAAACACATTATTTTTACTTTGAAATTATTAAAAATATAAAAATGAAAAAAATCTTTAAAAATTTAGTTTTAGTCTTTATGAGTGCCTCAATGTTTGTGGGTTGTTCATCTATGAATAATTCATCCAAAGGTGGTTTGATAGGTTCTGGAGCTGGTGCAGCAATCGGTGCAGGTATTGGTGCTTTAATCGGTGGAAAAAAAGGAGCTGCTATTGGAGCTATTAGTGGAGCTGCTGTTGGAGGTACCACTGGAGTTATCATCGGAAAAAAAATGGATAAACAAGCTGAAGAATTGAGAAATTCTATACCAGGAGCTCAAGTTTATAGAGTGGGTGAAGGTATTGATGTTGTTTTTGATGAGGGTTCAGGAATTTACTTCGCATCTAACAAAGCTATTATCAATAATGACACAAAAAATACATTGTCAAAGTTAGCTGAAGTGTTGAAAAAATATCCAGAAACAAATTTATTTGTTGATGGACACACTGATTCTGACGGTTCTGAAGCACACAACTTAAAACTATCTTTAGCGAGAGCTCAAGCTGTAGCAGATTATTTACAGTCTTTAGGAGTTCCTTCGGACAGATTCGCTGTTAAAGGTGAAGGAGAATCTTTACCAATCGCTGATAATTCTACAGCTGCTGGTAAAGCTAAAAACAGAAGAGTTGAATTGGCCATTATCGCTAATGAAACAATGAAAAAGCAAGCAGAGGCGGAAGCTAAGAAGCAATAATATAAATATATAAGGACCAATCTTATCGGATTGGTTTTATATCACCAATACTATTTAACATAATATAAATTATAACTCATATACAGAACATTTTTCGTACTTGTGCAGCATCAACTTTTACATTCTATCAACGAAAGTTCTGCAATACTTTTCGTTTACTTCAAAATAGGAAGTTTACAAGAAAATGATAGTTCTAAAATTGAAGTAGAAAAAGTATCCTTGATCTAACAAATTTATCCGTATCTTACTTATACAGTTATCAGTCTTAGAATATTTTTTAAAAACTTATTTATCAGAAAAAAATAAAACAAGGGCCTGTTTTTCAGTATTTCTTTACCTATTGGACAATTTGATGACTGAGGATATCCTTACAAACATCATCGGAATTCAAATTAGATTAGAAAAGGTTTTTTCTAAACAAATTCACGTTTTAAAATCAATGGGTTACTAAATAGTAAAACAAACACTAACTAATAATTTTAAATGAAAGACCAAATCAAAACATATTTCAATCGATATGTTAAATTTAGTGATGCTGAAATAGATGAAATATTCTTGAAATTAACCCCTAAAGTGTTTCAAAAGAAAGACTATCTTTTCAAAGAAGGAAAAATCTGTAATAGTAAATATTTCATTATTAGTGGTTTGGTTCTGTCATTTTATGTGGACAAAAAAGGCAATGAAAAAGTAACTCAATTTGCTATTGAAAATTGGTGGGTAACTGACATGGAAAGTTATATTAAAGGTACACCTTCTACCCTATCTATTCAAGCAATTGAGAAAACTGAAATGTTAGTAATTAACAAGAAGGAATTAGAAAAGCTCTATTTATCTATTCCTAAACTCGAAAGGCTATTCAGAATTATTACTGAAAATATGCTAATTGCCATTCAACGTAAAAATAACATTTATTTACAAATGAAAAGTAAAAATCGATACAATGATTTAGTAAATAATTTCCCCGAATTCATTCAAAGAGTCCCGCAATATATGATAGCATCCTATCTGGAAATTACTCCTGAATACTTAAGCAAACTGAGTTTTTATCAAATGCTTAAGCACCATTTTTATTCAATATTAATTGAGATGAATTGCCAGTGATTAGAAAACGTGAACCTTTCTTTAAAAGCTTTTAATTATCTTTGGTAGTAAACCAAATATCTTATGTTGACTTGGAAAGACATTATTCATCTTTCGGTGAATGGAAACCCCACTCCTACTACAAGAGTAGAAAAACCTGATTCAGAATGGAAAGAAATACTAACATCTTCTCAGTTTAGAATCACCAGACAATCTGGAACAGAAATGCCTCATACTGGAGCTTACTGCTCTAGTCACGAACAAGGCAAATATAACTGTGTTTGTTGCGGAAATGAATTATTTGATTCGTCGATAAAGTTCGAATCTGGTACAGGCTGGCCCAGTTTTACGCAACCTATGAAGACCAACGCAATAAAATATATCAAAGATGATTCTCATGGGATGGTGCGTGTAGAAATTCAATGTAATCAGTGCGATAGCCATCTAGGACACGTTTTTCCTGATGGCCCCGAACCTAGCGGACTACGTTACTGTGTTAATTCAGAATCTTTAATCAAAAAATAAATGGCAAAAATAGAACACGCAACTCTAGGAGCTGGATGCTTTTGGTGTGTTGAAGCTTTTTTTAATGAAGTAAGAGGAGTCGTCAAAGCAACTTCTGGTTATAGCGGAGGTAACGTGCCTGGAATTCCCACGTATAGAGAAGTATGTTCTGGCTTAACTGGACACGCAGAAGTAATTAGAATTGAGTTTGATGCAGATATTATTTCTTTTAAGGAGTTGTTGATTTTATTTTTCACGGCTCATGATCCTACCACCCTCAATAGACAAGGTGCCGATAGCGGTACGCAATACCGTTCCGTTATTTTTTACCACGACAAAATACAGGAAGAAATCGCTCACATGGTAATCGAAGAAGTTCAATCCTATTTTGAGACCCCTATAGTTACTGAAGTGAGTCCATTAATCAATTATTTTGATGCAGAAGAGTATCATCAAAATTATTACAAGCAGAATCCAGACCAAGGATACTGTAGCGTTGTGGTGGGACCAAAACTAAATAAGTTAAGAAAGTTACATGCTGACAAACTAAAAGCATAGAAGATGGATTTGATAAATGACATACAAAACAATCAATTTTATATAATTGTTGAAAACCACAAGTGTTGGATAGATTATAGAATAGACGGTAATGATATTTTTCTAATGTACACAAAAGTACCTAGCGAATTACAAGGAAAAGGTATTGGTAAAGTTTTAGTAAAAAAAACCATAAAGAATATAAAGGAGCAAAAACTTAATATAATCCCTCTTTGTGGTTATATACAACATATTATTTCCAAAACTAAAAATTGATGAATCCTACTAATCTATTTTGCAATACGTTTGCGTTATGAAATTAAATATCCAGAGTACTTTTGTCAGAGAATTGCCGTCAGATGGCAATGCAGAAAACTTTGTTAGACAAGTAGACAAAGCTTGTTATTCTTACGCAAATCCAATCAACACAAAATCACCAGAACTACTACACGTAAACAGTGATGTAGCCACTAAGCTGGGCTTTGATATAGAAGACACCAAAAAAGATAAGTTTTTAAACTTAGTTACTGGAAACTTTATATACCCAAATACCCAACCTTACGCAATGTGTTACGGTGGTCATCAATTCGGAAATTGGGCTGGTCAACTTGGAGATGGTAGAGCGATCAATTTATTTCAGGTAAAAACAGATCAAACATATACTTTACAGCTTAAAGGAGCTGGAAAAACTCCATATTCTAGAACTGCTGATGGATTGGCTGTACTAAGATCATCTATCCGAGAATATTTGTGTGCAGAAGCTATGTATCATTTGGGAATTCCTACCACAAGATCTCTATCCTTAAGTTTAACTGGAGATGATGTTTTAAGGGATGTATTGTACAACGGAAATCCTGCCTACGAAAAAGGAGCTATCGTGTGTAGAGTTGCGGAAAGCTTTATTCGTTTTGGTAATTTTCAAATATTTGCTTCTAAAAACGACAAATCTACTCTAACAGCATTGGTAAATTATACCATTCGTCATCATTTTTCTCATCTAAAAGAGAACAGCAAAGAGGGTTATATACAACTATTTAAAGAAATAGTGAATGCCACGGTTAAGATGATTGTTCACTGGCAGCGTGTTGGTTTTGTACACGGAGTAATGAATACTGATAATATGTCAATTTTGGGTTTAACTATTGATTATGGACCTTACGGTTGGTTAGATAATTACGACCCTGATTGGACTCCTAATACAACTGACAAACAACACAGACGTTACAGATATGGTCAACAGCCCAACATAGGTTTGTGGAATTTATATCAATTGGCCAACACATTTTACACGCTCACCGAAGATGCTGAACCTTTAGAAGAAGCGTTAAATAGCTATAAGGTACAATTTGAGTCTAAAAACTTAAAAATGATGTGTTCAAAAATAGGTATTCTACACCCTAGCAAGCAAGATTATATCTTGATTCAGTCTTTAGAAGCTAATTTAAAATTAACTGAAACTGATATGACTATCTTTTTTAGATTGCTAGCCAAAGCCAATACTATTGAGGACTGTTTAGATGCTTTTTACAAGCCTGAAGATTTAAGTGGAGAAATTTTAACAGAATGGCAGGCTTGGTTCTTACAATACAAAAGTAGATTAGATACAGAAGATACCTCAACCGAAGATAGAATTGCTATGATGAATGCAGTTAATCCTAAGTACATCTTAAGAAGTTATATGTCCCAATTGGCCATAGAAGCTGCAGAAAAGGGAGATTACAGTTTGATAAATGAACTTTATCTTTTGATACAAAACCCCTATGACGAGCAACCACAGTACGAAAAATGGTTTGGTAAAAGACCTAATTGGGCAAAAAACAAAGTGGGTTGTTCTATGTTAAGTTGCAGCTCTTAAATAAGCAGTGTTATAGAATTTAGAATCTTATGTTTGTTTGATAATGGTGAGGATAGACATTTCAAATCTAGTCCTCTAATTTCATCCCCAAAAACTGCTTACTCTACTAGCAAATAGCATTACAAGTTAAAATAACAAAGAGGTAATGATTACATTACCTCTTTGTTATTTTAATTTGTACTTATAAAGCTATTTTAGAGACATTAACTTTTCTTCTCTAGCTTTGTCAATTTCTGTTTCTTGATTTTTATCTGCAAGATGATCATTCTTAGAAAAGGGTTGATTTGATATAGGGTTCGTTCCTATTCTAATAACGCTTTGGTAGTTTCTATCGAAAGAATTGGTAAAGTGAATGTCTTTTTCTTTCTGTATCAATTCTTCTCCATAAATTATTGCATTTACACGCAGTAATTGATAATTAACGAATTCTTCCTCACTTATATACTCATCGCTATTTTCATCGATGTATGCATAATTTGTTACAAAATCATCATAATTAGCCACCTCCTCTTTGCACAGTTCTAAATCTTTGTTACTATCTAATGTTTTAAAAAAATCATGAGGCTTTACTAAAGAAGTAAACATCAAATTCATTTCTTCCTTAGTTTTGTCTGTCCTTTTAACCGCTTGGTAAATTTTTTCAGTTTTAGAAACATCTACCAAATTACTTTGGGATTTAGACATCAAGGTAACTAATTCAGCATTCTTATATTTTACGAATTCTTCCTCATCAATAGCATTGTCCTTATTAAAATCTATCTCCGAAAAAATAGATAAAATTTCTTTGTTTCCTTTCAATTCTTCTCTAATAACCCCCGCGTTGGAATTTAAATCTAAATCTTTAAAAAATTGAATTGGATTTACCAACGAAATAAACAACTGTTCTTTCTCTTCTTCATTCAAATTCGACTTTTGAATTTCTTCGTATATCTCCATCTCATTAAACTTTTTTATGGCCTCTTGAGTAGATTGAGCTACACTATTCACTCCTGCAAAAATAATTGCGTACGATATTGATTTTAATGTTCCCATACTTGTATTGTTTATAAATTCAAAACTATCAAAATCGTGTATTAAAGTATCGATTAAGCAAACGAATCTCTATTTTTGATATTATCATAAATAAAAATCAAAAAATTTGGAATATTCTTAGAAAAAACACTAAATAAACAATAAATAAACATTTTTAAGCTAATAAACCATTAGAAACAAAAACACTAAAAAACCAACAAATGTTAAAAAAAATAATCAACAAGTTAACTAAGGTAACATTTCTTCCTATTTTGTAATTTAGCTGTAAAAAAGTTATACACACTTGGTTTAATTCTACTAACCTACTTTTTTATGTCATAAAAGATGTTTTTTACACCATTTCAACCTGTAAGGCAGATTTATTTTGCTGATACTCCAATAACATAAAAAAAAGATCCAAAGATATTTAATCTTTGGACCTTTTCAGTAATTTAATATTGCTAAACTACAATTATGCTAATGTTTGTAAACTAGCTTTTATAGTCTCTATTTTTGCCAAAGCATCTGCTTCCTTCTTTCGTTCAGCTTCAATTACTTTATCGGGAGCATTGTTTACAAAACGCTCGTTTCCAAGTTTTTTCTGAACAGATTTTAAGAACCCTTCTGTATATTTTAATTCTTCATTTAATTTAGCCAATTCTGCCTCAACATCAATTGCACCAACCATCGGCACAAAGTATTCGTTAGATTTTACACGGAAGCTTAAAGCTCCATCCACAGAAGTATCCACATAACTTAATGCTGCTATATTACACATTTTAACAATTACGCTATCAAAACTCTTGGAAACATTATCGTTATTCAAAACAGATAAATCAATAGATTCTTTAAAAGATATATTTTTGTCTTTTCTAATGGTTCTAACTCCAGAAATTACTTCCGAAGCTACTTCAAAATTGTTGATGATGTGTTCGTCAAAAGCCGTAGCTACGGGATAATCTGCAATAATTAAAGCTTCTTCAGTAGAGCGATTAGCTATTAATTGCCAAACCTCTTCTGTTAAATGAGGCATAAATGGATGTAATATTTTTAGATTATCTTCTAAAACAGCAATTACTTCTTCATAAGTATTTGCATCCATAGGAGTTCCGTAAGATGGTTTTACCATTTCTAAGAACCAAGCACAAAAATCATCCCATATTAGCTTATATATGCTCATTAAAGAGTCACTCAACCTATATACTTCAAAGTTAGCATCAATCTCTGCTAAAGTTTTTTGGAACTTCG
The DNA here is from genome assembly GCF_054111225.1 of Wenyingzhuangia sp. IMCC45533. Taxonomy (NCBI): domain Bacteria; kingdom Pseudomonadati; phylum Bacteroidota; class Flavobacteriia; order Flavobacteriales; family Flavobacteriaceae; genus Wenyingzhuangia; species Wenyingzhuangia sp. IMCC45533. Next base: position 33,889 of record NZ_CM134197.1, on the reverse strand, counting down.
CTTTATACCAACCAATCGCTATTTTAGAAGCTTCTGGCTGGCTTTCTGTTTCAGATACTTCCCATCCCTTAATTAGTTTAAAAGCATTCCATATTTTGCTAGTAAACTTTTGTCCCTGCGCACACAAATCTTCGTCAAACATTAAATCATTACCTGCTGCGGCTGATAATAATAACCCAACACGAACTCCATCTGCTCCATATTGTTTCATAAGCTCAATAGGGTCTGGAGAATTTCCTAGAGATTTAGACATTTTACGTCTTTGTTTGTCTCTAACAATTCCAGTAAAGTACACGTTACTAAAAGGCTTAGCCTGCTTGAATTCGTATCCAGCAAATACCATACGTGCTACCCAAAAGAAAATAATATCTGGTCCTGTAACCAAATCGTTGGTAGGATAGTAATAATTAATTTCTTCGTTATCTGGATGGTTGATTCCATCAAAAATAGAAATAGGCCAAAGCCAGGAAGAAAACCAAGTATCTAACGCATCAGGATCTTGTTTAAGGTTAGTTGCTGTTAGAGATTCATTTCCTGTCTTTTCTTTTGCCAATAGAACTGCCTCTTCTATGGATGCTGCCACCACAAAATCTTCTACACCTTCTCCATAGAAAAATGCTGGTATTTGATGCCCCCACCACAATTGACGAGAAATATTCCAATCTCTGATATTTTCTAACCAATGACGATAGGTATTGTTATATCGCTTTGGGTATAGTTTAATTTCTTCTTCTTTTAACACAGCATCTAAGGCAGGTTTTACCATGTCTTCCATGCGTAAAAACCACTGTGCCGATATTTTAGGCTCTATGACCGCTTTAGTCCTTTCAGAAGTTCCTACTTTATGCATGTGTTGCTCTACTTTTACCAAAGCTCCAATTTCTTCTAATTCCTTGGTAATTTCTTTACGAACTACAAATCTATCTTTTCCTTGATAGTGTAAACCCTGTTCGTTTAATGTAGCATCATCATTTAAAATATCAATCACCTCCAAACCGTGCTTCTCTCCTATTTCTTTATCATTAGGATCGTGGGCAGGAGTAATTTTTAAACATCCTGTTCCAAACTCCATGTCCACATATTCGTCTTCAATAATAGGAATGGCTCTGTTCGCAATAGGCACAATTACTTTCTTACCTTTTAACTGTGTATACCTTTCGTCGTTAGGATTGATACAAACAGCAGTATCTCCTAATAAAGTTTCTGGACGTGTGGTTGCTACTGTAACAACCTCACTAGTTCCTTCTACTTTATAATTTATATGATAAAAATTACCTTGTTTTTCCTCGTAAATAACTTCCTCGTCAGACAAAGTTGTTTTAGCCTCAGGATCCCAGTTTACCATACGGTATCCTCTATAGATGTCTCCCTTTTTATATAGATCTACAAATATTTTGGTAACTGCTTTACTCAATTCAGGATCCATGGTAAATTTTGTTCTGTCCCAATCACAAGAAGCTCCTAACTTTTTTAATTGTTCTAAAATAATTCCCCCATGCTTTTCTGTCCATTCCCAACAATGACTCAAAAACTCATCACGAGTTAAATCCTCTTTATTAATTCCCTCTGACTTCAACTTTGCTACAACTTTAGCTTCCGTTGCAATAGATGCGTGATCTGTACCTGGCACCCAACAAGCATTATAACCTCTTAATCTCGCACGTCTAATCAATACATCTTGAATGGTATTGTTAAGCATGTGCCCCATGTGTAAAACTCCAGTAACGTTTGGGGGTGGAATTACAATTGTGTAAGGTTGTTTATTGTTTGGTGTAGAATGGAAGTATTTATTCTCCATCCAGTAGTCATACCATTTCTCTTCTACCGCTGTAGCATTGTATTTATTAGGAATACTCATGTATTGATTTTATTATATAATCAGGTGGCCAAAAATACAAATATCCTTATGACTAAAAAAAATTACGGTATAGTTATTGAAAGTTTGATTATAAAATTTATTTTTATGCAAAATTTAAACAACATGAAAAAATTAGCATTTATCTTATGTATGGTGTTCGCACCAATGTTATCATTTGCACAACACGCAAACGCTGAGACTGATGATACTTTAAAACCTGCTTTTGAATTTGAAACAGAAGTGATTGATTATGGTAAAGTAGCTCACAATTCAGACGGTGTTCGTTATTTTAGATTTACCAACGTGGGAAGTGCTCCTTTAATTATTGAAAGTGTGAAAGGAAGTTGTGGTTGTACTGTACCTACAAAGCCAGAAGAACCAATTATGCCTGGTCAGTCTGGTGAAATTAAAGTAAAATATGCAACGGACCGTATTGGTAGATTTACTAAATCTGTAACCATTGTTTCTAACGCATCTAAACAACCTAAAGTCGTTAGAATTAAAGGAGAAGTTTTAAAAGACTAATCTTAAATCTCAAAATAAAAAAAGAGCTTCATAAATTTATAAAGCTCTTTTTTATTTACACACAATCGCAACTAAAAAAATCATCAGAATAGTACGGTGAAATTTCCTGATCTACACTGTGAATTCTTGTAATAGGTATTTCCAAACCACTTTTTAGAATAACTATTTTTTCGTCTTCAATTTGTCCTGTAATCTTCTCTATAGCATCAGTAACGTTTTTCCTATTTCCTAGTTTATCAAAATAATTAACATTGTTTACAGGCTTACTTCCAGCTTCTGCCATTAGAATAAATGAGTATTTAGATGAATTTTGCATTGGTAATGTTTTGTGTAGATAGACGTATTTATTGCGCTAAACATACAACAATACTCTTTGATAAGGATCATCTATAATAAAACTACAGAATGCAATAACAAAAACAGAAATTTGTACTTTTGTTGCCTTAATTTTAAATCATAAATACAAAATGCTAAGAGTTTCTAACAAAGGTCGTGCTATTCCTGAGTCTCCAATTCGTAAATTGGTTCCTTATGCAGAGGCCGCTAAGAAACGTGGCACAGAAATATTTTATTTAAATATCGGTCAACCAGATATCAAGACACCTAAGGTAGCACTAGAAGCTATCAGAAATTTTGATATGGACGTTTTAGAATACTCCACTTCAAATGGATCAGAACAGTACAGAAATAAGTTGGTAGACTATTACAAGAAACATCGTATCAACCTTAATTGTGAACAAATTTTGGTTACAACGGGTGGTTCAGAAGCTTTGTATTTTACCATTGCTAGCATTACAGATCCTCAGGATGAAATTATCATACCCGAACCTTTTTATGCCAACTACACAAGTTTTTCTATTGCTGCAGGTGTTAATGTAGTACCCATTAACACGAATATGGACGATGGTTTTGCATTACCTAAAGCAGCAGATTTTGAAGCTTTAATTACCCCAAGAACACGCGCTATTTTAATATGCAATCCTGGAAATCCAACAGGTACACTCTATTCAAAAAAAGAAATTAAAGCTCTAAAAAAGCTCGTAGTTAAATATGATTTATTTTTGATTGCTGATGAGGTTTATCGTGAATTTGTATATACCAATGAGGGGCACTACTCCATTATGGAAGAAACCGGAATGGATATGAATGCCATCATGATTGACTCCACTTCTAAGAGGTATAGTATGTGTGGAGCAAGAGTTGGTTGTGTCGTTTCTCGTAATCCGGAGTTAATAAGCACGGTCATGAAAATGGCTCAATCTAGATTATGTCCTCCTACCATTGCTCAGATTGCTGCTGAAGCCGCTTTAGAAACTCCTCAAATCTATTTTGATGAGGTGAAAGCTGAGTATATTGAACGAAGAAATATATTGATAGAAGAGTTATTGAAAATTGATGGAGTACACGTGGTAAAACCCAAAGGAGCTTTTTACTGCTTAGCTGATTTACCAGTTGACAATGCCGATCAATTCGCCCGATGGATGTTAGAAAGTTATCAGGACAATGGGCAAACAGTAATGGTGGCCCCAGCAAGTGGATTCTACTCTACTCCTAACATTGCGCTAAATCAAGTAAGAATAGCTTATGTGTTAAAGAAAGAAAAGTTAATTAGAGCTGTTGAGATTTTAAAAAATGCGATTACAGTATACAATCAAAGGACTGTTTAATCGTTAAATCGTGGAAGCGTTGATTTGTTAAATTAATAACATCAGCCAAACGACTCAACCAAAAATAAATAAACATACAAAAATGAAAAACATCGTAGTAATTGGTGGGGGAAACATGGGATTTACCTATGCAGAAGGAATATTCAATGCTAAAATTGCAGACATTCAAATCATCGACAAATCTACAGATAGAATTGCTGAGATTAATGCTATGGATAAAATGAAAGCAACTGATTCTTATGATATTTTAAAAGAGGCAGACATTATCTTTTTAGCCGTAAAACCTCAAATAGCTCCGCTTGTTTTTAATGATATCAAGTCATTGGTAAACAAAAGTCAATTGTTTGTCTCTGTAATGGCTGGTATGACTATAGAAACCATTCAACAAGGTTTAGATATTGACAAAGTGATTAGATGCATGCCTAACTTACCCGCCTCTATCCAATTAGGAATGACCACTTATGTGGGTTCTAGTGAAGTCTCTAAAGAAAGTTTGGACTTGATTGGTTCTATTTTAAAATCTACAGGAAAAGCATTTGAAGTTCCTACAGAGGATATGATTGATAACACCACAGGGATTTCTGGTAGCGGAACGGCTTATATTTTTTATATGATGAATGCTTTAGCAGATGCGGCAGAAGATTTTGGATTTACTCCAGAACAAGCTAAAACATTAACCGCCCAAACTTTTGAAGGTGCTGTAGAATTATACAAAAGAAACGATATTAGTTTAGAAGAATGGATGAATAGAGTAGCTTCTAAAGGAGGTACTACAAGAGAAGCTTTGAACAACTTTGAAGCTAACAACGTTCATAACCACATAAAAGAAGGAACTGTAGCCTGCGTTAAGAGAGCTAAAGAACTAGCTAAAAATTAATAGAAAATTTCCATTTGGTTTTTCGCAAAAGGGAATTTTATGTTTTTCGATTTCTATTCTAAGCTATCTAGCCTACAACCAATAACTAAAAGCATTCCAAAATTGGTAGATGTGGTGCTTTTCATTCTATCAAACTGTAATCAGGTTTAGTTCATTTATTATGTGAAAATTGAAAATGTTTGGTATTACTTTAAACGTTATTAGGATTGTAAAGTCTTATTATTTTAAGATTTTTTTTTGCGGTCATAAAGACATCCTGTGTAGTCCTTTTATCACTTAAAATATGTTTAACATCATCTAAAATGATTTTAAAAATTGTGAATACTAACACATCATACGAACATGCTTTTAGCACATAAAAAATAAAACCAATACTCGTAAATTTACATAGCCTACAATTTAAAATAGCATGAGGAAAATTGTTTTATCCATACTGGGAATATTATTAATAATGGTAGCTGTAATTGGCTCAAAAAAATTAATTGAAAATAAAAAAAAGCCTAAACCTGTAACTAATAAAGTGGTAAAATCTGTTTTATTAGACACCGTGATTAATACCAATATTACCGTTAATATATCTGCCAACGGCAATTTAAAAGCATTGGAAAGAATAGAAATATATTCAGAAGTATCTGGTATATTTAGAAAAGGATCACATCTATTTAAAACAGGACAGGTTTATCAACGAGGAGAAGTATTGGTTAGCGTAAATGCTTCGGAACATCGTGCTAACGTGCAAGCTGCTAAAAGCAAATTATATAATGATATTGCTGCCATTATGCCTGACCTGAGATTAGATTTTCCTGAAGTTTATCCAAAGTGGCAAGAATATCTATCTTCATTTAACTTTGACAATAGTACCCCAGATCTTCCTAAAATAGAAAACACTAAGGAAAGCTATTTTATCACAGGTCGAGGTATTGTAAGTAGCTATTACAATTTAAAAAATCTGGAACAACGTTTGGCTAAATTCTCTATCAAAGCCCCATTTAATGGTATACTAACCGAAGCATTGGTTACAGAAGGTTCTTTGATAAGAAATGGTCAGAAACTAGGTGAATTTATCAATCCTGAAGTATATGAGTTAAAAGTTTCCATCAGCAAATCTTTGGCTAGTTTTTTAACCACAGGTACCTCGGTTGATTTGGTCAGTTTAGATCACTCAGAAAAATACCGTGGAATCATCTCAAGAATTAACGGTAGTGTGGATGCTGCCACTCAAACTGTATCTGTATTTGTTGAAATTAAAGATAAAAGACTTAAAGAAGGGGTTTATCTAAACGCTCTATTGCAAGCACAAACGATAGAAAATGCCATAGAAATCAGTAGAAATTTACTTTTAGACACTGATGAAATATTTTACGTCAATCAAGGTAAACTCAATAAACTAAAAGTAAAACCTGTGTATTATGGTAAAGAAACGGTAGTGTTAAAAGAGGTTCCAAACGGAACTGCCATTCTTAGCAAATCCGTTTCTGGTGCTTACGCAGGTATGTTGGTAAAACCGTATAAAAACTAATATGAATGAAAAAAATTATTAGTTATTTTATCAAGTACCACGTTGCAGTGAATATTTTTATTGTTGCGTTTTTTATATTCGGTTATTTTGGAATCAATTCCCTAAAATCATCTTTTTTTCCGCTTGTAGATTCTAAACTCATTACTATTGATATAGCTTATCCTGGAGCCTCTCCATTGGAAATTGAAGAAGGGATTGTTTTAAAAATTGAAGACAATTTAAGAGGTTTAAAAGGTGTGGATAGAGTTACCTCTGTATCTAGAGAAAATAACGGTAGAATTACCGTGGAAATAGAAAAAGGGGAAAATATAGACTTTATGTTACTGGAGGTTAAAAATGCCGTTGATAAAGTACCTAGTTTTCCCACAGGTATGGAACCCCTAGTGGTTTCTAAATTAGAGCCTATTAGAGAAACTATCTCCTTTGCCATCAGTGGTAACGATGTTTCTTTAAAAACTTTAAAACAAATTGCTCGAAAGGTAGAAAATGATTTAAGAGCCATTGATGGGATTTCTCAAATTGAAATTGGTGGTTACCCAGATGAAGAAATTGAAATTGCTGTAAACGAAAACAGCCTGCTAGCTTACCAAATAACTTTCGCTGACGTTGCAAAGGCTGTAGAAACAGCCAATATATTAACCACCGGAGGTAAAATAAAAACAGATGCTGAGGAGTATTTAATTAGAGCAAACAACAAATTTTATTTTGGAACTGAGTTGTCTAATATTATTGTTAAAGCTTTTGATGATGGTAAAATTGTAACACTAAAAGAGGTTGCAGTCATTAGAGATCGATTTTCGGAAACCCCCAATGCTACTTATTTTAATCAAGATTTATCAGTTAGAATTAAAGTTACTAGTACCAATAATGAAGATTTGATATCCTCTGCAGAGAAAGTAAAGGACTATATCAAAGATTTTAATCAAAAAAACAATCATATCAAGCTTGATGTTGTTAAAGATCTGTCTATAACTTTAGTACAAAGAACAGAACTGCTTACAGAAAATGCTATTGTGGGAATGATATTGGTACTTGTATTTTTGTCTTTATTTCTTAATACTCGCTTGGCTTTTTGGGTTGCGTTTGGGCTACCTGTTTCTTTTTTAGGAATGTTCGTTTTCGCTTCTCAATTTGATGTTACCATTAACGTGTTATCTTTGTTTGGGATGATCATTGTTATTGGTATTTTGGTAGATGATGGGATTGTGATTGCGGAAAACATCTATCAACATTACGAAAAAGGAAAGACACCTATACAAGCTGCCATAGATGGTACAATGGAAGTAATTCCTCCAGTTGTTTCTGCTATTATTACCACTTTGCTTGCATTCTCCTTGTTTTTATTTTTAGATAGTAGGATTGGAGAATTTTTTAGCGAGGTTTCAGTTATTGTCATCTTAACGTTAACGGTATCGTTAGTAGAGGCTTTAATTATTTTGCCTGCTCACTTAGCACATTCCAAAGCATTACAAAAACCTAAGCAAGAAGTAAACCCATCTAAAACGCAAAGATTCTTTGCTAAGATGAGAGTTATCAATAAAACCGGAGATCGTTTTATGTCTTATTTAAGAGATCGTATTTACGCTCCTATGCTTCACTTTGTTTTAAAGTTTAAAATTCTATCAATAGGTATTTTTATATCCTTATTGATTATCACATTTGGAGCTATTGGAGGAGGAATAATTGGGATTACCCTATTTCCTTCTATTGCTAGTGATACTGCTAGTATAGAACTAGAAATGCCTGCTGGAACTAACGAAAAAATTACAGATTCTATTATTTCTATGATAGAGGAGAAATCTTTTATTGTCAATCAAGAATTGTCAGAAAAATACTTGAAAGGGACAGGAAAACAGTTGTTTGAAAACACCATTTTAAATATAAAAAGTAGTTCTAGCGCTAAACTAATCATTAATCTATTACCTGGAGAAGAAAGACCCGACGAAATAAAATCATTTATGATTACCAATAGATTAAAAGAATTGGTGGGCCCTGTTGTTGGTACTGAAAAATTAATTTATGGTTCTGGAGGTAATTTTGGTGGAAGCCCAGTTTCTGTATCTCTATTAAGTAATAACATCAAGGAACTAAAGGCCTCCAAAAAGGAACTCAAAACTTATTTAGAATCTAATCCTTTGTTAAAAGATGTAGAAGATAATGACCCTGTGGGTATTAAAGAAATTAGACTTGAGTTAAAAGAAAACGCATATTTGCTCGGCTTCAGTTTAAAAAATATTATGAGTCAAGTGAGGGCTGGTTTTTTTGGGGTACAAGCACAACGATTCCAAAGAGGTCAAGACGAAATAAGGGTTTGGGTCAGGTACGATCGTGAAAACAGAAGTTCAATTAACGATTTAAACCACATGAAACTCCTTGCTCCAAATGGTCAAAGAGTTACGCTTAAAGACATCTCTTCTTACAGCATACAGCGCGGAGATGTTGCTATTAACCACTTAGATGGACAAAGAGAAATTAGAGTTTCTGCTGATTTAAAAAACCCTAGTAACAGTAGTACTGATATTTTAAATGATATTAGAACCCAGTTTATTCCTAATTTGCAAACTAAGTATCCTAGTATTTCTGCCTCGTTTGAAGGACAAAATAGAGAAGCTAGTAAATTGTCTAATTCTATTAAAAGCGCAGGTTCTATTATTTTGGTTTTGATATACATTACCATTGCTTTTACTTTTAGAAGTTACAGTCAGCCTATCTTATTACTACTACTAATCCCTTTCAGTTTAACAGCAGTGGGTTGGGGACACTGGTTGTTTGGCATGTCTGTTAATGTATTATCCTTATTAGGAATTATTGCCCTGATAGGAATTATGGTAAATGATGGTTTGGTATTAATTGGTAAATTTAACGTGAATTTAAAAGATGGATTATCTTTTGATGAAGCATTATTAGAAGCTGGAAAATCGAGATTTAGAGCTATCTTTCTAACCTCTTTAACCACTATTGCTGGTCTTGCTCCTTTGTTACTAGAAAAAAGCAGACAAGCTCAGTTTTTAAAACCGATGGCATTGTCTATTTCCTTCGGTATTGCCTATGCAACGATACTCACGTTGTTGGCATTGCCATTACTACTATCTTTTAGTAATAGCATCAAAAAGAATATCAAATGGTTAATTACAGGAAAGAACATTACCAAAGAAGAAGTTGAACGTGCAATTATAGAACAAAATGAAACTAAAGAGCATTAAGATTGTATTAAACTGTGTAGCTCTCATTTTCTTATGCTCTTTAAAAGCACAAGAAATAGTGACACCTGAACAAGCTGTAAAACTAGCTTTAGAAAACAATTACGGTATTAAAATTATTAAAAACAATGCTGCTGTTGCTAAGAACAACACTCATATCCAAAACAGTGGTTATCTACCCAGTATTGTAGCAAATGCAGGAGGAGTCTACAATGTAGATGATACTGAAGCTGAATTTTCCAATGGGGATGTTAGAGAATTAAGCAATGCTACTAGCTCAAGGTATAATGCTTCTATTGGTTTAAACTATGTATTATTTGATGGATTAGGAAGAAAGTACAACTATCAAAAATTTAAAGAGCAATATCAACTCTCGGAACTACAAACCAGAGAGACTATTGAAAATACCGTAAATCAATTGTTTACGCTTTATTACAAGATTGCCCAAATGCAAATAAACGTAAAGTCTCTACGAGAAAGTTTAGAAATTTCTAAAGATAGAGTAAAAAGGGCTTCTTATCAGTTTGAATACGGTCAGAATACGAAACTAGGAGTTTTAAATGCTCAACTAGATTATAATAATGATAGTATTCAGGTAATTAATCTCTCTCAACAGATAAAAAACGTAAAAAGAAACTTTAATAGTATTTTAGGCAATCAACTCAACAGTGATTTTAATGTAGATACTGAGGTAAATTTTAACGTACTTGCGAATAAAGAAGAATTATATAAAAAGGCCAAAACCAAAAACACCAGTTTGTTAGCTATTGAAAACAACATACGCTTAAAGGAATTAGATCTTAAACTCATCAACGCAGAGTATTTCCCAAAACTTAATTTAAACACCAATTACAACTGGAATTTAAACAACAACAATGCTGCTGCATTTTTAACAACTTCTACAAGTAACGGTCTATCTACAGGAATTAATTTAACATGGAATTTATTTGAAGGTAGAGCAAACATTGCAGCGAAAAACAGAAAGTTGAGTTTAGAAAGTGAAAAACTAAACAAAGAAAATATCCTAATCAATTTAGAAAAAGATTTTTACAACGCTTGGGATGATTATCAGATCAAGTTACTGGTTTTTAATATACAGGAGCACAACATAAAAACAGCTCAGAATAATTTTAATCGTACTCAAGAAAAATTTAAACTCGGACAAATTAACTCTATAGAATTTAGACAAGCCCAATTAAACTTATTAAACGTAGAAGTCAATAAAAATAATGTCAAGTATCAGGCTAAGTTAGCAGAGTTACAACTGCTGTATTTGAGTGGAGAACTATTGAATACCCCATTTTAAACCCTCGCTAAAAGCATTAAAAAAATCCCTTTCTAGAACATAGAAAGGGATTTTTGTTTCGACAATAATTCAATTTATTACAAATCAAATCTATCTAAATTCATTATTTTGTTCCATACTTTTACAAAATCTTGCTCAAATTTGGTTTCATTCCCTTTGGCAGCATACACTTCTGCAATGGCTCTCAGCTCTGTGTTTGATCCAAAAATTAAATCAGCTCTCGTTGCGGTCCACTTTACTTTTTCTGTTTTTCTGTCCTTTCCCTCAAACAGTAATCCTGCATCAGAAATATCACTCCACACCGTATTTAAATCTAGTAAATTCACAAAAAAGTCAGGAGTTAATTTTTCAGGAGTAGTGGTTAAAACTCCGTGAGCAGAACCATCATAATTAATATTGATAACTTTTAATCCTCCCATCAAAACTGTTAATTCTGGAATAGATAGAGTTAGTAATTGAGCTTTGTCAATCAGCAATTTTTCAACAGCTGGTTTTAGTCCTTTTTTTACGTAATTTCTAAAACCGTCTGCTAAAGGTTCCATTACTTTAAAGGAATCTACATCTGTATCTTCTAAAGAGGCATCTGCCCTACCCGCTTTAAAGTCCAAAGAAGTTTTATGATCTATCGCTTTTTCTATACCCACATTTCCTCCTAATACTATCAAATCTGCTAAAGAAACTTGCTTGTGATCCTCATCAAAACCATCCTTTATACTTTTATAGACCGCTAGTACTTTGTCTAACTGTTGAGGATTATTTACTTCCCAATTTTTTTGAGGAGCCAAACGCACCCGAGCTCCATTAGCTCCACCTCTCATATCCGAACCTCTATAAGTTGATGCAGATGCCCACGCAGTTCCCACCAATTCTGAAACTGTTAAATCTGCATCTCCAATACTCGCTTTTAAAGATATAATATCAACATCACTTAAAGGATTACTTGTAGTTTTTGGTATAGGATCTTGCCAAACAAAAACCTCTTTGGGAACTTCTTCTCCTAAATATCGGTCGGTTGGTCCCATATCTCTATGTGTTAACTTAAACCACGCTTTGGCGAAAGCTTCTTCAAAAGCTTTGGGATTTTCTTTAAATTTCTTAGAAATCTCTAAGTACTTCTCATCTATTTTTAAGGCTATATCTGCCGTAGTCATCATTAATTCTTGAGATTCACTACTGTTGCCTGCTTTTGGTGCTTTCTTGGCCTTAGGAGCTTCTGCAGGTTTCCACTGATGTGCTCCCGCAGGACTTTCAGTTAGTTCCCAATCATAATCTAATAACACCTTGAAATAATCGTGATCCCAAGTGGTTGGATTTGGAGTCCAAGCTCCCTCAATTCCGCTAGTAACGGTATCATCTCCTTTACCAGAATTGAAACTATTTTTCCATCCCATACTCATTTCTTCAATACTCGCCCCAGCAGGTTCTGCACCTACATATTTATCAGCATTGGCAGCACCGTGAGCTTTACCAAAAGTGTGCCCCCCTGCAACTAAGGCTACAGTTTCTTCATCATTCATAGCCATACGAGCAAAAGTATCTCTAATATCAAATGCTGACGCTTTTGGGTCTGGATTTCCGCTAGACCCTTCGGGATTTACGTAAATCAATCCCATATTACTAGCTGCTAATGGCTGCTCTAATTCTCTATCTCCAGAATAACGCTTGTCTTCTGCCAACCACTCTGTTTCTTCTCCCCAATAAATATCTTGCTCTGGCTCCCAAGTATCTGCTCTACCACCTGCAAAACCAATGGTTTTAAATCCCATAGATTCTAAAGCACAATTACCTGCTAAAATCATTAAATCTGCCCAAGATATCTGATTCCCATATTTTTGTTTGATAGGCCATAATAGTAATCTGGCTTTGTCTAAATTACCATTGTCTGGCCAGCTATTTAAAGGAGCAAAACGCTGTGAACCTGATGTTGCACCTCCTCTACCGTCTTGTAATCGGTAAGTACCAGCACTATGCCATGCCATACGAATAAACAAAGGTCCGTAGTGTCCATAATCCGCAGGCCACCAATCTTGTGAATCAGTCATTAATTGAAACAAATCTTCTTTAAGTCCCTTGTAGTCTAAACTTTTAAAGGCTTCCGAGTAGTCAAAATCTTCTCCCATAGGATTAGATTTGGAAGCTTGTTGTCTTAAAATATTTAAATTTAATTGATTAGGCCACCAATCTTTATTATCGGTTCCTTGCCCTGCTGTTTTTTTTGGTGATGATGAAGCACTATCGTGTCCAAATGGGCATTTGCCTTCTTGACTATTTATTTTGTAATTATCCATATGATATTTTTTAACTTTTCTTTCAAATTTAATGAGATTACTAATTAAATCAATAGTTTTTAAATATGATTAATTTACTGTGTTATCATTAAAACTTATAATACATAGTATTTAATTACTAGTCGACTAAAATGTCAGATGATGACAAATAAAGTAAGGCTTTGAGAATAGCGATACGTAAAAGCAAAGATGTATTTATTTTTAAAAAAATAATTGTTTTTTCAACTTTAATTGCTAGAACTAAAAATTTTGAACCTAAATAGTTCACCACTGGGAATAAAAGCTTCAGTATTCGATGAATTTATTTTACTCTAAAATTTGATCATGAAAAAGACAGTATTAAGTCTTTATATCAGCGATGATTCGAGCTAGAGTTTCTTTATATTTGAAGGAAAAGGGCCTGTTTCTTTTTTTCAAATCTCACATGATTTGTAGGTAATACTTTGAGCAATAGTATACTCTTGGCTTAGATAAGTTACTTTATGGACAAAAAAATAAAATCAACAATGGTCTATTTGGATTCTTTCATGAAATTGCGTTTTTGACTTGGTTAATAAGATAAATAATATGTTTTAGAAAATCCTATCAACCAAATTAGACATTATACATCACTTTCAATACCCAATAAATACAAGCTCAATCTAACAAAGGGTATATTAGTCATCTGTTACAAAACATTAACTTCAAATAATACTGAATATTCTTTGTTTGTCTTTGCGAATAAATCTCGTGAATTTTTGTGATTAAACTGCTTAAAACAAAATAAGAAATTAATCAAACCCGAGTTGTTTGTTCAATCTCTTAATAGGGATGTTAACGTTTAGAAATCAAACTTATGTGTTCTTATTCGAACTCAAATATATAATTTGTTTTTCATAAAAACATCCCCAAAATTATATCTAATTTTTGGGGACACTCAACAAAATTCAGTTTTTTATTATAAACGCAACCGATTATTAATAATCGTTTTTCTTTGCTTTTTTACTTCCCTCGTAAATTTCGTACTTAACAAATTTACAATCTAAATCACTGTTTTTAATCGCAATCCTTCGGCTTGTTTTTAACCCAACATACTTTAAGGCTTCTATATCTGATGTGATGAACCAAGCTGATGAGTTGTGATAATGATGCTTTAGTGTATCTCCTATATTTTTATAAAAACCTTCAATATCATCTAACTTCAACCTTTCTCCATAGGGTGGATTGAACAATATAGTTGTAGGGCCAAAAACTTCTTTTTTGGAGTTAAAAAAGTTAACGTGATGCACTCCTATAAAATCTTCTAAATTTGCGTTCGCAATATTCTCATTGGCTTTTCTAACTGCAGAAGGAGCTTTGTCGAACCCCATAATTTTGCATTGCGGATCGCGTATTTTTTTAACTAAAGAATCTTGAATAATAAAGAACAAATCTTCATTAAAATCTTTCCACTTTTCAAAAGCAAATTCTTTTCTGTTAATATTGGCAGGAATGTTACAAGCAATCATTGCTGCTTCTATCAATAAAGTTGCTGAACCACACATTGGGTCTATAAAATTCTGATCTCCGTTGTACCCAGACAGTAATATCAAACCAGCCGCTAAAACTTCGTTAATCGGAGCTAAATTGGTGTTTAATCTATAACCTCTTTTATGTAAAGAATCTCCAGAGCTATCTAAAGAGACTGTCGCTATACCGTATCTATCTACATGGACATTTACCTTTAAATCTGGGTGCTTAATATCTACATCTGGTCTAGCATCGTACTTAGCCATGTAGTAATCAGCAATAGCATCTTTTGTTTTTAATGCCAAATAATGAGTATTGCTCGTTAAACCACTAAACTGGTTGGTTCCCTTAGTTGCAAAAGTCCCATTAACTTCTAAGTATTTTTCCCATCTAATTTTTAAGAGATTTTTATATAAATCATCTTCGTTTCTAATTTTAAATTTTACGATAGGTTTTAAAATTCTAATAGCGGTTCTTAAAAACAAATTGGCCTTATACATAAACCCCTCATCACCAACAAATTCTACCATTCTGACTCCAGCTCTAACCTCTTGAGCTCCCAATTGTTTTAATTCATTAGACAAAACCTCTTCTAAACCTTGTAAAGTAATGGCTACCATTTTAAAATCGTCTCGCATAAACTAGTATATTTTAATGCAAAAGTAATTCTTTGTAATGTCTTTTGAATAAAACTACTAAAGAATAAATTAACTAAATTTGACACTCAACAAAATTACCGCATGGAACAAAGCAAAACATGGTTTAGCGAATGGTTTAACACCACTTATTATCATATTTTATACAAACACAGAAACAATGACGAAGCAAAAATATTTATAGAAAATTTAGTTTCTTTTCTAGAACTTCCCAAGAACAAAACTATACTAGATTTGGCATGCGGAAAAGGAAGACATTCTATCTTTTTAAACTCGTTAGGTTATACTGTTATTGGTGCAGATTTATCAGAAAACAGCATTGCTTTCGCCAATCAGTTTGCCAATGAGTATTTAAATTTCAAAGTTCAAGATATGCGTGAACCATTTAATGTAAAGGTAGATGCTGTTTTTAATATGTTTACCAGCTTTGGTTATTTTGATGATGATAACGAGGATGTAAAAGTTTTATCTAACATTCAAAAGTCCTTGATAGAGAATGGTGTTGCTGTAATAGATTATATGAATGTGAATAAAGTCATTAAAAACTTGGTTGCGAGTGAAATTACACACAGAGATCATTTAGAATTTCATATCAAAAGACACCTTACTAATGGCTTTATCACTAAAGATATTCACTTAAAAGATAAAAATGAAACTTTTAACTTCCAAGAACGAGTAAAAGCTATTGATTTAGACAAATTCAAAAGCTATTGTAAGCTAGCCAATTTAAAAATTAAGCATATCTTTGGCGACTATAATTTATCAGAATTTAACGAAGAAACTTCTGATAGACTGATTCTGATTCTAACCCAATGATATACCTATACTTAATAACATCTGTACTTATAAGTGTTATTTTTGTAACGATTAGTCAACCCAAAAAAAAGTTTATTCAATTATTACTTTCTTTTAGTGGTGCGTATTTACTATCCATGACTATTAGCCATTTATTACCCGAAGCATTTGGTATGTACGGAGACCACCATCAGCATGATACGGAGATGGTTAGTATTAAGTTAATTGGTGTTTTTATTTTATTGGGAATTATTGTTCAGCTAGTTTTAGAATCTTTTTCTAAGGGTGCTGAACACGGACACGTACACATACACAGCAAAAACAAACAATTTCCTTGGATGTTATTTGCTAGCTTGTGCTTGCATGCTTTTTCCGAAGGAGTTCCTTTAGGGTACGAGAACAATGAGTCGTTTTTATGGGCAATCGTTATTCACAAAATACCTGTGGGAATTGTTCTTACCTCTTTCTTTTTACAGCACAAATATGATGTTAAGAAAGTAGTTTTTTTTATGACCGCTTTTGCTTTTATGAGCCCTTTAGGTAGTTTGTTAGCTTCTCAAATTCACTTCTTTCAACATTATCAGCAATATATTACCGCTATTATCATAGGAATTTTTCTACATATTTCTACAGTTATTTTGTTTGAGAGCTCTGAGAATCACAAATTCAGCTTTCCGAAATTTGTAGCCATTTTGTTGGGTATGGGAGTTGCCTTAATTTAAATTTTACGACAGTTTCGTTCAAAAAAGTAGATGGTAACAATCGGTGGCTGTTGCTAATTTTTACTAGGTTTGTAATCCAAAAACAAAATCATGAGCAATAAATATTTAAGTCTTGTTTTTTTAGTTGTTATACTACTTACAAACGAATCATACTCTCAGGATATCCCGTTGATAAAGGGAGATTTAAATGTTGATGCTGAATATAGACCTAGAACAGAATTGAGAAGAGGTTATAGAGCATTACCACGTAAAAATGACAAAGCTTCTTTTTCAACATCTCATAGAGCTAGAATTAACTTAGATTACAAAATTAACAACTTTTTATTACACACAACTTTACAAGATATTAGGGTTTGGGGAGATACTGATACGAGAGATGCTGATGGAAAAGCGCAATTTTTTGAGTTTTATGTGCAGCCTAAAATTAGCGAGAATTTATATGTTAGAGTCGGTAGACAAAGAATTAAGTATGATGATCAACGTTTTTTTGCTGAAAACAATTGGAGACAAGCGGGTGGCCAACACGATGCTGTTAAGTTTATGTATCAGAAAAATAACGTCAAATCAGATTTGATATTGGCTTACAACCAGAATCGCCAAAACCTATTTGGGAATCAACACGATATTGATTGGGATTTTTACAGAGGACTGATTGCAAATTACTCAAAAATAGAACTCAACAATCAGTTAACTGTTACAGGATTAAACTTTGCAGATGAATACACGGACCCTAGTACCGATAACAAAAAAGGATACTGGAAGTTTACCAATGGGGGAACTATCAATTACCATAATCGTAATTTGATGTTATCCCTTGCAGCTTATTATCAATGGGGTAGAATAGAAAGTGGAAAAAAACATCGTGCTTTTTATATAGAGCCCAAGGTTAAATTGAACTTTAGCGAAAAATATAGTTTAACCATAGCTACCCAAGTTTTTAGTGGAGATGGTAACAACAATGATGATAAATCCAGTGCTTTTTTAACTCAATACGGTGCATTTCATAGACACAATGGCCAATTGGATTATACCCAATTAACAGTTAGAACTAATGAACACGAAGGAATCATCAATCCTTACATTACGCAAGACTACAAATTCACTAACAAACTAGCTTTAAATTGGCAAAGCCACTTGCTAGGAGCTGAAACGAACTTATTTGAGAATACAGATAACGGTAGAAAAAAGTTGAACAAATTTTATGCTTGGGAAAACGATTTTAAGTTTATTTACCGTGCAAATCATTATACCAAGTTGGAAATGGCTTATCTATTTCTATTGGCTAATGATGGTATTAAAGCTTTGAGTGTACCTCAAAATGGTGATACTAGTGAGGTTGCACAATTTTTATATTTAGCAGTTACTTGGACTCCTAAACTTTACAGCTCTAAAAGATGATGAAAATTTGCAAACTCATTATTCTAGCCTCTTTGTCATTACTTTTATCATCCTGTACTCACAACACAAAAAAAGGAATTAATATTGCTGTGGCTGCCAATATGCAATTTGCTATCAAAGACATTTGTAGTGAATTCACCAAGCTAACCAACGTTAAATGTAATATTATAATAGGTTCGTCAGGAAAGTTAACCACACAGATAGAGCAAGGAGCTCCTTACCACGTATTTCTGTCGGCAGATATTAAATATCCACAATACTTGCATCAAAAAAAAATCACCTCTTACAAACCTTTTACCTATGCTTATGGGCATTTAATTCTTTGGTCTAATCACAATGATATAGATATCAACCTTAAAAAGCTAAACAACCTTAACATTAAGCATATTGCTATGGCCAACCCTAAAACTGCACCTTACGGATTTGCAGCTGATCAGGTGTTGAATAACTTAAAATTAAAAGATATTTTAGAATCGCAACTAGTCTATGGCGAAAGTGTTTCTCAGGTAAATCAATTCGTACTTTCTAAAACAGCACAATTGGGTTTTACTTCAAAGTCCGTAGTTCCGTATATCATCAAAAATAAAACGGGCCAATGGAAGGAAGTCCCCCAAGAGTTTTACACCCCTATAAAGCAAGGAGCTATAATCATCAACCTACATGACCAGAAATTAAAGCAAAGCCTTGATTTTTTAGAATTTTTAAAATCTAAAGAAGTAAGTGAAATTTTAATTAAGTACGGCTATACCCCTGTTACTACCCAATCATAAAAAACTAAGTGCAAGTAGTTGATAAAACAAAAAAGCTACGCGTAAATGCGTAGCTTTTTTAGTATATATTGAATGGCGAAATACTACTCTTGATCGTCAAAAGCAGCCATTATTTCTGTAGAAACTCCCATGTTAGAGAATCCTCCGTCGTGAAATAAGTTTTGTAAAGTAACTTTTTTAGTTAAATCAGAAAATAACGTAATCGTGTAATCTGCACAATCTTGAGCAGAAGCATTTCCTAATGGTGACATTTTCTCTGCATAGTTAATAAATCCAGAAAATCCTTTTACGCCATTCCCAGCGGTAGTGGCTGTAGGAGACTGAGAAATTGTATTTACACGTACTTTGTGATCTCTACCAAAGAAATATCCAAAAGAACGAGCAATAGACTCTAAATAAGCTTTATTATCAGCCATGTCGTTATAGTCTGGAAATACTCTTTGAGCGGCCATGTAAGTTAACGCCACAATAGATCCCCATTCTGCCATAGCATCTTTTTTGTATAAAACTTGCATTACCTTATGAAAAGATAAAGCAGAAATATCAAAACCTTTATGAGTAAAATCGTAGTTATTATCTGTGTAATGAATTTTTTTACGAACATTTACAGACATTCCAATAGAATGCAAAACAAAATCGATTTTTCCACCTAAAATCTCAACAGACTTTTCAATTAAGTTTTCAATGTCTTCTAATTTGGTAACATCCGCAGGAATGATTTCAGAACTAGTTTTTTCAGCCAATTCGTTAATTTGTCCCATACGCATTGCTATTGGTGCATTTGTTAACACAAATGTTGCTCCCTCCGCGTGTGCAGATTCTGCAACTTTCCAAGCAATTGAATTTGAGTCTAAAGCTCCAAAAATGATTCCTCTTTTACCTTTTAATAAATTGTACATATGTATAGTTTAATATAATAGTGTTCTTTTTTTTCAATGTTGACAAATATAAGTTATTCCTATGAAATACTTAACAATTGTTCCGCATGTTCTATAGCCGATTGAGATTTGTCCTTTCCTCCTAGCATCTCGGCAATTTCGTCAATTCTTTCTGTGGGCTCTAATTGCGTAAGATAAGTAACCGTTTCTGGTCCTTCTATTTTTTTATAAACCTTATAGTGGTGTTTCCCTTTTGAAGCCACTTGAGGTAAATGCGTAATAGTTATAACTTGCATATTTTTGCCCATTTCAACCATCACATCCGCAATTTTAGTAGCCACTTCCCCAGACACTCCTGTATCTATTTCATCAAACAAAATGGTAGGTAAATTAACAGATTTAGATAATATCATTTTAATCCCCAACATTACTCTAGATAATTCTCCTCCAGAAGCTACTTTTCCTAACAATCCAAAATCCGATCCTTTGTTAGAAGCCAACATAAATGACAAGTCGTCTATACCATATTCTGTGAACACCTCGTCAGTAGTAATAGTTACTTTAAACTGAGCATTTTCCATACCTAGTTTGGATAATACTCCTTCTAAATCTTTTTTAAACGCAGCAGTAACTTTTTTTCTTGCTGATGATATTTTTTGTGCAATATCTAAAGTAGCTTTTTTGTTTTCTAAAACTTTTTGCTCTGCCTCTAGCAAAAGATGAGCTGCATACTCTACCTGCGATACTTTAATTGCTAACTGATTTCTTTTTTCTATCAATTCACTTAGTGACGTTACAAAGTGTTTTTTCTGTAACTCAAACAATAAACTTAACCTATCATTTAAAGACTCCAAAGTAGCAGGGTCAGCTTCTATATTTTCAACGTGTTTTTCCAATTCAAAAACCAAATCGTCCAATTCAATTTGAACGCTCTTGGCTCTTTCATACATTGCTTGATAAACATGATCGAAAGGTGCTATTTTAGATAATTTTGCCTGTAGTTGATGAAGTAAATATTGAACTCCAGTTTGTTCGTCTGTAGAAATATGCAGACTTTCAAATAAGCCTTCTTTGATATCTTCTGCGTGGGATAGCTTTTCTATTTCTGCTTCTAAAGACTCTATTTCATTAGGAGCTTTTAACTCAGCTTGTTCTAATTCTTGATAAAGGTGTAAATTATACTCATATTGTTGCCTTGCCTCTTCTTGGCTATTCTGCAAAGCTTTAAAGTCTGTAACGGCTTTCTTGTATGTTTTTAAGGATTTTTGATATTTAACCAATAACACCTGATTATTTGCCAAAGCATCTACAACATAATATTGATAGTGTTTATCCGATAAAGATAATGTGTTATGTTGAGAGTGTATATCTAACAAATGCTCCTTTAAGGTTTGTAATGCCTTTAAATTAACGGGAGTATCATTCACAAAAGCTCTACTTTTTCCACTAGGTAAAAGTTCTCTTCTTATAATAGTTATCTCTTCATAATCTAAGTCTAAGTTTTCAAAAATAGTTGATAATTGGTAAGCGTTGATTTTAAACTCAGCCTCAATTACACATTTTTGTTCTTTGTCTTTAAGATTACTTAAATCTGCTCTATTTCCTAAAACCAAACCTAACGCTCCTAGCAAAATAGATTTACCCGCTCCTGTCTCTCCTGTAATCACAGAATAACCTTGACTAAAATCTACTTTCAGATTTTTTATCAAAGCATAGTTCTTAACAGATAATGCTAATAACATAGTTGTTAAATTTTAGTTAGAATATATTTGTTTCCACTTTTTGGAATTGTTCGCAGATACTTTTTTTAAAACAGCAATAAGTTCTGTAGTATCTATTCCTCTGTTTTTCCTAAAAATATTTATAATTTCATCAGATTTAGCATCCATAAAACTTCTAATTAAAATATTATTAGGATTAGCATTGTATATATCCTTAAAGGTTAGCAATGACCTTAATAATTTTGTAGCTGCCGTTTTTTGATTCCTTTCAAAAACGTCCATACTATCGTAGTGGTAAGAATATAAAGTTTTTCTAAAAGGTTCGTTTTCTAACGCTAACAGCTGATCTACTAGAGTAAATCTAGTTACCTCGTTCCTAGCGTTTTCCCAACCTGTTGAACCCGATTGTTGTGCTTGATTGGCAATGGTGAGCGCTGTTTGTAAATGTCTTTCTCCACCATCTAAACTAAATGTATCTAAATACAAACCTATAATTACATAACTATAGTAAGAAATGACCGAAATTAAATTGGATTCAAAACCATTACGATTGTAATTTAAAGGCTGAAACTCTATGTAGTTAAAGGAAAATTTGTCATCCTTATGATTGAGAATAGGAGTGTAATAAGTGGAATTAAAAACAGGTCTAGAGGCTTGAATTTGTATACTTCCTCTAAAGTTATTGGTTCCAGACTGTTCTGTAATTATTACAGTAATGGCACATTTGATACGCTCATGCTCCTCAAAATCAATTTTAGTCCACTGCGTTTGGTTAATTAATTCTGATAAAGAATTTTCTAGCGTTTTAAAAATTTGATTATTTGATACTGAGATTTGATCTGCGTTCACAGTAACATTACAGTTTAATTCCTGTGCATTTACAACCGTAAAAACAAGTAGAAAAAAACTTATAAATAATTTTTTAAACATTTAATTTTTGAGTGATTACCGTTAAAATATCTTGAGCTACTTCTGATTTAGATTTCATATCGAAATGCAACATTTCAAAATCTTTATCAATAATAGTAATTTTATTAGTATCTGTTGCAAAACCAGCCCCTTTATCTCTAAGTGAATTTAATACAATTAAATCTAAATTTTTCCTTTGTATCTTACCTTTAGCGTTTTCTTCCTCGTTGTTGGTTTCTAAGGCAAATCCAACCAATAATTGATGTTGCTTGGCTTGTCCTAAAGAGGCTAAAATATCTTTCGTGGGAGCTAATTCTATATTTAAACTAGCATCTTTCTTTTTAATTTTTTGATCTACAACTACAGCAGGTTTGTAATCGGCTACGGCTGCAGAACATATGGCTACATCTACCTTTTGATAGTATTCATGACATACATTATACATATCTTCAGCACAAACTACATCAATTCTTTTTACAAAAGAATGTTTAATACTTTGATGCGAAGGACCGCTAACTAAAATAACTTCTGCTCCTAAATTAGCTGCTCGCTTGGCAATTTCAAATCCCATTTTCCCCGACGAATGGTTTCCTATAAAACGTACAGGATCTATCGCTTCGTATGTGGGACCTGCAGTAATTAATACTTTTTTTCCTTTTAAGGGTAATTTGGCTTGTACATCACTTTCTATAAAAGCTACAATATCTTCTGGTTCTGCCAATCTACCTTCTCCAACCAAACCACTAGCTAGCTCCCCACTGGTAGCAGGAATACAAATATTACCAAAAGAGGTTAATTTTTCAATGCTATCTTTTGTAGATGGATGCTGATACATATCTAAATCCATGGCAGGAGCAAAATAAACAGGGCACTTAGCGGATAAATAAGTAGCTAACAATAAGTTATCGCAAACACCATTGGTCATTTTTGCCAGCGTATTTGCTGTTGCTGGTGCAATAACCATTAAATCTGCCCAAAGGCCTAGATCTACATGATTGTTCCACACAGCATTCTCATCCTCTTCATTATAAAAAGTAGAATGAACAGGATTTTTTGATAGAGTAGAGAGTGTTAACGGTGTAACAAATTCTTTGGAGGCAGGAGTTTGTACTACTTGTACCTCTGCACCTGCTTTTATAAATTGCCTAACTAAATGGGCAGTTTTATAAGCAGCAATTCCTGCACTAACCCCTAACAAAACTTTTTTCCCACTTAATATGCTCATAAAAAACTACTCTTGTTCAGGTTTTCTGTGGTAAACTTTTCCTGCTAACCATTCCTCTACTGCTATTGCGTGTGGTTTTGGTAATTTTTCGTAAAATTTAGATACTTCAATTTGTTCTTTGTTCTCAAATACTTCTTCTAAACTATCGTTAAAAGTTGCAAATTCGTCTAATTTATCTACCAATTCTTTCTTTAAGTCGCTACCTATTTGAGTTGCTCTCTGAGAAATAATAGAAATAGCCTCGTAAATATTTTGCGTTGGTTCTTCTACTTTGTTTTTGTTGTAAGTAACTGTAGACAAAGGAGCTTCTGTTTTTTTGTAATCCATAATTTTATATAATTATTTTAACTGTTTAGTTCTTGTTTTGGTTGTCTTTCTTTCATCAACTTTGCATACAAAGCATCTGCTTCTTCTAAATATGTGGATGATGGGAATGCTTTTTTGTATCTGTTGTAAGTCTTAACGGCTTCGTCAATTCTTTTTTGTTTTTTGTACACTACACTATTGATGGCCAATTGATAAGTGGACTTGAATTTGTAAAGCATTGCTTCTTCTTTGTAAGAAGTACCTAAGTAATCTAAAATTACATTATCAAATGCCACTATTGCAGATTTGTAATAGCCAATCTTATAATATTGTTTGGCAATTTCAAACGCTTTTTTCTCCAACTTCAAATTTAATTCTTTAATTTTCTTGTTGGCCTCTTTAATTCTTTCAGAATCTGGATTCTGATCTATATAGTTTTGGAATGCTTCTAGTGCCTTTTTAGTATCAGTTTGAGTAACGCTATACTTTGGCGAAAGTTCATAATAACTTTCTGCAATTCTGTACTGTGCGTTTCCTAACTCAGTACTTTTAGGATAGTTTCTGATAAATTTTTCGTAATGATAAACTGCCGTTGGGTAATCTTCTATTTCAAAATTTGAATCAGCCAAACGAAATGAAATCACCTCTGCCTGTGGTTTGGTTGCGTATGAAGCCATTGCCAATTCATACAAACGAATCGCTCTGTCATACGATTTTTCTTTGTATAATTTATTGGCTAAATTATATCTTTCTTTTGCCGTTCCTCTATTCAGCACCTTGTTGTAACTTCCGCAAGAAGTTAACAACAAAATCATTAAGGTGAATACTGAACTAAGCTTAAAAATTTTGATCATGAAATATTTTTATGAGGCAACGTAAAACGATTCTACAAAT
The DNA here is from genome assembly GCF_054111225.1 of Wenyingzhuangia sp. IMCC45533. Taxonomy (NCBI): domain Bacteria; kingdom Pseudomonadati; phylum Bacteroidota; class Flavobacteriia; order Flavobacteriales; family Flavobacteriaceae; genus Wenyingzhuangia; species Wenyingzhuangia sp. IMCC45533. The sequence goes on along the minus strand of NZ_CM134197.1, from coordinate 8,887 downwards.
TGTCTTAAAGCTCCCTTTAATTCTACACTAGCTTCTACCAAAGGTAATCTTACAGAAGCATTAGAACTTCCTAAAATCTCCAATAAAGCTTTGATACCTACAGGGTTTCCTTCTTTAAAAATCAACCCTATACTATCCTGTATGTTGTATTGTGTTTTATATGCTTTTTTTCCTTTATCTAATAATCCCAGACGAATCATATGCGAAAATTCACTTGGCAATGCTTGTCCTATCACTGAAATTACTCCAGCTCCACCAGCTAAAGTCATTGGCAAGGCAATCATATCATCACCAGAAATTACCAAAAAGTCACTCGGCACGGCTTTTATCAATCTTAACGCTTGATCCATATCGCCCTTAGCTTCCTTAATTCCTATAATATTGGAAATCTCAGACAACCTCGCTACTGTTTCTGGCAATACATTTGAACTCGTTCTTCCAGGTACATTATATAAAATAATATCAACTGGGCAGTTTTCTGCAATCGCCTTGTAATGTTGATAAATCCCTTCTTGAGAAGGTTTGTTATAATAAGGAGAAACTGATAATACAGCATCGATAGCTGTAAAATCAGTCTCTTTTATCTCGTTGATAATTGCGCTTGTGTTATTCCCACCAATTCCTAATACAATTGGTAATCTACCTGCATTAGTGTCTAAAATAGTTTTCTTTACTAAGGCTCTCTCTTCTTTTGTTAAAGTAGCAGCTTCTGCTGTGGTTCCCAAAACCACAAGATAATCTATTGCGTTTTCTATCTGAAACTCCACCAACTTTTCTAAAGCTTGAACATCTACATTTCCATCGTGATCAAAAGGGGTTATCAATGCAACTCCGGTTCCTAAAAAACTACTCATCTCTTTACTTGTGCTCTTTATATAATTGTGCTAGCCTGCGAATTTACTATTTTATTTATAGATTATCTACACAAATCATCATCGTTACGAATCTCCATATAATAATTTAACATAAATTAAAAACATGTATTTTTTTTAGCAGTATATATACGTAGTTTACCAACCTCTAGAAAAAGTTTCTCTATCTCCTTTTAAATTAATAACCACTAGTTTGTTGATATCCTTTTCTCCTGTAATACTCGCTTTTATTTTTTCTACATCTGTTAAAGAGGCTAGTCTATAGTTGTTAATAGATAATACTACATAACCCGCTCTGATTCCTAATTTTTGTAAATCTTTATTATTTATTTTATTGACCTTAACCCCTGCATCTATTCCCAATTTCTGTTTGTCTGATGCATTTAATTCGCCAAATTCAATTCCAAAAGCTTCTGTAATTAGAGCAGTAACTTCCGATAATTTTACATTTAAATTTTTATCAACACCATCTCTATCCACAGTAACTAGCACTGTATCTCCTGGTCTTTTGGCAGTAAGTTGCCCTACTAAGTCAGAAAATTTGTGAATTTTAACGTTGTTTATTTTTTTAATAACGTCTCCAGATTTCATTCCAGCTTTGTCTGCACCTGTTCCTTTAGATACATCAGAAATGTAAACTCCATCCACATTTGCTTTTACCTGCGTAGTCACACCCAAAACCGCTCTTTTTACAGAACCACTCTCCATCAAATCTTCTACAATTCTTTTGGCTATGTTAGAGGGAACTGCAAAAGAGTATCCTACAAATGAACCTGTCTGAGAAGAAATAGCTGTATTAATACCAATCAACTCTCCTCTTGTATTTACCAAAGCTCCTCCACTGTTTCCTGGATTTACGGCAGCATCTGTTTGTATAAAAGATTCTATATTTCTATTTCCTTCTAAGTCTCTTCCCTTTGCACTAATAATACCCGCTGTAACTGTTGATGTTAAGTTGTACGGATTTCCTACGGCCAGTACCCATTCTCCAATTTTAGAAACGTCCGAATCTCCAAAAGTTACGTAAGGCAAATCTTTAGCATCAATTTTAATCAAGGCAATATCTGTAGACTTATCAGTTCCAATTAATTCTGCTTTATACTTTTTTTGATTGTTTAGGCTAATTTCTATCTCAGAGGCACTTTCGATAACATGGTTATTGGTAATAATGTATCCGTCGGGAGAGATAATCACACCGCTTCCTGTTCCTACCCTTTCGTACTTTCTTCCTCCTCCGTAACCTTGTCCAAAAAATAACTGAGCAAAAGGATCTTGCTGTACACCTACCGAAGTATTTTTAACATGGACAACAGCATTTACAGTTGCTTCTGCTGCCTTGGTAAAATCTGTCAAAGTTTCGGCTGCTACTACATTTGTGTTAGATGTGTATACAGGAAACTGATTTATTTTTTCAACTTCTTTCTCTACAATTACTTCTGACTTCACAAAATAGTGATAGGTGGTTAATGACACAAAACCTCCAAGTAATGCAACTACAAATAATTTAATATGCTGTTTCATGTTTAATATTTTTATTGATTAAACATCATTTTCCAAAAACTGTGCCATTAGAAACAATGTCAGTTTTACGATTCTTTTAAACCAAATACATTTGATAAGAAAGATTGAAGTACTGAAAGTAACAATCCAAAAACAAAGGTCATAAATATAGAACTCACCTCAAAACCTGAAACCAAAGCAGCTGCTATATTGATGATGATTACGTTGATAAACAACAAAAATAAACCTAATGTTAACACTGTTATAGGCAATGTAAAAATAATAAGCACTGGTTTAACCAATACATTTAAAACCCCTAGTACCAGCGCAACCCATATCGCTGTTGACAGAGAGGATACATATACACCTGGTAATAGATTCGCAAGTAAAATTATCGCCACTCCGTTAACGATTAATTGTAGTATAAACTTCATGTTTTTTCTTATAAAATTACAATTATAGTTTAACTAATCATAAAAATACGTGCAATCTGTAGCCTACCAATAACACTGATTTATTTTCTTTGTACTTTTGTTACTCAACAAAACAATAAATGGAGATAACTTTTTATAAATATCAAGGAACTGGAAATGATTTTGTGATCATTGATAATAGAAAATTAGATTTCCCTAGAGAAAACACTAAGCTTGTTAACTTTCTATGTGATAGAAGGTTTGGTGTAGGTGCTGATGGTTTAATGCTACTAAATCCGTCTGATAAGTACGACTTTACCATGGTCTATTACAATTCCGATGGAACAGAAAGTACAATGTGTGGAAATGGAGGACGTTGTTTGGTTGCCTTTGCTCATAAACTCGGTATTTTTAAAACAGAAACTACTTTTGATGCTGTGGATGGTTTGCACTATGCTTCTTACGAAAACGGAGTAACCAATTTACAAATGATTGATGTTAAAGACATCAATATTTATGATAACCATTGTTTTTTAAACACGGGTTCTCCGCATCACGTTGAAATTGTAACCGATATCGAGAAATATGACGTAAAAAATAATGGACATAAAATACGTTACGGTGCTCCTTATTTTGATGAAGGGACCAATGTAAATTTTGTAGCCCCTTTAAATGATGGTTTTAGAGTAAGAACCTATGAAAGAGGAGTAGAAAATGAAACCCTTGCTTGTGGTACTGGGGTTACTGCCGTTGCCATAGCCATGTACGAGAAAAAATTAACCAGCAAGACTAAAATACCGCTGCAAGTTGAGGGAGGTCATCTAGAAGTTTCTTTTGAGCCTACAGATGAGGGTTATAAAAACGTATTTTTAAAAGGACCCGCGACTTTTGTATTTAAAGGGACAATGAATTATCATGAATAAACTTTCTGGCAATCTTGTAAAGCTAAGAGCTATCGAACCAGAAGATTTGGACTTTTTATACAAAATAGAAAATAACGAATCCTATTGGGAAGTAAGCGATACGCAACAGCCTTTTTCTAAATATTTGCTCAAGCAATATATTAAAAACAGTCACTTAGATATTTACGAAGCCAAACAATTGCGCTTTATCATTGTAAACCTCCAAGATATTGCTGTGGGAACTATTGACTTATTTGATTTTAATTCACAACACGCTAGAGCTGGAGTGGGAATTTTGATTCAAGAAAACTTCCGAAAAATGGGATATGCAAAACAGGCTTTGGAATTGATGCATCAGTATGCTTTTTCTAAACTGAATCTGCATCAGTTGTTTGCAAATATTGCTACTGATAATATTTACAGCATTCGACTTTTTGAAACATTGAATTACCAAAAATCGGGAATCAAAAAAAATTGGATTTATAGTAACAATCAATATAAAGATGTTGCTTTTTATCAAATTTTAAAATCTCAATCTTAAACATTTATGAAAAAAATATTTTGGGGCTTGGGGATTTTCTCTCTCTTAATCGTAAGCGTTTCTTGTTATTTTTACAATATCATTTACAGTGGCCAAATACAAAATGATACTAAATTTTTTATAGGTTCTCACGACAATATTGATGATGTGACAAATAAACTGAGTCCCGTGGTAGTTGACATTCAGAATATTAAAACTGTTGCCTCTTTAAAGAAATATACACACGTAAAACCTGGAATGTATGTGTTAAAAAAAGGGATGAATGCCAACGAGATTATTAATTTATTAAGAAGTGGTCGTCAAACTCCTATTAAAGTCACTTTTAACAATCAGCGATATATCGAAAATTTGGCGGAAAGACTTGCCCAACAAATTGAAGCGGATTCTACAGCAATCATCAATAGTTTATTGGATATTGACTTTTTAGAGAACAAAGGCTTCAACAAAAAAACAGCTATAAATTATTGTATGCCCTACACTTACAATTGTTACTGGAATATCAGTCCTAACGATTTAAGAGAAAAACTATATAATGCTTACCAGCGTTTTTGGACCGATGAAAGACTCCTTAAAGCTAAGGATCTCAATTTATCCAAGAATCAAGTTATCACTTTGGCTTCTATTGTTCAAAGTGAAACGCAGTACAAGCCTGAGAGAAAAAGAATTGCAGGGGTGTACCTAAATCGATTAAAACGAGGAATTCCGCTGCAAGCCGATCCTACTGCGAATTACGCTTGGAAAGAAAAGTATGGTCGAGACATTGTTATTAAAAGAACGCTACACAAACACCTAAAACTAAATCACCCTTACAATACATACGTCCAAAGAGGACTTCCTCCTTCTGCTATAGCAATGCCAGACGTGGATGCCATAGACGCCGTATTAAATGCTGAAAGACATTCCTTTATTTACTTTTGTGCAAATCCTGCCAAAGCAGGAACGCATAGCTTTGCCAAAACTTTAGCGCAGCACAATAGAAATGCTGCTATCTACCAAAGATGGTACAGAAAACAATTCTCAAACAGATAAGTTGTATTTTAGTGCTTTAAAAATCAATGAATGCATCAAATAGAAAAATATTACGTCCTTTTGGGAGTTGATAGTGATTCATCTTTGAACGACATTAAAAAAGCTTACAGGAGAAAGGCTAAACAATGTCATCCTGATAAAAATAAAAACGAAAACGCTGAGCAACTTTTTATTGCTCTATCAGAAGCATATCAGTATTTGTGCCAATATAAAAATGATGAAATTCCAGTTTACGAAACCGTAGACCGAGAATTTTATGATGCTAGAGAAAAGGCAAGAGAGCAAGCAAGAGCACATGCTAGAATGCGATACGAGGAGTTTTTAAATAGTGATTTTTATAAAAACGATCAAGCCTTTGTAATTCTTTTAAACCATCTTCAATTTTTTCTTTCCGTTATATTAATTACAGCTCCCATTATATTAACGTCTCATTACGTTTTTAATCAAAAATTAATAGGGGTGATTCTAAGCTTAGCCGCAGCTTTTTTTTGGCAGAGGAATTACAGAAAGCACGTAGATTTAGATCTTGAAGTGTTAAAGGAAGCTTTGCAAACCATTCTAAAAATCAAAGCAAGTCAATACGTTATTTCAATAATTATCAATCTGTATTTATTTGTAAAATATACTTTAAACACAGAATTAAATAACTTTGTTAGCGCTAGCATTTTTATCATCACCAACATCTTTTTATATCTCATTCTCTATTTCTACAAAAGAATAAAACACAAATGGTACCTGCTGAGTATTCCGCTTGCCATCAATTTTATATTTTTTATCAATTACCATTTTTCAAGCTCAGCTACTGAGGAAACTTATTCGTTTAAACACCAATATTCATCTTTTGGAAACAATGCTCAAAAAACTAGTTCTATTATTTTAGAAAACAATAGCTACCACAAAGTTTCTTCTTTTAGAATGTTTACGAGTTTTGAAAAAATGAAAAATAAGCATTACGTATGCTATTCCTTTGAGCAGGGACTTTTTGGTTTAAAAGTGTTAAAGTCGTACCATTTCTTTTAAACAATTCCCTTAAGCATGAACAATAAAAATTGCGGGAATTTTATGTAGCTCTGGCTGTTGATTTTTCCACTCCGCTACAGTATAGGTTCTAATATATTCGTTAGACATGGTAATATTTGCTGCAATACAAAGTTTGGTATTTGCAGATAAGGTAGATTTTAAATCTTCTAACATTTTGATATTTCTGTAAGGAGTTTCTATAAATAGCTGAGACTGGTTGTGCTCTCTAGATACTTTTTCTAATCTCTTAATTTCTCTTTTTCTTTCGTTTTTTTCAATAGGTAAGTATCCATTAAAGGCAAAGCTTTGTCCATTCATACCACTAGCCATCATTGCCATCAGTATAGACGAAGGTCCAACCAAAGGAACTACTCTAATTCCTTTCTTATGCGCTAAAGCCACTACATCAGATCCTGGGTCTGCCACAGCAGGAACACCAGCTTCGGATAATAAACCCACCGAAGTTCCTTCCATACAGATATCTAAATAAGTATTCACCTCAACCGGATCTACATATTTATCAATCAACTTTAGCTTTAGGTTGGGTTGCGATTTTGAAGGTGTAATTTTTTTGATAAACCTACGAGCAGATTTTTCGTTTTCAACAATAAAATAGGTAAGACTTTCCACCACCGATTTCACAGAAATTGGCATAACCTCTAAAGGTTCGTTGTCTCCAAGCGTGGTAGGTATTAAATACAAATTGCCTTTCATCTATTTTATTTTATTGATAATAACATCGCATGCTGTGTCTAGCATTTGAAACACCTGATTAAATCCTTGGTCTCCTCCGTAATAAGGATCTGGAACAGCTACGTTTTTATCAGGATAAACTTCATTCATAATCATGAACACTTTGGCTTTTTCAGCGTTGTTGCTAGCCAGAGATATTATATTTCTATAGTTAGACTCATCCATTGCATAAATAAAATCGAACTCAACTAAGTCCGAAGCCTTTATCTTTCTTGCTTTTTGATTCGTAATGTCTATACCGTTTTTCTTAGCTACCTGAATAGACCTAATATCTGGTGAATTACCTATGTGATAAGCACCTGTTCCTGCAGAATCTACCTCTACATTTTGATGGGTTATTTTAGACTTTAGTATGCCTTCTGCCAAAGGAGATCTACAAATATTCCCCAAACAAACCATCAAAACTTTAGTACGCTTCATCTTTATTTAAAAAGATAATTTTTTAGAAATGTCTTCTACGTACTTTTTAAATTGTTTATCTGTAACGGTTAAGTTATCTACTGTTTTACAAGCATGCAACACCGTAGCATGATCTCTTTTTCCTATTTGAGCTCCTATACTTGCCAAAGAAGATTTTGTTAATTTTTTAGCAAAATACATGGCCAATTGTCTTGCTTGCACAATATGACGTTTTCTTGTTTTGGATTGTAGCGTTGCCAAATCTATTTCAAAATATTTGGACACTACTTTTTGAATATAATCTACAGAAACTTCTTTTTTAGTATTCTTAACAAATTTATCAACTATAGTTTTCGCTAAGGTTAAACTAAATTCTTTTTTGTTAAAGGCCGCTTGAGCAATTAAAGAAGTTACCACTCCTTCCAACTCCCTTACGTTTGTTTTGATGTGTTTTGCTATGAACGCAATCACCTCTTCGGGCACCTCTACCCCATCTCTATAAAGTCTGTTGTTCAGAATATTGATACGAGTTTCATAATCCGGAGCTTGAAGCTCTGCTGATAATCCCCATTTAAATCTAGACAACAACCTTTGTTCAATGTCCTGCATATCCACAGGGGCTTTATCAGAAGTTAAAATGACTTGCTTTCCATTTTGATGTAACTCGTTAAATATTTGGAAAAAAGCATCTTGTGTTTTTGTCTTACCTGATAAAAACTGAATGTCATCTACAATTAGAACATCAATCATTTGATAGAAATGTAAAAAGTCATTTCTATTGTTATTTTTTAAAACAGCATCTCCGTACTGTTGGATAAACTTTTCTGTTGAAACGTATAAAACCGTTTTATCTGGATACTTATCTTTTACTTGAACTCCTATGGCATGTGCCAAGTGAGTTTTACCCAAACCTACTCCACCATATATCATTAACGGATTAAAAGAAGTTCCTCCTGGCTTGTTGGCTACTGCCATCCCTGCAGATCTACCCAATCGGTTAGATTCACCCTCCATATAGTTTTCAAAACAATAATTTGGATTCAAGTTAGACTCTACCTTCACCTTTTGTAAACCTGGAATTACAAATGGGTTTTTCACCTCTCTACTAGCTGTTTTTGAGGAAAATGTCACATTTTGTGGTTTCATAGGTGCTCTGTTCGCACTTGGAATTTTTACTGTTTGCGGTACTTTGCTACTGTAAGAATTTTCTAACCTAACATCATATAATAAACGTGCTTCCTTTCCTAATTCTCTTACCAAAGCACTTCGCATGATTTTAACATAATTTTCTTCTAAAAATTCAAAAAAGAATTTACTAGGAACCTGAATCGTTAAAGCAGCACCCTCCAATTTTACGGGTACAATAGGTTCAAACCATGTCTTATAGCCAACTGGTGTAATGTTATCTTTAATAAAACTTAAGCATGATGCCCATATGTCTTCAGGTGTTTTAATCAT